>CAYGUA010000005.1:104818-196475 GCA_964353015.1 uncultured Marinoscillum sp. | reverse complement strand
TATGGACGGGACTCGAACCCGCGACCTCCTGCGTGACAGGCAGGCATTCTAACCAGCTGAACTACCACACCGTACCTTAATGGTGACGCAAAGCTATACCCTTGATATTTCAAATGCAACACTAAATTTCAAATAATTTGAAGTAATTATCCACATTATAAAATTATCAAATATGATTTCTTTCTACATTTGCCCTGAACAATAAAGAACCTATGCATTTAGATTTCGAAAAACCAATAGTTGAACTAGAAAGCAAGTTGGCAGATATGAAAATTCTTGCCCAACAAAGTGATGTAGATGTTTCTGATGCAGTATCAAAATTGGAAGAGAAAATCACAAAACTCAAAATAGAAACCTTCGAAAATCTAACCAGATGGCAGAGGGTTCAGTTATCCCGACATCCTGAGAGACCATATACCCTTGATTATATTTATGAAATCTCCAATGAATTCATTGAGCTTCATGGTGATAGGGCCGTAAAAGATGATAAGGCCATGGTGGGTGGTTTTGTTGAAATTGATGGTGAATCTATAATGATGATTGGTCAGCAAAAAGGGCGAAACACCAAGCAAAGACAAATCAGGAATTTTGGGATGGCCAATCCTGACGGATATAGGAAAGCTCTGCGTTTGATGAAAATGGCCGAAAAATTTAATAAACCAATTGTAACGCTTATAGATACTCCCGGAGCTTATCCTGGAATTGAAGCTGAGGAACGTGGACAAGGGGAAGCCATAGCAAGAAACTTAAAAGAAATGATGACTCTTAAGGTGCCTGTAATATGCATAATCATAGGCGAAGGAGCATCTGGTGGAGCATTGGGTATCGGAATAGGGGACAGAGTTTTAATGATGGAAAATTCATGGTATTCTGTGATTTCTCCTGAAAACTGTTCTGCCATATTGTGGAGAACATGGGATTATAAAGAGCAAGCTGCTGAGGCTTTGAAACTTACCGCATCAGACATGCTTAAAAATAAGTTGGTAGATGGCATAATCAAGGAGCCACTAGGTGGTGCGCATCTGGATATGAAAACAGCAGCAAAAGAAATCAAATCTGCCATTTTGAAAAACCTTAAGGATTTGAATAAACTGAGCCCGGAGCAGCGAATAGCGGAACGAATTGAGAAGTTTAGCTCAATGGGTGCTTATCAATAAATCTAATGAAAGTTGGGCTTGTATTATCTGGAGGTGGAGCTAGAGGTATTTCACATCTAGGGATCATACAGGCTCTTCATGAAGCGAACATCCAGTTTGATCTTATTTCGGGATCCAGTGCTGGTGCAATAGTAGGCGCATTTATAGCAGCAGGTTATAGCCCTGAGGAGACTTGTTCCTTCATCGAAAAAACCAGTCTCTTCGACACTTTTCAGTTGTCATTTAATAAAAGAAGTCTTTTAAAAATCGAAAAAGGCTCGAAGGAATTATTGAAGTATTTTCCAGAAAACAGCTTCGAGTCATTGAAAATACCACTTCGTGTTTCAACAACAGACATTCAAAAAGGTAAAGTGAAGATTTACAAGAAAGGTCAGTTGATTCAGCCTATTCTAGCTTCATGTAGCATACCAGTAGTTTTTGATCCAATAAAAATTAGAAGTCGCTTGCTGGTTGACGGTGGTGTTTTGGATAATTTACCTGTTGGATCTATTCGAAAAGATGTCGATAAAATAATTGCCCTTCATTGCAATCCTATTGATTCAGCGTTTCAGGTTTCAAATTGGAAAAATCTTTTTGAAAGAACCATGATGATGACCATGACTGAACTTGCTTACAGCAAACGAAAAAAATGTGATGTATTCCTGGAGCCGCCTGGTCTTGGTGCTTACAATGTTTTTGCTTTCAACAAAGCAAAAGAGATTTATCAATTTGGATATAATTACGCAAAATCGGAAATTGAGAAAGGAATCTTGAAAAAGATAAATCCGTATGCTTAAAAAATCATTTTTTAAATTTTGCTTTTGGGTCTTTGGTTGGAAGATGGTCGGCCAAAAACCTGATTTGAATAAATATGTCTTGATCGTGGCGCCTCATACGAGCAACTGGGATTTTTTTGTAGGCCTTGCTGCCAGATCCTTATCAGGATTGGAGAGTCGGTTTATGATTAAAAACTCCATAACAAATATTCCAATTATTGGATCAATTGTCTATGCAATGGGTGGTAGGGGAATAAACCGAAGTAAAAATACCAACATGGTAGATCAGATAGTAGAGCTCTTTGGAAAGGAAGAACATTTTGTGATGACCATCACACCTGAAGGAACAAGATCGTATAATCCAGATTGGAAAACGGGGTTTTATCGCATCGCAATGAAAGCGAATGTGCCCATACAGTTGGTAGGGTTTGATTTTGGCAGTAAGACTGTGGAATATGCGGAATTGTTTTATCCAACAGGAGATGTTGAAAATGACATTGAGCACATTAAGTCTTATTACAGGAAATTAAAAGGTAAGCATCCTGAACTTGGGGTAAAATAAAAAAGGATCCATCGAGAGATGAATCCTTTTTTTATTGTTTTGAACAGGTATTAATTACGCTGTTCTTTTAGTTCTTCTTTTTGGTTTTTCTTCTTCCAGGATTTCATCCTCTACATCGGCAAGGATTCTGCCACAATGCTCGCAAACGATGATTTTCTTCTGCTCTCTGATTTCAGCTTGTTTCTGAGGAGGAACGATGTTGAAACAACCTCCGCAAGCGCCTCTTTTTACTGAAACTACTGCGAGACCATTTCTCATGTTGTTTCTTACCTTGTCGTAAGATTTGAACAACCTATCTTCAACGTTTTTAGAAGCCTTCTCTCTGTCTTTCAAAAGCTTTTTCTCATCATCTTCAGATTCTTGAGTAATTACCTCTAATTCTGATTTTTTTGAGTCCAAATCTTTACTTCTTTCAGAAAGTGTGTTTTTAGTGACTTCAATCTCTTCGTTTTTATGCTCGATCTTGTCGTAAGTCTCCTTGATTCTTTTCTCTAGAATTTGGATTTCAAGCTGCTGAAGTTCTATCTCTTTGGTGATAGCGTCGTACTCTCTATTGTTACGAACATTCATTTGCTGCTCCTCATATTTTTTTATGAGTTTTTCAGCATCTTTTATTGCAAGCTTGTTGTTTTCGATTGCCTCATCCATGTCTGCAAGCTCTTTGTTTTGCTTGTCGATTCTGGTTTGATACCCGGCAATTTCATCCTCCAGATCCATTACCTCTTCAGGTAGTGCTCCTCTTACTTTAATAAGTTCGTCGAGTTGGGAATCTATGGATTGTAATTTTACGAGGTTTTCGAGCTTTTTCGCTACGGTATTTTCCATGCAGTATTACAAATATTTTATTGGGTTTGTCTTTACCCCTGATAAAAGGAGTGCAATATTAGTTAATTTTTTACTTAATATATCATAAAGTAAATCCTTTGTGAATTGTTCACTTTCATAATGTCCAATATCAGCAATGATGATGTCATTATCTGCTTCAAAAAACTCGTGATATTTAAAATCTCCTGAAATAAAAATGTCCGCCTTTGCCGCTTTGGCTTTATTCAAAAGAAAACTTCCAGCACCTCCACATATCGCAACACGGCTAATCATGTTTGTGTGCGGTTGAGTATGACGAATCATATCTGTGCGCATTTTTTCTTTCAAATAGTTGAGAAATCTTGTGGTCTCCATTGGTTCTTTAAGCTGCCCAATCATACCTGATCCTACTTCCTGATTTTTGTTTTCCAAATTCGTCAGATAATAAGCCACTTCTTCGTAAGGGTGACTCTGATTTAATGCTTTGATTATTGAACCTGATTTATAAGAGGGAAATATAATTTCAATCCGTTTTTCAGCTACCGATTCATCTATACCGATTTTGCCAATATGTGGATCAGATTCATCTCCAGGTCTAAAGGTGCCTTTTCCATCTGTCTGAAAGCTACACCGGTCATAATTGCCAATTTCTCCTGCACCAGCTGAGTATAGTTCTTCCAATACTTGGTCGGCATGTACTTCGGGAACAAATGTCACTAATTTGGTTAAAGTTTCAGGCTTGGGATCGAGAATGGCTGTGTCGATCAAATCAAGTTTATGTGCTATTTGTGCATTTACACCTTGAATTACATTATCCAGATTTGTGTGAATCGCGTAAATGGCAATATCATTTTTAATTGCCTTGATCACACATCTTTCTACCCAATGATCCCTATTCAACCTTTTGAGTCCTTTGAAAATGAGTGGGTGGTGAGCTACGATCAGGTTGGTTTTGTTTTGTATGGCCTCATCTATGACTTTTTCAGTCACATCAAGGGAAATTAAAACTCCCGACACCTTAGTGCTTTTATTCCCGATTATCAAACCACTGTTATCATAACTTTCCTGATATGACGGTGGAGCTATTTTTTCTAATATATCGGTGATTTTCCCTATTTCCATTTTACAAATACTTCTAATCACTAAGCTAGAAATTTTTAACCTTTTTAGCTTTGCTTTTGGAAAAGGATGAAATTTTTGTTTGAATCAGCGTTTTAACAACATTAATATTCAGATTACTCCAATCCATAGAACTCTGTTGATCATAAGCAGTTAATTTAGCCGCCTTGAAAAAAATCATATTCATATTATTCTTACTGGCAAGTGAAGCTGCGTATTCCCAAATCGTAGATGATACGAGCAAGTTGGTCTATTCCGCTAAGTCCACTGAATTCTTTTACGAGTATGATATTAAAAATAATTTCCCCAAAGAGAGACATCCGGATACCACATTATACAGGCTGGAGAATTTTATGATTTTGGATAAAACCAACCATTTTTATCAGGATTTGGGAAATAATGGAACAGCTCTAAATCCAGTCTTTTACCCCTTGCAGCTTCAAATAGGAAAAACTACGGGGTATTCGGTGTATGATCCTTATATGTATCACTCAGATGACATCAGGTATTACGACACCAAATCACCTTATATGAATGTTGAGGTTGTTTTTGGAGGGAATTTTCGATCTGTTGTAGATTTCACTTACGCCAGAAGTGCGGATGAAAACTGGAGTTTTGGATTTGATATTCATAAAATCACATCTGCCAAGCAAATAGGTTTTACAACGATCGATGACCGAAATGTGCTAAGTAATGTTTTTACAATTTACTCCACTTATAAGCATCCCAAGTTGCCTTATCATGTTTTGTTTAATGCTGTAAAGATGAATCACAATGTGTCAGAACTGGGCGGGATTAGCGTGTCAGAGAATCCGACAAATGCTGAGTTGTTTTTATATCAGGATTCGAATGTGAAACTCACGGATGCCAAGGCTAACGACAGCAGATTAAACTGGCACGTTTATCAGGAATACGAATGGAAAAAACAGCTCCAATTTTATCATCAACTTGATATCAAAAAGCAGGAGAATGCTTACACGGATGCAATTTCTACAACAAATGATCTTTCGGTCTACGGACCTGCACTTTTTGATGAAGATAACACATTGCAGAAATCTGAATTTCGTGAGCTGATTAATGAAGTCGGTATCAAAGGGGAATTGGCGAGCTTGTTTTATAGGGCTTATATTAAGCGTAGGACTTTTGATTTTAGTTATAAATATTGGGATCCTATCAATAAGTCAGGTGAGAATTATATTGGTGGTTACAGCAGATTTACATGGAGGGATAAATTCAATATCGAGGCGAATGGAGAGTATCTTCAAACAGGTGAATATAAGCTTATCGGAAAACTAAATTCGGATTTTATTTTTGGTTCATATTCGTCAGTACGAGCAAAAGCTCCGATTTTTTATGAACGATATTTTGGTAATCACAATGAGTGGAGCAACAGCCTGGATGCGACTTTTAGCAACGAGGTTCAAGGTGGTGTAAATGTTAAAGCGAAATATTTTAACCTCAAACCAACTGTTCGAATAATGTCCATGAGTAATTTTATTTATTTGGATCAGGATAAAATGCCACAACAATCTGGTGCAGTTGGCATTCTAACGGCAATTGGAGGAAATTTTAATTTCAAGGTGACTACCAATCGAAAATATCAGGAGGCTATCCATTTCGAAAATGAAATCTATCTCACATCAGTTTCAGGCGGTGCTTCTTCAAACTTACGTGTGCCGCCGGTCTTTTACAATGGTCGCTTATTTTGGAGAGGTGCGTGGTTTAAGAAAACTATGAATGTAGAAACAGGGCTGAACATCCATGCCAAATCGAGTTATTACGCACTGGATTATTCACCGAACCTTCAGCATTTTTATTTGCAGGATGATTTTAGAATCGATCGATATTATACGGCAGGGGTTTTTTGTAACATGCAAGTCAACAACGTGAGGGTTTTCGTCAAATGGATTCATGTGAACCAGCAAAATGATGATGGATATTTCATTACACCAAATTACCCCGGAGAACAGGGCATGTTTGATCTTGGTGTTAATTGGACATTTTATGACTGATGGATTTCAATAAAACTACACTTGGTCTGAATTTACCAACGGATCCTCGTTGGGTAAATATTGCTGAAAAACGAATCGAAGATATATTGGTCGATCATGCCTATTGCGAACAGAAGGCTGCTTCTTCCTGCATTTCGTTGATCATCATGTTTCCTGAAAAGGAAGAACTTGTCGAAATGCTTACACCGGTGGTAGCTGAAGAATGGGCCCATTTCGAACGAGTGATTGATCAACTAAAAAAGCGTGGGTTTGGTCTTGGTAAGGCAAGGAAAGATGAATATGTCATAGCATTAAGCACTGTTGTAAAAAAGGGAGGAACCCGAGATCAGCAACTTGTAGAAAAATTACTGATGAATGCCCTTATCGAAGCTCGAAGCTGCGAAAGATTTAAGATGCTTTGGAAAAATATTGAGGATCAGGAGCTTTCAAAATTCTATTATGAACTGATGGTCAGTGAAGCGGGTCACTATCACAATTTCCTTGATTTAGCAAAAACCTATATGCCCGAAGAATACGTCAGGAAAAGATGGGATGAGTTTCTTTTGGCAGAAGCCGGGATAATATCCAATCTGGAAGTTCGGTCAGACCGAATGCATTAAAAAAGCATTGGATATTTGTCCAATGCTTTTTTAATTCTGTTTTGTACAATACAGTTATTATGCTCCTTGATATTTAAAATCTCCGAATGCTAATAATGGATAGAAAATGAAACTTAATAAAATCAGTCCGATGGTGAAACCGACACCTTGACCAAAACTTTTTGATAGCTGATGAGTCACTATTATGGCCACAACTATGTTAACAATAGGAATCAACATCAACACAACCCACCATGCAGGTTTACCAACTATCTCTAATAAAACGATAATGTTATAAATCGGAATTATTGCTGCCCAGCCCGGTTTGCCAGCTTTGGTGAAAATCTTCCAGATTGATGCGATGAATAAAATGATGATAGCGGCATAGACTATGATGCCAAAAGTAATTGCTGAATCTTCCATTGTTTGATTAGGGGTTAGGTTAAAATTTTTTTAGGAATCTATTGATAATTCAGAAAATTTCAAAGTAAAACCAATCGAAGACGTTAAATGAAATGATAAAGTTTAAGTTTTTTGCTTTTTCTTTTTGGCTGCAGGGAAAAGGATGTTATTTAAAATTAACCGATAACCAGGCGAATTTGGATGTAGGTTGAGATCTGTTGGTTGCTCATTTACATAATGACGGTAATCCTCAGGGTCGTGACCTCCATAAAATGTCCAGAATCCCTTCCCAAGCACACCGTGAATATATCTCGCCTCACTTATTGATCTTGTTTCACCCATTATTACCACATCTGGTTTGATCAATTGCTTTTTGAAAGCTGTAGTTTGTCCCATAAAACCTCTGATAATTTGCGTGTGATTTTGAGTAAGCATTGTTGGGATTGGATCCCATTTTGCGGAAAACTCAAAAAGCGAAAAATAGTCGTTTCCTTCGGTTAAACCTCGCTCGCGATCTTGTTGATCAATGTTGGAGTATTCATATTCATAGGGACTCCTTTCAAGTGTGAAATCTTGAAATGCGAGTGTTTTAGAAAAATCCAGCTTTGACTGGGCATTAGGATCAGCGGCATCTCCATCAAACATGGCTTCACAAATATCAAGACCTTCTGCAGCCAAGGCAATGTCGTAAGTATCAGTAGCAGAGCACATAGCAAATAGAAAACCTCCACTGGCTATGTAGTTTTTGATCTTATTGACAATGGCCAATTTCAGGTGAGAGACTTTGGAGAATCCATGTTTTTTAGCTGATTCCTCATATTCTTTTTGTTGCTGCTGATACCATGGATAATGCTGGTATGTTTTATAAAATTTTCCATATTGACCTGTGAAATCTTCATGGTGCAAATGAAGCCAATCGTATTTGGGCAGTTCATTGTACATGATTTCATCATCAAAAATTACATCATAAGGTATTTCTGCATAAGTCAAAACCAAGGTCACAGCATCATCCCATGGTTGTTTGCTTTTAGGAGAATAGACAGCAATTTTCGGATATTTTTCCAGCTTCATTACGTCCATATTATTGGCCGGACTCGATATTTCTTCAAGAATCTGGTTGGATGCAGCGTCTGAAATTATTTCATAAGATATACCTCTGATGATACATTCATTTTCAAGGGTTTGCAGGTATTTCACCATAAAACTACCACCTCGGTAATTGAGAAGCCAATCCACAGGCAACTCCTTTGTGAGCATCCAGTAGGTGATTCCGTAAGATTTGAGATGGTTGCTTTGTGTTTCGTCCATCGGAATCAACAAATATGAAGCTCTTGTAGAAAGAGAAACAAGCAAGAAAATGGAAATAATAAATACCCGCATAAAAATCCAATCACTTTTTGAATGGTTACGTTAATCCAAATTGGTAGTTTTAAATTTCCAATATAAAAGTGCTGGATTAAGTCAGAAGTAATTCTAGTGGTTTTCCAAATTAGAAGCTACTTCACCATAATTTTATAAGCAGTAAAGATAAAAATGAATCTTAGGGAAAACGTAAAAGAAGGACTTAATTCTATCAGGGCAAATAAGTTGCGCACCAGTCTCACTGCAGCCATCATTGCGATCGGAATCATGTCATTAGTAGGCATTCTCACTGCAATTGATGGGATTCAATCATCAATCAATAATAGTTTTTCCAATCTTGGCTCAAATACTTTTGATGTTGAAAGTATTAGAAATGATCGTGGCTCACGAGATGGAAAAAGTGCAAAATCTTTTCCTGCGGTTACTTATGAAGAATTAATGACTTTTCAAGAAAAATTTAATGGACCTGGGTTGGTCAGTGTCAATGCCCTGGTGTCATGGAATGCTGAGACAAAACACGCGTCGAAAGTCTCCAACCCAAACTGCAGGATTCAGGGAGGGGATTTAAATTATCTTTTAGTTGATGGTTATGATATAGTAGAAGGACGTGCCTTCTCGCAATCTGAAGTGGAAAATGGAGTAAATGTAGTGATCATAGGTTCAGAGATCAAGAAAGCACTTTTCGAAAATGGTGAAAATCCAATCAATAAAAATATTTCATTTCAGGGTGGAAAATTTAAGGTTGTAGGTATGCTCGGAGCGCAAGGTGGAGCAGGAGGAGATGGAAGCATAGACAGAATGTGTCTGATTCCCACGCTCACAGCTCGTAAGTTAGCAGCAGGAAGACAGTTAGGTTATGAAGCTACAGTAGCAGTGAATGATCCAGCTCAGATGGATGTTGCGGTTGGAATTGCTACAGGTTTGATGAGAGCTATCAGACGCGATCCTGTCAAACAAGAAAATTCTTTCGAGATAAAACGAAACAAATCATTGGCGGAGAAACTTGGTGATATTACCGGCTACCTCCGTATTGGTGGATTTTCGATAGGTTTTATCACATTGCTAGGCGCTTCAATTGGTTTGATGAATATCATGTTGGTTTCGGTAACTGAGCGAACCAGAGAAATAGGAGTGAGGAAGGCACTAGGAGCTACACCGCTCAAGATAAGACAGCAGTTTCTGATTGAAGCATTGGTGATATGTCAGATGGGCGGATTGGCAGGAATAATACTTGGTCTTGCTATAGGGAATCTTACTTCAAAACTTATTAGCGGCGTTTTTGTAATACCATGGTTATGGATTTTGTTTGGTGTAATGGTTGGGATGGTTGTAGGCCTAATATCCGGATATCTGCCTGCATACAAGGCATCCAAACTAGATCCAATTGATGCATTGAGATTTGAATAATATGTTAAGAAATAGACTGGAAAAAGCCATTCGTGACGTTCCTGATTTTCCCAAACCAGGGATAGTCTTCAAGGATATCACACCAATACTTTCCGATCCTTTATTGTCAAATGATGTTTGCGAAGCATTTGTTGATCGCTGGAAATCTGAAGAAATTGATGGGATTGTAGGTGTGGAGTCAAGAGGTTTTTTATTTGGGCCATATCTGGCCATGAAGTTGGGTGTGCCTTTTATCCCAGTAAGAAAAGTGGGTAAACTTCCCTACAAAACCCTCAATTTCTCATATGATCTGGAATATGGTTCGGCAGAAATCGAAATGCACATTGATGCGATTGCTCCAGGTCAAAAAATCATGATTCATGATGATCTACTTGCTACAGGAGGTTCAGCAGCCGCTGCTTCTGAATTGATAATCAAAGCTGGAGGTAAAGTTGCAGGATATTCTTTCATCATTGAGTTGGGATTTTTAAACGGAAAGGAAGTATTAAAGCAATACAGCGACAATATTCAGTCGTTGATAGTTTTTTGATCCACAACTTTTTAGCAATCAGCTATTCCTCAATCATCAATTCTTTTGCCCGATCTATTGCATCAAATTTGATACTCAGCTTAGTTTGAATCATCACATTTTTACAAGTATCAGCAGGAGTGAGGATATAGAAAAAGAACTTTTGGTTTCGTCTATAAAGCTCATGCTCAGAAGGTTGACCCAAAAGTTCTTTTATTTCCGCCTGTCCTTTTCCTAGAATTTTATCTTGTTGCATGATTAGCAATTGAGCGAGTGATTCCTTGTTGTCATCACAAGTCTCAATTGGTTTTTGCCATGCTTCATTGTCAAACCCTTCGATTGAAATCTTTGGATAGCAAGAACACATCAATACAGTTAAAATCAATAGAAAGAATTTCATAGGTTGCACGTTAATCCGGCAAAACTAAACCCCAACCAAGGCAAATAGTTGATTAGCCGTACTAAAATGTTTTTTCCTTTAAAAACTCGCTTTTAAGGAAACGATGAAATTTCTACTAGGTGCCGAGATCCCAGAACTATAAGTCCGATATCTCTGATCTGTGATATTTTCAATCCCAGCAGAAAAACCGACGGTTTCATTTAATTGATAAAAGGCTTTAAAGTTGACTGTATACCATGCTGGCGAATAATTATTTCCATTGGAATCCTTGGCATAGATTTCATCCTTGGCTTGTTCCTCGACTGCCAAATCCTCAAATTTTCTCTCGCCCTGATAATTTGCATATAGTTGCATATTTAGTTTTTGAGCATGATAAACAAGTCTTGTTGCGCCAAAAAGAGGTGCAGCATGTCTCGATGAACTGGTGGTGCCGTCATCAAGTTCCTCCTCACCAATCTGATAATTGAAATCGGACGAAAGTGAAAACCCTTGTGGAAGCTTGATTTCCAAACCTGCCTGCAAGCCATAAACAGTGGCAATAGCGGCATTTTGAATAGCCTGAACCTTGCTCAATTCTCCATCATAAAGAATGCTGTCTTGTCCATTGAGTAGAAAATCCCTTCGTACTAGTGCCTTATTCAAAATGGTATAATAAGCGGTCACATCAAACTTTATCTGATCTTTGAAAACCTTCGCAATTCCAATATCAAAATTGTATGCATACTCCGCTTTGAGATTTGGGTTCGGAACAGTTACAGCACCAGGTTCTGAGTCAAACACTTTACCTATGTCATCCACATTAGGTGAGCGAAAAGCAGTTCTGAAATTGCTACTTATCACTAAAGTTTCTGATGGTCTATACACTCCGCCAAAACTGCCT
Organism: uncultured Marinoscillum sp.; assembly: GCA_964353015.1. GTDB lineage: Bacteria > Bacteroidota > Bacteroidia > Cytophagales > Cyclobacteriaceae > JAMZMI01. The sequence goes on along the minus strand of CAYGUA010000005.1, from coordinate 184,529 downwards.
GTGAACACGCCATTATTGATTTTAGCCTGATCAAAAGGGAAAGGATAGAAAGTTTTGTCGAATTGCGCATCAATTTTGAATTGGTTGTATCGTACCCCTGCTTGTAAATTGATTTTATCAGAAATACGATATTCATCATTCAAATAAATGCCCAATGAACTCCATGTGGATTGAGGATACCTTGAGGGACCTGATGTTTCCACACCTGACATTATATCAGTTAGTTTTCCGGATGACTCTATATCATTCAAAACATATTCAAAGCCATAATACAATGTATTTTTACCCAAATTGGATTTTACAAAATCCATATTTATAGAATAGGCTTTTACATTTTCCTTTTGAGTGTTCCTTTCTGTAGCGTTCAAAGATCTATCAATTCTTGATTCAACAAAGGCTTGATGCGCCAGTTTCAAGGACAATTGGTCATATACTTTGGTGTGTGAATTATGGTTGATGTTGAGATTGTTCATCAGCCATTTTTGTGGTCCATAATTCCACTCTGCATATCTGGCCGTCCCACCTTTGGTTCTATTGTGTCTATCATATCGCCCGTAGGTTGATGTTTCGGATAAATGAAAGCCATATTGAAAGTCCCAGTTTTCATTTGGTTGAAATCTAACCTTTTGCATGATATTCATTTGCGAATAGGCTGACGGTACTTGAAGTAGCGGATCAGATTGTGTAACTACCCGATCAATCGTATCCTGACGCTCCACATAATAGGGTTTGACATAATCTTCCGGGCCGTGACTTCCTTGTCGTAAATTATCAAAATCATTCGCACTAATACTCGTGATTATTGCCCATTTTTTCCAGCCAACACCTACATCAAAATGACCAGTTTTTTCATTATTCGCACTGGAATACCGGGTCAATCCTTTGCCAGTGATCAGCGGATTTTCATCTAGTGAAAGCTGTGGTGTCAGCGTTCTAAAACTCATCACACCACCTATGGCATCACTGCCGTAGATCACTGAACCTGGTCCGAAAAGCACTTCTGTTTTTTCTATAGCAATTGGATCAAGGGAGATCACGTTTTGAATGTTGCCACCACGGAAGATCGCGGTATTCATCCTCACACCATCCACGATATAGAGAAGCCGATTGGTCGCAAATCCGCGAATCATAGGGCTGCCACCACCTTGCTGACTTTTCTGGATGTAAACTTTCCCTGAAACTGACAATAAATCTGCAGCAGTTTGTGGGTTTTGTAGAGCCACTTGCTCTGGTGAAATGGATATTATTTTTGATGGAACATCAGTGGATGATTGTTGCCACTTTGTACCAGAGATTATCACTGCATCCAAATTAAGATTGGATGACTCCATATAAACCTGGAATTTTTTAAGTTCCAAGGAGGTATATGATTTTGTCATAGTCTTATAACCCAGAGATCTGATTTGAATCCGTTCTGAATCGGTCATTTGGCTAATATCTACCTGTCCATGAGCATTGGTTATTGCAAAAGTTCCAGATGTCTCGTCTGAAATGCTCGCTCCAGCTATTGGTGTTTTTGAATCAATATCCTTGATGGTCAATGTTTGTCCATGGGCAATAGCCGACCCAATAAACATCAACCACAACAAAAGTTTTAGTTTCATTGTACTTGGTTTAAAATTCAAGAATGTGACCTGAGTGGTATTGAAATGCTTATATGCAAAAGCATTTTGCTCAGTTCTACTAATAAAATGAACTAAACCAGATGTGGAGGTGGGGTTGGGATTGAAGGAAAATATGAATTAAAATGAGCTAAATACCCAGATGAATGCTCAATATATGTGAAATGCTCCGTGGGATTCCAAATCTCTATTTCCTGATGATGTAGTGATTTGAAAAAAAGAAAAATTTGAAATTGTCCTTCATTTTGTATCGGATCTTGATTGTATGCTCTGGCTAATAATAATTTGAGTTGTTTGTTTAGCCTTGTTTCTTCATGATCCCACCAGCACCAATATGAAATAGAGTCACCTTGATCTTCAACGCGTACTATATCATACATTTCACCTTGATATTCAAACTCTTTCGAATGTTCCCATTTTAATTTGGAGTCTGCTTCCTCTTTAGAGACTTTGATTAATTCCAATTCAGACAAATCAGATGATCTGATCAGTTGCCATTTTACCGATCGCTTGACCTCATATCGCTTATAATGAAGCCACGAATAAGTAAGCATCACAGGTGCGATGAAAATCACAATAAGGAATAAGCCGATGACGGTTCTTTTCAAAATAAACCTTTCAATCTAATAATAAGCAGCAACTCGCGTTGACTTTAGGAATTGAATCAATCAAATTTAGTAATTAGTCATAATCAATGGCAACTAATCAGCGCTTTATAATGAAATCTGCTTTGACGCATTGAATTGATGCAGCATTCCGGGTATTGATTTGGCAAAAATGATCAAGTTTTCAACCCTTTTTTTGCCATAGTATGAAGTTTTGAATTGATATAAATAATGATTGTAATAATTCTATGGGGTTATTGACAATTATTTCGCGAATGCGTTATTTAGTTGAAAGAAAAGCAAATAAAAATGGAAAATATTAGAAAATATCAAATCATAAATTCAATCATATCTATCATCGGGTTAGCCTTTATCGCCTTTGGTTTTTGGATATTTAATACACAAGATGTTTTATTCATTTCATTGTTAACCACATTTTTAGGTTGTGCAATGTCGCTACCTGGCATATTGACTTTGGTCGACCTTTGGTCTTTAGAAAAGAAGATTCGTTCGCGAAACTAATTCCACACAATCACCATTCTGTGTTTTGAATAAAGCTCAATTGAGTGAACGTTGCTAGCTTAGCAACACAGAAATTCAAGCGCATGAATAACAACGATATCTTACGTCGGATCAGATACACATTTGATTTCAATGATTCAAAAATGATTGAATTGTTTGAGTTGGGGCAGCTTGAAGCTACCCGAGCTCAGATAAGCGACTGGCTTAAGAAGGATGATAATCCAGATCAGAAGCCACTTTATGATAAAGATCTGGCGGCATTTCTCAATGGTCTAATTATCAAAAAACGGGGTAAAAAAGATGGTGAACAACCAAAAAATGAAAAAAGCCTCAACAACAATATCGTGTTCAGGAAACTGAAAATTGCCCTCAACTTGAAAGATGACGATATTCTTGAGATCATGGATAAAGCCGATCTCCCTATCAGTAAACATGAATTAAGCGCTATCTTTCGCAAACCCACACAAAGTCAATACAGAGTCTGCAAGGACCAGTTTCTTAGAAATTTTATCCACGGATTACAGTTGAAATATCGAGGAGATTCTGAAACAAGCTGATTTTACTCACTTTTCAATTTCCCATAGATTATTAAGATGATTCTTTGCCTTAAAGGATTTCGCATTTGCGTGGAATAACTAATAAATTTATTTTCAGACATAAGGTCATTCAAAAAATGGTTAACGAAACTTGTATCTGTTTTTTTTTGCATTTCGAGCAAATTATCTTCTTAAGAGCTTCTTTTCAAAATCCATTCTCTTCCGCTCACTAATCTCATAATTCTTGTTAACCTAGATCATATCCTACCTGATCATCGGAAACTAGATTGACGTCAAAATCAACAAGCCTACTGATGAAAACAAATCGTCGGGATTTTATTAAAATTTCAAGTGCGGGCATTGGCACCATGGCTCTGGCAAGTTCTGCCATCAACTGGGTGGATGGCGCGATTCTCAAAGATTCCATTCCAGATACAGCATTCGAGCGAACCCCAACATATTGTGAAGTTTGCTTTTGGAAATGTGCCGGCTGGGTCACTAAAAATGAAAACGGTGATATCTGGAAAATCGAAGGACACGCCGAAGATCCTCATTGCAATGGTAGATTATGCCCAAGAGGAACAGGTGGTGTAGGCATGTATTACGACGAAGATCGTCTGAAACACCCATTGATTAGAGTGGAAAAAGATGGCAAGCAAGTTTTTCAAAAAGCAAGCTGGTCTGAGGCATTCAAAGTTATTGGTGATAAGATGAAGTTGATCGCCAAGGAAAATGGACCAGAATCTGTCGCATTGTTTACACATGGTTCAGGCGGAAAATTTCTAGGTCATATGCTCAAAGCTTATGGCTCACCACACATCACCGCGCCAAGTTTTGCACAATGTCGCGGACCTAGAGAAGTAGCTTTTTATTCAACTTTTGGTGAAGGTGTGCTTTCACCAGAGCGCACAGATATTCGAGATACCAAATGTCTGGTTTTAATCGGCGCGCACATTGGTGAAAACATGCATAATGGACAAGTGCAGGAAATGTCTCAAGCGATCGATAAAGGAGCCACAATTATAACTGTAGATCCAAGATTTTCCACAGCAGCGAGTAAATCAAAATATTGGTTACCTATAAAACCAGCCACAGATATGGCACTGTTGCTTGCCTGGATCAATGTTATTATAACAGAAGGCTGGTATGACAAAAAATATGTAGAGAAATATACATTTGGTTTTGAAGAATTGAAAGCACATGTGGCGTCATTCACTCCAGAATGGGCTTATGGTATCACTACTATCGATCCTAAAACGATCAGAGATACTGCAAAAGAAATGGCCAATGCTTCTCCAGCGGTCATTGTCCATCCAGGCAGACATGTGACATGGTATGGCGATGATACTCAGCGCCTGAGAGCTGTTGCAATCTTAAATGCACTTTTAGGATCATGGGGAAGAAGAGGAGGATTTTATAGTCCAGAGAAAGTTCATATTCCTGACTTTCCTCATCCACCATATCCAAAACCAAAAAAATCGTATATAGATCATTTAGACGGGAAATATAGTCTGGCAACAGAAGTGATTTCAAATGGACTTTGTGATATGTCTAGCCCTTCACCCGATAGAGATTTTAACATTAAAGGTTGGATTGTAAATGGAACGAATCTGATCCACACTTTGCCTGATCAGCGCAAGACCATGGAGGCCATTAAAAATCTTAAGATGCTAGTGGTGATCGATACCATGCCGATGGAAATCACTGGTTATGCAGATGTCGTATTGCCTGAATGCACATATCTGGAGCGATATGACGCCATCAGAGATTCTCCACATCGTGAACCATTTATTTCTTTGAGAATGCCCGCTGTGAAGCCTAAGTACGATTCAAAACCTGATTGGTGGATTGCTCAGCAGCTCGGATTTGAATTAGGGCTGGATGAATATTTTAAATTTCGAGACATAGAAGAAGTATTGGATTGGCAACTGAAGGAGATAGGGAGTTCGCTGGAAGAAATGAAAAAATTGGGGGTTAAGAAATTCGAGAGACCTTTCGATGATTTATACATGAGAGATGGTCAGGATTTCGAATTCAATACCAATTCTGGAAAAATTGAGCTTTATAGCACAGAACTAGCCAATGCAGGTTTTTCTCCCTTACCAACTTATACTGAGCATCCACAGCCAAATCCGGGTTTTTATCGCCTGAATTATGGCAGAGCACCGATGCACACGTTTAGTCGCACTTCAAACAATCCAAATCTGGTAGATATTATGCCGGAGAATGAACTTTGGGTTAATCCTAAAGTCGGGAAACAATGGGGCTTGAAAAATGGACAATATGTATGGCTGAAAAATCAGGACGACATTATTTCAAGCTTTTCTATCAAAGTCAGAATCACGGAAAGAACGCGATGGGATAGCGTGTATATGGTGCATGGTTTTGGTCATTCGAACAAAAAGCTCACCCGTGCTTTTGGAAAAGGCGCCAGCGATACCGAATTGATATCAAACGTGCTTATTGACCCAATCATGGGTGGCACAGGCATGCGAAGCAATTTTGTAACAATCTTGACAGAACAACCTAAACCTGTAGCATCATGAGATACGCAATGGCCATCGATACCAAAAAATGTGTGGGTTGTAGCGATTGTGTGGTAGCCTGCCAGTTAGAAAACAAAGTTCCTATTGGGTATTGTAGAGACTGGATAGTAGAAACCACCAACGGAACTTACCCAAATCTGGAACTAGAGTTTAGATCCGAAAGATGTCATCATTGTGCCAATGCTCCATGTGTGCGTTGCTGTCCAACAGGTGCCAGTCACATTGAGGAAGGCGGAGTGGTTTTGGTCACACCGGATATGTGTATTGGTTGTGGAGCTTGTATTGCCTCTTGTCCGTATGACGCACGGTATCCGCATCCTGATGGATATGTAGATAAATGTACTTTTTGCATACACAAAGTGCGAAAAGGAGAGCAGCCGGCATGTGTTGAAGTTTGCCCTACCAACTGTCTATATTTTGGAGATCTGGATGATCCGAATAGTGAGGTTTCCAGAAAAATAAGAGAAAGAAAATATAAAAGACTGAAAACTGAAGCTGGCACAGACCCGCAACTGTATTTCTTAATTTGATTTGAGATGGAAGAAGAAATCATTATCAGTGGAAGAATGAATGCCAAGGTGGATCCGCTCCTGCATATTTGGGGCTGGGAGATTGCATTTTATTTATTCGTAGGAGGATTAGCCGCAGGATTGCTTTTTTTCGCAGCATTCTATTATTTAAAAGGGAAAGAAAGAGTTTACCCAACAGCTGTGAAATGGGCACCAATGATGGTTCCATTCATATTGATTTTGGGTCTGGGAGCATTGTTTTTGGATTTACATCATAAGTTGTATTTCTGGAGATTGTATACCGCAATAAGATTGCAATCACCTATGTCATGGGGTGCATGGACACTAATGGTGATTACTCCGGTTTCCATGATTTGGAGTGCAACATATATTCGAGAAGCTTTCCCCAAATTTGACTGGAAATTTGAGTGGGTTTATAAGCTTGAGACCTTCTTCATCCGACACAGAAAGATCCTTGCATGGATCATGGTTGTTTACTCTGTGATTTTGGGAATTTATACAGGAATACTTCTTTCTGCTTTTAATGCACGTCCGCTTTGGAACACTTCTATTTTAGGTCCATTATTTCTCGCATCAGGTCTGTCTGCTGGTGCTGCAGTGATTATGGGTTTTTCTAAAAATGAAATTGAACGAAAGCTTTTTAGCCAGCTGGACCTTGTCATCATTGCTGCTGAACTCTTTTTGATCATACACCTATTCATGGGATTGCTGGCGAGTACGGCGGTTCAGATTGAAGCTGCGGAACTTTTCCTTGGCGGAAAATACACTTTGCCGTTTTGGATCTTTGTGGTCTTTTTAGGGATGATTGTACCGGCTATATTAGAATTGCTGGAAATGCGAGGACAGAAAATCCCGGTACTTATTCCGGTTGTCTTGATCCTTTTTGGCAATGTCATGCTTCGTTTTATCATCATATATGCGGGTCAGGCAAGCAGATATTTATACTAATTGAGAATGGATAGTTGATAGTTTGAAACTGAAAATTTGAATACTGAACACTGATTTCCTTAAAAAAATGTCACATCACAACTATATCACGGGAAAAACCAAATACATGAACCCATACCTTGCGGGTATCATACTTGGTTTGGTTTTGTTGCTTTCTTTTTATCTCACAGGAAGAGGACTTGGGGCAAGTGGAGCTATGAAAAGTGTAGTGGTCAGCTCTGTCGATCTTGTGAGTCATGAAACAGCGGCATCTTCCGATTTCTATTCGAAATACATAGGAGGAGAAAATAGCCCAATGAAAAGTTGGTTGGTCTATGAAATTCTAGGTGTTTTAGTTGGTGGGTTTTTATCCGGTGCGCTCTCAGGAAGACTTTCACTAAAAGTGGAGCACGCTCCTGGCATCACTTCCCGCAGAAGAATCATCATGGCTGTGATCGGAGGGATGTTATTTGGATTTGGTTCGCAGTTCGGACGAGGATGTACCAGCGGAGCAGCATTGAGTGGTATGGCCACCTTATCACTGGCTGGCTTTGTTACTATGATGGCCATTTTTGGTACGGCTTATTTATTTGCTTATTTCTTTAGAAAAAACTGGATTTGATATGGGACCTATTGTGCCAATTTTTGAAGTATCACAAGAGATCAATTTCCTGATTGCCTTTGTCATAGGAATCGGTTTTGGTTTCGCGCTTGAGCAAGCTGGCTTCTCCTCAAGTCGCAAGCTTGCCGGTATGTTTTATGGTTATGATACCACTGTTCTCAAGGTGTTTTTTACTGCAGCAATTGTTGCCATGCTTGGGTTGGTTTTTTTCAACTACTTCGAGTTGATCGATATGAGCATTGTTTATGTCAACGAATATTTTGTAAGCTCAGCAATTATTGGCGGAGTGATCATGGGAGTGGGGTTCATCATTGGCGGATTTTGCCCTGGCACAAGCGTGTGTGCCGCAGCGATTGGTAAGATTGATGCAATGGCTTATTTGGGCGGTTCGCTTATTGGAATATACCTTTTTGGCGAAACATACAATTGGTGGAAAGATATCTACATGGCGGATTATCTCGGAGGTGTCAAGCTTTCCACCACTCTGGGAATTTCAGATGGTATCATGGCATTGCTAGTAATAGTAATGGCGATATTTATGTTTTGGCTGGGAGAATGGGCTGAAAAGAGATTTAAAAGACCAGATATCACTAAAGAACTTTGATCATGAAGTCACGGGAAATATTGTCTGTAATTGTTTTGGTTCTTGGTCTCACTGCGGCCATGTTTCCAAATAAGAAAAATGATTCGATCGCATTAACTGAAAAGGAAATGTTGCAACAAATGCTTTTGGAAAGCAACTACATCTCAGCTGATGAACTTGCGGATAGATTGATTAATGCTGATCCATCCATTAGGCTAATTGACGTGAGGAGGTTGACTGATTTTAAAGATCCACTGCCTGGTGCAATCAATGTTCCGATAGACAGCATATTTAGAGAAAATTATGCCTATTTATTTGATCAATCTTTGGTGAAAAACATTATTTATTGTCAGGATGACGCACTTTCTACCCAGGTTTGGATGATGACACGCCAATTGGGATTTGCTAATAATTATCTATTGAAAGGAGGGTTAAAAGTTTGGGATCAAACCATTCTTAATCCGAAATATCCAGTGTCATCTGCTGCTCAGGAAGATTTTGATTTATATAATAAAAGAATGGCTTCACGTCTGTTTTTCACTGGCGCGAAGGATTTACCTAAAGTTGATTTCACACCAATTGCTCCGGTTGGAGGTAAAAAGAAAAAGCGTGTTGCCGGAGGATGTAGTTAATAAATTGATTTAGAATAATACATATATGAAATCCCTGTTTAGACCTCTAGGTATTATCATCGTTTCCCTTTTTGGGTTTTTATTGATCATTACTTTCTATGCTGATAGGAGCAATTTTCAGTTGAGTGCTCGTGAAATGCACACTACAGTGCTATCAAAACATTATGTTTTGAATCTAGGAGCAGATCATCAATTTGAAAATGCAATGCTGATCGATATTAGAGATGCGGAACATTATGCTATTTCCCATCATCCCAACTCAGTTAATGTGCCTTTACCTAGTATTCTTGATAAATCGAATCTTGATTTGTTCAGCAAAAACAATCCAAAAATTATTTTGGCTCATGATCCGATCAAGGCGAATGAAACCTGGATGCTCTTGACACAGATGGGCATAGAGAATCTCTTTGTTATGGAGATGGAATAGATCAATCCGATTGTATTTAATCCTTGTATATGGTGGTTACTTCCAATCTGTTGTTATCTGGATCAAGCGTTTCAAATTCATAATATCCATCACCAGTCCTTCTTGGGCCATTCAAGATTTTAAATCCAACATTTCTGAGTTCCTGAGCTTTTTCATCAACTTCCTCCATACTGGCTACTTCAAATGCCAGATGAATCAATCCTTTATGTTGGCTAATGACTCGATCGTTTTTATTCTCTGGAATATCAGGTCGCTTCATCAACTCCAGCCTAGCACCATTGTCAAATGATATAAAATAGCTCTCATATTGCTTTGCGTGATTGATGTATTTTTCATTTGATTGACCTTCAAAATAGGTGCAATAAAAGTCTTTTAATACTTCCAACTGACTCGTCCAGATAGCAACATGTTCTATTTTCACGGCTTTATTTTTTTTGACTTTTGGAAAATTAAACATCATATTTTAGATGTGCTCGCAATTAACAAACTTTAGGATGGTAAAATTTTTCTAATTATTTTTCATCTAATTCACCGAAACCAACCAGTCTATATGCGCAAATTTCCTAATGCTATGGTCATTATGATGGGGTTTATCATTGTAGTGGCTTTGTTAACTTATATCATTCCGACAGGCCAATATGAACGTGTTTTACATCCGGAATTAGGATATGAAATGGTCGTTCCTGGTTCTTACCATTTCATTGATTCAGCCCCAATATCCATCTTCAAAATATTGCTTGCAATCCCAGAAGGTATGGCAGATGCCGGGGAAGTATTGGCCCTGATTATATTGTCTGGTGGCTGTTTTTATGTGATAGAAAAAACAGGCGCTCTGAAAGAAGGTGTACTCTATTTGAGTTCGTCTTTGGTTGGCAAAGAGTCGCTTGCATTGCTTATAGTTTCTGTGCTCTTTACAGCTGGAGGTGCATTAAATGGCCTTCAGGAAGAGATCATTGCCATGACTCCCATATTGCTTTTTCTAGGATTACAATTAGGATACAATGCCTATTCGATGGTTTCAGTAAGCTTTGGTTCTGCAGTAGTGGGTGCATCTTTTAGTCCTATGAACCCATTTGCTGTAGCCATAGCACAAAAGACTGCAGGGTTGACCTTCTTATCAGGCAGTGGTTATCGATTGATAGTTTTATTGATCGCATTTGCTGTTTGGACATTTATTATCATCCGCTATGCGAATAAAAATAAAGTGTCAGTTGTCCTCACTGAAAACGAGGCTAAACACAGAATAAGTGCTCGCAGTAAAATGATCCTGATTTTGACAGCTATTGCTTTTACGGTTATGGTTTATGGTTTATTGAAGCTCGATTGGGGATTTAATGAAATATCAGCGGATTTTTTCTTGCTGGGAATTCTTGCTGGTTTGGTAGGAAGGCTTGGTTTAAATGGTACTGCCGAAGCTTATTTGGAAGGTTTCAAGGAAATGATTTTTGCGGGAGTGATCCTTGGAATGGCTCGGGGTATTCCTATCATTCTCAAAGAAGGAATGGTGCTGGATACTATTATTTATGCACTATTTACGCCATTGCAATATTTACCACAAGGTCTTTCAGCGATTGCGATGATGATCTCACAATCTCTTCTGCATTTTCCTGTAGCCAGCTATAGCGGCCAGGCGATCATGACTATGCCAGTTTTGGCGCCACTTTCAGATCTTATTGGCATATCAAGACAGATTTGCGTCCTGGCTTATCAATACGGAGCTGTGATGATGGATAGTGTAATCCCGACGAATGGAGGATTGATGGCGATTATCACCATTGCAGGTATTTCCTACAATAATTGGTTTAGGTTTATTATCCAGCCATTGTTGATCATGTTAGCGATAGGAGGTAGCGCAATATTGCTTGCCATTATTATTGGCTATCAATAAACATATTACTTTCCGCCTTTTGGTGGTTTTCTTTTGATTCTTACATAAACCAATGCGTTTCTTCCTTTTGAGTTTTCGCGGTGCTCAATTTCGAAGTTGCTGATTGATTTGATCAGAGGGGTGAGTTTTTCAAAACCGAAATTTCGAGAATCGAAGTTGGGTTGTTTCTTTTGAATCAAGCCGCCCACATCTCCTAAAAATGCCCAACCGTCATCATCACCCAAATCGGAAATAGTAGATGCGATCAACTGGATTTGCTTTGGTGTGATTTTGTCTATGCTACTTTTCAAAGCTACTTTACCAGAATTGCTATCTGTTTCATTTTCCTCGATTTGCTTTTTGAGAATTTCGATATAAATGAATCGATCGCAAGCAGCAATGAAGGGAGTTGGCGTCTTTTTCTCACCGATTCCAAATACCTGCATTCCTGCCTCACGCAATCTTGTGGCTAGTCTGGTGAAATCACTGTCACTAGACACAAGACAAAACCCATTTACCTTCTCTGAATAAAGAATGTCCATCGCATCAATGATCATGGCAGAATCTGTTGCATTTTTCCCCGTGGTATAGCCATATTGTTGCATAGGTGTAATTGCATTTTCCAACAATAGATTCTTCCATTTAGAGAGATTTGGTTTGGTCCAGTCTCCATAAATCCTCTTGATTGTGGGATTGCCATATTTGGCTATTTCTTCCATCATTTCCTTGACATAGGCCGATGGTATATTGTCACCGTCTATAAGCACGGCTAGTTTGAGATCCATAATTTTTCTTTTTTACAATTTAATGCTAATAAATGAGCGTTCGGAGAATTGTTGCATTCTGGTGTAATGATAAATGCATTGATTATTATTAATTTTCTACTACTTCAATCATATCAATTCAACATGACCGCATACATTTTTGTTAAATATTTACACATTGTCTCCATTTTTGGAATGATCAGTTTTTTGGTTGCGGAGTTAGTCCTCGTGAAACAATCCATGAATCGCGGTGAAATTAAGCAATTGAGTAAACTCGATGGGTTTTATGGATTGATGTCGATCCTCGCTGTGGGAGCGGGTTTTACATTGTGGTTTGGCGTTGGGAAACCAGCAGAGTTTTATGCCAATGTGATTTTCTATATCAAGATTGGGATGGTTTCTTTGGTAGGGATTTTGTCCATTTGGCCTACGGTATTTTTTATTAAACAGCGAAAAGGTGAATTCGATGAACTAGTCGCAACGCCCAATTATATTAGAAAATTGATCATCTTCCAACTTGCTTTACTTGCTGTTGCTCCATTCCTGGCAATCACAATGGCACAAGGAGTTAGGATATGAATGGATTAAGCCAAACTTAATTTTTGATGCTTCGTGATAGCTTTTGGTACAATGATTTTGATTGTGGTTCCTTCACCCAATTCACTTTCTATCTTAAGCTGACTATTGGTTTTTTTCAACATTTCAATACTAAGCAATAACCCTAATCCTGTACCGATCTCATCTTCTGTACCATATTGAGATTCTACAAAATCACCGTTTTCAATAGATGTTATTGTTTGTGGGCACATCCCAACTCCACTATCAGATATTCTCAGTTCGACATAGTTTTCATTTTGAGCTGCGCAAATTTTAATTTCACCAGATCGCTCAGTGTACTTGATTGCATTGTTGATGATGTTTCTGATTACGATTTTGAGGAGGGTGCTATCAGACTTTACTTCCAGTGCAGGATCGATATTTATTGATAATTGAAGTTGTTTTGCGACCAAAATATCCTCATAGAAAATAATCAAATCGTTGCACATTTTGGCCAAATTCTGCGTGGTGAACTTTGGTACAAAACCTTCCAGATGTGATTTTGCCCAGATCAACACATTGTCAATCATATGAATGACGGTATTTAGGTTTTCCTGTGTTCGAAATTTTAGTTCAGCCATTTCATCAGCGGTCACATCTTCATCGCCAGTTAAATGCACTAACCCATTCAGCAGATTTAGAGGATTTTTCAAATCATGCGCAATGATGGAAAACAGCTTGGTATTTGTCTTGTTGATATCGTCTAGTTCAATTTTACTTTGTTCCAATAGCCGTTTCTGACTTATCAGATCAAGATTTAACTCAATCACATGATTAAAGGTCTTTTTAAATTCACTCTCAAAAACTGTCATAAAAAATAGTATGCCTATCAATGCTATTGTGCTATTTATGATTGTTAGTGAAAAATCAGAATTTAATGGGGTTTCGAAATAATGGAATTTGTAATACTTCAGCCCAAAAAAAATTCCAACAATGGTGAATAAAACAAAAATTCTTGATTTGCCACTATACATAAACATGGCTCCAGCGAATACTCCGTACATTATATTTTCAGTTTCTGTCAACCTGCCTTGATGGAAGGTGATCACTGACATGTAAGAAACAAATCCAATCATAATAATGGAGAACAGGTTTCTAACAGAATAATATTTTTGTTCGTGGTGTAGGAAAAAAAGCGGCCCATAAATCAATGAGAACATCAGGTTGTAGACTGCATTTTCGTACAATCCCAAAATCATATCTACAAAAAACATCGTGATATTTAGGAAAGCACAAATAAGCAACAGTCGATTTAGAAAATAGACCTTGTGCCTTTCGGTGATAGGTGTATCTTCTGTCAATCCAGCATCAAGGAACCAACTTAGGTTCAAAATTGAATTTTTACTCACTCTGATTCGAAGGTTGAATGATTTGTCAAGGAAGATGAGTAGTAAATATTTCTAAAGGGTTCTCGAACCTAAAGATATGACATAGGCTGCTAATTCTAACAATGAGGGTTTTTATTTAGAATTTTAAACAGCTATTTTTTTGATTTATCAAACGGAAGCTCATTTGGGCGGGCATATGGAAACTGGCCAATGTGCTTTAAACTGTAATAGTTGTTCAATCCTGAAATCCCCACATCCTGCACTTTTTCGAGATCAAGATACCCTTCTTCTGTAATGATATCTTCAGGGATGATCATATGCTCTATTTCTCCAACAACCATAATGGTTCCGTTGATTTTAATGGGTATGATTTCTAGCAGCTTCATACCAAGTTTGATCTGACTTTCTTTCACAAAAGGCGCAAAGAAGTCTTCAATATATTCTTCGGTGAGCATACATTTTTCAAACTCAGATATTTCCCTATCGAATTTTGCCGAGGTGTAATGTGCCTGTTCTGCAAAAGGCTCATGTATATGATTGATCGTATAGCAGTTTGTTGCTTTGATATTCTCAAATGTATCCCTACGTACTTCACCATCAGGTCTCATGATAAAACCAATAATGGCTGGATTGCTTCCTAAATGAATGACACTGCTAATAATGGCTAGATTGGTGAAATTATCCGTGGATCGGGTACCAATAAGGTTTGCAGGTTTGATGCCAGTGATCGAATTGATCAGATTAATTTTTCTTAAATGTGGTGTTGCTGCAATTTCATTTTTATTGAGATGCATGAATAGATTTGATTTTTTAGTGATAGCTAATTATGATTTCAGTTCTTTTTTGCATTTCCTCCAAAAGCTAAAAAAGGACGGGTAATAACCCTGCACACCAAACATCCAATCGCGAGCGTCTCCATTTCCTTGATAATGTTGGTTGAGTGGATGTTCTTTGAAATAGATATTCTTCAATCCGTAAGTCTTAATCAACTCATGAAACTCACCAATATATACTTGCAGTTAAGGAATATTCATTCCCAGATTTAATACAAACTCAATCGTATTATCAGAAATAGGATATTTGGCAAAATGGGATGGTTCCAGCAGCAAAATGTGATTGGCTTGGAGATCCTTTCGCCAATTTGTATCGAGATTGTAAAAATTGAAGATCAAGGTAGGTAGCTCTTTGTCTATATTGATGTCTTTTTTCTGTGGAAGGTTAGTTTCAAGTCTTGGAATTATTGTCTCAACAAGTTCAGAAGGAACTTTTATTTCGTCAAACGCCTCATAAGACACATCCAGAAATGTTTCATGCTGATCAGTATGGCAATATCGATTGATGTTTTCCTGATTGGCGTAGTATTTTTTATTGCTATTTGAGCCAGCCACCCATTGCCAGCTCAAAGCGTTACTCGCCCAATCGGCATCTAGCAACTGGTAATACATCCATTGTGCGGGCAACTTCCAATGGCTCTTGCCAATATTGCAGGTGATCGCAGCTATGTACATTCGCACATGATTATGAAGATAACCGGTCTCGTAAAATTCACTTATTGCATTGTCAATGGCTTCAATTTTGGTATTGGCAGAGATAATCGCTGTTGGTATTTCATGGTGAATAACCCCAGCTTGTGGATGTTTGAGATAGTTGTCGAGGGCATCACTTTTTGTTATCCAGATTTGTTGCCAATAGTCTCTCCAAGCCAATTCCTGCACGAATTTCTCAATCTTCAAAGGTTCATAACCACGAGCAATTAGTCTATCCAAGACATATTTGGTCGAAATGACTCCTCTGCTAATGTATGGAGAAAGTCCAGTTACGGCCCCATCAATGTAATTTCTTGACCGGGCATACATTTCAGGCTCTATCTTCTCGACCCGATCCAATATGCTCTCCATGTCGGTAGGAAATCTCATCGCTTGGAAATCTTATTTAAGCTGATAGATCTTTGACGGCTGCATTTGAACCGATCGATATTTTCACTTCTTTTAGCCAAATGTTTTTGGCTTACGCCTGAGTTTACACGTTTCCTCCATCGGCGAAAGCTTGCAGGCTTTAGGTTATTCCGCATAATTGTGATCACCTCTGCTTCTGTTGTGCCGAATTGATACTCGATAGCCGAAAAAGGTGTTCTGTCCTCCCAGGCCATTTCTATGATTCTATCTATGTCGATTTCAGGTGCGTTCATAAGATAATCTTGCGTTTCACTAGCTCTTGAAACATTAATACATTTTGCTCGGATATTGTTTTGAATTTTTCTACCTCAAAAAAGAAAATCTCATGGTCGCCACCTGTGTTTGTATGTCCAATTTTCCTGAGTAGGAGATAAGCGCAAGCGTTGCTTAATACTGTTTGATCATTCCAAATGGTGAGCGCTTTTTTTTTTCGAGATAAGTTTGTTTGTCAAAATTGTGGCCACTTTTCTTTCCCAGTGATTTGACCAAACCAATGTTAGCTTCACTCAGAAGTTGCAGCACTACAAGATCGTTATGCTGAAGATGTTGATAGGTAAGCGTGTTGTAATCAATGGCTACAGAATATTGTTTTGGCATCATGCTAGTAGCTGTCACATAGGTGCAAATATTCATGTTTACTGACTCGTCGTGATAAGTGGCTAGGCTATAAATAGGAGAGTCAATTATATTCCAGGGTCTGCGCATTGAAGAGTTGGGGATTTCACCTTTGATAACCCACAGCACTGTGATATGTTTGAGGTTAGGATTATTTAATCCAAAACAAACGAGGCATCATATCCTGAGTATTCTGGATTTTGATCGAAGATGCCAAATACACATGATCCAGATCCGCTCATTGCTGCGTAGGTTGCTCCATCCAAATACATCAGTTCCTTGATGCGTTTTATCTCTGGATGATTTGAAAATACAGATTTTTCAAAATCATTGATCAACGCATGTTTCCATGTTTCTATTGGTTGTTCAATGATTTCTGAAATGGATTTTTCGGGAACGCTAGGTGTAACCCCAGCATAAGCTTCCTGCGTGGAAACATGGATTTTGGGATGAGTTAAGGCTATAAATTTACCTTTCAAACTAACATTAGTTGTACTGAATTCACTACCTGTTCCGCTTGCTAATATTGGTTTATTTTGGATGAAAAAAGGACAATCACTCCCAAGTTTTCCAGCCAGATTTTCTAGTTCAGCAATGGATAAGTTTAGATCAAAATGATCATTCAATAATTTCAACATAAAAGCGCCATCTGCCGAACCTCCACCTAATCCAGCACCCATTGGGACCACCTTATGTAGGTAGATATGGACAGGAGCAATATCATATTTTTCTTTGAGCAGATGATATGCTTTGAGGCAGAGATTAGTTTCAGGATTGCCTGGAATCTTCAGGCCAGATGCGGAGAAACCAAGTTTCTCAGAAGGAATGATTTCCAGTGCGTCGCACCATGGAATGGGGTAAAAACAGGTTTCAATATTGTGATAGCCATCTGCTCTTTTGGAGATGATGTTTAGACCGAGATTGATTTTGGCGTTAGGGAAGGAGAGCATTTGGTCTATAGTCGATAGTTAATGAAAGGGATTATGTTATCCCTTTCATTAAAATCAAACCTTTATTTTTTCATCATATCAATGATCTCTTCAGAAATACCAGTATTGGAGTATCCACCATCATGAAATAGATTCTGCATGGTGATCATTCTGCTTAGATCTGAAAATAGGAATATACAATAGTCCGCACAAGATTCAGCTGAGGCATTACCAAGTGGCGACATTTTATCCGCAAAGTCAAAGAAAGAATCAAATCCGCCAATACCCGAACCGGCCGTGGTTTTCGTTGGTGATTGTGAGATCGTATTTACTCGCACTTTCTTAGCCTTTCCTAATCTGTATCCATAACCTCTGGCTATAGATTCCAAAATTGCTTTTGCATCAGCCATATCAGTATAGAAAGGATAGGTTCTTTGAGCCGCGATGTATGATAGCCCAACAACGGAACCCCAATCACTCAAAGCATCTTGTTTTTCTGCAACCGCCATCATTTTGTGGAAAGAAAGTGCAGACACATCTATTGATTTTTGATACCAATCATAATTTAGATCACCGTAAGATTTGCCCTTTCTGATGTTCGGAGACATACCTATGGAATGAAGAACAAAGTCAATTTTACCACCTAAAATCTCGGTTGATTTAGAAAACAGATTTTCCAATTCTTCAACTGAAGTAGCATCTGCAGGGATGATTTCACTGCCAGTTTGCTCAGCCAGATTGTTGATGGCGCCCATTCTCATTGCGATAGGGGCGTTGGTTAAAGTGAAGGTAGCACCTTGCTCATGCGCTTTTAATGCCACTTTCCAGGCTATTGAATTTTCATCCAAAGCACCTGATATGATTCCTCTTTTTCCTTTAAGTAAATTGTTGGACATGTTATACTGTTTTTTTGAAGCCCAAAAATACGGCAAATGTTGAGAACGGAATAATGCTTTTTTGATTTGAATGCTGAAAAGATAGGAGAGACAGGTTTACTTTCCACATCTACTGATATTCCTGCTCTCCGCGCTTCCCATTGCTCCCTCCACGATCAGGTCTATTTTGCAGATTTCACCGCTTCGAGCTTCCTGATTAAAGTTGTTTAAAATTTGTTCCGATAAAGTAATTCGAAAGCAATCAAAAATCCCTGTATCAAATACTCTGTACCGTATACTAAAGATTACGTTCCCAACAATTCTCGTGCACTTTGGAATGCATGATCACCTGGCTTATTCCCACCAATCATCTTGGCGATTTCTGTGACTCGTTCGGACTCTTCCAGTTTGCGGATTTTACTGATAGACCGATCAGCGGAATGATCTTTATATACGAAATAATGGGCATCACCTCCAGCAGCAAATTGAGGTAAATGGCTGATGGCAATCACTTGGTGATTTTTAGACATTTCCTTCATCATTGCGATCATTTGTAGCGCTACTTCGCCTGAAACTCCCGTATCTATTTCATCAAATATGATAGTAGGTAGGGCAGTTTTGTCTGCGATCAAATATTTAATAGCAAAAATAATCCTTGAAAACTCACCACCTGAGGCTACATTTTTTAATTCCTTTGGGGTCACGCCTTTATTCGCGGAAAATAACATTTCAACCTTATCAAGGCCATGGGTTCCGGGAAGGGTTCGGCTCAATTGAAAATCCACCTTTCCATTCTCAATTCCTAATTTGTGGATGATGTTTTCAATCGCTTTGGCAAAATGTATGGATTGAGCAGATCTGGCTTTTGATAATATCTCGCCTTGCTTTACTACTTCCTTTTCAAGCAAATCCACTTCTTTTTTTGCCTTGGCAATGTTTTCGTCGAGATTCAAAATTGACTCTAAATCCGAACCTATTTTGTTTTTGATTTCAATCAACTCATCAACAGTGGTCACCTGATGCTTTTGTTGTAGTCGAAATAGAAGGTCAATTCGATCCTTCACAATCTGTATTCTTTCAGGATCAAATTCTACTGCATCTTGCTCACGTGTGATATCATCAGACAAATCTTTCAATTCCAGATTTGCGGAATTGATCCTTTCATAAAAGGCGTTTAGATTCTTTGAAAATTTCCTGATTGGTCCAACCAATGAAACGATTTCTTTCAATTGGTTGACAATCGAATAATCAGCCTCATCCAAAAGTTGATTGATCTGAGCTAGGTTAAGCTTGATCTCCTCAGCATTTTCCAACACTTCCAATTCCTGCTCCAGTTTTTCCTGTTCGCCACGGATCAGCTGAGCTTCTTCCAGCTCATTGTATAAAAACTGCTGATAGTCTTGATCTGCCTGATTCTTTTTGGCTTTATGCGATAAGGCTTCAAACGAAGTGCGTTCTTTTTGATATTTATAATAGATGGATTTGTACTCGCCAAGTACTTTTTCATTGGCAGCAAAAACGTCGAGAATATCTCTTTGGTATTGATTGTTTCCCAGATTCAACGATTCATGTTGAGAGTGAATATCCATCAGATATTCTCCGAGATTTTTCATTATATCTAGTGTGACTGGCGTATCATTGATAAATCCTCTTGATTTCCCAGTTGCAGCTATTTCTCTTCTTATGATGCATTCCTGATCAAAATCAAGCTCATTTTCGTCAAAGAAATTTTTCAGTTCATAACTTTTGATATCAAATACGCCTTCTACTACGCATTTATCACTTTCTGAGAACAGGGCTTTGGTGTCTGCACGATTTCCTAATAAAAGACCTACTGCACCCAGCATGATAGATTTACCCGCTCCTGTCTCACCAGTGATAATATTCAGGCCAGGAGCTGGTTGCATTTCCAGTCCTTGTATTAATGCATAATTGTTGATGATAAGCGATTTGATCATATCAGGTCTTTACCTTTTCTTCTGCCCAAATATCAATGATTTGAGACAAAGGTAAATCCATCTTTTGACCTCTCGTATTTTTGACTTTTAAATTATCAGAATTTAAACCAACAGGTGTGGCCAATGTCACACTGGAGTTTCGCAATATGAAATTCAGCAATGTTCCAGAATTGATGTATTTGTTAATGTCTGATATGGATACTTTGACCTGCTTTTTTGACATCAATCAAGTATTTTCTTGAATACTTCAGTTCGTGCAGGATCAATGTTTCTTAGTATGTCGTAAGCCTGCTTTTTTTCAGTCGGATTGGCTTGCTTGAAAATTTGAGTGATTTCTTCAGATTTTGCATCCAAAAAACTGATAGTGAGAATTGATCTTGGTCTTGCTCTGTTTGTCGTCTGAATCTGGGTCAAACCTTTCAGTACATTGGTTCTTGCTTCATCTGGCTTTTCTGCGAAAATATCTAAGCCTTCAATATGATAATTATAGAGTGCCTTTCTCAATGGTTCAAATGAGGTGTTGATAAGGTTTTCATTGAGCCAATATCTGTTTCTTACACTGTTGAACTGTGTCCAGCCGATATAGTTTGAGCTCTGTGCATTGCTCACTATTTGATTGGCAGTCTGATAATATCTTGTTCCGCCCAATTCACTAAATGTATCATAGTCTATTCCGATAATGGTGTAAACGTAATAGGCAAGAAGAGAAGTAATGTTATTAGAAAAAGATTGTACGTTGAATTGTAGCGGTTGTGAGAGTTCGTATTCGAAAAGCCAATCACGGTCTGCGAAGTTGAAAATCACTGTTTGGTAATCTGTTCCATACACTGGCCTGGATGCCAATATTTGAACAGAAGCACCAAATCGGCCAACTCCTGGCTCTGTTGCATTAGGATCTAATGTTAATATGATATTGCAATTGATTCTTTCTTCTAGTTTAAAATCATCATCGGTCCATTTTCTGTCATTTACAAATTGTGTAAAAGCAGTCTCCATATCATCGAAAATCCTTCTTTCCTGAGTCTGGATTTGCTGTGCATTTATGATCACTCTGCAGTTCAATTCTTGAGCCTCTGCAAAAAATGAAAGTGATGTAAGAAATAGGAGTGGAAGGTATTTAAGCATTCGTTTTACGATAAATCAGATCAACAAGGTCTTTTGCGACTTCTTCTTTACTTTTTAACTCAAAATGATGGGCTTTATTACCCTTCTCAAATATACTTACCTTGTTTGTGTCATGTGCAAAACCTGCACCTTTATCATTTAAAGAATTAAGCACGATCATATCGAAATTTTTGGCTTCCAGTTTTTTGGATGCATTTACAGCTTCTTGATCTGTTTCTAGTGCAAATCCAACTGTAAACCGAGTTGATTTTGATAAACTTAGCTCTTTGGCAATATCAGGATTCGGAACTAGTCTGATTTCAAGGCTTTCGTTCTTTTTCTTTAGTTTCTGACTGGCAACTATTTCAGGTCTGTAATCCGCCACAGCTGCAGCAAATATGGCTATATCCACATTTTTAAATTCAGATTTAGCTACCGAAAGCATCTCCTGAGCGGAAGTTACTTTTATTATATTAATATTTGGATGATTAGGATATTGGTGAACGGGCCCTGATACAAAAGTGATTTTGGCGCCTCTGCTGGCCAATTCATTCGCAATTGCTAAACCCATTTTACCTGTAGAATGATTTCCTATAAATCTTACAGGGTCAATTGCTTCGTGAGTAGGACCAGATGTTATTAGAATTGATTTTCCCTCAAACTGGTTTTGCTTTTCGAAGAATAATCTTACTGCATCAATTATGTGCTCTGGTTCTGCCATTCTTCCTTCACCGCTTAATCCACTTGCGAGCTCACCATTTTCAGCAGCAATAATGATGTGTCCGAAGGAAGCCAATACTTTTAAATTTGTGATGGTGGAGCTATGCTTATACATATCCAAATCCATTGCAGGTGTAACCATCACAGGGCATTTGGCAGAAAGGTAGGAAGCCATCACTAAATTGTCACAAATACCCTGAGCCATTTTAGCGAGCGTATTGGCGCTAAGTGGTGCGAATATCATGAGATCAGCCCACAAACCAATTTCAACATGATTATTCCATTCTCCAGAATCGTTTTTTACAAATTCGCTCGGTACTGGGTTTTTGGATAATGTGGAAAGTGTCAGCGGCGAGATAAAGCCCTTGGCACTTTCTGTCATGATTACTCTAACCTCAGCACCTTCTTTGACAAGTAAGCGCACAAAAAAAGCGGCTTTGTACGCTGCTATTGAGCCACAAACCGCTAATAAAATTTTCTTTCCGGCCAGCATTAGGCGGATAAATTAAGCTCCCAGCTCTTCTGTGTCTGGTCTTCTAAATGAAAGTTTACCTTCCATAAACTCATCAATAGCTACTGTTGATGGTTTTGGCATTCTTTCGTAGAATTTCGAAATTTCGATTTGCTCTCTGTTTTCAAAAATTTCTTCAAGATTATCAACAGATGAAGCGAATTCTGCAAGCTTAGAGTTTAATTCCTCTTTTTGCTGAGCACTGATTTGTCTTGCTCTCTTTCCTATCACAACGAGAGATTCGTAGATATTACCAGTTGGAGAAGCTATTTTAAGATTATCTCTTGTTACAATTGATGCGTTACTAGCCATTATTGTTTCTTAATTTCCTTTGATTTTTGATCTGCAAATCTACGTAATTCTTCTATGCTTTCCTCATAAAATTTCTCAGCATCTTTCAGATATTTACTTGAAGGATATTTATCTACAAATTTTTCATATTTTTCTATTGTACTTCGGAACCTTTCTTCCTGTTTGCTGACGATACTGATTTTCGCCAAATCATAGATAGTTTGTATAGATAAAAAGGCTATTTCTTCCCTATATTTGGAATCAGGATAATCAAATTGGAAGTTGTCAAAAGCCACAATTGAGGCTTTATATCTCTTAAGTTTGAAATAAAGTTTAGCATTTTCATAGGCCTTTCTTTCCAACTTAATCTGCAATTCGTCTATTTGTTTGTCGGCTTTTTCCGCATATTCTGAGTAAGGGTATTTATTCAAAAACTGCTGTAGTGCAGTCAATGCCTCGTATGTAGTTGTTTGATCAAGACTTGAAGTAGGCGATTGCATATAAAGTGAATTAGCATATTGATAATTCGCTTCCAATACATAAGAACTTCGACCATATACTTGACTGAAAGTTTTGAAATGATGTGCGCTTAGTATGTATTGCCCCTGATAAAAGTAAGTGTAGGCATAATAGAAATTGGCAAGTTCTGCCTCTTCTGTACCCCTTATGATTGGTAATATCTCTTCGAAAAGAAGTCCAGACCTGTAATAGTCTTTTTCCTCATAGTATTTGAGCGCTGCTTCGTATTTCACTTTCCAGTCGCCGTTTTTCTGTATTTTTCTGAATTTACAACCTGTACCAGCCAATACTAAAATGAGGAGTAGCAGACTTATCTGAAGGAGATTTTTAATCATTATTTTCAAATTGACGGCAAACTTAACCGTTTTGATTTCTAAACAGAAACGGGTGCCAAATCATTGTTAGTTGTTTTTTGTTTTTTTAACATCTGTTGGCGCCAATTTATTTCGATTGGGTCCAATCGGAGCTGTTTCTCGAATAAATCTTGGTTTTTCTGATTCCGCTGGGGTGGTGGAGGAGCCAGATGTTGGTTGGTCTTCAAGATATTTTAATTCTCTATTTAATCGAACAGTTGGTATTGAATCCGTCATTTCCATTTTTGAGACGGGCTGTACCTTTGTTGTATCCAAATAATGAGCAACATCAAAGAGCAGTGGTTTTTCTGTAATTCTCCACTGGAAGCCATCTAGTCTTTGTATTGCCTCTGTCAACTCATGCGGGGGGATAAAATTTGCATCAGGGTTTACATATACTTTGAACCTCACTAATTCATCATCCTCAAATTCTATCCTCATATGGCTACAAAAAATCTTATTCATGCCCATAAGTACTGAATCACCTTCCTCCAGACTATAATAGAGCATTTCACCATTTCCATTAACATTCAGATGGTCTATTTTATTGTCAATAAAATAGGATATCATGTTCCTTCCTTTGATCTGATTGTAGTTGAGAAGTGTGTCCTCTGAGGTCATAAATGAATTGGACTTGATGTACATCTTGTCAAGCTTTTCGTTTTTCAATGCCAATATGATTGTGTCGCCTTCACTTTGGTTTTTCGCATTCCACATCACAGGATCGTTATAAAAATATAACAGCGAATCTTTTTTGAAGTACGCCATTGAATCCGCAATTCCAGAAAGTCCTTTCTTGAACAATTTCACATCGTAATAAGCCAAAATCCGCTTGAGAGAATCATAATCACTTTCTAAAGCTACAAGCGTATCTGCTGACATATAAAGTGTATCGTTGTTGATAGGTTTCTTCATGACAGGTCGCCCACCATAAACTTTGCTTATCCCAGCTTCTTTATTGTAAAATCCTTCATCACCAATGATGATGATGCTGTCTTCTTTAGAAGTGAGTTTTACATGCCCAATTGCTTTGTAATATTTACTTAAATCATCAAAGAATAGGTCGTCACCCTCCATGTAATATTCTTTGGTTTCTATCCTACCGCTTGCAAATTCTGATTGGTCAACCTCTGTTCTAAACTCACCTTGCTGTGCGTTCAAAATGGTACTATCTGTTTTGATGATTTTAGTTGGGCCAAAAGTGTAGGCGACTTTGGTCTCCGTGTTATATCTCAAAGTGTCCGTAGTTAAATCATAATCAGGAGCATCCAGAAAAACATTTCTCCAGAATAATGCATAATCTTCCTGAGAATAGAAATAGCCAATCTGGCTTTTGAGTGTGTTGGTAGAGTCAACCAGCCGTCCTGAGTTGAAATAATGGGCTATTTTATTATCTAGATCATAATCGAGAAAATTAGTATAAAGCCTTTTTTCCCCATTCTGATAGATGACATTCTCCCTAAGTTTGGCAATTCTTAAATCACCATTGTAAATCAGAAAGTCAGATGTAATAATTGTTGAGTCATCAACTATTTTAACATGTCCAAAAGCTTCCATCACATTGGTGGTTTTGTAATAGTAAGAACTATCGCAATAAACTGTGGTGTTTTCCTGTGTGAAGATGACATGATCAGTGAGTTTCTGAACGCGCTCACCGTCTTTTAGAATCCGCTCACCTATATCTGCTTTGTATCTGATTTTATCATTTTTTTCTTGCGAAAAAGAATGATTTGCACAAATCAAAACGGTCAAAAGGAATGTATAATATTGTAACTTGAACATGCGAGCGCAAAACTAACAATATCAACGTTAGTTCCATCTGATTGATATGGTTGAGTCATTATTAAAGTTTATTACCGCCGAGAACCTCTTCACGCATGAGGATAAATTACTTCTTGCTGTGAGTGGAGGCATTGATTCGATGGTGATGGCTCAGCTTTTTTTGAATGCAGGAATCTCCTTTTCTATTGCTCATGTAAATTATAACCTGCGTGGTGCTGACTCAGTCGCAGATATGAAGTTTGTGAAAAGTTGGGCCGTAAAGCATGAAATTGATTTCCATTTCAAAGAAGTACAATCCACAGAATATGAATCAAGCGAATCCATTCAGATGTTGGCAAGAAAAATCAGATATGATTTTTTTCAGAAGTTGATTAATGAAAATGGATACAACAAGATCGCAACAGCTCATCATTTGGATGATTCTTTTGAAACCGTATTGCTAAATTTGGTCAAAGGAACTGGACCAATGGGTTTGAAAGGAATTCCGATTAAGAATGAAAATGTATTCAGACCATTGATGTTTGCCACACGTGATGAGATTCAGAAATATGCCTCTGACTATAACATCAAGTGGAGAGAGGATATTTCTAATTCAAAAACAGATTATCAAAGAAACCTGATCAGAAGGGAGGTGACAGATATTTTAAAAAAAATCAATCCATCTCTACCAAATACATTTCGAGACACCTTACTTCGATTAGAAGGTGCAGCACTAATTGTTACTGAAAAAAAAGCAGAAATAATTAATAGATTCTTTACCAGAAAAGCTGATCGATCGTATTTTGAAACTACGTGGCTAGTCGAAAATAACAAGGATCTTCTCCTTCTCTCAGAAATTTTGAGTGAATATGGTTTCAATTTTAAACAATGCAAAGACGTATTTAGGTGTATTTTAGATAAACAGGTAGGGAAAATTTTCACATCTGACAAAGCCAAGTTGAATGTAGATCGTGAAAAACTGATTATTGATGATTTGAAAGGCTCTTCCTTTGAACCAATTGAAATAAATAAGGATCAGACTGACGTTAAACTCAAAAAATCAGCGTTGCATTTTGAAGTTCTTGATGACCTTCTACGTTTAGATCCTGATCCTGAAATTGCATTTATCGATTATGAATTAATCAAATGGCCAATCACGATTCGACCCTGGAGCGAAGGAGATCATTTTATACCATTGGGAATGAAAGGCAAAAAAATGATCAGCGATTTTATGATTGACAGTAAAATTCCCTTATCATTGAAATCAGAGGTATTGATTATGGAATCTGATGATAGGATTGTTTGGGTAATTGGCCACAGAATAAGTGATCTTTATAAAATCACACCTCAAACTAAAAAGGTCTTGAAAATATCTGTTCGGCATGCTTAAATACTTTAAAAAGACGTATTCAGATGAGGAAAAGGGACTATTTTCCTTTCTCAGAAAGAACCCATTGCTGGAAACGCTTACCGATGACGAATTGGCAAAAATTCAACCTTACATTTATACACGTAATTACAACGAAAATGAAGTGGTGTTTTTCACGGGGGATCCAAGCCATGCGCTTTACATTGTAAAAAAGGGTGTGGTTTCTCTAAATATTGACATTAAAGGGCAATTTGAGAAATTAATGATTTTGCGGAATGGCGGTGTATTTGGCGATAATGCCATTATTGAGAAAACCAAACGTATCTATACTGCCATCGTAATGACTGAAGGGGCAGAGCTCATGGTCATTCCAAAAGTGAATATCATGGAACTAATGGAGCACAATCATACGATCAAGGCAAAGATCATGGCTTCATTCGCTAAGCTGTATAACGACTATACGCTTAAGCTTTTTGAGACATATAAAGATAGCGGAGGGTTCTTCGATCTTAATACTGTTTATTCCTGATATAGTTACTTCACTAAAACTTTGCGATTCTCACTCTGCATAGTAAATTAGCATTACCAAATCGTATTTATTTTTCATTTTTTGTTGATGAATTTTGATCTCAATTTTTGTGGCACAAAGTTGTCAAAGAAATTTGTTAAGATTTATCACATACAAAACCCAAATAAAATAACATGAAAGTTACTGTAGTTGGTGCTGGTGCTGTAGGAGCAACTTGTGCCGAAAATATCGCAAGAAAGCAATTGGTTGAAGAGCTGGTTTTGTTAGACATCAAGGAAGGTCTTGCAGAAGGTAAGGCAATGGACATGATGCAAACCGCAACATTGAATGGTTTTGACACCAAAATCATTGGTTCTACCAATGATTATAGCAAAACTGCAGGTTCAAAGGTAGTTGTGATTACATCAGGACTACCAAGAAAACCTGGAATGACCCGCGAAGAATTAATAGGAACAAATGCGGGGATTGTGAAAACAGTAACTGAAAATATTCTAAAATATTCACCTGATACCATTCTGATTGTGATTAGTAATCCAATGGACACGATGACATATCTTTCTGCAAAAGCAAGTGGATTGCCTAAAGAGAGAGTTATTGGTATGGGAGGAATATTGGATAGCAGCAGATTCAAATTTAGATTGAGTGAAGCTATTGGATGCTCACCAAATGATCTTCAGGGCGTGGTAATCGGTGGTCACGGTGATACTACGATGATTCCACTTACCAGACATGCTACTTATAACAGTTCGCCTGTTTCAAATTTCTTAACACCAGAAAGACTTGAGCAAGTTGCGAATGATACAATGGTCGGTGGTGCTACACTTACAAAATTAATTGGAACTTCTGCATGGTATGCACCAGGAGCAGCAGGAGCATTTTTAGTTGAAAGCATTGTAAGAGACCAAAAGAAAATGTTCCCATGTTGTGCTTATTTGGAAGGTGAATACGGACAGTCAGATATTTGCATTGGAGTGCCTGTAGTGATTGGAGCAAATGGAATAGAAAAGATTGTGGAATATGATCTCAATGCTGAAGAAAAGGAAAAATTCGCGAAGAGCGCAGATGCTGTAAGAAGCATGAATAATGTTCTTAAGGATATGAACCTCGTATAATCTAAGAATAAAATATATTTACAAAGAGGCTTGTAATTAGCCTCTTTTTTTTGGCCATTAAACTGTTGTAAATCCTGAATAATAATTCCAATGACAATAAAAGCAGATCAACTAATAATTGATAGTGAACTGATTAGTCGAGATTTGAGCTGGCTTCAATTCAACTATCGCGTACTTGATCAGTCTCAACGCGAAGGCCGGGGGATCCTAGATAAGCTCAAGTTTCTGGCAATTACAGCATCCAATGCGGATGAGTTTTTTATGATCAGAGTTGGGAGTTTGTATAATTATTTGGATTACGGAAAGGATAGAGTTGATTATTCGGGTTTACGCGCCATTCCGTTTAAAATGAGATTGCTTGCCGGTTTTCAAGATTTTGCAGCCAAGCAAAGTGCTATTTACAAAGATCAACTGAAGCCGATATTTTCAAATAATGGATTCCTGATTCAGGATGTGGAATCTTTGGAAAAGCGCGAAAAAGAAAGGGTTTCCAATTATTTCCGAAAGATCATATTTCCAATGCTAACTCCAATGGTTTATGATTCATACCACACCTTTCCAATTTTGGTAAATAATGTATTAATATTTGGCGTTGTTACCAAGACTGAGGACAAAAAGGAAAAAAAGAAAATGTCTTTCATCCAAATTCCTCAGAATCTCCCAAGATTTTTTGAATTTGACCGAAAGGGAAAGGTTGTTTTCGTTTCTATTGAAGAAATTATTAGATACCATATAGCTGAACTTTTTAAGAATGTAAGAATCGTTTCTAACACTTTATTTCGAGTAACCAGAAATGGTGATTTCACACTTGAAGAATCTGAAGATGATGAAAAATCTTTTATAGAAGAGGTCAAGAAAAAACTCAAAACCAGAAAGACCGGACGAGTGGTGAGAATGGAAATTGAGGAAAATTATGATAAATGGTTGTTGCGACAGCTAATGACCAAATATGAGATTGAAAGTGAAAATATAATCAGAGTACCAACTGGTGCTCTGATGGATTACTCTGGTTTATGGCAGATCGTTGGGAATAATGATCTGGCACATTTAAATCCTGTTTTGCCAAGCCCCGTACCACCAATCAGTATGGCTGAATATGAGCATCAGGATATGTTCAAAATATTGAAGGATCGTGATCTATTACTTCATCATCCTTATAACACTATAAGTCCGCTGCTCGATTTGTTGGATCAGGCTGCTGAGGATCCAAATGTGCTTTCTATAAAACTTACGATATATCGAGTTGCTAAAAATTCTCGTGTGGTCAATGCATTATTGAATGCAGCTGAAAATGGTAAACACGTTTCGGTATTATTTGAGGTGAAAGCAAGATTTGATGAAGAAAACAATCTTAAAGAAGCTCAAAAACTGCAACGGGCAGGTTGTTTCGTGATCTATGGAGTGGGATCTTTGAAAACCCATACCAAGCTATTACTAATAGTCAGAAGGGAACGCGAAAAAGTGACTAGATACGTTCACATGTCAAGCGGTAACTACAATGAGTCTACTTCTAAGTTGTATACAGATATAGGTCTGATGAGTTCTGATGAAAGCTATGCAAATGATGTGCAGGAGTTTTTCAATGTAATCACTGGCCATTCTGTACCGGATGAATATAAATATTTGCTTACTGCACCAAGGGAAATGCGGGGCAGATTGATTGGCCTCATTAAAAATGAAGCTGAAAACGCAAAGAATGGACTTCCTTCGGGAATTGTAGTGAAGATGAATTCATTACAGGATAAGGATACAATTGACGCCTTATATGCTGCTTCTCAAGCTGGTGTCCCGATCAAGTTGATCGTTCGCGGTATTTGTTGTTTGCGTCCGGGTAGAGCCAATCTCAGCGAAAACATTGAAGTGAAGTCAATTGTTGGTGATTATCTTGAGCATTCCCGGATTTACTATTTCCACAACAATGAAGCACCGCTTGTCTATTCTGGAAGCGCTGATCTAATGGTGAGAAGTTTCGACAGGAGATTAGAATCTTTATTTCTAATTAAAGACGAATTGTTGAAACAGCAGGCAATCAATATTTTGGTTTACAATCTAAGGGATAATGTAAATAGTTATAAAATGAATGAAGACGGTTCATTCACACCAATTGAAGCTGATGATCAACCGATTTTTAATATTCACAAAGAATTCTACAGAGTAAAAAGAGAAAATGTACTTAAAGCGAGACTGTTCTAATGTGGTTTCTATTTCTTAGTCTATAGTCAAGGAATTTAGAATCCATTGTAGCAAATCTTTTTCGTCTACTGAAGTTCGGATATTTTCATTTTTATCCTTAGTAGCATTGTCAAGATTCGTTTTGATCAATTCAGCCTTTTTGTTTCCAAGTGAGTTTAATTGATAGATCATCTCAGAAGCAGTTGTTCCTGCCATGTCATAAGCACTTATTAGCTTATTTTTCATGCTCCAAACAACATCCAAATCATTATAAAGTCTGATTGGTGTTTTTAAAAGCATTTCTATTTCATTTACAGAGTTACTTTGAATATCGAATGGGGAATAGGCTTTATACATGAATGGGTCTTCCGAAGGGCTGCCTCCAATGTTTCTCACCATTACATCTCTATAATTTTTTAGTTTTTCTGTTCGTGGAGTATTTACATTTTTTGCGATTTCCCTTTCGTATGACTTGAATGCTTGCATTATATCTACATGGCTCTCTACGGCGTAGATTGCCGCAGGTGTAAGTGGAAAATCGTCCTCATATTTCAGACAAAACTGAGCATATTTTAATGCAATCGTTCCGCCATATCCATATCCACCAATAGCCACTTTATCTTCTGGCAATTCAAAAGCCTCAATGGATTTAGTACTTACTTCTCTCAGCATTTTAATCACTTCCTGATCAGCGAAAAGTTTTCTTCCGCAAGGAACAATCACAGTCACAATACCTTGAACATATGCCAAATGCAGTATTTGAGTTTTAGCAAGGAGCTCTTCTTCAGTTTGTAAATAATCAGGAATTAAAATTAAAATTCCTTTCGGTTCTGAAGGTGGTGGATAGGCCGAAAATGACCCCTTCCCATTGTCATACCTGAATTTCACTTCAGTTTGGCCAAATGATGTCAAAGCAATGATTAATAGAATCGCGCTTAGACAATGTTTTTTAATTTGCGGAGAATACATTTTATCTAGTTTAAGTTTACAGCAATGACGTTACTTTATGCAATAATATTTTTGGTTGTAATCCCATTGTTTTTTTGGTCTAGGATCAAATATGTCAACAAGCGGAGGGATTCTGTTAAATCACAATGTCCGAATTGCAAGCACATTCAAAGACTTGATGCCATAGAAAATTACACTTGCATCAATTGTGGGACAAATGTTGTTTATATCAATGAACTAGGGGCTCGTATCGATGATGATGTTTACAACTGTTCTGTTTGCGGAACTGCAAATCTAAACGGCATAGTAAACTGTACCATTTGTGGCAAAGTAAGGGAAGAAGAATGAATTTTACTTAAATTTTGCCTGATAATCTGCCATTGCTTTTTCAACAATCTTTACGGCAACTTCTCTGTTTTGAAAATCCTCGATCACAACTGTCTTGTTTTCTAGCTTCTTATAATCTTCAAAGAAATTTTGAAGCTCTTTTACGAAATGATCACCTAATTCAGAAATATCTTTTATGTGATTCACACTCATGTCGCCTATGGCAACTGCTATGATCTTATCATCCTTTTCGCCTTGATCAAGCATTTGCATTGCTCCGATGACACGTGCAGGAACAATACATAATGGATCTACTACAATCTGAGTAAGGATGAGAATGTCCAACGGATCTTGGTCATCACAGTAGGTACGAGGGATAAATCCGTAGTTGGCAGGATAATGCATAGAAGAATAAATCACTCGGTCCAAAATCAGCATTCCAGACTCTTTGTCTAATTCATATTTAGCTCTGGAATATTTTGGGATTTCAATGATACCATTTACTTCTTCAGGTGCGTTTGCACCAATTCTAACATTGTGCCATGGATTAATCATACTCATATTTTTAATGTAAACTAGTTAAATCTTTTAGTGCTCTCTAGACTTTAAAAAATAAAATATCCTCATTTAGAGCACTTTATTCACTGCTTGATTGATTTCTACTGATTGAGCAACTCCTGTTTTTCTCCACGCTATTTTTCCATTTTTGAAAAGAATAATGGTGGGGATGCTTCTCACACCATACTTAGTCGCGGCTTTTTGGTTTTTATCAACATCCACTTTTAAAATGTTGATTTTTTCACCAAAATGTGTTTTCACTGTGTTCAAAATGGGAGGCATCATTTTGCAAGGACCGCACCAATCGGCATAGAAATCTACCAATGTAGGCTTACTTTGATTGATGAGTTCGTGAAAATTTGACATTTGCTTTTGTTCTATTTTACGATAGAATCTCCCACTCTAATAAGTAAGAAGCGGTAGTTCCTCCTTCAGGTTTCATCGTGGCTTGAAATTTACCGTATGTTTCTGAACCAATTGATAATTGAAAAGTACCCAATAAATCATTTGGAGTTAGTAGATCATAATCCCATAGTTCTATGATGATAGGTTCCTGATCATTATCGTGACGTAAAGTTACATCAATCGTGTTGAGCTCACCCGAAAAAATGGATTTATAGAAACTTAATGGCCATATTTTGTTTCCCTTGTATTTTAAGAATACTTCATCAGCATCAGTTTCATCATTGAGGAAGCAATGCAATTTGTGGAGCTTAATATTTGACATTTGAGGGTTGGTTAAGGTTTATTTGAACCTCTGAAATTATATAATTTTCGTGAGAGTATTGGGCGGTATGCCCTAAAAGTTTCCAGTTGTGATTTCAGGCAATTCAGTCACGGGTAAATCATATTCATAAACCCAACATTCTAAAAAGTCATGGTTTAATTTCACTTGTCTTTTGCGCCGAACATATTCATGTTCTCCTACAAATAATGGAAGAGCACATTCATATTGATCCATTTGATAAAAAAAATCTGAACACGGATCCACTTCATAAATGTCTCCTTTTACGCCAATTTCTGAGTTTTCATCAAAAACAAATCCTGGATAATGTGCTACCTGATATAATCTACCAGATAGGAGCCCGGATCCTAAATACTTGACTGCCATAGTCGGAACATTGTATTTTGGATCGCTGGCGTATTCTTTTTTGAGCAAACCGTAAGCAAAAAGGTATTCCTTCATTTTTTGGATTTACACTTTTCTAATTCCTTTTTTAACACCTCCGCCTTTTCCGTGGCTTGCATAGCCAGGTTTTTTTGTATTATTGCCTCTGCAGCTCTTCCATCAGCTACTTCAGCCAATCTCTCTGCTTCTACTTTTTGCATTTCTGCTTCAAGCTTGGCTATTTCTGCAAGTTCTCGATAATTATCAGCGTAACCCTTTTGTTTGTGACCGTAAAAGGCGAAAAAAGTTATTAAGGTTATGTAAATAATGTGAATCAGATATTTCATAATATTTTCTTGTTGGCGAATAATTCAATATTAGTTAAAAAACCATAAATCTTTATAAGATTTGGTTGGTTGGGATAACCAATAACCATTCTTTGCTGTTTAAAATCAACTATGAATAGGCGTGATATGCATATATTTGAAATTTGAGATTTGATTCAATAATATGTCTAAGAAAATTGCAATAGGAATTGATATAGGTGGAACCTTAACAAAGGTTGGTTTGGTAGATGAGGAAGGTGAGTTGTTTGAACACGCTGATTTTAGTACTGCAAATCACAAACAGTTCGAGACTTATCTTGATGAGTTGATGAGTGTAGTTGATAATTTGGTTTCCAAAATATCATTTAATCATGAAATAATGGGAATGGGAGTAGGTGCTCCTAATGCAAATTTTTATCGTGGCACTATCGAGTATGCTCCAAATTTGCCATGGAAAGGAATTGTGCCTTTCACAGATGAACTTAAAAAGAAATTCAATGGACCCATTTTTTTGACTAATGATGCCAATGCAGCAGCAATTGGAGAAATGAAGTTTGGTGACGCCAAAGGGATGAAGGATTTTATGGTGATCACTTTGGGCACAGGTTTGGGGAGTGGGATTGTCTGCAATGGTAAATTAGTTTATGGTTTTGATTCCCAAGCGGGAGAACTAGGTCATGTAGTGATTGATCGTAATGGTAGGTGGACAGGGCTTAATAAGAGAGGCGGTTTGGAAGCATATGTTTCTTCTACAGGGATTAAAAGAACTGTTTTTTTTCTATTGTGTGACTCAATGGCTGATAGTGTTTTACGCGATTATTCATATCATGACCTTCATGGTGAAATCATTACAAAAGCAGCAGAAGCAGGAGATCCAATAGCAATTGAAGCATTTGAAATGACTGGTCGTATTTTAGGTGAGCAGTTGGCGAATTTTGCTACTTTTTCACATCCAGAAGCTTATTTCCTTCTGGGAGGATTAGCTAAAGCAGGCAAATGGATATTTGATCCTGCTAGAAAACATATGGAGGAAAATCTTTTACCTGTTTATCGTGGAAAGGTGAAATTACTCCCTTCTGGAATGATGAGTAAGAATGCAGCAATTCTTGGTGCAGGAGCATTGGTTTGGGATAATTAACTCAACTTTTTTGGCGTTTATTGTTAGAATTTGAATAACAATTTCAAATTCAAAACGTGTTAAATGCATTGCCGGAAATTTTAGCATCCTGATTAAGTAAAATATTAAAAAAAGAGAAATGAAGAAAGTACTGTGGTTTATGGGGATTTTGATTCTTTCATTTTCTGTAATGGGAAATGGGAGTGATGTTGAATTTTCTCAGTCTGAGGATACTTTACAGGTGCTGAAACCAAAGCCCGAGCATCCCATCGAAACGAGTGTGATTATTAGCTTGCTTAATAATTATCATTACCGTAAAACCTTAATCAATGATTCCTTGTCATCTGTGGTTTTTGATACCTATTTCGAATCATTAGATCCCAATAAATCTTACTTTTTGGCTAATGATCTGGCTTATTTTGAAAAATACAGAAATCAACTTGACGATGATTTGTTGGATGGTAATTTAGATTTTGGTTATCAGGTTTTTACATTGTACAGAGACCGGGCACTCGAAAGAATTGACTATGTATATGAATTGCTAGGCACAGAAATGGATTTTACATCCAAGGAATTTCTGGAAAATGATCGCTCAGAAAAACCATATGCCAGTTCACGAGAAGAACTCAACGAGATTTGGAGAAAAATAATCAAAAATCAAGCACTCAGCTATAAACTCACTGGTAAAGAATGGGATGATATTGCATCATCGCTCACCAAAAGATACAATAGGATTGAAAAAGCATTAAAACAATATAACAGTGAAGATGTATATCAATCTTACATCAACTCCTTTACCAGTGCTTATGATCCTCACACAGATTTTTTCTCACCCATTGATCGTGACAATTTCAAAATTGAAATGTCTAAATCACTGGAAGGGATTGGTGCAAGATTGACACAGCAATTAGATTATACCGTAATAGCTGATATTATTCCCGGTGGGCCAGCTTACAAAGGAAAATTTTTGCAAAAGGATGATAAAATTGTGGGTGTGGCCCAAGGGGACGATGGTGATTTTGAAGACGTGATCGGTTGGAGACTTGATGACGTTGTTCAAAAAATCAGAGGCCCAAAAGGATCTGTTGTGAGATTGCAAATTTTGAAATCTACACAAGATTTTGGATCGCCACCTGACACAATTCGATTAATTCGTGATAAGATTAAGCTAGAAGAATCATCAGCGAAGGCAGAAATCATTCCGATTAAGGAGGGGAATAAGACATATAATCTTGGGGTGATAACTTTACCAAGTTTTTACATTGATTTTGAAGAGAGAAGCAAAGGAGTGGAGGATTATAAAAGCACAACTCGCGATGTGAAAAACTTGATTTCTGATCTTAAATCAAAGGGAATTGACGGTCTGATGATTGATTTACGATATAATGGTGGAGGTTCGTTGGATGAGGCAATCTCACTTACAGGACTTTTTATTCCAAGCGGTCCCGTAGTTCAGGTGAGAAATCCAATCAACATGGTAGATGTTCAGGAGGATTCGGATGATGGAGAAGTGTTTTATGATGGTCCGTTAGCCGTTCTCGTGAATAGATACAGTGCTTCTGCATCTGAAATATTCTCTGGGGCAATTCAAGATTATAATCGTGGAATCATCGTAGGTGAAA
Source organism: uncultured Marinoscillum sp. (assembly GCA_964353015.1). Classification (GTDB taxonomy): domain Bacteria; phylum Bacteroidota; class Bacteroidia; order Cytophagales; family Cyclobacteriaceae; genus JAMZMI01. The sequence continues at coordinate 147,642 of CAYGUA010000005.1, read as the reverse complement.
ATTCATTCGGAAAAGGGACTGTACAGAACTTAATTGGATTGGAGCGAAATATTGCGAATGAGATCAATAGAGAAATTCGTAAGAAAAGTTTGAATGAAGAAGAAGTGGAAAAATTGGTTGCCATGAGAAGTGATATTCTTTCAGGGGAGTTTGCTGTTGGGCAATTGAAATTGACACTTGCTAAGTTTTATAGGGTCACAGGAAGCAGTACTCAAAAAATGGGAGTTGCACCGGATGTAGCATTTCCAACCCCGTTCAATATCGACGAGGTTGGTGAAGGTAGTCGACCAAACGCATTGCCTTGGGATGAGATAGAAAGCTCCAAATTCAGGCCGACTAACCAGATTTCTCAAGAATTGATAGAAAAACTGAATAAGCTCTATAACAAACATCTCGAAGAAGATGAAGATTTAAAAGAGCTGGTATCGGATGTCAACAAAGCCAAGAAGCAGAAGGAGCAAAACTCTATTTCACTCAATCTGGAAGAAAGAAAATCTGAAAAACAAGTGGATGAAATGGCTACTAAAATTGACTCGGATGAGATTCCTTCTGAAGATGAAGAAAATGAAATTAAGCTCTCTGAAGATCCTTATCTAAAAGAAGGATTAAGACTTTTGGCAGCTTTGTCAAAAGAAGGAGTTGGCTAAAAAATGATTCCGTTTATTGGGCTGATGTGCCTTCTGTGGAAAAGCAGAAATTATATATCATCGTCTGAAAGAAATTCTAGTAATTTGATTTTGAAAAGGTGGCTTTAAGTCACCTTTTTCATTTAGTGATCTAATTTTTTTTTACTAGCTTTCGAGAATCATAAAATCCTAACCCAATGTCACAACCTTATATTTCCCCTGAAACCAAACTCAACGAACTTACCTTTCGCTCAATCATATTGGGAGCATTGCTATCCGTAATACTAGGTGCGGCAAATGCTTATTTTGGTTTGTTTTCTGGTTTGACGGTTTCAGCATCTATTCCAGCTGCGGTTATATCAATGGCGATATTAAAAGCCTTCAAAAATTCTAATATCCTTGAAAATAATATGGTTCAAACTGCCGCATCGGCTGGAGAATCTTTGGCTGCTGGAGTGATCTTCACAATTCCAGCCTTAGTAATTATGGGGTATTGGGAAGAGTTTAATTATTGGGAAACTACATTGATATCTATAAGTGGTGGTGTTCTTGGAGTGCTTTTTACTATTCCTTTGAGAAAAGCTTTGATTGTTAAGGAGAAGCTCATGTTTCCGGAAGGAGTGGCAACAGCTGAGGTTTTGAAGACTGGTGAAACTGGCGGTAAATCTGTTAAATTTTTGGTTTTTGGAAGTTTGATTGGGGCGTTTTTCAAGTTTGGAAATGAAGCCATGAATTTATGGCATGGAATATTTGAAAAGGCGACAATTCTTAACGAAAAGGCTTATTTGTACTTCAGTTTAAACCTTTCCCCAGCTTTGGTGGCAGTTGGGTATATAGTTGGGTTGAACGTTGCGACACTTGTTTTCATGGGTGGTGTGGTCACATGGTGGTTTGGAATTCCTATATATGTTTGGATGAACGGTTTTGATGCTGTAGCTGCTGAGTTAGTTGCGGCGGGAAAGTTTGATAGCATCAGTCAAATATCACCAGAAGCATTAGGTGGAGCATTGTGGAGTTTTAAAATGAGATACTTAGGTGTTGGTTCCATGATTGTTGGAGGTTTATGGGCATTGATCAATTTGCGATCGGCTTTGAGCACAGCATTCACAGAGGGAGTAAAAGCGTTTAAGGAAGGTTCTTCAAAAGTTTCGACCACCTTAAGGACCGAAATAGATACACCAATGTCTTGGGTCTTGCTAGGAGTAGGAGTGATGGTTGTTCCTGTATTTTTCATTTATCTAACGATTATTCAAGATGTTGCTGTGACATTAGTGATGTCACTTATGATGGTTGTTGCGGGATTCTTATTTTCTGCGGTTGCGGGCTATATGGCAGGATTGGTTGGTAGTTCGAATAACCCGATTTCGGGTGTTACTATTGCAACCATTCTTACGACTGCAATAATGTTAGTTTTACTGATGGGAACTTCTGATCCTGGAAGAGGTGCAGCTGGAGCTATCCTGGTTGGTGCGGTTGTTTGTTGCGCTGCTGCCATTGCTGGCGACAATATGCAGGATCTTAAAGCTGGACATATTCTTGGGGCTACTCCTAAGAATCAGCAAGTCATGCAAATGATTGGAGTGGTTGCTGGTGCGTTGTTGATTGCTCCTGTTTTGAACTTATTGTTGGCTTCAAAAGGAATAGGAAGTCCTACAATTGATCATCCGGATCCGCTTTCTGCGCCACAAGCTACGTTAATGATGAGTGTTGCTTCTGGTATTTTTGGAGGTGAATTGCCATGGAACATTATTTTAATCGGTGCTGCAATCGGCGTTGTTATCATAATCGCTGATTTATATCTAAAGAAGATCAATTCTAACTTTAGAATGCCAGTATTAGCAGTTGCAGTTGGTCTATATCTACCGTTTGAGCTTGATTCTTCCATCTTTATAGGTGGGGTCATTGCATGGTTGCTGCAAAGGAGTTTTAAAAACAATAATATCTCTGAGGTAATTCGGGAAAAAGCATCTAATGCAGGTTTACTAGTTGCGTCTGGACTAATCACCGGGGAAGCTTTGATGGGGATTTTGATTGCCCTGTTGGTGACTCTTGGCTTGGATATTACCATATCTGATATTCCACTTGGTGGAAATTGGCTTGGCGTGGTTCTTTTAGGCTTTATCTTGTATTACCTCTATATCACAGTAGTTTCCGTAAGTAAGCGCAAGGACTAATTTATGTCTGAACGTCAGGAATTTAGCAATAGATGGGGCATTATTCTGGCTTCTTTGGGAATGGCCATTGGAGCGGGCAATATATGGCGGTTTCCAAGACTTGCCGGTCAATATGGAGGAGCATTTATTTTGTTGTGGATTCTTTTTTTGCTGGTATGGTCTGTCCCTTTATTACTAGCAGAATTTTCAATAGGGAAAAAATTTAAAAGTGGTGTCATTGGCTCATTTGGCAAAATAGCAGGTGAAAGATATGCCTGGATGGGTTTTTTTATAACTACATGCACTTTAGGCATTGCTTTTTATTATTCTGTAGTCACAGCCTGGTCAATTGAATACCTTACACTTTCTATAATTGATTTATATAATAATCTAAGATCCGCTGAAAATATTCAAACAACCTTAGCGACGAATCCGGACTATTTGAATCAACAATGGGATTCGCTTTCAAATGGCAGCTGGAAAACCGTGGGTGTTTATATCCTTGTTATTTTGGTTGGAATATTTGTAGTTAGCCGAAGCATCAAAAATGGACTGGAAAAAGCAAATAGAATATTGATTCCGAGTTTATTCGTGCTTCTTGCTATAGTGGCGATAGCGGCCCTTACCATGGAAAATGGTGTGAAAGGATTGGAATATATGTATTCTATCAATCCACAACATTTTCGGAATCCGACGATTTGGATTGAAGCACTGTCACAGTCAGCCTGGTCCACAGGTGCTGGATGGGGATTAATGATGACAATTTCTTCATATACTAGATCGAAAGAAGATGTTACGCTCAATACGTTCATTGGAGCATTTGGAAACAATACAGCATCTCTTTTTGCAGGGATGGCGATCCTTCCTGCTGTGTTTGCGTTGGCCGCTTCGGAATCAGAGGCAGTAAACTATTTGCAGTCTGGAAGTCAGGCTTTAACATTTACCATAATTCCGAAATTATTTGCTCAGATACCTGGAGGATACGTAATGGCTGTGTTTTTCTTTCTTGCACTAACCTTAGCAGCTTTTAGTTCGTTTTTGCCGATGCTTCAGCTTTTCATTAGTAATTTGTCACAAGTAGGATTGACGGGTCGAATGCTACGGATTCTATTGTTTGTAGCCTTTGTAATCTTTGGTTTTCCATCGGCTTATTCTTTAGATTTTTTCTCGAATCAAGATTGGGTTTGGGGAATTGGTTTAATATTAAGTGGATTATTTATTGCCTTTGCCACTGTGCGATATGGATCGATCAAGTTTAAAAAGGAATTTATTGACGAAGATTCAGATTTTAAGGTGCCAGATGCCTATTTCAAATATAGCCTGATTGTGAATTTATTTATGGGCGTAATTCTCATATATTGGTGGATGTCTCAAGGCTACAGCGCCAACCCTTGGTTTAATGAAAATGGAATGTGGAATCTATTTGATGTTTACAGTAATGCAACAATCATCACACAATGGGGGTTAGTGATTCTCATTGGAATTTTGATAAATAAATACATCTATAAATTGTTTTGTAAATAGGAAAGCTATGCAGACAATGACCATTGTAAGTATGATATTAAATTTAACTCTGGTATTCGGAGGCTTTATGTACTTCTTATTTTTGGCGTTCAAAAAAGAAAAATCCAATCAATCAAAATAATAAAATGAAAAAAATTGACTCTCTTAATCAGGTTGCCGAATTCCATAAGACATTCAAACATCCGATTTTATCTAATCCTGAAATTCCGAGTGAGGCGAGATGCAAATTGAGAGTTTCCCTAATAGCAGAAGAATTAAAGGAGCTGGAGGAAGCAATAAAAGATAAGGATTTGGTTGAGATCGCTGATGCGCTTTGCGATATACAGTATGTTCTTTCAGGTGCTGTTCTGGAGTTTGGTTTAGGTGAAAAATTCGTTGATCTGTTCGAGGAAGTTCAACGCTCGAATATGAGCAAAGCATGTGAATCAGAATTGGAAGCACAAGAGACAGTAGATTATTACAAGAAAGAAAAAGGGACGGATGCCTATTATAAAGAAATTGAAAATAAATTTCTTGTTTACAGAGTCGGAGACCATAAGACCTTAAAGTCTATTCGATACTCACCTGCCAACTTAAAAAGTATCCTTGAGGCTTGATTTATCTAATGAAGAAGGAAAGTGATTTTGTTGTTTGGCTATTAAGTTTAACAAAATCTAGCGGCGTATTCCCCTTTTGGCATCCAAAAAAGGATAACAGGAGTGCATAAACAAAACTCAAAAAGGCCATTTGAATTAATTTCTTTGTTTTCATAAAATGCAAACGTTTACCTTGTTAAAATCACAACAAAATAAGTTTATTGTTGTGAAAAAATCAAAGTAAACGTTTAAATAGTTCAAATCAAATACCCGAAATGTGGTATTTTTTAATTATCAACTCTCACCATGTATACATATTTCTCATCTTCTGAATCTGAAGGTACCAAAATCCCATTTTCAAGTGTCCAATAATCATATTTATCAGACTGAAGATGTTCAGTGTCTTCGATGAATAATTTTCCTGATTTGTCAATGTACCAGGTTGTATATTCAACTTCCTCTTCACCAAAGGCATTGACAGTTACCTCAACCTTTCCTCCTGATTGGAAATTGAGATATATGTCAATATTTTCAATGATTTCGCCAACAAATCCTGAGATAGTAGATAATACCAATTTGCCTAGAATCGCGTCTTCATCATCCAAATCTTCTTTTGCTTCATCAAGAGCCTCATTTATTTCGATCTTGAGTTTCCATTGACCAAGTAGATCTTTTTCTTTAATTTTTTGCTGACCTATTCCTGAAGTTGATGCAAATAGTATAAAGCAAAGTGTCATTGAAATGTAATTTTTCATCTTTAATAATATTTTATTAGTTGGTTATACAAGGTACTAATTCATATTATAATACTGAATTGCAAAAATTTAGTTGCGAAAGCATCGATTTAATTAGTTTTGCATTCGAAATAATCAAGAAAGTATGTTTGATAATTTAAGTGTAAAACTGGATAGAGCTTTTAAAACGCTGAAAGGCCAGGGAAGCATCACAGAGATAAATGTTGCCGCAACGGTAAAGGAAATTAGAAGGGCGCTGATTGATGCTGACGTTAATTTTAAAGTAGCAAAAGAAGTAACAGATAAAATAAAGCAGGAGGCCTTAGGACGTGATGTTTTAATTGCAGTTTCACCTGGGCAGTTATTAACCAAAATAGTTGCAGAGGAACTTACCGCTTTGATGGGTGATACGAACGTTCCATTAAGCTTAGAAGGAAATCCGAATATAATTTTAATTTCAGGACTTCAAGGTTCTGGTAAAACTACCTTTTCTGGTAAGTTGGCTAGTTTACTGAAAAAGCAAGGGAGAACAGTGCTATTGGCCGCCTGTGATGTTTATAGACCAGCCGCGATAGAACAATTAAAAGTTTTAGGGGAGCAGATTGGAGTTGAGGTATATTCGGACCTTACAGAGAAGGATCCTGTGAAGATCGCCAAAGGTGCTGTAAAATATGCCAAAGAAAATGGTAAGAAATCACTCATTATAGATACGGCTGGTCGTTTGGCTGTCGATGATGTAATGATGAATGAAATTGAAGCAATAAAGCGAGAGCTGAATCCTGCTGAAACTTTATTTGTTGTTGACTCCATGACTGGTCAGGATGCTGTAAACACCGCCAAGACCTTCAATGAGCGCTTAAATTTTGATGGTGTTGTATTGACCAAGTTGGATGGAGATACACGTGGTGGTGCTGCACTTTCAATCAGGAATGAAGTACAGAAACCTATCAAATACATCAGTACAGGGGAGAAGATGGATGCCATTGATCTGTTTTATCCTGATAGGATGGCAAAAAGAATCCTTGGAATGGGCGATGTGCTTTCCTTGGTGGAAAAAGCGCAACAGACTTTTGATGAAGAAGAGGCTAGAAGGATCAATAAGAAAATTAGGAAAAACCAGTTCGGTTTTGATGATTTTTTATCTCAAATGGAGCAGATCAAGAAGATGGGCAATATGAAAGATCTTCTAGGAATGATTCCTGGTGTGGGAAAGGCAATAAAAGATATTGATATTGATGACGATTCTTTAAAGCCAATTGAAGCCATTATTAAATCAATGACACCAACCGAACGTGAGAATCCAGATATTATTAATGGAGCCAGACGTCAAAGAATTGCAAAAGGTAGTGGTACTTCCATCAATCAAGTCAATCAGCTAATCAAGCAATTTGATCAGATGAGAAAGATGATGAAAACGATGAACAAAATGGGAGGGGCAAAGGCCTTGTCTGGAATGTTCAAATGATTTGATTTCAAAAGAAATAAAAAAGGATCACCAAATGGTGATCCTTTTTTATTGTCGTTTCTTCGGTAATAAAACGTAAATATTATCTGTAGCAAACTGCATTGATCGCTTCAATAGTCCTTTTAACATTAGGAAGTATCTCATCTATCAATGTAGGAGCATAGGGTAATGGAAGATCTTTATTTGTTATACGGTGAACCGGGGCATCCAAATAATCAAAGGCATTTCTCTGAATATGATGGCTTAGTTCGCTTGATATTGATGCCAATGGCCAGGCTTCTTCGACAATTACCAATCTGTTTGTTTTTTTCACAGAATTGATCACTGTTTTATAATCAATAGGTCTTACTGACTTTAAATCTATTACTTCAACACTAACACCTTCCTTGGCTAGTACATCTGCAGTTTCATTAGCTACTTTCATCATCTTACCGAAAGAAACCAATGTTACCGTATTTCCTTCTCTAACCACTTCTGCCTGACCTATTGGGATCAAATATTCACCTTCAGGAACAGGACCTTTATCTCCATACATCAATTCTGATTCCATGAAAATAACTGGATCATTATCTCTAATGGCTGATTTTAGCAAACCTTTCGCATCGTAAGGGTTCGACGGAACAACAACTTTCAAACCGGATGTATTTGCAAACCAGTTCTCGAAATTTTGTGAATGTTGTGAGCTTAATTGTCCTGCATTACCCGTTGGTCCACGAAAAACTATTGGAACGTTTATCTGGCCACCTGACATGGACATTGTTTTTGCTGCACCATTAATAATTTGATCAATTGCAACCAATGAGAAGTTGAATGTCATGAATTCAATGATTGGTCTCAAACCATTCATAGCAGCACCTACTCCAAGTCCAGCAAATCCAAGTTCTGCAATTGGCGTATCTATAACTCGTTTAGGTCCGAATTCGTCAAGCATGCCTTGACTCACTTTATATGCACCATTATATTCTGCTACTTCTTCGCCCATGAGAAACACTTTTTCGTCTCTTCTCATTTCTTCATTCATGGCTTCTCTAAGTGCTTCCCTAAATTGTATTTCTCGCATTTCTATTTCAAATTTTAACTCCGCTAAATTAAGTGATTAAAGGGATATTAATAAAAAAAGCCCTCCATAATTGGAGGGCTTTTTACTTTATCCTATGAATTTTTATTTTACTGCTTGGGCTACAGCATCAGCAAATTTACTGAATTCAAGATCGTTCAAAGCTTTATCCTTTAAAGAAGGGTCTTTTTCTACTGCCGTTTTTAGATTAGCAGTAACAGCAGAACCGTCATTCAATTTAGCACCAACAATAGCTCTTAAGTAAGCTGCCTCAGCACCAAACTCATCACCATCTACTTTGCTCAATTGACCTTTTGCTTCTTCGTAATCCTTATTAAGAAGAGCTGCAAGACCATAATCAAAAGCAACAACATCAGAAGGTTTTGCAGAAGCAAAAGACGCTTTTGAAGCCTCATAATCAGCCTGCATCAATTGAACGGCACCTTTCATGCCTTTTACTTTTCCTTTTACGTCATTTGAAGGTGAAGCACCTTCTGCCATAGTAGCAGCATCAAATGATTTACTGTAATCTCCTTGCATCATATAAGCAGCAGCCATATTTGAATGTACTTCTGCAGATTTGTCATTTTTCTTTTTAGCAATTTCAAATTGAGTAATCGCTTCTTCAATAAGTTTCTTAGAATCAGCACCTGATTTTTTAGCTGCCATTTCCAAATTTACTGCACCTAAATTGTTGTGCGCAACCCATGATCCTGATTTTGCAGCTACACCGTATATAGCTTTTTTCTCGTCAAGTGATGGAGTAAGTGTCGCTGCGAAAAGTAGTTCTGATGCACTTAAGGTATCAGCGCTTGCTTTTCCGTCCACTATTTGCTTAGCTAGGATAGCAATTTCAGCATTTGATTTCTTAGGCTTTACTGTAAGAATTTCAGTTTTAGCCGTTCTTAAACCTGGATAAACATCTTTTAACAATTTATCATACGAAGGCAATTTTGAAATTGCAGTTGCTTTTTCTTCGAAAGAACCTGTACCGTTGATGATTCTGTTAATTTGTTGGATTTGTTCTTCACTGATGCCTTTGTATGTCTGAAGAGCAAGTTTTAAAGTTGCCCAGTCTTGAATGATTGGCTTGATGATGAACTTGATAGAATCAGCCATTCCTTTGTAGTCATACTTTCTCATTTGCTTTTTGTAAAAACTTTGAATAGCGCTAGCTCTATCTTCAGCAAGGTTGCTGTTGATAGTTTCAGTACCTTCAGGAGAGTGAGAACCTGTAATGGTCACAGTACGAGTTACGTTTTTCTCTGCAATGAAAGCAGACAGGTTATTGCTTCTTGTTTTGTTGTTATCACCTTCAACTTTGAAGTTAGGATTAAGGCTAGAAACACCTTGCTCAAAGTAGAAATTTACATTGGTAGGAATTAATTCTTCTCTTTCCACATATCCGTGATCAGCATAAGAAGAGAAAAATACAGGCTTAGCCATTGATGAAGTCATTACTAATCCTTTTGCAACGCTTAATCTAGGTGAAGTTTTAGATTTTCCGTTTCTTGGATCTGATGCCACACCCTCTACGAATAATTCACCAGGGTTCATTCCATCCTGGTATGGAAATGAAAATTCTTGACTTTTTCTAGATGTTGTTGAGCTGCTATTTGGAAATTCATCAGCCTTAAATTCCACTGATCCTACTTGAATTTCTTTATCACCATACTTGTAAACTGTATTAACTGTGTAAACTTTACCAGTTGGTAACATTTTGGGAGGAAGTACAACTGACATTTCCAAAGGAACATCGCCTCCATGTACTTCAAGAGGGTTTGGATTTACTTGTAAATCCTGGTCTGCAGCAAGCTTAATCATCTTACTAAGGGTACAGCCTGTAAAAAAGACAGTACCGGCAAGAAGTGCTATCGCTAGGTTAAGTTTTTTCATGTGGATCATTTTTTTACTTTTCAATTCTTAAATTCAATAATGGATCTATTCCATATATTTCACCGCAATAATAGGCAAAAATATGCTTTAAACTATATTCAAGTACAACAAAGTACTCTTACTTTTGTTATATTTGCAATCCCCATAACAGAATACTAGCAAATGCAGGAAATTGTCGAAAAGTACGCCTTTGGAGTTTGCACGAGATTAGGCGAAAAATTGAGAATTCCGACCTCCAACATTAGAATTCTATTTATCTATTCATCGTTTTTAACATTCGGATCACCTATAATTATTTATTTGAGCCTTGCGTTCGTAATGAACTTTAGAAAAATGCTCAGAAGAAGAAATAATTCTATTTGGTACTATTGATATTTAAAAAGGTTTTTTTCTTTTTGAAATAGTAGTGAAGTAAAATAGAGGTTATTGGATTGTAATGATTTCGTACTTTAATTTCCTTTCTGTTATAATGTCCGATATGACTTAAAAAGTGTATTTCGGCTTTTATTATTGCTTTAAAATGCAAGAATGAAAAGTCTTTCCAAAATTTGAGAGAAGCAATCAGATCCAATAAAATCCGAAGAGGTAAGATAAATGCCAATTGAGACACTGGTAAGTTTTTTGCCAGCATAATCAGGTTGTTCCTGAAATTTAAATAGGTTTTTCTAGGACTTGATTTATTTAGGGTTCCGCCTCCTAAATGGTATACCACTGACTTAGATGTGTAGGCAAGTTTTTCCCCAATGTTTTGTAATCGCCAACATAAATCTATTTCTTCCATATGTGCGAAAAAGGAGGCGTCAAACCCACCAACGGAATGAAATGATTTGGATCTGATCATAAAACATGCTCCAGAAACCCAGAACACTTCTTTTTCATCGTCATACTGACCGAGATCTTGCTCTATGGTATCAAAAATTCTTCCTCGGCAATAAGGATATCCTAAGGAATCTATAAAACCGCCAGCAGCACCTGCATATTCAAATCGATCTTTATTTTTAAAATCGAGTATTTTCGGTTGAACTGCTGCACAGTTACTGTGTTTGTCCAAATAATCTGCAAGCGGTGAAATCCAGTCTTTTGTAACTTCAACATCCGAATTGAGTAGTAGATAATATTCAGCTTCAATTTGCTTCAGAGCTTCATTGTATCCACCAGCATATCCATAATTTTCAGATAAGCTTATTAGTTGAACTTTTGGAAATGATTTTTTTAAAGTTTCACAAGAACCATCTGTGGAGTGATTGTCTGCCACTATTATCTTGGCATCTTTTGAATACTTTAATACAGAAGGCAAAAACTGGCGAAGGTGATGTTCGCCGTTGTAGTTGAGAATGACTACAGCGATCCTGGACATTTAGACCATATTGTTTAAGTCAAAACCAGGTATGTTTGGAATCATCCCTTGTGTTGCGGATGCAAGATGCTCTTTGCCTTTGATTTCCGCCTGAGCAATTGCTTTATTTACTGCCGCAATGATAAGATCTTTCATCATATCGCTATCCTCTTGATTGATAATTGAGGGATCAATATCAAGTGAGATTACTTCTTTTTGACCGTTTACAACAGCTTTTACTACTCCAGCTCCTGATTCAGCTTCCACAATTATATCTTTCAATCCTTCCTGGGCTACTTTCATTTTCTCCTGAACCTCTTTCAGCTTGCCCATCATTTTCATCATATCAATCATATCGATCGCTTTTAATTTCTTATCAAAACAAATGTACCAACTTGAGATTTTAATTCTCCCTCAGGTGTAGTAAAACTAAGTTTGTAACGATAAGTTCCTTGTGGAGATCTTCCTTCTCTTGATCGACCATCCCAACCCAAAAGAATATCATCCGACTCATATATTAATTCTCCCCATCGATTATAAATCTGAAGATTGCCTGATTGCCCAGGCAAACCATAAAATAACAATCGATCATTCAATCCGTCGTAATTGAAAGGAGTGAAGGCTTTTGGAACATGAACAATGAAATTTAGTCGTGTAAGAATTACATTGGAATATATAGAAATACCATTGTTTGGGTAGTGATAAAACAATCTAATATTTTGTAACTCGCCAAGCGTCGGCTCCAAATTAAAGGAAACGCTATAAGCTTTCTTAATAATCCTGGTGCTATCCTGATTATAAAGCAGGAGGGAATCGGTTCTATCGGTTGAATTTAGGCCGTTGATAGGTTCTGTGACATTCAGAGTAATTATGTTTGTTAACTGCCCTTTGGATTCAATTTCTATATTAATTGCCTGTAAATCTATTCTTTGGTTTATCGTGTCACAGTCATTCCCTAAAAATGATAAAGAATATAAATAGCTTTTGGAAGATGAAATAGGATCAATGGTTTTGGTACCGAATTGATCAGGTAATCTTATTGAACTACCGTCTTTAGTTCTTTGGATTTTTATTGCTGCACCTCCTGTATTTCCGAAATATAACAATATGTTGGATCCGCTATAACTCGCATAAGCCCCTTGAAAATTCCCGATTTCAGTCAAATCAGTGGATATACAATATGGATCACTACTGGTACTCTGACCAGTACAAGGATCGATAACTGAAATATTAATACAGATTTCTTGGTTTGAACTCAAAGCGAGGTTTTCAAACACCATTTCTTCACTCAATAATCCTTCATGTATTTGAGTTTTGATGGCATTATCCTCTAACTCTATGATGTATTTAAAGGATGATAAATTATTGATTTGCATCGATAGGGAATATGAATTATCACAGCTTTGTTCAAAAAAAGCAGTGTCAATTATTGGAGAAAAAAGTGAAGGTTCGATCGTTGTGGATTGTATTGATTCGCCACAATTGCTATTGAAAGCATTCTCAAATAAGCCCTTTACAACTATTTTAGCGGAAGTTGATGTATATGAGAATTGTGGATTCACATCACCTCGGCGTACATCTATTGAATCTGTATTGGTGAAAAATACTCGATAATAATCATAATGCTGATCTGTAATATTTACTTCCAGTTGGTTGCCGCTGCAGGAATAAACTTCAAAATTTGGTGGTGGTGATGATTCAATTGTGAAAATTAAAGTATCAGTTTTAGGGCTGATATCTTCACCAATCAATTGCACTATTTTATATGTGCGCGGTTCTGAGTAGGTATAAAAAGTATCGGCTTTCGTCGAAGGGGTGATCGAGTCTAAATGGAGTTCAAGATAAAATGATCGTGGTTTCTCGAGATGATCGTATTGAGTGATGTTTATAGTAGTAGGAGAGCACCCTTTTTCATATTCTATTGAGAATCTACCAAGTTTGCTGAAATGCTGTGCAAACAAACCTGTTGGTATGAAAACGATGATTACGAATGCTAATCTCAAAACCATAGGATTATAAAGGCACAACGAAAAAATAGCTGTTATCAGCTATTTTTTATTGTATTTATGATTGCTTCCTGATCAAGAAGCATCTGTTCGCCACTGCTCATCACTTTTAGCGTGTATTTTCCTGATTTTATTTCATCAGAACCGATGACTAGTGAGTACTCCGCTGATACTTTGTCTGCATAGGCAAATTGTTTTTTAATCTTTGCAATATCTGGATAAATCTCACTTTTGATTCCAGCTGACCTCATGGCGAAAAGCAGGTCGATTCCATGATTAAAAGAAGCCTCATCTAAATGCAAAATCATTAATTCGATAGATTTAGTCACGCTTTCCGGGAAAAGGTTTTTCTCAGTCAATACGTCATATATGCGGTCTAAACCGAATGATATACCAACGCCGGAAACACCTTCCATTCCAAAAACGCCTGTTAGATTGTCATATCTACCACCTCCACAAATACTTCCTATTTTCACATCGTTTGCTTTTACCTCGAAAATCATTCCTGTATAATAGGTAAGTCCGCGAGCCAAACTGAAATCCAAATCTATTTTCAAGTTATAATTTGTCGCCTTTTCAAGAAAACTGAAATATTCACTAAGCTCAGAAATACCAGAATTATCCGCTAAGATTTTGCTGATAAGTTGAAGCTTGTGTGTGCTTGCCTCATTCATGGCGAAAATGTCAAACAGTTCCTGTAATTGATTAGTCTGAGCACCAAGTTCGCTTAGATCTTCTTTTACTTTTTCTTCGCCAACTTTATCCAACTTATCGATAGCGACACAAAAAGGAATTTCCTTTCCTTCCAAACCAATATATTTTGCCAAACCATTTAAAACTGCTCTATGGTTTATTTTTAATGTGAAATATTCGTAACCCAGGTCATTGAAAACGTCATGAATCAAAAGCGTCAGATTGGCCTCATTCCAAATTGAATTGGTTCCAATAATATCCGCATCACATTGATAAAATTCTCTGTATCGACCTTTTTGTGGGCGATCAGCTCTCCATACAGGTTGAATTTGAAATCTTTTGAATGGGAAGGTGATTTCGTTTCTGTTTTGAACAACGAATCTTGCAAACGGTACGGTTAAATCATATCTGAGTCCTTTTTCAGAAATTTTGTTGAGTAAATGTTTGCTGCCTCGTTGATAATCTTCAGTGGAAGTGTTTGACAAAAAATCACCAGAATTAACAATTTTAAAAAGTAGTTGATCGCCTTCATCTCCATATTTTCCCATCAATGTGGATAATTGCTCCATAGAAGGGGTTTCGATCTGATTAAAACCATATTTAATAAAATTGTCCTTTATCTTATTAATGATATAGTTTCTGCGGGATGATTCTACAGGTCCGAAATCGCGTGTACCTTTAGGAATTGAGGGCTTTGAAGTTGACATATAATAATTTTGCACAAATCTAACTAAACAAGTAAATTTGCACCTCGTTAAAAGGAAATGATCTAAAAATGGCAATTACTAGACTAGAAAGAAAAGGTAGAAAGAATATATCAAGAGCTAAGGCTCGTGTGAATACTATCAAAAGATTAAATGCTGTTCCTCCAATAAAAAACGTTGATGTAGAGGCAATCAAGGCAGAATTTGAGAAAAAATTGGCTGCTGAGGCTGCTCCTAAAAAGGAAAAAGCACCAGCAAAAAAAGAGGTGAAGGCGGAACCTGAAGTGGTAGCTGAGGCTGTTGTTGAAACTGCCGCGCCAGTTGAAGAGCAAGCACCAATTGCTGAGGAAAAAGAAGTGAAAGCAAAGAAAACTTCTAAGAAAGACGCAGAATAATTATCTGGGACAGATAATTTATAATATATCGATTAGGCCTGGGTTTTTAATTCAGGCTTTTTTTATGCATAGCCAATTAATCTGTAGACCAATATACCCATCCCTTCTTCGCATAAAATTTTCCAATTTTGAAGGGATTGGATCGATGGAATAAGCTGACTTGGATTGAAAGTAATTGGTTGAGAATGAAAATCTACTGGAAAGGGAATAACATCAAGTCCTTGTTTTTCGAAGCATCTCAATGCACGTCTCATATGAAATGCTGAGGTGATTAAGAGTATTTTTCTATCAGCAAGTTTTAATTCCTTAAGCAGCTCACCAGTATAAAATGCGTTTTCATAGGTATTGCGACTTTTATTCTCAAGTTTGAAATCCTTTTCCCGAATCCTGCATGTCAATAAGAGTTCTTTTAGCTGTTCACTTTCACTCGTTTCTTCGTCAAGAATGGTTGCTATACCTCCAGATATAATGATTTGTCCAATAAGTCCGTCTTTATGTAGTCTGATTGCTTCAGTTATTCGGTCAGCGCCTTCTGCAAAATGAATCTGATCTGTGGGAATTCTATTCACATGAGTCATCCCTGTAAGCACCACACCAATATCACAAAGCGGTAAATTTTCCTTTTTTACAGGTTGATATTCCCATTGCCTCATGGCCAAGCTTGATAACAATGGTATGCTCAAAGTGGTGAGTAAGAATAGGGACATTCCTCCAATCCACTTTGTTTTTTTTGTAGACTTGCTGAAAGCAGCATATAAAAGACCCGTAATGATCCAAATAAATGGATCCACTAGAAAACCAAGAATCTTGGAGATATAGAAGTACACGCTTTAAAAAAGTGAAATAAATTTTCTTAGTAAATCAAAGTATAATGCGAGATAAAGTAATATCGTCATACTCCAAATCACGTAA
This sequence comes from uncultured Marinoscillum sp., assembly GCA_964353015.1. Classification (GTDB taxonomy): domain Bacteria; phylum Bacteroidota; class Bacteroidia; order Cytophagales; family Cyclobacteriaceae; genus JAMZMI01. The sequence goes on along the minus strand of CAYGUA010000005.1, from coordinate 131,566 downwards.
AGATTGAAAATGGGGGACGGTATTAGTGCTCCTAGAAAATGTTTTTGTGGTTGATAAAACTGCGCCCTAAAATCAAAAGCATGTTCAGGAAACTCTGGATCGGTGAAAATCGGATAGATCTTTTGAACAATTCGGTTATCCTGAACCAAAATCCTTTGATCTGTAGCAATATTTTTCACAAGTTGTGCCATTGCTTCATTTTCGTTTTTATCTCTAAGTACACTGAATGCTGATCTGGCTTCCGATGTTTGAGTGAATTCCTTCAGTTTAGCCTGTTTCTCATTATTTGCAGCTTTAGATCTGGAATTATAATAGGAGCGGAGCTTCTTGATGAATTCAGTAAGCGCAACATATGTGTCGTCATCAAATGAATTGATATTTAGTTCATTTATCTCTGGCAATTGGGCATCAGGTATTCGAATCAATTCATTTTGTAATTCAGAGCGTACTATTTCGAGTTTCTGTTTGATCAAAACACTATCGGCAGCATTCGCGCCATCTATCTTGTGATGGATGTATTCAAGATCTGACTCAAGTCTCGGGAATAAGTAAACAGTTTTAAACTCTGATTGAGCCATGATTTTATCATAGCTATAATAGTTGCGTTCGTATTTATTATCAATAAACTGAGACACTGCTAAGGCCTCAAATGCCCATCTAGAAGCCATTACTTCACCTATCATTGGCACTTTGTCTTCAGTAGTTAAGGATGGATGTATTTTATCGAAATTGACAACAACTCCACTTAGTAGTAACTGAGGAATTACCAATAGAGGAATGAGTATGTAAACTGTTACTGCCGATTTAAATGCTGAAGAAATGTTTAGACCCAGCACATTGGCAAAACAGGAAACAGAGAATAGTACCAACCAAAAGGTCAAAGTGATTCCTTCAATTTCAAGCATGGCAGTTCCTATCCAAACGAATGTGATCGTTTGAATTGCTGAAAGAGAAAAGAGTATAAAAAGCTTGGAAAACAAGTAGCTTCCTCGACTGAGACTGAGAAATGACTCTCTTTTTAGTATTTTCCTATCCTTTATGATTTCTTCTGCACTAACCGTGAGTCCCATAAAAAGAGCAACTATCACACTCATGAAGAAGAAAACAGGAATATTCAGATTTTCTCTAAAAACATATTCTGATGTGCCAGAAGGTGTGTATTTGACAATAAAGGCAAGTAATAATGCAAGCACTGGTGCCTCCAGAAGATTAATGAAAAGGTATTGTTTGTTGCTAATCTTAGCTTTGAAATCTCGGATTGAAAAAATTCCTAATTGCTTCAGTTTATTAGGAATAAACAAAGTCTTGTGTGGAGCAATATCTGTTTCCTTAATTGGATTTACCCTGATTCGATCTTTGAAATGTTGGTACCATTGATATGGACTTACTTTCCTTTGGTTCGTGAAATTTCCAAACTCGTTGACAATTTTTGATTCGATGATATTGAAGATTTGCTCAGGATTGATAGCATTAGATGGATCCACCATTTTTACTATTTCTTTAAAATAGCTGATCGCTCCGATCGGATTACCATAATAAACCTGATATCCGCCTACATCAAGAATGATGAGTTTGTCAAACATTTTGAAAATATCTTCAGAAGGCTGATGAATCACTACAAAGATCATTTTTCCTTTCAAGGAGAGTTCTTTGAGTAAATCCATGATGTTTTCTGAATCTCTTGATGACAACCCGCTAGTTGGTTCATCAACAAAGAGCACAGAAGGCTCTCTGAGCAACTCTAGTCCTATATTTAGACGTTTCCTTTGTCCACCGGATATGGTTTTATCTAAAGTGGAGCCTACCCTTAATTTTCTTGTTTCGTATAAACCTAGTGATTGAAGTGTCTTGTTTACCAGTTCATCCAATTGGTTGTCATCCAAAGCCTTGAAACAGAGCTTAGCAGCATAAAATAGATTGTCATAAACGCTCAGTTCCTCAATCAATAAATCATCCTGAGGCACATAGCCAATCACACCTGCAATTTTGTTTTTCTGGGTATGAATGTCTACACCATTGATTCTTACACTGCCTTCAGATGGCTGATCGTTTCCATTAAGCACATTTAAAAGGGTGGATTTTCCTGCTCCAGAGCCACCCATTAGAGCTATAAGCTGCCCAGATTCTTCTTCTATATTGATATTTCTAAGCCCTACATTTCCATTTTTAAATTTATATGAAATGTTCCTTGCAGTAAAAGTCAGATGATGTTCGCTTGCAATTTGTCTGAAGCAGTTGACTACTTCGCTATGGTAAATCGGGGAGATACCAGAGGACTTAATTACACTTCCAGTTGAAAATATGTAAATCCTTTGATTCTTCATTGGCGAGCCATTCAACTCAAGATCATATTCTCCAACATACTTTGAAAAATAAACATCGATTTCAGGAATCCGAAGGACGAAGATGAACCCAGAAAGTCCTTGGTGTACTACGTGTTTACATTTATCTGGTACATTTTGCGAACCATCATCAATAATTAAGATATTAGATGAAATGATCCGGTTTCTTTCCTGATAAATCACAAAAGCCTTAATTAAGTCTGTGATTTGTTTAGAAATATTGAGTTGCTCACTAATGAAATAGAGCAATTGTTTTTCTCTTTCAGAAACTTCACCATCTGCAGCTATGAGGATGATCAAGTTTAAGATGATAGCAGCTTTTTGTTGTGCTGTCTGCTCTTTATTGATTTGAGCGCATTCCTGGATCACTTTTCGTTTCTCTGCTTCCTGATCTGTGGTAGCATTTTGCGATAGTTCATCAAAAAGATTGAGGTATTTCTTGGCAGCATCAGCATTCAAGCTATCTGAAAGAAAATTTTTGATTGATGCTCTTTCATCTAAAGTGACATCATCTTCTTTAGCAACTATTGCCAATAATTGGATTATGGCATTGAGAACCTCTTCACTCATGGTTTAGGCTTTAAATCTAGTGATGGCTAAAAATACGAAAAGCATTAAAGATTCCCTCTAATGCTTTTCAAGATTTGTTGATAATAAGATTAAATGGATATAATATCCTGTCTTACTCTTTTTACTTCTGTGGTAATATCAAACAACATTTCTTGAGTGATTACGAAATTTCCTGTGTTTTCTGTGATTTTCTTTTCAATCTCAGCCAAATCACCATCATAAAGTAATCTCAAAATACTAAGTTCATTGATCATTGATGCAATGACGTCATCCTGAGGAAGGTCTTTCAACATTCCTATGATATCGATAAGTGGCTTTTTCTGATTCAAAACAATTCTTACCATTGGTTCAAGAATTACATTACGCATTTCTTCATCTAGTATGTCTTTTGGGTATGTTTCGATTACTTTGGTGGCCAAGTATAAACCTTCAACAAAACTTCCAGTAAGTACCAATGCAGCAACTGATGCTCTATCAGCGCTTTCTAATCTTTCTTCAGCCTTAAGTATGGCTTCATTCATTGTCTTGTTCAATTCTTCTGGATTGCTCAGATTGTTCTGGAATTTTTCCATAGTAGCAATATCAAAAACAGAAGCAACACCCAAAGTTTCAGCCAGATCATGACATTTCTCCATGTATTTCAAGGCTTCTTGAGCTTTTTGATAGGAAGAAAGATATCCAATATCAGTAGCAAAAACGCCAAGATTAAGCGCTGCTTCATCTTCATCAGCCTGATAAGCTGCAATATTGGTTAAATCGTTAATGAGTGTAGGGTTGAAATCTGCGCCTATCGCTTGCATGGTGTATGGCACTTCTGAAGGAGAAGGTAGATCTTTGATGACCTTTCCTATATCACTTGTTATTTTTTGATCTGCATCTGAGAAGGCGACTTCTTCTGCTTTTGATTCTTTTTTGTTTGAACCTCCGCAGCTTATTAGGGCAGCCGATATAGCTCCAACAAATAACAAGTTAAGTACCGTTTTGGTAAAGACTTTCATTTTGTAGATGGTTAGATTTGATTATATATTTCAATTTTAATGCATTTTTGGCTTGCATAGAAATTTAGAATAAATATTTTCGATTTTATTATTGAAAATTGATGCAAAAATAGAAATGGCGGGACTTGCATTTAGCAGTTTGAGGGTAGGACATAGGTATTGGTTGATGAACTTTGGTGACTTTTATGAGTTCCAAATTGTCCGCGCATTGTACAGGGAAGATTTCTACCTAAAAGATTTGAATACATTGGAGTATTACAATCTTTCGGATTTGATAAAATACGGAAAAGGGAAAGATTTTGAAATCAGGGAGATGAGACGGTAATCTACTCCCTGATTCATTTGTTGTTATCCTAATTTAAAATAGGATTCTTTTTTTGATGGCAGTAAGGAAGTCCCCATAAGGTGAATATCTAATGCTCTGGCTGCTTCTCTACCTTCAGAGATGGCCCATACGACAAGAGATTGTCCTCTTCTCATATCACCAGCAGCAAAAACATCTTTATCACTAGTTTGATAATCGTTGGCTTTAACATTGCCTCTTTCATCAAGCTCTATACCCAACTGATCAATCATTCCATCCTTTTCAGGATGAACAAAACCTGCGGCCAAAAGAGCTAATTCGCAAGGAAGTATTTCTTCGGTACCTTCTATTTCTTCAAATCCACGATCTACCCATTGGATTTTTACGATTTTTATTCCGGTCAATTCACCTTTATCATTGCCGATAAATTCCTTTGTGAGTACGGACCAGTCTCTTTCACAACCTTCGTCATGAGATGATGATGTCCTTAGAGTCATTGGCCATTCTGGCCATGGATTGACTAACGTTCTACCTACCGGAGGTTTAGAAAGTAATTCAATCTGTGTTACTGAAGTTGCACCATGTCGGTTAGAAGTCCCCACACAGTCAGATCCTGTATCACCACCACCAATTACAACTACATTTTTACCGGTAGCCATTATTGGTGCTTCAGTTGCTTCTCCTTTATGATTGATGAGATCATTTTCTGATCCAGATACACGGTTGTTTTGTTGACTTAAAAAATCCATTGCGAAGTGAATTCCTTTCAAATCCTTTCCCGGTAATGGCAACCCTCTAGGTACGGTTGAACCCCCAGTCAATAAAATAGCATCAAAGTCTTCCTTCAGGCTTTCTACGCTGATATTTACACCAACATTCGCATTAGTCTTGAAGTTGATTCCTTCCTCCTCCAATACCGCTAATCTCCTGTCAATGGTCCATTTTTCTAATTTGAAATCTGGAATACCGTATCTAAGAAGTCCACCGATTCTTTCTGCACGCTCAAAAACAGTGACATTATGTCCTGCTTGATTAAGTTGGGCAGCAGCTGCAAGCCCGGCAGGACCAGAACCAACCACGGCAACTGATTTACCTGTTCTGGTCTTAGGTGGATTTGCTTTGATATAACCTTTTTCAAAAGCCATTTCAGCAATAGACTTTTCGATATGCTCAATGGCTACCGGATTCTTGTTGATGCCAAGTACACAAGAAGCCTCACACGGTGCAGGGCAGATTCTTCCCGTAAATTCCGGGAAATTATTTGTTGAAGAGAGTATCTCAATGGCTGATTCCCAATCTTGTTTGTAAACCGCATCATTAAAGTCAGGGATTTGATTGCCTAGTGGACAACCATTGTGGCAAAATGGAATACCACAATCCATGCACCTGGCAGCCTGCTTGTTTGTTTTCTCCTCAGCAAAAGGCTGATATATTTCCTTGTAATCGTCAATCCTATCTTTTGGATTGCGGGATTCAGGTAATTCTCTGTCGTATTTTAAAAAACCGTCAACTGCTCCCATTATGCTACTTTTTCTTTTAATCTTTTTTCTTCTAAAACTCTCTTCAGATCATTTGGCATGACTTTCACAAATTGTGTTTTGTAGTCATTCCAATTGTCAAGTATATTCTTCGCTTTTACACTATCGGTAAGATCTAAATGTTTTTCGATCTCACCTTTTAGGTATGTCAAATCATCTGTATCCAATTCTTCCAGTTCAACCATCTCTTTATTTAGTTGATTGGCGAAATTTTTGGCGCTATCTAATATGTAGGCAATACCACCGCTCATACCAGCCGCGAAATTACTTCCGGTTTCACCTAGTACGATTACTTTTCCTCCAGTCATGTATTCACATCCGTGATCTCCAATTCCTTCTACCACTGTTTCAACACCAGAGTTTCGAACGCAGAAACGCTCACCTGCCATGCCATTGATGTAGGCTTTACCTGAAGTCGCGCCATAAAAAGCTACGTTTCCGATAATGATGTTCTCACTTGCTTCGAATGTGCTTTCTTCTGGCACTTTTATAATCAAATTTCCACCTGAAAGGCCTTTTCCGCAATAATCATTTGCTTCACCTTGTAGTTCGAATTCAATACCCGGTGCTAGGAAAGCTCCAAAACTTTGTCCCGCAGAACCTTGGAATACAACTTTTGCTTTGTTGAGTTGAATTCCTTTGCTTCCATATTTTTTAGATACTTCGTGTGAAAGCATCGCCCCAACAGATCGGTCTGTATTGATGATCTTATATAGTCTGTGGTTTTGACCTTTTACCAGATAGTCTTCAATCAGCTTTCTATCAAGCACATCTTCCAATTCGTGATTTTGCTCAATTTGCTGATACACACCAAATGACTCTGGAACCATTTCTTTATTGAGAATAGGAGAGAAGTCTATTTTTTTAAGTTTCCAATGCTCCAAATCAGATTTCACCTTCAACACTTCCGATTGGCCAACCATATCATTAATGCTCGCAAAACCCAATTCAGCCATGATTTCTCTTAATTCCTCAGCAATAAATCTGAAAAAGTTCACCACATGGTCAGGATTTCCTGTAAACAATTTTCTAAGCTCAGGTTTTTGAGTTGCGATACCTACTGGACAGGTATTTAGATGACATTTTCTCATCATGATACATCCTTCCACGATCAATGCTGTGGTTGAGAATCCAAATTCTTCTGCACCCAATAAACAGGCAACAGCAACATCGCGACCAGTCATCAGTTTTCCATCTGTCTGAAGCACTACTCTACTTCTTAGGTTATTTTTAAGAAGCGTTTGATGCGCTTCTGATAATCCCATTTCCCAAGGTAGCCCTGCATGACGGATAGAACTTAATGGAGAAGCTCCAGTACCTCCATCTGCTCCAGAAACAAGAATAACGTCCGCTTTTGCTTTAGCAACACCTGATGCAATGGTACCAACACCAGCTTCTGAAACCAATTTAACATTGATTCTAGCATGTCTGTTGGCATTTTTAAGATCGTAGATCAATTGCTTAAGATCTTCGATCGAATAAATATCGTGATGCGGAGGAGGAGATATAAGACCTACACCTGGAGTTGAGTGACGCACTCTTGCAATCCAGTCATCAACTTTATGACCGGGTAGCTGTCCGCCTTCTCCTGGTTTAGCTCCTTGTGCGATTTTGATTTGAATTTCAGCAGCTTCTTTTAAGTAGTTGCTTGTCACCCCAAATCTTCCTGATGCTACTTGTTTAATAGCTGATCTTTCCCAATCACCATTAGGTTTTCTTTCAAATCTTGCTTCATCTTCACCGCCTTCACCACAGTTGCTCTTGCCACCTATTCTGTTCATGGCAATAGCCAGAGTAGAATGTGCTTCATGTGATATGGAACCAAATGACATGGCGCCAGTGGCAAATCGTTTCAAGATGTTTTCTACAGGCTCAACATCTTCTATTGGAATAGAAGGTCTTGTTTTGAAATCAAACAAGCTTCTTAAGGTTGAATTTTTTGCCTGGTGGTTGTATAATGATTCAGAATATTTCTTGAATAAACTGTAATCATTCAACGAGGTGGATTTCTGAAGTAAATGAATGGTTTCCGGATTCAAAAGATGGACTTCACCGTTTTGTTTCCATTGGAAGAACCCTCCAACTTCGAGTAATTTTTTATCTGAGTCAAATCCTGCATGATGCTTGATCAATGCTTCTTTCTCAAGGTCTTCAAAAGTTAACCCGTCAAGACGACTTACCGTTCCTTTGAAACATTTCGATATTACTTCTGTGCCAAGGCCAACACATTCGAAAATCTGAGCTCCCTGATAGGACTGAAGTGTGCTGATCCCCATTTTTGAAAGAATCTTCAGTAATCCACCGCCAACTGCCTTAGAGAAGTTTTCGTAGTATTTATCTTCATCGTAATCCTTGCTGAGGACACCTTTTTCTCTTAAGTCTTTGATTACATCATAAACCTTGAATGGGTACACTGCGCTTGCTCCATATCCGATGATTGTAGCAAAATGATGCGTTTCCCATGCATCTCCAGCTTCTATAACCAAACCTGATTTGGTTCGGCTATTGTTCTTTACAAGATGATGTTGGATGGCTCCTGTAAATAGCAAAGAAGGAATCGGAACTTTAGTTTCTGATATATCCCTATTACTGATAACTATGATTTTTTTACCAGCATATACCGCCATCTGCGCTAAATGGCATACCTCATTGATAGCTTGTTTTAATGTGATTTGCGAAGGATCGTAAACGGCACTTATCCTTTCATAATCAAATCCTATTTCCTGCTGATTGAGTAATTTATGAAAGGCACTATGAGACAATACCGGCTGTGAAATATGAATTTGTCTGGTGTGCTCCGGAGATTCATCCAGAATATTCAACGCTTCACCAACTCTTGTGAATAGCGACATAACCAATCTCTCTCTGATAGGATCAATAGGAGGGTTGGATACCTGAGCAAAATATTGCTTGAAATAGTTTGCTACATTTTGACTTTGCTGAGAAAGCACCGCCAATGGAGAATCTGATCCCATAGAGCCAATTGGTTCTTTACCATCAGCTGCCATTGGTGCTATGATTAGCTTTACATCTTCCTGAGTGTAGCCATATGTTTTAATCTGCTTTCTAAGCAGTTCAGGCTCTACTTCTTCGATTTCAAAGTCAGGAGCAGGTAATAATCTTAATTTAATTCTGTGTTCTTTGATCCAATCGAAATATGGTTTGCTTTCGATGGCTTGTCTTTTGATCTCTTCATCTTTTACCACTCTATGATTTGGAAGATCGATCCAAAGCATTTTTCCTGGTTGAAGTCGACCTTTTTCAAGAACATTGGATGGTTCTATTGGAATCACACCAGCTTCTGATGCCATGATCAATCGCTGATCCTTAGTGATGCAATAACGAACCGGGCGAAGACCATTTCTATCCAGGGTAGCGCCAAGCTCTTTACCATTAGTAAAGAATAATGCCGCTGGACCATCCCATGGTTCCATTAATGCTGCCTGATATTTATAGAAGGCTTTTTTATCCTTATCCATAAATTCATTGTTCTGCCATGCTTCTGGTACGAGCATCATCATCACATGTGGTAGTGATCTACCACCCAGATGAAGCAATTCTATGAGTGCATCAAGATTCGCAGAATCTGAATTTTTTTCATCAGTAACCGGAAGCAACCAGTTTAATTCTTCTTGAGTGAAGTATTTAGAAGACATATTAGCCTCTTTTGACTTCATCTTATTCACGTTTCCTCTAATGGTGTTGATTTCACCATTGTGAGCCAGGTATCTGAAAGGCTGTGCTAATTTCCAGTTCGGAAAAGTATTGGTAGAAAAGCGGGAGTGAACGATGGCAAAAACTGATTCGTAAGCTTCGTTTTGAAGATCATGATAATAAGCTTCTACCTGATCTGTTTTGAGCTGGCCTTTGTAGATAATTTTTCGGCAAGAAAAACTACAAACATAAAAATGCCCGTTTTCGCCTTTTACCTTGCTTTTGATTTCGTGTGAAGCAAAATTGCTCAGCACGAATAGTTTTCTTTCAAGATCTTCTTCAGAAACCTGATCATTGGCTCCTACAAAAACTTGTTCTATGTAAGGTTCTGCTGCTTTTGATTCATGACCAGGTACTTGATCATCTATAGGCACCAATCGGTATCCGATCAGACTTAGTCCCAGACTTTGGATGCAATCGTTGAGTACAGCTCTACACTTTTCACGAATTTGGTAGTTTTTAGGAAGGAAAAGCATACCTACCCCATACGTACCTTCTTTTGGTAAATTGATAGCAAATTTTGCAAGCTCATGCTTGAAAAATGTATGAGGTATTTGGGTGAGTATCCCTGCACCATCACCTGTATTTTCGTCGCTTCCAGTTGCACCTCTATGCTCCATATTGGTGAGCATTGTCAATGCATCTTTGACGACTTTATGGTTAGTCTCATTATTTAGATTGGCAATACATCCAACTCCACAAGAATCGTGTTCAAACGCTTCGTTATATAATGTCTTCTTCTGCATACTTTCTTTACTTCCTCTTTTGGATAAAATGACCACAAAATTATGGAATTCAGCTACGAATTAAAATAAAATACTGCTTATTCGTAAAAATCTAAAATATAATTCCAATTATTTTAATAGGACTGTTTTAATATTTTCAATATGTAAATTTAAATAGGATTTTATTGAAAATATTATGATAGTCGCAAGGAATTTGATTTTTAATTGATTTAAATCTAAAATATGCGTCATTTTTGAATAAATGCGTATTTCCAAAAACATTAAACCAACTGGTATATAATAACGTGATTTATTCCTGACTTTGAATTTTATTGATCCAGAACATTCACACTTTAAAAGGTTTATTTAATAGGATATCAATTCGACCCAAATAAATATTCAAGATTATTATCTTGCATCTTGATTTTGATTAAATCAAGCAAGATGTAGGTTCTTGATTTTTTTCTAAATCTTCAAATTTTGATTTCGGTAATTTGGTTTGAGTGGGCTTCCGAGAGTCACCGAAAGAATAAATATCCAATAAATTTTTTATTAATTAATTAGAGATTATTGATGAGTAATCAACCAAAAGATCAAAAAGCAGTAGACAACATTCGTGTGTTGTCAGTTGCGATGGTAGAAAAAGCCAAATCAGGTCATCCAGGTGGAGCCATGGGTGGAGCGGACTTTATTCACATTTTATTTAGCGAATTTTTGAAATTCGATCCGGATGATTCGAAATGGTCATTCAGAGATCGTTTTTTCCTGGATCCGGGACACATGTCTCCGATGTTATATTCTCAGCTCTATTTGCTTGGAAAATATACCAAACAGGATGTTACTGATTTCCGTCAATGGGGTTCTGTGACTCCAGGTCATCCAGAAGTAGATGTAGAGAGAGGTGTTGAAAATACATCTGGGCCTTTAGGTCAAGGTCATGCAATGGGGGCTGGAGCGGCACTGGCTGCAAAATTTTTAGGAGCCAAATTCGGAAGTTGGATAGATCATAAAGTATACGCCTTTATTTCTGATGGAGGTATTCAGGAGGAAATATCACAAGGTGTGGGTCGTATTGCAGGTTATCTTAAATTGAGCAATATGATCATGTTTTATGATTCAAATGATGTTCAGCTTTCTACATATACCAAAGAAGTAACCAGCGAAGACACAGCCATGAAGTATGAAGCATGGGGCTGGAAAGTAAAAACCATAGATGGTAATGATCATGATCAGATCAGAGAAGCGCTTAAAGAAGCAAATGCTGAAACTGAAAAACCATTTTTAATTATCGGTAAAACGGTAATGGGTAAAGGCTGTAAGGATGCTGATGGCAATCCTTATGAAGGATATTCAGAACTTCATGGCAAGCCAGTTGGTGCTACTAAAGCATCTTACGAAAAAACCATAGAAGGTTTGGGTGGAAGTTTGGAAGATCCGTTTGTGATTTTCCCTGAAGTTGAATCCCTTTATGCTGATATAAAAGAAAGAAAACGTACTGAACTAAAAGCAGCAAAGGAAAAAGAATCACAATGGAGAGCGGCTAATAAGGAAGCTGCTGATAAATTGGATCATTTCTTATCAGGCAAAATTCCTGACATCAATTTCGCATTGATCCCTCAGAAGGAAAATGCTGCTTCAAGAGATGCATCTGCCGCAGTGATGGGGTATTTGGCTGATAAAGTTGAAAATTTGATTGTTGCTTCAGCTGATTTAGCGAATAGTGACAAGACGGATGGATTTTTGAAATATTCAAAACCATTTACTCCAGGTAATTTTGATGCAAACTTCCTTCATGCTGGAGTTTGTGAGTTTAGTATGGCAGCAATGGCCAATGGCATGGCGCTACATGGTGGTGTGATTCCCATTATCGGTACATTCTTCATCTTCTCTGATTATCAGAAGCCAGCTTATAGATTGTCTTCATTGATGGAACTTCCTGTGATTTATTTGTGGACACATGATGCGTTCAGAGTAGGAGAAGATGGACCAACACATCAGCCTATTGAGCAAGAAGCACAACTGCGATTGATGGAGCAACTTAAAAATCATAAAGGCAAAAGAAGCATGCTTGCTTTGAGGCCTGCGGATGGTGCTGAAACCACTGTAGCATGGAAAATGGCCTTAGAAAATAGGGAAACGCCAACTGGATTGATTTTGTCGAGACAAGGCATTAAAGATGTGCCATCAGTGGAAGATCGATATCAGGAAGCATTGGCTGCTGAAAAAGGAGCATATCGTGTAAAATCAACAGAAGGTGCTGAGGTTACATTGGTAGCCAATGGCTCTGAAGTTTCGACCTTGGTGGCTGCAGCAGCACTTCTTGAAAAAGATGGCATCTATGCAAATATTGTTTCCGTGATTTCGGAAGGGTTATTCAGAGATCAATCAGAAGCATATCAACTATCTGTCTTGGATAGTTCAAAACCAGTTTTTGGACTAACCGCTGGATTGCCAGTGACTTTGGCTCAGCTTGTTGGTGGAAAAGGGAAAGTTTTTGGTTTGGATCATTTTGGATATTCAGCACCTGCTGAAGTACTAGATGAGAAATTTGGCTTTACTGGTCCGCAAGTTTATAAGCAGGTGAAAGCATATTTAGCTTCATTGAAATAATTCCAGTTAATTTTAATATTTAATCCCCATCATTTTCGTGATGGGGATTTTTTTTGTCTATTCATCAAATTTCAAACCCAGTGCACCGCTCGGGCATTTTTTTACTTGAGCTATTATTTCATCTTTAGTTGCGCCATCTACATTGATCCATGGTCTTTCTTTAGGTCTGAAAACACTCGACAATCCTCTGGCACAGATGCCGGAGTGAATGCATTTTTCTGATTCCCAGGTCACTTTGACGTCCTCTTTCTGATAATTTTTCATGTGGTTTTATGATTGTGAGAAATTGTCTGATAATTAAAATCAGCAGCTTAAGTGATAATACTGCTTGGTTAAAGATACTAAATCTGAAAACTTACGTATCAGATTATTAGTTTCAATACAGATTCGATAATTTGAATGAAATCGAGCATTAATTCCTCCTAATGAAAATTACATTTCTCAGTCTTCTAGGCATTTTTCTAATAATTACGATTGGTTTCGGACAAGACCTGTCCATGAATCAGGATCCTGAAACGGTCGAGGAGGTAAATATGGAAGCACCCGTGAAAGTAGCAGTGATCGGATTGGTACATACGCATGTACATTGGATTCTTGGTCGAGAATCTGCTGGAGATATTGAAATCGTGGCAATTGTAGAATCCAATCGGGAGCTTGCTGAGCGCTATGCGGTGCAGCATGGTTATTCGATGGACATAGTGTTTCCGAGCATTGATGATATGCTGAAGAAAGTCAAACCTGAAGCCGTGGCAGCTTTTAATCGGATTTATGATCATCTGGAAGTGGTTGAGAAATTCGCACCTCTTGGCATACATGTAATGGTAGAAAAACCTTTGGCCGTAAGTTTGGAACATGCTATTAAAATGAGAGATCTCGCTCAAAAACATCAAATTTTGCTATTGACGAATTATGAAACTTCATGGTATCCTTCCAATCATTATGCGCGTGATGTTCCCGATATGAGTAATGGAATTGGTGAAATCAGAAAACTGGTTTTTCACGATGGACATCAAGGGCCAATTGAAATTGGTTGCAATCCGGAATTTACCGACTGGCTCTGTGATCCTAAATGGAATGGGGGTGGTGCGTTGATGGATTTTGGTTGCTATGGTGCCAATTTAGCCACCTGGATCATGAATGGTGCAAGACCAATTTCAGTCGCTGCTGTTACACAGCAAATCAAACCTGAATTGTATCCAAATGTAGAGGATGAAGCTACAATTATTCTTACTTACCCTGAGTCTCAGGCCATCATACAAGCAACCTGGAACTGGCCTTATTCTCGCAAGGATATGGAAGTTTACGGAACTGAAGGGGCCGTTTTTGCTTTGGATAAAGATCATGTTTCCATCAGAGGAAATGATAATCAAAAACCTAAAAACAAGACTTTAGGGCCATTATCTGCTCCATATAATGATCCATTTACTCTTTATGCAGCGTTGATTAAAAGGCAGGTTTTACTTTCTCCTTTTGATCCATCTTCATTAGAAAATAATATGCTGGTGATGGAAATACTGGATGCTGCCAAACGATCTGCTGCCTCGGCAACCACAATTACTCTTAATGAGAAATAGAAAGGCTGATAATTCACGACAATTACTTCCGTTAAATAGATTGTCTCTTTGAAATCTATGGCGACCTTCATTTTATTTCTTTTCTTTGCAACTCTTTTTACCTGATGCCTTGCGATGCGAATCAAGCTTTTCATTACCTCAATTGTCTTTTTTACTTTTTTCACTCTTTCTGCTCAGCGCGCTGATGATTTCACTTATTTAGGCGAGCGATTGGAATACAAGATCAGTTATGGAGGCTGGTTTCCGTTAGGCACAGCCACTGCCACTATTGATTCTGCCTTTAGCTTCAAGGATGGAATAAAGTACTTCAATGCCAACCTGCGAGCGAAAACTGCATGGTACCTGAGTTTTGTAAAAAACATTGACGACTTATACACTTCACAACTGCGTGCTGATGATCTAAAGGCAATTTATTCCGAAGTTCATACCACAAAGGGAGGGGAGAAATGGGATCAGATCAACACATTTGATTATGATGCCATGAAGGTTCATATTGCTGGCAAATCCAATGATCCCGATAAAGAAAAAAATAGAGATTGGGTATTACCTCTGGAGGATAATACGTATGACATCATGGGATCATATTTGTTCTTTAGGGACTTGAAATGGGAATCTTTCGAAAAGGGAGATAGTGTGATGATCAGCACGCTTGAAGATCATAAAGTCTGGCATTTTGGGATTGAGTTTGCAGGCATAGATATGATCAAATTTCAGGATAAGGAATATCCGGCTTACAAAGTGATAGTGCTCTTTCCTGTCACTAGAACATTCACTGAAGAAAAGGCCGTGATGTTTTGGGTGATCGTAAAAGATGGCGTAAAGCTACCAGTGCGAATTGATGCCAATATGCGTGTAGGCCGCATGAGATGTGAACTTACTGAGTTCCGTGGTGGGAACTACAAATTCGAGTAGTTTCTACTTAGTCTATCCGTACAGATGATAGGTCTGTGTGGAAAAGTGAGAAGAGCCCAATACCCCAAATAGCAGATTACCACAATCATCTAGATTGTTGCTTCTAAAAAACTGCTTTGTAGCTCTGGTCAGTTCCGAATCGCTGATGAAACCATCTCCGTTTGTGTCTATTTCCATAAAACATTGATGTGCATGCCGTATTTCTACACGGAGAGAGACGAATATGGCCATAAATTCCTTACGCGAAAGTTGTTGATCAAAATTGACGTCAAAAATTTCTCGGATGCGTGTCACCACTGTTTTGATATTGGAATTGACACGTCTCAGATCCGAACCAGAAAAATGATGTTCCATAAAATCAAGCCACTGATCCATCTTGATCATATCTAGTTGTGGATTTTTGAAATAATCCTGAATAAGGGACCACATCTGATCCGCATCTTCTCTCAGATTGGTCTTTTTTGATGTGTCGTCAAACAAATTGGCGAAAATGTCAATATTGTCGGCGATTCCGTAGAGGTCGGATTTTTGCAAAACGCCATTGTGATCAAAATCCAGAATATTGAATAAATGACGCAGTTTCTGTGCGGGTAAATCTTTGAGCATGTCAAGTTAATATTAGCGGTTCCTTCTAAATAACAAAAAAATAACCGTTTTTCCTATCAATAGTTATTGGAAAACAACCTGTTTTAAAGGTTGCTGATAATGCAACTCACTCACATGCAACAAAAAAGCCTGACGTTTGCCAGGCTTTTAAAATTTCTAAGAATATCTGAAAATGAACAGATCAATTGTCTGCTCTGCTCATCCTTCTTTTTGGTTTTTCATCAGTATCAGCGTAATCCTTGAGTATTCTAGTCTCAAAATAGAAATAGCTATAATTTTCATCTACAGGCTTGAAATCATAATACATGCGTTGACCAGTTTTTCTGGCAATATCTACAAAACCAAGTCCAGCAGTTCCTTTTTCGGACAGCTCATTATTTTGCAACAAATCTCTGTATCGCTCACGCAGCTGCTCTGCGTCCATGAGGTTGATTTCATCTATTATCTTCTTGATAATCTCTATTTCAGAGTTTACAATGAGGTTGGTGGTGCCCAATTTATAATATCCATCTCTTGAGATCACAATGATCATATCAGAGTTGGAGTGATCATGATCTTTCACACCATGAAAACCAATATTTTGAAAAGCCTCGATAAACACATTGGTCAACTTCCTTCTCACTTTTCTGTCTGGCTCCAGATTGGTCACACTCTGCTCCAACGACTCCAATATCAATTCGATCAGAGGAGGAGTGATGGTGCCTTTATGTAAGAGTAAAAGATTTTTGTCTTTTAGATTGATTCTCATGTCTGTGCAATTGTAATGATGGATTTAAACGGGGCGTATTATAGGAATAAACATAAACATTTTTGTTAATAATTATTTAATGAGGATATTTTTTATTTGGCTATTGGCGCCTGGCTTTTGGCTTTTGGCCTTTTGAGCAACTGATCAGTTCTCATTTTCAATTTTCAATTTTTCATTTTCCACTTCTAACTACCTCCTACTAACTACCAAGTACTTTTTCTCGGCCTTTTTTTGAATTACTGTTTATTGATCACTGCTCACTGTTCACTGTATACTGTTCACTGCTCACTGTATACTGTTCACTGCTCATTTTCAATTTTCAGGGATCGTACGAACTATCAAAATCCGAATTACTCACATAAGTTTAATCCACAATCAAAAAATTCCCAATTTAAGCCGTCTGTCCAATAATTATTGGTTAATTATAGGAGCACTCAACTAGAATGAATTATTTTCAAAAAATTCAAACGATTTACCATATTTATTAAATTATATTGAAAATTATTGTTGACGTTATGATATAAGTGGGAATAACCGGATGATTTAATTTTTTTTTCCATAAAATAGTGATCATAAACTTAAACCAACCATGAAGCTTAGCTTCCTCACCGCTATACTGTTAGGCATATTGTGCTCAGTTTCCTCAGCTCAAACCCTTCGAGTTGAAAATCTTGAAATTAGTCCTGCAGGTATAGTTGACTTCACTTGTGTCGTAAATCCACACCATTCTGAAAGAGAGGAATATGAAATTAAGGTATTTACTTCTGCCGACAATTTCCAAAAGCAACTTCCACTTCAACTAAATTCTTTAAGACCAAATGTTCCATTGCCTGTTTCATTTGATGGAAATAAAATGATAGGAGATTTTGATGGTGCGATAGAATTTGATGTACGAATTAGCGCCACGATATTTCCGGTTCAGGTCACGACGCATTCCAATAAATTAAAAAGAGGGAAAGATCTCACCATATCCTGGAATGATTTTCATGAGTCTAGCTGGTACGATGTTGATATTTATCAAAGTGACATCCTTTATCAAAAACTGGTAGGTAATCATCGAGGCACGAGTTATACCACCACGTTATCAAAGAAAATGCCCAAAGGCGAATATGAAATCAGAGTTACACCTACAAATGACCAAAAATATGTTTCTGATAATTTCCCTGTGACCATTAAGTCTGGTAAAGCTGGATTGATCATAGGAGCAGGAGGGGTGCTGGCAGGTGCTGGTGTATTATTTATAAGTGGGGGAGATGGGCCTGATTCAGATTTACCTGTACCGCCTGATCTGCCTGGAAATTGAAAAAAAAATCTGCTGTTGATAAATCTCTCAAAATAGATTAAATGAAAAGAAAGCCTAATCTACCGCCATGCGATTAATTCATAGTTCAAGACCAGTTTTTCCCCCCAGATGGGGTTTATTGTTTTATGCTTTAGTTTTTCATTTCACCCTTCACGCCC
The DNA here is from genome assembly GCA_964353015.1 of uncultured Marinoscillum sp. Classification (GTDB taxonomy): domain Bacteria; phylum Bacteroidota; class Bacteroidia; order Cytophagales; family Cyclobacteriaceae; genus JAMZMI01. The sequence continues at coordinate 113,464 of CAYGUA010000005.1, read as the reverse complement.
AGATCCCTACTGATTATGTGGCTTATTACCCACTTGATGGTAATGCAAATGATGGATCTGGAAATGGCAACAATGGCACAATGAACGGTGCAACGACTACCGCAGATAGGTTTGGAACGGCTAACAGTGCTTACTCGTTTGACGGATCAGATTATATTCAGATTGGAAACGATGCTGTCTTTAATATCTCTGATGAACTGACTGTAGCCGCCTGGGTGAGAGTGACCGGCTCATCAAACGCACAGACGATTATATCTAAAAACAATTTTGGAACTGATGCGTCCTGGCACCTTTTTGCAGCTCATCCCGGCGCGTCTGGCAATGCCATGGGACGCGTCATTTTTACAGATGACACAGCTCTGGAATTGAATCTTTCTACTAACCTCAGGGATAACGAATGGCACTTCTTCTTGATGACCTATTCAAATACAGACGGTGATCTGAATATCTACATTGATGGAAATCTGGAAGGTACACTAAACGACCCTTCCATGCGTTCGATCAAGACCTCCACAGTTGATGTTTTCATCGGTCAAAAAGGTGATGGCGACAGCAAGCTGGAAGGTGATGTAGACGACATCCGCATCTACAACCGCGCCCTATCAGAATCTGAAATTACGGAACTCTACGCCGAGAATAACTACCATCCAGGGTTTACAGAGGTTTATTCTGGTCAGTTTATTAACGTCTACAACGGAGTATCTGATTTGATAAACTTGGATAATGATCCAGAGATGGAACTGTTCGTCTCAGGCGCTCAAAGCCCAGGCTATGCAAGTAAATTTTATAATTTGAGTATGGACGGTTATTCAGAAATATATTCAGGGGATGTTGTGGATTTGTACGAAAGTCGTGCAGACTGGTCAGACTTTGATAGCGATGGTGATTTGGACTTGTTGATAGAGGGTGAGATGCCAGAAATTTTCACTGCTGTCTATGAAAATTCAGGTTCTGGATTTAATAGATACTCACCTTTAATCGTAACAGCCCGTGATAACTCGGTTAGATGGGTTGATTTTAACAACGATGGTAAATCGGATATTACCCTTACTGGGGATTCAGAAAATTCCGAATTAAATATCACTGATTTTTACATCCAAACTGAAGAGGACTTTTCAACAATATATGGAAATCAAGTAGAAGGTTTTGATATATCCAGCTTTACCGAATGGGGAGATATCGATAACGATGGAGATTTGGACTTTTTCATTTCTGGTCGTAATACATCGAATGACAGGCAAGCAAGTTTTTATCAAAATACAGGGACAGGTTTTGTAGAGGTTTTTCAGAATAACGTGACAGACCATTGGAGAGGCAATGGAGATTTGGCCGACTATGATGCAGATGGCGATTTGGATTTGGTGGTGATGGGTCGAGCCACTAGCACACTTTGCACCATCTATGAGAATATAGGATCAACGTTTCAGGCCAAATACGGATTGACAGGTGTGGAATATGGTGAGGCTCGATGGGCTGATCTTGATAATGATGGTGATTATGACCTGATCGTTTCTGGCCGTCTTAATAATTTTGCTACACCAAGTACTAAGCTGTACGAAAATACGGGTAGTAGTTTTACTGAGTTTTTTATTGATCAGATAGCTGACTATGAGTTTTCAAGTGTCAGTCTTGGCGACATTGATTACGACGGTGATCTTGATATTCTTATTAGTGGAACTATAGATGGAGGTTCTACTGGGGGAACCAAACTCTATGAAAACAGAAATACAAAGGTAAATATCGCCCCTTCGGCCCCTTCAGGATTGTCCGCTATAGTCGCTGAGAATGGAGATGTTGATTTCAGTTGGTCAGCATCTACTGATCAGGAAACTCCCTCATTGGGTCTTAACTATGATATTTATGTAGGTTCTCAACCAGGAGTTTATGATTTAACTGATAATTTTTCTGATGCCTCAGGTGAAAGGTTGATTGCTAGAAGGGGTAGAGTCCAAGGGACTTCAATCGTGCTTCGAGGTTTGCCTCAAGGCAACCTTTATTGGACAGTTCAGGCTGTAGATCCGACTTTTAAAGGCTCTCCGCTAGCCTCTGAATCATCTCTTAGTATAAATGTTTCAGCACCAACTAAACCTTCGGTGCTTAATGCATCAAACTTGGGCTCAGGCTCTTTCACCGCAAATTGGACCTCTGAAAGCAATATTTCTTTCTATACCCTTTCATTGTCCACTAATCCAGATTTCACATCACTTGTTTCCGGCTATGAGAATTTGATCCTTGTAAACAGTGCCACAAACGGATCCATTGAAGTCTCAGGTTTGGAAGACAATAGGATCTATTATTACCAGCTGACCGCTTCGAATTCGGCGGGAGTGTCAGATAAGTCAAACATCATATCTGTCTTCAATAATCTGTCAATCACCACAGTAGACCAGGCAGAAGCGGCGATTGGCGATACCATTACGCTGACAGGAACTGGTTTTGCATTGTCAGCAGAAAATAACGCTGTTACGGTAGGGGCAGTTTCAGCTTCTGTGCTTTTCGTTAATGCCTCTGGAACAGAATTAACATTCGAGGTGCCAGCCGGAGCACTGAACAACACGGCTATCGGCGTTTCTTCCTTTGGGCAATCAACCACAGCTCCTTCGAACTTCACACTACTCAACCTCACAAAGCCTACAGGCTTGCAGGCTAATCTCAATGGAACAACAGCCGAGCTAAGTTGGGATGCGCATCCTGACGTGGCAGTCACCGAATACAAAATATTCAGAGGAACGAGCCCTGATCCTACAACGGAACTTTCCACTACTTCAAATACCACTTTTAACAACACCGGATTATCAGCCGGGATGAACTATTACTACCGCATCAAGGCGGTGGATGGCAGTGCCAATGAGAGTGCTTATTCGGATCAGGTCGCTGTTGCTGTTCCTTCAGGAGGAGCAGGTACGGATGTAAGTGGTAACTTGATCGAAAGCGACACCTGGACAATTGCCGGTAGCCCGTACAACGTAGTAGGAGATGTTGGGGTGCCAGCTGCCTACTCTTTGACCATTGAGCCCGGCGTAGTGATCAACTATACTGGTGATTTCCGCATTCTGGTCTTTGGCACGATACAGGTAAATGGCCTGGAAAGTAACCCGGTGACTTTCAATGGAAACAGCGTAGAAGGCAATGACCATATGCTCGAGATTCGCAAAACTGATTTAAACAGTTGCAATATCGACTATGCGATTTTCAACGGGCCTCAAGGCGCGATCCTGGAAGGACAAAGTGGGGATTCGCCTGCTAACACTGGGACTCTTGTAATGACAGGCGTTCAGATGGAGAATTCAAAGTTCAGCACCTACGCCAGTTATGATCAATCTGCCACCAGCCAGATGATTGAACCAGTAATTAGTAATTCTACAATTACCAACACAGAAAATTCAAGCCAGTTTGTTTTGGAGATCATAGGCGGGACATTTTCAGCATTTACATTGGAAGATGTTAGCACTTCTTTCCAAGGTGTTTTTATTGAGGGTTTTACTTTGGGTGGATTTAGCAGCCAAGCCTCTTTGACTTTTAATAACTCTATTGTGAAAAGTTTTACTGCCCAAACAAATATCTCGACACTTACTATAGCAAATTCCGTTTTTCAGGATTGCTATTTACCAGTTAACACGGGCGACTTTTCTTACTCAAAGTTCCTGAACCCAAGAATTGATTTTAGTACCGCTTTGGATATGACCAATGTAGTTGTGTTTGGGAAAAATAATTCTTACAACCAAGCTGTATATGCGAGTGGGTCGGCGATCCTTTCAAATGTGACGTTTGTCGGAAAAGATACCGAAGAATTTTATCGAATTCCCACCAATAGCAATCAGATATTTAACAATGTCACCTTTACAAATGCTGATGTTGGAATTAATTTCTCTTACGGCCCGTCTGCTGACATACAAATTTCAGGATCAAACTTCCTCAGCAGTACTACCTACCATATTGAAAACACCACCACCACTAATATCACTGCCCAGGGCAACTACTGGGACAGTAACAGCGCATCGATCATTAACAGTAAGATTTACGATCAAAACGACGATCTTGAGCTGGGGCTGGTGGATTTTTCTAATCGACTATCTTCTTACAGCACTGAGGCACCTATTTCTCCACCCGTAAATGTGATGAAGGTTGATGATGGGGCCGGAGGTATCAATCTGAGCTGGCAGGCCAACGGTGAAAGTGATGTGGCAGGGTATTATGTTTACTATGGAGTAGGGGGATATGATAATAATACTACACTTCGAGATTATCGTGGTGCTCCGTATTTTTTCACCACTAGAATTGATGTTGGAAACGTAACCAGTTATAATGTTTCCGGTCTATCTGTTTTGGATGAGGTATGTGTGGCAGCTTACGATACACAGGCTGACGGTTCAATTGATCAGGTAGAAGGACATGAAAGCTGGTACAGCTTTGCGGAGATCAATGTTGCAGAGATCAATGTAGCCTTAATCTCTACATTCCCGGTCCAGGAAGAGCGATTTGCAGAAAGAAATACCAACATACAACTCAATTTCGATAATGCCCCTTCTGCATCTACGGTAAACAGTGATTTCATCAAAGTTTTTGGTAGTCAGTCAGGAATGATCCAGGGCACTTTTTCTGGTGCGGGATCTAATGTGATAACCTTTGATCCAACGGTGGATTTCAGGCCAGGAGAAGTGATTACTGTTGATATAATCATAGGTCTGGTGTCAGCAGACAATCATTTCAGGTTTGTCACCAAAAATGGTACACCGGATGCCGGTACAGGTTTTATAAAGAACACTATTGCCACTGTAAATTTTGCCAATGGTGCATTGGGTAATGATTTGAATCAGGATGGCAACATGGATATTGTCTCTTATTCCGGCGGGTTTGGCTCTGATTACAACATTCAATTGTTTCAAAATGACGGGTCAGAAAATTTTAGTGCAACAAGTGTGGATCAAGTTGTTCCTTTCGATCTAAAACTAGGTGACTATGATCAGGATGGAGATACAGACATACTTACGTCAGATTCTGGCAATGGGCTAGTGATTTATTCGAACAATGGCTCGGAGGTTTTCTCGAAAGTAGACTTGAATACTACAGGAACATTTGGTCTTGATGTGGCTGACCTGGATGGGGACGGAAGCACTGATATCATTGCCGGTACAGTATCAGGAAGCCTGGTTTGGTTCAAAAATGACGGGAATCAGAGTTACAACTCAATTGAACTCGCTAGCTCTCTGAGCAACCCTTATGCGGTTAAAGTATTGGATATTGATCTTGATGGTGATTTTGATATTGCAGTGGGAACAGCCGGGGATGGGCGGTTGAATTGGTATGAAAATGATGGATTAGAGACTTTCATAGCGCATGAAATCGTAAATAACCTGTCTGCATCAAATGGGTATGATTTGGACGCTGTAGATATGGATGGTGATGGAGACCTTGATTTACTGACAGCTACCTGGGGAGACGGCAGGGTGGCTTGGTATGAAAATGACGGTGCTGAAAATTTCACGCAGATTACCATTTCCACAAGCGCAAGGCAGACAAGGTCATTTGTGATTGGGGATTTGGATGGAGATTTGGATTTGGATATTGTCGCTGCGGGTGGACAGGATGATCGGTTATTTTATTTCTACAATGATGGGAATCAAAATTTTACAGAATCTGGGGTCGATTATGTGTTTGTTTCCGAACCATTCGGTGTTTCCACGGCCGATGTAGATGGGGATGGAGACCTGGATGTCCTTGCCGCTTATTTTGGTGACGACAAGGTTGTATGGTATGAACTGCTTTTCCCATCAAAAGAAACCGATATCACCACCTTCACTTTTCCTGAAGAGACAGGCACAGCTACGATCAATTCCACAGATCATACGGTGGATATTGAGGTCGAATATGGTACTTCACTCGTCTCTCTGAGCCCGGCAATCACTCTTTCCACAGGTGCTACAATTTCCCCACTTTCAGGAGCAGCTCAAGACTTTACCAACCGCGTTACCTATACAGTAACAGCTGAGGATGGGACCACTCAGGATTGGACAGTCAGTGTAACTGTTGATGATGGTTTAGTAGCCCACTACACTTTTGATGGAGATGCTACTGACCAAAGTGGGAATGGGAATGATGGTACAGAGAATGGAGGAGTAGCATACACCACTGATCGATTTGGCAAGGCCAATGGTGCTGCAAATTTTGATGGGGTGGATGATTGGATAGATATTGGTCAAGCAAATTCAATTGGTGTAACTGATCAATTAACCATTGGAGGATGGGTGTACATTAATCCCGGAACAGAAGAGCAAGCATATTTTATTGGAAATTGGGACGGAAGTTTTGATGATGGTGAAATGAGATTTGTTTGGCGGAATTATGAAGACTTAAAAGTTAATATTGCGTTTGGTCAAGCATCTGGCGAAATAAATTACTTTTCTGAACAAACCTTTAACTTAGATGATGGTGCTTATCATCAGGTTTTTGCTGTATATGATGAGGGCTTTGGATCGAATAGTAAAATTGTTTTCTATTTGGATGGGAAGCCCTTCTCAATGAACGCTTCCTCTGAAGGGACTGGTGAAGCTGTTCTTAATAGCTCCTCAAATCTAAGAATTGGTTCAAGTGGAGGAGCTTCATGGACAGGCACACATGATTCGGGACTAGATGGGAAAATTGATCAATTTAGAATTTGGAGTCGCGCCTTATCAGCTTCGGAAATTTCCGAACTCTACGCCCTAGAATCTGGCCTCATCGCCCACTACACCTTCGACGGAGACGCCACCGATCAGTCGGGCAATGGAAATGATGGCACAGTCAATGGTGCTACGCTTACCACCGATAGATTTGGCAATGCCAATAGTGCTTACAGTTTTGATGGGGTGGATGACGGAATCGATTTTACAAATCAACCTTATCTATCTCCCGGCACATCTTCATATTCTGTAAATGTGTGGGTCAAATACGACCAAGATGCATTTAGTCAGAGAATTTTCGATATTAATAGTGCTTCAGGTGAAGATGTACCATGGGTTCAAATTAATGGCGATAGTAATTTGGACGAAATAAGATTTGGACTCAAGTCTGGAAGCAATCCAACTCAAACGGAGGCCATTGCGACAGGAATTAAGGATAATACCTGGCATATGGTTACCGGTGTAAGATCTAGTCAGACGGATGTCTCCATTTACCTAGATGGCAACTTAATCCAAACCAATTCTAATGTAAATCTTGGAGATGTAAATACAAATATTGCGGGTTATGTGATGAGAATTGGATACAATCCTGGATATGGTGGGACTTATAATGATGGACTAATTGATGACTTTCGCATCTACAATCGTGCCCTCCCTGCGGTTGAAATTACTGATCTCTACCAATATGGAGGTTGGGATGTAACCAACATCAATACTTTCTCCTTGGCAGAGCAAACAGGAGCAGCGTTTATTGATACAGCAGCCAATACCGTGAACATTGAAGTAGCTTATGGTACTGATTTAACCACACTCTTTCCTACATTCTCTTTATCGGTTGGAGCTACAGCTAAGGTTGGAACTATTGATCAGGTGAGCGCTACTACAGCCAATAACTATACCAATGCCGTGACTTATACCATTACCAATTCAAATGGTGCTACTGAGGATTGGACGGTGACAGTCACTGTAGATGATGGTTTGGTGGCTTATTACACTTTCGACGGAGATGCCACAGACCAAAGTGGAAATGGAAATGATGGAACCGAGAATGGAGGCGTGACCTATACCACCGATCGCTTTGGTAATGCCAATAGTGCTGCGAGTTTTGATGGGGTGGATGACGTAATTGAAAGTTCTATTTTCACATCGCCGAATAATAATTATTCTATTGGTTGCTGGTTCAAATTTAATCAAGTTTCAAGTCAAACTCCGGTTTCATTAGGTGGTGGTGCTACTGGCGATATGCAATTTAGAATTAATGCAAGTAGTGATAATTTACTCAAATTACATCACCTTGAAGAGGCTGTGGGGACAGGGCTAGATATAATAGAATATAGCGTATATAATATCGATGAATGGATATATGCATTTGGTACTTATGATGCATCCTCTAAGGAAGTTACGTTCTATATAGATGGGAATAATGTTGGAAGCATAACGTCATCGACAGTAGGGAATGAAAGTTATTTGTTTTCAATTGGCGCTACGGATTATCAAGGAGGATATGTTCAGTATACAAATGGATCAATTGATGATGTAAGAATTTACAGCCGCGTCCTTTCCGCATCAGAAATAAACAATCTGTACAAAGCAGGCGGCTGGCCGCTGACATCATCAGAATCACTCATCACCAATTTTGATATACCAAATCAAATAGGCGATGAGGTGATCAACGGAACGGATGTTTCTATCACCGTGCCTTATGGTACAGATGTAACGTCACTTACTCCAACTATAGCTATATCAGCAGGAGCCTCGATCTCTCCGGATACAGGAATCGCTCAGGATTTTACCAATCCAGTCACTTATACTGTCACCGCCGAAGATGGTATAACAGAAACGGTTTACACAGTTAGTATTGTTGCAGCCTTCAACACAGAAGCATTGATTACCAATTTTGATATCCCAAACCAAATAGGAGATGAAGTAATAAACGGAACGGATGTTTCTATCACCGTGCCTTATGGTACAGATGTAACGTCACTTA
>CAYGUA010000005.1:0-104718 GCA_964353015.1 uncultured Marinoscillum sp. | reverse complement strand
CAGGAGCCTCGATCTCTCCGGATACAGGAATCGCTCAGGATTTTACCAATCCAGTTACTTACACTGTCACAGCAGAAGATGGGGTGACTCAAGTCGTTTATTCCATTACAGTTACTGTAGATGACGGCTTGGTGGCTTATTACACCTTCGACGGAGATGCTACCGATCAAAGTGGGAATGGGAATGATGGAACACCAAATGGAGGAGTAACATACAGCATAGACCGATTTGGCAATGCCAGTAGTGCTGCGAGTTTTGATGGAGTGGATGATTATGTTGAATTGGTTTCAAGTTCAAACCAGATTGGAATTAATGAAGATATATCAGTTTCTATGTGGGCTTATATTGAAGATTTTAATAGAGCAGTCATTCTTATGTCAAATTATGATGGCGGAGTATTTAGTGAAAGTGGGGATTTCTATTTTGCATGGAGTCCACATGTTGATTCCATAATAAATATTCAATTCGGTCAGGGTGTATTGAAAGGGATTAAATATGAATCTGAGAATCCTGTGGTAATAACTAATGGGTTCCACCATTTTGCATTCTCAATGGATAAATCATTGAATTCAAATAAAATAAAAGTATGGATTGACGGAGGTGAGGTTGTTATGCGGCCACTAGGAACAACTCCTAATGGTGGCGAAGGGGATGGAGGAGCAATTTTTCAAACTACAGATCCGCTTATAGTTGGAAGGCATTTTATTGATCAGGAATATTATCAGGGTCTTTTGGACGACATCCGCATTTACAACCGCGCCCTCTCAGCTTCAGAAATAACTAATCTCTACCAATCCTCAGGATGGGATGTAACCAACATCAATACTTTCTCCTTGGCAGAGCAAACAGGGGTAGCAGTAATCGACACAACAGCCAATACCGTAAACATAGAAGTGGCTTACGGAACAGATGTAACCACACTCATTCCAACATTCACTTTATCTACTGGAGCTGCGGCTAAGGTTGGAACTACTGATCAGGTAAGTGGAACCACAGCCAACGATTTCAGCAATGCAGTGACGTATGTTATTACTAACTCAAATGGAACAGTTGAAAGTTGGACAATTAGTGTAACTGTTGATGATGGTCTGGTGGCTTATTACACCTTCGATGGGGATGCTACAGATCAAAGTGGGAATGGAAATGATGGAACACAAAATGGAGGAGTTGACTTTACGGCTATGGATCGCTTTGGTAATGCCAATAGCGCTGCAAGTTTTGATGGGGTGGATGACGATGTTGAAATAGGGATTTCTAATGATTTTGGTATTTCAGGAAATATGTCTTTTTCTTCATGGGTCAAATTTGATTTTATGGATGATTCTAATAGTGGAATAATTCTGTCAAACTATGATGCAGGTATCTTTGAAAATGGCGATTTATATTTTTTGTGGCGGTCATTTGATGGTAATAATTTGCAAGTGAATATTGGCCAAGCTGCGAATGTTGGCATTGAATATATATCAGATATTGGTTACGATTTGGCTGATGGCAATTACCATCATTTACTTTTTACTTTTGATCAAAATGGTGGTTTGAATGAAAAAATTGACATATGGTTGGATGGGGAATTATTAGCAATTTCTGGAAATCAAGAAGGTAATGGAGGACTTATTCTACAAAATGACCGACCAATGTACCTTGGAAGATGGGCAGGAAATATCCAGGCATATCTCTATAACAAGGGACAAATTGATGATGCTAAATTATGGAATAGAGTCCTTTCGGTATCAGAAATCGCTGATCTTTATACTGAAGGCGGCTGGCCTTTGACTTCATCAGAAGCACTCATTACCAATTTTGATATTCCGAATCAAACAGGAGATGAGGTGATTAACGGAACGGATATTTCTGTTACAATGCCTTTTGATACCGATGTAACTTCACTTGTTCCAACAATAGTTATTTCAGCTGGAGGTTCTGTGGTTCCAGACACAGGGACATCTCAGGATTTTACGAACTCAGTCACTTATACTGTCACTGCCGAAGATGGTGTGACTCAGGCTGTTTATTCAGTTACTGTTACTGTAGATGATGGTTTAGTAGCCCACTATACCTTCGATGGAGATGCTACCGATCAAAGTGGAAAAGGAAATAAAGGAACCGAAAATGGAGGACTTACCTACACCACTGATAGATTTGGTAATTCCAATAGTGCAGCCAACTTTGACGGGGTGGATGATGAAGTTGATTTAGGAAACTCATGGATTAGCACAACAACTGGTGAAATGTCTTTTTCAGCGTGGATATCACCTACAGATCTCTCATCAGAATTCCATAAATACATTTTCAGTAGTAAACAGTATGACATTACAATTAACAATTCCGTTTTCAGATCAGCACTCTTTAGCGAATTAGATGGTAATACATGGGATGGACCCTTTGTTGATCAGTCATGGCACATGGTTACCACTACATTTGATGGCGACAGCCTTAAAATGTACCTGGATGACCAAGTTCACGTTTCCATAAACTATGTCTTTGATCCAATTAATACTATTTCCGGCAATGCGAAGATTGGCAGCAATATTGAAAGACCCTCAATAACTGGTGATCTCAGGTATTTTGGAAAAATCGACGACATTCGCATATACAACCGTGCCATCTCCGCTTCCGAAATCTCAGACCTTTATTCCTATGGTGGCTGGCCACTGAATCAGGCTGGATTTACTGTCTCGAATATTACCAATGATATAAGTGAGTCCGGCACATCAGCCACGTTCACAGTGGTATTAGATAGTCAGCCATCAAGTAATGTCTATTTTGAGATAAATAGCTCAGACACATCAGAGGGTGAAACTGATTTACCAAATTTACTTTTCACGTCCATAAATTGGGATGTTCCGCAAACAATTACTGTGACAGGTCAGAATGATAATATTGTAGATGGTATGCAGTCATTTGATATTATTGTATCAGTTTATGACCCAGACTCAGATGATAATTATGATGTATTGGCTGACATTTCGATCCCGATTATAAATGTTGATAATGATACAGCAATAATCACAGTTGGTGGATTGAATTTTGAAGAAGATTCACCCGTTGACGGGTTGATCCATCTTCCAATCAACATTTCAAATCCTGTAGATACCGATGTGAGCTTTACATTAACTACCGAATGGGTGAGTGCCTTCGGTTTTGATTTTGTTTTTAAAACTCAGGATGTCACCATTCCTGCATTATCTCTTGAGGAGCAATATTTATCAATAGCGATCACTGCAGATGATACAGTGGAGATGGACGAAACATTTAATGTTTTACTTTCGAATCTGAGTATTGCTAATATCAGGGATGTCTCCTTTCAGACTAATCCGGTGATTGTCACCATTATTAACGATGATGCAGCGACCATTTCTTTTGGCATGGTAAATCCAGTCAATGAAGCCGATGGAAGCATTGAGATTAAGATCAATTTAGATCATCCAGTTGATGAGGACATTGTCTTCACTGGACGTACGGTCGCAATAGGTTCTGCATCAAATACTACTGATTATCAGCGTATAAATTCTACGAGCTATACAATTCCTACTGGTGATTTTGAACCCAATGCCGGAACAGTTATTACTATAATTGATGATAATGTGGTTGAAGGCACTGAGACCTTTGAGTTTGAATTAAGTGCCTTATCCACATCTAGAAATGTGCAGTTCTCCGAAGGTACAGGTACAATGTCTAGTACGATCGCTATAGCAGATGCAGATGCTTCTGTGATATCTATAGCGAATGCTGAAATCGTGGAAGGATCAGGTGCAATGACATTCCAGATTTCTATGTCAAATCCTGTTGATGAATCCATCAGTATTTTGGCGAGTACTATCTCCGGAACTGCATTAGCTGGTTTGGATTTTACTTCAATCGCTAACAGCGATGTAACCTTCCCTGCATTAAATGCAGCTATTAGAACTGTTACAATTCAAATCAGTGATAATGCGATAGTTGAAGGTATTGAGACATTTGATCTGGTATTGTCCGCTCTGAATCCAACTGCTGGTAAGAATGTGACTTTTGCAAGTACCACTACTAGTGAAACTGCAACAGGTACAATTACAGATAATGATGCAGCTACATTTTCTATTGATGATGTTTCCAAAAATGAGGGAACAGGAGGAACAACGGATTACGTCTTTACCGTAACCCTTACTGGACAAGTTGATCAATCTGTCACAGTTGATTATATAACTAACGATGTAACAACCAATTCAAGTGATTTCACACCCAACACGGGAACTTTGACATTCACTGGTGCTACAGCAACAGAAACACAAACGGTAACTGTTAGTGTCAATGCTGATCCTCAGGCTGAGCAAGATGAATCCTTTGAGGTTATCCTGAGTAATGTGGGCGCCAGTGGTAAAAATGTCACGATTGCAGATGACACAGGAATTGGTACAATTGAAAATGATGATTTACCAAGTACTCCTTCAATAATTGACGGACAGGTATTCGCTGTGAGTGAAGGGGCTTCAAATAACACTCTTTTGGGTGAAGTTGAAGTGAATGATCTTACACCAGGTAATGTGAGTTGGAATATTATTCTTGGAAATTCATCAGATTTGTTTGAAATAAACACAATTAATGAACTAAGAATTAAAGATAATACACATTTAGATCGCGAGCTACAAGACTCATATTCTCTAACGATCTCTGTTTCGGATGGTATAAATACAAGTGATTTAGCAGTGATTACAATTAATGTGGAAGATGTTAATGATAATGCTCCAGTTGTTCAAACACAGAACTTCTCTATTACGGAAGTTGAGTCAAATGGCAAAGTCATTGGAACAATTGAGGTAATAGATCAGGATGAGTCCCCAGTTTTTTCGGATTACGCGATTACTTCAGGAAATGAGGATGGAATATTTGCTTTGAACTCCAACTCAGGTCAATTGACTATTCAAAATGGAAATTTACTTGATTTTGAAAATGCGAATTTTTATATCATAAACGTTACCGTGTCAGATGGGATTTTTGTAAGTCTTGCCAAAAACATCACTATCAATGTGACTAACATCAATGAAAGTCCGGTATTCCCTGATAAACAATTCGATTTGGATGAAAATAGCTTGATTGGAACTTCCGTTGGATTCGCATCAGCAATGGATCCTGATGGAGATGCGCTTTCCTATTCCATTCGCGATACGGAACTGGATCATGCTTTTGCAATCAACTCCGCTACAGGAGAAATAACGGTGGCAGATGTCACTCCACTGAATTTTGAAATTTTTACTTCCATTCCAATAACAGTTGAAGTTACGGATAATGACTTCATTGTTGAAGCTCAGTATGTTATAAATCTTTCTAATGTGGATGATTCATCAATTCTTTCTGCTCTAAGTTCTAATCCTATTGAATATATATTATCAACTGGTGGTTTTACGGTTGGCGTTTACGTGGAGGATGAAGACGGTATTGATGAAGTTTGGATAGATTACAAAAAAGCGAGTCATTCTGGTTATCAGTCAACCTTGCTAGCAGGTATTGCTGGTAATTATACATTTGATATGAATAATAATAATATGGACAACATTGGTGTTCAGTATCGATTCAGGTGTATTGATTTGCAAGGAAATGTTAATGAAACCCTTCCGTTTATTACTTATGTGGTTGTACCAGGTGATGCCAAGAAAGTGGAAACTTCTGGTGGGGCAGGAAGTACGGTGAAGAGCTACAGTATCATATCTTTTCCATTTGACGAACCAGATGTGGAAGATCTTCTAAGCGAGTTAGGGTCTTACAATAAAAAGTCTTGGAGGATGTATAGGTTGAATTCATCCCTAGGTACATATCAAGAGTACAAAGACTTTAATACTGTCAATCCAGGGGAGGGGTATTGGTTAATTTTAAAAAACGATACAGAAATTGACATGGGCGGTCGCACCGTAGATATAACTGATGGAGCATTTCGCATAAATCTTGCGAATGGATTTAATATGATTGGAAACCCATTTCAAGGAACCCTTGACTGGAGTGCTACGGTACAACACAATGTTGATAAAGGAAATATTGTATTGGGAGACCTTGATAATGCCAATCAGTCAACCCTTTATGCATGGAATACAGCCTATGTCTCAAAATCAACTTTGAATGAGTTTGAGGGTGGATTTGTAAAAACCAATAAACCAATAAACAATTTTGAAATTCCATTAACTGCAGTCAGTAACGCCGGTGGTAGATCAGCTTTCGCTCTTCCGATTCCTAAGGAAGTGTATATTGATCAGGATTCGTGGCAGTTGGATCTATATTTCACATCGCCTTCTTATGATTATTACCTGGGTGCAATTGGTATGCATCCTGAGGCATCTGATCAGAATGATAAGTTTGATAGAGAAATTCTACCTCATTTTATTGTCTATTTAGATGCAATATTTGATGACGGATTTACAAGGAGCATTAAAAAATCTGAGGACTTTAAGTCTTGGACTTTCAAAATCCCGAACAACTTGAATGAACAATATGTGAGTTTGAGTTGGGATATTCCTGCTGGTTCTGATAAGACCATTATTCTAATTGATAGCAATGTGAAAAAAATCATTGATTTGAAGGAACAGAAAAGTATTCAGATCAGAAATAATCCAGAAACTGATCATTATCTCTACTTTGGATCTAAAGATGTGATATATGCGAATTTGGATTTACCATTTGATCTGTTGTTTGAGCTATATCCAAATCCAACAACAGATAGGGTCAACTTTGGGGTTTATGCATCTCAATCCAAAACGAGCAAAATTGAACTTATTTCCATAGATGGACGAAGTATGTATCAGCGTGAAATTGGACTTTCGAAAGGAATTAATAAACAAGCCTTGAGTTTTGAGGATATATCATTGCCGGAAGGCATTTATTTCTTAAAATTAGATAATCAGTTAATGACTAAAGTGGTAAAAAGATGAAGTATCAAATAAGAAATTATGTGTTTTCATTTAGCATCATGCTATTTGGATTTGGCTTACACGCACAGAATGCTTCTTTCAGAACTGAGCCTGTACAGGCAAAGTTTAGTTCAAATGCGCCATCTGAAATCAATATTATAGCTCCCATGGAATTCGCAAGTATTAATGCTTCGCGCGGGTTTAAAAAGGTTGTAAATGTTCGCGATCAAATCGAGTTGATTGGAACAATTACCGATGAAGATGGGATCAGTTTGGTGTTGATTAATGATCAACCCACGACTTTGTTGGATAAGGGGTATTTCAAAGTCCAAATCCCAGTCGTAGAGGGGATGAAAGCGATTGAAATTCAGGTGTTAGATAAAAAGAATAATTCCACGAAAAAGGTGATGGCCGTAAATGTGAAGGAGCCAATTGGCACAGGTGATTATTATGCCTTGTTGATTGGGGTCAACGAATATGATGATCCCAACATTGCGGATCTTGATAAACCAATAGCCGACGCTAAGAGACTAGGTACAGTTTTGGAGACCTATTACACCTTTCCGAAGGAAAATGTAAATTATCTTGAAAATCCAACACGTAATGAGATTGTGGATGCATTGGATCAATTAAGTCAGAAATTGACCAAGGAAGATAATTTGTTGATTTTTTATGCTGGTCATGGTTATTGGGATGTTGAAAGAAAGGTGGGGTATTGGATACCTGCAAATGGCAAGAAGACAAGTACCGCTGACTGGTTTAGAAACACAACCCTTACAGACCAACTCAGAACCATCAATACCAAGCATACTTTGCTTATAGCCGACGCATGTTTTTCAGGGTCAATATTCAAATCGCGAAGTGTTTTTATCAGCGATGAAGAAATAGCCATTAAAAAATTGTATGAGTTGCCTAGTCGAAAAGCAATGACCAGCGGAACATTGACCGAAGTACCTGATCAAAGTGAATTCTTAAAATATTTGACAAAAAGACTCGAGGATAACCTTAATCAATATCTACCTGCGGCAGAATTGTTTAGTACTTTTAGGATGGCGGTAATCAACAATAGCTCGGTAATTCCGCAATATGGCACGATACAAAACGCTGGCGATGAGGGCGGAGATTTCATCTTTATCAGAAATGATTAAAGTCATACCTCTCAGAAATACTTAAATCAGACAAGGGGCGTTCGTATCATACCAATCGCATGATCAAGATTGGATTTTTGTCAAATTTTAATGTGTTACACAAATGCAAAATCTTCAGAAAAACAGGAAAACAGAGATCAGACGACCGGAAAGTCTGGGTGTTTTTTTACTCAAGCTTCTCCACAGATATTTCGGCATACAAAAGCCGGTTTATTAATGTAAAAAGCAGCCAATGGCTGCTTTTTTTATGAATTATTGAGAGATAAATAAAAATTCAGAGTAGTTAAAAAGTAGATGATTTTCACCAGTTTGGAGTACTATTGGCTTTTAGCCATTGGTTTTGAAAGTGTTAGATTAAACATTATTTATTCCAAAAATTGAAGGCTTGTCTTTAAGATCATTCTAATATTATATTGAAAACGAAAGCAAAAGGCCAAAAGCAAAAGGCTAACGGCACAAAGAATAACATTGTTGAGATTGCTTTTTCCGCGTTCATAACTGTTTTGAGTTTTTTAGAACACAATTCAACCCTGTTTTGCCTTTTATATTCTGTCTTGTGAGAAGGCATGGTTATCTTGCAGTGAGATCAAATATAGCATTCCATTCCTTTTTCTGATATTAATTGTAAAATGCATCTCAAAACCTTAATACTCAGCTTTATTCTGCTATCGAACGCTGTTTTTTTGACATCAGCGCAAGACGTCAAAGCGGAAAAAGAAACGCATTTAGATGCGGATGAAATGCCGCCTTCCATAATCGCTTTGATGTCACAATATCTGCAAAAGAGCAAAAGGGTTCGATATTTAAGGGAGACAGACGGAAACAACGAAAGCTTTGAAGTTAAATTTTTTTTAGATCGAGTGGAATATAGTGTTGAATTTGATACCACCTACCAACTCGAGGATATTGAGGTAACACGGGAAAGGGAAGAACTTCCAGTCTCAACTTTCAAAATGATTGACGACAGCCTGAAGGTCTTTGGCAGATACAAAATTAAACGAATCCAGCAGCAGTTTTCATCGAGCAATATTTCAGATTCAGAGATATTGCAGATGGTGTTCATGCAGCAATCCGGCCCGACTATCCGATACGAACTTGTTATTTCAGCGAAAAAAGGAAAAGTTTGGGAGCAGTTCGAACTGTTGTTTGATGAGCAAGGAAAATTGCTCTCACAGCGAAGGGTAAAAGATAGTACCGTCGATTATTTGCTCTATTGATGATTAAAAATTGGATCATTCTATGTGTCACGCTGATGGCATGGAGTGCTTATGCTCAGCCCTCTACTTCTGCTTGGGAAAGCAATATCGCCATCAATTATTCATTTATAGATTGGAAGTGGAACAGTTCAATTGCACACCGGAGCTTCAACCCAACTAGTGGTAATAGTCGTCTTGCTTTTATTGAGGCTAATCAGTTTGCCACCCGTAAAATTTTGTCTGACATGAATCTTTCTTTGGGATATAAATACCGAAAATTGGATCCACGTGAATTAAACTCAGGGAGGGAACAGCGACTAACTCAGCAATTGGCTTATACACATTTACATACCAGGATCAGATTAATGAGCAGATTTAGATCCGAGCAGCGATTCAGGGATTCGGGTTTCGAACATAGATATCGATATCGTTTGTCAGCTGATATTCCGCTCAATGGTGAAAAACTAGATGAAGGGGAGTTTTTCACCATTTTATCCAGTGAGCTATTATTTGATCGCAGTGATGGCCAAAGCGGGTTTGACCATCGGTTCAGTGCTGGATTGGGATATGTTTTTTCTGCCTTTATAAAAATACAATTGGATTATACCTTACGCTCTGAAAATCTGACCACCACAGTCGATCAGGTTCATTTTGTGACCACTTCCCTGATCTTAAATTTGGCGAGATAGCCAGTTTTGAAAACAATGAAAACAGGCTCTAATCAAATCATGTCTTTCGGTCTATTGTATTGAAAATCAATTCTTCATCAAACTAATAGCCAATCCTCCGCCGGGAGCAAGCTGATAGGTTCTGGTATCTCCTTTGGCGATCATATCCTTTTCTATGGCATAATCGCCTTTATTGCTTTGATAATCTGCATTCGGGCCATCTTTGTAGATAGCCGCATTGAAAGATTCTCCATCTGGTAAGAAATCAAATGAGATGGTAATTTCTCTGCTATTTTCATCTGTGATACTACCTACGAACCAGTTGCCCGTTTCTCTTTCTTCTCTGGCCATGGTCACAAAATCGCCCGGTTCCCCATCCAATGTTTTTGATTGCTCCCAATCCACACCTACATCGCGGATAAACTGAAAAGCAGGATGCCCTTCATAGTTTTCCGGTAGGTCACAAGCCATCTGGATAGGAGAGTAGATCACCACATAAAGTGCCAGCTGATGTGCTAGTGTGGTATTGATCTGGTTGTTTGGTTTTGGCTTTAGCTCCAGTTCAAACACCCCAGGTGTAAAGTCGAATGGTCCACCGAGCATTCTGGTAAAAGCAACAATTGACAGATGCTCTGCTGGATTTCCACCATCATTTGCCCAGGCGTTAAATTCCTGTCCGCGCATGCCTTCTCTGGAAATGGCATTGGGCAAAGTTCTCCTGATTCCTGTCGCTTTGATCGGCTCGTGTGCATTGACGGCAACCTCATATTTTGCAGCGTGCTCCAGCACTTTTCTATAATGATTCACCATCCATTGTCCATGGTGATATTCACCTTTGGGAATGATTTTTCCCACATATCCTGTTTTTACAGAATGTATGCCCAAGGATTCCATGAGTGCATAAGCAGTATCCAATTGCTGCTCGTATGTTCGTGGCGCACCCGAAGTTTCGTGATGCATGATGAGCTCAACGCCTTTTTCTTTGCCATATCGCACCACTTCTTTGATGTCATAATCAGGATATTCTGTCACAAAATCGAATACGCCTTCACGGTCTTCAAACCCAATCCAATGATCCCAACCTGTGTACCAGCCTTCGATCAAGATTCCTTTAATTCCATTGGCAGCCGCAAAATCAATGTATCGTTTCGCATTTTCAGTTGTAGCTCCATGAGGTATTCTTTGTGCTTCGATTATTTTACCAAAGTTGTCCATGCTTTGGGTGCGTTCATAATCCCAGGTTGAAACACCAAGGTGCATTTCCCACCAGATGCCTACATATTTCATAGGTTTGAAATAATCAACATTACCAAGTTTATTAGGTTCGTTCAGGTTCACAATTAATCTTGAATCAATCAAGCCACCGGCTGTTTCACTGATCTGAATTGTTCTCCAGGGTGTCTGAAAAGGAAGCGCACGTTTTACCTTAAAGTCTTGTCTCGCAGAGCCCACAAGGTTACTTGTAAGACCGAATGATTCTGTATCGACTTGAAGTGTCATGCCTGCATAATTGAAAAGGTTGGCTTCATGAAAACTCAGATATAAACCGTCATCTGTTTTCATAGTAACAGGTGTATTGACAGCATTAACTGGGATATAGGTGGAAGCTAATTGTCCGTCCAGTTTACTTGGCGCATCGATTTCACTGATCTTGCACGTATTGTATTTGTTTTCATAAATATCCCAATCTCCGGGTGTCCACCATGTTTTGTGATCGCCGGTCAGGTTAAATTGGGTGAGCTCATCCGTGATAAACAGGCTATCTGTACCCTCTTGTTTGGGGAATTCATATCTGAAGCCAATACCGTCATCATAGGCTTTGAAATAGATATTTAGTTTTCTTTTTGCTAGGCTTGTTTCAATCAATGAAACAACCATTTGATTGTAGGTATTTTCAACCATACGTTGTTCACCCCAAGGCATCTCCCAGGTCTCGGTGAAACTGGAAATCTGGCTATCCACCAATTCAAAACCTGATTTTAGATCTTCCTGATCCTTCAGTTCAAATCCCATGGTTGAGGGCTTGATCACTTCAGCATTCATTCGGTTTACGGTATATGAGGGCGTGCCATTCTCATCTAATTTAAATTCGACAGTTATTTTCCCGTCAGGTGATGAGACGATGTTGGTTTTGTTTACACAACCAAATGCCGTGATGATCAAAAATAGGAGTAGTAAAGGGTTGTTATATGATTTCATATAATGTGGGTTATGAATAGGTGATGGTTTACTTAATTGCATATTTTAATAAACCAACAAACGCAGCTTATTTTAATGCGGTAAAATCTGATTTCAATATAAATTCAATTGAATTATTGTAAAAATATCAATTTTCAGGCAATCGATACAGAGGTAGGACTAAGTAAAACCAAAAATTAAAAAGACTACTTTATCTTTAGCCACTTAATATTAACCTTCGATCCATGACCCCATTTATTTCTGAGATTGTTGGCACTTTCGTGCTTATCGCCCTTGGGCAATCTGTAAATGCAAATGTTTCATTAAAAGATACCTATGGAAATAGTTCTGGTTGGATTGTAATAACAGTCGGCTGGGGATTAGCCGTTTTTTGTGCCGTCTCAGTAGCAGGGCCTTTTAGCGGTGCACATATCAATCCTGCTGTTACCGTTGGATTGGCTGTTGCTGGAGCATTTCCATGGTCTGATGTACCCGCATATATAGTTGCTCAGATGATCGGAGCGGCTTTGGGCGCCTTTCTAGTTTGGCTCAATTTTAAAAATCATTTTGATAATGAAGAAAATGCCGGAACCAAGTTGGGCGTATTTTCTACAGGCCCAGCGATAAAAAACATGCCAATTAATTTCATTGGGGAAACTACAGGAACATTCATACTCATGTTTGTGATCTTCTATTTCACCGGACCAAATTTGGAATTATCTGGAATGAATGATGCTAAAATCGGATTGGGATCCATTGGTGCTATGCCGGTTGCTTTTTTGGTGATGGTGATAGGAATGGGATTTGGTGGCACTACAGGTTATGCGATAAACCCAGCCCGAGATTTAGCGCCAAGAATCATGCATGCCATTTTGCCAATAAAAGGTAAGGGAAGTAGTAACTGGGGTTATGCCTGGATTCCTGTGTTTGGACCACTGTTGGGTGGTGTTTTAGCCGCATTACTTTTTATTGCATTGACAGATTAATTGATTAAGAGTGATATTAATCAGTTTAGGGTTATTCAATTTCCTTAAATTCGCGGACTAACCTAATTTAATTATGTCCGATATTCAGCCTTGCCCTAATTGTAAATCACCCTATGCTTATCCTTCAGATTCCCTGATGATGTGTCCGGAATGTGGTCATGAGTGGAATCCGGATGAAGTAGAAGAAGCAGAAATGGGACTTGTAGTGAAAGATGCAAATGGCAATGTACTTCAGGATGGTGATGACGTGATTGTATTAAAAAATCTACCAGTGAAAGGTTCACCACAACCAGTGAAGGCCGGTACAAAAGTGAAAAGCATTCGATTAACCGAAGGTGATCACAACATAGATTGCAAGATTGATGGTTTTGGTGCCATGGGTTTGAAATCTGAGTTTGTTAGGAAAGCTTGAATTGACAATCGAATGATTTTGTGGATACGTTCAAGAACTGAAAAAGATTTTATCAAGAAATTCAATATTTATTCATTTACAAGGGCTGTTTTAAATCCATTTTAATTGTCAAAAAAACTCTATATCGCTTCTCCTTTTGGCTTTTCTGAGGCCGGTAGGGATTATTTGTACGGAACCATCCTGCCAACGCTTATGAAGTTGGATTATGAAATAATAGACCCCTGGCATCTCACCTCAACAGATTTGATAAAAAAAGTGAGTGATCTACCTTATGGTGCGGAGAGACGTGCTGAATGGTATAAGCTCAACAAGATTATTGGCGAGAACAATGCGAGGGCTCTTGCAACTTGTGATGGTGTTTTTGCAATTCTTGATGGAGTAGATGTTGATAGTGGTACGGCTGCAGAAATAGGATTTGCTGCGGCGTTGGGGAAACCAATAGTAGGTTATCGCGGCGATTTCAGATTATCTGCCGACAATGAAGGTGCTTTGGTGAATTTGCAGGTGCAGTATTTTATTGAGCACAGTGGAGGAAAGTTAATCACTGAACTTTCACAGTTGCTAGAGGCTATTGAAGCAGTATTTGAATCACGCTAGACAATTAATGGCTGAAAAGTCCATGTAGCTCGGCATCAATTCGTTCTATAACGAAGGAAAAATCTTCAGGCACATTGACAAAATCAAGATTGTTGACATCTATAATTAGCAATCTCCCTTGATCATAATTCTTAATCCAATCTGTATAGTGATCATTTAAATTTTGGAGGTAATCAATGCGCATTCCATTTTCGTAGGATCTTCCTCTCTTTTGTATTTGATTGACCAATTTCGATATATCTGCTTTCAGATAAATCAATAAGTCAGGAGCATGAACATGCGCCATCATTGAATCAAACAGGCTCAAGTAGGTCTGATAATCACGCTCATTTAGGTGATTAGATTTTTGGAGATTGCGTGCGAAAATGTAAGCATCTTCGTAAATAGTGCGATCTTGAATGGAGGACTGATTGCTTTGTTGAATATTCTTGATTTGCGAAAACCTACTGTTCAGGAAATGAATTTGTAGATGAAAAGCCCATTTCTCCATGTCGGCATAAAAGTCCGCCAAATACGGGTTTTCGTCTACGCTTTCATAAAGTACATTCCAGCCGTAGTGGGCTCCTAATCGTTCGGCTAAACTTGTTTTTCCGCAACCAATATTTCCACAAACAGCTATATACATGAGACAAAAATAGTTGAGATTATGAATATAGGATGAAAAATATGATTAGCCATTCTAAATTTTTCTTTTGGCGGGTGATTCCTCTTAAATTGAAATAAGCTGGTTTTATTGATATTACTTCAAGCAAATTGAGTTATAAAAATTGAACTGATCATTCAAATTAAGCCGAAAATAAATATTCCATTTTTTTAAGAATCAAGCCACTCAAAATATTTCTTTATTTGGTCAATCAATTATTGATATTCTTAGTTATTCATTCAATGTTTGATTTTACCTAAAGTAAAAAGTCCGTGTATTTGAAGATAAAATCAGCTATTGTAACCAAGAAGACAAGCTATTTTGAAAAAAAAAGTAGAATTTACCGAATACAAAAACAAAAAATATTTGAAAACTAAATCGATTTGATTCTATGAATGACAACAAGAACTTTCATCTGGTAGAGTCAATATTGCCTACAAAATATGGTAAGTTTAATGTCAAGGCTTACGAAAGCGGAGTTGATCAATTTCCTCATTTAGTCCTTTACACAGATGGCGTATTCAATAAAGAAATAATTGATGTTCGAATTCACTCAGAATGTATGACAGGTGATGTTTTTTATTCAACAAAATGCGACTGTGGCGAACAATTAGAGTATTCGATGCATTGGGCTCAGGAAAATGAAGGTTTGATTTTGTATTTAAGACAGGAGGGAAGAGGCATAGGTTTGGTAAATAAGTTAAAAGCATATAATCTTCAGGCTCTAGGTTTTAATACTAAGGAAGCAAATATGGAACTTGGATTTCATCCAGATGGAAGAAACTACAATCTAGGGATTGAAATATTAGAAGATTTAGGAGTGGAGAAAATCAGACTTCTGACAAATAATCCTGAAAAAATCAAAGCCTTTGAATTTTCCAAAATTGATGTTGTTGAACGTCTTCCAGTTAAAATAAAACCAGGTGATGATAATCGTGAATATCTTAAAACTAAGAAAGATGAAATGGGTCATCTGTTATAGACTTTATGAAGGAAGAATCAATTGTAATGTGGCGAGTTATTTTAGCTTTAAAACAATTTATAGCTAGTTGTAAAGATGATGTGATATTTTTATCAGTTAAGACTGGTTCAAATCCACAAATTGAAATAAATAAATCTACAGGCGGGAATGAGTTTTTAATCTATTTGACTCCATTAGAATTAATGCCTGAAAATTATATTCTATCTAAACCTTTTGGTTTAGATGTTATTGGCCATCTAGAATTAAAAAAGGAAGAAGTAGAATTCTTAAAACTATATCTACCATTTGCATTACTGCCATTCTACTCATTAAAATATAAAAAATGTTTTGCTATAAGTCATTTTGCTCAAACACTTGACGCAAGAATTGCAACTTGTTCTGGTGAAAGCAAGTGGATAGGCAATGAGCAAAATCTAATCCATGCACATCGAATGAGAGCATTGTGTGATGCCATAATGATTGGATCAAAAACATTATCAATTGATAATCCAAGATTGAACGTAAGGCTAGTCGAGGGAAAGAATCCAATAAAGGTTATTTTGGGTGGTGAAAATATGTCCTTTAAAGGCTTAAGTGCTATTGACGAGACATCCATAGTTTTTTGTAGACATAAGAGAGCTGAAGATATTTTAGGCGAGCAAGTTGTGATCACGAAAAAATCGAATTTTGAAACGTCTGAGATTTTAAATCAGCTTTATCAAAGAGGTATTCATTCGGTGTATATTGAAGGCGGATCATTTACTACATCCAGTTTTTTAAATCAAGGTTCATTAGATCAAATCCAACTTCATATCTCAGCTAAAATATTAGGTTCTGGTACAAGTTCTATCGCTTTTGAAGGAATCTCAAATATGAGTGAATCCATAACATTTCTTGAAACTAAGTTTGTCAATATGGGTGATGAAATTATGTTTATCGGAAATATAAGATGAAGCAAAAGATTAATCATTTGGAACTTTGGCATGATAAAAAGCACTCATGGTTTGCTGAACCAACTGATGGGAATCTGAAGACAGATGATATCATTAAAATAGAGGCTATGTACTCTTTGGTGAGCCTTGGCACAGAACGATTAGTGACTACTCAAAATATCCCCGATTTTCTAGCCTCGAAAATGTCTGTGCCTTACATGAAAGGTCATTTAAGTAGTGAATTTACTTATGGTTATTCTTTGGTAGGTAGGGTTGTAGATGGTCCAACAGCTATCTTAAACCGATTGGTTCATGTACTTCATCCACATCAAAATGTAGCGTTTGTTAAGTCGGAAGACCTTTCGTTTATTCCAAATGATATTGATCCTTATTTAGCTACTTTGGCTAGTAACATGGAAACAGCTGTTAATGCAATTTGGGACGGACAAATAGAGATTGGTGATAAGATACTTGTGATGGGTTATGGGGTTATTGGAGCATTGATCGCTGCTATTGCCAAATCAATAGTGGGAGTTGAAGTTGTAATTATTGAAAAGGAAGACAGAAGAAGGAAAACTGCAATTAGCCAAGGACTGAAAATCTATGATGAGGTCAATCCGAAGAATGAATTCGATGTGGTATTCAATACTACATGTAACGAAAATATGCTGCAATTAGGATTGGAATGCTGTCGAGTCGAAGGAAAGGTTATTGAACTTAGTTGGTATGGATCAAGGCAAATTAAAATTGATTTGGGTTCTGATTTCCACTATGGTCGCAAGAGAATCATAAGTTCTCAAGTAAGCATTATTCCTTATCACAAGCAGCCAATATGGAATTTCAAATCAAGAAAAGATTTAGTTTTTCGATTATTGAAAATATTGAACCCAACACACCTTTTTCAATCTGAAATAAACTTCAATGACACGCCAAAATTTTATGATGCCTTGAGGAAGGGTCAGATTGATGATATAGGAGTACAAATAAAATACTAGAGTAATGTTTGAAGTTAAAGTCAAAGAACACATCATGATAGCGCATTCATTGCCAGATCCTTTTTTTGGGCCTGCGCAGCATTTGCATGGAGCAACTTATGTGACAGAAGTCACATTCAAAAGCGAGAAGTTAAATGAAAAAAATGTTGTGATAGATATAGGAGAAGCGACGGAAATCACCAAAGATGTATTGAGTGAGCTAGCTTATAAAAATTTGGATGATATTCCTCAGTTTGAAGGGATATTAACGACTACTGAATATCTAGCATATTATATCCATGGAAAAATTAAAGATCGACTAGCGGAAAAACTTGTGATTAAAGTGGAATTGTTTGAATCACATGTGGCTTCTGCCAGTTATGAGAATTGATTAGTGAAAAAAAAACTAATTATACTAACAACACATTTCGGTGACAATTTTTCCGGAGGGTCAAAAGCAACATGTGAGGTTTTTTCAAGAGTTGAAGATCAATTTGATGAAATAGTTGTGATTGGCACCAAAATCGGAAATCATCCATTTAAATCACTTCGATTTGTTAGGTATAATAGCTTATATCACGCGATAGATATCATTAAGCAAGAGAATGTAAACGCTATTTGTTACGGGGATTTTTATAATTCCTACCTTTTTGTTTTGGCTAAAACTCCATTTTACTTCACATATCATGACAATTGGCCTGAATTAGGCAATTCTAGTTTGGCTAATCGCATAAGGTCACTTTTTTATACCAACATCTATAAGTTCATTTTCAAAAAGGCAATTTCGGTAATTACTGTATCTGATTTTAAATTTGACTTTGTGAAAAAGTATAACTTAAAGCCACGATTAATATATAATGGCTTTAACAGGGTTTCATCTGAAAGAGACTTAGATTATACTAATTCTCGAAATAAAGTTTTGATGGTTGGAAACATTGATCATCGTAAATATTCTTTGGCTTTATCTCTTTTCAAAAAGCTTGGTGTAAATAAAATCACTCAAGTACATGTTTATGGCAACATAGTAGATCATAAAATAGCGAATAAGCTTGCCAAATATACCTACGTTAGTCTGAAAGGATTCGAGAGCGATATTCCTTATAAAAACTATAAGTTTTTACTGCATACATCATTTTCCGAAAGTTTTGGTATGGTCTTTTGTGAAGCAATTTATTCAGGCATACCAATACTCACTTTTGACACGGGAGGAGCTAGTGAGTTAATTAGTGCAAATCAAGGGTTACTTATTGCACCATATAACTTGGAGCAAATGGCAAGCACGTTTCAAGATTTATTAAATGGAGATTTTAGTTTCAAGGAATCTACGCTAGATCAATACTCGTGGGATAAGGCTAGTATCCACTATATTCAAAATTTCAGACAATGTGGTTCACTTTAATAATAATAGCTATATACACAAGCTTTATTCTTGATTTCCTTATCTGGCCGATAAAAAGTGAAGCATCTACATTTTCATTAATAGATCAGGAAAGTGACAAGAAAGTCTTCAAGATCATTTTGATTTTTATTGTTTTCGTCATAAATCTTATGATTTATTTGATGCCCTTAATTCTTTCAATTTATTATCTAATGGTTGATATGTTAGTTTCCATATCAATTTTTTCTATCATCGGATTAGTAGTCTCAATATCGGGCAGGATTTTATCCTTGGTTGGATCTCGTGTCTTATTAAATAAGGCATCTAAAACATTGATAACAGAATCAATTTATAGTGTCAGTCGTAATCCTATAACATTTGGTATGCATCTTACCTTGTTTGGTTTGATCATCTGTTTTGGGCAATGGTACTTATGGGGTGGGGTTCTTTTT
The DNA here is from genome assembly GCA_964353015.1 of uncultured Marinoscillum sp. Lineage (GTDB taxonomy): Bacteria > Bacteroidota > Bacteroidia > Cytophagales > Cyclobacteriaceae > JAMZMI01. The sequence goes on along the minus strand of CAYGUA010000005.1, from coordinate 85,321 downwards.
TATCTAGTTAATATGCACTTAAAGATAAAAATGGAAGAAAAACATCTTAGAATCTTTTTTGGACAGGAGTATGAAGAATACGAGAACATTACCCCAAGATATATATTATGGTAGATAATCAACAAGCAGTAAAAAGATGGTTTGATCACACTTATAGAAATAGGGGATTTAGCTATTTGAGGCCATTAAGCGCATATTTTATTTTTAAAAAACTGCTTGACCCCAAACCAGGGACCCGACATTTAGACGTTGCTTGCGGTCCCGGATTGATGTTGAAGACATTAGAAAATACTGGGGTCAAAGCATACGGGATTGATATTTCAACTGAAGCCATAATTAAATGCAGGCAGTTCTGTAAGGAGGCGGTAGTTCATGAGGGAAATGCCGAAAACTTACCATTTGCTGACGAATACTTTGATTCAATCACATGTTTAGGATCTCTTGAAAGAATGTTGAATAGAGATCAAGCCTTGTCGGAACAAATGCGAGTAGCTAAAAAAGGTGCTGAATTTTGTTTCATGGTTCGGAACTCTGAGAATTTCACTTGGAAATATATCTGGAAACCACTTAATCTCTACAATAAGAAAGGACATCAAGATGCCTTGAATTTGACTAAATGGATTGAGCTATTCGAAAACAATGGATTTGAAATAGTGGAAGTTCACCCAGATCACTGGCCTTATTATCGGTTAATCAAAACTATTTCACCATGGCGGAAGATAGATACTGGGAAAATTAGAAAATTCCCTCTGAATCTGAATCTTGCATATGAATTTATTTTTCACCTACGAAAACCATGATTGCTATTGACAAGATATATGATCAATTATTCAATTATGAGTCGCAGACTAAGAAAATTTATTACCCTATTCACAAGCAAATAAATTTTAAAAATCCAAAACATGATCTGGTTGATTGGATGATGGATCAGGTTGTGTTTGTTGAAAATGAATTTATACTTGACGCAGGTTGTGGCACTGGAAATACGCTATTCAGACTAGCATTGGAAAAAGGAGTAAAGGGGCTTGGCGTTTCTCTAAGTAATAATGAAATCTTTTTTGCGAATTCTTTATTAAAAGACCTTCATTTAAATGGTAGTTTAAGGTTTGAAACATCTAATTATGATGTGCAGAGAAAAGAAAAATTCGATAAAATTATTGCCATTGAATCACTAAAACATAGTGAGGATATCCTGCAATCCATCGATAATTTCTTGCGTATGACTAAATCAGAGGGAAGTATAATTATAGCTGATGATTTTTTGATTAAATCTTCAAAAGTGGCGTCTGAACAAATTAGACTTTGGAATGCACCTTCATTTATTACTTTAGACTCATTTTTATCCTCATTGAAAAATAACACAAAGGTTGCAAGTATAAAAACTTATGATTTCACCTCTGAAATAAAAGATAGATCCAAGTTTATTTTAGGATTTCTAATTGCATTTATTTTCATTTTTCAATGGTGTTTTTATGGGAATACTCGGCTAAAAGTTGATACTTATTATGGGGGGTTATTATTAGAGTGGCTTTATAAAACCAAAAACGCTTCTTATAACACAATAATTATTACCAAAAAGTGATTTTGAAAATCATATCTGAGCAAGTATTTACCGAAAACTAATAGGTTGATTTATGATTCTGTTCTGATAATTTTTACGTGTTTCTATTTTTCACATTTCTACATATCCATCCTAAATGATAGCATGTTGAAATAGCAAAAGATACAATAATCAATCCACCAGAAATATATGTGATGAGGATTAATGGCGAAAAATCTGTTATGAAAGGAAAGAGTAAACCGATAAAAAAGAGAACAGCAATACTTGCCCTGTAAAATTTGGGCATTAATTCCCCTTCTTTTTTAGGCAACCAAATAAATAGAATTTCATAAATGTATTTCAAGCTGCCAGGAATTAAAATAAACCAATTTAATCTGTTTTGGTCTACATGTATCCATGATATAACCAAGACCATAAAAGCATCGATTTCCATATCAAACTTTCCACCAATTTCAGTTGATTGATTCAATTTTCTCGCTAAATACCCATCCAATCCATCCAAACTTATTGCCAATAAAAAAATCAATAGAAGTGTAGTCGAATTAAAATAATCCTGAAAAATAAAAGCAATTAGAACAAGAGTTAACCTGATACTGCTAACAATATTTGGGTAACCAATAAGTAATGGTAGTTTACTGGTGAAATCAGATATCCGCAATAAAAAATAGCCAAAAAGCAAAAAAACAGCTAAAAACCACGGGATAATGCTATGGTTGGTGATCGCAAACAAAAGTCCGGTTAAATTGATGAATGATATTGTCACTGACCAATTCTTATAAAAAACGTGGAAATCTTTTGTCATATCAATCTCAGTAAATCAGCATCTAGGATTGCAAACATGGGGTTTTTAATCGCGAAATACGCATAGTAAGAAATGTTAAACATGTTTTTGTAAAATCAAGATACGCGTGATTCGTTTTTTTCTAAACATCCATGAAAATACTAATCTGAATAACACAAAATTCAATTTTTGAAATCTTAACTTTCAAAATTCATTACTAAAAGTGAAAAGACTTTATTTTCCTTCTTAAAAAACATAACATTGCCAAGTTCTAGCTTATTTAAAAAGAATTTTCCATTAGGATCAACACTTCTTTTCACCACCCTTGGGTTTTTACGACCTGCTCTTTCTATTTTTTTACTACCTATATATCTCAAATATTTAGAGCCTTCTGACTATGGCGTTCTTGCCCTAATTACGATTTTTTCTTCCTCCTTGGCATTAATGGGTAATCTAAGGTTAGACTCTGCATTTCAGACTAAGTATTTTGACTATTACGACGATGCTGAATTGCTATATACCTATCTCAAAAATATATCCACCGCCATAATTATTTTGGCATTACTTCTTTTGATATTTTTTGGATTCACAGGTCCATTGCTATTTGAGTTCATCTTCAAAGAACAAACAATAAATTATTATCCATATGGTTTTATCGCATGTATTGGTGCCCTCAGTTCTATGTGTATGTCTCCTTATTTCATTTATCTAAGGAATAAGCTGCAATTGAAGTCATTTGCTCTTCTGACTTTGATAAATGTACTTTCAACTATCATTATGCAAGTTGTGTTGGTAGTGTATTTAGAGGCGAATATTTTAGGAATTATAGTTGGTGGAGCGGTTCCCAATTTTTTGCTACTAATTTATTTAATTGTCAAACAGCGTTTAATAGTATGGAATTTCACATTTAAAAATGACATGATTAAATCCTCATTGAGATTTTCGATACCCTTGTTGCCATATGTTTTATTAGATGTTTTAATTACGAAAGGGGACAGGTACTTTATTGCCAATTTTCTTGATTTGAGTCAAGTCGGTTTATATGCATTATTAATTAGTGTCATTTCTTTGATTGATATTGTGTTTAGTGCTTTAGATAATTCAATTCGACCTCTTCTATTTGATCTTTTTAAGCGAGGAATTAAGGAAAACTCAGAATTAATTAAATATTACTTCAGCTTCTATGCGGTGATTGCGATACTCAATTTATATGGCTTGTTTTATTTAGGAAATCACATTGAGTTAATTACGAATAAAGAATCTTATATATCAATTAAAGAATATTTTGGCCTTGCATGTGTCAGTATGGTGCCTTTAATATTTGTGCGTATATTCAATTTGCAACTTATGTACTTTGGGAAGTCGGGTGAAATTTCATGGCTAACATTTTACAAGGCGATACTTATTGTTTTTTTGTTTGTGTTCTTGATTCCCTCAATGGGCTTGTGGGGAGTTTTATTGTCAATTCTAGTTTCAAACTCATTTAGTGGGCTTATATTCTGGTATAAGTCAAGAAGGCTGATAGGATCAGTTTATGATCTAAAGCTCTTTATAATCATTACTTCATTTTTTATTTTCAGCATTGTTATTTTCGATCTATTTGAATTCGATCATTCAAGTTTATTAATGATTATTCCCATGCTTTTGCTTATCACAATGTCATTAATTGCATATCAATTTGCGAGTAAAAAATTAGCTTTACAAGGTTCAAAGCTGTAACCCAAATGGCTCGTAATCAGGTAATTTCACTTCGTTTTTCCCATATCTTGAAATGAATGTTCTCAAAAAAATCGAGTACATAGCTTCGTGATTGATAGGTGATTTGCAATTTCTTAGGTCTGAATCAAAACCATATTCTTTATAAGAATTGACATAATTTTTGTCTTTTGAAATGACATGGACTGGCGTTTCATATCCGTAAATGTCTGGATTGCTCAAAATGGGTGGTTGATGATCACCCATTAAAATGAATATATCATTGTCTTTACCTTGCTCAGTGATAAACGCTTGTAAGTTTTTGAACTGATACTCAATTGCCTTTGAATAGTCGTTAATTGATGGGTTTTTTAAAAATCCTTTATGAATATGTACACTTCCTTTGTCATGGTTTAGATCTTGCCATTTATGGGCCATTTCAGGTGGAATAAATGGGGAATGAGTGTTTTTGGTCAAATAGAAGAATGTATAGGGCTCGATTTTTTCTTCAGTTATTAGTTTTTTCATGAAATTCATGCTGAATTGATCGGGTGGGCATTCTCCAAATCCATAAACATCACCAGAATATTTCAGGTCAGGTTTAAGGATCCAGTTGTCAATAGCGTAAAATTCGCGCATTTCATCATAAGGCACGTTGATTCCCTTTATTGGACTTATTGGGTTTAAATTATGGTTTTTATAGCCTTGATTTTTCAATAGCCGCAATAAATGATTTGCCTTTTGAAAATCCGGATCTCTTAAATAATTTTCAAAATAAGTGTTATTATCAATTAGCAGGCCGTAAAGGACTGTTGAATAAGTGAGCCATGATTGACCACCAGTAGTTGGGGATTTGCTGTAATTGGAAACTGAGGCCCAGCCTTGTAGTGAAATATTATTTTTGAATGAATCAAAAAGAGTGAAGGAATTATTCTGAATTGATTTTTCCTTGTAAAAATAAGAGCCATATGACTCGAGAAAAATGAAATGAAGATTTGGTGGACCATCTATCAATTCCATTTTAATTTCTTGACGTGCTTGGAAGTACTCTTTTCCTTGCTTTTTCTTCGATATTTTTCTATTTAAAAAGCTTCTTTTGAAATTCATAAAAATTTCCAAGATGGAAAAATGATATCTTCTGTAGATGTCATTTGGGTATTTTGTATGAAGTCCAACTCTTAATAGTGCCCATAAGAGTGTTAAAAGCCAAATGAAAGTGATAAAATAGAATTCACTTGAAGTTTCTAATTTGTAAGAATAACTTAAGAAAACTTTAAAGAAATGAACTATTCCTAAAAAAAAAGAAATAAAAATCAGGAGTATGCCTATCGATTTTAATTTTGATTCATGCCAAACAATTACAAATCCATTCTTTAAGAGTTTTGCATCGCTGTAAAAGTTTGGCTCACATTCATAAATACGTCTGAAGCTGTATTGATATAGATTGAAAACGAGGGTTATTAAGAAAAAAAACGACGTTATAAGAACAAAATCACTAAGATTAATGATTCGGGAAAGAAGTATTATTACAGATAATTCGATATTGTATCTAAAAAAATCTTGATTTACACTACCTGCTATTCCAATTTTCTTCCCTGTTTTATAGTCATTTATGTACGGTAAGAACTTTGACTTTTCAAAATAGAATATATAGTTAATTATGTATTGACTACCATTTAGAATGACAAACAATATCCAGAAAATAGTTTCAGTAATTATAACCTCCATAAATCTTGAAAAATAAGAAATAATAAACTGCAAGACTTTACTTCCCGATACAAAACTTGGAGAATATGTTTTCTAAAAGATCATCTGTTGTAATCTCCCCTGTGATCTGTCCAAGTTGAAAAAGAGCATTTCTGATGTCCATCGCCACAAAATCGTTGGTTACTTGCAGGTCTATACCATCTAACACCTGATCTAAGGCTTTGTTTGTTTCTATCAGACTTTCATAATGACGGAGATTTGTCACAACCGTATTTCCTGATTTGAAGTCATCAAGGGAAACCAGTTTTTTTAGTGCATCTTTCAGGCTTTCAAGATTTTCTTTTTGACTGGCCGAGATTAGTAGGGCTTGATTTGATTCCAGCTTTTCTTTAATTTCTGGTTGGGCTTGATCCAGCTTATTACCAATAAGCAGATAAGGGACTTCAATGTTTTTGATAAATTCAATTTCATGATCAACATCTTCGATGCTATCATTTTTCATATCAATCATGTACAAAATCACTGAGGCAGCTTTCATTTTCGCCATGGTTCTTTCCACACCAATGGCTTCTACATGATCTTCTGTAGTTCTGATTCCAGCCGTATCAGTGAATCGGAATGCAATACCATCCACATTGATTACATCCTCAATAACATCTCGTGTAGTGCCTGGGATTTCTGAGACTATGGCTTTTTCCTCATTCAAAAGCGCATTTAATAAGGTAGACTTTCCAGCATTAGGTTTCCCAGCGATGACAGTTGGGATACCATTTTTGATTGCATTTCCGAGCTTAAAGCTTTCAGTTAAGCGAATGATCAATCCTTTTAAACTATAGATCAGTTTTTTTAAATCATCACGACTGGCGAATTCCACATCCTCTTCTGCGAAATCTAGCTCTAGCTCGATCATACTTGCAAAATGTACCAGTTCATCCCGTAGATTTTTGATTTCCTGAGAAAAGCCACCACGCATCTGATTCATTGCGGCAGAATGCATGGATTGATTTTCAGAAGCTATAAGATCTGCCACAGCTTCGGCTTGCGCCAGATCAAACCTTCCATTAAGAAATGCCCGCTGTGTGAATTCACCTGGCTTGGCCAATCGACAACCTTGTTTCATCAAGACACGAATTAACTGCTGGATGATGTAATTGCTTCCATGGCAGGAAATCTCAATTACGTCTTCTTTGGTATAAGAATTTGGTGTTTTAAAAAGAGAAACCAATACTTCATCGATGATTTCAACTCCATCTCTGATGGTCCCAAAATGTATGGTATGTGTTGCTTGTTTGGTGAGATCTTTTCCTTTGAAAACTGCATTAACATGATCAAATGTTTTTGGGCCAGAAACGCGAATCACGCCAATAGCTCCAATACCGGCTGGAGTAGCCAATGCTATGATGGTGTCTGAAATCATGTCGTAAAATTAGACTTAACCTGTGTATCGATCTCAATAATCGCAAAATGGTTTATCATTTTTGATCTCGTGAAAATGGATAAATCCTAACCCAACCAAATACGCCAAACTTGAGCGACAAGAAAACAAACTATGAAACCAAAAATAATTGGAAGTATAGTCGCTACACTTGTCCATTTCCAGCTTTTTGTTTCTTGATAAATCGTGTAAATGGTTGTGCTACATGGATTGTGGAGTAAGCTAAAGAGCATTAAATTGACGCCTGTCAAAATTGTCCAGCCACCCGTTTTTAAAATATTTGCAGTATCTGTAGTTGAATCCAGTTCGAACATCACACCGTCTCCAGCACCAAATCCGGTAATGTTGTATTGGGCTACTGTCAGCATCAAAACTGTTGGAATCACAATTTCATTTGCAGGAATAGCTACAACATAAGCAAGCAAAATAATTCCATTCAATCCAATCAAAAATCCAAAATCCTCAAGAAAATTGACTGCATGTGATGCAATTGTATATTCCCCGATATCAATGTTGGAAATCAGCCAGATTACTGCGCCAGCCGGAGCGGCGAAAACTACAGCTCGCCAGAGCACAATCAATGTGCGATCGATCAATGAGGTGTAAATCGTTTTCCAAAAGCGTGGTGGACGATAGGGTGGAAGCTCAAGAGTAAATGTTGAAACTTCACCTTTCAGCATGGTTCGAGATAACAGCCAGGAAGTGAAAAACATGAAAAATATTCCTAAAAAAGCAATTCCTATCACTGCAGCAGTGCTAACAAGGTTTGAAAATCCGGCAGGAACCAATGCTCCAATAAAAATGGTCGCGATCAGAATTTGAGTTGGCCAGCGACCATTGCAGAGCGAAAAGTTATTGGTGATGATAGCGATCAACCTTTCTCTTGGACTGTCAATTATTCTTGTAGCGACCACACCAGCCGCATTACATCCCCAGCCCATACTCATGGTGAGTGCCTGTTTGCCATGTGCGCCAGCTTTTTTGAATAATCCATCTAAGTTGAATGCTACACGAGGGAGGTAACCAAAATCTTCCAACAATGTAAACAATGGGAAAAAGATAGCCATCGGTGGAAGCATAACGGCAATTACCCACGCTACAGCCATGTAAATACCGTCAATCAGAAATCCATCTAGCCACCAGACAAGTCCAATGCTGGCAGCCATTGATTTTAAAAATGGGTAGCAAATCCCTAATAACAAATCATTTAGGAGTCCTGAAGGATAATTGGCGCCTTGAATGGTAATCCACAAGATTGTTGACAGAATCAAGGCCATGATTGGGAAACCAAACTTTTTACTTGTCAAAATACGATCTAGTATCCTGTCGAAGTGATAGGTTTCTTTTTCGGTATTCTTGATTTCAGCTCTTGCGGTTATGGAAGAGGCATCAGCATAAATCGCCTCTGTGAGCTTATCATGAAAATCATCACCTACTTTCCACCTCAATGACGAGGTGAATGAGCTAATTTCATCTAAACTTTTTTTTGATTCTTCCATAATGATTTAAGCAGTCAATTCGCCTTGTTTCAAAGCAGTTAACACCTTTTGATCTCCATCTAGCAATCTCATTGCTACCCATCGGCTGTTGGGTAAGTTGGGGTATACGTTGAGGATCTTATTGCTAAGTTCTTCTATTGCCTCATTTACTTTTGGTGAGAGATTTTTGATTTTATGCGGCTTACACGCAATTTGATTAGATGCCACCTGAGAAATAACCTGAATCAATTCGGGAATACCCTCATTCGATCTGGCACTTGTAGCCACAACAGGAATTCCCAAATCCTTGGCCAATGTTCTTTCATCTATTGTAATGCCATGTCTCTTCGCTTCATCCATCAGGTTTAAGCACAACACAGCTTTATTTGTAATCTCCAATACCTGCAAAACCAGGTTGAGATTTCTTTCCAGACGCGAAGCATCCACCACTATTACAGTCACATCTGGCCTTCCAAAAAGAATGAAATTTCGAGCTACTTCTTCGTCTTCAGATGTTGAGAGTAGAGAATAGGTACCTGGGAGATCGATCAGTTTAAACCTCTTTTCATCGTATAGAAAACCTCCTTCAGCTCTGGATACTGTCTTTCCAGACCAATTTCCAGTATGTTGCCTCAAACCAGTTAAGGCATTAAATACTGTACTCTTTCCTGTATTTGGATTTCCCGTCAATGCAATCACATAGTCTGCATTTTCTACGTTTATACCGAGTTTTTTAAGTTGAGCTGCATTGTAAAAAGCACATGTCTCGCATCCGTCGTTTATTTTTTCGTTGGTTTCCATCATGCAATTTTTTCAATTAGAATTAAATCTGCCTGATCGTTTCTCAAGGCAATGAGTGTGTTTTTTATCAAATAGGCTTTTGGTTCTTTCATCGGACCATCCAGTTGATTTTCTATCAAAGTGCCATTGATAAAGCCTAAATCAAGTAATCTTCTCCGGCTGGCACCTCGGCATTCTCTTGAAATTCCAAGGATTTTTGCTGTTTCACCTTCCTTTAGGCTGCTGAGCCTTACTTTTTGATCTTCAAATTCTTCCTCATCGGTAAGGGGTTTCACACCAATATTGCTGGCGACAATACTCGAGAGTTCATAAAGTTCACCCTCAGATTGAAATTTTACAACATTATCATTTCCGTCAATCAGCCGGATTTGCTGACCTATATGAAGTTTCTGGTCAATGATCTGCTTATATATAACCTCAGGTTCATCTTCTATGTGGGTAATTTTTGCCACAGTATTTGGCTTTGCTCCAGAAAGAGGTGTTCCAATAGTATCAATGATTTCACCTGATTTTAAAGGAATGGGATCTCCATGTGGGTCAAATCGAGGACTGCCTAGCTCCTGATATAGTACTTCAGCTTCTTCTGTTGTCATCGAATGTTCCATTTTTTCAGCTCTCTCATGCCATTCTGATTTATGAATTCCGGTTTTTTCGGAGAGATATTTTTCCCAAAGCCGATGCACACGAATAATCTTTAAGGCATAATCTTTACCAGAGGCAGTGAGATAAATGGTGTTGTCCTTCACGCGGATAAAATGGAGAGTGGACATATATTCTATCAGCTCTACCAATTTGCGGTCACTTAATTTGAGTGCTCCAGCCATGGCATTTAATGTGGCTTTCCGACCACTATATTCTACATGATACAGCTGCTTGAGTATGTCTTCAACTTCAGTCTTGCGGAGGTCTGTTTGATTCCTGAAATTTCTTTTCCAAACACCTGTTTTGATAATTATAGCTATGATTGAAACGACACTAAAAAAAATGAGAAGCGTTATTTTGGGATCAGTTGTCATTTTAAAGTAAGCATAATATTTTGAGAAATTGTTCCCGAAAGATAGATGGGAGGTTGGTTGTTTATTTCAATTAAGACAGAACCATCAAACTCTACTTTTTCTATAATTTTCACCTTGGATCCTAGTTGCATTTTGATCTGATCCAAATGTCTCAAAAGCGCTGGATTACTATCTGGAACATTTACAACGGTACCATATTGATTAACTTCTAATTCACTCAAAGCCAGTTGAGGTTGAAAATGAATTTCTCCATTCTCATCAGGTATTGGATCACCATGCGGATCGACAGACGGAAATCCTAAAAAGGCATCTAATTTTTGGATCAGAAGGGGAGACTTGATATGCTCAAGTTGCTCAGCAATGTCATGCACTTCATCCCATTTAAATCCTAATTTTTCAAGAAGGAAAACTTCCCACAATCTGTGCTTACGTATCACAGTCAGAGCAATTTTTCTGCCCTTTTCTGAGATTTGTACTCCCTTATATTTCTGATATTGTATCACGCCTTTTTCTGACAATTTTCTCATCATATCACTGACCGATGCTGGTTTGGTATGCAGATCATCCGCAATCGCATTGGTCGAAACCTCACCATTTCCGCTTTCAGCAAGGTGATAGATAGACTTGATATAATTCTCTTCTGCTAGACTTAGTTCCATTTGAGTACTTAAAGCTAAATATAAATTTAGACAAATCTAAAAAATAATTTTTTAATTAAAATTTTTGAAGATATAAATATCATTATATCAATTGGTTAAGTCAATTAGATTAATGATTCTATTAGAGTTAATAGTTGACGCTCTTCTTCATTCCAAACACTCTTTTCACTAGTCCAACTTTTAAGATTCTCATATTGATCCATGAGTGTTTGGGTCTTAAAATTGAGCAGATCACAGGTCATAGCTCCACCTAATTCATTGGCTCTATTCTTCCAATAAGGATGATCGTGAATCAGGTACGGCAAGCCATATCCAGAGTATTCAAAAAGTTTGGTAGGAATTCTATTTTCGTTGGTTTTATTCGGAATGTAAGAGATAATCCCAAGATGTGATTCTTTTATGGCATTAACGATTAATTGATGATCTATTGGTTTATTGTCTACGAATAATTCAATATTTCTATTTTGAATTTGTTTGTGTTTTAAATATTCAAATATATCTTGATCATGATAAACGCCAATAATTTTCAAATAAGAATTAGGTATCTGTAAATATATAAAATCAAAAATTTCAATCGCTTTTTTGATTCCTGAATAGTTGGAAATTGTACCGCTAAAAATTAATTTGAAATTATCTTTTTTATTCCATTTATTTAGGTCGTTATTAAGACGGCTTTCTACAATCTTATTTTCTAATACAGTGCTGTTTATTGAAGTTTTCCTTACACTGTTTTTGTAAGATAATTCTGCCAATATATAATGGTCAATTGCTGCATGGTAAGTGTATTGAATTGAGCTTATTGCTGGTATCAAAATGGCCTTGGCTATTGGATTGTATTCTGTCTGATGTTTTATGTTTGACAGGTAATCTTCTTGCACGTCGAAGATCAGTTTGTACTTAAAAATTAATTTCATGACCGCTGCTATTGGTAGCAGTTCGATGCAGGTGATAATGACAAGATTGGGATGAATATGAATTAATGTTTTTAGAAAAGTAAGTTGAACTAATAATCTTCTGATACTTATTCTTGAAAAATTTCCAGAGTTAATAAATGAAATTTGTTTGATGCGGGATTTTTTTTCGCTTCCTTTTCCTAAAATGAATATTTGGTATTTATTTGCCTTAGCTAAGGAGCAGGCTAACTTGTCATAATGCCTGACGTCATCAACAGGTTTTAATACAGACGCAATAAATATTTTTTTAGAATTCACTCTGTTCAAATAAGGAGTGGAAAATACAAACCTATATGGATTTACAAAAATTAATCGAATCGGCGTGGGAAGATAGATCCCTAATTGAGGAGAAGGAAGTTTCGGTAGCAATTAAAACGTTGATCGATGACCTTGATATTGGAAAAAGAAGAATTGCTTCTCCAACCGAAGATGGTTGGGTTGTGCATGAATGGATGAAGAAAGCTGTAATTCTTTATTTTCCATTGATGAAGATGCAATTGATTGAAGTTGGTCCATTTCAATTTCACGATAAAATAAAATTAAAATCCAATTATGATCAACTTGGGGTGAGGGTAGTTCCTCATGCTATTGCAAGATATGGTTCATATATTTCTAGAGGGACAGTGTTGATGCCTTCTTATGTAAATATTGGAGCCTATGTGGATGAAGGTACCATGGTAGATACTTGGGCAACTGTAGGTAGTTGTGCTCAAATTGGTAAAAATGTGCATCTAAGCGGGGGTGTAGGCATTGGTGGTGTTTTGGAGCCTGTACAAGCTGCGCCAGTGATCATCGAGGACAATGCGTTTATAGGTTCTCGTTGTATTGTCGTAGAAGGCGTACGAGTAGGTAAGGAAGCTGTGCTTGGAGCCAATGTGGTATTGACTGGAAGTTCCAAGATCATTGACGTAACAGGCCCGGAACCAGTTGAGTATAAAGGTTATGTACCAGAGAGATCTGTCGTGATTCCAGGAACGATTCCAAAGGAATTTGGATCTGGAATTTATCAGGTGCCATGTGCGCTGATAATTGGAAAGCGAAAAGAAAGTACAGACAAAAAGACTTCTCTCAACTCAGCTCTTCGAGAGAATAATGTAAGTGTTTGATACAAATTCCATTTAATTGGCTCTTTTAAGCCAGAATTGATGTGTGTTTAGTTTTCACAGACTTATCTTTGCACACTTAAAATTTGGGTGAATGGGGATTAAAAATATTTTGTTTTCAATTGTTCTTGCCTTGGCATTAATTTCTTGCAGTGGCGATGGTTCAACTGATGGTGATACATTATTTGCTAAAGGAAAATACAACGAAGCTATCGAAGCATACAATGGCTATCTGGGGTCAAATTCTAGTGATGTAAAAACACTTTACAACAGAGGAAGGGCATACCAGGAAATAGGTAAGCTGGATTTAGCGGAAGAGGATTTTATGTCGGTGATCAAATCTGAGGAAAAAAATGTGAACGCACGGCTTAGTTTGTCAAAGCTTTATTATGGACAGGAATTATACAATAAAGCAGTTTTATGGGCGGAACAGGCTTTAGAAATCAATGAAAGTTCCTCTCAGGCTCATTTTTTGACAGCAAGAGGAAAGCATCAACTTGGCTATGTGGAAGGTGCTATGGAATCGTACACCTCTGCAATTAAGTTAAACCCTGATTTTGGTGAAGCCTATCTGTACAGGGGTGCATTAAAGATTCACCTAAATAAAAAGCAGAGCGCATGTGAAGATTTCAGAAAAGCTCAGGTTCTGGATATCAAAGAAGCTGCCTCAATAATATCCAAATACTGCAATTAAATTCCGTTGAAAAAATATCTCAACTCCTTTAACGGCCTTGATACGCCGTTCTACTTTTACGACATTTCATTATTGGACCGCACGCTTGAGGCGCTAAAAAGCGCGAATAAGTTCGGATATCACATTCATTATGCCTTAAAAGCCAATATCAATTCGAAAATATTGGATAAAATAAGAAACGCAGGATTGGGTGTTGATTGTGTAAGCGGGGGTGAAATCAGAATCGCTATGGAGAATGGTTTTACGCCATCTCAGGTTGTTTTGGCAGGTGTTGGTAAAACTGATAGGGAAATTGAATTTGCGTTGAGAAATGATATTTTTTCATTCAATGTGGAGTCAATTGCAGAGCTTGAAGTAATCAATGAAATAGCTGGTATGATTGGTCAAAAAGCCAGAATTTCTATGCGGGTCAATCCAGAAATAGAAGCAGGTACACATCATTACATTACTACCGGCTCTAAAGAAAATAAGTTTGGTGTTTCTACAGATGAACTTTTGGGTGCTCTAGATTTCATAAGATCATGTGAGAATGTGTCATTCATTGGTTTACATTATCATATTGGTTCACAAATCACAGATTTACAAAGGTTTAGAGCACTTGTTGATAGGGTAAACGACTTGCAGGACCAACTTCATCAGAATGGTTTTAAACTACCTCATTTGAATGTAGGTGGTGGCTTAGGTATCAACTATGTTGATCCTGATCAAGATCCTATTCCTGATTTCGAAAACTATTTTAAGATATTTCATGATCACCTAAAGGTGCTTCCTGGTCAAGAAGTTCATTTTGAGCTAGGAAGATCTATAGTGGGCCAATGCGGCACATTAATGAGCCGTGTTGTCTACATGAAAGAAGGTGGCCATACAAAATTTGCCATTCTCGATGCTGGAATGACAGAGCTGATGAGGCCCGCATTGTATCAAGCAGTGCACAAAATTCAAAATCTCTCAAGCGAACTAGCAGAAGATATTTATGAAGTGGTCGGTCCAATTTGTGAATCTTCTGATTTTTTTGGAAAGAAAACGCCATTGCCAAAAACCAAAAGAGGAGATCTTATTGCTATTCGATCGACAGGAGCATATGGCGAGACCATGCGCAACAATTATAATGGTCGCGAATTTGCAAAAGCTTATTACTCTGACGAGTTAGGACATTAAAAATCCGAAGATTAAATAAAGGATCACCGCAAGTCCACCTGTGAATAAGGCATAAGGAAGTTGCGTTTTTACGTGATCAATGTGGTTTACACCTGAAGCCATGGATGAGATTAGTGTCGTGTCAGAAATAGGCGAACAATGATCTCCAAATACTCCTCCGCCTAACACTGCAGCCAGTGCCAAATGAATATTGAGATCTAAATTTTGAGCCAGAGGTATGGCTATGGGTATCATAATGGCGAAGGTTCCCCAGGATGTTCCAGTGGAAAAGGCGATAAAACAGCTTGTAAGGAAAATTACAGCAGGAGCTAATCCAGGAGCAAGCCAACTTTCAGTAACTGAAGCGACATAGCTACCTGTACCCATTTCCTTGCATAAATCACCTAAAGCGAAAGCCAAAACCATCAATATAGCCATTGAGAGCATTTCTTTCATTCCATCAAGTGATTGTGTGACGAAGGATGAGAGTGTGACTATCTTTTGGAGAAAGAAAATCACCCCAGCGGTAATTACACCAATACAAACGGCATATAAAACTGAGGCAGAACCGGATGCATTGCCTATGTATTGCCAAATCATTTCAAGGAATGTTCCTGAAAATTGTGAATCGTATCCAGTGTAAATCAGGAATAGCGGCATACTTAAGACCATAGCTCCTAAAGGTAAAATCATGTTGAATGCCTTGCCGTTTTTTATTTCTTCTTCGTTTTCTGTTTCGTCATCATTTATTTCATTATCGAAAGTCTTCATCAGCCCAAAACTTCGATTTGAGAAAGCGGTATAAAAAACCACGATGAGTGTTAGAATCGGGTAGAAGTTGAATGGAATAGAATAGAGCAATGTTTTGAACGGTGGCAAGGTCTCATATGCTGCCAAAAGCCCTATGATGTAGGCGCCCCAGGCGTTTATTGGAAATAGAATGCAAGATGGAGCGCTGCTTGAATCAGCAATATAAGCAAGCTTAACTTTTGAGATTCCGTATCTTTTAAACAGAGATTGAAAAACAGTGCCAACTGTTAAAATTGAAATATTAGATTCTATAAAAATCAAAAAACCTGTTAAAGCGCTGTAAACCTGCAATTTTGACTTTGGATTGTCTGATTTGTCTATGCTTCTTTTCAGTTTAATCACAAATCCATCTATGCCATTCGCCTTCTGAATCAAATGAATCAATGATCCAATAAGCAGTGTAAATAAGATAGTTCTGGTGTTTCCGGCACTTTCAAAAACAGCGACCAAGCCGTTAATCATGGCTAAAATGCCAATAATGGGGTTCCAACCTGATAGAATCCACCAACCAATTAATAAACCAAGTAAAAGCGATGGTATGACTTGTTTGGTTCTAATTGCCAATATGATGGCAAGTATCGGAGGAAGAATCGTCAGAATTCCTAAATCTTTCATTTATTTTCTATTAGGCTTTGATCTGGATTATCGCTTAAAGCACGATAGAGATAAGTATCAAAAATCTGGCTTATTGCATTGATAATTATCTTTTCTTGCTCATCAGCTTGATCGAATTTGCTCATATCAACACTTGCCTGCCAGATCATTTTTTTTGTATTAATGTCTGTCATCTCAACCAATAAGGCAGATTCCAAAAATGTTCGACTGGTAAATGAGGGGCTAATTCCATAATATGGATTGGCATATGGAGAAATGGAATTAGTTTGTGTTACTTGATTGGAAATTAATTCATATCGAACGAGCACGTCTGGCTGGCTGTTAGACTTTTCGTAACCTCGCCGATACATTTGATTTTCGAGATTGGATTCTATCTCATTGATCATTTTTGATCCTTCAGCAGATATATCTATGTCATTTGATTTGTAATTGACTATTGCAAAACTTTTATAGGTTTTGAATGATGATTCATCATTTACGAAATTGATTACCTTGACTGTAGTACAGCCAAAAGAAATGACAATTAAAAAAATAGGGAACCACTGCTTCATAAGTGGTTAAAGATAAGTGATTACGAAAAACAAGCCTGAAATTTTAGTTGTCTCGCGGCATTTAAGGATGATAAAATTTTATCTGTAAATTTTTGGGAGGTTTCAGAAAATTCGTAAAGAATGTCGAATCGGTCTTTATTGGGACTTACCATTATCAACCTGTCATATTCTCTTAAATATCCTTTTTGATAGGAATCAATATCAGGATTGTACCAAATGATTAAATGCATATTTTAGTTTGGCTTGTATGATCTGAGATAAATACAAATTGATATTCGAAAGTAACCATTTTGTTAAATAAAACAATCAATTGAATCAAATTGAAGTGCTAGAATAACGGTAACTGAATAAAAACATTTTATTGTATTCTTGCTAATTTGGTTCCTGATCATGTGATTAATTGTTTTTTTCTTAAATTCATTTTTGATACTAATCGCCTGAATTTTGTCATTGATTCCTTCTTTCTTTTTGATGCTTTTTGCAATGGTTTTGGGGCAAGTTCCTGGATCCACTAGTGTTGCTGGTGTCTATCAAGGGCGACCTATTTTCATACAAAATACATTTGACCCAATTGAAAAAGATTTCTGTATCAAAGAGATTAAAGTGAATGAACGTTTGATCACTTTCAATAAGAACATAAGCGCAATTAAAGTTGATTTTGAGAAGGTGGATCTCTTTGCGCCTGTCACAATTCATATTACTCATAAAGAGACATGCAGACCAATAATAATTAATCCAGATGCCATTTTTTATCACAGTATTTTCTCTTTTTCTGAGATCAATATTTCAGATTCTACATTGACATGGTCAACTCTTGGTGAAAAGGAAGGAGGGATGTTCGTTGTGGAGAAAATTGACATGGGTATTTGGCAGGAAGAAGCAGAAGTGGAGGCCACAGGATCATTTGAAAATGCCAGCTACAAACATTTCCCTAAAATAGATGAGGGTTCAAATAAATTCAGAATAAAATATCTCTTGCCAGATGGTAAGTATTTGTATTCAAGGGAAATAGATTTTCATTTCTATCCCGATCCCGTCACATTTAGGCCTCAAAAAACGGATAAAATGATTTTCTTTTCCCGCCCAGCGTCTTTTAAAATCTACGATGCTGGTAACACAGTGGTAATGGATGGAGTCGGGAAGGAAGCAGATGTGAGCAGACTTCCAAGAGGTAGCTACGTCATTTACTTCAATGAAGATGATCCCGGACTTTTTATAAGGGAATAGACATTCTTAGAACAATGATAGGATAAGTGCTCCAAGATTGATTCCGAAAAATGTCTGAAACAATGTCAAAATGAACATTGTACCTAAAACTACAGGACAAAGAAAAAGAATCGCAAATGTTAGAAATTTCTGAACAATTGAACCTTGATATCCAGGATACCCCAAAGCGATTTCTTCATTAAGATTTTTGGTTTTCCAAAGATGAGCAGCGAAAATTGAAATCAAACAGCCACCAAGTGGTAAAAAGGTGTCATTAGCCACATTTTGTGCGAAATCCATAAATGAGGTTGCTTTTTCAGCACCTACATACGTGATAAAATTGGTGAAAAATTCAGAATATCCATTTGAGATCAAGGATGGAATACCTAAAAGAAAAATCCCACCTGCAACCAACCAAACCGCTTTTTTACGCTTGATTCCTTTTTCATCAACAACATATGCCACTGGAACTTCAAGTAATGAAACAGTAGATGTAAGCGCAGCAAATGATAGCAAAAGGAAGAATGTGGATCCTACTACCACGCCGAGTACCGGACCAAGTCCTTTAAATGCTCCCGGCAATACAGTGAAAATCAGTCCTGCACCTTGTCCTGCACCTTCCATTGTGCCATTTGTTAAGTATGCAACCATAGGAAACATCATCAAGCCAGCAATGAACGCAATTCCTACGTCAGCCAATGTGATGAAAGCGGCAGATGAAACGATATTATCGTTCTTGGATAGATAACTACCATATGTTATCAAAGCCCCCATGCCTAGTGACAATGAAAAGAAAGCCTGTCCCATGGCTTTTCCCATTACTTCCAATGTCAACTGAGATAGATCAGGAACCAAATAAAACTTTAATCCTTCAAAAGCATGATCCAGTGTTAATGAATAAATCACAAGTCCCGTTATCATAATGATGAGCAAAGGCATCAAAATTTTGGAAGCGCGCTCAATGCCACCCGCAACTCCTTTCGACACGATATAGGCTGTAGCAAACATGAAAACAAAGGCATAAAGTCCTACTTTGAATACATCCTTAATAAATGTTGAAAATTGGCTGCCAATTTCGAAATGACCCATGGAGAGCTCAAGAAAATATCCAAAAGCCCATCCTGCTACCACATTATAAAACGATAAGATGACTACACCACTAATAATCCCCAAAACACCGAGTAATCTCCATTTTTTGTAACCAAGCGCTTCGTATGCTCCGGCTGGATTTAGTTGGGTCTTTCGGCCAATGGCAATCTCAGTTACCATCACAGGAAAGCATAAAATGAAGCAGAAGAAAAGATAAACCAAAAGAAATGCGGCTCCTCCACCTTCGCCAACTACGAAAGGGAAACTCCAAATATTACCTAAACCGACCGCAGAACCTGCAGCAGCTAAAATGAAACCCAATTTATTTGAAAAGGAACCTCTTGTAGACATAAGTGATGATTGTTAAAACGCCAAATATAGTAAAATGCGTTTTAGTGTGTTTTTAAATCGGTGACACTTGAAAATTTTAATTTAAATCATCCTCGTCTTCAGGAATTTCATACGGGAAATTGAATAAATGATTTTTCTTAATGGATGAGGCTACTCGATGGGGCACATAATCTTCCCATTTCACATCCCCGCTTGCTATCATGTCCAAGACATTATCAGAAATAATATGAAGGAGTTCCTTATTGGCGCCAGTCACATCATCGATTTTTTTGTTGTATTTGATGTATTCGAAAAGATGAAATAGATGCTGTGGAGGCTCAAATTTGCTAACATTTTTGAACTCACCGGAAACAGCTGAAAAGGCGGGGTACACATATAATTTCACGTTACTACCAAACAGCCTGCTAAAAGATTCCAGTATTCCACCATTCAAGTTTTGGTAATAGGATTCATCGAAAATTTGAACCAGATTATTGTAACCTAATATGATTCCTATTTTCTTTTGTCTTGTGAACTTTGATAAGTACGCTGCAATCTTATAATGTTCCTGATAGTTGGAAATCATTACATTTTGTCCTAGCGAACACAATAAATCAACTCTGTCCAAAAAGTCTGTCTCGTCCAATTCTCCTTCTAAAGTCAGATCATTTAGCGTCAACTCAACCAAAGGAATGATGTTTCTTATTTCTACATCAGCCTCCTTTCTGAATGCTCTCATTCCAGTCAACATCATGTCAACGCTCACATGTGTCACAGGTCTGAATCGACCTCTCAAAACGAGTACATTCTTTTTATAAAGTACTTCTGAAGGCTGTAGCACTTTGCCGTTTCGGTCAAACATGGTCGCATGTGTCAAGCCATTTTTGACGAGTTTTAATGCCATTAACCTGTTGTCAACATGGTGAAAGTCCGGCCCGTCAATTCTAAAAAAATCTATTTCAACTCTGCTAGGATGGATGTTTTCGCGCAAAGCTCCAATGATATCTTCCGGTTCGTTATAGTTGAAACATGCATGTATCAGATTGACACCAATCATTCCCAGTACCTGCTGTTGCCACAAGGCATCATTGTCCTTAAGCAATACATGTATGATACAATCATTGGGTAAGGAACCAATATGTCTTTGAAAACGACAACCTATCCATCCATGACCTTCATTAGTCCTTTTGAAGTTGATGGTTTCTACAGTGTTGGCAAATGCAAAGAAATGAGTTCGTTTGGCTCGGTGTGTCAAACGCTGATCCAAAAGGGAATACTCACGATTGAGCATTTTTAGTAATTTCTCTTCACATACATATCTTTCACTCTTGCCGTATATCGCGTCACTGAAAGTCATATCATAGGCTGACATACTTTTCGCTATTGTGCCGGATGCTGCACCTGCTTTGAAAAACCAATCGGCCACTTCCTGACCACCGCCTATTTCAGCGATAGTTCCGTATACTTTTTCATCCAAATTGAGAGAAAGCGCTTTCTCTTTTGTGGTGAGTTTTTTGAATTCCATTTTGACCTAATCCTTCCTTTTTTTGCCTAGTTGTTACGGGTATCAAACAATTTTCACAATGATTTGTTGAAAATTTCTCAACTGATTCTGAACTTCATTAATAAAAATTGATTTCCGATTGCACTTAAAATTATGTTATAAACCCTTGTAATGAAAGGTATATACCTATCTAAATAAAAAAAGTCCCGAATTTTCGGGACTCTTTGGATTTTCAACTAAATAAAATTTTATTATTTGTAAAGTGAGTAAGGGAATTTGTTTTGCGACACCATATTCTCAGCTATCGATCTACGCAATTCTTTCGTGTTTACGGGATTAGATTTTGTGAATCTTTTCATTCCCATCAACATCACTTTCAATTCATCTCCAGTGGCAAAGCAGGCTACTGCTTCATCTCCATGACTTCTTATTTTTTGTACAGCTTCATACAAATAAAGTGAAGCCATATCTTGATATAGTTTAGAACCTTCATTGCCATACAGAGCCATCAATTTCTCAGTTCTGAGTATGGTAGATTCAGCAGCGTATATTTCAATGAGCATATCTGCGATATGCATCAGTATTTCCTGCTCATCATTCAATGTTGGGCCAAATTTCTCAGCCGCTTTTCCAGCAACCATCAAGGCAGCCTTTTTGAGTTTTCTTAAAACCTCTTTTTCTTCGGCCAATGGTTGACTTAGATCAGGCATTTCAAAAGAAGGAACAGAGGTCAACTCTTTGCCAACTGCCATTGCAGGACCTAGTAAATCAATTTCACCTTTCATAGCACGTTTGAACATCATTCCAACCAAAAGCATACGATTGATTTCGTTGGTTCCTTCATAGATTCTGGTGATTCGTGCATCTCTATAAGCTCTGGCCATTGGAGCTTCTTCTGAAAATCCCATCCCGCCATAAACCTGCACACCCTCATCTACTACATAGTCAAGTACTTCTGAACCATGGATTTTGATAATGGCACATTCGATTGAGAATTGCTCCAAAGCTTTCAATTTAGCTTTTCCAGGCTCTACGCCATCTTCGATTAATGCGGTGATTCGATCATCAATGTTTTGTCCTGCTCTGTAAGAAGCAGATTCTACTGCGTAAGTTCTGGCCGCCATGTTGGCCAATTTCGTCTGAATCGCGCCAAATGATGAAATGGAAACGCCGAATTGCTTCCTTTCATTGGCATAGTTGGTAGCCATGCTAGCCACTGTTTTAGCACCGTTAATAACACCGCAACCCAACTTAATTCTACCTACGTTGAGTACATTCACGGCAATCTTGAATCCATTTTCTCTTTCTGAAAGCATATTTTCCACAGGGACTTTGCAGTCATTGAAAAATACCTGACGTGTGGATGATCCTTTTATTCCCAGCTTCTTTTCCTCGTCATTCATGGTGATGCCACCAAAAGTTTTTTCAACTAGAAATGCTGTAAGGTTTTTGTCATCATCAATTTTGGCAAAAACAATAAAAAGGTCCGCAAATCCCGCATTAGAGATCCACATTTTCTGTCCATTAATAAGGTAATGTTTGCCGTCTTCTGTAAGCTTTGCTTTGGTTTTACCACTATTGGCATCTGAGCCTGCATCCGGTTCAGTTAGACAATAGCAAGCTTTCCATTCGCCACTAGCCAGAGCGGGTAAGTACTTGTTTTTTTGTTCCTCAGTACCGTAATATAGAATGGGAAGTGTACCAATTCCTGTATGTGCACCATATGCGGTAGAAAATGATCCTGCCGCTGCTACAATATCGGCCATCAGCATGCTTGTATTGAAATTCATTCCAAGTCCTCCATATGCTTCAGGAACTGCTACACCTAGCAGGCCGAGCTCACCTGCTTTTGTCATAAGTGAAGACATGAAGCCGTCTTCCATGCTATCCATACGGGCAATATTGGGGGTGATCTCCGTATCGATGAAATCCTGGGTTGCAGCCGCCATCATTTTCTGCTCTTCAGAAAACTCCTCTGGAATGAAGATTTCGTGAGCTTCTGTTTCCCGTACTATAAACTCTCCGCCTTTGATTGATGTTTTTTGTGCTACTGCTTCCATTTTGTATGTATTTGAATCTGGTTTATAAAAGGTATGCATGCATACTAAATTCAAATATATAAAAAATGTTATGCATGCATAACAAATTCGCTTAGATTATTTTCATTTTTTAATTCAGGCCTGAAGGTTTACAGTTCGGTACTGTCATTCTACAGTTCGGTAATTTTAAATTTCATCCAAAAACAATTACTCCCACTTTCGAATCATAATAAGATTCGAGATGAAAATATTCTTACAGCTTTATCTAGTTCTATTCTTTTGTTTGACTGCATCAGGCCAGGTTACCATCAACGGTAGAATAACTGATCAGGAGGCCAAAGCCTTGATTGGTGCAAATGTATATATCAAAGATTCCTACGATGGTGCCACCACAAATGCAGAAGGTCATTTTTCATTTGAAATCTATGAACAAGGTGAGCAAATTCTGATAATCAGCTTTATTGGATTTAAAACACAAGAAATATCAATAGAAACGGATAAGTCAACATTCCAAGAAATAGTGCTGGAGGAAGAATTCAATACAATGAATGCCGTTACAATTTCCGCCGGAGCATTCGAAGCAAGTGACGAGAAGAAGTCAGTGATATTGAAGAGTCTGGATATCGCAATGACTGCTGGCGCGACTGCCGATATTGCTGGTGCGTTAAATACACTGCCTGGTACACAAAAAAATGGTGAATCGGGTCGGCTATTTGTGAGAGGAGGTACGGCAAATGAAACAAAAGCGTTTATTGATGGAGTTGAGGTCTCCAACTTCTTTGGAACAACAGGGCCATCCATTCCTTCGAGGAGCAGATTTTCTCCATTTCTGTTTAAAGGGACATTCTTTAGTACCGGGGGCTACAGTGCCGAATATGGACAAGCACTTTCATCGGCTTTGGTACTAAAAACAAATGAGGTCAATCAAGAATCGAGTGTCGATATTTCTTTAATGTCAATCGGTGCTGATATCTCTGCTAATAAATATTGGAATAATCAATCTATATACTTTCAGGCGGCACATTCTGATCTTACACCTTACAATAAGCTGATTTCTCAAAATGTCGATTGGATAGAAGGTAATAAAAGCTGGAATGGAACTTTGGCTTACAAGAAGGATTTTCAGGATGGAGGTCGACTTAGAGCATTAACTATGGCTAATACCAACAGTTTTGCTCTGGAACAAAAAACCATTTTAAATGATCTTGGCTACAATTCAGTTTTCGT
This sequence comes from uncultured Marinoscillum sp., assembly GCA_964353015.1. Lineage (GTDB taxonomy): Bacteria > Bacteroidota > Bacteroidia > Cytophagales > Cyclobacteriaceae > JAMZMI01. Next base: position 60,930 of record CAYGUA010000005.1, on the reverse strand, counting down.
CAAAAATCAATTCTTTTATTCCAATATCACCTATGAAAAGCCAGTTAATGAAAATGATGTTTTTTATTCTGGATTATCTTTCACAAATAATCATGATCAGACGGTATTCAACGGATTTGGATCAAATGCACCAATTAATGATTTTCATTTCAAAATAAAATACGAGCATCAATTCAACGATAGAACATATTTAAAAACTGGAACTGAATTTTTCAACAAAATTTTTCAGGAAACAATCAATGATACTATTTCTTACAGTCAGCTTTCTTTAGATCAATTTCGGGCAGTTTTTTTTACAGAATTGGATCACTATCTGGCTGATAAATGGATATTAAGAGGGGGGATCCGTGGTGAATATGAATCCTACGCACGCACTTTTAATCTTGTACCCAGATTGTCGCTGGCATATAAGCTGGATGAGTTCAACCAGCTTTCGGTAGCCACTGGTATATTTTATCAAGATCCGGACTCAAAGTATCTGAGGTTTTCAAAAGAACTAGATCAAGAACGGGCAAATCATTACATCCTTAATTTTCAAAGGATAAAAGAAGATAGGATAATCCGTGTAGAAGGTTATTTTAAACAATACAACCAGCTCATCAGATATGACGATGCTTTTGATCCTGAAACATATACATCAGATGGTTCTGGTTATGCCTACGGCTTGGATCTTTTCTTAAGAGACAGAGGAGGAATAAAAAATCTAGATTATTGGATATCATATTCATGGCTTCAGTCTGAAAGGAAATTTCAAAACTATCCGGTAAAAAGTACCCCCGGATTTGTTTCCAATCACAATGCTTCTATTGTCAGTAAAAAATGGTTTCCAAGCCTTAAAAGCCAAATGGGTCTTACATATTCGGTTACTTCTGGTCGGCCTTATGATGATCCGAATGTGGATGGATATAACGAAAGCAAAACAGAGGTTTATCATGATCTGAGCTACAATGTGGCCTGGTTGCCAAATTCTCAGGTAGTCGTATACTTTTCGGCGAGCAACTTACTGGGATGGGACCAAAGCTTTGGATATAATTTTTCAGATACTCCTGATGACGCGGGTTTTTATAAATCTGAAGTCATCAATCTACCGGCCAAAAGATTCGTCTTTCTTGGTTGCTTTATCACAATTGGAACTTTCAACAAACAAATACAAAACTTATGAAAATCAAATCAATTATTGCTGTTGTGGCTATGGTAATAGCCATGACCAACACCCAGGCACAAGTAGCCAATAAGCTGAAAATCATTATTAAAAACTTTGAATCAGCCGAAGGGATTCTCAGGGTGGGACTGTATAACTCAAAAGAATCTTATATGAATGTATCATTTAAGAAAAGTGAAATTGCAGTCACTAATCAAGAATCTATCGAGTTGATTTTGGATGATTTACCAAAGGGAAAATATGCGATATCTATCTATCACGATTCGAATGCAAACGGGGAGTTGGATAAAAATTTCATAGGGATTCCTACTGAGGATTATGCTTTTTCCAACAATGCAGATGGCAGGTTTGGACCGCCCGAATATGAATTGTGTGTATTTGAGCTATCGGATGGTGAAACGACGCAAGTCATTAATCTTAACTAATCATGAAAAATATAATATTTATGATGCTTTGCTTCATAGCGACTAGTGGGTTTTCCCAAAATCAAAAATTTGTAAAGGCAATCCAAAATGGAAAAAACCTAATTGGAAAAGCCGATACCATCACATCACTGATTGCCGCTGCTAATTATTTTGAAAGAATAGCTCAAAACGAGAAGACAGAATGGCTGCCAAATTATTACCAGGGGCAAGCCTTAACTTTCGCTGCAATGAGGATGGAAAAGGAGGAGCGGGAAACCTATTTGCTGAAAGCATTGGGATGCATTCAAACTGCAGAACAATTAGAAAGAAATGCGGAATTGGTGGCCATGGAAGGTTTTATCCAAATGATGCGTTTGACTGTAGATCCGGCTACACGTGGCAGAACTTTGTCTCCTACCATATTTGCATTGTTTCAGGAAGCGCTTAGAATAGATGCTAATAATCCTCGCGCACTACTTTTTATGGGTCAGATGGAGTTTGGTACTGCCCAATTTTTTGGTAGCGATAGCCAAAAGGCTTGTGAGTATATTCAAAAAGCTATCAGCCAATTTGATACTGAATCAACCGATGACATTATCTTTCCGAATTGGGGAAGGGAAACAGCCGAATCGATGATGAAAAATTGCAGCAAATGAAAAAGCAGAATGATGAATTGAATTGGAAAAAAGAACTGATTGAGATCTTAATTATCTTTTTTGCAGGAGGAACTTTGCAGGAATTGATTTTGGATCCTGATGATCTCAAGTCATTTGATACAGCTGTTTCAAGCATATTTATTAATGGAATGTTTTGGGCATTGCTATGGAAAGGCAGTCAATACCTGGTAATTCTTATCAGAATAAGTGGATTGAGGTGGGTGGATCAGCCATTGAAAACCTTTTTTGTGGCTTTCCCATCAATAGTGATTTTCACCTTGGTGTCGGTTTTTTTGATATTGATGATTCATTATGTCTATTTCCTGGATAATTCTTTTTCTGAGTTCATCGATAATCTTAGCCCACGATATTTTGTGCCAGCCTTGATCTCGACTTTAATGATCAACACGTTTATGCATGGTCGTGCTTTTTTGATCGAATGGAAACAAGCGGTGGTTGAGGTAGAAAAATTCAAAAATGAAAGTTTGCAATCACAATTTGAATCACTAAAGAATCAGGTAAATCCTCATTTTCTATTTAATTCACTAAATGCTCTGTCTTCACTAGTATATGATGATCAAGCGCGGGCTGTGGAGTTTATCAAAAAACTTTCTGAGGTGTACAGATATGTATTGGAAAAGCAAGGAATGGAACTCGTTCCCCTCGAAGATGAACTGAATTTTTTAAGGAATTATGTTTTTCTCCAACAAATCCGGTTTGGTGACAACCTGAAATTGACGATTAACTCGGCATCAATAGAAGGAATGATTCCTCCGATTTCGCTACAAATTCTGGTTGAAAATGCGATTAAACACAATATTATTTCTGAAAACAAACCGCTTAAAGTTGGAGTTTTTATTGATACTGGTTATTGCGTGGTGAAAAATGATATTCAGGAAAAGCTTACCAAAGACTCCACAGGTATTGGTCTCAATAATTTGAAATCGCGATATGAATTTCTTTCTAAGGAGCAAATGATCATTGAGAATACGGAAGAAGAGTTCATTGTAAAAATCCCAATTCTAAAAATCGGAAAATGAAATATATAATTATTGAGGATGAGCAGTTGGCCGCAAAGCGTTTGCGTGAATTGATAGCATCCATTCGACCTGAATACAATTTTTTATCAAAATTTGATTCAGTAGAAGGCGCAACTATCGCTTTACCGGCATTGAAATATGATTTATTGTTCATGGATGTACAGCTTGCAGACGGACTTTCGTTTGATATTTTTGATCAAATAACAGTCAAGGCACCAATCATATTCACTACCGCATATGATGAGTATGCGGTGAAAGCTTTCAAATCCAATAGTGTAGATTATCTCCTAAAGCCTATAGATCAAGGAGAACTTGCGGCGGCCATTGAAAAATTTGAAAACACATTCCATCGAAACACAGCCAAAGGATCTTCAGGAAATGATTTGGATCTGAGTTCCTTGATTCAATCTTTGCAACCTAAAGGCAAAGAGCGATTTGTAGTTCGAGTTGGTGAGCATCTTAAAACGATTCCCACTTCAGATGTACAACTAATTTATAGCCAGGATAGAGCGACCTATATTTTCACGAAGGAGGGAAGGAGATTTTTAATTGATTACTCACTCGACAGGGCGGATGAGTTGCTTTCATCTGACGTTTTCTTCAAGGTTTCCAGAAAATTCATCATCAATATGGCTTATATCAAGGATATTGTCGCTTTTACAAATTCCAGATTAGAGATAATTGTTGAGCATTTTGAGGAGGAGCAAGTAATTGTAGCCAGAGAGCGCGTAAATCAATTTAAAGAGTGGCTTGACCGATGAGTAGCTTGTTTTAGTTTATTCATCAAGTAACCAATTTGAAATTAATATAGCTTAAAACTTTATCACCAATAATTTATTTTTTTTCTGTCTTGAAAAAATGAGTATAAGAGGATTGCAATCGTATGTATTGAAATAATGATATTATAGGAGTCAAAAACTCTGATAAATATCATTTTCCTGTGTATTCAAAGCATTATTTTTACCAATTATATAAAAAATATGCAGAGAGTATTTACAGCGATTAGAAGGGTAGATGATCAGTTTGTTTCATTTCTGATAGATAATGTAAACACCATGATCAGGACAAGCATTGGTTTGATTTATCTGGTCTTTGGTGCCCTCAAGTTCTTTCCAAATTTCAGCCCGGCAGAGCAATTAGCCGCGGATACCATCAATTTGATGACGTTTGGTTGGATTCATGGGTCAACAGCACTTATCAGTTTGGCCATATTCGAATGCACCATTGGTGTGGGATTAATCCTTGGATTTAGGCTGAAATGGATCGTGAGGATAGCTCTTTTTCATATGCTGTGTACATTTTTCCCTTTGATATTGATTCCAGAAGTGTCATTCACCAACGAACCTCATAGTCTTTCACTAGTTGGTCAATACATTTTCAAGAATCTGATAATTATAAGTGCTTTGCTGCTGATCTATTGTACTGATCGAAAAAAGCAAGAATCCCAGACAAAGAGTGTCTTTTGATTTTTTTACACAGCAAATGAGACCATCAATGCGATGTAAACAATCATAAGAACAAAGAATTTAAAAAAGGCTTTTTTAATAACTTTTTCTGCGCTTTTATTGGCTGTAGTTGACATATTTTTTTGTTTGGTTGCATCTTTATTCCCAATACATTCAAACTGTCAACAAGTCATCTAATTATTTTTCAATTAGGCTGCTTTAATTTCAAATAAAGCAGCCTAAGCAACTTTAATTAAGTTTTTTAGTAAAAATAAATCAAAGGTACCACCAATCTTTTCCTTCAATCCTTCCTTGTTTTTGTAAAAAAATCTCTAATCGTTTGCGTTGATGATCTGGAGGAAAAACAGCCACCAGAATTTGGCAATGTGGCAGGAATGAGATGTTTTGAACATCTTTTGGTTCCATCCATTCATAATCCACCATTTGCTGATCAAATATTGCTGCCGTTAACCTGGCTTTTGGGTTTTTACCCCAAAGAATGACTTTGTTTTTATTCCAATCACCATTAAGGAATTGATTGATTTTTAGTTCGAAAAAATGCTTCTGGTCATAATGAGATGAGTTTCTGGACGTTCGATCTGGATGTTCCCGCCAGCGTAAAGTGACTTGAGGAATGGTTTTGATATGAAACTTATTTTTATACCATTTGAATACAAGGTGGTAATCTTCAGGATAGGAGAGGTCATCAAAGCCACCAATGGATTTTAACTCCTTGGTTGAAATCAACCAATTTGGTGAGGCGATCACACATTCACGATAGATATTGATCCATTGTCTGTTTTGCAGATTTATTTCATTGATCCAATGTTGGTATTTCAAATATCCCGTACTGATTTTTTGGTTTCCAAAATATGAAACTAAACCAGTGATGATTGTTCTGGGCGATGAATTTTCGATCTCATTAATCATCAAACCCAACCTTTTCTCAGGTATCAAGTCATCTGCATCCATACGTGTTATGAATTTTCCTTCAGCTTTTGACAGTCCAAGCTGTAAAGCTGGAATGATGCCAGATTCAAGATTTTTGAACACTTTTATTTGAGTATTTGATTCGGATCTCGTGATTAAGGTTTGGTAAGAATTGTCATTGGAATGATCATCTATCGCGATTAACTCCCAGTTTTGGAAAGATTGATTCTCTATTGAATCGATGGTTTCATTGATCCAGTTCTCAGCATTTTTTACTGGCATTATGATCGATATCTCAATCATGCATCAAGAATACCCATATTTTCCATGAGTTTACTCGCGTTGAAACTTTTACAGACACCTGTGGTCAGTGAATAATCAAAGATGATTTTGTCATTTTTTATTTCACTGTTGAAGCTGAAATTTCTAGCCCATTTTTCATTTTCTGCAAGCTGTCCAAGACCGAGATCATGTGTGGAAATAAGGCCAAATGCATTTCTATTCGCCAACTTCCTGGCAAGTGCAACAGAACCTTTGTGCCGGTCTTCAGAGTTGGTTCCTTTCAGGATTTCATCCAAAATAAAAAAAGTAGACGCATGCTTTTCTGTATTATCGAGCAAATTTCGGATTCTTTTTAGTTCGGCATAAAATGAGCTTGTGTGCTCTTCGAGGTTGTCCTTTGTTCGCATACTTGTGAAAACGTGTGTAATGCTCATTTTCAAGTTTTTTGCATCTACGGGAGCGCCACATTGCGCCAAAACCATATTGATCCCAACAGTCCGTTGAAAGGTGGACTTGCCGGACATATTGGATCCTGTAATGATGTCAACACTACCTTTGTTTGAAATGGAATAATCATTTCGCACTTTTTCATGATCTGAAATCAAAGGATGTCCCATTTGAGTTGTTTCAAAATGGAACTGCTGGTCTGGAAATACCGCAAAGGAGTAGTGAGGATTGGCAAAAGAAAAACTGGCAATACTCGTAAGGCATTCCATCTCACTCACCACATTCAGCCATTTTTCAACATCACTGTTGTATGATTTTTTCCAATTATGCAGGTCAATGAGCAGGTGAATATCCAGCAAAAAACAGATATCCAACAGGCCATAAAGCATATTTGCCCGTGAGCTTAATCGATGAGTGAGTTTCGCGAGCTTATTGATCGATGTTGTTGCTGTGGTTTTTTCACCCCTAATTTGATTTTGAAGATCTTTCAGATAGGGAGATTCAAATGTTGCTTGCTCAATTGCCGATAATGCCTTGGAATAGGATGAAATCAGATAATGACCTTTGTCAATTCCTTTACTCAATTTATTGAGATGTCTGATTCCTAAACCCAGAAAAATCCCATTCAGCAAGAGGATTGGGTAATAGAGTTGATAGGTGAAATCCTCGATGATAATTAAATAACCTGCTATCAAACTGGTCATGCCAAGTATAATAGATATCGTTTTCCAGAGTTTTGGCTTGTTGAATTGTTCCTGAGTATTTGTCCAATCAATTATGTCTTTTGCAGATACAGTTGGCTCATGCTTCTTTTTCTTTGAAACAGTGATGTTATTTTTTGCTTGAAAATCTTGTCGCCAATCAAGTTTTTTTGCCAGTTCAATAATTGCATTCTGTCTACTTAAAATTACCCGCTCATTTGAAGGATTAGACAGCCAGCCAGCCAGAATGAATTTTGAGTCTTCCAAAGCGCATCGGTTGATGAGCTGAAAAAGAGAGTGTTTCCCGAAAATATCAAGATCAATCTGATATGGATGATTTTCTTCTATGAATTGCTTGCCCGGATCAAATTGATTGAGTTTGAGATTTATTCTATCTAATTCCTCCTTATTAATTTGGATGAGATTCTCAAAATAATTTTTTTCCGCTTCAATCGCCTGATGCTTATTCACAGAATAGTAAAAGGCTATAGCGATTAATACGGCGATTATAAGAGCTTCCGATTCACCTGACTTGAAATAGTAAATTAAGATCGCAGCAAGAGCAATGAAAAGTATTGTGCGCAACCAAGAAAGTCGAGTTGTTTTGGTCTGAAGAATCAGAAATTTTTTTTCAAATCCAGCCTTTAAGTCCTCGAATACCTTTTCCATTTAAAAAATCATAAGACTTATGAGAATCTCGGCGATAACTCCAAACAGCAAAATACAGGAATACAATATTCCACTCAAAAGCACCGTAAATGTTGCTTTGAGCTTAGTTAAAGCATAGTTTCTGACGAAAGAGAAGATCAGATATATGCAGAAAATGATGAATGCTATGATGTTGAAAAATTCTGGTACAAGTGGCAGTATAATCTGTGCTAACCAGATAAAAGTCAATATCATAAACATAAAAGAATGAAGATGAATGGAATGAATCAGGTGATGAATGTAGAGTTTTTTTCTGAAAAAAAGTTTTAAAATAAGGGCATAAATAGGGAGAAGGATAAACATCAAAATGGGAATATTCTTAATCAAATAATCGTTGATGGAATCTGCATCGCTCATTTGAAGTTTGATAGCCTGTCGGGTGAGGTACTTTTTAGTTCCCGTCATTTCCGATACACTCAACGAATCACATATGTTTTGGTAGGTCAGGTTTTTGTTTTCAGTGAGGAAATAAATTTTAGATAATTGATACATAGAAGGGTGCCATGAATTATCAACATCATTGTCTAAAGAGTCAGTTTTAAAATCTGATTCATCAAATCCTAAATGAACCAGGTTATTTTCCCCTTCTTGAGTTTCATTCATGCTCATCAATTTTTCATTTGTACTTTCATTATTAGTAACTAAAGAGAAAACAAAAAAATGAATTAAACTGATGACTAAATAAAGTCTTATTGGATTAGCAAAATGCACCCTCTTACCATTCATAAATTGAACAGTTAGTTCTCCGGGTTTTATAAAAAAGGGCTTAAAACTGCGTCCAAATCTTGAGTCGAGCGAAAAATAGTTACTAAAAAACTCCTTAATCATGGTGGCAAAGGAGAGGTGGCTATCATTGTTTTGCTGACCGCAAACAGGGCAATAGTCATAGTTCTCTTGAAGTGCCTGACCACAATTGAGACATGAGCTGGATCTGTTTAGCTTTTTCCCCATATTTTGTCAGTTGTTTTCTTCCTTGTTCTGTTTTTTGAGCAAATAATTAAAAAGCATTCCAACCGCCCATAGAGCCAATGCTGTTATAGAATATTCCATTTGATCCGTAGGGCTTCTGATTGACAGCCAGAAAAAAACAACCGCCAAACCGATAAAAATCCAAATTCCTGCTTTAAATATTTGCTCCATTTTGGCTTATACTTTGTTTTACTTTTAGTGACGTTCCTTCATCAGAAATTACAATTATATCACTTCCAGCATCAATATATTCTCCTCTTGTGTATGCGTCGTACATTTCTCCATCTATTTCCACTCTGCCACTTGGTCGGAGTATTGTAAATGCTTTCCCAACCGTACCAACAAGTGATTTGGATTTGTAAAAACTGGATGAATACCCAGCATCCGTTTCCTGAACTTCTTCCAATGAGATTCGGTGAAAAGCCTTGGAGTTAGTAAATCGAACTCCGCCTAGTGCCATTAAAAATATCGCACCAACCAAGCCTAACAATGTAGTGACAACTGCGATGAATATTTCATCCATTCTCACGAATGAAAAGTCAAAATTGTCATTGTTTAACATGACCAGAACCAATGAGCCCAATGTTAACATCAGACCCATAATGCCTGCCACCCCAAATCCAGGGATCACAAATATTTCCAGGGCAATCAATAATATCCCAACACCAAATACGATTAGTTCCCAGTTTTCTGCCAGGCCATTGAGATAATAAGGGGTGAAATACAAAATGAGTGCTATAATCGAGGCGAGAATCGGAAAACCAACACCTGGAGTTTGTAATTCAAAGTATATGCCGCCAATGATAATCAAGATGAGAATACCACTCACAAATGGATTGATGAAAAGCGCAATGATTTTTTCAGAAACACTCAGTTCGAATGGTATCAATTCATAATCGGTGATACCAGATCGGGTCATAATTTCATCTATCGACTCAACTTGAGCTTCACAAAATCCATATTTAATAGCTTCTGAAACAGATAAAGTGACAACTTTTCCTTCTGTAGCTATTGAGTCCAGGTTGATATCCTCATCTACCATGGCTTCAGCAATGGATGGATTTCGTCCAGTAGCTTCTGCAGTTGAGCGCATAATGGATCGCATATAAGATTGATATTTATCAGGTGCGGCCGCCCCATCTTGAGTTACTACTGTCGCCGCTCCAATTGAGGATGCTTTAGCCATATAAATACTATCACAGGCTATCGATATCAGTGCACCTGCAGACGCAGCGTCTTTGTTGATAAATGCATAAACTGGCTTATCGAAATCCAACAATCGGGTTCGGATTTCATCAGCATCATTGAGTGCACCACCGTAAGTGTCCAATTCCAAAATCACATAATCAGCGTCAATTTCTGCTGCCTTTTCCAGCCCCAATTCGGAATAACGATTGGTTCTTGGGTCGATATTGTCCTGTATTTTCAAGTGTAGCACCTTGATTTTACCATTGTCTTGAGCAATAGCACTCAACATCAGGAGAATGGGGATTATCGGAAATAGGATATTTTTTAGCTTCATTTTTAGCTTCACTTTGGGAAAACCATCATAGGGAAAATGACTCTGTGTAACTTTGAGTTCATTTTGGATAAAATTACCTAATTCACTTGGAGGACCACCTCACTTTCGACTTTTCTTTTGACGTTTCAGGCAAAATCTGGCAGCTGGCTTTTGATGAAAGTTCAGGGCAGATTGGCATTGAGGTTCGTGATGAAAAAGAGCAGGAGCTTTATTTTTTGATTTTCGATATTTTGAAGATTGAAATCAGTGATTACTTTCATATTCCTGCCGCAGACTGGTGGTCGACTATTATTGGGCTTAGATCTGGTAAAATCCTGTTGGATAAATACCTTGATCCGCAAGATCCCACCAAAAAATCTTTGGTCATATTTGATTCACAGGGTGATTCGGAACTAATAGAAATTGACGATTTTCAGCTCTCAGAGATTATTGATAATACGATTATTGGCACATCAGCATCAGATAAATCCGTAATTAAAAAGCATGAACTGATAACTCAGATCAGTTCCGAAATCAATTCATCAAATCCTTCTGTAGGTTTTCCCGTATTTGAGGCTGAGGGTTCTGAAACTTTTGTGTTGGTCACGGAATACCTCAATAAAGAATTATCCATAGGAGTTGAATATTATGAAGTTGAAGAATGTATCATATTTAGCTATTATGTTCGTTCTGGTGCTAAATTTGATAGGAAGCTGGTCATGATAAAAGATGGAGTTGAGCAAGTTCATTCTATTCAGGATAAAGGTCTTTCAGGATATGCTTCAGGAGCTTTTTTCATTATGTCAGGTTATCTGATATTTATTTCAAATTCAAACCAAATCAATGGCATTAAAATATAATTTCCTATACGCTTTTTTTATCTTAATCAGCTGTTACGAGCTATTTGCCACTCCGCCAGATTCACTGAGAACAGAGAAGCAAAAGGGAAAGATAATGGTGGTACATCAGGTTGAGCAGGGTGAGACACTTTACTCGATCAGTAAAAGATATGATGCTGAACTCAAGGAAATCGTAAAAGCGAATAAAATTGAAAACAACACCATTTCGCTTGGGCAGTTGATCTACATTCCAATTACAAAAGAAAAAAACACAAAGGCGGTAAGAACGGAAAAGGTTGATTCACTTGTGGTTCAAGCACCTCCATTAAAGGCTGATTCCACCAAAGAATCAGAAAGCCAAAATAAGAATCACGTTGTTCAACCAAAGGAGACTTTGTACAGCATTTCTAAAATGTATGGAATTTCAATTGATCAAATTAAAAAGATTAATTCACTCGAATCCAATGCGCTTTCTGTTGGTCTGTCGTTGATCATTTCTGAGAATTCAGAAGCCAATAATATAGAGTCTAAAAAATCCGAACCAAAAAGCAAACCCACTTTGGAGGGTGGTTTCAATGAATACTTGGTTCAAAGCGGCGATATGCTGGAAAGCATTGCCAGAAAATACAATGTGAGACCTGATAGCATTATCATTTGGAATAAACTATCCAATACATATTTAGCTATTGGTCAGCGTCTGATTATAAAAGGGGAGGTGGATTCTTTAGCACAGATGGTGGAGCCAAAAAGGGAGGAAACAGCATATAGTCAAAAAACCAAATTCATTGATCAGAGTGGATTTACCAAGGTGCTTGAAGAAGGTGTGGCAAAGAAAATAGAAGAAGTAATTGAGACGGATAAATATCTGGCGATGCACCGCACTTTAAAAGTTGGGACAATGGTGGAGGTGAGAAATTTGATGAATAATAAGAAAATATTTGTGCGAATTGTGGGCAGATTACCAGAGACAGGTCTAAATGAAAATACATTGATACGGATGACTCCTATTTGCTTTACTAAACTTGGAGTTATTGATCCCAAAGCAAGAGTAGAAATATCATATTATGAGGAATGAATACTTGAAGGCTTTTCTTGACCAAAAAGTTGATCAATACAATTCATTATCCTTCATATCAAATGATCCTATTTGTATTCCTCATGAATACGAAAAAAAACAGGATGTTGAAATTACAGCATTTGTTGCCGCAATGTTGGCTTGGGGTCAGCGGGTTACCATTATCAATAAATGTCATGAGTTTTTTAGATTGATGGATAATGATCCTCACAATTTCATTCTTTATCATCAAGAAAATGACTTAAAGGTCTTTTTGAACTTCAAACACCGCACTTTTAATACTACTGATGCACTTTATTTTATTGCATTTTTTAAGCATCATTATTCAAAATATGACTCCCTTGAAGATGCCTTTTTAAAAGCTGGGATGCAGGAGAACTGGGATGCGGAAAAAGCTTTAACTGCTCATTTTGAGTATTTCTTTTCCCTGCAGGATCATCCAAGAAGGACGTATAAACACATACCCAATCCAACACGTAAATCAGCGTGTAAGAGGATGAATATGTTTTTGAGATGGATGGTAAGAAAAGATGATATAGGTGTGGATTTTGGCTTGTGGAATCGAATACCTCAATCTCAGCTTATTTGCCCATGCGATGTGCACGTAGATCGTGTGGCAAGAAAACTCGGGTTGATCAATAGAAAACAGACTGATTGGCAAACTGCTTTGGAGCTTACACAGAAATTAAAAAAACTGGACCCTGAGGATCCAGTCAAATATGATTTTGCTTTATTTGGTTTGGGGGTAGAAGAAAAATTTTAAGCTAATTCTTCGTTTTCATCACCCCAAAGTGCAGGATTACTTCTCCATGCTTTTAAGGTTGCCAACTGATCTTCTTTGATACTTCCATTTTCAATGCCTAATTCGATCATTGTGGAATAATCACTTAAATACCACAGATCCATATTATGAGATTTGAAATTATCTTCTGACAAAGGAAATCCATAAGTGAAAATGGATGTCATTCCTAGTACCTCCATATTTACTGCTCTGATGGCCTCAGCAGCCTGTAGAGAACTTCCACCTGTAGATACCAAATCTTCAACGATTACTACCTTTTGACCCGGTTTTATCAAACCCTCAACCTGATTCTCAAGACCATGAGCCTTTGATTTAGATCGGATATAAATGAAGGGCAAGCCAAGCATGTCAGCAACTAGAGCACCTTGAGGAATGCCTGCAGTGGCTACACCTGCAATCGCCTCAGCTTCAGGATATTTATCCTTAATTAATTTGGCCAGCGCTTCCTTTACCAGTGTTCGACTCTCAGGATAGGAGAGACTCAACCTATTGTCGCAATAGATTGGAGATTTCCATCCGGAAGCCCAGATATAAGGTTTTTCAAGATTAATTTTAATACATTCAATCTTCAAGAGTTCTTTGGCAATTGACATTGCCAACACGGAATCATATTTTAAAACGGCCATTAGAAAAATAATTTGATTTTAATTGAGGAAGTCTTAGGATATTATTACCTCAGAGATATATTTAAGTTTTTAAACACGGCAAATCTAACCTACTTTGAAAATATATATAAATGATATTCCCGTAAGTATTGTTGGTACCGACGAACTTCCTCAAAAAAAGAAGTTTGATAAGGTCATTGACGGAAGTAAAAAAATCAATCGCAAACAACTTATTGATGATGTGATAATCAACGATGCTGCGCCTTACAAGATTGATGAGCTTTTGCGCCTAATGACCGATAATAAGTTTAAGGACGTTGATTCCATCACTTTCACCAGTTCTGAAAAAGAATCGTTGATCAAGTATATCAAAACGAAGTTTAAAGTAATTGAAGCAGCAGGAGGAGTTGTAGATAATCACAATAAGACTTTACTCATATACAGAAAGGGAAGGTGGGATATACCTAAAGGTAAAATAGAGAAAGGTGAGAAAAAACGAGTTTGTGCAATTCGGGAAGTAGAAGAGGAGACTGGTGTAAAAGCAGAGATTGTTACTAAAATTTGCACGACTTGGCACACATATGTTACCAATAGAAAATATATTCTTAAAAAAACACATTGGTATTCGATGCAATGCATCGATGATACACATTTGTCTCCGCAGCAGGAAGAAAACATAAAGGAAGCAAAGTGGATGACTTTAAGCGAGCTTCGGGCTGCTTTATATGAATCCTATCGCTCTATACGAGTAGTGATTCAGGAATACCATAAAATCCTAAAGGAAAATCACAAAATGTAAGGAAGAAAGGAAGAAACATCTTCTCCATAGCGATGCACTTCACGAATGATACTTGAACTTATCGGTGCGAGCTCAGGTGAAGTAATCAAAAAGATTGTTTCCAACTCCGAATTCAAATGTTTGTTAATTTGTGAAATACTGTTTTCGTATTCGAAATCTGTTGTATTTCGCAAACCTCTTACAAGAAATTTCGCTCCGAATTTGTTAGCGAATTTGGCAGTGAGTTCATCATAAACGGCCACTTTAACATTCTCATTTCCTTTAAAGGCAGATTCTATTTTTCCTATCATCAAGTCGATATCAAAATATCTTCTCTTATTGGTGTTGTGACCAACTGCTATGATCACCTCATCAAAGAGATTGAGGCTTCTCAATACGATATCTTCATGGCCCTTTGTAAAAGGATCAAATGAACCAGGAAACAAGGCAACTTTTTTCATTAGTCGCAAAGGAAAATGCTGTATATATCGAAATACCTGTGATCAGGCAGTTCTTCAAATTCGGTCGGAAAAGTCACGTAATTTGGTTTAGTGCCAAAGGAGATATTACGAACGAATTTTTTAAGTGCTGAAATATGTGGGGAGTTGATATTGAAAATGCCCCAAAGTATGAGCTTGTTTTCTTTAGGATTTAAATTCAATTCTTTGAAAACTGACAATGTAAATTTTAAAAAGTCTTCACTGCTTTGCACTAGGAATTGATTGTAGAAAAGCAGATTTTGTTTTTTGGTAACGATCAAGTGCATAATTCCTCGATCGATAAAGCCGAAAACAGTAGGCTCATGTGAGTGATCATTATATCTGATCACACCTTCCAATATGGCACTTCCTTGATGTATTACTTGTGGGTGTTTAGATGGGAAAGCGCTTTTTACCCATTCTATGACCTTTTTGTCAGCTGTGAAAATGTTTACAGCTTCAGATTTGATGTGTTTATAGTAATACACATCTTCTATTTTCGTGTTGACTTCACTATTTAGAATCAAATAATCACCCGCCGCTTCAGGAATGAAAAAACTGTGTGGAACAAGGGAGAATTTTTGGCTCTTGAAACATAATTTGATATTACCCCATTTATAGGAACGAAGTAATGGATGACTATTGAAAATATCTTTGATGATGCTCAATCTGTCATTGATTGTTTTAACACCATCAAGTTTATAGTCCTCAATGTAAAGTACTTCATTCTGGCTTGTTGTGACACAAAACAGAAAATCTTTTATCCCAACCAGTAGGCTAAGTGTATATGAACCAAGGCTCTTCGAGTCAAACGAAGAAGCCTTGACTTTTTTTAACAACTTGTATCCGGATGTGATTTCAGTACTCAAAATTATTCCCAGTTTCCAGCAGTTGTAACGCTGGTTTTTGATCCAAATCTCAAAGGTCTTCTTCCAGGGATTTCACTTTCTTCATCTCTGGTTTTGTCGACTGGACTTGGGTTTACGCATTCTACTACATTTACTTTTACACCACTTTTTTCGATTCGATCAGCCCAAAGAACGAATTTAGTAGGTGGTTCCACACCTGGAACAATATTCAATGTAGCCAAATTGAATCTTGGCCATTTCTTAGCAGTAAAAATTGAATCTTTTACTAGGACAGTACCTAATGTATCTACTATTGTCCAGGTACTATCAGCACCATAAGCAAGGGTTTTGTTGTATTCAGTCTTTTCCATCAAATAGAAACTACCAGAATCTACGAAGGCCATTAGTTTATCCCAATCACTTGTGTATTGACCATTTACGGCTTCATAAGCTAATTCAGCTTCTCTAATCATCTTTAGTTGTTCGATGATTTTGGCTTCCATTTTACCAATTCTTTTTGTTTCTTCTATACTCGAATCAATCGAATCGTAGAGGAAATAAGCCAATCCAACAGAGATCAAGCCGAAAACGATTGTCAAAATTTTTGTGGTACTCATTATACAGTTTTTAAAACTTAAGTTAGGTTACTCTGCAATAATACAGATTTTATCATGTCTAGCGAAACGCTATTTATCTAAATATTATCAAATTTAAAAAACCCATTAATCTCAAAAATATTTTGTGGATTTTCGACCAGTCTAAAACAGTTATGAAGATTATCTGGATTCAAGGAACTAATATCGTCAAATTCCATGAATTTGATATCCATCAAAATTTGTTCTTTGCTTGGAACCTCCGGGTCAATTCCCAATTTAAGTTCACCTGATAATCGAATAACCTTAAAAAATAATTCCACAGCATGATATTTGGAATCCTTGTATTCATTGACAAACAAAAACTTTTCAATTTCAATATCAAGATTTGTTTCTTCTTTGAATTCTCTGATGAGTGTCTCTTTCACAGAGCTTCCAAACGAAACTCCTCCTCCTGGTGGCGCCCACATATATCCAGCAGGGCCAAGTCTATCATGTTTTATTAGTAATATTTTATGGCCTGATTCTAATAGGCCACATACCCTTATCCTTGTTTTGTGTTGGTAAATTGAATCCGAAATGGGAAAATCTGTCATGATGTTCTTAACTATATTTAATCTAGTTCGTTAGATTTGCTTAAAAAATCAAACACAATGAAAATCTTACCATTCATCTTCGTTCTTTTTATTGGTTTTGGAGTTTACGCACAATCTGAAGAACAGGCCTTACAATCTACAGCGCAAATTACATTCGAAGAGTCACTTTTTGAATTTGGTGATATTCAGCAAGGCGATAGAGTGGAGCATGTATTCAAATATACTAACAACGGCAGTGAGCCTTTGATTTTGAGTAGTGTGAAAACAACTTGTGGATGCACCGCACCTGATTGGAGCCGAGAGCCACTGGCACCCGGTGAATCTACGACTCTTACAGTACGATTCAACAGCACAGGAAAAATGGGCATGCAGAACAAAACCATCACAGTCAATTCTAACGCTACAAATAATCCGGAGAGAATCAGGATAACAGCAAATGTGTTGCCTAAGCCACAAACGGAAACCACAGAATCTAAGACACCAGATCCGAATTAAGTATTTTTAAGCTGAGAAAAGATCATTAGAATCCAACCGGATATAAAGGCAAGTCCTCCAAAAGGAGTGATTACTCCTATGAATGGGAGATTAAATATTGCCAGAACAAATAAAGATCCGCTGAAGAGTAATATTCCTACAGACATCAATAAAGCCGAATAACTTAATAATTTATTCGGCTTTATTTTTTGTAAAACACCCAAAAGCACTAAACCCAGCGAATGGAACATTTGATATTTCACTGCAATATCAAATGTGTCAAGACGCTTGTTTGCTTCTAAAATATCAGTCAACGCATGTGCCCCAAAAGCTCCGATAATGACAGTTAAGGCAGAAAATATTCCACCAACAATTAATATGTACTTACCCATATATTCTATCTCCAAATATTGAACTACCTGTTCTAATCATTGTAGAGCCCGATTCAAGTGCTATCATATAATCTCCACTCATGCCCATTGAGAGTTCTTTCATCTCTAAATTTGATGTTTTGTAATTTGCCCTAAGGTCTTCGAATAAGTCTTTTAATCCTGAAAATTCTGTTCGAATTTGTTGTTCATCTTCAGTGAAAGTAGCCATACCCATCAACCCAATGATATTGACATTCTCAAGAGATTCAAAAGCATCACTTTGGATCATTAGTTTGAGTTCTGCTTCATCAAAGCCGAATTTCGTACTCTCTTTAGCAATGTGTACTTGCAATAGGCAATTGATCTTTCGATTAACTTTTGCGGCCTCTTTGTTGATGCTTATAAGTAATCTTTCACTATCCACAGAATGGATTAAATGAACAAAAGGAGCAATTTGTTTCACCTTATTTCTTTGAAGATGGCCAATCATGTGCCATCGGATATCCTTAGGCAGTTCGTCATACTTCTGACATAATTCCTGCACTTTATTCTCACCAAAATCAATCTGACCTGCTTGATAGGCTTCCATTAACAGATGGGTAGGTTTAGTTTTGCTTACAGCTACGAGCGTATTTGGATAGGTACTTGTTTCAGCTAGAATAGATTCAATATTATGTCTGATGTTTGGCATACTCAAAATTAAAATTATTGGCTAAGTTTAACTGTGAATCGGCGTGTTTAATTAAATAACGATTTCAATATCATTAACCAGCATTACCCCAAAGCAAAATGGAAATATTAGGCAGCCTTCTTAAGAAAGGAATAAGTCTGAAGGAAAGTTTGGAGCAACAGTTTACTTCGCCAGTAGATTTACAAAAGCAAGAATTACGTAAGCTTCTGATCCATAGCAGGCAAACTAAGTTTGGGAAGGCGTATCATTTTGGTGAGATTCTTAAAGACTTTAAAGGTTTAGGCATTGACGAATTTTATGATTCTTTTAAGTCTCATGTTCCTGTGTTTGATTATGAAAAGCTGAATGAAAAATGGTGGGAGCGAGCAAGAAGTGGAGAAAATGATGTTTGCTGGCCTGGGAAAACAAAATTTTACGCGTTGAGCAGTGGTACATCAGGTGCTGCATCAAAATATATTCCTGTATCGAAAGATATGCTCAAATCCATCCGGCGAACGAGCATCAGGCAAATGATGGTGATGTCTCGACTTGAATTAAATGATGATCAGTTTTCTAAAGGAATATTAATGCTCGGCGGAAGTACAAATCTGCGAAAGAGTGGTACCTATTTTGAAGGTGATTTGAGTGGGATAACTACCTCTCAAATTCCATTTTGGTTTCAGCATTTTTATAAACCAGGTAAAAAAATATCAAAGGCAAGTAGTTGGCCGGAAAAGCTCAATGAGATCACCAAGAAAGCCAAAGATTGGGATATTGGGATCATATGTGGAGTGCCTGCATGGCTTCAGATTTTGATGGAAAAAATCATAGCTCATTATGAGGTGGATACCATACATGATATATGGCCTAATCTTAAAATATTTGTTCATGGTGGTGTGTCGTTTGATCCCTATAAAAAAGGGTTTGAAAGATTACTCAAAAATCCGTTGATTTATCTGGAGACTTATTTGGCTAGTGAGGGTTTCATTGCTTTTCAGGCACATCCGGATCATAAATCAATGAAACTGGTTCTAAATAATGGGATATTCTATGAATTTGTGCCATTCAATGATCGCAATTTCGATGAAGATGGAGAGCTGATTGATAATCCAGAAACATTTAATATCCATCAGGTTGAAAAAGGGTTAGAATATGCGCTTCTCATCTCAACTAATGCTGGTACCTGGAGGTATCTTATTGGTGACGTTATTAAGTTTGCTTCAATAGAAGATGCTGAAATAGTTATTACTGGTAGAACAAAACATTTTTTGAGTTTATGTGGAGAGCATCTTTCCGTTGATAATATGAATAAAGCGATAGAGCTTTTGAGTCAGGAATTGAACTTAGCAGTGAAGGAATTTACAGTTATTGGAGAGCCTTCAGGATCCTTGTTTGCTCATAATTGGTATTTGGGAGTGGATGGAGAAGTGGACAAGGATATGATGAAGCGAGTTCTTGATGAAAAACTTATGCAACTTAACGATGATTATAAAGTTGAACGAGGACATGCTTTGAAAGAGATCAAAATGAATGTTTTACCCTCACGTGTCTTTTATGATTGGATGAGAATACAAGGGAAAGAAGGGGGGCAATCAAAATTTCCGAGAGTGCTGAAAAAGGACAAAGCAACTGATTGGAAGAATTTTCTAAAAAATAAGAACCTAACATAGATTTAATGCCGCCTTACATCAATGGATTATTTTTTGGATTGATTTTCATATTCTCATTTGGACCAGGGTTTTTCTCTCTGATTCAAACAAGCATTCAAAAGGGTTTTGGAAAAGCGGCATTCATGGTTTTGGGCATATCACTGAGTGATCTACTATATGTTGCACTTGCTATGATGGGAGTATCCAAATTGCTCAATGCCCCAAATGTGAAATTGTGGCTTGCTGTGGTTGGCTCAATTGTTTTATTTCTTTATGGGATTTATTCCTGGTACAAAAAGCCTAAAATTTATCACGTTGGTCCAGATACGAAGATTGATAAGAATTCACTCAAATATTTATTCAAGGGCTTTGTGCTAAATGGTTTAAATCCATTTACGCTCGTATTTTGGATTGGAATAATAAGTGTTGTAACAGTGAGATTTGATTATGTATTTGATCAAAAGAGCTATTTTTTTATGGGCGTGTTGTCAACAATTTTGATCACTGATATGCTCAAAGCTTTTTTAGCCAATAGACTCAGAGATATTGTGACATCAAAATCCATTTTGATCATGAACCGATCAGTTGGGCTGATCCTAATATTTTTTGCTGTAAGAATTGTGTTTTATATATTTGAAGGAGGTCAGTTAGATTTTCCTATTCCATAGCAGCCTGACTTTCTGATACAAGTTGGTTTAGTTCCTCAATCATATGATCGATCTTCAGGTCAATCTCCACTGGTGAAACACCCGGCGTATTAATCAATGAATCTAATTCATAATAGACATGAACTTCGAGCTTTCTATTATTGAGATTGGGATAATCAAGGGCATTTTTTAAATGTAGCCGAGCATATTTCAGTGCTAACATCGCCATTTCGTGATTGTTGCTATCTGCATACTTTTCTGAAACGCGAAGTTCTGCAAGCGAAATGACGCTCATTGTATTTGAAAATGCAGCGTTCATATCTTCACTTTTTAAAGAATCACTTTTCAGCTCTTGTTCTATATCTTGAAGCTGAGCAATGGCTTTTTCCACATATTCATTACTTACCTCATCAACATCCAATTCCAGATTTTTTAGTGATCCAATGGCATTTTGAAGATGAAATAAGCTTCGATCATATGAATTTTCTTTAGCAAATAATCGGGCATTTTTCAGGAACATGTCAGCTTCCAGATTTTTATCATTTAGGCTGGTATGATCATCCTGATAAAAAAGGTGCACATTATAAAAAATGTAACCTATGCAAATAATGAAAATGACGAATATGAAATATTTGATTCCAGGAGCCATGTTTTTTTGATTCTAGTTAAAA
This sequence comes from uncultured Marinoscillum sp., assembly GCA_964353015.1. Taxonomy (GTDB): domain Bacteria; phylum Bacteroidota; class Bacteroidia; order Cytophagales; family Cyclobacteriaceae; genus JAMZMI01. The sequence continues at coordinate 39,588 of CAYGUA010000005.1, read as the reverse complement.
CAAAAGCTTGAGAAAGTCAATGATTTATGTCATCAATCCGTCAAGGCACTTGTGATAAAAGTCGATTTCAAAAATAGCCAAACCAATAAGATCACCAATGCCCACTTGAGATAGGCCAAGTAAAAATCAGTGGTGTCTTTATATCGAGATTCCTTGATATCAGCTTTTTCTAGTTGATCAATTTGAGAAAAAACCTGTTCTAAGGCGGTTTTATCGGTCACTCGATAAAAATTCCCATTTCCAATTTTGGCTATTTCACGCAAGGTTGATTCATCCAGATTGTTTTCTACATAGCGTACCCTCCCAAAATGATCACGACCAAAAGGAACTCGACCTTCTTTTCCTATTCCAATCGTATAGATTTTGATATTGTAAGCTTGAGCCAATTTGGCTGCCGTTACAGGATCTATATTTCCTGCGGTATTCTCACCATCACTGAGCAAAATCATTACTCTAGAGCTGGAATTGGATTCCCTCAGTCTGTTTGTTCCTACAGCTATAGAGCTTCCGATAGCTGTACCACGACTTTCGATCAAATCAAATTGAATCTCATCAATATAGGTATTGAGCAGATCATAATCTGTTGTAAGTGGGGATCGTGAGTAAGCATCCCCTGAGAAAACAACCAACCCAATTCTATCCTGAAATCTACCTTCCACAAAGTTTCTGGCTACATCCTTGGCTGCTTCCAGTCTGTTTGGTTCAAAATCCTGAAGCTCCATAGATTGAGAAATATCAATGACTAACATGATGTCAATTCCTTCACTCCATTGCTCTACTTGCTCATTGGTAGATTGTGGTCTGGCAAGAGCTATTAGAATCAGAATGAGACACAAGGCAAATAATAGGGATGGGATAAATCGCAAAATACTTATTGAGTCACTTTTGATATCTTTTTTATTCAATGCTACAGGGAGTTTCTTCGAAAATCTGTGAAGGAGCAACCATCTGAGAAGTAAGAAAATAAGAATGACAGGAATTAGGTAAAGCCAGGTTGGAGCTTCCCAGTCAAAAGCACGCAGCGTATCTGGTTTAAACCAACGCATTGAAAACCATGAATTTAGTGATTCGAATTTATCTGCCATTTTTAATCTCCTCTACAATGATCGAATACCTGTGTTGTGTAAAATCTTCAATGCTTTGAAACCACTTGTAAATGTTTTCATCCGCAAGTCCACCGTATACAAATCTGTCGATATTTCTTAATGGATCGGTCAATTCCTTTGTATGCCCCATTCCGAGAATCTCTTTTGATGTAAGTTTCGTGTAGGGTTTATCTTCTAATTTTTCAGCGAATTGTTTCCATTTTGAAATCGCATATTCAGCGGTGTGTTTTTCAGGGTTTGTTTTTAGTTTCCTGATGTAATCAGTCAGCTCATCAGAGAACCTGATGTAGTCTTTTTTAAGTTTCCGTAGTTTAAAAGACTTTAATATTTTCTTTCCAAAAAAGATCCACACCAATATTACAAGTAGCACAAACACCGCCAAAATGATCCACATCATATTGTAGTTGAATGCAGTGTTTACATTGGCAAATGTCAGGTTAGTTTTTAAAGTGGTTGTGTCAGTGACTAGCGCGATGAGTTGATTGAAAAGTATAGAATCTTGCTTCGAATAGATCAATGTACTGTCGCCTTTATTGGTAAGAAGGATGGCTGGTAACTTAAAATATTGGACCGGGTCAATTTCGTAACAGCTTAGTGTATAAATCGCTGAATCATAGATTTGGCCTGATTTTAATTGAGAAGCATAATAATTTTTGGAACTATATTCAAATGGAGAGAAGTCGTATGTGCTATCTGGAAACAAGATGGAGAGACTTTCCGGATAAGTAGCGGTCATCCAAAAGTCTACTGGATCTCCAACTTCGAAAAATTCCTGAACAAATCCCCCTTGTACCTTTATTTCCTGAGCCGAGCTGCTGGAAACAAATAGCAATACAATCAATAAACTTAATATAATATTACCTCGCACGTTGAATACTTGATTTGTTTCTATGTCTAAACAATCTGATAAGTTTTGGCACATAATCTTCACCAGTTTCAATAGCCACATAGTTTACATCATTGCGACTGCAAAACCTTTCTAAATCCGAACTGTTCTTTTTATAAGTTTTATCCAATGTGTTTTTGAAATTACCTGAAGAGGTATTGATCCAAAGTGTTTTTCCTGACTCCTTGTCTATGAGCGGGATTATTCCCAAACCAGGCATACTTGATTCCCTTTTGTCGAAAAGCTGAATGATTACCAGGTCATGTTTTCTGGCTAGTCCTTTCAAGCTATGTTCGTAATTTTCATCTATAAAGTCGGAAATCAGAAAAATAACAGCTTTCTTTTTAATTAAACCAAGTGCGGTTTTAATCGCATAATTCAAATCTGTTTTTTTGGATTTTGGGGTCAACTTAAAAATGCCAGAAAGCACCTCGTAGGAATGTTTGGTTCCTTTTCCAGGCTTCACGTATTTTTCTTTCTGATCTGAAAAACAAAGAAGACCCACCTGACTGCTTTCCTTCACAGCTGATAATGAAAGTAAAGCCGCTATTTCTCTAGCCAGATCTATTTTCTGACTTCCGTCTTTACCTATTTCTTGTGATGCGGAGACATCAAGGATAAATAATACTGTTTGTTCTTTTTCTTCAATGAATGTTTTTACGAATGTTCCATGGCCTTTTGATGTTACATTCCAATCAATTGTGCGCACGTCATCACCATATTGATAGGCCCGCACATCATCAAATTCTAACCCTGAACCCTTGAAAATAGAATGAAAGTCTCCCTGCATCTGCGAGTTGATCGCTTTGCGAATTCTGATCTCGTATTTTCTCAGCTTTTTGAGGATGTCCTTCATGAATTGTAATTTTGAATTCTCCCTTTGGGATAACTTCGCACAAAATTATACTAAATGAACTTGCAAGGAAGAAACAACATTAAGAATTAAGGCTTTATACCTTGCAACATGAGCGCGACGTTACATTTTTAACTATCATTAACAAAATCTAAGACTTACATCTTGTGAATAAATCAATATTTATCGGTTTTCTACTTTTTTTTGGATGCATTCAATTGAGTAGCGAAGTGCCAGAAGAACTATTGGATAAGGAGGAAATGGCCAAAGTAATGACCGAAATTCATATTTTGGAAGCTAGAATCTACAAGCTATATCTCAAGCAGGATTCATCCAAAATTTTATATGATCATTATGAGGAATTGTTGCTGGATAGCTTGGATATATCCAAAGATCAATTTGACCAGAGTTTGGAGTATTATTTCACCAATGATGTGAAGGGCTTTCAAAAGGTATATGAAGTAGTTGTGGACTCGCTACTATCGAGACAAAAGCGGGCGAAAGATTGAACCAATGCTGATTTTTCCTAAAGATTACCAAAATAAATTAAGCGTCGATCAGATATTTGAACTGGTTAAAATCAAATGCAAATCAGAGCTCGGTGTTGAGTTTTTATCCAAGGTAAAGCCATCTTCGTCCTATGACGAAATTGAACTTTGGCTCAATCAGGCAGATGAGATGCTTCAGATTTTGTCTTCTGGAGAAAACATACCTGCTCGCGATTTTTACGATATCAGGGAATATCTAAAACGATCAAGAGCTCAGAATTCATTCCTTCAGGCTGAAGATTTTGCAATATTAAAATCTACCCTACTGGTACTTTACGATTGGACACAGTTCTTGAAAAAGCGTCAATCTCAATCACCTGAGCTTACAAAACTTACTCTGGGTTTTATTGCCGATAAAACTTTAATCGATTCAATTGATCGGATCGTTGATGAACGAGGAGTAGTTCGCGACAATGCCAGTCCCGAATTAGCTGCAATCAGGAGTCTTTTGATCCAAAAGGAAAGAGATGTAAGAACGGCGATAAACAAAATCTTGCGAAAGTCAATTCAGGATAAGTTTAGCGATGACGATAGCATAGTCACCATTCGCGATGGTAGATTGGTAATTCCTGTAAGAGCTGAGAATAAAAGAAAAATTCAAGGATTTGTGCACGATGAATCTGCAACAGGGCAGACTGTCTATCTTGAACCGACGGAAACGCTTCAATTAAATAATGAAGTGCGTGAACTTCAATATCAGGAAAAGCGGGAAATCGCCAGAATCCTTACCAAATTGACAGATTTAGTCAGAGAATCACATGCCGATCTGGAGAAAGGCTCATTTTTCATTGGGTTGCTGGATTTTATCCACGCCAAGGCAAGTTTTGCAGCACAAATCAATGCGATTAAGCCAAAATTGCAGAAATACCCTGTGATAAATTGGCGTGATGCCAGACATCCTTTATTATGGCTGGCTCACAATGCTTCTGGTCAATCGACCATTCCGCTTTCGCTCAGGCTCAATCGTCAGGAAAACAGAATATTAGTGATTTCAGGACCCAATGCCGGAGGAAAATCTGTAGCACTCAAAACCATCGGTTTGATTCAATATATGTTTCAATGTGGATTTTTGGTACCTGTTGATGAAAGATCAGAATTCGGTATTTTCAAAAGTTTGTTTTTGGACATTGGAGATACACAATCATTAGAAAATGATCTAAGTACTTACAGCTCACATTTGACTGCAATGAAGCATTTTAATGAACTGGCTGATCGCGATAGTCTATTTATGATTGATGAGTTCGGTACGGGTACAGAACCGCAGTTTGGTGGGGCTATCGCTGAATCAATATTGAATGAACTTCATAAGAAAAAAGCTTTTGGAGTGGTGACGACACATTATCAAAATCTAAAAAAATATGCCGAAAACAACCTAGGTGTTGTGAATGGCGCTATGAAATATGATGTTGCCGAACTTGAGCCATTGTTTGAGTTGGAGATCGGTAAGCCAGGAAGTTCATTTGCTTTTGAAATAGCCAGAAAAATAGGTTTGCCTAAATTTTTGATTGCTGATGCAAAAACCAAAATAGGTAGCCATCAGGTGGAGTATGAGTATTTACTAAATGATCTGGAGCGAGAGCGAAGCAAATTCAAGCAATTGTCAAGGAAGATAGAGAATGATGAAAAGGAGATTTCAAAAATCCGAAAGGACTATGAGGATCTTCGGTCCATGGTGCAAGACGAGCGCAAGGAAATTGTAAAACGTGCTAAAATTGAAGCAAGACAAATATTGGATGCAGCCAACAAACAAATCGAACATACTATTCGGGAGATAAAAGAACAAAAAGCCGATAAGCAAAAAACAATTGCAGCGCGGGAAAAGCTTGAAGCCTTTAAGGAAAATAAGCTTAAACAGACAGAGCAAAAGGTAGAAGAGAAGAAGCTAATCAAAATAGGTGATACAGTAACAATTACTGGTCAGGATACCGCTGGTGAAGTGATGTTCATTAAAGGCAAGCAAGCACAAGTGCAGTTTGGTAATATTATTTCATTTATCGATATCAAGAAACTAGAAAAGACCAGTTCCACAAGCGTCAAGCAAAAGGAGCGGAGTTCAAGAAAGGTTGGTGGCATTAATATTATTGAGAGAATGGCACACTTCAATGGCGAATTGGATATTAGAGGTGTTCGTGCAGAAGAAGCCATAGGAAAAGTAGATGAATACATTGATCAGGCATTGATTCTGGGCACAGATCAGATTCGTATTTTGCATGGCAAAGGTCATGGGATACTTCGTGAATTGATCCGAAATTATCTCAAAGGACATCAGAGCGTGGCTTCAGCTGTGGATGAACACATAGATTTTGGTGGAAGTGGTATCACGGTGATTACATTTAGATGAAAACTTATAGCCGTGCTCAACTCGCATTAAGAAATGGATCGGATCGAGAGGAGATTTGGGTGGCTTATCAAGGGATCATTTATGATGTGACCCTTTCCAGATTGTGGAGAGATGGTAAACATTATGAGCATTGGGCTGGTCAGGATCTTACAGATGAGTTACCTGACGCACCTCATACAGAGAAAGTTTTTGAAAAATTCACGCAAATTGGTAAACTAGAGATATGATTTTAGTGGCCGAAGCGGGCAGTACCAAAACAGACTGGCGCTTATTATCCGACGTTGGTATTAAGAGTATCTCTTCAGGTGGTTTCAATCCGGTTGTTAATTTCGATTCCGTTTATTTATCTCAGATAGAATCGCAGTTTTTGACAATTAAGGAACAGGTAAAAAAGCTATATTTCTACGGAGCTGGTATCAATCAGGAAATGGATCAAACACCGATTATTTCCGAACTAAATAAGATATTTACAAATGCCGAGATCCAAATTGCTTCTGATTTATTGGCAGCAGGAAAGGCTTTGTTTGGACAAGAATCAGGCATGATTGGAATCCTTGGTACAGGTTCCGCGCTTGGTAGGTATGAGTCTGGCAATATTCAATATCGGGTGCCTTCATTGGGATATGTGCTGGGAGATGAGGGCAGTGGATTTTATTTAGGAAAGGAATTGATAAAGCGCGTACTTCGTGATCAGATTCCTGAGGAATTAAAGGAGTCATTTTATTATAGGTTTCCTGAATTTAATGAACGCAAAATTTTAAATACAATTTATGGTGGATTACGTCCCAACAGAGCCATTGCTGCCTATTGCGAATTTTTAAGTGACCATCAAAATCATCCATATATTTATCACCTGATTTATAAAGCCTTCATGCATTTCTTTGATTCTTTTCATAACCATTTTATTCATGAGAAAGAATTGCCGTGGAGATTTGTAGGATCAGTTGCCTTTTATTTTGAAGAAATTCTTAAAAAGGCAGGCTCTGAATACGACCTATATATCGATCGGGTAATCCAAGCACCAATTGATGAATTAACCCAATATCATCAGCAACATGGCTAAGCTACCTATCACAGAAAATGAATCGAACTATTCTGACATAGAAAAAATGTCGACTAGTCAGATTTTGGCATCAATTAATCATGAAGATGCTTCGGTAGCTGAAAGCGTCCGGCAGAAATTATCAGAGATTGAAAATCTTGTTGATGCAGTATTCGAAAGGATGAAAGCAGGAGGTAGACTTTTTTACATTGGCTCTGGCACAAGTGGACGTCTTGGTATTTTGGATGCTTCCGAATGCCCACCCACCTTTGGTGTTTCTTATGATTTAGTTATTGGAATAATAGCTGGAGGTGATATTGCCATTAGAAAGGCAGTTGAGTTTGCAGAAGACAATGAAAATCAGGCATGGCTGGATCTTGCAATCTATCAACCCAATGCACTGGATTCTGTGATTGGCATAGCCGCATCCGGCACTACACCATATGTGCTTGGAGGCATTAAAAAAGCCAATGAAAATCAATTGTTGACAGGATGTATTACATGTAATCCAGGATCACCGATAGGGAGTATTTCATCCAAACCAGTTGAAGTAAAAGTTGGGCCAGAGTTTATAACAGGAAGCACGAGAATGAAATCCGGTACAGCGCAGAAAATGATTCTAAATATGATCTCTACTTCATTGATGGTGAAGCTCGGTAGGGTGAAAGGAAACCGAATGGTCGATATGCAATTGACTAATAAAAAACTCGAAATACGAGGTGCTCAGATGCTTATGGAGGCATTTTCTTTGACTGAGGAAAAAGCGGTTAATCTTTTGAAAAAGCATGGATCAGTAAGGGAGGCAATCAAAATGTACCAACCTGATTGATGCCGCTTCATTATTGTAATGTTAAGTGTGAAAAAATATAGATTTTTTTAAAGCACATTAAATTTTGCATTTTCCCAAATACACCAATTTTATATTCTGTCAATAACATCAATTCATATTGAATTTAACATTTTGATGAGAATTATTCAATAACAGGCATTTCAATTTTAAGAGTTTATTAAATCGGCGGTCAAAAATTAATCTTATGAAAAAACCTTGTTAGAATTTTAAAGTTATTTTTGGATCGAAAAAACCATCAACCAAACTTTTATGAAAAAAAATCTACAAAAACTAATACTGACTATTTCCCTCGTAATGATTGCGATGGTAGGTTATAGCCAGGGATCTACAAGCGCGGCAATAAATGGCCGTGTCGCTGATACCAACAATGAGTCATTAGTTGGAGCTACAGTGGTAGCTATACACACTCCTACAGGAACACAATACGGAAATGTAACCAACTTGGATGGTTATTATTTCTTTCCAACAGTTAGAGCGGGAGGGCCTTACAAAATAACGGTTACATATATTGGTTTCGATGGAGCTTCCATTGATAATGTTTTTTTAAAATTGGGAGAGAAAAGAAATCTTGATTTCGACCTTAATGAAGCATCTGAGCAATTATCAGAAGTTGTTATTGTAGCTGAGACAGATGATATAATCAATGCTGGTCGTACTGGTGCTTCCACAAACGTTTCGACTGAGACAATTAATACCAACCCATCGATTAATAGATCGATTGAGGATTTTGCCCGATTGACACCACAAGCAGCATCGGGAGTCGGAAATGGAGGTCTTTCGATTGCTGGTAGTAATAGTAGGTTCAACAATGTGACTATAGATGGAGCAGTAAATAACGATGCATTTGGATTGAACTCGGATGGTTTACCAGGTAGTAGCGCCGGGTCAGAGCCAATTAGTTTGGATGCGATTGAACAAATTACTATTCTAGTTGCTCCATATGATGTCACCAAAGGATCATTTACAGGAGGAGGTATCAATGCCATTACCAGAAGTGGATCGAACAGCTTTGATGGCTCTGCTTATTATTATACGAGAAGTGAAAATCTTGCTGGTAAAACGATAGGAGACAACCCTACTAAACAAGCTCCATTTTTTAATAAGCAATATGGTGCACGAGTTGGCGGGCCAATAATTAAAGATAAAGTTTTCTTCTTCGCAAGTGCCGAATTACAAAGAGCAGAAACCCCAAATCAGATTGGGTTAGTGAATCAGGCTACTTTAGATGGTTATGGAACAAACGTTCCGGCCAATGTATCTTTTGTAAGTACTGAAACGGCAGATCAGATTAGAAATCACTTGATCAATAACTATGGTTATGACCCTGGAAGTTATGGCGCATTAGTACCCAAATCTGAAAACACAAAGCTTTTTGGTAAGATTGATTGGAATATTAATGAGAATCATCAGGTTTCGTTGCGACATAGCTTTTTGCATGCCACAGATGAGAATATTTCAAGAAGTCAATCGACTTTAGAGTTTTCAAACAATGGTTATTTAAATGATGTAACCAGCAACTCAACCATATTGGAATTAAGAAGTAGACTTGGTGATAATATGTCCAATAACTTGATCATCGGATACACTTCTATCAATCGTGAAAGGAATCTTGATGACTATGGTCCGCTCTTTCCTCATATTGACATAAGAGAAAGTGGTAACACAATCAGAGCAGGATCTCAGAGGAGTTCAGTGGGGAATGAGTTAGAGCAAAGTATTGGTCAGTTAACCAACAACTTTACATTATTCAAGAATAAGCATGTTATCACTTTTGGTACGCACAATGAGTGGTTCCATATTTACAACTCATTTGTCAACAGATATAACGGACATTATGAATTTGCTGATTTAGATGATTTCTTGGGAGATACCTTTAATGGTAATTCAAATAATAGATTCAGAGTAGCTTATTCTCTTGATTATTACAATGATAGATTCCAACCTGCAGATCTTAACTTTCTTCAATCAGGTTTTTATGTTCAGGATGAATGGTCAGTTAACAACCAATTAAAAGTGACGGCTGGGTTAAGGTTAGATATTCCAATATTCATCGACAAGCCCACTGCTAATCCTTTATTCGAGCAGGAGTTTAACAGAAAAACGGAAAACGTACCAAGCGGACAATTGTTATGGTCTCCTCGAGTTGGATTTAATTATGATGTAAAAGGTGATAATTCAATTCAGTTGAGAGGAGGTATTGGAGTATTCACGGGTAGGGTTCCATTTGTTTGGATTTCTAATGCATATACTAACGCAGGCGCTACAATTTCAACGTTAAGCGTGAGAGGAAATTCTGGTTCAGTTGGTAATGTTCCATTTTATCCATTGGACGGAAACCGAACTTATGAATACTACATTGCTAATTCAATAGGAGCTAGTAGCATAGATGATCCTGCAGTGAAAGCAGAAATTGAAAGACTTCAGGCAAATTCCCCAACTTCACAGATTGATGCATTAGATAAAGACTTAAAAATGCCTCAGACTTTGAGATCTAATTTGGCTATTGACATGAAATTGCCATTTGGGATGACTGGTACATTTGAAGCAATTTATTCGAATACAATCAATGCCATTCAATATCAAAATCTACAGTTGGGGGCTGCTGATGGTACTATACCTACAGAAGAAAACCGACCAACCTACTCTGAAGATCAGATTAATAATAATTTCTTTGATGTGTATCTTCTTACCAATACCAATAAAGGTTATCAATACAGCTTTACTGGTCAGTTAAACAAAGCATGGTCAAATAATTTTGCCGCAACAGCTGCGTATACTTATGGCGTTTCGAAAGATGTGAATGGAGGAACGCACACCACGGCCAATTCAGGCTGGGAATTTAATCCAACTCCAGGTAGTCCAAATCAACCGATATTGAGCTATGCTGTTTGGGATTTGAGACATAGAATCATGGCTAATTTTAACTATGTTTTTCAATATTCTGACTATGCGAATACTTCAATCGGAGTTTTCTTTAATGCTCAATCAGGGTCACCATTTACTTATTTGGTTAATGGAGATTTGAATGGCGATGGGTCATCTGGAAACGATCAAGTGTACATACCAGCCAACCAAAGTGAAATTATTTTTGGAGATAATGATACGGCTTATGATCAGGCTACACAAGATGAGCTTTGGGCTCAATTAGATGCTTTTATCGAAAAGGATGATTATTTAAGTGAAAACAGAGGTAAAATAGCAGAGCGAAATGGTGCAAGAAGCCCTTGGACTTCTACAATTGACATGAGAATCATGCAAGAATTCAAAATTAAGGCTGGTGGCAATGATAATAAATTACAAGTATCATTGGATATTGAAAATGTAGCTAATCTGTTGAATAAGGGATGGGGAAGGATCTACAATGTACAGTTTAATACATACAACCTTCTAAATCAGGAAGGATTTGATGCGACAACTGGACGTCCGATTTATGATTATGTAGACAGGGAAGAGCCATGGAATATAAGTAACAGTCAATCGATTTGGAGAATGCAAGTCGGATTGAGATATATTTTTGAATAGAAAACTTAATTTGTTAAAAAAAGGGACTTTCGAGTCCCTTTTTTTATGCTCTGTTTTGAATACGCTACATCTAATGACTCTATTAATCAGACAAGTTTGTTTTGATATGAGAAGAATTATAATTGCCTAAATTCACGAACAAATTAAATCCTGCTTCTGTTGTGAGCGTATTGATACACCTGAAAAGTCTATGAAAGCATTCTTCAACATTATTTACTTATTGTTATTTGCTTTCCTTTTAAGCCTGAATGCGGTTGCACAAAACATAGTCATCAATGAGGTGATGACTTCAAATAAAACCTCACTACAGGATGAAGACAGTGATTTTCCCGACTGGGTAGAGCTATACAATAAGAGCAACAGTGACATTGATTTGACAGGTTATGGTTTGTCAGACAAAAAAGATTCAAGATGGATTTTTCCTGTCATGACCTTAAGTGCAGGTGGGCATTTGCTGATTTTCGCATCAGATAAAAACCGAACTAACCTCACTTTAAACTGGGAGACAATTATTACTGAAGGAGATAATTGGCAATATTTAGTGCCAACTCAAGAACCAGATGCGGATTGGAAAAATTTGGAATTTGATGATTCTGAATGGTCCATTGGTGCAAGTGGTTTTGGTTATGGAGACAATGATGATGCTACTATTCTTCCCGGTATCATGTCTGTATTCATACGCAAATCTTTTGAAATAGCCGATTTGACAGATATTGGAGGTTTGATTTTGGATATCGATTATGACGATGCATTTGTAGCTTATATCAATGGACAAGAAGTAGCTAGAGCCAATACAAGTTCTGATGGTAGTCCATCATTCAATCAACCTGCTGATAATTTTGATCATGAGGCGGGAATGTATCAAGGTCTTGCCCCAGATAGATTTGATCTTGGCGGACTATCTGGTGTTTTGTTGGAAGGACAAAATGTTCTCGCGATTCAAATTCACAATCATAGTACTGGTTCTTCAGATTTAACAGCGATTCCTTTTTTGTCCATCGGTCATGTATCAAGCGGAGCATATGAAACTGCTGAATTATTAAATTTTCCCAAATTCGGGGGGCTCCATTCAGATTTTAAACTTTCAAATGAGGGTGAAACTATCTATGTAACAAAACCTGACGGCTCACATGAAGACTCGTTGCAGATCGGACCAATCAAATCAGATTTGTCATATGGTCGTGCTCCTGATGGAAGCGAGAATTTTGGTTTTTTTATTGAACCATCACCAGGAAAAATGAATGCTTTGGAAGCAAATAATGGATTTTCTGGAGATGTTATTTTTTCAACTTTAGGCGGCATATATCAAACTAATGTTTCGCTCATTCTAAATGCAGCTGAAAATGAAAGCACGATCTATTACACTTTGGATGGGTCAACACCAACCACACTAAGTCAAATATATGATACTCCAATTCTCATTGAAAAAACCACTGTTATCAACGCTATGGTCACGGAATCAGGGAAGTTGCCGGGTAAAATGTGTAGTCAAACTTATTTGATAAACGTCTCGCATGGTGATTTGCCAATAGTGTCGATTAGTACAGATTCGGAAAATCTATGGAATTGGGAAACGGGCATTTACGTACTCGGACCAAATGCTGAACAAAATATACCTCATTTTGGAGCGAATTTTTGGATGGACTGGGAGATTCCGATTAACATTCAATTAATTGAGCCTGATGGAGGAGGATTTTCCATGAATGCAGGAGCTAAAATATTTGGTGCTTGGTCGCGTGCGAATGACCAAAAATCATTTGCTATTCATTTCAGAGATAATTATGAAGGAGATCTTAATTATCGGGTTTTTCCGGAACAGGATATGGAAGTATATCATAGCCTGGTTCTTAGAAATTCTGGTAATGATTGGAATAGAACCATGATTAGAGATGGTTTTATCACTTCGCTTGTGCATGAAGATATAGATCAACAAGTATTCCGACCTTCAGTAGCATATCTGAATGGAGAATATTGGGGCATCTTAAACATCCGAGAAAAGGTTAATGAGGATTTTTTAGCTGAACATCATGGTATTAAGGCTGCAAATATTCAGCTTTTAGAAGCAAATGGTTATACGCTGGAAGGTGATAACGCTCATTTTATTGCGATGCGCAATTTTATCAACCTCAATAACATGGCTCTGGATGAAAAATACGAGTATGTTCAAACTCAGATGGATGTCCAAAATTTCATTAAATATCAAGTGGTTAATATTTTCATAAATAACATTGACTGGCCTGGGAACAATATCAAATTTTGGAGAGAAGATAAACCAGGAGCCATATGGAAATGGATCAGTTACGATAGAGATTTTTCATTCAATATTTTTGGAGAAGGAAATAGTGGAAATAATTTAAAAGCAGCTTTGGCTACAAATGGGCCTGATTGGCCGAATCCACCCTGGTCTACTTTGCTACTGAGAAGACTCATCCAAAACCAATCTTTCAAGACTGATTTTCTTAATTTTTTTGCTGATGAGCTCAATACCACCTATAAATCAACCAATGTAGTTGCGGAGATTAATAAGTTTTCAGGTTTGATCAAAGATGAAATTGGTAATCACGGGTCTAAATGGGGAAGTAGTCTGAGCAATTGGAATTATGAAATATCTACGATTAAAAACTTCGCAAATGTGAGAGATGGATACGTTTGGGGATTTTTAGAGCAGGAGTTTAGTATCACAAAAAATCTAATCACTTTTCTGAATCCTGATACTGAAAAAGGATTTATTCGAGTCAATTCACTTGAATTAGAGGATGAAAAATGGTCTGGATATTATTTTAATGGAGTTCCAATTGAAATAACGGCTGTACCAAAGCCAGGGAATTTATTTGTAGGATGGGAGGGATACTCAACTGCTAGGGATACTAGATTGGAAATTGATCCTTCAGAACAGATAATCCTAAAGGCCATTTTTGCAGCAGGAGACGAAAATGATATTGATGTCGTTATCAACGAGATAAAATACAAATCTTCTGATTTGAATAATACAGATGATTGGGTAGAATTGACAAATAATAGCGAGACCAGTATCGATTTGTCAGGGTGGAGTCTTATGGATGATGCGGGCAATACATTTAGTATTCCCCAAGGTGTTTCTTTAGCTTTTGGTGAATTTTTAGTTGTTGCTAAAGATGCATCCGAATTTAAATCTGTGAGCAATTCGGAAATCAAGGTAATTGGAAGTTTTGAATTCGGATTGTCATCCAATAGTGAATGTGTGATGCTCTATGACGCCAATGGTGCTTTACGGGATGAGGTTTGTTATTCTTCCACAGCTCCCTGGCCCGCATTGGATGGTGATAATTATTCAATTGGCCTGAACAATCCGAATAGAGATAATAGTTCAAGTGAAAATTGGATTGCTTTGGAAAATGGTGGAACGCCAGGTGCCAAAAACACTACTTATGAAATCTTAAATAACGTATCTGAAACTTCCGGATTTCTATTTTATCCCAATCCCACATCAAATTTTGGATACTTGAATTTGGTTGATTTTAAGGATTCTCATGGTAGTGTCAGTCTTTATGATTTAAGTGGGAAATTGGTTTCTGAGTTGTTTGATGGTGATTTTACTTCTGAAAATCTAAAATTATCATTTGATCGATTTGCCATTCATTCGGGTGTTTATTTTTTGGAAATCAAAAATCAAAACATTTCTAAAACTATCCGTGTAATATTGAATTAATCATTAATTTGAATTCCGAATTAGTTCTTTTATGCATCAAATAGAACCCTATTATAATTGGTTAAAGTACTATGATTCGTCAGAAGACGAAGATTCACCATTCTTTGGGAAAGAATACAATTATGATCTCTATTCGGATAATATATATGGTTACTATATAGACCCGGGTTGGGATTTTTTTGGATCAGAAACACTCTATTTGAAGGTGCTGTATTGCAATTATGAAGAAGGTTATGTGATCATTGAGTTGCTCGGGGAATGGAATGATGCGCTCAATAACGACATCATGCATCTCAAACGAAATATAATTGAGCATTTCCTGCTGAACGGTATCAATAAGTTTATTCTGATTGGTGAAAATATCCTCAATTTTCACGGAAGTGATGATAGTTACTATGAAGAATGGTTTGATGAAGTAGAAGACGGATGGATTGTGGCAATGAACTTCAGGGATTTTGTAGAGCAGGAGATGGCCGTTTATTCTATTGATCAATACATCAACTTTGGTGGCCATCTGCAAGTTGTGGCATGGCGAACCTTGACACCAATGGCCGTTTTTGGTTTGGTCAATGCTTTAATGTCCCGAAGACTCAGCTATTAAGGGTTTTACTGGCGCAATTTCCGCGATCAGGTATTTTCGATTCGATTTCAGTTCCACACAGACACTTCGTGATCTTTTCTTCTCCAGTTTCCTGTAGGTTTTTTCATTGAAAATGAATGATTGTCCCAATGGGATTTTGCTCAGTGGAACAGTGCCTGTTGGTTCATCAAACTGACGCAATACATTGTATAATACTGGATCAGAGCAGCTGCTGGCTTTTGGGTTTTTGAAATAGTTAGTTAATGCCAGATAAACATTAGGGGGGAAGATCTCCTCATTCAAAACAGGCTTCATCACTTTCGTGAAATTGATCTTCCATTCTTCGCCATGTGGACTTACTTTCCTTCCATGTTCCTTGAATGTGACCAGATGAGCTACTTCGTGGATATAAGTTACTAGAAAAGCATATGGGTTGAGATCGTTGTTGATTGTGATGGTGTGCTTCCCTGTTTGTCTATCAAAGCGGTAATCTCCCATTTTAGTCAACCTGCTTTTTTTTATTTTAAATTCAAAGCCAAAAAAATCGTAAAGCTTGCTGCAATATCCAACAGCTTTTTCAGGAATGAACCTTTCGAAAACCTGAATATGCCCTTCTTTCACTACTTGCTTCTAAATACGACTTTAATGTTTACCCCTTCAAATCCGAAATGCTCTCGGATTTTGTTGGTCAGATAGCGCTCATATGATTCTGGGATATCCTTAGGATGATTACAGAAAAAGGCGAAAGTTGGACTTGGCGTAGGCAACTGAGTGATGTATTTGATCTTGATATAAGCACCTCTAACTGCAGGAGGTGGATAATGTTCTATATCCTTCAGGATGATGTCATTAAGCTTGCTAGTAGGAATTTTCTTATCCTTATTGTCAGCAACCTCAAGCGCTTTTTCTACAGTTTGAAAGATTCGTTGTTTATTCAATACGCTGGTGAAAATCACCGGGATGTAACTCATCACCCCGAGCTTTAACTTTATTTCATCCTGAAAATTTTTGGCTGTGTTGGTTTCCTTTTCGATCAAATCCCATTTGTTGACCATGATCACTACACCTTTCTTGTATTTGTGTGCCAGGCCGATTATGCTCATATCTTGTGATTCAATACCATTTTGGGCATCCAATACAATGATACATACATCGGAATCCTGTAAAGCTTGTACAGCGCGAAGCACAGAATAGAATTCTATATCCTCACGAACTTTAGCTTTTTTTCTGATTCCAGCAGTATCGGTGAGTATAAAATCCTTTCCAAATAGGTTGTATCTACTATCTACAGCATCGCGGGTAGTACCAGCTATGTCTGTTACGATGGTTCTTTCTTTTCCAAGAAGGGCGTTAAGAAATGAAGATTTCCCAACATTTGGACGTCCTAGAATTGCAATTCTTGGTATCGATTCCTTCTCAGAGATTTCAGGTTCATCTTCAAAATGTTTGACCACCTCATCAAGAAGATCACCTGTTCCTGATCCGCTTGCAGATGCGATAGGGAAGATTTCCGCATTCAGACCTAAGGCATAAAATTCATTGGCTGTAAAAGCCTTTTCTGTAGTGTCTGCTTTATTGGCGCAAATCAAAACAGGCTTTTTTAATTCTCTCACCACATTTGCAAAGTCAGAATCCAAGCCATGAAGTCCTGTGATACAGTCCACCATAAACAAGATGACGTTTGCTTCATCCAAAGCTTCTTTGACTTGAGATCTGATGGCACCTTCAAAAATATCCTCGGATCCTTCCACGTATCCACCAGTATCGATTACGGTGAATTGATGCCCACACCATTCGGCCATTCCATAATGTCTGTCTCTGGTTACGCCAGATTCATTGTCCATTATGGCTTGTCTTCGCTCAATTAATCTATTAAAAAGGGTTGATTTGCCGACGTTGGGTCTGCCAACAATCGCTACAATATTTGCCACAGTAGTTTCTTAGTATTTGAAAACGCAAAACTAAGCATTGTTTTCCGGTTTGGCGGAGTTGGTTGGTATATGTGCGACGGATTTGACATTAAATGATCGAACGATCATCAATATCCAAATCTGGATAGTTTTTTAATGTCTTTGCGCCAGTCTTTTTCAACTTTTACTCTTGTTTCCAGATAAATTTGTTTTTGGAAGAAATCTTCTAAATCAATTCTAGCCGCAATTCCTAGTTGCTTGAGAGCCTCACCTTTCTTTCCAATGATGATTCCTTTTTGACTGTCCCGCTCCACATATATGTCCGCCATGATCCGAATGATGGTTTCGTCTTCTTTAAATTCATGAACGACTACTTCTGAGCTATAGGGCACTTCTTGTTTGTATAAAAGGAAGATTTTTTCGCGGATCACTTCTGAGGTGATAAATCTTTCGGATTTATCCGTAAGCTCGTCACCCGGAAAATAGGGTGGGTGATGGGGAAGTAGTTCGACGATTTTGTTTTGTAAAATATCTGTTCCTTCTCCTGTCATAGCGGATAAAATGATGGGTTCAAAGTCAGGTATTTGTTCTTTCCAATATTGAATCTTGTCTACAACTTGTGAGCCTTTAGCCAGATCAATTTTATTTATTACAAACAAAATGGGTACTCCTGAAGATTTGGCTAGTTGAAGCCAATCAGGATTATCATTTTTCTCACCAAGCTCCACCATGTACAAGATGATGTCCGCATCATCGAGTGAGGCTTTTACAAAATTCATCATTTTCTCCTGAAGCTTGTAATGAGGTTCCAAGGTTCCCGGAGTATCGGAATAAACGATCTGATAATCATCTGTGGTGATGATTCCAAAGATTCTGTGTCTTGTAGTTTGTGCTCTTTTGCTGGTAATGGATAGTTTTTCGCCAGTGAGTTGATTCATCAAAGTGGATTTGCCAACATTTGGTTTACCCATGATGGTCACAAAACCAGACTTAAAAATTAATTGATCTTCCATAGTGACTGCAATATCATTGGATTTTGACTGAAGAGTAAGTGATGATTAAAATTTCTTAAATTTTAATTGCTTCAGGTTTTGTATCTGTCAATTCTTATACTACTTTTGCCTCCCATATCGCGGGGTGGAGCAGTTGGTAGCTCGTCGGGCTCATAACCCGAAGGTCACTAGTTCGAGTCTAGTCCCCGCTACTACAAACCCCTCAGAAGTGCCAAAAAAGCGCATCTGAGGGGTTTTTCTTTTTAGCTCGGAAACCGTTCGGAAACGAAAGATACCAAAACAGGGCGATGGGCAATGAACTTTCACTTGCTGTTGTAATCTGATAATTGAGAGCCAATCACAACCTTGTTTAATCTAGATTTCAATAATGAACAACTAGCTATAAATCTGAGGTGACCTTGTAACCTACAGACCTTAGTCTCGTTCTGGCGATCACCCGAAGTTCTGTCGAAAAAAGGGGCCAATATTTTTTATTTCTCAATAGAAAGGCTTCCATGGAGTAATAAAGCCCAGAGTTTCCTTGAAATGATGATTCTTTTAATTTATCGAACATTGATGTGCGATCCGAAACATAACTTCTGATTATTGCACAAACGTCTTTATTCGTTCTATTTAAATCTGTTTCAAGTCTTTTGGCATTTTGGAACTCTTTGATGGAAGTGTCAAGTTTGCGTAGGTCATTCTCCAACTCCTCTCTCAGGATTTGCATTTTTTTTAAGCTCATATGTGAATTGTTTTTGGTTTGGAAAGAAACTTACTAAGAATTTCCAACAGGATTAGCTTGGATTTTGAGTAATTGTACTCAGAAATAAATATTTTCGATAATACGCGGTTATTCAGTATTCGGAAATATTAACAATTTTTTGATCTTATTTCGGAGTATTTGTTTTGTGGTAAGCTGTGAAATCCGCTAGAAGATCTAACTAAATTAGAAACCCTCGATCGGATATATGATCAGCTATTCTTGGAAAAATCATTTGTGCTATATTCTAAATAGTACCGGTGTTAGTTTAGCTATTCAGGGATGGTACGGATTTATAATTGCTCATATTTTGTTTTATTGGGACTCACTATTGAAAGTAGAAATACCAAAAGCTGCAGAAAAAAGGAAATAACAAACATTTTTAAAAAAACCTAAAATTGTTATTCTTAGATAAAGGTATTGTCCGTTTAATCTCCCTTTATTTTCTTTGTATAGAAGCCGCTTTCTGGTATTTCAGTGTTCTCGAAATAGTTTGAGTACAAGGAAAATACCTTTTCTGGCTTTAGAGACATATCTTTGATTTAAATGAACTAGTGCCTATGATAAAATAGAAGTTCTTCGGAACAAATAAAGACATATAAGAGAAGCGTAGCTTTTCATTTCTTCAACTGAAAATCGCCAGTTTAAAGTACGACAGAAATGGTTAGAGAGACGCGCCCTTTGGGTGTGTCCTCAGCCTAATTCTGGTCGTACGGGTGTCTGGCGATACCTCAGTTGACTGAAGATAAAGCTGAGGTTCATGCCCTCTTTTTTTGGTATAAACATTCACCGTCCTTCGAACCTCAGGGCAATCAAATACCAAAACAAATGGAAAATTCTAACAATTTATTCACGCCTAAGTCATCTGAAAACGCACTGATTTTTAATCTCAAAATTCCTGCAACAATAAGACCGTGGTATATTGTAATTAGTGACATGGCAGAGGTGATTATCAGCACCTGTTCAAAGACAATCAATAGAAAAATTCTCGTGATTATTTTTCTGATGGCTATTATTTGCTCGTGTCAAGAAGTTGAAAATGGCATGAACAGTTTAATAACGACGGTTGATGAGCCGTCTGGATCAAACTGTGATTTCGGTGGGCTTAGAGTTGATTCTGGGTTAGATATAAATGAGAACAACATTCTTGATGAATCAGAAGTAATATCAAGTCGATATTTATGCAATGAATCAAGTGGTACTCAAGAAAGGCAAATCCGACTCAGACTTGATAACGACAAGAGTTTCTTCGTAGAATCGAAAACATGGTTGACGGATTTATTCAATTGCGACCTCAGTGATTATTCCGAAATAGATTCTGTTGTTGTTGTCTATAAGAACGTTTACGTCGTTGATGCTGGAAATGAACTTGTATTGGAATTATATGATTTGACCAATGACAAAACCATCGAACAAAGTACGGTTGTAATTACGAACACTTATGAAGATTCGGGAGAGGGAATTGTATTCTCAAAGAACCTTTTCAACATCTTCCCGGATGGAAGGATTGATATCGGCATCAAAGGCAAGGTGGTTAATAACTTACAGGAAAAAGAGGATGCATATGGAGGTTATCAATCAGCTTACCTTATGCTGATTAGAAAGTAGCCAAAAGACCAAGTCAGATAAACTGCAGTTCTTTTCTACATATTTCACAACTATTTCTCGATTGTCTGAATATGCGTTTCAATACGTTAATTACGACAAACAATCTTGAATGATCATTACTTTAGATGTTTTTTATATAGAAACTTAATCTGATTTGTGATCTTTCTTTGGTCTGTCTGGAAGGACAGTATCGGGCTTGAATCCATTTTTATATCGCTTCATGCGGGTTTTCCAAACTTTGTAGTTGTTCTTGTTCCCAACATCGAATTGCCACTTCATATGATCAGAAGGAGTCATCCATCTTAGGTTCGCTACTTTGTTATTGCGAGGGTTGTTGTCGATGTGAATCACTTTGGTTTGATCTTCACTTTCTCTTGGAACAAAAGCCCTGACCGTCTCCAAATGCGGATAAAGCGTCCTCCGCTTTTTAGCATCATCAATCAGATCAAGGAAGTAACACTTTCCGGTTGGATGCCACCTCTGTTTCATCAGCTTACCCTTTAGCTTCATTTCGGTTTGTGATCCACTGTGATACACCTTACGGGCTTTGCTTCTGACCTTGCCTTTGGTTGAAATTTCATAGTTGGAAAACCCTTCGATTGTCTTCCATTCCTCAATAATATCTGCCATATCTTCTTTGCTTGTCTACAATTTAAACCTAAAGTTAATATCCGATGTTTTCCCAATCCACTCCCTTTTCTTGCAATTCCTTTTTTAAGCAATCTCTGTATGTGCAGTAAAGCTCCATTTCTTTATCCTCCACATTGAATTTCAACCATAATAACTGAGGTAGATGTTCGACTAAGCTGATTACCATGTCTAGTTTATCCATCTGGATATACATGGCCTTATGGGGATCATCTTTTAGCCCATCCACTTTTCTAATTGAATTAAAGAGAAATTCCAGATCATATTTCTTTGAGCGTACATCAATGCCATTTTCAATGATTTCCTTGAACTTGGTGTAATAACTTCTATCAATTAGGGTTATCACATCATGGAGGGAATCAGGGTTCAGGTTGGAATTATGATCCTCCATCATCTTATAACCCAGCTTGAACGCTCTTATAATATCACTTATTTCTATAGTCAGCTTTTCACCTTTAGACTTTAGCTGTTTAAGACTTATTGCATTTTCGAGTAAAAACTCATGGAGCAAATAGGGGTTATCAATCATCCGAAATACAAATTAAAATAATTGTCCTCTGGCTGAAAAAGCCATTCTCCCAAGAGCATTTCCTGGTCGCTCTATAGAGTCCAGAACTAGCTCTCTGTCAGATTCAATGCAAAAGGGTTCTATCAGCTTGATTAGATTTTGGTCGAGTAGTTCCACAGATATTTTGAGGGAAGATTGATTTCTTGGTAGACTAATTATAGCCTTCAGATATTTCAAATCAATAAGGTCAATAACATCAAGTATATCAGTGAGAAATTGCTTCTTATGAAGATCGATTGCTGGTATTAAGTACAGTTTCATCTTCATATTTGGATTGCTGATATTCTTCCAATGTCCGAGTATTTTATAATATTGATATCCGATGCTTACTAGATTCTTTTCCATTATTCGTTCATGTTTCTTGAGCTGAAATATCAGAGGATTTTTGTCTCTAAGACTCACAAGGGCAAATCCTTGTTTCTGATCATGTAAAAGGTCTGCAATTTCTTTGCTTATCATAGTTTTTTGGTTTGATTCAATACAAAGAAAAACCAGCCTAATGAGGGGAGAATTACAAGGTATGTTAAGGAGTTATTAACAGATTAAAAAATGTCAAATTGCGATTTCAAGCTTTTTAGTGTACGCTATTTGGAGTGGTTTTGATTGGCTTGCAACTATTAGATTAGGTTGTTATTAGGTTTTTGTTTTTTATGTTTGTTAACCATTGATGCTATCCAATTAGTACCTAAAATTCTGATTTTTAGTCATGGACTCATTACAAGGAGAAGTACATTTACAAAAACTGTTAATCACATGACTGATGCCCTTTTGATCGAATTTAAACAGGAGATGGAAAACATCTATTTAGAGGCGAAGAAAGCAGGATATAATGCATCTCGATATCTTTCGAAATTGCGTGGAGATGATGACCCGATAAAAACGGCAAAAGAATTGATAATGAACACTGAAGAATTAGGTAGCTATGGATTCACTAAACTGTGGGATATAGGTCGACTGGATTTAACAGTGGAGGCTCTTCTAATGGACAATCCTAAATTCCAAAATCTGTTTCCAGAGAATGTGATTGATAAAGCTCGAGAGAGGTTGGAGGCGTATGATTATTGGAAAAAGTAGCGTGAAGTAAATTAAGATAAGGTTTGTAGATAGAGGATTATAGGTGATAAATGAATTTTAGATCTTTATTTGGCCTAATTCGGATTAATTCAGATTAATTAATGATATACATCGAACAGCATCGAAAGCATTAATAAGAAACATAAAATTATTAGGCGAAATTCACTCAGGTATGTTTAATCTAAGGAGCCTTTACCTAAACCCCTTTAATTATGATTATTGACAGAACTTTTGAAATCCACTTTCAGTCAATAATAACCTATCGGGATTCTCTTCATTGCAATAGATTAATTCAAATTCTAGTGCTTGTCTAATTTCACTTTGTACCTTTTCTACAAAGTTGTTTCCTCCATTTTCATGTGCCTTTTTTAAAACGAAAGATTTAAGAACCCATGCGCCAGGTTCATTACACTTACTAAAAATATCATTTAAGAAAGTCTTAGGATTCATTTGGAATAGCGGTTAATAAGGTTATTTGATATAAGTAAAGTATTTAATTAAGGTATTGATTCTATTGTTTATTCTATTTTCCAATACTGATTCATTTGATCAGTGAGTCTTTTCTCTGAAGATGCGATATACCTTTCAATACTTTGACCTTTGTGTCCGGTAATTGCCGCAACATCCTTTAAGGTCATACCTTTTTCGAGGCTAAGACTTATGAACGTTTTACGAGCCAGATGAGACCGAATCAATCTGTGCAAAGGTAGGGCGGAGGTTATTTTTTTGCCGCCTCTCATGGTAGTTATTTCTCTAAGATTGTTCAGTTCAGCGATTTTTGCTGCCTCTTTAATGTACAAGTTCAATCGGTGATTACTAAGGGTAGGGAGCTTGCCTTGATACTTTTTGATAATGAAACGCGTATAATCATTAAGCGGTATTTTAAGTGTGTCATGAGTTTTACGAGTTCTAATAAGGAGATAATCACCTACAAAATTTTCAGGACCCAAGCTGACAAGGTCGGAATACCTGAGACCTGTAGCGCATGCGAAAATGAATAAATCACGAGCTCTTTCCAATCTAGGGTTATCAGAAAAATTGTATGTAACTAATATATTAAGTTCAGCTTGAGTTAAATAAATTATCTCTGGCTGGAAACAAGGTTTTTTGAGCATTTTGAGGGATTTGATCGTATGATACCCTCTGTTCCCGCACCAATTAAGAAAAGTCTTCAAGTGTTTTATTTTAGAACTAACTGTATTCGGAGAGTAACCGCACTCATCATAATAAAAACACAAAAGCCGTTCGTATAGTCTCTCATTAATTTGTTCGAAGCTGATCTTTTTACCAGTCCATTTTTGAAAGGTATCAAGTTGCTTGAAAAACGTTTTGAGTTGGTCTATCGTTGATGCAGAAACCCGTTGAGTATCTTTCTTGTATTGTAGAAATTCATCCTTGCATTGGTGAAACTCTTTGGTTTCTTGTTTCTCAGGCTTGATTTTCAAGTACTCTTTTCTTACATGAAGAGGGGATGGTTCTATTCCCAGAAGCTCCAGTTTGAGCCGTATTTGTTCAATTTCATTTTTAGTTTTTAGGAGGAAGTGGTTGAGCAGATAATGGCCTGGATAGTCTTTGGTTACAATGCATTTATCACTATCCCAGAAATTGGGTTCTATTTGAGCTTTACATGAAAAGTAAATGCATTTTTGGTGTGTATAAGTAGCGTAAATAGTGCATTTTCCTATCTTATTTACTTGTTCCCTCCGAATAACTAACCTTGTGACAGCCATGGAATAAAATAAATGGCTGAAGATTAACATCTCAATACAAATTGGGTTAAGGTGTTGTTAAGCTTTATGACCTTCTTTTACTCAGCTTAATCTCTTTCATGCTGGCAAGACAATCACTTTCATGTATGTAAACTCTACCGCCAATTCGCTTGAAGCCTTGCAATTTTCCTTCTTTTTTCCACGAGTGAATAGTGACTAGACTTACCCCAAAAAAGTCAGCTGTTTCCTCTATTGAAAGTAAGTTGTCTTTTTCCTCCTTCTGAACTGCCCCTAAGTTTTTTAAATGGGTCTCTAATGAAGCACTTACTGCCCGGTTAAGGAGTTGCGCAAGTGCATTAAAGGATAGACTGGTTTGAAACACTTTTTCATTAAAATCCAACCTGCTAATTTCTCTAAGTATGTTAATATCATCTTCCATACAATATATATCCGCTATAACTAGGTTGGTTTCCTGGGTTTCGTTACTACTGAATGAGATTAAGCCCAGGCCTCAAAAAGCGCTTTTTTCTTTGCTTCTTGTGAAATGCTCAAGTAGTACTTATTCATGGTTTTAATGGAATCATGACCGGTTACACTAGTGATATAATTGGCGTTAAGACCCTTGATAAATGAAAGACAAACGAAGGTACGCCTCGCTGTGTGCGTGGTAATGAATTTGTGCTTTGGCAGACACGTCTCGATCTTATTCTTACCACTATACTGAACGATCGTTGTGGTCTCATTGATTTTAGCCTGTTCACCAATTTTTTTCAAATACTTATTGGTGTGAACATTAGAAAGTGTGGGGAAGACCTTATTATCTAGAGGGTCGCTTTCTTTACAGTACTTGCCTAGTATTTCCACTGCCGGAGGCAATAGGGGTATGATCACCTTTTTGGCTTTATTTCCCTTTTGTTGGTAAAGGTGCCATTCGATTTCCGTTTCAGAAATGAAGTTTAGATGTCTTCTATAAAGTTGAGGGATATCTCCAAAGCGCTGACCGGTGTAGATCTGAAATAGGAAAATGTTTCTAACATCATCAATACTTGATCCGACTTCCAAATTCAATTCTTGTATGGCATTTACTTCATTCACGGTAAGCCAAACAATGTCTTTTGGTTCTCTTTTAATTGAGAAGTCTTCAAAATCGGTGTTTTGATGCAGGTCCTTTTTTCGAGCCCACCGCATAAAGACTTTTATGCATTCAACGTACTTAGAGAGGGTCGCGTTTGTTAGCCTTCGCTCAATTAAGAAACTGCGGAATCCTCGGTAAAAGTCCGTGTTGATATGTTCACAAAACATTCTTTCATGTTTGATTCCTTTCTTATCCATGTACTCGATAAATGTTTTGCGCAGTGTTCTGTATTTTTTCATGGTTAGATCCTTCACCTCCAATGCTTTCTCGCCAGTGAATTTGTCAAAACAAGTCAGAAGATCTTTTTTAGTATCAAAATTGGGTGTTCTGCCCAATACCTTAGTTTGAAGAAGTTCCTTCAAGTCATAGAAATTGATTCTAGGATTCTTATCAATGATTTCTCTATAATACTCAATAATGTCTCGCTTATAGCCAAGCAGATAGTCATTCATTTCTAGTGATCCTTGTGTGGTGGGTTTGACTTCCTTGTTTACAAAGTCCCAGCCTTTCGGTTTTATCTTTTCTCCAGTATGCAGTTTTATCAACTGGTGTTTACGAAATGTTATCACCAGATAGATCGCTGTTGGTTGCGGGTTAAAGAATTTGGTAATCGGTTTACCGTTTCTTTTTGAGGCTTGAACCTCCTTAAGGTTTCCGGGTTTATAAACTTTGTCCAGAAAAAAATTGAAACTTACCATAATTCAAATTATTTATATTTACATAAAACGTTATTAATAAGAGAATATTCATCTTTTACAAGGCCTTTCTCCGCCATAAAAAAAATAAAGGCGAGTTTCCCCCACAATATTTGATGTTATTCGATATCTATCCCAAAAGATTAATCAGGTTTCATTCTTTGAATGGGTTTTCGAATGTAAGGTTTAACAAGTCCAAGAAAATACCGAGAAAATAACATGTGACGCTCCTACTAGGATCATGACATGGATAATCCTTTAATTAGAGAATTGTTAAATAAAATCAACATAAAACTGCTTAGTAGTGAACACAATTTTCCTTCAATGGAAGGCAAAGAATTGAAGCAAAAAAAGGAATCGATCGTCCTAGTCTTCCTCAAAACTTTAAAACGAAAAAGCCTCTTAGCAATTTGTATTTCTGTTGATCGAAGAAGTATCGTCGAATTACAAGTTGCTACATTTATACTGAAATGTGATTTTTTGAATATTCACCATTGAAGATTTTCTTGCATCTTTTTTTGTAAGTGGTTCCCAGTTTTCTAATATGATATTTCTCATCAACATCCTTCAATTTTTTAACATGATATTCCATATCAAAAAACCCAATTTCTGATAAGATAAATCCGATTATTTTTAGTTCCTGTAAACTTGCTTCTCGATCATCATCATCATCGCCATCATCTAGTTTTAATCTAATATAGGAAATTAGCATGAGGGCTACATTAGTTATATGTCTATTTGAAATTTGAGGTATTTTTTCATTTAGGTCAAAAGTTAAATAATCTTCGTAAAGCTCGATCTCTTTGGCAATGTTAATACTAGGTGGGAATTCAATGAATTTATCTAGAATCTCCTTGATAAATAGGGGAGACTTGATTTCAACAATTTCTGATTTATAGTGAATCTTTAAGAGTGCATGAGCGCCTTGGTCAGTATCATTCAAGCACGTTGATAATTTTATAGCTATGTCTATGAGGTTAGAGTACTGTTGCAGTTGTTCAATGCGCTCTTTCATTTGATGGTCTACTTTGGCGTATTTCTTTGCACTTGTCTTCTTGAATTCTGGATACTTTTTTTTCAGAAAGCATGTTATGAAGATGAGATTATCGAGCAAATTTGGATTGCTTTTTATCTGAGGATGATAAATTTCCATTCTTAATTTGAAATAATTGTAATCTTCACATTTTAGGTTGGTCAATTTCTGAATATTCTCTTTATTTAATATTTGTGTTTGACTAACGTCAACTTCTTCCCCCGAGGCTTCCCAATACAATGGATCTCTAGATTTGTCTAAATCGAAGTAGTGATTAAGTTCATTTATATCAGGGTTGATATTGACAATTTGGTCGTGGCTTTGCTCCGTTAACTTTGTATTTTCTTTCATTTTATTTAGAAATTTTAGTATTCAGCTAATTTCATATGCTTGACTTATTTCCAATTACAAGGTGGGTTAAGAAATTGTTAAACATGTTAAATCTGAGTTAGGTAATTGATTATAGCGGGATATAAGTTGATCAATAACTTTTGGATTTATCACAATGAAAATTATCGTGAGATAAGGACGATCAATTAACAATTATTTGCATCAACATCAACGTTCATTGCAATTGTAATTGTTATTAAATAAGAAAGCGAATATGATCAAAAGAGGAGAAGAACATGACTTAATGTCATTTTTCATGACTTGGTGTAGTCAGTTTAATTATTCCAATTCAAAGAGTGAAGATTTAAAAGATATATGTAATTATATCAGGGATAATCGAAATGATGCCTCGTATGAGAACCAAAGAATTTGGTGTCATATCATAAATAAGGTATGGGATTACGCCTACGAACACTTTCCTGAAGAGAACAATATAGCAGAGAGATACAGCCTAAGGATGTATTGGATGTACTCTCAAAACAGGTTTAGCAATGATTGATGGTATCAAAATATTGCTTGGGCCGCAGTATGCTCAGAGGATCAGGTCTCGGTTTGAAGTAAAACAAATTCTTAACACCACCACAGGTGAATTAGGTGATAATTGGTATGCGAAAGAAGGAGTTTTTCATTTTACCTACAAGTATCCGAAATACTTAACACTGCGATTTTCCCTTCCTAAGTTTGCTCATGGGGTAAACCATACGGATTTTGGATATAGTGAATGTGTGTTGGTTATATACCAATTGTGTGAAATATTAGGCAAGGAGCTCCTAGAATGTCGAGTGTTAAGAGTAGAATTTGGAGTCAATATTAAAATGCCGTTTTCATTTGACTTTCTTGAACCCAGGTTACTTTTTTATAAGCGCAAGACCTTCTTATCACTATCAAAGGAAGGTCTTGGCAGGGTTGTAAAACTATCAGATTATACAGTCAAACTCTATGACAAGTCAAAGCAGTATAACCTCAAGTCCAATGTTATAAGATGGGAGATTGCTGTTAACCGAATTAGCTGGTTGAGGAAGGATCTTTTGATCAAAGACCTTTTGGACCAGGACTTCATTCTAACACTTAAGGATCGGCTACTAGAGGCATGGGATCATGTGGAGATTGCGGAGAGTGATGAGATCATGACACTTCCCGAAAGCCAGCAGCAGTTGATACAGGATTGGTATAATCCACTTTTCACTGCTAGCCTCAAGGTAACCAACCCCAAAGAATTTGCGCGGCAGTACAAAAGATATCGTAGGGTGTCAAGAACTATCAAGTCTTGTGAGCGCATAAAAAATCAAGTTTTAAAAGCAATCAATGATAAATGTGATGAACTACTCGCCAGTTGATATGAAAGATATGCGGTACCATTTTACACCTTTAGATGAACATGTGTTTTGGAACAATACTTATAGTGATAGGTGTGTACTGGGTTTACCTACTTCCAGGGTATTCTCATTCTACATCTCATCACAAGATGGTGCTACCATTCTCACCAATGACCACCACTTGTCTCATTGCCACCACTCAGCTATTGGTGATCACCTCTTACCAGGTGCTATGCATTTACAGGCAAGGAACGGCTGTAGCGATTTACTTCAGTTTGCCACCATCAAAAACCCTTTCAACAAGGAGAGTGGGGAACCAACAAGTGACAGGCCTCTTCAGACATTGACCCTTCGACCCGGCACCTTACATAGCCTAACACGAAGTAATGTCAATACATCAAAACTGACCATGCCTAATCAAGCAGCTAAGTACTGGACCCTGACTTTGATCCTGAATGAGCTTATAAGTCCACACCATGAAGCGACTTTAAACCTCCAATGGTATCTCAACGCTCCAAGCTGCTTTGAGCTGCGTGAAGGAGAACATGTATACCCTCAGACAGGCCTGTGTCGGGTAATTGATGTGCAGGAAGTAGGAGAGAGTCTTTCAGGTAGTACAACGAGTATGAAGAAAGTAGCATTTAAACACCACCTTGGTCAAATTAAATCCAACCTAAACCAACTACCACTATGAGTAAAAAAGATAGAAAATATTATGTGGTGTATGCTGGCACTGAGCCTGGAATCTATGAGTCTTATTATGACTTCTTGGACAGAGTAGTTGGAATAGATGGAGCTCGCTATGAAGTCATAACAGGCTTTCATGAAGCAGTAAAAGCATTCCACGCACACAAAAAAGAAACCTTACCATCCACATGGATAGAAATTGAACTGGATGAGGAGAGGAGATGTCAGGGTGCAAGCTGGCGTCAAGGCAGAACAATCAAGAAATAGAAATCACGAAGTATAAAAAAAAAATTAAAGCAATGTCAAACACAAAAACGAAGAACTATGAGAATGAGAACAGATCATAATTTTTATGTCGTCTGGAGAGGCGTGATTCCCGGAATATTTGAAGAATGGGATGATATCGAATATTTAGTCAGGGATGTAGAAGGTGCAAAATACAGTGGCTTTGATTCCTTTGATAAAGCATGTGAAGCTTTTCTTGCTTCACCCAGAGAAGTACTTCCCACGCCAGATTATGTTGGCCAAAGCGGCTTAATTCTGAGACATATCTGTCCTAAGAAGGATGTGAGAGTGGCGGGTTCGAATAACAGTTTTTTCTGATGTGTGTATTTAGTCGATTAAATGACCCAGTGAGTTATGGACTGGCAAGAAACAGAGGTGATCCCGACCTAGGAGATGAGGTGGAGTTATATGAAAAGCATATACAATAATCAATTTTAAAATTAAAAATTTAACATAATGAATAAGAAAAAATCATATGTAGTATGGAAGGGTATCAAGCCAGGGATCTATGATTCTTGGAAGGAAACCTCAGAGCAAGTAATTGGGGTGAGCCGCTGTGAATATAAGTCTTACCCATCACGTGAAGAGGCTGAGAAAGCTTACTTGACGAGAAGAAGAGAAGTATTACCTGATACCAGGTTAGAGCCAAATGATGAGGATCAAGTGGAGGTAATCTCTATGGCAGAAAACGTAAACAATTCAATTTTAACTATAATTTTATGAATGAAGATGAAGTAAAAATCCCAAAATCCAACGAACCGTGTATGGATTTTTTTGAGGAAGCGGACTTATGGATGGATGGTCAAAATCATCCTCGATTTATTCCTCAGTTGATGACAGGGTATAGAAATCCTGGTGAAAAACTTTTCGGGTTATTTTCTGGCTTAGAAGAGGAGATTGTCAATAAGGAAATGGATACATTTTTTTATGAACGAATGATCGTAGCTAGAAATCAAGATTGCTATAGCAGGTTCTTGAGTACTGGTACATTATATCATATGTGTTTTTCGATTCCAACAACCAGACTTAATCAACTATTACATGAAATGATCTCACTGGAGTTATTGGAATCTTATGTTGAACTAGTAAACGCGAAATCTTATGTTGTCTAAATCAATTGAATCTTCAACAATACGTCTTGTTGAAGTAGCTACAGGAAAGGATACTCATCCTGATAACTGTAAGTATTATGAAAATCGAATCAAAAATGAGGCATTAGTGCCAGAGCATTTTATTTCGAACTCCTTGAAATTAGCTGCGCAATGCGTGGTAAGGGAGACGGTCATGCATCTGCCAAGAGTACGAGTACTTTCAGTGTTGTATTACCTGGAGGATCAGTTATATATGGCTTATTCTGAAAAAGTACTTGGGTCTTCCCTGATTACCGGAAGGCTGGACGGTTGGGAATATGCCAAAAGGTTGGTCAATGCTCGCATTTCATATGAACAAGAAGTTATTTGGAACGAGCTTTCATGGAATGATTTGACTCACTTGGAATCATGGGATAAATGCGAACCACCAGTAGGTTCTTTGAAATGTTATCCTGAGTTTCTCAAACTAAGAACGGGAGCTACTAGGGACAACTTTATGAGAAAGTTAGGTATGAATCAAGTCGAACCAGCTGTACTTAATAAAATGAACTTGACCGAATATCAAATATTAATCCAACAATTAAAAAACCATTAAACTATGAGAGAAATTATTTACTACATGACTGGGACAACACGTCCCATTCATGATCTTATCAAACAAGACTTTGATAAGTTTAATTATCGACCACTTAACGCGATTGATTTTGTCGAAACTGGTGATGAAGGTACCTCAGGAATCAATGAGGAGCAAGTGTCGGAGATTATCGAATCCACCGTGAAAGGTTATCTTGATTTTGCTAAAGATGTGCCTTCAGAGGTACGAATGGAAGTCTTAGGATTCTTGTATTATTTGCTTATTGGGATGAGAAGAGAAGCAATTGGAGGACTTGCGGTAGGTAAACTCCAAGCATGGCTTGATTCGATTATTCTACTCGAGCAAGCACTTAACGAAATGTTCAAATCAAAACCCCAAACCCATGTTTAATTTAAGGTATAAAAAATCAATTGAGCACGCACTATACAATGCGGCAGAATTGGAAAATGATAGGGAATTTTCTTTGGAAGCAGGACTTGATAAGCTTCTAAGGGAGGTTGAGAAAGAGCCCAATGATTTGATGAGGTTTTTTGTTTTAAAAAGGATGCTTCGTGATGTATATACCGATAATTTGGATCACTTTTCATTCCCAGAAGTTGAAACCAAGTTCCTGGAAACCAAGAAATTGTTGGAAGAAAATGAGGGTGAAACGATTCATTTGATTATCCCAAATGAATGAAACTAATAGGCATGAGCCACTTGGATATTGGATAAACAAAAGGTACAGAGTCGGGAAATCAACCAATGATTTCCGCTCTGTTCCCTTTGTAAAAAGAACAATTCGCTTCAATGAGGATGCATGCCCATGCATTAGAAAAAAGATAAATTTTATTAAGATGAAAGAAAATCATAAATCAAGCCCTGACCAACAATTACATATACGTGAATTGCTTCCTTTCTCCACTAATGAAATGTTTGGAGATGTGTTGAAGCATTTTCAGTGTTTTGCTAAGGAAAATGACTTTACCATTCCAAATACCTATTCCAACCTGATAAAAATTGGTGCTCGAGAAAAGGAAGGCTTAGCTCGTTCGAATATGGACAAAGTATGGCAAATCCTCGGTGATTGTAATGATCATCTAGGTGCAGTTGCTAACGTTAGGGTGTCTCCAGCAGATGTCAGGTTTCAAGATTTACAAGGTTGGCAGTATGCTAAGAACTATG
The DNA here is from genome assembly GCA_964353015.1 of uncultured Marinoscillum sp. GTDB lineage: Bacteria > Bacteroidota > Bacteroidia > Cytophagales > Cyclobacteriaceae > JAMZMI01. The sequence continues at coordinate 6,509 of CAYGUA010000005.1, read as the reverse complement.
TTGATGAAGAAATGAAAGTATGTACCACACTTGAGTCTCCAAAAGTGCGATGTAAACTAATTCAAGATTTAAAAATTGAGAAAGTTGTGATGGAGGTCATTCGATCTGGGTTAGAAGGCAAAAATTTTCTGGTCAGCGAGGAAATGGAAAGTATTGAAAAGTTAGTTGGATCAAAAACACCCTTGAGAGATATAGTAAGTGGCGAGGTTGATCACTTGGCATTTTTACCTCTTAAGAAAAGAGCTCTTAAATCAAAATGGAGTGATTCATCTGGTGAAGACTTAGAGAGGATCCTATCAGAGGTAATAAAGGAAACAATTAGCGATTACAAAACACTTTACGAAGAACTAAGCACGGAAAGTAGTGATTCAATGAGGCTTTTTTGCTTCCTGTTGCTTATCCTCATGGCACAAGAAAAGTTTGATGAATTAAAGGTACCAGTACAGGAGCTCACTGGTTGGAAGGAATCATATCAATTAGTCACAAGCCAATTTTTTGAAAGAGCTATGCGGACGAGGCTTGAGGAAGCATTGCCGGCGACATATTACCATTTAGATAACATGGTCGAGGCACCAAAAGATGGTGATTTGACTGGGTACTTCTCCAAAGCATTAAAAGATGCTGCTATCGACTGGATCAAATATAATTCTAGGGTATATGGCAACAACGAGGCATTTGATCAGATGAAGGCCTATCAACGTTCCTTAGAGAATTGTTCTGATGAGCTTATTCCAGGAACCGATAAAAAAGTCTCCGACCTTGACGGGTGGAAGGAGTCCATGGATTTAGTAAATCGGGAGATCATATATATCGAGGATCAGCATATAACCATTCAACAAATCTCTCTAATGACTTTGAAATTATTGAAAGAAAAAGAAGCTAGGGAAGGGCTTGATGATGATGAAATTGGAATTGGAAATATGATCAAAAAATATCATATGCATGATTTTCCTTCCTAGTTAGTTTACAATCCTTGACGGATTCCATCACACATAATTTATAATCTATACTGATAAAGTACAAAAGAGAGAGGGTCGATTTAATTGATGAATTGATACGTCTTCATGTGCCTTATATTAAAACTTAAATCCAATGAGAAAGAATAAAAAAAGAAAAAACAATTCAAAAGCAAATACACTTGGTGGTTCTAAAAAATACCTTTCGGATCTCCAAGTGACCTTGGAAGCTACCGGACTGGATTTCCCTTTAGGCAAATTATCAGCAAAATATAAACGCATGTTATATGAAAGTCGAATTAGGTTCTTAAATCCAAGAAGTGGCAATTCTGAAGTGAAAACTCAAGAATTGAAGGAAATCACATTGCAAACAAGAAAGTATTTTATGAGTAAAATAATTTCATTTAGAGGTAGTATTATTTCCATTTATCAATGTATGCTGATTTGCAGTACTTGTATGGTTATGTATGAATTAGCTAAGAGGCGATGTGATGATAAAGAAGATATCAAGATAAGTGAAAGCGAAGAGATATTTAAAAAATTATCTCAATCTACTTTTGCCAATATCATGCAGATGTATCTAAAGGTCACAACACGTCTAAGTAATCCATGTTATAAATATTTTGGATTTGAGTTTGATTTAAAAGCAAATGACAATGATAATATTGTTGAGGCAATTGTTGAGATATATGGATTTCCAGCTCAAAAGTCCATGATCTGTATTGATGGGAAAACGCGCCCGACGTTTAGGTTGGGAAAATGTCCACTCCAAGGAGGTATTGAATGGGTTTCCTTAGATCGAAGTATTTTGGGCAGTTATTATACCGGAGATAAATCCACTTTGGATGTATTTATTCAATCTCATGTTATCGAGCGTATCTCGGAGCGCCTTGACTTACTCGATAAAGAGGGGATCAATTACCTCATCTTGCAAAACACATATGCGATAGAACAATTTGAATTCTACAAAGGAAATTTGTTGCTGCCAGTGATACTCTTTGAGGTCAAGGTTGGATATTTCGTAGGTAAAATTGTAGATAATCGGATCATCTTCCGTACATTTTTATTCATCACGCATAATAATACACCTGAAGGCGACAGGCTTAGCGAGTTATCGGGGCTTGGTAAACAAGATATTTCTTATTGGGGAATTGATCGCTTGAGCACATTATTAAATGTTGATCCTGACAATCATGAGGAATTGATAAGTCTTTTTCAGAAAGCTGGAATAGAAGATTTTATGCAATTGAAGGAACAAAACTTTAGCGTGGAAAATATTCAAGCTGTCAATATTGATGGTTTATTAGAATATGTTAAAAAAGGGAATGGTTTGAGAGGGTTTGATAATGTAAACTGGTTTGGAAAGAATGTAATGTAAGCTTACTTATCATAATGATTGTCAGAAACTCTTTAAATAGGCTCCCTAAGAAGAGGATCCGAAGTTTTCACCAATATATTAATGATTTGCTAGAGTATAAGATCAATGGATAGTCTGCTACTAGCTACCATCAACTTAATTTTTTCACATGCTCATACCTTTTCGGGTTTGACGCCATATTTTTGCTCAAAACATTTACGGAAATAATACATATCAGAAAACCCTACTTTGTCTGAAACAAGTTGTATTTCATATTCTCTTGCTTTGAGTAATTCTGCTGCTTTGGCTAATCGGTAATCTCTAATATAGAGTTTTGGACTGGTATCAGTCAGTGCTTTAAACTTTCGATATAGACTAACCCTGCTCATCCCAATTTCATACGAAAGGGTCTCCACATTGAGGTCGGGATCCGAATAGTTATTCTCAAGGTAATTATCTATCGTCGACATGATTTTTCGATCATGAGGAGAAAGGCTATCTAAGAAAGATTCATCATTATGTCCAAACTGGGATTTTTCGGGGTTGTTCATAGTGAACTGCAGCTTCTTTTATTGATATGTTTTCTGCTTATTTAGCAGCTGAACTCCAGTTTCAATCCACAAAAGTTTTTGCTCTATTAATTTATCCAAGGTTAGATGGGAAATATTATCCTAATCTCAACTAACAGGCTTCTATAATCAAGTTCGAACAGTTACACCTCTTATTTATATCGAGTGGAAATTATGCCAATAATAGATCCACTTACAACATTGCATACGATTGCTTAAAAACAAAGTGATAATTACGATATATACGATTAAAACACGAATTATCAATATTATATTTCATTGTGATACTATATTTGTCACGCTGTTTCAGGACGGTACATAGAACAAATCGAAGGGTTTTTATAATTGCTTTTTTAAATTTGAGCCGAAGTACAAAAGAAAAGTTGCCCATGTTGAGCAACTCTTCCCAACCTAATTTATTAACCCGTTAAGTTATTTTTTCTTACTATCTCTTAGCTTCTTGAGGCCGTATACACCACCTGCTGCTAGGAGCAAAGACAAGCCACCATCTATTGGAGTGGCTGGGGGTGCTCCTTGTGCCATTGCAGGAACAAATGCAGCTAAAACAAAAATGATACTGAGTACTATATGTGAATTTTTCATGTCTTATTATTTTTTAAAATCAAAAGTTGAATTTACGAGTAAACACTCCTTCGGAAGTCACAATCTTTACGATGTTGAATCCTTTCCCTGAAACAGGGATCACCAATTCGGATACGGAATTGTCAAAAGATCCACGCTCTATGATCACTTTACCAGATAAATCATATACCATGAATGCCTCAACGGTAAGTGTTTGGCCAAAATTCACATTCAAGCTGCTGTTATTATCAAATCTGTAAACAGGCTGCTCTGACACCAATTTAGAAGCAAGAACTTCTGCAGACGCATAAGTCAATGTGAATCTGTTTTGGTCTGTTCCTTTAGAAGCAGAGAATTTAATACTACGCTCTTCGCTAAGGTCATAAACTTCACCTGTCAGGTTATCAGTCAAAAGCATGGTTAGATCAGCTTGCAATCCATTAAGCTCAAGTACTTCAATTTCCATTTCAGCATCACGACCAAGGTTGAATGCCAATTCAGTAGAAACACCTGCTTCGAAAGGAAGTCCTTGGATTGCAAATCTTGCATCATCGATTAAGCTGTAGAACTGCAAGTCTTGGTTACCCATCAGTTTAGCTGCATCATATTTTCTATCTACACCTACGGTAGCATCTGCCAAAAGCCCAACAAACAACTCATTGGTAAATGAATTGGTCAAGTCATTCAAAGCTAGCTTAACACCCAGTGTAGATTCTTTACCTTCTCTGAAGAAGTTGGCATCTGCGTTGTTTCCTGTCACTCTCATAGCTTCTGTGAATGTCACATCTACATTGTCAGAGTTAGCCTGCACGAAGAATCCTTGCATACTACCAATGTATCCTTCAAAGTCTTTTGCACTTCCATTTACAGTAGCAATTGAACTTGCTGTGATATAATCAGAATTAGTTCTTCTGGCGGCATCAGAACCTCCATCTTCCCAAATAGAGATAGACGAAGCGATATCACTATTTCCAGCTAAGAATAAAGCCAAATCAATAGCCGCTGGATAAGGATTACTTAGCAGATGCCATCCTTGGTCACTTGCGTTGGAAGTACCTGTAGTAGTCTTGGTCAAGCCAGCAACTACTACGCTACCTGAATTAGGAGTACCAGTAAAAGAGATAGTTCCTTGATTTGCTTGTGTGTATCCATGTCCTGCTACCAATTGAGTAGAAGAAGCATCTACCCATCTGCTTAACCCATTGTCTCCATCATAGCCAGCAACTTCGTTATACGAATAAACGTGACTTCCTAAATTGGCTCCAGTGATGGAGGCATCAGATACTACAGGCGAACCTACAAAGCTGTAGCGTCCATCTGCAAACGAGGTGGTACGCTCAAACGTATGACCTCCAGTAACAGTACCTGATGTTACTAGTGATCCGCCAGAGTTAACTGTCATGGTTCCAGTACCAGTTAAATTTCCCCCTACGGAAATAATGCCGGCATTGGTGATAGCAGAACCAGCTATTAGTTCCAAATCTCCATTTGTGGTAAATGAAGCACCTGAATGGTTCGTAAAGATTCCTTGAAAGCTATCAACATTATCAGCCGATCCATCTATCGTAATAGTCCCATAGTTGATTAGCGAGGCATCTGAATTCTTTACATTAATATTTACTGAAGTAGCAGTAGCAGTATTATTCGTGAGATTAAGTACTGCTCCAGCATTATTGGTGAACATAGCTCCTGATGGCAGTGCTATCAGCTCACCTACTCCATCATATATTGTAGCCTGTGTAAGTTCTATTGTGCCATTATTGATAACATCAAAACCACCTTTAATTAATAAATTTTGCTGATGACACCCTGTTCCAACAGTGAACGTGCCGCCTGATGCTACTGTAAGAAGACCATTTAAAGAATTAGCGTCCAGTCCTCTCCAGAACTCTCCCGACACAGTTAAACTACCAGCTACAGTAATGGTGGCGTCTGATCCAGTTAAATCTATTCCATCCGCGGCATTCTTATAAGCTCCACCTGAATAATTAGATGTTGCATTGAGTGTGCCATTTACCACGAGAGCGGCGGTGGCACCAGGTATAGATATAGGGGCGACCAACTTAGTGCCATCTCCTGTGGCTTCCACAGTCACTCCTGTCGCAATCGTAAGCGTACCGCCGGTAATTGAGATGGGAACTGCAGTAGCATTGCCTGCTGTAATTGTAGCACTAATACTAAACACGGCTACATCTGAGGCTGTAGGTATCCCAGTATCCCAGTTGCTAGCATCATCCCAGCTACCACCGTCACCGCCCCCCGTCCAGGTGACATCCGCGGCGTTGATCACTCCGGCTGATATTAGTAAAGCCATTGCGGTCATCAAAATTTTTGAAGTAAATCTTTTCATAAGCATTTTTCTAATGTTTAAAAGTTATTGGCAATGAGCCAAATCATACAGAGGCTTTAGATAAACGATAAGTGGACTACAAGCACTTTTAAATAAAAAATTAAAATGCGGTTCGCGCCAACCTTAAAGGTTCTCCTAATTCAGCCTGACATGAAGTAACAAAAAGGCAGTGAGAACTAATTTATTTTAGTCTTAGTACTGTACTTCTGTGCTTTAATATTGAACGTTTAGGCAAGATTTTGAACGGTTTGGTTCTCTTTCTAGGTGGATTAGACTTTGTGTTAATCTTGAATTTCATATGCTAGACGCTAGAAAAAGGCATGTAGAATGATAGAAATAAAGGGGTTTCTGTTTTGTGTAAATACCGTTCTGCAGTAAATAATATTGGATACTACAAATGATTTGAGATTCTTTTTTGATTTTAACATCATCATTCGGATTTGCTGTCAAATCGTTCAGAATTCAAGTTAAGGGTTGTGAAGATAGTGAGGGCTCAAATAGCTTGTAGAATCTGTCCTTTTCAGTTTGAGGGACTTTATCTTAAATCAACCACTCTCTGTAAATACATGAAGACATCTTATCATCCATCATCATCAATTCATTCAAAGGGATTCTTTGGGAGTAATCTTATATCAAAGATAAGTGTATTTGCAAGTTCAGCGATTAGGATATTCCTATCAACATAGATTTAACGA
>CAYGUA010000004.1:190867-198675 GCA_964353015.1 uncultured Marinoscillum sp. | reverse complement strand
TCTATCTCACGATAAGTTTATAATTTGTCTCCGTATTCATCCTGGTATCAACCAGAGTAACCACATAAAGTCCCGCATGTAAATCCGATATTTCAATGGATTGGGTATTATCAATTTGCACTGAATGAATCATTCGCCCACTCAAATCCCGCAATTCTACTCGCACTCCAGACTGCATTCCTGATACAGTAATTTGCCCTCTGGATGGATTGGGATAGATGGTAACTTGACTTAGCATATTTGAATTGGGCAATAACACGTCATTGTCGTCATTGGTAACTACCACAGTATGGGATAGAGCAGCCAAATAATCGAAAGATTGATCGGTATCAACAGATATGATCAGCGCTGTAGAGCTCGTATCATCCACCTTATTATCATCTACTCCTGTGATGGTCACAAGTTGTGGCGTCAAGGCATTTTCTATTGTGAAAGTTAATTCTGATGGAGAAACAACCACCTCATCCGGATTGGCAGTTGTAATATTTACAATTACATTTCCCTTTGGCACAGCTGTCAGGCTGATGGCTATGGTTTCCGTGGTTCCATTTTCACTTACAGTAACCTCGGTTTTATCAACGACCAGCTCCTTTACAACTTCTTCAATGTCTTGTGGTGCATACGGGTCCACTCCTACCAAGACACTAACCGTGATAGTTTTTGAGCTACCTTCACCATCTGTTACCTTGAAGGCGAAATCCGCCAATCCAAGTTTCGAAGAAATAAAACTGGCTTCATGTCCATTTTGGATGGTGGCTGTTCCGTTCTTATTAGAAATGATCGCATAAGTTGGATCAAGCTGATAGCCTCTGGTATATTGAACCAAATCGATCACAATCGGAGTATTCAAAGGGGTAATTGCATGTGGATTGTTGAGCCACTGCAAATAATCTTCCAGGTTGGTATATCCATCCACATCCGGATCCGCATTGGAATCAGTGAAATCCCCAATTCCTGAATTTGGATTAAATCCTTTGAAATTTTCCCACCAATTCGGTAACCCATCCAAATCTGTGTCCCATTCGGCTGGCCATTCCATTTCAGGATATTCTTCCCATCCTCCTACATCTTCCTGTGAATCCGGCATGCCTTTGATACCTGTTCTGCTCCCTTTATAAGTATGAGTTCCATTGAAGGTCTCATCAATGATTCTTAAATCATGATCATCAAAAACTGGCTGCACACATCCAACATCAGATAGTACATCTTTATACGCCTCATATGCCGTTTGCATGGTGATTTCAGAAGGAAAAAACGGTTCACTCACCCATGGAGAATAGCCATTCGGAGTACCTGAATATCTTTTACCTGCAGATTGATTGCTTTCATCAAATTTGCCTGGCATCACATTTCCAGCAAAATAATATCGCTGCGTTCCCGGGAAGTTGTCATACTGCGCGTTGAGCGCATAATTGTTGTTCTGGTCGCCAGGTCCTTTTTTATAATAATTGGCAATGAAATTCACCTCGTGCGCACCACCATCTGTGGTACGTGTACCAAAGTTGTAAACCACATTATTGGAGATATCGAGCCTTCCAGCATAAATACCATTTCCATCCAATCCACCAGCAAGACTCCAATTTCGTCCGTAACAATGCGCCAATAAATTATGATGAAAACTTCCTTTATCTCCGCTGATGCTTGCAGCGTAACCATGTTTTGAACCACTGGCATAATTCTGATGATCGGCGGCATTTAAAGCTTCCGCAATCATGGTTCGTTGCAATGTGATGTTCTTTCCACTTCTGGAGCTAAATGATTCATCAATGGTCCAGCTGATGGAGCAATGATCAATGATGCTGTGGTCACTTCCCTGCATTCCCATGCCGTCATAGGTTGTTCCCAAACCAATCCTTACCCGAACATTTTGAATGATACAATCTACTGCCCCGCTCATTCCAAAAGGCGCAGCTTTGATACAAATTCCCTTACCTGGTGCTGTTTGCCCTGCTACAGTGACGTAACTATCGCCCAAAACAAGTCGGGATTCCAAAGGGATGATTCCTGAAACATTAAATAAAATGGTTCTCGGACCAATGTCGTTGGTGACTGCTTCGCGGAGACTTCCCGGACCATCGTCATTAAGATTGGTAACATAAACCACCTTGCCGCCTCGTCCTCCTAAAGCGAATCGGCCGAAACCTTCTGCGCCTTCAAAAGCAAGATGACGAGGTTTGAAATACCATGTTTCTCCTTGAATGGTTTCATTTATAAAAACTTCATCCACACGCCAGTAATATTCATCCCAATCGTCAAATTGAAATACATAGGACGTATCTGTCAAATTAGTCACAAAAGCGCCGGAAGAAGGATCTGCATTGGTAACCGTGGTTTTGTCTTTTCCAAAATATAAATTGTGTGACAAAGCATCTTTAGCTGCTTTCCACGCAAATCGAATCTCTCCTGAATCAGCATTGACATGTTCGTCCAGATTGGCTGGATATTCAGCTGAAGCCTGTTTTTTCGAATCCGCAGAATTTAATTTGAACCCATTGATATAAGCTGCTTTATCTGATGTTGTCGCATTGGGATCTGCCATGTAACGAATGATAGCGGTTTCTCCCGAAGCTATTGTAAATGTCACATAGGAAGTGACAGCATCATCATTTTTCAACACCCTCGATGATTGCTCCAAATTGTCATAAACCTGATTGTCATTTACAAAAATATCAATGGGTGCGAAAGTGTTGGTGGCTGGATTGTCCCAGGCATTGTGAAAGGCCAATAGGCTGTGTTTGCCTGCAGGTAATCCTGAGATATGTAGTTCTATGTCGGAAGACTTAAGTCCATCACCAGTTAGCTGTGCATAGTTTGGTGCCTGTACACCTGCCTTGAACCATCCTGAAGAAAAACTGCCTCCTTTAAATTCAAAAGTGACGTCAGCTTCTGTATATGTTGAAGAAGTGCCGGAACTGATCACCCATGAAGAATAACCCGGCTGATTGAGTTCAGACAGCTGACGACCGTCAAATTCAATATCAACCAAAACGACCTGCGATTGACTTGCATAAAAGGCCATTAAAAAAGTAAATGACAAAATTGATTTGATTCGGAAATTCACCGGGGTAAAAATTCTTTTCATAGGTTCGAAGAAATATCAACAAAGGAATCGCCGATCATTTATAATAGCATCCTGTTCTGTCCCCAGTGTATGAAAATCATAAAGGCTTATGAAATCTATAAAAGGCAAAGATTTCCAATTGTAAATTCAGTTATTACTTCGTCTGAATCAGCACTTCACTCACTTCACTTTTATCCAAATCCACAGAATTGGCGATCAATCTAATCTCCCCTTTTTCTAAAGTTGACTGCACAATTACTAGACATTTTCCTTTCCAGGCTTTCCTTTCGCTGGCTTTGAATGATTCCCAACTGGCCTGATAGCCATTGTCCACTCCTACTATTCGACCTGGTCCTGATATTTCAAACTGAACAAAATTGTCTGCGTTGGGAGCCAAAACACACTTTTCATCAACAATATCTACGGTAACGAATGACAAGTCATAACCATCTGCTTTGATAACTCCACGATCTGCGGTTAGTTTGATTGCTGCTGGTGCTCCAGCCGTATTGATCTCTTTGACCATAACTTCTTTTCCACCCTTGCGGGAAATGGCTTTGATCGTGCCCGGTTCATATTTTACGCGCCATTGCACATGCAAGTCCTCTCCTGTTTTGCGTTTTGTTCCCAGAGATTTTCCATTTAGAAATAGCTCCACTTCATCGGCATGATTGTAATATGCCCAGACATCAATCTCCTGTCCTTCTTCCCAGCCATCCGGCAAGTTCCAATGTGGAAAAACATGCAGCATGGTTTCATCTGACCATTCACTTTGATACATGTAATAGGTGTCTTTTGGGAAACCTGCTAAATCGATAATTCCCAAATAAGAACTCCGTGCCGGGTAAGAATATGGATCCGGTTCGCCCAAATAATCAAAACCTGACCAGACATAAATACCGGCCATATGATCCAATTTTTTTACCACTTTCCACGTCTCCTCATGAGTGGAACCCCAATAGGCAGAGATCATGTCATATGCAGAAACCGTGTAATCCGGATTGGCATTTGGAATTGGTTCATTGTATTTCGCAGGCCAGCGCTGGATGCTATCAGAAGGCATATCATAATGCCCTCTCGTGGCAAAAGCCGATGAAGTTTCTGATGCAATAAACTTTTGTCCGGGAAATCGATTTGGCAAGTCTGCATAGGCTTCATGTTTGTAATTGAAGCTCAACAAATCCAAAGCGCCTGATTGTGAGATGAAATTCTTCTCAGGTTCATTTTCCGTGAGTCCACTTGTAATCATTCGTGTGGTATCCAGAGATTTGACAATATCGGCCAGTTCCTGGGTAATTGTGAGGCCGGTTGAATCAAATTGTTCTCGGATTTCATTGCCAATACTCCAGACTAAAATGGAAGGATGATTGCGATCACGTTTGACCATATCATAAAGATCGCGCTCGTGCCAGGCTTCCCAATCCACATTGTAATCAAATTTCTTTTTGCGTTTTGCCCACACATCAAACGACTCATCAATGACGATAAAACCCATCTGATCACATAAATCCAGAAGTTTTTCATCGGGCGGATTATGTGCCATCCGTATGCCATTACAGCCCATTTCTTTTAATATTTCCAATTGTCTTTCTGCCGCCCTCACATTAAATGCCGCACCCAAAGCACCCAGATCGTGGTGTTGATTGACACCATGGATTTTCATTGGTTTTCCGTTTAAGGAAAATCCTTTTTCTGAATCAAAATCAAAAAAACGGATTCCGAAAGGTGTTTCATACTGATCTGTGATTTGACCATTGACTAGAATTTTGACGTTGGCCTTATATAAATTAGGATTCTGTACGGACCATAGTGAGGGTTGTTTGATGTCAAATGCAAATTCTGACTGTTGATTTTCAACTGAAAAATCCAGAATCTGATTTTCCGTAGCAATAATATTTTTTCCTTGTTCTAGAATCTCGATTCTTATTTCCCCCTTAGGGTACGATTCCGATTTATTCCGAAGTTGAAGTTGAATGATAACCTTAGCTTTCTTTTTGCTAACCTCCGGAGTAGTTACAAAAACGCCCCAATGATCCACATGTACCTTTCCTGTTTTCACCAGTTTCACATCACGATAAATCCCTGAACCGGTATACCATCTTGAATTGGGCTGCAAGGAATTATCCACTTTTACAGCAAGTACATTGGGCTGATCAAATTTTAAAAACGGCGTGAGATCATAGCGAAACGAGATGTAACCAAAAGGTCTTTTGCCGAGGAAATGGCCATTGATCCACACTTCGCTGTTGCGATACACACCTCCAAAATCAATGTAAATCTGTTTTTCCTGATCCACTTTGGTTAAAGTAAACGTTTTGCGATACCAGCCTTTTCCTGCTGGCAATGCTCCTCCAGATTGTCCGGTTTTATGTTCTTCGCTGAATGCGCCTTCAATGCTCCAATCGTGCGGAAGATTAAGTGCTCTCCATTCTGAATCGTCATAGTCCGATTGAAAAGCCAAGCTATCATCACCTAAATGGAATTTCCAGTCACGATTAAAATCGAGTGTATGACGTGGGTTGGTTTGAGTGCAAGACGAAAGCAGAAAGGACAAAAAGAGTCCACATACCAAAGTCTGAACTGCTAAAAATCTGTAACAATTTCTCGCCATAGTCTTTAAGGAAAATTGGTTAGCACTCAAATTCATTTTATTTCAGTTTGGTATCTCCTTTACCGGGTAGCCGGACATATTCAATTTCACTTTTTCCAAGGTCTTTGGATGTGGCGACCGCAATTCCACGTTCTGAGTCTCGATTCGCAGCACAATAAAAATGATACACGATTCCTTCATGTTTTACCACATAGGATTTATGCGCAAACCAGTTGTCGTAAGGCTCAGAAGGTGCGATCAAATCCTCACCTTCCCATTCTGTCCAGTTGACCAAATCATAGGAACAAGCAAATCGATTGAAGGCATCATGATCTTTTCTGGTTGGCCAGAAAGCCCCAAAATAAAACATCACCCAAACATCTTCCATTTTTTGAATGACTGCATCACCTGAAATACCCTTGTGGTGGTTGATAACCGGGTTTTTCCCAAATCGCTCCCAATGAACCATGTCATTAGAAACTGCCATTCCGATGCGCTCTGCACCTCTTTTTGGATTGATACTGTCGCCTCTGGCGTTGTAATACATAACAAAAGGATAACCTGTTGTCTTATCTTCATCCAACAATACCCAGGTTTTATAAATCGTACTATTTTCCCACCAGCGGGCATCTGCATCTGTCGCTTTGAAAATAGGCTGATCCAATCGATCCCAAAGATGTGGAGTCGTTGGGTCTTTATCTGTATATGCCATACCAATGGAAAGCAAACCACTTTCATATCCTGTAGAGCTTCCGCCAAAATATGGCATCCAGTATTTTCCTTCATATGATTTTAATTCATAACTGCCGTCCCAGTTAGGATCTTGCAAACTAGGATAGCCAGCTTTTTGATTTTGATCCCATTGTGTGCTGTCATCAGAAAAGGCCATGACTTTTCCAAGTATGTTCCAGTCAAGGAGATTTTCGCTTTGAGCCAACCATGTTTCATAACCGCGACCATCATAAATAAAATAGGTCATGAACCAGTCGTCACCTTTTCTAAAAACTGTAGGGCAATCGATCTTCTTGGATTGATCCTCTGGCGCTAAGACCAAACCGTATTTAATTGGCGTCTTGATCTCATCATAGACTTTGTTCATTACTTCCTCAGAGACGACTTTTGGTAACTCTTTTTTCTGGCAGGATAAAGAAATCAGAAATAGCAATCCAATTAAGATATTGCTCATGTTTTTTGACCCGCAGATTGCGCTGATAATCGCAGATATATTATTATTCATCTATAGCCTATTTAATTTTCTGATATTTGTCCATCCATGGTTTAAGGAAATCTATTAACAGGATTTAAAAAATCTGCGCAAATCCTCGTTATCTGCCGGCCCATTTTGTTCTCCCGCTGATAGCGCTGATAATCGCTGATATATTGTCCTATATAAAGCCCATTTATTTTTCTGAAACTTATCCGTTAATGGTTAAAAGAAATGAATTAACCAGTTCTAAAAAATCTGCGCCAATCTGCGTGATCTGCGGGAACAATTTTTTCTCCCGCTGATGGCGCTGATTTATTGTTTATCATTTACAGTCCATTTACTTTTCGAAAAATTGATTTATCAATGATATCTGTATTAAAATTCACCAGCAAGCCAAGTTTCATTCCTGATAGCTTTAAATAAGTTATTACCTGTTTATGGTGAACTTCAGCCAGGTTTTCAACTGATTTAATTTCAATAATCACTTTATCCTCTACTAGAACATCAATTCTATAACCAACATCCATCTTAACCTCCTCATATATTAATGGTAATGCTACTTGAGTTTGCACCTTTAATCCTTCCTTTCTAAGCTCATAAGCCAAAACTGCTTCATATGCTGATTCTAATAAACCGGGTCCCAATTGATTGAATGCCTTGAAAATGGCACCACGAATCTTAAATGATATTTCGTTTTCCGTCACAGTATCTACAATTTAAAAATTGAAATATACCGATTTAAAAATTCTGCGTCAATCTGCGGGATCTGCGGGAACATTTTTTTTGCCCGCTGATGGCGCTGATAATCGCTGATCTATTGTTTATCATTTACAGTCCGTTCTCATCTTGAAAAACCTATCTATCCATTTTGAATCAGAAAACAGAAAATCCATTGAAAAATTCTGCGTCAATCTGCGGGATCTGCGGGAACATTTTTTTTGCCCGCTGAT
>CAYGUA010000004.1:0-190767 GCA_964353015.1 uncultured Marinoscillum sp. | reverse complement strand
CAGAAAACAGAAAATCCATTGAAAAATTCTGCGTCAATCTGCGGGATCTGCGGGAGCATATTAAAACTTTATTCCTGCTTTTCTCATTCTCTCATGCCAGGCCTCACTTTCGGCGTTGAGATCATAACCTTCTGCTGATAGGTAATTGTTGATTCGCCCTTTGTATTTGCCGAACATTTTGTGCTTGTCATCGGATGATCCCTGATCCATGGCGCGCTCACGGGCTTCCCAAAGCCAAATGCGAATATTTTTCTTTTGCTCATCAGTAAGATTAAGCAGCATGTCCTCATAACCCGCATAGGTAATTGGCATTACGCCATAGGTCATCCCATCTTTGATTTGATCAACTTGTTCGTAAGTCAATCCTTCACCAAGAAGTTGTGAAAGAAATACATTGTGACGGATATAAAGCGCAGCATCTCTTTGATTTTCAAGAGCTTCAATTTTCTTATCCTTTTTTTCATTGGGAATGTCCATCTTCTTCACCACTTTCTTTCGTGAATCCAGCGAATCATGAATTGCACTGATGTTGCAGTATTGTTCAATCACAATCTGCTGAACTGCTTCATATTTATCTCCAAAATTCAGCGGTTCCAAAAATTTGGCAGTACGCCCTTTTAGGACATTGATATAATCTGGATTGACCGTACTCATGTCTAGTTTTTGGGCCTGGCTGGTAAAGACCATTCCAAATACCAGCAATGTGATTATTATTTTTTGAGTTTTCATATTAGCTTTTTTTATCTCTTTTAAGATTGAAATATTGACTTAAGGTATTTTGCATTTGCTCCGAAGTTGCCAACTACATCACGGGGATTTGTAGCATCTCTAGATCGCTCGATGACCAACCAACCACTCCAGCCCATATCGTCTAGCGTTTGCTTTACTTTAGGCATGTCTATGCGGTCATTGTTTTCGAGCCAGACTTTATCTTCATCAGAAGCGTGAATCATACAGATCCGATCTTTTCCCAGCGTTTTCAGTTCCTCATGTAGGTCGCGACCATTCTGCAAAGCATTGGCAAAATTGAAATAGCTCTGAATGTTTGCAGAACCAATTTCTGCTAAGAACTCAACCTCACCAGCTGCATCCAGGGCTGTCTCAATTCCAATGATCACGCCAGCAGCTTCAGCTCTTGGTGCAACAATGGTTTTGAATTTTTCTATCAGAATTGGACGAAGTTCTGGATTCTGAACCATATCACCCTTTACACCGAAAGGAAGGAAGGCCACCTTCACTCCCATCATGACCATCGTGTTGATGGCATCATCCATCATGGGGGCAATGTCTCTCTCCGCCAGCGATTGGGCGTAAAATCCAGACATGGCAATGGAACAAATCTCAAGATTGTACTTAGCTGCTTCTTCTTTAAAAACTTTCCGGTCGATTGGATTGCGCAGTTTGTTGTCAAAAACCACTCTGTCACCCAGTCCGCCCATATCTAATTCCAGTCCATCAGCACCAATCTCATCCGTTCTTTTAAATGCGCCTAACTTTTGCCTTTTCAGAATCATCCAGTCGCAAACAGCCACTTTGAAGCGTTGTTCATTCTGTGCAATTTCCTCTTCCGAAGCTTCTGAAGATTTTGTCTGTGGACTACAAGCATTGATAGCCGGTGCGGAAACCATTGCAGCAGCAGCCAAGGCTGATTTGCCAAGAAATGACCTTCTGCTTTTATAGATATTATTCATTGCCTGATTTTTTGTTTAAAATTTCATTTTCGATGCTCGCCCAAATAAATGGGCCTGTTCCCTTTGGGTCATTGTCGCGAATGGTCTCATTGACATAATATTCATAGCTGCCATCGCGATTATTCTTTCCACCCAAACCAGCAACAGCACAGCACCTTGTGAGAGAAATGGTGCCGTCAGGGTTCTCCTTGATAAATTCATCCAATATTCCCTGATAACCTTTATTGGCATTAGCCAAATAACTTTCCTCGATGTAGCCTTTTCGGACAGCTTTATAAAGCGAATACACAAACATGCTGGACGCTGTAGCCTCCAGATAATTTCCTTCGCGATTGCCCTGATCTAGCACCTGATACCAAACACCAGATTTTTCATCCTGATATTTTCTAATGCCTGTGGCGGTTTTGTTTAATACCTCAATAATCATTGACCGATCAGGATGATCTTCAGGAAAATAATCGAGAACGTCTACCAAAGCCATGGCAAACCAACCCACACTTCTTCCCCAGAAATTGGGAGAAGTACCGGTAACAGAATCAGCCCAAAGCATGGATTTACTTTCATCCCAGCCATGATAATACAGGCTTGTTTCCGGATCATAAGTATATTTATCAATCAATCTGATTTGTGTCGCCACCTGATCAAAAAGCTCGGGCTCATTGAATTCACTGGCATATTGGGCAAGAAAAGGCGAACCCATATATAAGCCATCCAACCACATTTGATTGGTGTAGACTTTCTTATGCCAAAATCCTCCTTCAGAAGTTTTGGGATGATCGATCATTGCTTGTCTCAATGTTGTAGCTGCCTGTTTGTATTTCTCCTGTCCGGTTAGCTCATAAATCGGAAATAAGATTTTTCCCGGATTGATCATGTCTATGTTGTGTTTGGAGGAATCATAAGTGACAATGAAACCGTCTTCCTGAATCAGCGTGTCCGCATAATCCATTACATAATCAAAATACTTTTTATCGCCTATATGTGCATACATGTCAAGCATGGCTTTCGCAATGATGCCATGGGTGTATCCCCAAAATGGAATACGAACATTGTCAACCGCCCAAAGTTCTGGAAATCGAGTCATCTCCGAATCCGCCATGCGAACAGACATCAAGGCCTCTCGGACATTTTCCGTTGACTTTTTACCTGATTGACACGAAAATAAGACGATCAGAAAAATCAAATAAATGCGATGTGTTTTGATGAGTTTCATATTATTTATTCAAGCTTTCAATCAATTCTTCATAACTGCGAATGGCATTTTCTGGTAGTTTGTCTGGATCATTCCCAAAGACATAAAGTTTAGATTCCTCTTCAACCGCAATCCCCGATTCGTCGATTTCACCTTTTTTATTCTTGATTTTACTCAAATCCAAACCAAGATTGTCTGCCATAAATAGGTACATCGGCTGGCGTTTTGAAAAGCCATAATCATGTCCCTCGTCTGGAATATGAACGTTTTCAACTTTGTCAGCGGCATCATAAAACCCATAAGTCCTTTTGATAAATGGATATTCCACTTCCGGCACTTGAAAAGTCCAGTCGCCACCATCCGAAACGATCAACATGGGCTTAGGGGCAAACATGGAAGCGATCTCCGCATTGTTTGTCCGTTCACCGCAAAGGTGAATGCCCATACCACTTTCACATGGACAACCGCCCGAATGAAAAGAAGAAGTCATCACAACGGGCACACTTACTTTGATACGATCTTCAATGGCTGAAATCAGCATGGTCATGGATCCACCTCCTGATCCGCCAGTAATCCCAATCCTTTCCGGATCAACTGCCGTGGTTGTTAATAGATAATCCAAAAAGCGCAGGCAATTATTAACTTGTATGGTTTGCGCGATGCTTTTTCTGTGCGAGGTGCTTGACACCTGAAGCTTAGATTCGCTCCATCCGAAGAGATCATAGCTGACAACTACTGCTCCCATTTTAGCCAAAGCCGCACATCTGATTTGAATGTCTTTGTTGTATCGGCCATCACCAAAATGTCCGTTTGGACTAAGAATGATTGGCATCTTTCCTTTTGGTTTGGAAGGCTGATAAATAGAACCTGCAACATAAAATCCGGGAACAGTTTCTAAGGCAATGTTTTCAATGGTGTAACCTGCGTAATTTCTTTTTCCGTTTAAAATGATTTTGGGATTTTCAAGTGTAGGCAATCCGTCTAGTTCTAGTGATTCAAGAATGCATGACTTCAGTTCTGCCTTCCTTTTTTCCCAGCTTGTCTGATCATCATAGAGCGTACTAAGATATTCCAGTGAATTTGCTCCTTGCTCTGGAGTGATTAAATGATATTGGTATTCTTTGATTTTGTAAACGCCTACTCCTTGCGTCACAAAGACATAATCGAATGGTGCCAATACATTTTTTAAACTCAACTCCACATCTCCCGGAACCAATCTCCAGTTGGCATAATCCAACATGAATTCCCCAACATTTCGCTTGTCGTATTTGATAATCACATCATATCGAACCATGAGCTCATCCAGAACTTCAGTCAATTGACGCTGAAATTGCTCATCAGATGTTTGACTAAAAGCCGAAAACATTAAAAAAATCAATATGCAAATGAAGATCTGACGCATGTTTTAAGGGTTTGAAATTGATAAATTGAATACATGACGTCCGGAACCTAGTTCCAGATTTTCCCGATTGATTACCTCTTCCGGTTGTATGAATGTTGCGGTTGTATTCACAGGTATGGTGATTTCTATTTCAAAAGTCGAATCATGCTTTCTCCAGTCTACAACAATCTCTCCGTAGTTGCTTTCAAAAGAACCTTTTGCAAAAGTCATATCACCAATCATCTCTGGCTGAATGAAGAAATGCTTAAATCCTGGCGTTCCTGCATCTGGCTTTATCCCTAAAACGCTTTTAAAAAACCATTCTTCTATTTGCCCCATCATGAAGTGATTCCATGAGTTGCCTTTTGCAGGATCCCATTGCTCGGTTAATGTCGTCAAACCATATTTGAGTTGATAGCCATAGCCCGGAGCATCATAATGATTCAACATGGTGTACATCAGCTCGTTCAATCCATTTTCAGCAAGTGCCTGAAACAAGTAGCGATTACCTACATCTCCTGTCGTTAATCTATTGCCATGAGCCTGAATATCCGATACCAGATTTTGGAGCACTGCTTCTTTGTTTTCGGGCTCCACCAAATCCATATAAATAGCCACGGCATTGCAAAACTGACTGCCAGATCCATATTGTTTCGTTTCTGGATTATAAAATTCCCGATTAAAAGACGCCTTAATCTGTCCAGCCAATTGTGAATACTTTCCCTGATCAGACGTATTTCCAATCAATTTGGCAGCCTCAGCTAACTTTTGTGCACATAAAAAATAATGTGAAGTTGATGAAAGTGGAATCGGGCTGTTTTTCGAATAGCCGGCAGCATGATCACCGTAATCATACCAGTCGCCAAGACCATGTGAGACAATGTCCTTTTCAGCCCTTGACGTCAGATAATCCACATATCGACGCATGACGACATAATACTTTTCGATGA
Source organism: uncultured Marinoscillum sp. (assembly GCA_964353015.1). GTDB lineage: Bacteria > Bacteroidota > Bacteroidia > Cytophagales > Cyclobacteriaceae > JAMZMI01. Next base: position 185,553 of record CAYGUA010000004.1, on the reverse strand, counting down.
GCGAAGGATCTCCATAGAATTCATAATATTGCCATGGCACCAACACAGCAGCTGCTCCCCATTCCGGTGAATCTGTAAAATCTGCTCCCCATGATTCCAGGGAAAAATCCACATATTCCGGAGCAATATTGGGAACCAAACCATTCGGGCGTTGAGCATCCTGCATATCCATCATTTGCTTTGCAAAAACCTGAGTTAAATCGTAATTGAAAAGCAAGCCTGGTCCGACCAACTGGATTTCTTCTAGCCAACCCAACTTCTCTCTGTGCGGACAATCCGTAAACACCGCCTGCATGTTGCTTTTGATCGCATTATTGATAAGCGTGTGGGTTTTGGTAAAAATCTCGTTGGAGCATTCGAAAGTGGCCAAAGGTTTGGCATTGTTGTAAATGAATTTTGATTTTAAATCCAGAAGCTCTGGAAAGTCCTCCGGATTATCGGCTTCTCCATAATGAACACCTTCTACCTGCACATATTGATAGCCATAATAACTAAACCGTGGTTGCCATTCCTCCTCACCTTCACCCTTTAATGTGTATTCATAATAATGCGGACCACCCGTATTTCTTTGATTGATAGTGCTGTCATCTTTGATTCTTTCGCCAACTATCAATTTCACGGTCTGACCAGCTTTTCCTTTAACCTTGAGGGAAGGAAATCCTGATAAATTTTGTCCCATGTTAAAAACATATGTGGACGCATCAAGTTGATAATAATCTTGAATTTCAAATTGCTCCTGAATCTCAACGGCAGGTGAAAGCTGCGGTTTTAGCTGCCCTTTTGGTGCATCCTGAATGACCACAGCATTCCATGTGCCATCATCAAAACCAGCTTTATCCCAATTGGCTTGTTCTAATCTGGCATCATAATCTTCCCCTCCAAAAATGTCATTGAAGATGATTGGACTCTCGTGGTATTTCCATGAATTGTCGGAAAGAATGATTTCTTCTGAACCATCTGCGTATTGTAAATGAAGCTGAAAAAAAAGTGTTGGTGGACCGAAGCTCACCCAGAATTTATGATAGCGTTCGCCAATGGAATTGTACATTCCATTTCCAAGAATAACTCCAAAGGCATTTTGACCTGTATTCAGTTCCTGGGTCAAATCATAGGTGTTGTAAAAAAAAAATTTGTCATAATCAGTCCAAAGCGGAGCAAATAAACTTTTACCTACTTTGCTGCCATTGAGGCTTAACTCATAATGTCCCAATCCTGAAATATAAACGGTAGCTTTTTTAAGATCCTTGGATAGATTGATTTCCTTTCTTATCATGATGGATTGCTTTGCTAAATCCGGAATGCTGTCCAACATGGCTCGATTTTTTTTAACTGATGGAGAATGCCAACCTCTGCCTTTTGGAAGAAAAGCATCTTCACGACGGATCGCACCAATCCATTGAGCATGGAGGTTATGGGGAGCAGTTTCAAACCATGAAGTAAAAGCGCTGGATGGCTCATCCTCCTGATCCCAAACTTTCAATTCAATCTGATATCTGGTGGCAGGTTTAAGTTTCTCCCCTTTATAATTGATGAACTGGCTTTGTTTGGAAACCACCTTGTCCGAATTCCAGACAATTGTATTTTCATCTTTAACAAAAAGCTGATAAGCTTTTTGAGAAGTTCCATTTACACCAGACTTCAATACCCAACCAAATCTTGGAACAGCTGTTGAAATCCCGATTGGTTTTTCAGCCAAATCTATGGTCAGTTTTTCTATCTGGATATTTGAATTGGAACAGGCTATGGATAAAACCAAAACATAACCAATCAATATTGATTGAGCCAATTTAAGCATCAAGTCAGCGGGTGATATGGTAAATGTGCTGATCAACTATTCACTTATGCTAATTGGCGATACCAGATCCTGGTTCAAGTTGTTAAATGCATGAGCTTCCATATTGCGGAGGTTTAAAACATTCAAAGCGAAGGCCATTCTAACGAATCGATTTTAGTCAATTCCAGTTTTGAAGGATCGATTTCTACATGTTTGATCCTTTCCCTTCTCCAGGTATAAACCACATGAATTTTATCGTCTGAGGTTTGGATAACCGATGGATAGGAATACTGACTGATTGGCGAATCTTCAAGTACCAAAGCTGCTGACCAATTGATCCCATCTTCAGAAACAGAAAGATTGAGCGGTGTTCTCGGTCCTTTTGCCTTTCCATCAGGATCAAGCGTATGGTTGTAAACCAACACGTGTCGGCCATCTTTTAATGTCACCGCATCGGTTCCAGAGTTGTTTTGTGGCAAACTTGTCAAAGTGACTGCTGACCATGTTTGACCATTATCTTCAGACCAGGCTGTAGCCACACGTCTGCTTCTGCTTCTGCATAAAATTTGCAGTTTGCCATTGCCATGATCCAAAATACTTGGCTGAATGACATCAATATCTCCATTTTTTTCTCCTTGATTGATTGGGCCAATCTGCGACCATGTTTCTCCAAAGTCCGGAGTAACTTCAAAATGCACTTTCCATCCATCGTTTTCTGTGCTCGTCGGGCAGAACAAATTTCCATTCCTCAGTAAAACAGGTTTGTTTTTAACCGGCCCGGCATATCCTTCTGGTAAAGCTTTCTGATCTGACCATGTGACCCCACCATCATCAGACGAGCGTACATAACCATACCATTCTGATGGCTTTGGTCCTATTTTGTAAAACAACAAAAGCGCACCATTTGGAACCTGATAAAGTACAGGATTCCATGTTGGGTATCTCGTAGAATCACCTTCCATGAAACCTTCTGCAATCATCTGAGGGTCTGTCCAGTTTTGGTCGGTTTTGCGGCTTACCCAAATACAAACATCAGGATTGCGCTCCTTGGTGCCACCGAAAAAAGCTGTTACCAATTCGCCTTGAGTTGTTTCTGCAATGGTCGCAGCATGACATGAAGGAAATGAAGCCGTGTCATAGATGAATTCGTCGACAAGAATTCCGCTTTTCCAATCCGTTCTTTTGGGTGTTTGGCACGAAAACAAAACTGACACAAGGATTGGAAGCAAAAACAGCAAGGAGTAATTCCTCATCATGATTGGGGTTAGGTTGAGCTAAAAATTATTAATCTCAAATTTAGCCACAGAACATGCAAGACCTATCCTGCTGTGTCAGTACAAACGCAGTAAAAATGAACTCAAATCCTGATGGGATTACTTTCCAGTAAAATCGAAATAGAGATCCAGAACTTTGCTCCTTTTTCTCCATGAATCGTAAGGTCCATAATCAAAAAACATATTCTTTTGACCTGCAGGCCCCATATTCCATGGATCATTTGTTTTGGTCCCAATCGGAGGAATCGCCTGCATGAACGAAATATCTCCTTCTGGAAATACAGGTGACAACCGCTTATCCTTGTCCTGAACTGGGGTGAACAATCGCAAAAACACATCTTCCGATGATGTTCCCACAACAAATGATTGCTCCTTCGACTGAATTTCCGCCCAATAAAGATTGGCATGATAACCCTTAAATTCCGGATAGGTTACAGGAGACGACCCTGTCATCGTATTGTTGTAATCCTTCTGATGAAGTCCTAATTCTACACCTTGGGTTCTGTTTTTCCAAACGCGATAAGGTCCATGTCCCATCCACTTCATGCCAATTACCAATTCTTCAGGATAGTCAAAGTTGACCCCCATATAATCAAAAGCCACATCGTAGATTTCGGGAACATAATAAATATTCAATTGAGCCAAACCGGATGGAGAAAACGTCCAGGTAAACTCCTTCATTCTCGATTGCTTTTCATCAAAAGAACAAACAAACTGCAATTCTTCACCAATTCTTTTTACTTCGATCGCTTTAAAAACGACTTTTCCTGCACTCAAAAAAGGTCCATTATTGAAGGGAATTTCACCTTTTTCATTCACAACTTTTTGCAACAAACCACTTTGTTTGTCAATGGTATATTGAACCGGACCAGCCTGAATTTGATAAGTCGCAGCATTTTCGATGTAAGTCACTTTACCTACAATATTCTTTGATTCTTGCAATTCATCAAAAACATCCTTGGGTAAAGTTATTGGCAGGCTTGTAGTGTACAATTCTTCATTTTTTGGACCATACGTCGTGACATACAACACATCATAAGTCTGCCAATTTGTTGGAAGATCAATTTTGAGCTGACTTTTGAAACCAGGCAAAACAGAAGGTGACGGAATTTCACCAGTGACTTCTTCCTGTTCCGAATCCATATTTGAACTGGGCAGTTTAGCTAGTTTCCAACTGAAGCTGCATTGATTGAGGTTGGTGTATAAATATCTATTCTCAACTTCTATGGTTCCATCAAAAGCTATAGTAATGTCCTCTTCCCGGATCTGCACAGGAGACCAAACTTCTTTTATAGTGAAAAAGCTTGCTTCCTTTTCATGAAATGGACCGAGTATGCCATCATTGGCTTTATCTCCATAGGTGTCGATTTTACCTTTCTGATCCGTTCGCACCACACCTTCATCAGCAAATACCCATAAAAAGCCTCCGGCAGCTCGTGGATTTTTCCACATCAACTCCCAATAATCATACAAGCTCGCACCTGCACCACCATCATACAATCCATGTAAAAACTCAGTAGGAAAAGTGATTTGATGACCATTCCAAAATGTACCTACACCATAATCATAGCCACGATAATGTTGAGTTGCCGTTCCATTAAACTCTTCCCAGGGATGAATGACTAAACGGTTTTGGATATCGTATTCACCGAAAAGTGGATCAAAATCAGGATTATGACCACCTTCATTTCCATTGTCCCAAATCACGATAGACGGATGATTCACATCATGGATGACCATCTCCTTTAAAAGCTTGCTTCCGACTTCAGTATCGTATGCATCATGCCACCCTCCCAATTCTTCCAACACAAACAATCCCAGCGAATCACACATATCAAGGAAATGTTTATCCGGAGGATAATGCGATGTTCGCACCGCATTCATATTCATTTCTTTTATCAACTGAATGTCGTGAATGCTCATTGCCTTGCTTGTGGTTCGACCAGATTCCGGCCAAAAAGAATGATGGTTTACACCTTTGAATTTTACCTTGACACCATTGACGTAGATCCCGTCACGTTGACGAATTTCCACCGTACGAAAACCAAAGGTCTCCGTAATTTCATGAACGACACGTTCTTTTGAAAGCAATTGAAACTTCACTTTGTAGCGCTTCGGTGATTCCGGATTCCAACTTTGGATGTTCTCAAAATTTGATTGCAATTGTACTTTTTTAGATTTCTTCGCAACATCAGTTGAAAACGAAAGACCAATTGCTTGCCCCTCCAAATCATAAACTTGCGCTATTACTTTATCGGCATTTCCGTTTTTTCCTAAAAATACTTCTGCCAGAAATCCACCATCTCCACGTGCATCAATAGCGACACGATCAATGTTCAAAGCTGGTTTTACCTCCAGATATACGGGACGGAAAATGCCTCCAAAAATCCAATAATCCGCGTAGCGTTCCGCTTTATTCACTGATGTATTTGCCGAATGTTTGGCGACTTTAACTTCAAGCAAATTGGCTTTATCAAAATAGACCAATTCGGTGATGTCATACCTAAAACTATAAAATGCACCTTGATGAATCGGTCCGGCTAGTTTCCCGTTAATACGGACTTCCGTATCTGTCATCGATCCCTCAAAAACGATTTCAATTTGCTTTTTTTGCCAAGATTTTGGTACATCAAAGTCAAGTTTATAATAACCAACTTCCTTGCCTCTGGCCGTATCCTTTTCATGTCCATAATTGTATTTTCCAAAACCTTCAAGTTCCCAGCATGATGGCACATTTATTTTGGTCCATTCTCCAGAACCACGTCCTTCGGACAACTTAAAATCCCAAATCACCGTATCGCCAAAACCTTCACCAGAAAGCATTTTAGTAATGGTTTGAGTTTGGGCAAATGAAACGGTGACCATGCCGGTCAGGATAAGACTCAAAAATTGGGTTCTGAATGTCATTCGTAAAAGAGTGATAATATTTAAGGCAATTTAATCTATTCAAAATGCGCAGGTATCCTGCTGTTTCCGAAGAATAACTCCTTTCATTTTTTTACATCATCTTCCTAGCCATTTCAAATAAATTGATCGATTATATAAATCCTATTTAACTTTTCCCTTGGAAATGATTGAGAATAAAGATCACATAAAACCAGGAACAAGCGGAGTTTGGTGGCATGAAGGCAAACCCGGTCCTTTGAAGCAACTTCATTTTATCAAGCAATTTGGGCACATGAAGTTTACCCGGATCAATCTTGATGAAAACATGAAACCACATTTCAATGATGGCATTGAGATACACTACATAGATAGCGGAAAATATGAATGGGTGATAGAAGATCAGAAAGTAGCGCTTTTTCCAGACGACATTTCGATCACGGCTCCATGGCAAATGAACGGCAGCCCTTCCGGCAAAATGGATCTTGGAGAAATAAGCTGGATCGTAATTAAACCCAATGAATTTACCGAATTAAAACCTTTGAAACTGGGCAAGTGGACTCAGTTACCGACAGCATTTCAACAAAACATTGGAAATGTGATCTCCCAGGAAAATGGCATAGTGATTAGAAATGCTAAAAGCCTGAAACGCTATTTTGTGGATTTGAGGAATGAGTTGACGCTTCAAAAATCAGGCTATGAAATGGTAGTGAAAAACCTGATCGAAAATATGCTGATCGAACTCAATAGATTGTTTGAAACCAGAAGAAAGCAGATCAGAGAAGATGATTCTTTCATCCATTCATTGACAGAAATGATTGTCGGGAATCTGAATAATAAATGGATTGTGGAAGAGCTAGCCCAGCATTGCGGCATGGGCAAAACCAAATTTACCGATGAGGTTCGGCGACTAACTGGCTATCCACCCAATAGCTACATCATCAACCTGAAACTGGACAAGGCCAAGCAAATGTTGATAGATCAGAAACAATCTTTATCGCAGATTGCATACAGTTGTGGTTTTTCCTCGCTCCAACATTTCACCTCATCATTCTCACAAAGAACGGGTATCACTCCTGCTGCTTTTAGGAAATCAAATATTTGATTGGGGTATGAATGTGGAACAAGGATAGTTTGAGATTACTGTGACTCAAGGAAAAATTTGAGTATATCACTTTGAATCCTCTGTCACTACAAACTCATATTCCCCAGACCTAATTTCATAAACCAACCTATCACCCTCTTTGCGAACAAATTTATATTCCCCAGATTCAGATTTCTCTGTGACTGAGTTTTCATTTTCTGCAAGGAAATAAACCATGGCTTTTGTATTAGCCGGAATGGTGATATTCCAGGTTAGCTGATCTGCAGATTTTGTCCAATGACTAATGATCTTCCCTTGAATGGATTTATAAGAAGCATTGACTTCATTTAGGCCAGTTTCAAATTCAGGTGCCATTTCTATGGTGCGATAGCCCGACTCGGCAGCTTTGATTCCAGCCAATGATTCGTAGTACCACACAATCAAATCACCAAGTAGCATCACATGGTTCTGCGAATTCATTTTTGGATTGGCAACATTCCCATGCCACAGTTCCCAGATAGTGGTGGCTCCATTCTCCAGCATGTAACCCCAGCTTGGATAAGTTCGGTTCGTTGCAATGCGAAGAGCCAGATCAGAGCGACCATATTTTGTCAAAGTGCGCATGAGCCATTGCGTTCCAATCAGACCTGTACTCAAATGGCCGTCATTATCCACTTCAATTGTCTTTACTAGATTATCAAGTACCTTCGACTCATTTTCAGAAGCGACCAATCCAAAATATAAAGGCAGGATATTATCGGTCATTTTATTGTCTCCGTAATAACCTTCTTCATGATAATAGGTCTCATTAAAAGCGCTTTTAAGATTGATTTTCAAATCCTCATACGAAGTTATATCTTCTTGTCGCTCAGTGAGTTTAGCAAATTTGATCATCATATTCATGAAGTGAAAATAATAGGCAGTGGAGATGAGCACACTTGGGCGTTTTACATCTGCATTTTGACCAATTCCAGCTTCAATAGATACAGGCGGCACGCACCAATCGCCATAGCTATCTTTGGTCAGGATGTACTCATCAGTCATGTATCTGGACTTCATATAATCCAGCCATTTTTTCATTGCCTCATAATTGACTTCAATCACATTGACATCACCTGTCTGTTCATAAATCATGTCCGCAACCAGAAGCAAAGTACCCGGCCAGCTCATATTGTCACTGTAATAATTCCAGTAAGCTGGTGCCACGTCGGGGATACTTCCATCCGCCTTTTGTGCATATCGAATATCTTCTAGCCACTTGGTATAGAGCCGCGTATTATCTAAAACAAAACTCTCACCATAAGCTCCAACTGCACGATCTCCCAACCACGGTTGACGTTCATTTCGCTGAGGACAATCTACTGGCATGCCTTTGTAATTTCCAGCTATTCCCCACCATGCATTTTTATAAATTTGATTGATCGTTTCGTCAGAAGTATCAAAACTACCGATGGTTTCCATCTCATCATAAACCATCTTTCCGATAAAATCCTGAGTTGAAGGCACGCCGGAATAACCCATTATTTTGACATATCGGAATCCATGATAAGTGAATTTGGGGTCCCAAATTTCCACTCCTCCGCCTTTTAGTATGTAGGTATCAGTAGCTTCAGCATCACGCAAATTTGTAACGAATAGATCACCATCATCCTCAAGCGATTCAGCAAATTTTAAGGTCACCCGATCACCCCTTTTACCTTTGACTTTCATCTGCACCCAACCCACCATATTTTGACCCATATCAAGGATGTAATCACCAGATGAGTGCTTGGTAATTGCGACAGGCGTTACTTCCTTCATCACTTTCATATTGGCATTCATCTGCGCCTGATAAGCTCCCCCTGGTTCCTGAACATATTCCGCAGCGAGCCAATCTTTATCATCAAAACCAGCTTTTGTCCAACCGGTAAATTCCTTTCGAGCATCATAGGTCTCGCCATCATATTCATTGTTGTTGCGAATCGGTCCATCTGCTGTTCCTATCCATTTGTCATCAGACCAAACCACCTCTCTGGTGCCATCCTGGTATTGAATTTCCATATGAAAAAGTAGCTTTGGAAACCCAAAATTTTTGATCTTATAGGGTTTATAATTCTGTCGCATAGTAAAATATCGTCCATTGCCCAGCGTCACTCCAACTGCATTCTGATCATTAGATTTCAATAAACTGGTGACATCAAAAGCATTGTATTTTACATTCTGGAAATAATCCGTTGGCGAAGGTGCCAATACCGCATTACCTACTTTCTGCCCGTTGATATGCAATTCATATAGCCCAAGTCCTATGATATATGCTGTGGCTGATTTGATTTCTTTTTTGGTTTGAAACTCCTTGCGGAAATATCTTGAACCAAGCGTAGGACGTGTAGCAATTTCCTCCCAAGGAAAAGCCCGATCAAAACCGATCCATCGCCCCCACCAATCTTTGTTGTACAGCAAACCAACGCTCCAGTAAGCTGGTTCGCTCCATGAACTCATTCCTTTATTTGTCCAAACACGTACTTTCCAATAGCATTTGGTATTGCTCTCTAAATTTTCGCCTTGATATTTGATATGGATATTTTCACTTGAAGTGACCTTGCGCGAGTTCCAAAAATCAGCCTCCTCTTGATTGAGTTTATCAACCGAACTTGCAACCAGAATTTGATAGGCTTTTTGATAAACATTGCGCTCACCAGAAGCAATTTGCCAATATAACCGAGGCTCTGCCTCATCAATCCCTTCAGGATTGGAAAGCATCTCTGTTTTGAGTTGTTTTAAGGCAATGGCAGGATTTATTGCTTCTGGCGACTGACTTTCCTGACATCCATTTATGAAAAGGAATAAAACCGCAAAAGCTATCAATCTTATTGATCTCATAACTTAAAGTTTGCCGGTTATTTTTTCTAGACGTGAAGAAGAAGCAATCAAAGAACCATCTGCAAAAACCATCAAACCTTTTCCTTTACCATATTTAGTCCCATCTTCATCCCAAAGAATGGTCAGCTTTTTACCATGATAGTTCACCTGATCCAGAGCAAACCATTTCCATTTATCTGCTGGAACCAGAGGATTTACCTCAACAATATTATCTGCTCTCGGTCTCAATCCAACCAATCCTGTGATGATCAGATCATTGAATGTTGAGTGATTGTAATATCTGCTTCGCTCCTGATCGCCTTTGAGCCAATAACCAGTTTTTTCATCAAGATACTCGCCAATGTATGGTTTCCCTCGATAATACTGTGACTCAACATAGGTTTCCAAAAGATCAAAATATACAGAATCATTTACCACATCTTGCTCATTGTTATTCAGGAGATTGGCCATACCAGTAAGTGTTTGTGAAGTAGCGAAGGGCCAAACAGCTCCATCCCACTCACAATTGCAACAACCGTGCGACCGAAACTCAGGATGTCTTCGCTCAGCTGTAGTCAATCCAAAAGGTGCCAAAAACCCATCTGCATCCATCACCTGCTCCCAAGCTTTGGATTTGTCATTATCAGGCAAACCAAAAAACCAAGGAATATAACCAATTGCTTCCCTTACTCCAGCGTATGTGTCGTCTTCCTTTACTGTTTCATAAAAGTTGAGTTCTGGGTTCCAAAGGGCAGAATCAACCAGGTTTTTGATCGTATCTGCTTTCGCTAAATACTTCTTCGATGCTAAGTCATCTCCAACGATTTTTGACATCTCAGCCAATGCAAGGGCATTGCCATACATATATGAATTAATAGTAGGTCTGGCATTCCGGACTCTGCGTCCGCCACTTATCATTTCTTCCATCCCATCCTTGACATCATTTTGCCAGAACAGCCCATTCGAATGGCGTCTATCTTTTTCCCATCGTTGATATTCGGCTTCAAAATCAGGATACATATCCATGAGGTAAGCAGTATCGCTATTAACCAAAAACCGCTGATATGTGGCATAAGGCGTCCAGCTGCTGAATTTGGTCAGCTTATTCATTGGTTTGCCTTCATTGCCTCTGTACCAAACATGAATGTAATCTTCAATATATTTTTCATCTTGCAACCATCGTGACTCAGCGATGTGATGCCCCAAAGCACAACTGATTAAATTGTATTTATCAGCATAAGAACGCTGTACAAGAAATTCAGTCATGGCATATCCGACTGGTGTAGCTACAATGTGCTTTCGCAAAGTCCACCATCGGTAATAATATATCTCTTCAAAGTTTTGCTGAGGGCATTCGAATAACGGAACATTAGCCTTTATCCAATTCCAAGCCGAATCATTGGGAATAGCCTGGATGATATTTTCATCTTCCATATTATTGAAAAGATCAACGTAATGCTTGTAATCTTCGGCCTTCAGCAAAGTTTGATCTTGATTATCACAGCTGACAAAAAAGGTTATAATCAATAAGAAAGGAAGTAGAATTAGCTTGTTAGGTAAATAGTGCATTCAGTTTATTTAATGGCATCTGATAGTAAAAGTGATCTAATTAAGAATAATTACCATCCTGTCCTTACGGGTTAGAATACTCTGATCAACCAAGTCGCGAGTCAAAAACAAATTTTTCAGTTGAAATCAATTTAATGAATTTGAAATCAGGATGATTTGGATTGATCAGATAATTATGTTCCATCGGTATGATTGCAGAGGGCACTTTCAAAATCGGAGATGTCTCGGCTCGCACCCATTCGTCACCTATCCTCCTGCTCCAATTTTGCATCGTGAAATCCTGCCAACCAACAGGTAAAGAATCTTGCTCTATCACCTCAATATCAAGGTTATTCGGTATCTCAATGATCATGGTTCTAAAAACGGCATTCAAACCTTCACCACCTCTATGGACGACATTCTCCAGACAAGCCAATGACCTGTTTGATGCTGTATAAATGACAAATGTCCCTTTAGAATTCCAACGTGCGCGTTGGCCGGAAGCATAAAACCTGTGACTAAAAGGCTCCAATGTGATTCTATAAACCCTCATGCGGTATCACCATACTGAATCCGATCAAGCTCTTCATCAACAAGTGTAATACCATCGGAAGTTTTAATTAGGTCAAATGGAATTCGATTATCAATACCGTATGCGGGTTTTGCGAGCCAATTAAGGAAGGCATCACGCACCCCAAAAACCTGCTCTCCTTTATGGTATAAAGCAACCAACTTGAGCATGAGCTCACTACGTGCAGGACTAAACTTGATGTTTTGATTCTTGTATTTTTGGATGGTCTTTAGGTTTAGATCTATGACCTCTGCCATATAATTGAGATGACCGTAGAGATTGACTACATCATCAAAAATAGAAGCTCCGATACCTTTTTGAGCGGCAAAAACCATATGACTGACATCATACAATACGGACTCGTATCTTCCATATATTACCGCAGGCTCTTCTACTTTCATCTTTGTATTCCTTTGAATCAATAGCAATTTATTAATTTTAGGAAAATATTCCAATTTTTAAGGAATATTTTCCAGTCATAATTCAAACGAAAACTAGTAATTGTTTGAGGCTAATTAGTCCGCAGTGACTCTAGGTTAAAAACTGCTTCCTCTACCGGTAAACCTGCATTAGGAAGATCATAATTCTGATCAGTTGGTGTGTCAGGATCTGGGAATCGCCGAACTTCACCTGTTCTAAATACGATTCTTTCTATTTCATGAACAGGTGCAAAGAAGATTCTTCCCTCCTTTTTCACATCATTCACGATCAAATCATATGATCTGGTCTTCACATTCAAAACCATTTTGATTGCATAAGATTTTCCAGCTTCGTATTCAATTATACCCGAATTCCGATAACCATCCTTGTATTTCAATATTCCATCATCATCAAAAATCAATCTGACAGCAGGACTTCCTTTTGCATCCTGAAGTTCAATATGCAATAATCCATGGTCATTCTGTGCGGGTATAATTTCCATTTCTACGGTAAGCTGCTTTGAAGAAGGTAAAACACGCGTTAGCGTAGCATAATCATAAGGATCTTTATCTCTGAGGCTTACTGCCTTTTGTCCATCAAGTAAATTGGAAATTCCTATAGATGCCCAAAGAGGGCTGAAAATATTGTATTCTGAAAGTTGATTGATCGTAGTAATTGAATTAAAATCATCATTTACATGAGTTGAAGTCGATGATCTAATTGGAACAGGAATACCAGAAATCCATATATCTTCTTTGTTCATGCTGTAGCTCACCCACATTTTCCCATCTTCAGGGGATCCATTGCCTTCCTGAATTCCATGCACATATTGTGGGCCATATGATTTGTAATTCCCACCATAGCGCATTGTGGATATTTCTCCATTGACCAATAACAAATTGGTATATTCAAGTCCATCTTCACTTACCGAAACAGCCAATGGCCATCGGAATTCGGATGGATTATAAACAGTTGCGAATTTTCCATCTGAGGTTTTTTGCCCCCAAATTTTTGCATTCTTATTTACAAATCCTGGTGCTCTCTCTGGTCTTGGCCATGATTTTCCTTCATCAGTACTGATCGCACTCAATCCGTTTTTCCAGAGACCAACCACATTTCCATTATCCAAATGATAATAGCTTAATGCCTTGAATTGTTTTTTCATTGGGATCAAAGAATCATCACGATCGGCTTCTTCCACCCATTGTTGCATCATAAGCGGATTAGTCAACAACTCATCACAGGCTTTTACAAACCCCTTGTCTTTTGATTTTTTATAGAAGGGATACGTTGTGTTTTTCTCATTCCAATCATGATTGTATCTAATAAAATAAATAGGACCATAGGTGCCATCCTTATAAATTTCGCGAACAACTCTACCTATGCCATTCCCATCATTCGGGCCATCTTTTTTATTCATTGAAATACCATAATATGCCAATGTAAGTAGCCGATCATCGGCACTGACATAGAATCCCATTCGCTGGTGCATCACAGCATAAAGATCACTAGCTATTTGTGGCTCGCCTTCTTTTTCATAACCATCTGGGATTTTATAATTTGGAAAAAGCACTTTTGGAAAACTCCAATCATAGCCATCAGCTGAAGTAATTAAAAACGTTTTTCCTGGTGGTATGTGCTCTCCGATTGGATTTGCTAGATATTGGAGGAAAAATCGGCCATTCCAGTAGGCCAAATTTGGAGCATGGTTATAGGTCCAACCAAAGCCATCGGCACTATCCGGGTAATCACGATTGGCTCTCATCACCTGAATATTATGCACTCCAATGGCTGGCTGAAGCTGGCCATGATGATAATCTATATTGGAAAGTGTTTCACCAGAATATTTAACTTCCTGCGCCTGCAGCTGGGAAATGTAAAGAATTAAAACAAAGGATATTAAAAATTTGAAGTCAATCTTCATGTCACAGTTCTAATTTAGTTTTCCCGCAGATTCCAAAAGCCTAGCCAAAATCATCTTATTGGCTTTAAAAATAGTGCCGTGTTTATGTCCTTCTGGAATTTTGATCCTAAGAGAAATACTGTCAAAAGTTACAAAATCTCTCGTAAGAGAGGCACCATAAGTTTTGGTTCGATATTGATCGTAGTAAATCAAGTAATCATCATCCAACTTTAAAACCGTAGGACCTTCAGTCAAGAAACCTGTGAATGGGCTCGAAATATTCTCCCATGGACCTAAAGGATTATCAGAAAAGGCAACTTTCAAATTTCTATTTGGCCGGGTATTGTCTTTAAGTACCAATACAAAATCATTTTCATCCCTCTTAACAATAACTGCATCAATCACACTAAAACCAGGGTCCAAAAAAAGCTTCGTGTCTGAAAAGGTTTTAAAATCCTTGGTTGTTGTGAAATACATACGATGATTGTTTTTTTCATCTTCAATTCCTTTTTCAAATTTGAAAGGTATTGTAGCAGCCCAAATGATAATATATCGATTTTCATCCTGATCATAAAACAGTTCTGGTGCCCAAACATTTACCGTAGAGGTATCAAAAGCCATAACAGGAATAAAATCCTGCTCAGACCAATCTACCAAATTCTTAGAAGAAGCATGTCCAAAACCCAAATCACCACGCCAACTGCTTGTCCACACCAAATGATAAATGCCATCAGCTCCCTGAGCTATTGATGGATCTCTCATCACTTTTTGCTGGCCAACCTCCGGTTGTAAAAATGATTTTTCTATACGAGTCCATTCATACCCATCATCACTGTAAAGAAAGAACAGTCCTTCTGTTGCAGGTTCTTTGAAAGACGTGAACATGTAATATTCCTTTTCAGGTTTGCATGACACAAACCAGAAAACCATAATCAGAAATGCATAATTGATTTTCATTTTCAAATGCTTTCAAGTACAAGCACCCAATCATTTCCATCCTTAGGATCACCGGGGCAATCAAATGATTTAATCCCAGTGTTTTCAAAATCACCTATTTCTCTGTAACTGCCATCTCTTGGATTGAACCAACTTGCACTGACCTTATCTCCGGATATTTTGCCCATATTCAGATTAATATCTCTTCCAGTAAAAGTGTAAACAAAGGCATAATCATTCCCTCTGGTGGCAGCCTGATATTCATAGTTCTCACCTTGATCTGCTACTAATGACTGATCTTGAACACGTTCAAAATATGGTTTTGACAACATCAGATTTTTTAAATGAATCATTTGATTGGCACCTGGATAGTTGATTGCATCTTGCCATTCTGATTTGGGCCCATAAGATGTACCCGGATCACCATTTCGATAAAACTGCATGACACTGTTGTGTCCATAAGTGAAGCCTGCTGCACCCGCAAAAACTGACCAGTAGCCATAGCGCCTCAGATCAGCATCATTCCAATAAACCTCAGTTGTATCATGTAGGCCTTGTGGAATTTCTTCATAGGATGGTTCCGCATCCAAAGTCGGCTTGATTGGTTTTAGATTGTATTCTATGTTGACATACTTCCAGTTATCCGGCCCAAAGCGATAAGAATCACGGGCAGAATCTTGCTTATAGTTTCTATGTCCAGATTGAAAAGTATTGAAATCCAACCAGGACTCATTGTGAAACCATTCTGACGACATGCGTCTACCACGAGGATGATAAGTGATTAGATGATTTTGATCTAAACTGTCCAAAGTGTTCCCGATGGCTAGCCATACAGGCATGTGTTTATCTGGCACTACATCGCCCCCATTTAGCCAGATGACATTAGGTTTGGAAAGATAGCGCTGTGCCAAAAAAGTCGCATAGCTCGATGCTTGTTGCTCACTGACGTCTCCTGCAGTTACCGGTGATCCCCAAACAGGAACCAAACCGATGTAAATTCCCTTTTTAGCAGCCAGGTCAATGATGTAATCAACATGATCCCAGTAATCATATTCTTCCTCATTTTCCGGATTACTACCGGGGGTGATTTTTGGTTTTGATACATCCTTATCTATCAATGCAGCATCTCCTTGATAATTTGTAACGGTCAATTCATGGAGCAACATGACCTGAATGACATTGAATCCTTGCTTTTTCCGGGTCTCTAAATATTGATCTGCTTCTTCCCGATTTAGCTTTTTAAACAACAACCAACCTGTATCCCCGAGCCAGAAAAATGGAGCTTCATTTTCATACTGAAAAAATCGATGGTTGTCAGAAACCCTTATTGGTATCCAATCCAAATCCTGAATTGGGGGTTTAGGCGTGCAACCTGCAATAATTAAAACAGCAAGAAGTATGATATGAATTTTAGAGTACATCCATTTTATTTTTTAAGATCTAAATCAAGCATTAAGTGCTTTTTCATTTTTCCAGCTTCGGTATGTAAGCCCGTCGATATTTTCTGGTGATTTGAAGAATAAACTGGCTAAATATCCCACTACAAAAAGCACAACATGGCTATAGACACCCAACATATACTTATGATGTGAAAAATTAAAATCACCTAGATCAATCAACAACCTATCACCATCTGAAAATGGAAATGGCGTGGATGTAATGACAGCATATGCTGTAAAAAGCATACTTGCGATAATTCCGATGTAAGTACCCTTCTTGTTTGCTCGGCTGCTAAATATGCCTAGCAGAAACAATCCAGCAATACCACCTGAGAATATGGCGTAGAGTTTAAAAACAATTCCAAGTATTCCCTGTCCACCTACTTTTACATAATAAAGGGCAATCAGAATAGAGGCAATACCTGCGATTATAACAACGAGTTTGCTAAGAAGCATCTGCTTTTTCTGATCAGCTTTGGGATTGAATCGGAGGTAATAATCTTCCATAAAAATGGCAGAAAGACAATTAAGATCAGAATCTAAACTGGAAATCGCCGCTGCTAATAATCCAGCCAAAACGAGACCAATTACACCGACAGGCAACTCTGTCATAATGAAATGAGGGAATACGGCATCAGCCTTGATTCCATCAGGAAGAAAGGCTCCACTAATTTGATAATATCCAAAAAGTGCAGTACCGATAAACATAAAAAGTGCCCACACAGGCACACTTAACAATACGCCAATTAATGATGCCTTTATTGCATCCTTGTCAGATTTGGCAGTGAGATATCGCTGTACAATGGTCTGATCTGTACCATATTTTTGAATAGCATAAAAAATACCATTAATAGCCATAACAAAAAAGGTGAGGCTTTTCCAATCAAAAGTATATGGACCAAAACCCGTTCTTCCATTCGCCTCCGCTACATCCAAAATTGCTGGTAAACCACCTTCTGTTGAGGAAATGATAATTATCAATGTGAGGATTCCTCCAGCGATGAGTATAAAACCCTGAATCACATCCATCCATATAACAGCATCCATTCCACCGATAAGCGTTATCATAATGATCATGATACCGAGAATCCAGATCATCTCGATTGTTCCAATGCCAGTCATTTTGGAAAATGCGAGCGCTATCAGAAAAAACACAGTTCCCATTTTCGAGAAATGGGCAAGAAAAAATGCCAATGAAGTGTACAACCTAGCACCAAATCCAAACCTCTTTTCAAAATATTCATAAGCACTCAAACCAATTACCTTGCGGTAAAGGGGCACTACAAATCGGATAAAAAAGATCAATGTAATCGGAACCATGAGGCCCTGAACTAGCAATATCCAATTTGAAGAATAGCCACTACCAGGATAAGCTAAAAAAGTGATACTACTGATTAACGTAGCAAGAATGGACATGCCGACTGCCCAAGCTGGAATGCCTCCTCCCCCTTTAAAATATTTGGCTGTGTCTGTTTGCTTTCTGGCAAAATGAATGCTGATATAAATCGGCACCAAAAGTGAAAAAGCAATGATGATATAATCTACGGGGTGTAAAGTCATACTTGGTTTTAGAATAATTGTATCAGGCAGTTACCTGTCTGGTTACGAGGATCTCGTCCGTCCATTTATAACTTCCTGGCTTGGTAGTCACATAAAAATTACGATTTCCAATAACTTCCATTCTAATCACACCTGTAAGATATTCATGAACCGGTTTCAATTTTCTGATTTTTAGCATTTCGAGAATGGTAGCTGCAGAATCTCCACCTTCTATAAGTAGTTCATCCATTTCCACCCTGCTAGCCACTCTCCACAATAGATCGCCAAGGTTTTTACATAATCTTTCAGAAAGTCCTTCTTCTTGACTACCTGAATGCTTCATCGTGATGTAAACATTTTGATCTACAAACTTATTGACGATTTCATCCGCCCATTCATCTAAATATTTGAGATCAAAATTTGGTTTCGAATAAATTTGCTCAGGCATATTTGAAAAATAAACACCATGTTCCTGAAGTTTTTGCTGGAAATCCTGATGCTTTGGAAATGAAGTGCCTTGAACAAATAAAATCCTTTTACCGAATGGAAATGCTGCCTTTTTTGGAACAATATTAAAATCCAAAGAACTGAGCAAGGCATTAAAAAATCCTGATGCACCAGCAAAAAGCGTAGTGTCTTTGGGTACCGAAGTTGCCCATTGTTTCAATTCATCCAATCCTGTAACATCACCTATCACAATGCCTTCATCGGGAAATGGATCTGTTGACTTCAGGTTAGTTAAATTGTAAATTCCTTTTGGGTTGATTACCTCGATCACATTTGAAGATTTAGCAGGGAAGCGTGCATCCACAGCAAAACCAGTCTCATCTAAAGGCACATCATTGATTGTGTATTTACCATCTTTGATAATTCTACCAAGAGAAGGATTACCCGGCACAATTAAGGCTTTGGCTAGTCCGAAAACATCCATTTGAGCCTTGATTTCAGAAAGGATGTGTCCACGAAGCGCGGAATCTATCTTTTTATAGATAAAATCAGGTTGCAGGTTTTTAAGTTTTTCTGAAATCTGACTTATTTTGATATAAGCCTCAATTTCATTCATGGATCTGGTTTGTGCCACTATGACCAATAAATCCGCAGATGGCAACTCATCAATTCGTGTTTGGATCAACACTCGAAGACCATGTCTAATTCCTATTCCTCCTATTTCCGCTGCTCCAGTAAAATCATCAGCAATTACTACAATCATAATATTTCAGGTTAGGTTATTAACTTCTCAGCATAAGCTATTGCATTAAATAATGCATCGGGACTTGCTACTCCACGTCCAGCTATTTCAAAGGCCGTTCCATGATCTACCGACGTTCTAATAATCGGTAAGCCCATAGTAATATTTACGCCCTTTACGCTTTTCATTTTCTTTGTTTCCTGGTCCCAATTGAAACCAATTACTTTAAAGGGAATATGCCCCTGATCATGATACATGGCCACACAGCCATCATATTTACCACCATACGCCATAGCAAATAATGTATCTGGCGGCACAGGACCATCAACAATAACTCCTTCTTTTCTTGCTTGTTCGATTGCTGGTAAAATTTCATCTGTATCCTCATTCCCAAACAAACCACCGTCGCTAGCATGCGGATTCAATCCGGCAACACCGATTCTTGGATTCTCAATTTTCAGACTTTTTAATCCGTCATTCATGAGATGAATAACTTCAAGAACCCGATCCTTTTTGACCAAATCACATGCTTGTCTCAATGAAATATGCGTGGATACGTGAATCACTTTAAAAGAACCCTCAGCCAACAGCATCGCATATTTTTTGGTGTTAGTATAATGGGCATATATTTCAGTATGGCCAGCAAACTTGTATCCGGCCTTGTTGATTGATTCCTTGTGAATCGGTCCGGTCACAGTTCCATCCACCTGCTTTTTCATCGCTAAATCAATGGCAGTAGTCACAGACCTAAAAGCTAAATCTCCTGCCTCCGCACTTACTTCACCATAATTAATTTTTTCAGTTCCTTCTCCACCTATGTCATATACATTCATAATTCCATGGTCGAAAATGGCATCTGAAATATTTTTGATAGGATTAATTTTTATTTGATTTCCCATCAAATCCACAGCTTTCTGCATCACTTTGGTATGACCGATCACTACAGGGAGACTGCTTTCATAGACTGAATCACTGGCAAATAATTTGGCAGCTATTTCAGGACCTATTCCCGCTGGATCACCCATTGTCACAGCAAATACTGGCTTTTTCCCAATCACGCTTTTTAGCTTTTTTACTTTAATCTCTCTAATGCTTCTCTAATTTGTGACTTCAGAATGATTTGATCATCCTGTACTATGTTGTACATCGGGGGCATGGCATGTGGTTGGCACAAATCCAAAGCGGACATGAGTACTTTCAGGGCGGGAAGTGAGGAATTCAACTTTCGATCTTTTTGATAAATAAGTGAAAGCTCATCTGTTATTTGCTGCCATTTGTGAGCTTCAGATGCATTGCCAGCCAATGCAGTATTGTATAAATCTTTAAACATTTCAGGAACAAAGTTGGCCGTGCTCGGAACTATGCCATCTGCTCCATTGAGAAGTGAATGTGCGGATTTGGCTGCCCAGCCAATATAAAAAGCGAAATCTTCTCTATCCTTCCACATATTGAGAGATGCGTCGATTCTTTCTATATTTCGTTCAGAATCTTTCATTCCAACGATGTTTGGATGCTTACTCAAGTGATCTGCCACATCCAAAGGAATATGCTCGCCAACCATAGCCGGCATGTTGTATATTATCACAGGACAGTCAATTGCATCCGCCAGTTTTTCGAAAAAACGTGTCATTTCTGACGGAGTAATAGGAAAATAATATGGTAAAGTTGTGACCATCACGTCAATTCCCAAATCTTTATACATCGTCGCGTTTTCTATGGACTCAAATAAACTCGTGCTTGATATTCCTGCGAATGTTTTAATCCTTCCCCCTACTGTTTTTACAGTCTTTTTTACCAAATCAAGTTTTTGATTATTAGAAAAGGAAGTGGATTCACCTGTAGTACCTAAAATAAATGGAGCGCAATCTTCAGCTATGAAACTTTCAACGATTTTTTCAACAGCATTTCCATCAATGGAAAAATCCTCATTGATTGGTGTAACCATTGGAACTATGACTCCCTTAAATATTTTCATTTCGATTGGTTAATCTGATTTTGGTTAATGACTTAAAAAGCATTTTCGTAAATAGAAACTGCATCGTCAAACAATACTTCTTTGACATTATTTTTCAATAATCTTTGGATCAAAAGAGCATCTGACGCCATTGATGGAACTTCATTTCTATTTATTTCTAAAGATGACAAGCTTGAAGGCATACCACAATCAGCAATTAGTTTCCTAATCAAGGTTATCCCTTGCAAGGCTGTTTCTCTTTCGCTATCCATTTGCTTACCTCCCATTGCAATAGCGATTGATGCATATCTACCTACTGCGGAATCCAAATTAAATTCGAGAACAAATGGTAATAGTAATGCATTACTTAATCCATGTGGGATTTTAAATTTGGTACCAAGTGGATAAGCCAGAGCGTGAACAGCCGCCGTATTGACCGGTCCAAGACACATACCACCATAATAGGCACCAAGTGCTACCATCTCTCTGGCATCAAGATCCAGTCCATCCACTATTGCCTTACCTAAATTCTGGCTGATCAGTCTGATTCCTTCCAAGGCAAATACATCTACAATTGGATGAGCATTGACATTGGCATACGCTTCAATACAATGCGTAAGGGCATCTAGCCCAGTATAGGCGGTAATATTGGAAGGCAATGATGTGAGCAACTCAGGGTCGATATATACCTCATCTGGCATGAGTACAGCATCGATAATCCCCTTCTTTGAGTTATCAATTGTGTCAATTAAAATCGCATTTGGTGAGGACTCACTACCCGCACCTGAGGTGGTAGGCACACAAGCAAGTGGCACATTTCTCTTTTTGATCAGGCCATTTCCAATGTAAGATGAAATGGGCTGATTTACTGCTATCAACGCCGCAACGAGCTTGGCAAGATCCAGCACACTTCCACCACCAACACCAATAATAAAATCGGAATTCTGACCCCTTGCCTGGTCAATAACTATTTCTAAATCTTTGAATGTAGGTTCCGCGCCAGAAGCTAAAAATGATTGAACTTCAATATTATTTTCTCTCAGAAAATCAAAAAATGGCAGTACCCGATCTGCCACATTTGGATCTGTTACAATAAATATTTTGTTGGGTTTACGTTCTAACAAACTGTTCACCAATTGACTCAGCGCACCTTTCCCAATAACTAATTTCTTAGGTTGATTTATGGTAATATTTTGCATTTATTCATCATTTTGGGGTGAAATCAACTTAAAGTCAATTTTTCTTATTGATCCAGATTACGTTGTAAAATGGATTGGTGATGTCATTCATTTGTCCTCCACTTAAAGTCTGATTGGCTTTTACCAACTCACCAGTTTCGTGGTTAATCCAGATCAATTCAAATTCGTCCTTGTAGTTGGTCAAATCAACTTTCACAGATTGACCTGTTACATATATTATTTGCTCACCTGTTTTTGTATTCAATAGTTTGTAGCCGTCATTCTGACCTGAAGGGTTCATTTCTGCAGCATCTGTGAGAAATTCTATGTGATTGACTTTGGGTACATTCATCAATGAACCTCCAGCCATAAAAATGGCCCATCCAAATGATGCAGATCTGTTGGTGTTATGAATAACAGCCTTTTCTGGGTATAATTTCTTATATTCTAAAACAACTTGATAGGTAGTTTCAAACGTCTCTTTAGGCGTTTTCACCAAGCGAGCATGTTGCCTTGGAGCCAAATTTTGTCCTCCTTTGGGAGCGTAAAGTTCTGTGCTTCCATCTTTTGCCTCCCCATACCACCAGTATTGGATATCGATAACATCCACATTCTTTGATCTGATGGGATCATTGAGAATTGCATCTTGCACATCTTTGGTCACGCTGATTGCTACCAGAGCGTTTTTCCCCGTTTCTAACTCCCATTTGGATATTTCATCAAGCCAGAATTCCACAAAAGTCAAGGGACCTGTATACTCTGCACTGATAAACTGAATTACATTCTTATTGTCAGAAAAGTTATCCAGACACTTGCGAATATATGCCTGATGTAATGCCCGATATGATGAATCACTTATGTCATAAAATTGCTCCGCCATAAAAATGCGCTTATCTCCAGCATAATTTACCGGCTCAGGAAATGGTGTGTTATTGACATTATTGGCTGTTCGCCATGGAAAATCAGCATAATGACCTCCAGCTTCCAGAATATTGTGTTGGAAATAATTTTGATGGTAAAGAACCAAACCTTGCTTATCCGCCAAATCCACAAAAGTCTTCAGCCTATTCCAATACCAAAAATTGTACTTGGTTAAATCATATTTACTCAAACCATCCCAAGCTGTTCCTTCACCCGAACGTGCAAAAGGAAGCTCATAAAATGGAGCCCAAACTTCCCCGTTCATCCTTCGAATTCGCTCATGATCATCGCGTCTACGATCATACCACAAACCATAATTATGATCCAAAACTGCGGTGTTGTTCTGAATCATTGATTCCGCTACCTTATTGATATCATCGGTATGACCAGTTCCCACTCGTCCGGGAACAAATCGGGTTAAATGTGATTTTGCTTTTGATGCATCGTAATCGCGCACATTACCACGCCACCACTGTACGTTTTGTCTGTTTCCAGTTGCCAGAGCATCGCCAAAAATCAACTTGCCATTCTTTAATTGTAATTCCTTATTGGAACTACTTGATACATCATTTTTTGATAAGGTGTATTTGTTAATGTCTTTTGCTTTTCCCATTTCAGTTGAAATTGGATTTCGTAATGATGCCTGAACTATCCAATCTTGAAGTGTTAGGGGTGATTTATAAGCCTCCTTCACATAAACTTCAGCTTGCTCAACAGTAGGACTGCTTGTGGCTTCTGTGGTCATTGGAAGCAGTTGGGCACGCCCTGCCATGTCTTTATTTAATCGATCAGAAAGCTGTCCATAGAATAAACTACGAGGTTTTAGAAATCCGTTTGATTCATGCCAATCACCATTTCCTGAAAACTGTGACCAAACTCCATAAGCCCAATTTATGGCTGTAGGTGGAGCCGAACATTCCACAAGCGATGCAGAACTCTGCCAAATCATGCTATTGGCTGCAGACCAACCGGCACCCTGAGCTTCCATGCCTCTATTGCCAAACCTGATGGCCTGACCATCGATATTCACAATATCGAACAATACACCTGAAGCCCAGCTATCAATAGTTCCGCTAAAACTTAATGGTAAATATGACTGACATTCGACGAATGCATTTGGGCCTGCGGCCATGAATCCTACACCAAAATCATGATATCCATATTCTGAATAAATGCGCTGAAACAAGCATTGTTGCCCTTCAGTGAAAAAAGTATAACGTCTCTGCCCTCCAATTTCGGAGACTGGTGCAAGTGATTGACAATCTTCCACAGTGATTTGGCTACCTGTATTCCAAATTGCTACAGCTGATCCTGCAAAATGTTGGAAATTCACTTGTCGCACCCAGGCATTTCTGATGCTTTCAAATGTGATCGCCATCCATCGATGTTGCTCATCCTTAGGATTAGTCTGATCATAAGTCGACTGCAACTTTAGATTCTCAATGCCGACATTTTGTATTTTACCTTGCCAACTTATCTTTTGAATTGTGCCACTGCCATACTTGCGATCTATAGCTGTAGTGATTGGGGCATTTATAGCGATTTCATTCCCAGTGATTTTAGTGATGGTTCTATCCCATTGGATATCTCGTTCTCCAACTCTCCAACCTATGTAGCCTGTTTCACCACCAAAATCTTTCATTGCAAGCTCATCTATCCAATCCTTTGTACTTGGTCTGGTAATACGTATTTCATCACCAACTTTTAGATTTTTGATTGTAGCAACTGTGAAATTCATGGATCCAACAGGAACAATTTCATCCGATATTTCAATTGCTTCACTTAATTGAAAATCCATTTTTCCATAAACTCTTAATAATGTTTCTCTATCAAATCCGCTTCCTAAGATGATGGTGCCATCTTCCGTGTTACCACTTCCTCTGAGAACAATACCCGAAGATTTGACATGCAATCCTCCAGCCACCTCATAGATACCTTTATCCAACAAAATAGCTCCTCGAAATCCATTTTCACCAATTGAAAGTTGGCTGACATAATCGATGGCTTGCTGGATGCGAGTGGTTTGATCGCCCTTTTCACAAGAAACAAATACGGCAGTCGGAACATATGGAATTTCAATTTCGGACTGCATATAACCAGCAAAGGAAAAATCCGGAACACGGTTGCCTGCTTCATCATTGACATAAATCAGCCGTCCCTCTTTTAAAGAAACGGCTGGCTCATTTTGTGCCTCAGATCGGCATGAAATAAAAAGTATTAAAACGGATAGGCACGTGATAAATACATTTCCAGTCCTGAATTTGAAGGATAATGAAACGTTTAAATCATGCTCAATTTTATTTTGCAAGGGTGTCTTTATTATTACTCAAATCAGTCCAATCAATTTTTGTTTTTGGATCAATATTGTAGATGTACATTTCAATATTGGTATAACCATCACCATTCAAATCTCCTATGGCATCTGTTGCATCTTTTGGATTCAAACCAACAGATTTTTCATAGCTATCAGGCATACCATCACAGTCTGTGTCTTTATATGGTTTCCCATTGTATTCAGGATAGCCACCAACTTGTGCGATATCTGTAATAATGCCTAGTTTCCATGAATCGGGTGGTAATCTCCTGTATTTAAATTGATAAAAATCATCTGGATTTAACCCTTCTACATATCCCATCTCTCCGGTCTTAACTTGTTTAGCTATTCGAACATCTACAGGATCTCTTTTAGGTAATGTGGCGCCAGCATTTATCAGAACAAAATCATAGGCCTCATCTGCCGGAATAATATCTACAGGCGCCATTGGCATAGGTTTTGGCCATTTCATTGCAGCGGTATATTTACCGGCATCCCAAAGATCTTGATCGTTTTCATCTTCTATTTGAATTCCCCCAGCCCAGTTATCATTTGTAACTTTTTCATTTCCTTCCATGATATTGCCAGCTGCATATACACGTCCAAATTCCTTGTATCCCAAGTTGCTTCTTCCTGATTCAGGATTTAGAATTCTTTGCCCTACAGGATCATCCATTTGTGTGACGGGACCCGGTTTATAGTAATTGTTGATGATATTAAATAAAGCTGTATAATCTCCTCCATCTACAGATCGATGTTTCCAGTTATAGACCACATTGTTGGTAAAGTTGAATACTCCATTCCATCCTATTGATGGATTTCTTCCTGTATTATTGGCCCACAAGTTTCTGTGAAATGAGCAATTTTCACCTCCTAAAGTGCTACCGAATGAATGATTGTACGTATCAAGAGCTTCGGAGAAAATACTATTTTGGATGGTAATATTTACAGTAGGTAATTTCAAATCTTTTTTACCTGTACCATCAGACCACATGTGTCTATAAATGGACATATTTTCGTCCAATCCCCAGCTGGCAGAAACATGGTCAATCATGATGTTGCCAACCGGATTTCCACCAATCGCATCATCACGTCTGCCAACAAAAGTCTCTCCTCTTCTAAACCTCATATGTCTGATAACCACATCATGTGTATCAATCCATACAGTTTCTCCCGCAATACAAACACCATCACCTGGTGCAGTATTTCCTACAATGGTCACATAAGGTGCTCTTATTATCAATGGTTTATTGATACGAATAATGCCGGCCACATTAAATACAATTATTCTGGCGCCCCCTTGCTCACATGCATCTCTGAACGATCCGGGACCGCTATCATTAAGGTTCGTAACTACAATGGTTCTGCCACCACGACCACCAAATGAAAACATACCACCTCCCTGAGCACCAGGAAAAGACGGAATTTCTGCTTGAGGTAGATCTGTAGGTCGACCTGCCCATGGAATGTATGGTTTTCCTTCTTTAGATTCTTTTATTACAATTGGTAAAGCCTTTTCCCAAGCCAAATCTGACTCTTCTCGGGCGCTTCGTACCATCTCCTCACCTTTTGCTTTATCCTCTGGTGAAACATCAGGATATTGTGCCTTTACAAGGAAACTTGTTGTGATGAATAATAAGATGAAACAACTCTTCAATAATGTCATAAACTCTTTTTTTAACTATTTGGGAATAACACAAAGATCCTCTTTTGATAAAGGATAGCTGTCATGTACTATAATGCTATTTTCTCAAAAGCGGTTATTCCCCTGCTATTTTCAACACCCAAAACATAAACTCCCTTAGGCAGATGGGAGATCTGATGTTCTGTTGTTGAAGTCTGACTCAGTACCAGTTGACCAGACATACTAAATATTTTGAAATTGACTTGCTCGCTGAATACGATTGTATTCTCGATTAATTTAAAGGATATCCCCAATTCATCCTTAATACTATTGACTACTGGCACAACGAATTCAGCGGAACGTTTTCCCGGAGATCCATAATTATTGACAGCTGAAACTTGAATTTTATCACCTGTGATTAGGTCATCAACCGAAAACTGCAATTCGGAAGTAAATGCATACGTAGAATCATTTTTGTACAACACATAGCCAATCGCACCTATTACTTCTGGCCATATAAGTTCAAATGATCCTTGCGAAAAAATGGTGACTTGTGATAAATTATCAGGCGCATCAAGTACCTGAACTATGGGGAGAGGATCCCAACCATTTAGGAAATAATCCAGATTATAATAATCATCAACTTCCTGACTTGTAAGTTGTGAACTCCAACTCACCCTATTTGAGACATCAACAGGGGACCCATCAGGATTTACACTACCAAATTCTGAGAAATGAGCGGAAAGATGATTGTTGTTGCTCCACTCCGACCAACCTTCTGGTTTGATGTGATTTCCTAAGGTACAATTGATGTAGACCGAACTGGAATTTGGTTGCCATGGTCTCCCCAAAAAATAAGAATTGTCGGCAACACCATTGGCTCTTGTAATCTCGGAATCAATGAACAAGGTGCCGTGGTAGAAATTTTGTCCATTAGCGACAGTTATTAATTTAGTATCAGCTGGTGCCGTGATGTATTGACCTCCATTCAAACATTTGATTTCACATTGATCGAAAACAGATGTGGCTTCACCAAATATAAAATCGGTAGCACCTTCAATGTAGCAATTGAGGTGATACTGCATTCCTTTTTTGATGTAATAAGTATCTTGGAAACCATAAAATTTGCAGTTTTTAAAGACCTGTTGCGAACCTGTCGCGCTTACTGCGACAGCTTGACCTACATTTCCTGCAGTGTTTTTAAAAGTTATATTCTCTGCATAAAACCCATCTCCGTCTGCCTGAAAAGAATATGATGAACTTGTGGAGTTACCTTCAGAGTCACCACTGTAGTCATCCCAGGTAATGATCACATCGTCTACTGCTTCGCCAATAAAACTCATATTGTCAACAAGAAGGTTAACTTTTTCGTTGTAAATACCTTTTTTAATAAAGAAAAGGTACCTCCCGCTGGAATTTCCTCTTAGTCGGTCAATGGCTCTTTGTATCGATGTATAATCCCCTGAACCGTCTTGAGCAATAACAGCATCATATACTTGTGCATTGCTTGTTGTCATTGAAAAGTAAATGACAAAACATAAAATATAGGTGGCGAAAAGATTTGGTTTCATTTAAAGAAAATTATCGAATCATTGTCAAGGATACTAATAAAGAGAAATGTTCCTCCAGCTTTTTCAATTAAAAAAAATGAAAGTATCTCACTTGAATAACGCTATAAATAACAAAACTCAATACCACCATTTTCAGGTGGTATTGAGTTGATTATTAACCTAGGACAGCTCTTTACTTGCTTAAGTTTCGTCCTATTGCTTTGTGAATCTGATTGCCTGAACATCTCTTCCAGAAACAATTCTGAGGATATACAGACCAGATTTCAATGAACTTACATCCATTTTACCTTCACGAGTCATGTCTGTTGACATGATCAACTTTCCAGAAAGACTCATTACCTGTACCTGCGCCGCACGTTCTACATTCACATGAATGAATTGAGTGGTTGGGTTAGGATAAATTGTCGCCAAATTAGATACTGGATTCAATGCCAATGGAGCAACCACCGTGATTGAAAGGGTACCGCTTTTGAATGAATTATCATTAGCTGAAGCTTTAACTATTACAGTACCAGCAGCAACTGCTGTTAATAAACCATTTTCATCAATAGTAGCAACGTTTGCTTTATCAACACTCCAGGTTACATCGCTTACATCAGCATCCTCGGGAAGAACAGCAGCAGACATTTGCAGTGTTTCACCAATTTCTATTTCTGTTGCACTACCAGCAGAAGTAACTGTGATTTCAGTAACCGGTCTTTGGTTAGTCATCACAATATCAATAGTACCAGTAACTCCAGAACCATCATTGGCAGTAGCAGTTACGGTTACTGTACCAGATGCTCCAGCCACCAATACCATCGTTGATTCATTAGGAGTTGAGAAAGTCGCCAAATTATCATCACTTAAGCTCCATGTAAAAGTCTTATCTGGAGCATCAAATGGGAATACAGTTGCTGTAATAGAAAGTGATCCCCCTTTGGTTGAGATGGTACTAATCTCTGTACCATTTGAATTTTTCGCCACAAGATTTATGGTTTGAACAAATATGTACGGCTCGATTGTAACAACAAGGGTATCGCTATAAGCTGAGCTGAAGTTTGAAGTTGCAATAACAGCAACATCACCAGCAGCTACGGCTGTTAATAATCCATTCGAATCAATAGTAGCTGAACCAGTCGTTCCGTTTTGTGCATCCAATACACTCCAAGATACAGTAAGATCTGCTCCTTCACCAAACGTTGCTGTCGCCTCCATTTGAACAGTTCCTCTCTCAGTTACTATTCCTGAAAGTTCTGTAATTGTTACCCCAACTTCAGGGAACCATCTTGGATCACCAATAGGACCACCATCAGTACCGTAACCCAATAAACTTGAGTTCAATGGTAAAGTGAAATTAAACGGTGCTGCATCCACTTTCAAGAATGCCGGATCAGCATCAGAAATATCTGTAGTAGTGACATTAGTCTGAGCTGCAACAATTGCAGCCAGGTTCCAAACTCCAGCATCTCTTGTTGATTCGAAATTATGAATAGCACTATTACTAAAAGTAAATGTACCTGCTGATGCTCCTAAAAGGAATGGTCTTGCATTTGCAGGATCCAAAACTCCACTCACAATATTGTTTGTGAAATTGAAGGTGACAGAACCATCATTAGGGTCATTGATTTGAATCAAAGCTCCACCGCTTCCACCCACATTGAAGAAGGTATTATGATCAACCAATATATTCTGTGCAACTAAACCAAGTGGTGCTGTGCCGTCCTTATTGAAATAAGGATTTTTAAGTACTCCAAACACATTTGCGAATGTTGAATTGGTGATTTTCAATTCTTTAACAGCGTTTAAAGTCGGGTCCATACAGAATTGATTTCCCATGTCATGGAAATAAACTCTATTTAAAGTCACAGACTCATACTGGGTGTTCTTGTTTTTGTATAATTGAATACCTCCTTGAGTGTTGAAAGCCTCTACATCCTCAATTAGAATATGATTGTAGTTTTTATAGGCAGCCTGATCAAATCTCAAAATGTATGGCGCTTTACTCACTTCATCAGCTTTCAATCCATTGAAATTAATTCCTTTGATAATGATGCTTATGGTATCTTCTTTTGCTCTGAATCCATTATCAAATAATCTCAATTCTGGTTTCACTGATAAGGTTGGATCACCGAGAATGGTAACTTCCTGAAGGATATCAATCGTACCATTAACGATGTAGGTTCCAGGACTTACAAGTAGAATTGTATCTCCTGGGTTCCAGTACTTCGGTTTTAAAGTAACAGGATCAAGTGTCTCCATGAAATGTTCCAAAGAGTCCGGTGTATTTGGAATTGGGTGAATGCCAGCTCCTGAAAGCCCCGGGATAATCGGTAGCCATCTTGGGTCACCAATATAGCCTCCATCTGCATCACCAATCAATGCCGGTGATAACACATTAAGTTTAAAATTATTGATTTCAGGTGCTTCGAATTCAGGATCTGCACCATTCAAAACAACATCTGTCAAAGTAACATTATTTAAAGCTATAGCTGTACTATCTAAGCTGAATTGATCTCTAGATGGATCTGAAGAAACAAAATTATGGAAAAAACTATTTTCAAATTTGTAAGTTCCAGCCAAAGCGTTCAATCTAAATACCCGGCTATTTGCCTCATTCATTATAGTACTTGTAACATTGTTTGAGAAAACAAAGTCAATGCTGCCATCATTCTGGTCGTTGAGCTGAATTAACGCATTATTGTTATTACCAATGTTGTAAAAGGTATTGTGATCTACCAAAATCTTTTGTCCAACCGTCCCAAAAACGTCAGTTCCATCTTTATTGAAATACACGTTTTTAAGAAATGCATTTACGTTTGAGAAGGTAGAATTGGTGATTTTCAAATCCTCAACCAAATTTAGGTTTGGATCCAATACCCATTCATTTCCGCCGGTAAAATCATTGAAGTGAACACGGTCAATTATCACATTCTTGTACCTTCTTTGCTTGGAGGGATTTAAGTCCACTCCTCCGCGGAAACCAGTAGCATAAATATCTTCAAGCAATACCCAGTCGTAAGCACCCATTGATGCTCCTCCTGTGTATCTAAGGATAAACGGAGCTACGTTTTCTTGGAAATCGTCCTTTATGGTTGTCCCAATAAAATCAACGCCAATAATAGCTACATTGATTGAATCATCCTTTACTTGAAATCCATTGTCTCTGAAAGTCACAATTGGTCGCCTATCCATAGAAGGATCTCCCATTACTACAATGGACTGTAATACGTCAATTGATCCGTTAACCAAGTAATGTGGTTTATTCAAAATGATAGTGTCTCCTTCATTCCATAGCGATATGTTCTCTATGAATGCTTCAAGATCAATATCAGCTTCTTTTATAGATCCGGCCCATCTAGGATCACCTATTGGACCTCCATCCTTACCCAATGTTAACAAATTGGAGTTTGAAGGAAGTTTGAAGCTTTTTGGATTAGCCACAGTAGTCGTATCACCAAATTCGGGATATGGAGCATTCAATGTAACATCCGTAAGTGTCACATTAGATAAAGCAACAGCAGTACTATCTAGACTAAAGTGATCCCTAGTTGGATCAGATGAAACAAAATCATGGAAAACACTATTCTCAAACTTGTAAGTTCCAGCCAAGGCATTTAATCTGAATACGCGACTATTTGCTTCATTTAAAATACCACTTGCTATGTTGTTGGAATATACAAAATCGATACTGCCATCATTTTGATCATTAAGTTGTATTAAAGAATTGTTGTTATTCCCTATTTCATAAAAAGTACAATGATCAACCAATATTTTTTGTCCAACCGTACCAAAAACATCTGTTCCATCTTTATTGAAATAAACATTTTTAAGTACTGCATTCACTTCAGAGAAGGTAGAATTGGTAATTCTCAAATCTTCTACCAGATTCAAGTTAGGATCTAATGCCCACTCGTTACCACCTACAAACTTGCTGAAATAGACACGGTTGATTTCAACTTTTTTATACCTCCTTTGTTTTGAAGGGTTTAAATCAACGCCACCTCTAAACCCTGTGGCATAAATATCCTCGAGTTTCACCAAATCATAAGCCCCCATAGATGCTCCACCAACATACCTGAGTATAAATGGTGCCACATTTTCACTTAAATCCTCTCTTATAGTTGTTCCAATAAAATCAATGCCCATAATTGTAACATTGATAGAGTCATCCCTTACTTGAAAACCATTGTCGTTAAATGTGACAACAGGTCGCTTTGACATAGAAGGATCACCTTTTATTACTATTGATTGAAGGATATCAATCGAACCGGCAACAGTATATTCTGGCTGGTTAAGTACAATTGTATCACCCGCGTTCCACAATGCAGTATTTTCAATGAAAGCTTCAAGATCAAATACCTTATGTTCTTTTTTGCTCCATCTTGGATCACCTATTGGACCTCCATCCTTACCCAATGTTAACAAATTGGAGTTTGAAGGAAGTTTGAAGCTTTTTGGATTAGCCACAGTAGTCGTATCACCAAATTCGGGATATGGAGCATTCAATGTAACATCCGTAAGTGTCACATTAGATAAAGCAACAGCAGTACTATCTAGACTAAAGTGATCCCTAGTTGGATCAGATGAAACAAAATCATGGAAAACACTATTCTCAAACTTGTAAGTTCCAGCCAAGGCATTTAATCTGAATACGCGACTATTTGCTTCATTTAAAATACCACTTGCTATGTTGTTGGAATATACAAAATCGATACTGCCATCATTTTGATCATTAAGTTGTATTAAAGAATTGTTGTTATTCCCTATTTCATAAAAAGTACAATGATCAACCAATATTTTTTGTCCAACCGTACCAAAAACATCTGTTCCATCTTTATTGAAATAAACATTTTTAAGTACTGCATTCACTTCAGAGAAGGTAGAATTGGTAATTCTCAAATCTTCTACCAGATTCAAGTTAGGATCTAATGCCCACTCGTTACCACCTACAAACTTGCTGAAATAGACACGGTTGATTTCAACTTTTTTATACCTCCTTTGTTTTGAAGGGTTTAAATCAACGCCACCTCTAAACCCTGTGGCATAAATATCCTCGAGTTTCACCAAATCATAAGCCCCCATAGATGCTCCACCAACATACCTGAGTATAAATGGTGCCACATTTTCACTTAAATCCTCTCTTATAGTTGTTCCAATAAAATCAATGCCCATGATTGCAACATTAATTGAATCATCTACGACATTAAATCCATTATCCTTAAATGTAACAACTGGATGGCCACCCATGCTTGGATCACCCATAATAGTAATGGATTGTGCAATGTTTACGCTTCCGTTGACAGTATATTCAGCATCGGATAACATTATAACATCACCAGCAGACCATTTTGTCACATCTTCAATGAAATTTTCCAAAGAATCTGTTGGGCTACTGGGAATTTTATGAACTTTTTGCGCAAATACACTCACGCTCGCCATAATCACTAAAGCAAGCATAAGCCACTTTAGTATGTCATGTTGAAATTTTAGTAAAATGTTTTTCATAATTGTAAAATTTAGGATGAGCACTCCCAGTCAGCCATCGAAATGATGCCTGAAAGTACGAAATAAGGATATTTAAGGGTTTGTTATTTCAAGTAAATCTTTTTTGTTATACCATTATCTGCCTTCACAATAAAAAGACCCTTCTGGCACACATGCACTTCCTTTCCAGAACCTACCAAGGTTCCAGATAAAGTATAAACACTAATCTCCCGGTCATGAGCAGCGATAAAAGTTTCATTCTTGAATATGAACATTGCTTCTCTCTCTAGTTTATTGGCCAATACTTCTACTTCTTTTTCCTTTCCTGTAGTTTTG
Source organism: uncultured Marinoscillum sp. (assembly GCA_964353015.1). Lineage (GTDB taxonomy): Bacteria > Bacteroidota > Bacteroidia > Cytophagales > Cyclobacteriaceae > JAMZMI01. Next base: position 150,791 of record CAYGUA010000004.1, on the reverse strand, counting down.
GCGTTTATGGTTATTTCCCAGAAATTCAAACGCTCTCCATTTTTGCCTTCGGTAAATGGCGGTGGCACAGCAAGGAAACGAAGCATAATAGGTCCGGCTTGCGAAGCAGTGGCAATGGCATCAAAACCATCATTAGTTCCTGCGGTATATGTGTGAATATCACCCCCTTGACTAGTCAACTGCTGATAAATAAAGGCATCACCATCAGGATTATCTATGTATTCCCATGTTTCACCTCCATCAAATGATGCTTCAATCATCATGAATATTGACCTATTTGAGTTGATCGAGAGGTCTGTACTTACTTTAACAGTAAGTGAACTGAGGCTAGTAAACTCGGGACTAGAGATATAACCATAAGATGCAGAATCTGTAAAAATGTATTTGTGCTTACCCACTTGGATTAGGTTAGCTTCAGTTGGCCAACCTTCTTCAGGTTGCGTACCTTTTACAACATCATCTGCGGTCAGTGGATCATTGCTACAATTTCTGAAAATAATAACATTAGCATAATTCCATCCATTTTGCTCACCAGTTTCCTTATGATCGGCATCCCCATAAGCATCATAGCAACCATCATAATGTTCGGGAATCCCATCGTCACCCACTAAGTCCTTATCTACTCCAGCCAGATAATAACCATCTTCATGTGGAATAAAGTTTGCAGGGTTCATGACCATCGTTGTATCAACAGGGGTTTTCTGTGCATGCAGGTTTCCAAAACCAATAGCCAGAAGCATCATCATCAAAATTCTAAGTAGTTCAGTTTTCATCATATCTCGCATTTATTCAAGTGTTTCGTTTTTAATTTTAATCTGATAAAGGGTCAAAAGTTCCTAACGAACCATTTTCGTCCAACCATTCTATAGTTTGTTCCAAATTTGAATTCTTAACCAAAGCATTAATCGGCATGTAAGAAAAATTGTATTTTGGTTGTAAAAAATTGATATTTACTACATCTCCATCTTCCACTGTAGTCACAAAGTAATTCGCGTAATTAACAGGATCATCCCAATCAACTGTGTTTATTAACTCTGCTTGAAAGTATTCAAATGCTGAATCAAGTGGATTTGTGGCTGCCAACAAACCGGCATTATTATCTACTATGTACTGAGTGTTTACAGTAGTACTAATTAATTTTCTTTTTGTACCATTAAATCCGTTTAGCGGCACACCATCAAAACCATTCGCGTATAGATTTCTTCTTTTGATATCCCAATAACGCTTGTTTTCAAAGGCCATTTCTATTTTACGCTCATTCATGATTACTTCCCTAAGTTGAAGTTTACTCAATCCTGAAGCAATTCCGTAAGAGCCGTCTCCAGCATCTATACCCGCCCTTGCTCTGATAGCATATAAGTTTTGATAAGCAATATCAGGATGACCCGCCTCATTGGCACTTTCTGCCAGATTCAATAACACTTCTGCAAAGCGGATTTCAATCCAATCTGTTGGTGTATTAGTAGCCTGGGTTGCTGTAATAGTCGTATTTACATTCTTTTTAAGGTAAAATCCTGTAATAGGAATCACACCAGCTTCCTGAGAGTTGCCAACATATGACCATTGTCTTTTATCCGCCCTTCCTGCAAATTCCCATGGAATACTATTATAGCCAATTGTTGCATAAAATCTCGGGTCGCGATTTGCCCAATAGGCTGATGCGTCATATCCAGAGCCCGGATCAGTGATAGCCAAACCAGATTTCATAGGAAACGATTGTGCCAAATCCCAACTTGGAGTAGCACTAGGAGCTGTAGAACTTACACTTTTCGGTCTTACACTATTTTCATAAGTATGAGTGCTTAATCCGAGGGCATACTTTCTTATGAAAATTGCTTCTTCATTATTTTCAGTTAAAAAAACACTGCTAAAATCAGAGAACAATGCGTGTCCTTCCGACTCTGCTATTTCTTTAGCCGATAAGTTGGCTTGGTAAGCCGCCTCCCATCTTCCAGCAATCCCATCTGCATTGCTCATTCCATTTGGATCAAATTGAGGACTAGCGAAAAACAATAGAATTCGTCCTTTTAGCGCTGCTGCTGCCGACTTGGTGATTCTACCAAAATCTGAATCTCCATAGTCAGTTAATAACTCAACTGCCTTATCCAAATCATTCACCAAAATTTCAACACATTCAGCTGAAGATAATCTTGGCAATTCAGCAGAAACATCACTATTAAGATCAATTAAAGTTGTTACAATAGGAACGCCACCATAATCCAATACCAAACCCCAGTATACCCATGCTCTCAGAAACAAGGCTTGTCCAATGTATGAATCTTTAATGTCTCGATCCATATCACCATCTTCTACCTGAGTAATAAAAACATTGATATTTCGAATTCTCGCATAGATATCTGATGAGTAATTCCCCAAACTTTCATCAGGCTGTGCCGAAGTTGGATCAGCTAAAAGACCTTGCATAGTGGCACTAGATCCTATGGACTCGTCGCTCAAACCTACATTTGATGTACCACTCCAACCCGGTAAATTGTTCTGATAAATATGATTGAGATACAACTCAGCCAAAGCAGGGTCATTAAAAACCCTCTCACCATCAACTGCTGTTTGATTTTCTACCTGTAGGATATCGTTACAGGAGAGAGTTACTGATAAAATCAGAACAAGCTGCAAAACCCTATTTATTATCTTTTTCACCATTTCAAATTGAAAAACTCAATCCTAAATTCACCATTCTAACCAAAGGATAATCAAATGCTCTAGAAACCGCCGGATCCTTGAAATTAAACGGACTGATAATCGTCCATAAATTTGTTGCGGATGAATAAAACTTAAGATTAGACATTCCCACTTTTTTCGCGATTTTTTCTGGCATTGTATAAGACAAACTGATATTGTTCAATCTGAGTGTATGTCCATTTCTCATCCAGAAAGTTGACACTTCACCATCCAAACCATATTTAGCAGGTCTCGGCATGCTTGCATCTTGATTTTCTTCGGTCCAATAGTCGCCCCACCATGCGAAGGTGTTTTGAGTCTGAGTAGCTACCAGGTTTGAATTTGTATCTACCACTTGCTCATCTTTTTGGATAAAAGCTTTATGACCAAATTGACCACCAAATGCTGTATTCAATTTCCAAGCTTTCCACCCCAAGGTAAACCCAAACCCATAACTGTATGGAGCAGTAGTGTACTTGGCAATGATCTTTCTGTCATTACCATCCAATTTACCATCTGGTACCCTGCTATAATTAGGACCTCCAAGATCTTTGTAATAAATCATACCAGGCGCCAACACCAGTCCATTAATAACCACATCGCCATCAGCATTCAAATTTCCAGGATACATTTTTTTTACTTCTTCTAGTTGCTGCTCATCACGGATAATGCCTAGAGCCACAAATCCCGGCTGATTGCTATCATCATTCTTAAGCTCATCTACCCATGTTCCAAGTACAATTGGGTTTTGATATAGTTTTAAAGGCCTACTTCTTCTTTTAGTGAAATTTCCGTAAATCGAAAAATTCATATCCTTGCCTACATTATCTGAATAGCTGGTTTGAAATTCATATCCTTTTGAAAATGACTCTTTGTGATTTACCTGAGGAGGTTTCGGGTTTCCAACCACGAATGGAACGTTCTGCGGTCGATCAAAGGCATCATATATCAAATTGTAGTAATACTCAGATGTCAACTTCAGTTTCTGATTCAAAACAGCTATATCCATTCCTACATTAAAACTTCTTGATTTTGCCCAGGTTCTACTTGGCACGAAAAATCCATTATTATTAGCAGAAATAGCATTGGTTTGAACTTCGCTTGTGCCAAAAATTGCACCTGTTTGTCCAGCGCTGAAAGTTGGTTTCCATTCGGAGGCTGAAGAGTTTCCATCATTCCCTGTTAAACCCAATGAAGATCTTACTTTCAGAAAATTAATGAATGATACATTGTCTTTGATGAAAGATTCCTCAGAAAGCACCCAGCCTATTGAAGCTGATGGGAAAATACCAAAACGGTTTGCCGGACTGAATTTGTTTGAAGATTCAGCTCTGAAACTTGATTCCAATAGATATTTGCCTTTGAAATCATAATTCAACCTACCAATGGTACTCCATCTCCCACCTTGGTTGTAAGAATATCCAATGGTATTTCCAGCATTCTGGAAAGCCCAGAAATAATCAAAACCACGGATATCAGCTACGTTTTTCTGAGCTGAGAATCCTCGCGTATTTCCATCTTGCTGCTCATATACAAGAATGGCTGAAAGATTGTGATTACCAAAGGTTTTAGAATAATTTGCCCCAAGGTTGAATTGGTACACATTCCCTTTTTCAAAACTCTCATAAAGTCCTTCACTATTCCCGTAATTCACTGTAGACGAATCTCCAGCTCCTATACCTTTATCTTTAAAATATCTTGTTGCCGGATAATCCTGACCATATCTTGTACCGCTAGATGTGTTGATATTATAAGATAGCAATCCATTCAATTTCAGGCCATCAAGGAAAGGAACCTTATAATCTATTTTGGCTGAAAAATTTGTATTGTCATTTGTACTTGTCTTGTAATTATCTGACTTTAATAAGCCATATGGATTCCATGATCCATTATAGACAGGATCACCGTTGACAGTAGGTGGCACCCATCTTGATGCAGTAAGTGGTCGCTTATACCAATCCCTCAATACTCCCTCTCCTGTGTTACCAGACCCAGGATCATAATTAGGATTTTTTCTATCACCTTGACTGAAATTTATTCCAAAACCAAATTTTAAATTTTTTGTAACATCATAATCAATATTTGATCTAATTGAGTAACGCTTGTACCAAAGATTATCGTAGTTACCAGTCTCCTTGTAATAACTGCCCGCAAGAAAATATTTTACGTCCTGAGATCCGCCAGACATAGTCATGGCATGTCTTTGATTATATGCAGTTTTGTAAAGACCTTCTAACCAATTATAATCCCTTTTGGCGATTTCAGCCAATTCATCTTCTGTGAAATAATCATTGTTATTCACCCTTTGTCCTGTTGATTTTTGGACGTCCAATATTTCATTAAATAATTCAGCATGCTGCAAACCAGTCAACATATCTGGGATTTGTGTTGGCTGGCCTATTCCACTTGCTCCATTGTAAGTAAATTTCAATTTACCTGCTTGACCTCTTTTTGTTTTTACCAGAACCACACCACCAGCGGCACGTGCTCCATATACTGCCGCTGCTCCATCTTTAAGTATTGAAATACTTTCAATTTCTGAAGGGTCTAATCGATTAAATACCTCTGAGCCTGAAGGACCAGGAACAGCATAAAAATCATTATCTGAGTAAACAACCCCATCAATCACATACAAAACTTGTCTCTGCAAACTTGAAGCAGATTCTGCCCTTATGACCAGAGGACTCGCTGTACCCGGGATACCAGTTCCATTTTGACTTACCTGAACACCAGCAAGTTTTCCGATCAAGCCCTGAGCCAGGTTTCCTGTTGAAAGTTCTTCTAATTCTTTGGCGTCAACGGTAACCACCGCACCTGTCAGATTCGCTTTCTTTTGTTCGCCATAACCAATGATAACAACTTCATCTAAAGTTTCTGTATCTAACTCAAGAATCGGGTTGACGATACTTCTACCATTCAAGGCTGTTTCAAAAGTTTTATATCCAATGAATGAAAATACCAGAATGGCATCTTCTTTTATGTTTAGTGAAAATTGTCCGTCGATATCAGATGTTGTGCCATTAGTTGTTCCTTTTACAAAAATGGTCACACCAGGAAGTCCTTCGTCCGAATCACTTCCTTTTACAACACCACTTACTTTTATGTTTTCTTGGGCGTAAACGTTATTGATTGATCCCATGACAAATGTGTGGATTACACTTATTGACAAAATCAACTTTAGCATGGGTCTTTTTATTCTCATATTGATCATCGTGTTAACGATTGCACCTTTTATCAAACATTTAACCAGAATATCTAAAAAACACAGGTAGTACTCTAATTCTACACTTCAATATTCCAAAAAAACCAGCTCCGAACCATCCTGTCCTGTCATGTCGAAACATGAAATTCAATTATGACATTGATAATTTTGTGAAATATTTTCATATTATAATTGACGCAATCATAAATCACTAACAATCAGATTAGATTGATTTCAATAAATATTAAAAACAATCAAATAATTGATTGAAAAATGGCTGGAATTTTGGAATTGAAAGTAGGGTAATATCCCAGTTATAGATTCAACTGTTAATGCTTACTGTTCCAGATTTTCATTGAAAGTGTACGCCAGATCTGGCTCGGTCTCAAAAGAAACAGATTTGTCCAAATACCGGATATTACAGATGTTTGGCGCAATCGATTTGACGACTATCTTATCTAATTTATGCTTAGACCAATCCAGATCCACTTCAAATCCACCACGTACTTTTAAACCGCGAATGGAACCTTCAGACAAGGCATCCGGTAATGCTGGAAATATGACTATCTCATTTCCCTGACTTTGTATAATCATCTCTGCTATACCAGCAGCCGCGCCAAAGTTTCCATCAATTTGAAATGGTGGATGGGCGTCAAAAAGGTTCACATAGGATCCTCCTCTACCTTTACGATCTGTCCACGCCGGACTGAGTAAAGTTTTGACCAATTCCCATGCATGATTGCCATCACCAAATCTTGCCCAAAGATTCGTCTTCCATGCAAGGCTCCAACCCGTACCTTCATCACCACGAAAAACAAGTGATTGTTTTGCCGCTTCTAAAAGTTCAGGGGTTTCATAGTTGATTTCATTGCCCGGATAAACACCCCAAAGATGAGAAACATGGCGGTGTTTGTTTTCCGGATCGTCTTTGTCTTCAAGCCATTCCTGCAATTGTCCATATTGCCCAATTTGATTGGGAGCTATTTGAGGAATAAATTCCTTAAGCTCATTTGCAAATAATTCATCCTCACCCAATATCGAAGTTGCAAGAATGCAATTAGTAAACAAATCTCGAATGATCTGATGATCCATAGTGGGGCCAGCAACCAGACCACCATTTTCAGGTGAGTTAGAGGGCGTACTTATCAAGTATCCTGTTTTAGGATCTTTCACCAAAAAATCAACAAAAAATTCGGCAGCTCCTTTCATGATAGGATAAGCTTCACGAAGGAATGACGTGTCTTGTGTAAACAAATACCTCTCCCAGAGATGATGGCAAAGCCAGGCACCTCCAGTAACCCAAATGCCATGATTTGAATTGTTGATTGGCGCGGTAGCTCGCCAAAGATCTGTGTTGTGATGAAGAACCCAGCCATCTGCACCATAATGATCTACTGCAGTTTTTCTTCCTTGCTCAGCAACTTCTTTGGTCAACTGAAATAGTGGTTCATGCATTTCAGACAGATTAAGAACTTCAGCCGGCCAATAATTCATTTCTAAATTGATATTAGTTGTGTATTTACTATCCCACGGTGGAGTGAGTTGATCATTCCAGATTCCCTGAAGATTTGCAGGTCTGGTGCCTGGTCTGGAAGACGATATCAGTAAATATCTACTATACTGCACGTATAGTGCTGCCAATGATTCATCTCTAGAAGAAGCAAACAACTTGATTCGTTCATCTGTTGTGAGGTTTTCATTTTCTGAAGAACCAAAGTCTATTGAAAATCTATCAAAATAGGATTTGTATTCATTGATATGATTCTTTTTGATTGAATGGTAATTCTTCTCAATTAGATTAGTAAGATCTTCTGATGCCAGCTGGTCAGGATCTCCAGAAACGTCATCATATCTAACATAGTTAGTCGCAGCTGTAAGCATGAATGTAACCTCATCTGCATTTGTTATTTCTATTTGATTATTTGAAATGGTTACTACTCCTGATTCAATTTTGGTATTCAAATAACTCGTCCCTCGCAACACGCCATTCAACACTCCAACTTCCTGTTTTATGGTATGATCATCAATTTGAGTTAGAACATGGTCACGATGCAGGCTTGTTAAATTTGCTTTTACATTGATTGAACCTTTTTTAGAAGATTTGACATGTACAACCAGGGCTTGATCTGGTGCAGAAACAAAGTATTCTCTTGAATACTTCACACCATTGATCATGTAAGAAACTCGACTGATAGCTTCTTTTAAATCTAGCTCGCGATAATAATGCGTGACATGCTCATGATCCTGGAATGTCAAATAAAGATCACCAAATGGTTGATAAGTTTCTTGATATTTGGGGTACTCAGGTGGATTGTCATTTTGCACCAAATACTTCCATTTCACATCCAAAGGAACACCTTCTTCAATTTTTCCATTTTTAGGATAAACCATCATTGGTTCTTCTTTTTTGAAGCCAACTAGTCCTCCCTTATCATAAAAATTAAGTATCTGAATAGCGATTACATTTTTACCTTTACGAATCAATGAAGCATCAATAGGATATCTTCTATGGGCATTTTTATTGGACTCTGTATTGATAAATGTTCCATTGAAATAGGTAAAATCTGTATCACGAATTCTACCTAGATTTAGAATCAAATCCTGGCCAAGCCAACCAATTGGCAATTCAAACGAAAACCTCACCCAAACCGATCCATCTAATCCATGGAAACCCGACCTCTCCCATCCTTCAGGTGCAGGAAAATCCATGGTTTTCCAACTATCATCATTAAAATCAGGATTTGCAAAAGCAATGACTGAATCATTGCGAATCAATTGCATCCAGTTTTGCAATTCAGACTCATAATTTTCTTCATTGCTCCTTCGCCCCATGAATCGCTCACCAGCTATTCTTTCAGCTTCATCCTGCTTGCCTTCAAAAAGCAATTTTCTGATTTCATCTAATGATTCAGCAGCTCCTTCCCGACTATAATCTCTAGGTTTCCCAGTCCAAAGCGTTTCTTCATTGAATTGAATATGATCTTCTGCCAACCCTCCATAAACCATCGCCCCGATCCTACCATTTCCAATGGGCAATGCTTCCGTCCATTCCTTTGCAGGTTCATCATACCACAATTTCAAAGGTTGACTTTCTTTCTTTTCGGTACATCCAAAAAAAATAACACCGAATAATAAAAGCATTCCTCTGAATAGAAAATTCATGTCTATGGGATTATTGATTTAATGCAAAACTGATCTTATAGCTTCCAGAACCTAAAGAAATGCTCATAAACCCATTTTCCATAACATATTGTTTTAATGGGTTATCATCGATTCGCACTGAATCAGGATCAAGTATTCTGAGACGAACTGTTCCTGTTGTATTTGGAGGCAATTGAATGTCATATTCAATGTGCCCGTCTTTCAAGACCCATGAACCTGCCACCATACCATACATGGTCTTTTTTTGCGCTTTTGCCCAACTCAGCTTTCCTCCCGGGTTTGGTTGAAAGATAATGTGTTTATAACCGGGCAAACGATCGTCAATCTGTATTCCGACCACTCTTGAGTACAACCATTCACCAATAGCTCCATATGCATAATGGTTGAAGCTGTTCATTCCGGTTGTTTGAAAACTTCCATCAGGACGAATTCCGTCCCAGCGCTCCCAAATAGTTGTGGCGCCTTTTGTTACTGGATATAACCATGATGGATAGCGCTCATTATGTAAAAGTTGGTACGCCAACTTGGTATTTCCAAAATCAGACAAAGCATAGTTCAATACTGGAGTTCCTAAAAAGCCTGTAGTCAGATGTCCAAAATAAGAAACATCGTCAGCGAGCCTTTGAGAGATGATGTCAACCATATCCTCATCAATAATTCCAAAAACCAAACCTATGGCATAAGCGGCTTGGGTTGAAGAAACCAATCTACCCGAATGCGTCACAAATTCGTGATTCAATGCCTCTTTGATCTTGGGTAAAAGATTGGAAAGCATAATCACATCCTCAGTTTTTCCGAGGATTTCAGCACTTTTCAAAAGTAAACCTGAAGAATAATAAAAATAGGCGGTAGCAATTAATGCCTTGTCAGTATGAGCACCGGCATATCCATAATCAGGCGCATTGTAGTTGTAGCTCTCATATTCTGCAAAGGACAGCCAATCCCCGAAATGGAAACCATGATCAAAGATATAGCGATCACCAGCGTGATGAATCATGTAATCCACCCAGGCTTTCATGGAAGGATATTGATCAGCCAACACTCGGGAATCACCGTAAGTTTTGTAAAGCACCCATGGAATAATTATAGCAGCATCAGCCCAACCAGTTGCTCCAAATCCATCGGACCAGCCAGTACCTCCTCCATCTATGATATTATTAGGTACGACCCACGGCACACTGCCATCAGCCTTTTGTTCTGACGCCAAATCCTTGAGCCATTTTGTGAAAAAAGGAGCGGTATTGAAATTGAAGCTTGCTGTTGCTGCAAAAACCTGCGCGTCACCTGTCCATCCTAGTCTTTCATCTCTTTGTGGGCAGTCGGTGGGGACATCAAGAAAATTACCTCTTTGCCCCCACTCTATATTACTTTGCAATTGATTGATCAATGGATCGGAACATTCGAAATAACCCGTCTGATCCATATCAGAATGCACAACTATTCCCGTGATAGATTCCAGAGAAAGTTCTCCTGGATAGCCCTCGACCTTCACATATCTAAATCCGTGAAAAGTAAAATGTGGTTCAAAAACCTCCGTTGCATCTCCCTTTAATATGTAATGATCAGTACATTCGATGTTGCGAAGATTATCAATATAAAAGCTCCCTTCCTGATCTAATACTTCCGCATATTTTAGCGTAACCTGATCACCAGATTTTCCAGACACGCTCAACCGAACCCATCCAACCATATTTTGACCCATGTCAAATACATCCTCACCTTTTGGAGTTTTAATCAGGTTTATTGGTTTGATCTTAAGGGTTTTTCTGACCTTTTCACCAACAGACTCTGTTAAAATTTCTTTTGAATGATGAAAAATATTTACCTCATTCCAAGCAGAATCATCAAATTCGAAGGTATCCCATCCACTTAATTCCAGTCGAGCATCATAGGTTTCACCGTTGTAAATATCTGATTTAAGTATCGGCCCTTTTGTTGATTTCCACGACTGATCCGTGTTGATAACTTCTTCAGATCCATCTTCGTAGGTGATGAGCAACTGGAGCAACAAAGACAGGTTTTCACCATAGCCATTCCGGTTGTTTTCCCACCAACCAAAATGCCCCCTAAACCAGCCATCGCCGAGAATGGCTCCTATCGTATTTCCACCTTCAGAAATCTGAGAAGTGATGTCATAAACCTGATACTGTAATCGTTTATGATAATTGGTCCAACCTGGTGCGAATACTTCATCCCCAACTTTCGATCCATTGAGCTTCAACTCATAAAGACCCAGAGCAGTTGCAAAAATCCTCGCCTTAAAGACTGGTTTTAATATTGTAAATGATTTCCTGAAATATGGGCTCGGCGCAGATTCAATAAGGTTATTTTCCCAAGGTTGGGTGATCCAATCCGCTTTCCAATCTGACAAATCCAAAAGCCCCATTTCCCAAAAGGCAAGATCTCGTGAGGTAGCAACATGGCCATGATTGTCCCAAACTTCTACTCGCCAAAATACCTGCTGTGCAGATTGTAACTCTGGCCCTTCATAGGCAACATGAACTGATTGATTCGATTCAACTTTTCCAGAATCCCAAAGTATGTTAGTGTCAAACAAAAGATCATTTTCATCTAGCGCACAAGTAATTCGATACGCTTGCTGAATTACTGATTTTTCATCTGATAATAATTCCCAGCTCATTCTTGGAGCCTTGGTACCAATACCTAAAGGGTTGGTTTTATATTCGGTTTTGAGATTTACAATCTTCAAAATAGTTTCGATTTACGGTGCTTTGAAGAATAATTGGATTCGATAAACGTCTTACATCCTCAATCCAATGTAGGGCTTTTCATCCAAAAAGGGGCAGAAAGAAACCAAACCAATACACCAATCCCCATCAAAGTGAAATGTGAACTTTTGTCAATCAATCCGTAAAAAACGAGAAAAGAAGGCACCAAAGTCAGCAACAATCCAATCAATGATAATATTTTCAAAATAGTCTTCATGTTCGTTTAGTTAAGCTGGTTGGAATTGATCATTTCGTTGCTGGATTTTGCTGAATACGATATACAACAATGTACATAGAATCCATTCAGGAGCAATCATAAACATTAAATCGGCTTGTATTGATGCCATCCATGCTGGTTGTGTTCCAAGGACCTCATTCAACCAAACATAATTGTCTTTCCCATAAAAGAAAAGCATTATCGCAAAGGAGCCAAACCATGCTACTGCCGGTGGCCAGCTGAGCATCAAACCTTTTTTCTCAGCATAATCCGAGATCAAACCTAATTTAGGAAAGAGCCAAACATCCACAAAAATGAAGGCACCCAAAGGCATGAAAAACAAACCATAATAACCTATAATTCTATCTAAATACGCATTTACAGCAGGAATGCAAGCAGTTACGATCATAAATGCTCCAGCGAGAAAAGTTACTTTCCATCGTTTCCAGTTTGGTGTAGCGACCTGAATAGCTAAACCAGCCCGATATAAAGTTGGGTTGGCTGTGGTCCAACCTGCGATCACAACGCTGATCAAACCAGAAATACCTGCTCCAAACATGGCAATATTTCCAGGTTGTGGATTGGTTAAGCCTTCAGCCAAAAATGCGGCGCAAAGAATACCTGATGCAACCCAAGCCATATAATGCCCCAAAAACATCCCGAATGCTGATGCAAAACCCTGTTTCCAATCTTTGGCATATCTAAAAATGGTTACATCGGCCATGCCAATATGTTGTGTAGCATTACACAACCAGGCAAAACCTATCACATGCCAGATGGTATATTTTGAATTACCACCGATTGGATTACCCGTAAAAATCTTTTCATTGGCTACTCTCCAAAAATCACCAAATCCAGTAGTTCCCAAATCAGCCATCACAGCCAAACCTGCTGCAAAGAACACAAGCACCATCCATGGCGCACAAATTTTGGAGAAATGAGCAATTTTATCAAAACCTAAAACAGCTAAGGCAGCAATCACAACTCCTACAACTACCGCGAGCAACATCCACGGAACAGTAGGAATCATATCTCCCGCCACATAATCAGGATTAGGAATACCGAAAGGAATAGAGATAGCTGTAACAGCCACACTCACCATGGCTCCTGCCAATAAACAGAGGATAATGGCATAAGTCGCGCTATAGGCAATGGTTAAATATGGTCCGCATATTTTCCTAAGTTGCCAGTAAATGGTCAATCTCACCTTAACAGCTACCGGCGCACACATCAATGCCCAGCTAAGTACCGCCAGCGTATTTCCAATAAGCAGCCCTACAAAGAAATCAAAAGCAGAAACACCGTGCATAACCATGAGCGGACCTAAAACAAATTCAGTTCCAGCCACATGCTCGCCCGCAAACATGGCGATAAAAGTCTTCCAGCCATGCAGCTTATTCTTTGCTACTGGCTCTCTGTCGTATTCATATAAGGCATCCAGTCTTTCTACGAGACTTGAAGCAGGTACCTGGGTTTGTTGGGTGGTGCTCATCAATGTTGTTTATCAAGTTTATTTAAAATTGACCATGTGTTTCCTATTTGGTATTTCAGTGATGAGACAACTTATTATCTATCAAGAATCTGGGATATGTTTATCAACATTCAAATCTTTAAAATGCTTAATCAATCATAACCTGGGTTTTGTCCAAATTCTAACCGATTGAGAAGTGCATCCATTTCTTCCTGAGGCACAGGTCTTAATGTATGATAATCTCTGATTTCGACAATATCAGGGTTATAAGTGTTTACCCTATCGAGTAATTTACCTGTTCGTTTCAAATCAAACCAACGTATATGCTCACCTGCCAATTCCCTGGCCCTTTCATCCAAAATGAAGTCCAAATTTATATTGCTAGCATCTACCTGCATTGCCGCTGTTTGATCTACCGGAGATTTGATAGCAGCACGAGTTCTTAGTACATTTATTAGTTCAGCCGCTTTAGCAGAATTTCCTAATTGAAACTCAGCTTCTGCTGCAATAAGATAAACTTCAGCAAAACGCATAACCAATATATCCTGATAACCATAAACTTGTGAAACCAATTCTCTATATGGATCATGAAATTTAGTTAACTGCACATAATCATCTCCAGATATTATAGAATTGTCAGTGGACGTGTAATAAACTGAATCTCTATCAAAAACGACATAGGGAAGTAATTTTTGATTTGGGATAGATTTTTTTGTGATAAGCAAAGCAGTATCAATACCCGCGAATACGGTATCCCCGACCAAACTCACATCTTTATTAAAATCCGCAATATTTATGCGATCCAATTTACCAGGTTGATTTATTTTACTTATTGTGTCCCAGATGAAGTCCCGATTACAAATCCAAGTTTCTCTGAAAGAACCATAATATCGAGAATCCTTTGTTTCATCGAACATATCCAACAATGCAAGTGTAGGCATTACTCTTCTATCACCTGTTTCACCATAGTCTAAGGACAATTCTAATCCTGGATATTCATTATATCTGGTCATAAACCATCTGTGTAGGCGATTGGCATTTCCGTCAAAATTTAAACTTGTATTCGCTAATGAATTACTTATGATATAGAGTGCTTCCTTATTATTAGCATTATTTTCTGGGTTCCAAAGATCCATATAGCTATCCCATAGACTTATGCCAAGTTCACCTTTACGAGATACAATTTCTAATGCGATATCCCGTGCTTTCACAAAATATGCAGCCCCATCACCATAATAGGCGCGTGATAAATAGGCACGTGCCAAAAACCCCATTGCGGATTTTTTACTTGCTCGACTGTATTCCCCGGATGCATCACCCTGGATTATTGGCAAATGATCCTGAGCAAAAATTAAATCTTCAATGATTAGTTCATAAAAATCTTCCACAGAACTTCTCGTAGCAGTTAGAAGTGGTACTTTGGTTTCTTCTGTTCTTAACATTACCCCACCATAACTTTCTACAATGTGCCAATAGTAGAATGCCCGCATAAATCTGAGTTCAGCCAGACGGGAATTTTTTTCATCTTCATCAGCAAACCCAGCATCATCAATCCTTCCTATACCGGCATTGCATAGATTTATTGCTTTCCATGGCACGCTCCAACCCTTTTTATTAGGATTACCTGTCGCCGGGGTAAAATTCTCATATTTCGACAATTCTTTAGCATAACCATCTTTAGCTTTATTAAACCATAGATCTGTTCCCATTTCGTAGTTAAAAATTCCGTCTATTTTACCATACATTTGTCTTTGATCGGAGTATACAGCATTGACCAAGGTAATAAAGCCTTCGGGACTGCTCCATATATTATCTGCTGTAGTTCCTGAAGGATTTACTTCCGAAAGATCACACGAGATTAGCATTGCAAGAAGGCCAAATAACATAAATGACATTTTTCGATTCGTTATATAATTCATCATATTTAAACGATTAAAAATCAAAATTGACACCAAAAACTATTTGCTTATTGAGTGGGTAAGAACTGGAGCCCCCACCTTCAGGATCATAGTCTTTTAAAAGATGACTTTTGGATTTCACCAGCAGGTTAGAACCTGTCATATATAATTTAAAGTTTTCAATAAATATTTTTTGCAAATACCTGGCAGGAAGGTTATAACCAATAGAAATCGTTTTAATTTTCACATAGGAGCCATTTACAAATGGCAATGTTTGATATCCTGGAATTGCAGATAACGTTGAATTTTTGGGCTTAGGGTAGTCATTTGATGGATTATCTTCAGTCCAATAGTCATATAAAACCAAGCTTCCACTATTTCCAGAAGGATCATATCTACCAAGATGATCGGCTTCTATCATCTGTCCAAATCTACCAACTACATAAATATTTAAGTCGATACCTTTATAGTTGAAGTTATTCTGTAATCCAAGTATGAATTTAGGAACTGGTGATCCAATGTACACCCTATCCGCAGCGGTAATAGCTGAATCACCGTCAATATCTTGCAATTTGATGTCGCCAGGTTGGAATCCTTTCCCACCAAATGTCAAAAGTGCTGCCTGCTCAGACTCATCCGTTTGCCAAATTCCTAACTTTTTAAAAGTATAAAAAGACTGGGCTGGGTGACCAATTAACCAAGAATCGGTTTCATTCACGATGATGTCAACATCATCAACGAGATCCACAATTTTTTCCTTGGATCTGGTAAAGGTAAAAGTGCTTTTCCATTTAAAATTTTTCGTATCAAGGTTCACAGAATTTATGGCCATTTCAATACCCTTAGTTTCTGTAGCTCCAATATTTTGCTGGATATCAGTAACTCCTGTGGACCAAGGCAACTTTCTGAGGAGTAGGATATCTGAAGTCTCAGAATTATATATATCCAAGGTCAATGTAATTTTACTTTCGAACAACGCTATATCAGCACCAATATCAAACGATCTAGTTTTTTGCCAACCTGCATTTTCACTAAATAGTCGACCTGAAAATTGATAATATGGTGCCGAAATATCTCCAAAACCCATATTTGATCTGGGAGTAACCAAACTCTGAGTGGCATAAGCTGAGATGTTTGAAGTGCCAACAAGACCATAACTCATCCTAATTTTTAAATCATCCAAAAAAGTTGCACTGGACATGAATGATTCATCTATCAATCTCCAGGCTACTGCTGCTGAAGGAAAAAAAGCTCCCTTATGTCCTTCTGAAAGCATGGATGCCTGATCATATCGATTTGAAACGGTAATAAGATATTTATCTTTAAAGCTATAATTCAATCTAGCCGCAAAGGAGAGCGTATTACTTCGAGAGTATCCTGACCCAATATTAAAATTGGAAGTAGTTGAGGAAAGGCTATAAAAAGTCTGGTTCGTCAGCGGTTGTCCCAAACCATTTGCATATGAATTATCAGATTCACTGTAGACGAAATTGCTTACACCTGTAGCTGTCAGGTTACTCTCTCCTATTTTTTTATTGTATGTCAAGATATGATCCCAATGATAATATCTACCCTGACTATTTTCAATTCCTGAGTACGAACTACGTTCGTTTCTCCTCGAATAAGAATCTTTATAGTAGAATTCCCCGGATCTGTCGTCACTAATCCGTGATCCAAAGTTGGTACGATAACTAAATCCTTTAATCGGCGTGAATTCCAGATATGCATTTATATTGACGGAGGTGGTAAGATCATTAATAACTGCATAATTTTTAATTTCATCAGCCAATGGGCTAATGGTATTGGGTGCCCCTGCAATCGGGTTAATATTGATTTGTCCATTTTCATCATATGGAATTCCTAAAGGTTTGGAAGTTATGGCGGCACTTAAAGGATCTCTTCGTCCATTTCTTTCATAGTAGGTGACCTGACTCAACAACCCAACTTTTATTAATGTATTTATTTGATGATCAATATTGAACCTTAAGTTATATCTACTATAGTCATTATTTCGATACATACTTTCTTCATTGAAGAACCCAATAGAAGCGAATGCCTTTGTCTTGATAGAACCACCCGAAATTGATACTGTATGACTCTGTTGCTTCCCATTTTTCATTAGTAAATCAATCCAATCAACCCATTCATTGTTGTTTATTGCCTCATTTTCAGCTTCAGTAAACCAGTTTGAATCTGGTTCGGATGGGTCCCCACCACTGTTGATTCTTGCTTGCCTTCTCATGGCAATATAATCTTGACCTGTACGAGTTTCAGGAAAAGCCGTAAAACCATTAATGCCATAATAGCCATTATATGAAACTTTTGTTTTTCCTGCATTACCCGATTTGGTCGTAATGATTATGACTCCATTGGCACCTTGAAAACCATAAATAGCAGTTGAGGAAGCATCTTTTAGCACTTCAATGGACGCTATATCATTCGGATTTAGATCATTTATATTTCCTCCTTGAAAACCATCAATAATATAAAGCGGGGAATTCAATGTGTTTCGATCATCAGCACCAGCTATTGAGCGGTTCCCACGTATTCTAATGGTGACGCCTGCACCTGCAGCACCTGATCCCCTTACTATATCAACACCTGACACACGACCTTGGATTGCTTCCATTACATTGTGGGTTGGTATTCTGGTCATATCTTCTTGTTTGACTGAAGCGACTGCTCCTGTAAGATCTCTTCGCTTGACTGAGCCGTATCCAATCACCACGACTTCTTCCAATTGTTGAAGATCAATTTCAAGTTCAACATTCAAAACCGTCTGGCCAGGTGTGATTGCTATCATACTGGTTTTATAACCAACAAAACTAAATACCAAGGTTGCGTCTTCCTGTACGTTGATAATGTAATTCCCATCTATATCAGTGATCACCCCATTAGAGGTTCCTGATTCCATAATGGTAACACCAGGCAGTGTTTCTCCATCCTTTGCAGTTACATTCCCCTTTAGCGTAATTTCATTAATACCATAACCAAGAGAGGATTCATTTCCGGCCGCCGAAATAAAGGAATTAAATGAAAATGAAAATATGAGTAGAAAAAAAATTGTGACTGCTTTTTGATCCATTTTTATGAATAAGATTAGGAAAACCAAAATGAATTGTAAATTACCTTTCATACAATGTCTGGTTAAAGTTGTTTTGAGGTTTGGAAGAAAAGCGAACAAATCGACAACTTTCAAGCAGGTGACAATAAACTAGCATTACATCCAATATTCACCAATACTAGATACTTTGATTATCACAACCTTCCTGTGGTATCCTATAAATAGCTAATAAAATAACCAGTCCAAGCCCGGTGCTTTGCCATCAACGCCAAAACCTGCATCGCGTGGTTTGATTGATTCAGATCCTTCTATAAATCCCAGGACCAGGAATACATCATTGTCAAAAAGCAGGGAATGTGTACCCGCATCGAAACTATAAGTGTGAACATTTAAAGGAGGCAAACCGGATATGCGCATGGCATTGAGGATTTTGATGTCGGCCTGTCCATAAAAATTAGCAGTAGCGTCATGCTCTAAAGTAGGTGGCGAAAGAAACTCAGTTTTATCAGATTGGAAAAACCCAATTACCAATTTCACAGGCTTTTCAGCTATAAACTTTACCTCTGTGTCTTTGTCATCCAAATCTTTAAATGAGTATTTGATTCCTTGGAGGTTTTTCAGTTCCTCCGCAAAACCTTCAATTTTATATTGCTTTTCACTGAAAGGACTTGCTCCTATTTTAACATCAAAATTTCCTTTGCTCTTGCTCAATAATTGAACCTGCACTGGGGTCAATGGATTAATACTGATGCGTGAAGTATCGTTACTTGTTGATTTCAATAAAGCAATATTCCGTTTGAAGTTGCCCAACTCTTCCTGATAAAATGGAAGCAACTCCACCCATGTTTTGTTTTTACCATCATTGCCCCCAATCGGTATTCTGCGTTGTTGAGTTTGCATGCTATTGGCATAGAAATAACTCCCCTTTGTGAGATAAACGAGTTCTTCGAAGGAATTAATGCTTTTTTCTAGAAGTGGAACAGCCGCCTCAAGATCATCAATATCTTTTGAGTACCCATAATTTAAAACTGAAATGGCTGCTTTGGCTTTTGCTGAATAAAACTGAGCCATTGCTTCATAGCAATAGATATCATTTTTTATTCTTAGAAATTCATCCTTGTCCATATTGATTCCTTTGGCAGTTTCTATGGCTTTTACAGCTTCATCTGCATAATCCAATAGTTTATCAGCAGCCCACAAAGGTGTCTCTCCAGTATGTGGTTCCCCACTAAATTCTCTTTCAGCATATTCAGACAACAACTCTCCTTCCGGCCCATGCGATTCGTAAACCATTTTGTTAAGGCTGTATTTTTCAGGACTTACAAGCTGACTCATAAACATCCCTAAAGTCATCGTTTGACGATTACCTTCTGTGATACCGAACCTTCGTTGGATCATTGGAGAAATCTCTCCGGAAGCTTCATAAGCTTGAAGAATTTCCTTTCCACAATCACCACATCCAAATTTTTTACTCAGGAGTGCCGACCAATATTTGATTTCCCCTTCCCGATCCAAATCAGCATCCCATGCGTAGCGGCCCCATGCTTTGTACCAAATCCAATCACGATCCATTTCTAACAGTTTGGGTTCTGTTTTGTCTGGAGCAAAAGGCCAGTCCCAATATGATGTTTGTGGATAAAGATGTAGCCCATTCGCTCCATGGACAGATTTCATCGCCTTGGTACTCTTTTGAATAAAATCAGGTGAGCCATATCGAAAAGGCTCCAAATTGGCAAGAACATGAACGTTATCAATATGCGTAGATCCAAGTTCGCTTAGGCTTTTATGATATTCAGCCCATTTGCCACGTGGCTCATAAGTAGTCAGAGATTCGCCATTGTATTTATTGAGCGTATATAAATTTCCATAAAGTGGCAATGCGTTTTCCATCACAATGGATGCATTGGTATCATGACCTCTTAAAACGATTGGTGGTTGGGTCTTTTGTCCGGTTGCCTTCAATCCATCCTTCACGCCAGGAATGATGGTTTTCGTAAACCAGGAAACATCGTTTTCTATTCCTTGCATAGCTTCACCTAATGCTACCAGAAGACCAACATTTGGATATTTCTCAACAAAAGCAGCAATAGATTTTCGTGTATAATCCGCCGCTATTGGCAAAATGGGTCTACTTCTATCTTGTGTTTTGATGCCATGATGCTCCGCAAATGGCTTGGATAAAATGATGTTGTAAAACATTTGAATCACCCAAATCCCACGTTTATCTGCTTCTTTCGTCAGGAAGGTGAATATCTCTTCATTTTTCTTAAATGTCTCTTCATCAACTTCAAGCGCATAGGGGTAATCGGCCAATTTCACCAATGAGGCAAAAGGATGTCCATTCCACAAATACAATGAATTGTAGCGGTTCTCCACCATCATATCCAGGTATTTGATCCAAAGATCTTTGTTATAAAACCATGGAAATGATTCTGGTGTATAGGGATATTCGTATACCTGCCGATCCGGCAGATAAGTGGTTTTTTGCAAACCGATGCAAGTACCTCTTAAGATCATATCAGGAGACTGATTGGTCTGATAATTATCAGGCAATTTTTTAAGCTCATTTACTTTATCAACCAAATGCAGACAGGCGTACATTAATCCCGACGCATCGGCTCCCTGAATGATTGTTTCGGTTGGGCTTGAAGCAATCGAAAAGGATTCCTTTCTTTCAAAATCTTCTGATAAAGTAAGAGAAATATTAATATCTCCTTCTCCATCCAAGATCACTTCATAGCCAAATGATTGCAGACTTGTCTTCAGTTTATCAATGCCATAATCAACACGTGCAGGACCATCTCCTTCCCAGGAAATAGAAATCTGTTTTGGCCCGCAGGAGATCAAAAACAATCCAATTATAAATGGTAGATATCTTTTAAATAAAGTCATTTAACCAGTATTTTATTTATGTAGTGCAAAATATAAATCACGGCTTTTGATGTTGGCAATTTTCGTTTGATGATCGTTTATGCAAATCATTGTACCCTAATTCCTCGGAAACTTACCCCCTTTGCATTCGCTAATTCTAATTGAATAAAATAGTCTCCTGCGTTAATCATACTTTCAGTAAATGTGGTGACTTCCAAATACTTTCCAGATGGAGAAATAGGCAATTGAATCTCAGATTCTTGCATCACAGTCCCATCCCCCGCAATCAACTTAAAGGTAGCCTTTTGTTCTTTGCTAGTTTCATTAGAATATTTAAAATGTATGGCGTGGTAATCAGCCACTCCTGTTTTAATTGGCCACTGAATAGCATTCTTTAGCTCATTCCCCACAGTAACACAACCCAACCCAAAAAGCTTTTCAATGCTCAATCCTTCAGTTTTTAAGATAGCTACATCTTCATCGTAAGCCGTTTTTGGTTTCAAATCATAGGGAGGCGCCATCTCTGTTGCCACATTTGCAAAAACGCAATACAGTCTTTTAGAAGCGTTCTTTATTGGTTCAAATTCCAATTTTGTATTTACTTGTAATCGCTTTTTGTACAAGTCGTAAACCAATCTATTCTCGCCGGCCAGCACCACTTTTGTTTTTGTATCATCAAAATCATTTAGCCATTCCGGAATTGGTTGATCTTTTAAAAAAGCTACATATACATCGGCCTCCTTTTTCAAATCAACTGAAAACCCTTCAGCAGCTTGATCCGATTTTAATTGAATCCATTCTGCGCCAAACAATTCAGGGGGAAGATATTTGGTTTGATATTGAGCATCTGTAAATATTTGATCTCCCCAATCCAGCCATGTTTTGGATTTCAAATTTTGCCCTTTAAAAATTCTTTCTGGTGCTTGTGCAGGTTTGATATTTTTATTAGAAGTACTAATAGCAATGGCTGAAATAATCGCCTGACCAGATTTGACCTCAGGGAAATGAACACGCAACAAACCTCCTGTTACATGCACTTTAGCTATTTTGATTAATGCCTGATCATGCCCTATTTCTGACCAAATATCCAGATCATCTAAAATCACCTGATCATTGATAGCAACATCAAAATTTCTCCAATCCTCACAGTTCAAACCTCCACCCGTACCATACCACGGCTCGACGAAATGTAACTCCACTTCATATCCACCATCAGGCACGGGAAAATGAAATTGGAGCTTTTTCATCCCAAATCTGAAAGTCTGAAAGAGTTGATCGTCTTTTACATTAAAAATCGGATCAAAAACGCGTCTCTGACTGGCAAAAAACGCAGGCATATTCCTAAAATCATCAGTCCAGGATGTAGAACCATAGGTGCCATTATCAATTTTGGAAATGGGCAAATCTGCGCTCCATAAATTTCCATTGGAATCAATATAATCTGGTCCCCCGCAATTCATTCGATAGAGATAATTTCGAGAATGATCGTTTGATAATTTCACCTCGTCACCCTTGATCGAATAGACTTGCTTATCTGGGATCAGGTGATTGAAAACGACATGATCTTCACCCACAATTTTTCCATCCACAAAACCTTTGGCAACTATAAGACTTGTTTGAACGAAAACACTATCCCATTGAAAATGCTTACCAAAACCCGGAGTGTTCTTGCGACCCAAAGATCGGTTTCCATTGAATAATTCCACCTGATCACAATTGCTATAGACGACCAAACTGTCCTTCAAGCCTGGTCCATCCCAGCGATTTGGCCAGGTGTGAGAAACGATGTAAACCATTGGCTCAGTTTCCTTGGGTACATGGTTTGCTCGATACATGTAATAAACATCCGCTGGTTCACCCCATGGAGAAAATAGCCCTTTATAATTAACCGGCCCTACACGATCCAATTCACGAAACGCTTCTCCACTTTGATTTCTTCCCGGGTTTTCATGAGATGTAAAGATCCATTGAAAATGACCGCAGGTTTTATCCTTGACAGAATCCGCCAACCAAACCTTTTGTTCCATCAGCAACGTCATCCGATCCTCACTCAAAACGCCTTTTTGATCAAAAGGTCCTTCGCTATGCAGATCCAAAGTACGCCATGCACCATACTCTCCGATTAGCTGTTGTCGCTGAATATCGTCATGGTAAAGCTCAGGCTTGCCGCCATAGGTACCCGTCCAGTTTTGAGGTACATTCCAGTCTGTTCCTGTACCGCCATTACAGGTGGTAACCAATCTTTGAGATGGAGAAGTTCGGTCAAGTGCTCTGATGATCTGGGTACATTCTTTGGCAAAATCTTCTGGCAAAGTGCTTTCGTTTTCAAGACCCCAGAGGATCATCGAAGGACTGTTTCGCCTCTCCTTTACCCAATCTTTCAAAAGTGTTTTGAAATTGTCCCGAAAAGCTGGCGTATCATACCAAATATGAGCGGCCATCTGTGTCCACCAAAGCATGCCCAAAGAATCCCAGGCCTGATGATATCGAAAATTGTGCGGTTGATGTGCATCGCGAAAAGCATTGAATCCTGCCGATTTCATTTGACTCACACGTGCCTTTACCATTTCATTAGTAAAAGCATGACTCATGCCCATATTATGCTCGTATTCGGCCGTGCCATTAATGAAAACAGGTTTTCCATTCAGATAGAATTGATTTGTACCATTTTCTTTCACATCCCATTTGACCCAACGAATGCCATAAGGAGTTTCTACCCGATCAATCAACTCACGCCCGTGGTATACTTCTGTGACGAGTGTATAGAGATAAGGATTTTCGGTTGACCAAAGTTTGACTTGAGAAA
This sequence comes from uncultured Marinoscillum sp., assembly GCA_964353015.1. Taxonomy (GTDB): domain Bacteria; phylum Bacteroidota; class Bacteroidia; order Cytophagales; family Cyclobacteriaceae; genus JAMZMI01. The sequence continues at coordinate 126,692 of CAYGUA010000004.1, read as the reverse complement.
AGGCATCCGGATTTTGCAGGACAACACGAGATTCTCCCGGTTTAATTTTTAAGGTGGATGATGACATGGTTTTCACTATTCCATTCGCATCATGCAATTCATTTACAACAACAATTTTGGCAGTTTGAGATCCATAATTTCTAATCTCAGATGAAATATGGATAGCAGCCTTGCTTTCTGTAACTGTGGTATCATTCCACACATGAACACCGAATGGTTCGATGCGGATTGGATTTGTCACAATCAATTGGACAGGTCGGAAAATACCCATTGGCTGAGAACCTTCCGAAAATCCATATTCATCGGAACAACCACCACACACCCAAGGTAAATCTTGAATATCAGACGGATGATCTGCACGCACAGCCAATAAATTCGATTTATTAAGGTGGATGCTCTCGGTGATATCGATGGTAAACGTGGTTCTGCCTCCAGCATGTTCGCCTACCTTTTTCCCATTCAAAAACACGGTGGCGTAGGAACCAACTCCTTCGAAGAAAAGAAAATATCTCTTCCCAATTTCCTGAGGTTCAATTTCGAAATTTTTACGATACCATGAATAACCGTGTCTATTGCCATGTTTCAATCGGCGATATCCTTCGTATTGATCCCAATTATGTGGAACATTTACTTTTTCCCAGTTTTCAGTATGGAAACCTTCTTTTTCAAAACCATTATTCAAGGTGATGCTATCTGCAGCTATTGTCTCCCAATCTTCGTTGAGCGAATAGGATTTTCGAATAGATTGATTCTCAATAAGTGAAAACGCTAATACTCCTAGCTGGAAAATGAACAGTAAGAGAATAGATATTTGACGCATTGATGGGGTTAAGATTTTGAGCTTTGAAGATTTAATCTCAGAATTTAGTAGGCAAACTAAGTATATCACCATTCCAAGGCATCCTGCATTATCCCGTTTAGGGTATCCCAAAGAAACATTAGTTTTAACTTTAAGAACACAAAGAATTTTTGAAAATGAACCAGATACGATTAACCCTATTCAGCTTATTTCTTTCCCTATCGGCATTAACTTTTGGCCAGATCTCAGTAACTCCACTCTTCTCCGACAACATGGTGATTCAGCAAAAAGCAGAAGCCAATATTTGGGGGACCTCAGATCCAAAATCCTCGGTGGAAATTGATGCCTCCTGGATGGATCAAATAGTTAAAATCAAATCGGATAAAGATGGAAATTGGAAAACAACATTGACCACTCCGAAAGCAGGTGGACCCTATGATATTTCAATCAAATCTGGACAGACAATCAAAATCAAAAATGTAATGATCGGTGATGTTTGGTTGTGCTCCGGACAATCCAATATGGAGATGCCATTGAAAGGATTTATGGGACAACATATAGATCAATCAAATCAAGAAATTATCCATTCACAAAACTCAAACATAAGATATATCTCTGTTCCCAGAAACTCTACAACCATTCCCGCTTCCACTTTTGAAGGTTCATGGCGTGAAGCATCCCCGGCCACAAGTGGTGATTTCAGCGCCACGGCTTATTTTTTCGCTAAAGAGGTTCAAGCCCTCACCGGAATTCCAATTGGATTGGTTGAAGTCACATGGGGTGGATCGAATGTGGAGGCGTGGATGAATGCGGACATGTTGGCACCCTATTCTGATATAAAAATCCCAGAAAATGATGAGGAAATCGGAGAAAAAAACCGTACCCCGACTGTGCTTTATAATGGCATGATTAATCCAATAGTTGGATATACAATAAAAGGTGCAATATGGTATCAAGGTGAATCAAATGCAGCAAAACCACTTCAATATGAAGAGCTTTTCCCAGACATGGTAAAACTTTGGCGTGCGAAATGGGGACAGGGTATTTTCCCCTTTTATTATGTCCAAATCGCACCCTTCAACTACGATGCATTTCATAAAGAAAATGTGCAATGGTTTGCGAACTCCGCATATCTGAGAGACGCCCAGCGTAAATCTCAGTACACGATACCAGCTTCAGGCATGGCTTGTATATTGGATGCCGGAGAAATGTACAACATCCATCCATCTGACAAAAAAACTCCTGGAGAAAGACTTGCTTGGCTGGCTCTAAATCAAACTTATGGATTTGAAGGATTTGGATCTGCCACTCCAGATTATGATGAACTCAATATCGAGGACACCTTGGTCACTATCACATTCAAGAATTTACCAAATGGCATCACCTCGCGCGGACTTGAAGTGACTGCTTTTGAAATAGCCGGTGAGGACAAGGTTTTCTATCCTGCGAAATGTAAAGTGAGAAAAAAGTCTGTTCAGGTTTCTTCAGACAAAGTTTCAAAACCTGTTGCAGTTAGGTATGCATTTAGCAATGAAGGACCTGCACAGCTTTTCAGCACGGAAGGAATACCTGTAAGTTCATTCAGAACAGATGATTGGAATCCGGAAGAAGTAAGGAAACAGTGAACAGTAAACAGTAAACAGTAAACAGTGAACAGTGAACAGTGAACAGTGAACAGTGAACAGTGAACAGTGAAGAATAAGCATTGAATAGTTAGTGGTTGAAAGCTTCTGTTTACTTGCGTCAAATAAGGGACTCAGATTGAGATTAGCATGAACAAAATATGATTCAAAGAGGCATCACATTCGCAATTTTAAGTTGGGGTTTTCTTGTGGTCTTGATCACTTGTACTAGTATTGTTTCGGCTCAGCCAAAGGAATTGGATGATTATAACATCAGGTGGACGAGTCAAAGCAAAAACTCATCGGAATCTATGCCAGTCGGTGGCGGTGATGTTGGTCTTAATGTTTGGGTGGAAAATGGCGAGGTACTTTTCTACATTCAGCGAAGTGGAACGTTTGACGAGAATAATGGCTTTCCAAAGTTGGGAAGAGTACGATTGAAAATGACTCCCAATCCATTTGATTCCAATGATTTTATACAGGAACTCAATCTCAAAAATGGCAATCTCACCATTACATCTGGAAAGAATAGCATTGAATTTTGGGTAGATGTATCTCGACCAATCATACATGTGGAAATAAACTCAGCAACAAATACTGATTTAGAAGTTAGCTATGAAAACTGGAGATATAAAGACCGACCTTTTCAAGGGCGTGAAACGAATGCGAATTCTTACAAATGGAGAGGAAAAGACGCTATTTCCCGAAAAGACAGCATCCAATTTCGAGAGAATGGTGTATTGTTTTTTCACCAAAATAATGATTCCACCATTTTTGATTTGACCGTAGCTGATCAAAAAATGGATGCAGTCAAAGACCAATTAATGAACCCCTTAAAAAATCTGACTTTCGGTGGACAATTGACAGGAACCAACCTAAAAAGTGCTGGCACTTCCACTGGCATTTACATGGATACTGATTTTAAAGCATGGAAATTGGAAAGCAATCAACCCAGCAAAAAACATCAAATCCAAATCGAACTACATACTGACCAAACTCCATCGCTAGAAGATTGGCTCAAAGGTTTGAATGCCTTGTCAAAGTCTGCACCCAAAATGGCAATCGCGAAAAAAGCCACCTTTGATTGGTGGCAGGAATACTGGAACCGAAGCTACATTTTCATTGACAGACCAGCACGCGATTCTGTTTGGCAAACCAGTCGTAATTATCAACTATTTCGATACATGTTGGGTTGCAATGCTTTCGGCACAAGCCCAACCAAATTTAATGGTGGTCTCTTCACCTATGATCCCTGTGAGGTAAATCCCGATTATTGTTACTCCCCCGACTTTCGGAATTGGGGAGGCGGCACACACACAGCTCAAAACCAGCGATTGGTTTATTTTCCAATGCTGAAAAGTGGAGATTTTGATCTGATGATTCCTCAGTTTGAGTTTTATCTGAATGCATTAGGCAATGCAGAACTTAGAAGTAAGCATTATTGGAATCACGAAGGAGCATGTTTCACTGAGCAATTAGAAAATTTTGGTTTACCGAACTATGCAGAGTATGGTTCAAAACGACCAGAAAATTATGATCAGGGTATGCAGCACAATGCGTGGCTTGAGTACCAATGGGATACTGTATTAGAGTTTTGTTTGATGATTCTAGAAACGGAAACTTACGCAGCGAAAAACATATCCAGATACCTCCCACTAATTGAAAGTTCCTTAACCTTTTTTGACGAACATTATCAATACCTGGCCAGACAAAGAGGAGCAAAAACCTTCGATGCTAATGGTGATTTGGTAATCTATCCAGGATCCGCCTGTGAAACTTACAAGATGGCCTATAATGCCACCTCTACAGTCACCGGATTGAAAGTAGTAATAGAACGATTACTTCAATCTAATTACCTGCCAGAAGATAATCGTGAGAAATGGCAAGAAATGCTTGAACGGATTCCTCCTTTGAGTTTTAGAGAAATTGAAGGAAAAACAACTATCTCACCTGCCAAACTTTGGGAACGTATCAACAATACGGAAGCACCTCAGCTCTACCCTGTTTTCCCCTGGAGGATTTACGGCGTTGGCAAGCCAGATTTGGAGATGGCCATCAATACTTATCAATTTGATCCTGATGTACAAAAATTCAAAAGCCACATTGGATGGAAGCAAAATAACATTTGGGCTGCAGACCTGGGAATAACAGAAGAGGCAGCTAAACTCACCACGCTAAAATTGAAAGATTCAGGCCGAAGATTTCCTGCATTTTGGGGGCCGGGATTCGATTGGGTTCCCGATCATAACTGGGGCGGTTCAGGCGCTCTTGGTCTTCAGGAAATGTTACTTCAATCTAGTGGTGATTCCATCCTACTTTTCCCAGCATGGCCCACAGAATGGGATGTACATTTTAAACTATATGCTCCAAAGCAGACGATCATTGAAGCAGCCTACAAAAACGGTGAATTGATATTGTTGAATGTCACTCCAGAAGAAAGAAAGAAGGATATCATTTTTATGATCGAAGGCTGCTAATCATGAAAAGAATCCACACATTCCTTTTGCTCTTTACAACCTTATTAGCTTGTCAAAAACCCAGTGTCGGCCCCAATTATGAGAAGCTGCGTTCAGTTCCAACTATTGATCAGGTGGGTGTCGAAGTAATGCCAGATACCATTGCAGAAGTTTTTGCACCATTCGAAATGCCGAGGTTTGAGAAACCCGTTTTTCCAGATCGAAAAGTCAACATTATTGACTTGAAACCTGATTCTTCACAATTGATTACTCAACTGATACAAGGTGCGATTGATGAGATTTCTATGCTTGGCGGTGGCGTTGTAAATATCCCAGAAGGAAAATGGAAAACAGGTAGGATCATTCTAAAAAGCAATGTCAACTTACATTTTAACAATGGTGCAATATTGCAATTCAGCTTTGATGTGAAAGACTATCAGCCGGCAGTTTTTACGAGAATAGAAAGTCTGGAAGCTATGTCATTGGCTGCCTGCATTTATGCCAATGATCAAGACAACATTGCCATAACTGGACGGGGCAGACTCATCGGGCCTTATGGTGGAGAAATTAAAGAGCGCGCATATCTGGATGCTATTGAAACATTGATGGATCTGAATAAACCGGCTGCAGATCGTATTCATGATGGCAGCAAAGAAAGGTGGATTTTTCCGCCGAAATTCATTTCACCTATCAATTGCCGAAATGTCTATATCGAAGGCATATCTCTGGAAAATACTGCTTTTTGGAATATCGTTCCTGTGTACTGCGAAAGTATAATCATCCGAGGAGTCACTATCAATTCCGTTGGAATTCCCCGTGGAGATGGAATTGATATAGAATCATCCAGAAATGTATTGATTGAATACTGCACGCTGAGCACTGGTGATGATTGTTTTACCATGAAAGCGGGACGTGGTGAAGATGGCCTTAAAGTAAATAAATCGACTGAAAATGTAGTCGTCAGACATTGCCTGGCTCAACAAGGACATGGCGGAATAACCTGTGGAAGCGAAACGGCTGGAATCATCAGAAATCTCTATGTCCATGATTGTGTGTTTCAAGGAACTGGCGTAGGAATCCGATTCAAAACACGCAGACCTAGAGGTGGAGGAGGTGAAAACCTGTATTATGATCGCATCCGAATGAACATAGAATACACTGTGATTAAATGGGATATGCTCGGTACTCCGGCTTACGTGGGCGAGCTTGCGGAACGATTGCCAATTAGAAAAGTAGATGAGCTAACGCCATTCTACCGAGACATCAGAATTTCGAATATTATCGTAGAAAAAGGCACCCACTTTCTCAAAATTCTTGGAATTCCTGAATCTCCTATGACCAACCTGCTGATCGAAAATGCTGATGTGAAAAGTGAAAAACTAATCATCCTCAATGATGCAGTGAGCGTTAAGATTGCCAACAGTATAATCTCAACTCCAGATACTGTGCTTCAAATTGTCGACAGCAATCAAATTATATTTGAAAATGTAGCGTTTGATTTGGGAGGAAAAAAAATAAATACATCCATGGAAGGAGCAGCATCAGAATCCCCTGAATTTAAGAATTGTAAAATTTATTAGCGAATTTTTTCGTAGTTTTTTAAGAAATAATTCGTATTTTTGGGTGTGGGGAAAATATATCAAATATCAGGGCATGTGGCCATACTCAATGATCCGGCCATCCGCTATCAAAAAGCACACGAAGGTTTATCCAAATCAGAGTTTTTATCCATTGTAGCACATTCAGGCCTCAATCTTACAGAGTTTTCTGCATTGCTGCCTGTGAGCAAGCGCACCATAGAAAAGGTAAAAGATAAAGAGCTGCTCAGTCCACAAGTGAGTGATCGTGTTTTGCAGATTGCCACACTTTACCAGTTTGGTTCAGAAGTACTTGGTGATATTGTTTCTTTCAAAGCATGGCTTCAAAGTCCATTGTTAGCATTGGGTGGAGCTACTCCCCTTTCTTATATGGATAGTGAGACGGGTCTTGCATTAGTCAATGATACGCTAGGCCGCATTGATTACGGCGTATATTCATAATGATCCTTTATCGTATAGCCAGAAGGGAACATATCAGCGATCTGTCCGGAACTGGCGCGATGCTTTTTGGTGGTCGCTGGAATATGAAAGGAGTCAGGGCCTTATACACCTCCTCTAGTGTTTCTTTGGCCGTTCTGGAAGTCATCGCCAATCTCAGCTCAGACAAAATAGATACAGGCTTATACATTGCTGAGTTGGATTTTCCGGATGAAATGCATATCACAAAGATTGAAGAACTTCCCAATGACTGGAATGCTTATCCTTATAAGAGCGAAACAGTAAGCTTTGGAACTCAATTTCTGAAATCTGGAGGGCTCTGTCTTCAAATTCCAAGTGCCATTGTACCCATGGAATACAATTATTTAATCAATCCCTTACACGACGATTATCTTAAAATCAAATTGACAGATATACGACCATTGATGCTGGATAAAAGGCTGGTCAAATAAATAGAATTCTCTCATTTAAATTATTGACAATAAGTGCATTACCCTAATGTGCAGGATAGTCTGATTTTGCAACTAAACTAAATTCACCTCAAAAGAAATACCGTAGTTCATCTGAATTATTAATATACCAAATCAATTAATTCAATACTGATTTGGTTATTCGTTTGCTGGCTTTTCTTGAAAAAATATTGAAAAAAAAAACACATTACTCAACTTTAACCAAAACGATGACCCTAATCATTCGCTCCTTTTCAGTAAGACTAACAATCATATTGATTTTATTCATTTCTACTTCTGAAAACTCATTTGCTCAGAATCAAAATGTTATCATTTCAGAATTCATGGCAATAAACAACTCAACTTTGGCAGACGAGGATGGCGATTTTTCCGACTGGATAGAAATTCACAATTCAGGTACTTTAGCTATTCAACTTAATAATTGGTTTCTTACTGACAACCCACTTAATTTAACCAAATGGAGTTTCCCAAATATTAATCTTGAAGCAGGCAGTTATTTGATCGTCTTTGCCTCCGAAAAAAACAGAAAGGCAATAAATGGAAACCTTCACACCAACTTTAAATTATCTGGTTCAGGAGAATATTTGGCATTGATAGAACCCGATGGAAGCACTTTTAGATCCGACTTTGGCGATGGCTATCCAGCCCAACAACAGGATGTTTCTTACGGACTTATTGGCGATCATTTTATCTATATATCAGAACCAACTCCAGGTGAAGAAAATACATCAGGCGGGCTCCCCTCCGCACCTATTTTCAGCCATTCAAGAGGATTTTATGAGGCATCATTCAACTTATCACTGGATAAAGTAAATCTCAATCACGACCTTTTTTATACCGTAGATGGCAGTGTACCAACAACAGGAAGCACCAAATATATTACTCCAATTTCCATTGATAAAACAACAGTTTTAAGTGCAATTGCTATAGATCCATCAAATCAATCTCTGAGTAATGTGGTTACACAAACATTTCTGTTCGATGACGTTCTTACTCAATCAAATAAACCGGCTGGGTATCCTTCCGTGTGGGGACAAGGTTTTCCCGGAGACTATGAAATGGATCCTGAAATCTGTACTCCTGAAAACAAGACTGAGTTGATCGCCTCTCTAAAATCCATTCCTACCGTTTCATTGGTATTGGATGTTGATCATTTGTTTTTAGATTCAGAAGACATCAACGAAGCAGGAATCTATCTCAATTCTACGCAGGCAGCTGATGAATGGGAACGACCTGTGTCAATGGAATATTTCGATCCAGAGCAGAATCTGGGTTTTCAGGTCAATTGTGGATTAAGGGTTCATGGAGGAAATGGGCGCAAACCAGGCAACAGTCCTAAACATTCTTTTCGGGTCTCTTTCCGAAGCGAATATGGTCCTTCAAAGCTTAATTTTAATATGTTTGATAAAAGCGCCACAAATGAATTTAACGCTTTGGTGCTTCGTGCAGGTTATAATTATTCATGGCTCAAAAATTCTCCAGCACAATGTGAAGGCACTGATTATATCCGGGACCCATTTACAAAAACTACACAGCTCGCAATGGATCGGGTAGCTGCTCATAGAAAGTACGTTCATCTCTATCTCAATGGTATGTATTGGGGATTATACGACATTTCAGAAAAGATCACCAATGATTTCATTGAAGCTTATTTGGGTGGAAAAGAAGAAGATTATGATGTGGTGAAAGATCACAATGGTGTCACAGATGGAGATAGATTAGCCTGGCTTGAACTACTGAGTGCAGTTTCAGCCGGACTGGAAACCAATGTGAAATATCAAAAAATACAAGGTAAAAATGAAGATGGATCGGAGAATGCAGCCTATTCAAACTTACTTGATGTTCGGAACTTAACTGACTACATGATCATCAATTTTTATATTGGAAATGGTGATTGGGATAGGAATAATTGGCTCGCTGCAAGAAATCGAGTCACTAACAAAGAGGGATTTAAATTTTTCTGCTGGGACGCTGAAACTTCTATGAATGATGTCAATGAAAATATTGTTGACATAAACAATCCCGAAAATCCATCGGCCATATTTAATGCATTGATTAAAAATGAAGAATATAAACTCTTTTTTGCCGATCGTGTTCAAAAACATTTTTTCAATGGAGGCGCTTTAACCAAGGAAGAAACGGCTGCAAGATTTATGGAAATTGCCGATGAAATTTATGGTGCTTTGCCTGCAGAATCGGCAAGATGGGGAGATTACCGCAGAGATGTTGATGGCGGTAGTACCTATTCCGTTTACACACGTGAAAATCAATGGCAGACAAGAGTGGATTTTATGGAAAACAATTATCTACCTCAACGAACTGACATTGTTTTTAATCAATTGAAAAGCAAAGGTCTCTTTCCCTCCATTGATGCTCCTACTTTCAATTCGATGGGTGGTGATTTTGAAGAAGCAGTTAGCTTAAGTATTTCTGCAAATTCGGGCGATATTTATTACACGGTAGATGATTCTGATCCACGTGAGATTGGAGGAGCTGTTTCAACTTCCAGAGCTTTTTCATACACTGAGCCTATCGATATTAATGAAAATACAATCATCAAGGCCAGGGCCAAAAATGGCAATACCTGGTCAGCAATGACCAGAGCCAGATTCAATGTAAAAACAGCTATTTTGACTATAGTTGAACCTGAAATATGTCAAGGAGAAAACTTTTTAAGTTTCATAGAAAGTGGCACATATAATATTGTAGAAAAATCAAAATCCGGGGCTGACAGTTTGGTTGAAATTCATCTAACAGTTAACCCACTTCCTGAAATAAACCTGGGAAATGACACAACAATTTTCATCAATACTACATTGATTATTGAAGCCAATGAAACTTTTGAAAGCTACAAATGGAGCACATCAGAAACTACTAAAAGTATTGAAATAACAGGTAATGAAATTGGTGAATTTGAATACTGGCTGGATGTGACTAACAGTTTCGGATGTGTCAATACAGACCACATTGTTGTAAAAGTAATTGAGGAGAGTGAAATCCTTAAATTAGATGAAGAGCAGCTTTCTGCCACATTAAAAGTATATCCCAATCCCACTTCTGATGTAATTAACGTAGAATTTGGACGTAAAAACAATCCTGAGGCATTTGTTGAGATCCTCTCATTAAGTGGAAAAAGCATGTATAAAAGTTATTTGAATTTAGATAATTCAATAAATCAAATAAACTTACATTTCTTAGCTAAAGGTATTTACATTCTCGACATAATGACCCCCGAGTTTGAAAAAAGCATGGAGATAATCAAGCTCGAATAAGACTCATTAATAAGTTTATTCCTTTTTTATACTAGTCCGATATTCGATTTGTCCACGGTAATTGATCACTTGTAAATACAATGAATCTGCCGTGGCAGAAACTGCAACAAATGCTGTTGAGGAATTCGAATAAAGCGTGGATGCAATGAAATTTGCATTGACTGTTTTTGCTCCTGCTCCAGAAGTGAAATAATGTGTTGGCCCTTCCTTTTTCACATGGCGAATGACATGTTCATGTGCGCAGAAATAAAGATTGACTTTTTTATTAACCAACCGAGGATTGAGATGTCTTCTCATAGAACCAATTTCTGCACCACGTGCTTCACCCGAATATATCGGATGATGTCCTACAGCAATTTTCCATGTTTTGGTATCATCCGAAAATAGTGAATCCATCCAATTTAAATAATATGTTGTGTCCTGAAGGATCACCTTTTCCCTAAACTTTCCTTGAGTGTAATAAGGATCAACAAATGGATTAGTATCGAGAAAAACCATTCGCATCGAGAAGTCTTCTTTTAAAAAGTCCTTGTGATAATAATGTGCAGGCATGTTCCAGCGATCACTAATGGCGCTGTATTCAATCTGAGCTTCTGGGCTTAAATGATAATCATGATTACCCAGAATCACATACCAGGGGCAATTCAGTCCATTTTTCGTCGAATAAATATCCTCGAAAGATTCTTTCCATTGAATATCTGTAGTGCTGGTTACACCATCAGAATAAAAATTATCCCCTGTACTCACAATAAAATCTGGTGGAAGGATTGTGCTGACTGTATCCATCATTCTAGCTAATTCGCTTTGATTGAACTCCCCCCTACGACCAAAATCCCCCAGAACATAAAAATGAATAGCTCCTTCCAAAATAATCAAATCGCTTGGAGTGGAAAATACTGAATCAATGATCAATATCACTGAATCCTCAGTGATAATAAGCGTGTCTACAAATTCTACCAAAGTGTCACCTACATTCAAGGTATCGAGTGGAATTGGCTCCTTTGCATCATCACTTTGCTGACAATCAATCAGCATCAAGATGAATACAACAATTATTGGAAAATAGAATTTCATGGGTTCAATTTAGTCCCTAGGAGTTGAATCTTCCATCCTGCACTGGAGGTGCTTGATCTAATTCCAAAATCTTGTAAGCTAAACAGCTACAGCCAGTGTTGGAAAAGCTATTATTTATAAACTTTTATTGACCTTTTAAACTAATTTTGCGCAATCGATTGTATTAAATTAAATCCTTAAACCAATCATTAAGAAACCGATGAAACCACTCCTTATTAGATTATTTTCCACATTTATCATCATCGGGATGGTGGGATTCTCATCTGTTCAAAATATACCAGTACTTTACATTATTGGCGACTCAACAGCTTCTGACTACAGTTCTTCATTGTATCCAAGAACAGGCTGGGGAACAACCCTAGACCGCCATTTGAACAGTGATTCTGTGCAAGTAGACAATCGTGCGCTAAGCGGACGTAGTTCAAAAAGTTTCTATGAAGAATCTGGTGCGTGGAATAAGGTGATTGCTGACCTTAAAGCGGGAGACTTTCTCATCATCCAATTTGGTCACAACGATGAGAAAAGCAATGATCTGACCAGATACACCATCCCTTACTCCACGTATCAGGAATATTTGAAAAAATATATAGATGAAGCCAGGGCTAAAGGTGCCTTTCCAATTCTCGCAACTTCCATAAATCGAAATAGCTGGACTGGTACCAGCATAAAAGATACACATGGCGATTATCCCCCGGCCATGAGAGCCTTGGCCATTGAAGAAAATGTACCGCTTGTTGACGCATTCGCCTTGACTAAAACACTTTTTGAGTCTCTTGGGCAGAATTACACCACCAATGAAATATTCCTAAACCTTGCCCCTGGTGCATTTTCCAACTACCCAAATGGAAATTCGGATAATACCCATTTGCAGGAAAACGGAGCTGATACCGTGAGTGCATTGGTAGCAAATACGCTAAGTGAGCTGAGCCAGACTTTTAATTATTTATCCCCTTTCGATAATGGAAAACCAATTATAGTCTCCAAGTTTCAACTTTCCTTGTCCGCTTTACCGGCTGAAGGAGGTACAGTCACTGGTAATGGAGAATATGAGGAAGGAATTTCTACAGAATTAGCAGCATTAGCAGCAGACGGTTATGAGTTTTTGAATTGGACAGAAAACGGCCAAATCCTTGGTTTCGATAATCCAATCACAATTACAATTGCAGATAATAGGGATATTGTTGCAAATTTTCAAGAGGTGAACATATTATCAGTTGAAGATGAAAGTTTCAGCATAAATATTAACAATGGACAGATATCGATAAAGAGTAAATCCATCATTGATCACCTGATTATCATGGACTTATCCGGTCGCAAGCTTTTTGAAACAGATCATCAGAATAATGTGGGAATACCTACTGACCGTTGGAATGCTGGTGTTTATTGCATCAAATGGGAATCGTTAGGAAAATATGGATGTGATAAATTCATTGTGAAATAATAAGATTCCGACCTCAAAGATTAGTCCTACCCAATCACCTTCTTCCAACCTTCATAATATACTTGCACTTTATCAGCATCTTTTCCTGCCAAAGTGCTTGTGGAAGATTGGTTAAAAGTCTTCAATTGTTCCAGATTATGATAAATCCCAGCATTGAGCCCAGCGAGATAACCTGCTCCGAGTGCGGATACATCTGCAATTTCTATGTTGGTTACTTTTCGTTCCAGAAGATCGGCAAGAAACTGAACGACGAATTTATTGGAAGTGATTCCACCATCAATTTTGAGTTCTGAAAGTGGCGTGCCTGAGTCGGCTTCCATGGCTACAATCACATCTTTGATTTGATAAGGCACAGATTCTACCGCTGCTCGAATCACATGGTTTTTCGTAGAGTCAAAAGACAGTCCCTCGATAGATGCTTTGCGGCTCATATCCCAATGTGGAGCACCTAAACCACTGAATGCAGGAACAATATAAACTCCGCCATTGTCTTCCACAGATAGACATATTTGCTCCAATTCACTCGTATTTTCAAATAAACCAAGTTGATTTTTCACCCATTCAATTGTGGAGCCAGCTGATACGATGATTCCTTCCAGCGCATAGTCTATGCGATCTTCGGTGCTCCAACAAATGGTAGTCACCATTCCATTTTGAGATGTTTTTGGTTCACTTCCTATATTCATCAAAATAGAGCTGCCCGTTCCTAATGTTGCTTTGGCATTTCCAGGCTCGAAACAACCTTCGCCAAATGCGGCAGCATGTGAATCACCAATCAAAGCTGAAATACTAATTTCTTGATTAAGCAAACCTTCTAAATTGGTTTTCCCAAAATGATAAGACGATGGTTTTAATTCTGGTAAATTCAGATTGGACAAACCAAAATCCTCAAGCAATTCACGATCCCATTGAAGTTCCTTTAAGTTGAAAAACATGGTACGAGAAGCATTGGTATAGTCTGTCATATAAGACTTACCATTGGTCATTTTGTAAAGTAACCACGTGTCTACATTTCCAAAATAGGCCTCTCCCCGATCTATAGCTGATTTGATTCTTGGTTCATTTTCATAAAGCCAGATCACCTTGGTTCCAGAGAAATATGGATCGATGATCAAACCTGTTTTTTCGTTGATTTTAGTTGCGAGACCTGATTTTTCCAATCTTTCACAAGCCCCAACCGAGCGTTTGCATTGCCAAACCACAGCGTTGTAAAGTGGATGACCCGATTTATCCCAAAGAACCATGGTTTCTCGCTGATTAGAGATGCCACAAGCCTTAATTAAATTCACATCGCCACCTCCAGATTGAAAACCATCCAGACATTTTTTGACGGATGTCAGCACATTTTGATAGATCACCTCAGGCTCTTGCTCCACTCGATTTCCTTCCAGATAATGTGTCTTGAGCGGTTCGGTAGCTTTGAATTTAGCCTTACCCAGATTATCAAAAATAATCGTCTTGGTGCTACTGGTGCCCTGATCTATCGCTAATACGTATGACATGCTATTTTAATTTGAGAAGAGCTTTGGCTTTGGCCGCAATACCTTCCTGCGAGATCCCGTAATGTTTAAATATTTCGACTTGTGAACCTGTCACTGTGTATTCATCAGGAATGCCCATAATACGAAAAGGATTAGTCGCTCCTTTCTGAAAAAGATAAGAAGCACACGCCTCACCCAATCCACCATTGACCATGTGCTCTTCGACTGTAATAATCGGTCGACCATTTGCTGACAAATTATCTAACAAATCTATATCAAGTGGTTTGATCGTGTGCATACTTACCACAGTCGCCTGAACGCCATAGTTATCATCTAGTAACTTGGCCGCCTGCCATGCTGGGTAGACTGTCTCGCCAGTAGCAATGATCGCTAGATCGTTTCCTTCTCTAACAATACGACCTTTTCCAAATTCAAAAGATTGATCAGCGTCATTTAGAAAAGGCATGGCTTTTTTTCCAAATCTCAAATAAACTGGCTTATCAGAATTGGCCGCAAGTCGTGTTGCCTGCTCCGTTTCAAAATTATCGGCTGGTGCTACAATAGTGATGTTATTAACCGCACGCAGCACTGCAAAATCATGCAAACTGTGATGTGTAGTTCCCAATGCACCATAACTCACTCCCGCACTGATTCCGACCAATGTTACTGGATTATCAGAATAAGCCACATCATTTTTGATTTGTTCAAATGACCTGGCAGTCAAAAAACAAGCCGGTGAAACGGCAAAGGTCTTTTTACCAGCTGAAGACAAACCGGCAGCAACACCTACTAGATTTTGCTCAGCAATGCCCACTTCCACGATTTGATCAGGAAACTTTTGACCGAATGGAACAAGCTTGCCAGATCCACGTGAATCACTGGTTACCGCAATAATATTTCTATCCGCAGCAGCCATTTGTTCCATTGTTTCAGAAAATATCTCCTGATTCGCTTTGCCCATTCTCAGGTCTTTCTCTTCTATTTTATCTAATTCCATAATCGATTAAATCAATGCAGCAGCTTCGTCCAATTCCTTATTTGCCAACTCAAATTGCTCTGGACTTGGCACACCATGATGCCACTTGGTGACACGCTCCATGTAGCTAACTCCCTTTCCCTTGATGGTATGGGCAATGATGAAATTGGGTTTGCCAATCACAATGGGCCCATTATTTAAAGCTGCTTCAATTTCCTCAAGGTTATGACCATCAATTTCCTTTACTGCCCAACCAAATGATTCCAGCTTTTCACGAATGGAATCAGTATTCATCACCTCTTGATTGTAGCCAGTAATTTGCTGTTTGTTGTTATCCAGAATGGCATATAGGTTATCCAATTTGTAATGAGAAGCTGACAAAGCGGCTTCCCAATTAGACCCTTCCGGAAGCTCACCGTCACCCAAAAGCGTATAGATTCTATGTGATTTTTTATCGAGTTTAGCCGCGATTGCCTCACCGACACAAATAGGCAAACCATGCCCCAAAGCTCCAGTGTTTTGCTCCACTCCATTCACTTTTTTTGTTGGGTGACCGATATAATGCGACCGATATTGGCATAAAGTTTCAAGATCCGATTCTGGAAAAAAACCTCGATCAGCCAATGTGACAAAAAGTGCTTCTACAGAATGCCCTTTGCTTTGAATGTATCTATCTCTATCGGGATTTCTGAAATTCTTTGGATCAACTTTGAGAACCCGATTGTACAAGACATTCAAAATATCAACACAAGACAAACTCCCACCAGTATGACCCGCCTTGGCTTTATAAATGTATTTAAGCAGGTTTTTCCTTAGGTAGATAGACTTCAATAATAATTCTTGGTTGCTCATATTCGGTACTCAGATGTATGGGATTTAAAGTTCTTTGAATGGCCGCTATTCATTCCAAAACACATGAAAACCCAACTTTTATCTCTTCACTTTAATCTTAATTTCAAATCTTAAAATGCTTATCCATTGTGATGGTAAACCTCCCAACCCATGTAATTCTCGAATGCCTCTTTCAATGCCGCAGAAGTATGGGAAGCGTTCATTACGACATGATGTTCAAATCCATTTTTACAAACGTGATTCATAAGTCCTTGTAGATTTGGAATTTGAGCTACGGCGCGATTTCCAAATGTTTTCAATTCATCATCAGTAAGCTGACCATCTCCCACATAAGCCTTCATCACTCCTTTGGTGTCATCTGTTGTGATTCGTCCGAAAGTCAAAGGTGAAGCAGGTGTTCTCCCATCCAAAGCACCGTAAGTATTTTCTACTCCTACTGTAGTTCCCAAAATCGGTGCATTGCTTATTTCTATATCTGGTAAGAAAGATTTTGCCCAGTTTCCACAATGGAAAAGAACACATTTCTCATCATCATCAGCATAATTATTATTCCAATCGACCAGCGCACTCGGAGACCCTGACGCGAGCTGCATCGCATACATACTCAAGGTTCCTGTCACATCCACTTCACATGCACTTGGAATCATGCCTTCGCTGAACATACTCGAACTGGTGCATACATTACAGCCATAATTTTGCTGCAATGAAGTCCAGCATTGTATAGCATTCGCATCTAATTCATTTGCCGCCATGAAATCGTTCAGAACCACATCCAACTTTGCAATTTGGAACATGGCTTCCGCAGGTGTTTTTCCACTTGATGCATAATTGTGAATTTTCTCCAAATGTTCTTTCACTCGCTGATCAGTATTGGCCAGCTTATTGGCATTGCCAAGAATTTCCGATAAGTCACAGGTGACAACTGAAATGCCATTGGCCTGAAGGATTTTTTCACTATATCTAACAGTGTTGAATGCTGTTGGACGGGCGCCTATTGCTCCAATGCGTACATTTTTTAAACCTTTCACTACCCTACAAACACCAAGGAACTGATTCAAATCCTCATGAAAAGATGGATCCGTTGGATGAACAACATGCTTTGTGGTTATTGAATATTTGATTCCATATTGATAAAGATTATTACAAACAGAAATCTTTCCACACCAGGAATCCCTACGATTGGCTACATTCAATTTATTGAGCTCATCAGGATAGCCTTGAATCAATACGGGAACCTTAAGATCCGCTAAATGCAATGTATCAGCTACACCACGCTCATCACCGAAATTTGGAAGTACCACCAAAACACCGAATATTTCATCTTTGTGTTTTTTGAATAGGTCTGCACATTTTCTTGCATCAGTGTATGTCTCCACACCACCAAGTTTGGTGTCATTTTCACCAAGAATTATCGCTTTGATTCCTTTATCAGAAAGAACTTTGAGAATGTCTGCACGTGCTTCCGAAACAAGTTTATCAGGGAAAAAATCTCTATTGCCAATGATTACTCCAAGGGTGATTTCTTTATTTTTCATATCAATATCTGAAGGTTAATGTCTTGATTGAATGTTCGATAAAACATCAGATGGCAAATTAGAAAATGGATTGACCTAAAGCATCCTGAGGTGTGGGGCATCTGCCGGAGCTAATCTTTTGATTTGCGCCAATAATTAGCCAACAAAGAACCAGATACATTCATCCATGGACTGAATATCGCGGCAGCTAAACCAAGAGTTGCCAGCTTACCCATCACTCCGGCAAGCCCTGAAGCCATTCCTCCATTTTGAAGACCAACTTCCAACGCGATGGTTCTTGCAGATTCCTTGTCCATTTTCAGTAATCTGCTAAAAGAATACCCCAAGGTATATCCGAGCGAGTTGTGGATGATCGCAACCAGGATCATCAATAGGCCAATTTGTAATATATTATCACGACTTGCTGCGGTTGTGACTAAAGTGAAGTAAATAATTCCAAACATGGAAAATAGCGGCATAATTACTGAAAGAACTAAAAAGGCTTTTGTGAGGTAAAAAAAGAATGTACCAAAAAGTACTGCTCCGGCTAAGAAACTAATCAGTTCTATGACTATTTTGACTGAAGACTGGCTTTCTAAAATAAATGAATCCCAAAAACCGAAAAACGAGCCGAACAACCAAGCCGCAGCAAAAATGCACGCAACATAAGTTCTGTTTTTGAATTTTGGCGAAAGGGTTTTTAATCCATCATAAAGCATGGCCGCCCCTATTGGAACGATAACAATTTTGATGATCTGAAGACACATATCCATAAATCGGATTTCAATATATGTGCCCGCAAGAAGTTGCATGAGTAAAGGCGTCATGATGGGTGCAATTAAGGTGGCAACAGCTGTTAATGTGACTGATAAAGTAAGATTAGCCTTTGCGATATAAACCATGACATTGGAAGCCAAACCACTACTGCACGAGCCGATCAGAATTATTCCTGCCGCAATTTCCGGCTCAAAATCAAAGACTTTTGTTAAGGCAAAACCCAACAATGGCATGATGGTAAACTGACATAATATACCAACCAAAACCCCTTTGCCCATTGACTTGATGCCTGCAAAATCTTTCAGGCTCATTTGGGTGCCCATGCCAAACATGACAAGTTGAATGACGATTAAAATGAGCCATTTATTTCTCATATCAAATCCGCCAACACTTAGAAATGCTGACGGATAGATCAAACCGCACACAATAGCTGTTAGAATCCAGGCAGTGTATTGATAGCTTTTTAGTGCATTGATACTTCCAAAACCTATCGAAATCAATATTGCCGTAAGTACTGCCAGTGGTTGACGGATCTGATTATCATCAAAAAACAAGGAAATAATCAAACCAAAACCAGCTAGCAATCCTGCCCAAAAAATGTACCTTTTGATTATTCCCATTCTATAGAATCTTGGCGAGGTATTCCATGGCGATTGTTGGACTTGCCAGAATAGGTACTTTTTTATCTGCTTCACTAAGCTGACCAACTACACGCGCCATTGAAGCCTGTGCCAAAACAATGACATCAACTTGTGTAGAAAGTTCTTTTAATGCTGCCGCAACCATTTCATCATGTTTTTCAGGTTTTCCGCCCATCAACGCATCAAATGCACCTTCGCAAAGTTTGGCTGTGATTTGTACATCTTTTCCTGCAACCAATGCTCTTCTTCGTACCAGATCAGTAGTTGGCTCAAGTGTAGTAGAAAGTGTGGCAACAACCCCGATTTTATTACCCATAGAAACCGCCATATCGGCCATAGGCTGATCAACACGAAGCACAGGAACTTTGGTAAGTGAAGCAGATGATTCCACAGCAGAACCAATGGATGAACATGTGACCATGATGTAATCTGCACCAGCAGCTTCAGCAGAACCAACATAATCAACAACTCTCCTTGAAGTATCAGCTGTTAAAGCATTTCTGGCGATGGTGTTTTTGATCAAACTATCATCCACAATATTGAAAACCTTGATGTCTTTACCTGCAAGATACTTGTCGATAAGCTCTTGAAATACCGGAACCAAAGTGGCTGAGGTGTGTATTAGGCCTAGTGTTTTTGTCATTTTTTTGTTAGTTATTTTTTAAGCTTGCGAAAGCTTAAACGTCTCAATTTATTGTTCCTCGTCGCAAATTTTCAAAATAGGCATCATCACCCACCTGGCCTCCTTTGAGGTTTACTTCCATTCCATCAACTGGTGAATCTTTAGCATAGGCTCTACAAAGCGGTGCGCCCAGATAAACGGGAGCAATCATTTCAACCGCTTCAATGCCTAATTCTCCGGCCACAAAACTGGAGGTATCTCCACCAGCTATAACTAGCCTTTCTATTGGGAATTCAGATAATGCTTTTCTTGCCGACCTGCCGAGAATAGCACCAAATCTCTTAGCAGTTTCTTTTCGGATCTGCAATTGACCATAACCTTGATTTTCAAAATAAGACTGAGTTTGAGCCAATCGCAGATCAATTGGTCCCATGCAAGTGTGAAGAATCACACTCTTGCCTGCCGATAGATTTGACTGAATCTGGTTCGCATATTTTTCGATATAATGTGTTTCGTTTTCTAATGCTTCTGTTTCCACGGCGATCTGAACAAAACCAACCTTTACCGCCCAATTGATTTGTGCGCTGGTGACGGGCGAACAACTTCCAGACAATACAAGAATTGCTTTCTGAGCTTTAATCTCAATCCAATCATTCCTTGACTTCAACAAACCTGTATTGGCCCAATGATCACCCAAAGCCTTTTCAATTCCTGAAGAGCCAACAGAAAAAAGAGTTTCATTTTCATCAATTTCATCAAGCACCTCTCCTATTGATGCCATCTGATTTTCATATATGGCATCAAAAAAGACAATCTCCACATGTTCGCCAATGAGAGAATGAATTTTCTTTTTGATCTCAGCTTTTGATTTGGTCAAATCCTGCAAATCGACCAATCCCATTTTTCTATCCGTCTGAAAAGACAAATGTGTTCTCAAATCACTTTCATGCGCTGGCGTGATGGGATGCTTGCTCATAGACGGATGTTCATCCAATCTATAAATTGCCCCTTGACTTCCAATTCCCATTCGGGCAAAAAGATTTCCAAAGGCAGAATAACGACCAAGATTTGGAGCAGCTACCAAAATCGGCGTAAAAGCATTTTTAAATACGTTTTTACCAACTGCTATTGCTGTTCCAATATTGCCAATTTCAGGCGAGGAGTCGAAAGTGGAGCAAACTTTATAGTGCACATGTTTTGGATTCAGTTCTTTCAGATTTTTGAAAGCCAATGTCAACGTTTCAGACATAGCCACTGGATCCATCGCTCTGGTCATTCCGGCCATACCGATTGCAACTACCCCTTCAAATTGTGCTAACTGTTCTTTTGTTGGATTGCCCAGAAATAAAACTGTTTTCGCTCCTGCCCGACTAAGAAACTCAAGCGCATCTGTGGAACCAGTGAAATCATCGCCATAAAATGCCAACAATATTTCCTTTGAATCAGCCATCAAGCTTTCTTCCCAAATTTCTCAACAGATTGTCCAAACTCTTTGTATTTGCTGGCTGCTTCTTGCAACGAAATACCGTTTACAGCTCCTTCCCAGGCCTGATGCAATGCTCTAACGCCACCCGCCGGACCTGAAGGATGTGCCATAATACCTCCTCCTGCCATGTAAAGCAAGTCGGTGGTTTGGGTCAATTTGTAAGTATCAAAGGCCTGACCTCCCCATTGCCCTGAAGAAACTACAGGAAGGATTAATTTATCACTTAAAAATGGCGTGAGACAAGATTTTATTGATCTCACCACCGATTCATTGGATTCCCAAAACTTATTATCAATGCCGTTGACATGGAACTGATCAACACCTGCAAGTCTCCAAAGCTTGCTATATGCCGGAAAATTGATTCCAAACATCGGGTGTCTGTTGAGCATGCCCCATCCATTTCTGTGACCATGAATGGAAAGCTTACCAATTTCAGCCATTTTCTTTACGCCTGCCCAACCAACACTATTTACACTGATCATGGCGCAAGTTCCACCAGCCCCAACTATTGTATCATAATGCGAGCGCATTTCGTCAAGATCACCAGTAATGTTGAACGCGTACATTACTTTCTTTCCTGTTTTATCAGCGAAATCATTGATCACACGCATGACTGTGTGCACTCGTTTGGTGAAAGGAGAATTGGCAGTTGATGACATCAACTCATCATCTTTGATAAAATCGATTCCCGCTTCTATTAGTTCTTTGACAATTGCAGCAGTATTTTCTGGAGTCAGGCCAACACTTGGTTTGATGATGGTTCCAATCATTGGTCTTTCTGATCCAACACTTGCTAGCTTTTTGGTGCCGGCCATTCCATATTTCGGACCGATAAAATGATCCTTAAATATTGTAGGTAGTTCAAAATCATCCAGCTTCAAACCTGTAAACTGCTTAAGCTCATATAGATTCCCTTGAAGTGTGGAAATCATTGTCGGCACATTCAATTCAAAGTTTTCGATCGACCATGAGACGACCACTTTTGCTCGATTGAAAGAATTTCCCACACCCAAATCTCCAGGCATACTTGGCTGTGCCACTGTTTCCAAATGCTCGATATTTTCAACCCTTGCTGCAAAGCGTGTTTTGAGTTCTTCTGTCTCGCCTGGTACAGCCACAAAAGTTCCACTCGATTGCTCGCCAGCCAAAACAGCAGCTGCCTTTTCAACGTCATGAGGTGTTTCAATGAGATATGTCGCGTGAATTCTTTCCATATGGTTCCAACACTATTTGTAAATATCAACTTCGACACACCTATAAGTGTCCTGCTATATACTGCATGAAAAGAGAACTAAATTCTAGAAATTGGCATCTTCAAAAACAAACCCCAATTGATTATGCGCTATTTGGTATTGGTATTTTGGCTCATCATAATTGCTTCCTGCAATGAAAAAGCAAATAATTCAACTCAAAACACATTGCCACTGGACAAGCAATCTCTCACCTCTGATCAAAGTCTGGTCAATACATCTGGAAGCAAATTCGCGAAATTGGAGGCGGTCGCATTTGATGATGTGAACCTCACAGATGGTTTCTGGGCCGAAAGAGAAAAAACTTGCTTTGATACGATGATTCCAGAAATGTGGAGAATCTATAGCGATGCTGAAATCAGTCATGCATTGAGAAATTTCGAAATAGCTGCTGGTTTGGAAGAAGGGAAACATGAAGGTGCTCCTTTTCATGACGGGGATTTTTACAAGCTGATCGAAGCAGCAAGTATGGCTTATGCCAAAACGCATGATGAGAAGTTTAATGAAATGATTGACAAGGTTATACCGCTGATCAAAGCTTCGCAACGTGCTGATGGATACATCCATACTCCAGTGATGATTCAGGCAAAAAACAATCCTGAAACAGCACAGGAATTTCGGGATCGAATGGATTTTGAAAGCTACAACATGGGACATTTGATGACGGCAGCAACAGTCCATTATAAAGCTACTGGAAAAACTGAATTGCTGGAAATGGCCAAAAAAGCAGCGGATTATCTCTACAATTACACCCAAATGTTTCCTGAAAAAATGGCTCAAAATGCCATTTGCCCATCACATTACATGGGTGTGATAGAAATGTATAGAACTACCAATGATCTAAGATATTTGGAACTAGCCAAACAATTTATTGACATCAGAAGCTTGATGAAAGAAGGAACAGATCACAACCAGGATCGGATTCCTTTTCGTGAACAGACAAAAGCTGTAGGTCACGCTGTAAGAGCCAATTATCTTTATGCTGGAGTAGCAGATGTGTATGCCGAAACCGGCGATGAATCATTAAAAGCAGCCCTTGACAAAATTTGGGATGACCTGACGCAAACCAAACTTTACATCACTGGTGGATGTGGTGCACTTTACGATGGAGTTTCACCAAATGGTACTTCTTACAGTCCACCAGAAATACAGCAAGTTCATCAAGCATACGGCCGTGAATACGAACTACCAAACGCTGGTGCGCATAACGAAACATGTGCGAATATTGGAAGTGCGCTTTGGAACTGGCGCATGTACCAAACCACAGCTGAGGCCAAATATGCCGACCTGATGGAATCAACAATCTACAATAGCATTCTTTCTGGTGTGAATCTCAATGGAAAAGGTTATTTCTATACCAATCCTTTGAGCAATCAAATGGATCTACCGTTTCAACTACGTTGGCCAAATGTGAGAGAAGAATATATTTCCTATTCCAATTGCTGCCCACCAAACACAATCCGAACTATAGCGGAGATTAGTAACTATTTATACAGTAAAGATGAATCTGGCGTGTGGTTTAATATGTATGCTAGTAGTAAGTTGGAAACCAAAGTTGGCGATGATAAAATCAGCCTGACACAATCAACCAATTACCCATGGGAAGGAATTGTTAATTTGGAAATCAATTCATCTACCAACACAGCAAAAACACTCAATTTCAGAATACCTGACTGGTGTAAATCAGCTACGCTTACCATCAACGGAAAGAAAGTCGAAAACTCTCTAAAATCCAGTGCATTTGTATCTGTGAATCAAAAATGGAATGCTGGGGACAAAATTCACTTTGTAATGGATATGCCTGCCCAGCTCATCGAAGCAAATCCGCTTGTAGAGCAAACCAGAAATCAAGTCGCGGTAAGAAGAGGGCCAATCGTTTATTGCCTGGAAGCAAATGACCTCAATGAAGGACAAAAACTGGCAGATGTTGTCATCCCTTTTAACATTAACCTGACAACTGAAAAAATAAACATCGCGGGAAGTGAACTGGTAAGTTTGCGAGGAAAAGCTGAAATGGTCACCAACAATTGGAGCAACGAGCTTTACAAGGAATTAAATAATAAAAACCAATCGATCGAAATCAGATTGATTCCATATTTCGCCTGGGCAAACAGAGATGAATCGGATATGGAAGTTTGGTTGCCGTTAGGGCGATGATGGAATTTATTACTCAAACAACGACTCATCCAATCCCGGAATCACCTGAAGCGCATTTTGATAATAGACTTTTCGAAGCACTGAATCCGGCAAATCAAGTCCGTACATCTTCCAATGTGCGTGACGTTTTCGGTAATAGTCAAAATATTCATCCGAAGTTTCAAGCACCCGGAAATAAGTATAATATTCCTGCATGTTGTAGGAATCCTTCCCCATCATCACGCGATCCTGATAGTCAATCATCCATTGACGTGCTGTACGTGGCTGTCTGCCCAGCTCTGCAAGAACAGCGCCAAGTTCCGTGTAAACATTTGGTAATTCATCAAGCAGATTGCCCAAACGTTCAAGATCGTTTCCAAACCATCCCAAATGTGCATCGATAAATTTTGTGTTGGGGTGCTTCCTGAATACATGGTGTTGCTCCGCCATAACTTCCTCAAAAGAAGGATATTTTGAAGGATCACGATAGCGACTTGGGTATTGCTTTAATTCGAGCCATCGCTCATTGTATTTATCTTTTGGTAGCCAAAACGAATTGGGTTCACCTGAATGAATCAAAACAGGAATGCCCAGTTCGCCACATTTTGCCCAAATGGGATCAAGCCTTGGATCATCCACAGCAATGCGATTGCCAGCATTGTCTTTATCAGTCAAGCCTAAACCTTTATAAACTTTCAATCCTTTTACCCCTTGTTCAACGGCATCCTCCATCATTTGAAGTTGATATTCCGGCCAACCTTCATCGTCCAGATCTTCGAAGTTGATATTTAGAAAAATAGCGAATCGGTTTTCAAAACCATCATTCACATTATCCAGCGACCATTCCAGATATTTTCCTCTGAAGCCACTTAGATTAACCATCACGGCCATATTCAAAGAATCCATTTCAGTGACCAGGTCGCCTAAATTTTGGATAGGCATGGTCCATTGGTGATTGTGTACATCAACAAAAGGAAACTTTGCTTTAGTGAGCAAAGTTTCCTTCGTTTTTAAAGTTGAAACTGGCGAATACTCCTCTACATCCATGACTTGAAGTCGGTATTGAATTTTACCAACCAGCCAATAAGCCAAACCAAGAAATAACAAAATTGATATCGGCAAGAGTATCCACTTCTTCATGCTTTATTAGTTTTTAGGATCTATTGGAACATTAAACAGATAATCATCCCAAACGAATTCCATGAAAATGGTAGAAGAATCTGATCTGAATTGAATCGTAAACTGTTCTGTAACAGTTTCTTGTTTCCAAACAGGCGCTTCAACTGTCAAAACATCTAGAGCGGGATCAGCTTCAGAAACACCAAAAAAGACATCCAGCTCACTGTTCAAAATAACCTGAAACTGATCTGGTCCTGGTATGGCGTACATTCTGTAAGTACCCGCGTCCAAAGATTTTCCACCAAAATAGACATCTGAGCTTAATGTGATCTCAGTTGCCGCATTGGCACCCAGTCTCCAGTATTTCCCAAATGGCTGCAATGCTCCGTCTTCTTCATTTCCAAAGAGCAGTCTTCCTTTTTTGTAAGGTCTGCTGTAGTCAACTGAGATATCCAAGCCTAGATCGCTGTAAGTTGCGGTCGCTTTGGGGCTGGCGGGTTCTGCAATAAAAAGGCCATAAACAGCCCACAAGACAAACAGAATGAACAACACTCCAATGCCCAATAAGATTTTCTTCAACATAGTTAAATGATTTTTTAAGATGCAAAACTAGAGGAAAATAATGAGCTGTAGATTTTCTTGTCCTAGAGCTGTGGAAATAAGATTTAGAGAAGTTTTACTCCACCATTTTCGCTTGATTCATATGC
Organism: uncultured Marinoscillum sp.; assembly: GCA_964353015.1. Lineage (GTDB taxonomy): Bacteria > Bacteroidota > Bacteroidia > Cytophagales > Cyclobacteriaceae > JAMZMI01. The sequence goes on along the minus strand of CAYGUA010000004.1, from coordinate 99,961 downwards.
CAGCTCCACACAAGCCATGGTATGAATACAGTCCTCAACAGCATTGTCTGGCTTCACAATCTCACCATTTGCAGCGCGCATGATTTGCGACATTGATCCAATAAAAGCATGCGGAAACCATGTCCCTTCAATTTCCTTATTTTGCCAAACAGGCTCCTCTCCTTCTTTTACAGATACATATTCAAAGCTATCAGGTTCACCAATCGGATAATTCATCAGCACGCCAAAATTGATTTTGATACAGCCGGTTGTTCCTTCAAACTTGATATAGGAATGTTGATTTTTCAAACCAAAATCATGGCAATGATTCGTGTGAATAGTGGCACCAGTGACCTCTCCATAATCCATTATAATTGTGGATCGAACAGATGCCAAAGACGACATGTTTGGGTGTTTTAAAGTCTTCGCATAAACACTTTTCGGATTGCCAAAAAATGACCGAATCATATCCACATAATGAATGCTGTGATAGAGGATTTCAACTCTTGGGATTTTGAAAAGAAAATCCCAAAGATGCCAAGGCGTAAATACGTTTACATTGATATCAATATCACATAGCGCTCCAATTTCACCTGCATCAATCATCCTTCTTGCCTCATTGATGTATGGAGCATATCTCAGTTGAAAATTGATGCCAGCGTTAAGTCTCTTCGATTTACACAAAGCGAGAATTTTTTCTGCTTCGGCCAAATTCTCTCCCATTGGTTTTTGAATCAAAACATGGCTTTCGTTGGGCAGTTTTTTCAAAACATCATAAATAGCATTGCCTGGCACAGCCACATCGAAGACAACCCTTCCAGATACTGATGCAATGCTTTCCAGGCTTTCGTAAACCTTTGGAATCTGAAATTTATCTGCGAGCGTTTTAGCCCTTTCTTTATTCAAATCAAAAATACCAGCTACCTCAAATCCTGCAATTGCGTAAGCTGGCAGATGCGCATCATTGACGATTCCACCTGCGCCAATGATGTAGATATGCAGAAACATTTGAGGCAGTTGTATTCCGAATTTTTGCATTTAATGAGCTACTGAGTTTCCTAAAGTTAACGAGATCACAGCCGCAAACAGAATCGCAATCGCCAAAACCAACGCTCCAACAGTTTTTTTACTGCTTCCGACCCATTCTTTTAAAAGTAAACCTGCCAAGGTGCTGAATAGCACGAGCATGATCATATGGATCGCCCAGCTCGTGAATTTATAATCGCCCATTCGGGTGTGACCCAAACCATAAAAAAAGAATTGTGAATACCATAGCAAGCCTGTCAGCGCAGAGAGTACATAATTTCTACCTAGATTCTTACCAGATACTTTTGAACCAAAATACTCTGAAAATGTGCCTTCCTTTTTATGCAAATACAAACAATAAATCAATGTAAAAAGAAATGCACCCGTGTTGGAAAAAATGTAAATGACATTGCCTTGATATTGTCCGGCACCATATTCTGCGGCCACATCAGCAATGGGCTGTCCCTGATCAAGCGAAAATCCATATAGTGCGGACAATACACCCGCTATAATCGCCAAAGTGAGTCCTTTTCCCAAGGAAAAACTTCCCATCGCAGCAACACCTTTCTTTTCCAAATCAATTTCTTTGAATCGACCAGCCATGCCGCAAAATGCAATTCCGGCGACACCAAGCAACATCCCCGAAATGATATATCCCGAACCGGCCTGACTCAAAACTGTCATCAATTCACCACGAACAAATGGAGGTAATAGCGTGCCTAAAACGCATGAAATACCAATAGCAATGGCATAAGTGAGTGAAAACCCGATATGCCGAATAGCCAACCCAAAGGCAGTTCCACCAACACCGTAAACCGCACCAAGGGCAAACGACTTCCACATGGCATCTGTGGGGGCATTTTTCAATACAGTCATCAGCTCTGGGATAGTGATGTATGCACCAATCAATGGCAATAAAAGCCAGCAAACCGATGCTTGAGCCAGCCAGTAAGTTTGCCAGGACCATTGCACCACTTTCTTTTCTGGAGTGTAACAAAGTGATGCGGCCGACGCGCCTACTGCATGAAACAATACGCCATTGAATACGCTCATAATTGGTTTTTTGGGTTAGATATTAGGTTTTGGGTTAAGCTAAATTCAATTGATAGAAATCATTGGCATTTGAGAAATAGACTTTATTCAGATCATCTTGATCCAAAATCGAATTAAGGACCGATTTGTAAATTCCCCAGGTGCGCGTGTATTGACCTGCCAATCTTGACACTGGCCAGTCACCACCCAAGAAACATCTTTCTGCCCCAAATTGGCTCAGAACATACTCGACATAAGGTTTGATGTTATCATCCGACCAATGGGTTAAATCACCTGTTGATGTACCGAGACCGGAAATTTTAGCATGAAAGTTGGGATTCATGGCAGCTTCTTTCATCAGCTCTCCCCATCGTCCAAATTTCTCAGCTTTTACCATTGGAGGATTGTTTAAATGATCAAAAACCATTTTCAGATTTGGCACTTTTTCGGAAACCATAAGTGCTGTTTCCATGTGATCGGTAAGTACTCCAACGATATCATATGTCACCTTTCGGTCTGCAAGCATCTGAAGACTTTCCAGTACTTGGGGTTGTAGCAACCACTTCGGGTCCTTTTCATCATGAATCAAATGCCTCACGCCTTTGAAGTAGGTGTTTGGAAGATATTTATCCAATTGCTTGGCTGTTTCTTCCGGATTCATCAATGGCATCCAACCTACAATTCCTTTGATCCAATCCGTTTTTTCAGCATTTAAAAGCATCCAATCAGTATCTTGAAAATGATTGTCTGCCTGCACCAAAACGCCAGCCGAAATGCCCGCTTCAATCCGCTGCGGCTCTAAATCTGCCAAAGTATGGGTGTGATTCAAAATGGAAGTGTCGCCTTCCAACCAGCCATAGTTGTTGTTTTCTAAATCCCAAATATGTACGTGGGTGTCTATTATTTTATTGTCCATAGTATTCAGTCATTGGTCCATGGTTGTTTATAAATCAAATTCTCTATCAATATTTTGAGTATGAAATCCGAGTCCAGGTGCTCCTATGTCAGATTTTAGATAGTTGCCATCTACTTTAATTGGACATCTGGTTGTCCTCACTTCGCTACCGCTGGTTGTTTTCACTACAAGTTCCATATCCAAAACTTTATACCCTTCCTGCTGCAATAGCAGCTCATAGTTGAGTACCTCAGAGCACCAAATATCGGCCGGTTCCAAAAGTGAAAGCCAATACTCGGTGGTGTTACTTGTCAAGTGAATTGCAAGCTCTTTTTTGATTTCATCTCTTCTATCAAACCATTCTTTTGGATTGGAATATTCATTCAAGGCCGGACAAGACAGCAATTCTCCAAGAAAAATTATGTTGCCCATCGCGAGCGCGAGATAGCCATTTTGGGTTTTGTAAACGCCATAAGGTGCTGCAACATAACTGTGCGCATGATTTACAGCACTTCGCTTTGGAAGAAGCTGGCCATCATTCAAAAAACAAGTCAACACTTCAAATTGAAAATCCAGGGCACTTTCGAGCATGCTCACTTGAACGAGTGCACCCTTGCCTGTTTTGATCCGCTGATAAAGTGCCGCCAATATTCCCTGAGCGGCATGTGTTCCAGCTAGTATATCCACAACTGCTACTCCCATAGGAGTTGGTGGCTTATCTGCGTCATTGTTTAAATAAGGCAAACCTGTCAATGCTTGTAGCAAAAGATCCTGACCGGGAAGATTCTTCCAATCACCTTCATCGCCATATCCACTTATTTCAGCATAAACGATGGAAGGATTGATCTCTTTTACAGTTTCAAAATCTAAACCCAAACGCTTCATCACTCCAGGTCGAAAATTGTGAAGCATCACATCTGCCTTTTGAATGAGTTGTTTGATCTTTCTCAAATCATCCTCATTTTTTAAATCGGCAACATAACTTTCTTTATTTCGATTAATGGCGTGAAAGATGGTCGATTCATGATCGATTTGAACATCAGAAACATACAACTTCCGACAGATATCTCCGGTTTCAGGTTTCTCGATTTTGATAACCCTTGCACCTAAATCTGCTAAACGCAAGCTCGCTGAAGGGCCAGACAGAAACTGACTGAAATCAAGAACCAATATGTCTTGTAGTAACTTCATTTCAGCCCAAATTCTTTGATGATAGTTGCTGTATCTGCACCCAAATCTGGAGCTGGTTTGTTGCTAGTTAGCTTTTTTCGATCAAATCTGATTGGACATCTGGTAGTGAACAAATCCATTTCACCAGCTAAACGCTGTTCCATTCCCAATTGCTTATAGCCTTCACTTGCAGTCAATTTTCCCCAATCCATAAGTTCCATGGCCCATAAATCCTTTGCCCGGAGTTTTTGCATCCAAAATTTAGAAGATTCATGTTTGATGTGATTCGCTAATATGGATTTGATTTTATCTCGTTTTTCAAAAGCATCCTCCTGATCAAATTCGATTAACTCGGTACAACCCAGTGCTTCGGCTAAATCTTTAAGCGGCACCATTGCAATGGCGACATATCCGTCACTGGTACGGTGCAAACCATAAGGCGCACCTAATAAAGAATGTCCATTGTTCGTTTTTGACCGTTCAGGAAGCTGACCACTTGCATAATAAGTAGTGAGCAATTCGAATTGGAAATCAAGTAAAGATTCCAATAAAGACAATTCCAACTTAGCGCCCTTTCCGGTTTTTTCTTTCCTTATCAAAGCAGCCAAAATTCCTTGCACCAATTGCGCACCGCATAATATGTCGCCAATCGCAAGTCCAAAAGGTACTGGGGGATCATCATTATTTCCTGAAGTGTACATCAATCCACTCTTGGCTTGCAAAAGCAAATCTTGACCTGGTTTTTTACTCCATTCTCCTTCGCTTCCATAGCCTGTAACTTCAGCGTAGATGATTCCCTGATTGATAGTTTTGGCTTCTTCAAAACTTAACCCCAATTTCTCCATCACACCAGGTCGAAAATTATGAATCATCACGTCCGCCTTTGTAATCAGTTTCTTAATGCTTTTGATTTCTTCCGGATCTTTCAGATTGGCGGTAAAACTCTCCTTGTTTCTATTGATGGTGTGAAAAAGCAGAGAATCATTCTCGTTTGCCCACAAGTTTTCGATGGCCAGTTTTCGACAAGCATCACCCTTTGGTGATTCTATTTTTATCACCCTGGCACCCATATCTGCAAGCCGTAAACCAGCAGACGGCCCTGACAAATATTGACAGAATTCTAAAACGATCAATCCATCCAGAGGTAAATTCATTACTTCAAACTAGCTCGATAAATGTTATTTATTTTCTCCAAAACTGCTTTTGGGTCACCCCCATCTCTCAGAAATGACTGAACCGGATCACCTGCATGATCTTGAAAATGCAGGTAATTATTATACCTCGGTCTTTTATAAGATTCATCCAATGTTTGGAGCGTGTTTTTGAAATAATTGTGAGTCAGCATATTATTCTGATCACTTTTCCAGGCCTCTAAATATCCAGGTTGCCCTCCATTTTCTGTGTAAAAGGTAGATTGGATTTTTCCTGATACAACTTCTTCGGCAAACTTCACAGCCCAATCTTTTTGTTGGCTGCTTGCCGAAACAGCCAAACCAGTACCGCCTAAAGTGCTATGAAGTCGTTCTCCGTTAAAAGTTATCAATCCTGTATAATGAAGCAAATGATCCGCATAGCCTTCACGCGAATAATTGGAATACCCATAGGCAAATGGACAATACCAATAATCATCGCAGCTGCTCATGAGATTGGCTACTGCGATTGGATTTCTTTGGAACATGGAGCGATCAAGTAAGCCATAAAACTCCTTCATGGTTTCCAAGGCTTTTACACCGGTTTCTTCATCGATGACTTCTTCTTTTGTCTGAAATGGAGTATTTCCAAGCGCAATGCAAAAGGTGTAAAAATTCATCAACAAATCAATCGGAATTGCAGGAGCAGCAACTTTACCTTTCTGAGCCAAAGCCAATAGATCATCCCATGTTTTGGGAATCTCAGCACCATTTTGATCTAGCAAATCCTTCCTATAACTGGCAACAGGAGTAGCTGCATCAATTGCTAATGCCCATTGATGACCTCCATAATTATAGCTTTCATGCGATCCGCCAACAGAGTTCTGAAGCTGATCATCGAGATATTCTTTTGACAAATACCGATCCAGCGGAAGCACACATCTAGTCGCATCTGCACATCCAACCCAAGGATGATCAATGATCAATAAATCATAATCGTCAACCAGTTTTTCAATGGAAAAATCTGCGAATTCCTGAAGTGTGCGCTTTCTCCAAGTCACTTCAACATCGGGGTATTTTTCATTGAAACGCTGAGCATAAGCGAGCAGTGGTGTGATTCCTCTGCTATGACCCCAGGTGATTCCTTTTAAAGTGATTTTAGACATTTACTTCCTTCTTTTGAGTTAAAAGCAAATGCTCACAAAGCATGACCAACTCTTCTTTTTGATTAAACACCTCGACCAGCTCGGTAACCAAACCGAATTCAGGTTTTTTGTGGTCTTTCATGTCTTTAATTGAAACTTTCACACGAATCGTGTCTCCGATAAAAACAGGTTTTGTAAATCTCAATCGCTCATATCCATATGTCATGGCTACTTCATTAATAAAACTGGCTGTCATTCCGACTGCAACACTAAATATCAAAGTACCATGGGCAATTCGTTCTTTGAAAGGTTGTGTTTTGCACCATTCGGCATCCATATGATGAGGAAAAAAATCACCAGTTTGTCCTGCATGAATGACAAAATCTGTTTCGGTAATGGTGCGACCTAGTGTTTCTCTGATTTCACCAATCTTGAATTCTTCGTAGTATTTTTTTACAAACATGATTAATGTTGATTTGAATCACTCAATTGTAATTGTCTCTCCTGCAACTGTGTAGTTCTTGACGGTCAATCCCACCACATTTTCAAGACTATGTGCCTTCCCCACAGTCTCAATTTTCAGACCGTCAACATAAATATTTTGGATAGGCGATTCAGCGTAACCTTTAGCTAAAATCCCGTATTTACCTCCATTTTTAACCGTTACATTTTCGACACGAACATTTCTAATTGTTGGCATAAAATCTCCAGAATCACCATAAAACATATTAAATTTTAAGACGGCTTCTTTAACCTGACCAACATTCACATTTCGCATGTAAACGTTCTCAATTACTCCTCCTCTTTCTGAACTTGTTTTGATTCTCAATGCACGCTCCAACTCAGGACTATCCATTTTACAATTTTCAGCAAACACATTCTTCACTCCACCTGAAGCCTCACTGCCAATGACCACACCTCCATGTCCATCTTTCATGATGCAATTTTGAATGATGATATTTTCACTGGCCACACCAATCCTGCGCCCGTCCTTGTTTCGTCCAGATTTGATCGCTATACAATCATCTCCTGTATCAAAAAGACAGTTTTTGATCCAAACATTTTTACTCGACTCAGGATCACATCCATCACTGTTAGGCCCATGGCTGATCACAGAAACGCCATCTATGATCACATGATTACAAAGCGTTGGATTCATGATCCACATTGGAGAGTTGGTAAAAGTTACCCCCTCAACCAAAACACGCTCGCATTTATATGGTTGAAAAAACTGTGGTCTAAGATAAGAATCGGTTCCAAAGATCCTTTCAGCCACTGGAACATCTGTTTCTCCCATCGCAAACAATGCAGGTCTATTATCTTCATCCTGTTGTTTCGGATCGCCTTCTTCATATCCATACCATCCAGCTCCGCACCAAGGCCACCAGTATTCTTTACTGGCTTGACCGTTTAATGTTCCTTTTCCGGTCACAGCAATATTCTCCTCTTCGTATGCATAGATCAATGGTTTCAACCCCATCATCTCCACACCTTCCCAACGGGTATAAACCACAGGTAAATAATCTTCCGGAATGGTAGAGAACTTAAGTTCAGCACCTTCTACAAGATGAAGATTGACATTGCTTTTGAGGTAAATAGATTTCGTGAAAAAAATACCAGCTGGAACAACAACCTTACCTCCACCAGCTTCATTACAAGCTGTGATTGCTTTTTGAATGGCCTCAGAATCATCATTTTCATCATTAGCTATAGCTCCAAAATCAATAATTGAAAATTCCCGATCGGGAAAATCGGTGGTTTTTATTTGGCTTATTAGCGAATCAAGTTGATTCCATGGATCACCCATTGTGTTGTTCAATTCTTTGTTTTTTGATGTGCTGCATGCAAAGGCACAAACAAACAGAATTAAGGTGTAATTGAAGCGTATCATCTGTTATCATTTTTTCAAAAATCAGACATTTTGATCACTTTTCAACCCTGATGGTACAGGACTCTAGTGTCATATTTTACTCCTAATTATTGCATTCTAATCTGAATAATAGGAATGAACAAACATTATAAACTCAAAGGTGCTTTACCGAAAATTGGTATCCGTCCTGTAATAGATGGTAGGCTTGGTGGTATCAGGGAATCGTTGGAAGAATCCACCATGTTGATGGCTAAAAAAGTAGCTGATTTGCTTGAATCAACCCTTAAGTACATAGATGGAAGTCCAATACAATGTATCATCGCCGACAGCACCATTGGCAGAGTAGCTGAGGCTGCAGCTTGCGAAGATAAATTCGAGAGAGAACAAGTTGGTTTATCCATCACCGTAACGCCCTGCTGGTGTTATGGAACTGAAACCATCGATATGCATCCAACAAGACCTAAGGCTATTTGGGGATTTAACGGAACAGAAAGACCTGGAGCTGTTTACCTCGCAGCGGCACTGGCTGGACATACGCAAAAAGGAATCCCCGCTTTCAGTATCTATGGTCATGATGTGCAGGATTCTATAGAGGAAGAGATCCCAGCAGAAATTGTTGAAAAGTTATTGCAATTCACAAAAGCGGGAATTGCCCTCGCGACCATGAAAGGCAAGTCTTATCTATCGATTGGCTCAGTTTCCATGGGAATAGCTGGCTCTGTGGTAAAGGAAGATTTCTTTCAGGAATACCTTGGCATGCGCAACGAATATGTGGACATGTCGGAATTGAGCAGAAGAATCCAAAACAACATTTTCGATCAAGATGAATTCGTTAAAGCATTGGCCTGGACAAAAGAAAATTGCAAGGAAAATACTGACTACAATCCTCATAACAAGTCAAGAAAACAACTAGATGCCGAATGGGAAACCGTAGTGAAAATGACTTTGATCAGCAAAGATCTGATGGTTGGTAATGATCGTCTTAAATCAATGGGATTTGGGGAAGAAGCGCTCGGATTCAATGCAATTGCAGCGGGTTTTCAAGGACAAAGACAATGGACGGATTACATGTCCAACGGCGACTTTATGGAGGCCATTCTCAACTCTTCATATGACTGGAATGGCACCCGCCCGCCACTGATGATGGCAACAGAAAATGATTCTCTGAACGGAATTTCGATGCTTTTTGGATATTTACTCACCAATCAGGCACAGATCTTTTCTGATGTGAGGACATATTGGAGTCATGCATCAGTGAAACGAGTTACAGGTCATGAATTATCAGGAGTGGCCAAGGACGGATTCATTCACCTTATCAACTCAGGATCCTCTTCACTTGATGGAAGTGCCGAACAATCAATCGATGGGAAACCAGCAATGAAGCCTTTCTGGGATATTACGGATGAAGAAGTAAAAAAATGTCTTGATGCAACTGACTGGCCTCCGGCCGTTGACTACTTCCCTGGCGGTGGATTCTCTTCTCATTTTGTAACCAGAGGGGATATGCCAGTCACCATGTGCAGAATCAATCTTGTAAAAGGTCTTGGGCCAGTGATGCAAATTGCTGAAGGCTGGACGATTGAGCTTCCTAAAGAAGTTCATGATAGGCTTGATAAAAGAACCAACCCAACATGGCCAACAACCTGGTTTGTACCAAGAACTACTGGAGAAGGGGCATTCAAAGATGTATATTCAGTCATGGCCAATTGGGGAGCTAATCATGGTGCTTTTAGCTATGGGCATTACGGCGCTGACTTGATTACGCTCTGCTCTATGCTACGAATTCCAGTAAATATGCACAATGTACAAGGCGAAGTATTCCGCCCGAAAGATTGGGTTTCTTTCGGTATGGATGAAGAAGGTGCGGATTATCGCGCATGCGCAAATTATGGTCCGCTTTATAAATAATTAAAAGACAAAGGGTTTCATTTTACTTTAGAATGAAACCCTTTTAATTTTAGAAAAACCCAAAGCCCAATCTTTTGAAACACCTCGCATTCTTAATACTCATCTTGTTATTGTCTTGTCAGCAGACAACACCAATCCAGCAATTAGATCATCCCGAAAAGTCGTGGGTGTTTTGGTACTGGATGAAAGGAGCTGTGAGTAAAGAGGGCATCACGGCAGATTTGGAAGCAATGAAAGAAGTGGGACTTGGAGGAGCTTATTTAATGCCTATTCAGGGACCAACAGATCCGCCCATTTACGAGCCTTCAGCAAACCAATTAACACCTGAATGGTGGGATTTAGTCCGTTTTGCGATGGAAGAAGCAAAGCGCCTTGATCTGGAATTAGGAATGCATGCCAGCGATGGATTTGCATTAGCTGGAGGACCATGGATCACTCCTGAATTAAGTATGCAAAAAGTCGTTTGGTCAGAAACTTTTGTGGAAGGTGGAAACCTATTTGAAGATATTTTGGCACAGCCTGAAAGCTTTGAGGGCTACTATCAAGACATTGCTATTTATGCTTTTCCGAATAAAGTGAAAGCCCAATCAAGCTACACCACCAAACCTACGATAAACACAAGTACTGACGAAGTAGCTGATTTTCTTACTATCGAAAATAACAAAGAACAATACCGATGCGACGAAAATTGTTGGTTTCAGTACAGTTTCGCTGAGCCATTCACTTGCCAAAGCATCAAAGTGATCACCAAAGGAAATAACTATCAATCGCATCGTCTACTCGTCAAAGCAAGTGAGGATGGAGTGACGTTTAAAGACATTTATCAAATGATCCCACCGCGTCATGGCTGGCAAGATACAGATGCGCAGGTGACTTATTCAATACCGAAAACCACGGCCCGATATTTCAGATTCCAATGGAAAAAAGAAGGCACTGAACCAGGTGCTGAAGATCTGGATGCAGCAAAATGGAGCCCCAGATTAAAAATTGCCGGACTGGAATTGTCCAGCTTACCAAAAATCCATCAGTTCGAAGGAAAAACTGGAGAAATTTGGCGCATCAGTCCACGAACCAAATCAGAGCAACTCACTTTGAAAAATTGCATCAGGCTTGAGAATGTGATCAATCTTAGCGATAAAATTGATGAACTTGGAAAACTGTCTTGGAATGTCCCCGAAGGAGAATGGACCATCGTGAGAATGGGTCACACAAGCACAGGTCATACGAATTACACTGGTGGTGGTGGTTTGGGACTCGAATGTGACAAATTTAATCCAGTAGCGATCAATACACAGTTTGACGGCTGGTATGGTCAAATTTTGGATAAGATGGGATCAGAGCTGACCAAGGACGTATTGAAAGTTTTTCACATCGACAGTTGGGAATGTGGTAGTCAAAACTGGTCGTCAGTATTTCGTGATGAATTCAAAACGAGAAGAGGTTACGACCCTCTTCCCTATCTTCCAATAATGGCTGGTTTCCCTTTGAATGACGCAGAGTTTTCAGAGAAATTCCTCTACGACATTCGTCAAACCGTAAGCGAATTGACTACCGACAACTTTTACGGGATCATGGCAAAAAGAGCCCATGAAAACGGCGTACAATTTAGCGCTGAAAGCGTGGCTCCTACCATGCTCAGTGATGGGATTAGACATTATGGGGAAGTGGATCTCCCCATGGGTGAATTTTGGCTGAGAAGCCCAACACACGACAAACCCAACGACATGCTAGATGCCATTTCGGGAGCACATGTTTATGGAAAGAACATCATTCAGGCTGAAGGATTTACAGAATTAAGAATGGGATGGGACGAAGATCCCGCGTTGATCAAACCTCTTCTCGATCGCAACTATGCCTTAGGAATCAACAGGCTTTTCTTTCATGTTTTTGCTCATAATCCGTTTGTTGATAGACAACCTGGAGTTACATTAAGTGATGTTGGTCTGTATTTTCAGCGGAATCAAACCTGGTGGAAGCCTGGTGCGGAGTTTGTCAAATACACTGAAAGATGTCAGAAACTTTTGCAAGAAGGAAGTCCGGTCGCAGATATTGCTATCTTCACTGGTGAGGGTTTGCCTCGGAGATCGATTCTACCTGATCGACTGGTCGAAATACTTCCGGGAATTATTGGTGAAGAAGTGGTACAAAGAGAAAAAATCAGAATAAAAAATGAAAGCCAACCTCAAAGAGATCTGCCAACCGGGGTGAATCATTCTGCAAACATGGCCGATCCGGAAGATTGGCTGGATCCTCTCAATGGTTACAAATATGATTCTTTTAATAAGGACGCCTTAATACGATTAGCAAGTGTGAGAGAAAGTCAAATAGAGCTTTCAACAGGTGCATCTTATCAGCTTCTTGTGCTTCCTCAAGCGCGAAGAATGGATCCTAATCCTGAATACTTTTCCGTGGAATCTTTAACAAAACTGACTCAACTTGTGCAGAATGGTGCCACCTTATTAGTTAGTCAAAGACCACAATTTACACCTGGTTTGGACTCAATGGATAATCAGATTGAGGAACTAGCCAGTGCATTATGGGACGGGGTTTTTGAGAGTGAGAATGGATTTATGGTGAAAAAAGTTGGTGCAGGTCAAGTGATCAAAACACCTATAACTACATCAAATTTTGACAATCTAGGTCTGCAGGCTGATTTCATAGCTTACGAAAATGAGGTTCGTGCTCAAAACATTGCATGGACACACAGGAAGTCTGAGCAGAGAGATATTTATTTTATTTCGAATCAAATTTCAGAATCTCGACAGGTTGATCTGTCTTTTAGAATATCAGGTAAACAACCAGAATTATACGATCCTGTCACCAATGAAAAATGGAAGGCGGAGCAATGGAGCAGTGTGGATGGCTGTACTTTTTTACCAATCAGTTTACCTCAGAATGGTTCTGTTTTTGTCTTGTTTGAGCATGATGTAGAAGATCAGCACCACGAAGGTAAAAACTGGATCAGTAAGGAAGTAGAACAAACAATTAACGGATTTTGGAATGTAACCTTCGACTCTACTTTTGGTGGACCTTCCAAAACATTATTATTCGATGATTTGATGAACTGGATGGATTTTGAAGATCCGAAAGTCAGATACTATTCAGGCACTGCCGTATATGAAACCACCTTTGATTGTCAGTCTATATCTGGAAAAAGTTGGCTTTCTCTTGGCGAAGTTCACAACATCGCGACAATCTTCCTCAATGACCAAAAATGTGGGATTGCATGGACTGCTCCTTTCGAAGTAGAAATTACTAATGCGCTATTGGCAGGCAAAAACAAATTAAGAATTGAAGTTTGCAACACTTGGCGTAACAGATTGATTGGTGATCAGCTTTTACCAGAAGATGAAAGAATCACATGGACTACAGCTCCCTACAGAATAAAAGGTGAACCACTTTTGGATGCGGGATTACTTGGGCCTGTGGAAATATTGGTTGATAAAAACATTGAATAAGTCGAATGTTTTCTCAGTTCATCAAATCAAAAAATACTCATAATTTTCCCTGCTGATCACTTCCATGGAAGCTTCTGAATAAGAGTTGCTGAATGTTTTAGGAAATTTTACTTTGGTAGTTTTTCCCCATTTGAATTCAAAAGCTTTCAATCCATCACTATTTTCCTCAATCAAATCCACTTCCTGCTGAGCTGTTGTTCTCCAGAAATACATTTGCCCCGATATGCTCAGATCATACTTTCTTTTGTACCGCTCTGACATGAGATAATTTTCCCAAAGAGCACCTGCATCAGTACGATTTTGCAATAAATTGAAATTTCCAATGATGGCATTTCTAATACCACAATCGTGAAAATAGTACTTCTTGCTCTTCTTCAATTCATTTCTGACATTTCTACTGAATGATGGAATTTGAAAGATCACAAAAGTCTGTTCGAAAAGCTGAATGTACTTCTCTACAGTCCCTTTATCAGCACCGACCAGTTGAGCAATTTCATTGAATGATACCTCTCCACCAATCTGTAGCGCCAATGCTTTTAGTATCTTCTCCAATAATTTGGGGCGCTTGAGCGTGTCAAGCATCAATATGTCTTTGAACAAGTAACTATCTGCAATCAGCTTCAACAACTCTTCACTTTCATCACTGTTATTCAAAATCTCTGGATAGGAACCAAAAATTAACCGCTGCTCCAATTGTCGCTTTTCCTCGATTAGTCCATGATAGGTGACCATCTCCTGAAATGAAGGCGGGAAAAGTTGAAACTCATATTTTCTACCTGTAAGTGGCTCATTCATTTTATTGGCAAGCTCAAATGAAGAAGATCCGGTAGCTATGACCTGCACATCCTTTATTTGGTCTGTAATTAACTTTAGAGTGATCCCGATACCAGGAATTCGCTGTGCTTCATCAATCACTAAAATAGTATGTTGACCGATATAATTTCGAAGCTCAGCAGATGTTCGTTCTGAAAAATATTCTCTAATATCTGGTTCATCTCCATTGACATAAAGGATAGATTCATTGTCGAGCGCATTGATTGTGTTTAGCAATGTTGTTTTACCAACTTGTCTTGCACCAAATAGCAATATGGCCTTCCCTTTATGTAGTCTTTTAAGAATATTATCTTGTTGGATTCTACTTATCACACATCAAAAATATGATTTTTTTCGATTACAATCACTAAATATTATGATTTTTTTCGATTACAATCACTAAATATTATAATAATTTTCGATTTGATAAACTAAAAAGACCTATCACCCCAACTCAATCATTGCCTTAATAACCCTGGTTTCAGGCTTGGTCCAGCTTTGGAATACCTCTGTCACCTGATCTATGGGTGATCTATGGGTGATCCATGGATTGGTATCAACCTTACCTTCTTCTATTAGCTTGATGATGGCATCAAAATCTTTGCTCATCGCATTGCGACTCGCGTATAACGTCATTTCTTTCTTATGAAACGATGGATCGTGGAAGTTGACATCACCCTGAAACAAACCAATAAAAACGAGCTTTCCACCATGAGAAGGATATTGAAATGCACCCATCATAGATTTAGGATTTCCTGTTGCATCAAAAACAATTGTCGGTAGCTCACCATCAAAAAGTTTCCTGAGTGCATCTTCAGCATCTTCTTTCAACACGTTGATTGTGCCATCCACTCCCATTTTATCCACACAAAAATCCAGTCGATCCTGATTGATATCCATCACCACTGTTTGTGCTCCAATCACTTTGGTGAATTGCATGGTAGCCAAACCAATAGGGCCAGCTCCAATTACTAAAACTTTGTCCGTGGCTTTCGTTTCTGGTCTCTGAACAGCATGGTACCCAATTGCCAGTGTTTCCACCAAAGCCAGTTGATCGTAGGAAAGCTTATCGGATTTATGTAGATAGTTGGCTGGCACTTTGATTGTCTCTTGCATGCCTCCATCGGCATGAACGCCAAAAACTGAAATATGCTCACCACAGTTCGGTTTACCGTTTCTTACTGCCTGACCTTCTTTCAAATTGAAATAAGGCTCCAAAGAGCACCTATCTCCTACTTTCACATTGGATACTTCTGATCCAACACCAATCACTTCCAGGCCAAGCTCGTGACCCAAGACTCTTGGATAAGAAAAAAATGGCTGATTACCGCCAAAAGCGTGGATATCTGTTCCGCAAATTCCTATGCGGTGCACTTTTAGCAACGCCTGATCTGGAGCCAATGTAGCATCAAATTCCACATCAACGAGCCTCAAATCTCCAGGCTCGTTCAATAACAATCTTTTCATATGTATTTTAATTAAGCGTTTCCGCCAAGTGATCTATCTAAATGCACATAACCACCATCTACGAAGATGTGCTGCCCTGTGGTGTGTGAAGATTTGTCAGAAATAAGCATCAATGCCATATTTCCAATTTCTTCGGGAGCAGTCATTCTATTTTCAAAAGGGATTTTCTCCACAATTTTCTTCAATTTCTCATCGCCGTTCTCCAAAGTCTTTAGCCAGTTGTCATAGGCTGGAGTCCAGCTTTCTGCTATGATCAGGCAGTTTACTCTGATCTTGTATTTGAGCAAATCAACAGCCCATTCTCGTGTAAGTGCCAACACTCCACCCTTTGCTGCTGCATAACCTGACGTTCCACCTTGGCCGGTTAATCCCACTTTCGATCCTATATTGAGAATATTCCCTTGAGATTTTATGAGGTATGGTAAAGCATATTTTACCAGTAAAAAATAACTCGCCACATTTAATTTCAGAGAATTCATGAAATCATCATAGCTAGCATCCAGACCTGCCCCATCATTTACACCAACATTATTGATGACAACATCTATCCGTCCGTATTTATCAACAACTTGCTTGACGGCCGCCTGCATTTGATCCGGATCGGTTACATCCGTTTTCACAAAAAGGGCATCAATACCTGATTTTTGCAATGCTGCGGCATAACCAAAACCGCGATCATTGCGATCAATTATCGCAGGTATAGCTCCCTCTTGCGCAAGTTGCCTAACCATCGTTTCCCCTATACTTCCTTCTATGCCTGCACCGCCGGATATGACCACAACTTTTCCTGAAATTTTCAAATCCATATCAAAACCAAATGGCTGATTAAAAAAAGGTAATTGCTATAAAATAATACGGAAAGGTTACTATTGGCAGGATGATATGCGTCCTGACCAATCCTGCTTATAAGGACTTTCTCTTGATGTATTTGAATCCGTTTTTCGCTTCTATCGGCTTATTTTCAAGGATAGATTCCGCGGCGATGTGACCCATCATTTGAAAATCAGTGGTGATTACTGATATGCCATTGGCAAGTACTTCTTTCATTGCCGTTTCATTGTAAGACAGAATCCCTACATTCTTGGCAAGTTCCAAACCAGCAGCACGCTGAATCTTGATAAGGTTTACCAAATCGTGTTCATCAATCACGATATAGGCAGCTCCTTCCTTTATTTCGTATTCGGCATGTATTTTATTGATGATTTCATGGTTGATGTTGTTGAACCCACAATATCTTCTGAAACCAAGAATAATCTCTCTGGGATATGGGTAGTCATTATTTTGCGGGAATACCAGAATCAATCTACTATAGGTATCTAAATCTGGTTTGGCTTCCACCAACGCCTCATACAAATCCATTTTAAAATCTTGATAAATGCAGCTGAAATAGCTCTCAAACCCTTCTATCTGGTTATCAAGTATGATGATTTTTTCTTTCGGAATTTTTTTCATCAAACTCCGATATTCTACCACTTCAAATTCCTTAAAATGAGGCATGATGACATAATAACTATATCCCTCTAAATGCTCGTTGATTAGCTTACTATACAATTCAAAATCGCAATGGTATATGAACAAATCTAACTGCACTTTCTCTCCAAGCTTGCTCATCATGGCATTAAAAATCCCACGTTTGTATTCACTCAGCTTATTGAATAGTACCAGTATTTTGATCTGTGAATCAGGTGCAGAATTGATGACGTAATAACCTTTCCCTTTTACAGACTCAATTACTCCTTTATCCTTCAGAGCTACATAGGCTTTTTCGACAGTATCCCTTGCCAAATAATAATCAAAACTCAGCCGATTGATCGAAGGGAGTTTTTGTCCATATTTGATATGGCCAGTCTCAATTTTGTTTATGATACTGTTAAATATTTGCTTGTATTTTGGGATGCTTGAGTCATCACTGATCTCAAGGGTAATGAAGTCTTCCATACGTTACTGAACGAATTTGACCTGTTTTATCATCTTTCAGGTACAAATCTAAGCAATGTCTAACCATACAGTGCAGGATGGTGAATTTAGCCAAAAAAGTGAATTTAGAGGCCTAAGAACAGAACTTATACCAATAAAATAGAATGGAACAATTAGTGGATCAATACAAATACGTGGATTACCTGTGGGATGAAAAAGTAGCGGAGAAACTGAAAGGTGATGAGGTAGCCCTATTTATTTATCGATCAAATATACTTGGAGCAGATCTTAGAATTACAAATTATGGTGGTGGAAATACCAGCGTGAAATTGGATTTACCTGATCCACTTACCAAGATTCCTACTGAAATCATGTATGTAAAAGGTTCAGGTGGAGATATTGGTACTTTAACTAAAAGTGGATGTGCTGGTCTATACGTCGATAAACTTCGATCATTAAAAAATGTCTATCGCGGCTTGGAACATGAGGATGAAATGGTTGCCTTGTTTAATCATTGCATCTATGATCTTGATTCTAAAGCTCCATCAATTGATACACCTCTTCATGCCTTACTTCCATACAAACACATAGATCACTTGCATCCTGATGCTGCAATTGCCATTGCTGCTTCGAAAGAAGGTGAAGCTATCATGAAAGAGATATACGGTAATGATTTCGCATGGATTCCTTGGCAAAAGCCTGGTTTTGATCTATCTCTAAAATTGGAAGAAGCAATTAATAAGAATCCAAATATGAAGGGATTGTACTTAGGTGGACATGGTTTGTTTACCTGGGGAGATACATCATATGAATGCTACGTGAATTCACTTGAGTCAATCGAGAAAGCATCTGCCTATTTAGAAGCTCATTATGGTAAAAAAGGACCTGTGTTTGGCGGACAAAAAGTTGAATCATTGCCTGCAAACAAAAGACAAGCTCAAGCATCATCTATTGCTCCAATCTTAAGAGGACTTTGCTCTTCAAATCAAAGAATGGTAGGCCATTTTAGCGATGATGAAAGAGTGCTCGAATTTGCCAATAGCAATGATGTAGAAAGACTAGCTCAACTAGGAACAAGCTGTCCAGATCACTTCTTGAGAACTAAGATTTGTCCTTTGGTATTGGATTTACCGAAAGATGCAGATGTTTCAAACGCAGCTGCAGTGGTCGAAAAAATCAAAGGACAATGGGAAGATTATAGAATTTACTACAACAAATATTATAACGATTGTAAAAGAGACAACTCCCCTGCAATCAGAGATAACAACCCAGTTGTAATCATATGGCCAGGAGTTGGGATGTTCTCCTTCGCTAAGAACAAGCAAACTGCAAGAGTCGCAAATGAATTTTACCTGAACGCGATCAATGTTATGAAAGGTGCTGAAGCAGTATCAGAATATGTTGCATTACCCTTGCAGGAAGCATTCGACATTGAGTATTGGTTGCTGGAAGAAGCGAAGCTTCAAAGAATGCCGAAAGAACAGTCGCTTTCTAGAAAAATCGCTTTAATATCTGGCTCAGGTGGTGGAATTGGTCTTGAGATTGCTAAGAAATTCGTTGAAAATGGCGCATGTGTTGTCATCACCGATATCAATGAGGAAAGATTAAAAGAAGCTCACAAATCATTCAAAAGAGATACCGCTGCATGGGCAGTAATGGATGTGACCTCTATGGATTCTATTAAGGCGGCTTTCAAAAAGGCTTGTTTGGAATTTGGTGGAGTTGATATCATCGTCAATAATGCTGGTATCGCTACTTCCAAATCTTTAGAATCTACAACTGAGGCCGATTGGGATCTTCTGCACGATATTCTCGTGAAAGGAACCTTTGCAGCTTCTCAAGCAGGAGTTGAAATCATCAGAGCGCAGAATATAGGCGGAGGTGATTTGGGAGGTGATATTGTAAATATCGTATCCAAAAATTCTATCGTATCAGGACCAAACAATCTGGGCTATGGATCAGCGAAAGCTGCTCAGGCGCATATGACAAGATTATTGGCAGCTGAGCTTGGCGCAGACAAAATCAGAGTGAATACAGTAAATCCTGATGCAGTAATCAAAGGAAGTAACATCTGGTCTGGAGGATGGGGAGAAGGTAGAGCAAAAGCCTATGGCATCACTGTCGATGAATTACCTGCATTCTATGCGAAAAGAACCTTATTGAATGCAATATTAGAAGGTGAAGACATGGCCAAGGCAGCATTAGCCTTTGTTGATGGCACCTTGTCTAAAAGCACTGGGAACATATTAAATGTCGATGGTGGCGTAGCAGCTGCTTTCGTTAGATAATTTTTACTTTTTACATGATAGTAAAGAGTCCTCTTAACTGAGGACTTTTTACTTTTAAGTTATCCGTCAATCCAAAATTATGATATCGTCTAAAGAAATAGAAGCAGGCAACAGCCAACATCAAAAATCGCATGAACGTGATTTCACCCACCTCAGTGCACAGCTTTCAGACAAAGGAATCAATACTGACGACATAGTAGCCAATCTATCTGCATTTCAAGTGGCTATCCCAAGTTGGGCACTCGGAACTGGAGGAACCCGATTTGGAAGATTTCCCGGAGGCGGTGAACCAGGTAGTTTGGAAGAAAAAATCAAGGATGTAGGCCTCCTTCATCAATTAAATGCATCGAGCGGGGCAATAAGTTTGCATATCCCATGGGATATCCCCGATAATGCAGATAAAATAAAAGCACTCGCTTCACAACATAATTTGAAGTTTGATGCTGTGAACTCAAATACCTTTCAAGATCAAAAGGATTCCAAACAATCTTATAAATTCGGATCACTTTGTCACACTGATGCTGCAGTAAGAAAACAAGCCATCGATCACAATAAGGAAGTGATTGATTATGGCGTTGAATTGGGATCTAAGGCATTAACAGTTTGGTTAGCCGATGGTAGCACTTTCCCCGGTCAGCAGAATTTCAGAGGAGCACTATCAAGAACTATTGATTCATTACAAGAAATATACAGCCACTTGCCAAAAGACTGGACCATGCTAGTAGAGTATAAACCTTATGAACCTAATTTCTATTCGATGGTGATTCCGGATTGGGGTACTTCTCATCTGATAGCTTCGAAACTTGGACGTCAGGCATTGACGCTGGTTGACCTTGGGCACCACCTACCAAATACCAACATTGAGCAAATTGTATCTATTCTTATGATGCAACAGCGATTGGGAGGCTTCCATTTTAATGACAGTAAATATGGTGATGATGACCTTACTGTGGGTAGTCTTAAACCATATCAACTATTCTTGATTTTCTGTGAACTGGTGGACGGAATGAATCACACCGAAAATCCTGAATTGAGCTGGATGATCGATGCAAGTCACAATGTTAAAGATCCATTAGAAGATTTACTTCAATCCGTTGAGGCAATCTTACTGGCCTATGCTCAGGCACAAATTGTAGACTGGTCCGCATTAAAAGCTGCTCAAAACAAAAATGATGTTATTTCAGCACAAGAAATTATGCAGGAAGCATTCAGAACAGATGTAAGAAGTCTACTCGCTGAGTCTCGTTTAAGATCTGGTGGTGCAATAAAACCGCTGGAACTATACAGAAGTCTTGAAGTCAGAAAAAAACTGATCACATTACGAGGAGCTTCCTCCATCTCAACAGGTTTATAAAATGCCTAAAAAAGTTACAGCTGTTTTTGATATTGGGAAAACCAATAAGAAATTTTTCCTTTTTGATGAGGAATTCAACGAAGTGGACAGGCAGTATATTAGATTTGAAGAAATCCCTGATGATGACGGATTTTTAGGCGAAGACCTGCCATCCCTCGTCAAATGGATGAAGAATACGCTTGAAGAAGCTTTGAGTGATACCAGGTTCCAAATCAAAGCATTAAATTTCTCAACTTATGGTGCCTCATTTGTCCATTTGGATGAAAACAACAATGTAGTTGCCCCATTTTACAATTACTTAAAGCCCTTTCCAGATCATCTCACGAAGAAATTTTTTGATGAAAATCAAGAAATCAAACAATTTGAGATAGACACGGCTAGCCCATTTATGGGATTACTCAACTCAGGTTTACAGCTCTATTATCTGAAATATGAAAAGCCCGAGTTATTTGCCAAAATCAAACATTCACTCCACTTTCCTCAATACCTCAGTTATTTATTCACAGGTAAATACGCAACAGACTATACCAGCCTCGGGTGCCATACAGGAATGTGGGAAGCCAAAAATAATTCCTATTCCCAATGGATAAAAAAGGAAGGTTTCGAAGCATTACTCGCACCAATTGTCTCAAGTAAAGAAGTCACACTCATACAAACCAGAAATATCGATCTAAGGGTTGGTTTAGGCATCCATGATAGCTCTTCTGCTTTGATCCCATACATCAATACAACCGATGAGCCGTTTGTCCTGATCTCGACTGGCACCTGGAGCATTTGCATGAATTTTTTCAACGAAGATCCACTCACTGAAGCTGAGCTGAATGCTGACTGTTTAAATTTTCTTGGAATAACCGGAAGCTCTATTAAATCCTCTCGATTGTTTCTTGGAAAACATCTCAGTAACACGGCCAAAATACTTTCGGATTATTTTGAAGTGGATTATCAAACATACAAGTCTGTAAATTGGAAAACAGGTTTTGTTTCAAAAAATAAAGAGCGCAAAAGTCTGCTATTCGATCACAATATTTTAAAACCTGAAAGATTTGGATTTCAAAATAAAGGGAATCCTGATTATTCCATTTTCGATGACTATGAAGATGCGCTATTTCATCTGATGGATGAGCTCACCGATTTGCAGATTGAATCTCTCAAACTTTCCATTGGAACAAGTAAGGTGAGGACCTTGTACATTGATGGAGGATTTAGTTCCAGCGAAGTTTTTGTTCAATTTTTAGCAAACAAATTGCCAGATTATAAAATATATTCTACTTCCTTCTCCTTAGGTACAGCTTTAGGTGCCGCACTCCTTGTAAATTACAGAAAGCTGCCAGAAAATTTTTTGAAGAACAATTACAAAGTAAGAAGACACGAAATAAGCGCATAGTAAAATAGCTCTTCTAGAATGAAAGAAAGATTAAAAGGAAAAGTCGCATTATTCATTCCATGTTATGTGGATCAATTTTATCCTCAGGTGGCCATTGCCACACTTGAATTATTGGAAAAATTAGGATGTGAAGTGGATTATCCTCAAAATCAAACTTGCTGCGGTCAACCCACGGCCAATTCAGGCTATGCAAAAGGCAATGCAGCAATCGACGAACTATTCGTGGATAATTTTAAGGATTATGATTACGTCGTTTGCCCATCAGGCAGCTGCACACTTCACGTTAAAGACCATTTACATTCCGAAAAACAAGAAAGTGAAGCAACAGCAATTCGACAAAAAATATACGAGTTGGTTGAGTTTCTAACTGATGTACTTCAAGTGGAAAAACTAGAAACATCATTCCCTCACAAAGTAGGATTGCATGCTTCATGTCATGGATTACGTGGATTAAGATTAGCCAGTTCATCAGAACGAAATATCACCCCTTTTAATAAAACTACTTCACTCCTTTCCCTAGTCAAAAATCTGGAATTAGTTGACCTGGACATGTCGACAGAATGCTGCGGATTTGGAGGAACTTTCGCCGTTTTGGAGGAAGCACTTTCGGTGAAAATGGGAAAAGACCGAATCCAAGATCACATCAAACATGAAGCAGAAGTCATCGCAGGAAATGATATGAGCTGCCTCATGCATCTGGAGGGAATTATCAATCGCAATGGCTTACCTATCAAAGTCAAACATGTCGCAGAAATCCTAAATGGAACCGACCTATGAGTCACGCCAAAAACACAGAAATTTTTCTAAAGGATGATGCCAAAACCAATTGGCACAATGAAACTCTCTCTTGGGTGCGCACTAAGCGTGATGTGTCTTCCAAACTCATTCCCGAATGGGAAGAGCTCAGAAATCTGGCATCAGCGATCAAAGACAATGTGCTTACCAACATGGCTTCCTATCTGGAGACATTTGAAGCTAATGCAATCTCCAATGGAATCACAGTTCATTGGGCGGAAAATGGTGACGAACACAATCAAATTGTGCAATCCATTCTGGATAAGCACAATGCGCAAAGAATCGTAAAAAGTAAATCAATTTTAACTGAAGAATGTCACCTCAATCAGCATCTTGAAAAAAATGGATTTGAGGTAGTAGATACGGATTTGGGTGAACGAATCGTGCAGTTTGCAAAGCAACCGCCCAGTCATATTGTGCTTCCTGCGATACATATGAAAAAGGAGGAGATTTCCGAACTCTTTCATGAACATCTGCACACTGAAGCTGGAAATAACGATCCGCAGTATTTAACGGAAGCGGCCAGAATTCATCTAAGGGAAAAATTTCTTCACGCTGATGTTGCTATCACTGGAGTGAATTTCGGAATAGTAGAAACGGGTGGATTTGTAGTTTGTACCAATGAAGGAAACGCCGATATGGGTGTGCACCTTGCTCCAGTTCATATTGCCAGCATGGGTATCGAGAAGTTGATCCCAAAATTTGAACATCTCGGCGTTTTTACTCGCCTTCTTGCTAGAAGCGCAACTGGACAAGCCATAACGAATTACACAAGCCACTTCCACAAGCCAAGACCTAATCAGGAAATGCATATCATATTGGTGGATAATGGACGCACAGAGCAGCTTGGAAGAGAGAAATTCCGAAACAGCTTAAAATGCATTCGCTGTGGTGCTTGTATGAACACTTGCCCCATCTATCGAAGAAGTGGTGGATTTAGCTATGATTCAACTGTGCCTGGACCGATTGGATCCATTCTTTCCCCGGGATTTGATTTGAAGAAACACAAGTCTTTGCCCTTTGCCTCTACCCTTTGCGGTTCCTGCTCAGATGTGTGTCCCGTAAAAATCAACATCCATGAGCAACTTTACGAATGGCGTCAGGTAATTGCTGAAGAAGGATTGGATGATACACCGAAGCGATTTTCAATGAAGATAGCCAGTCAAGTGTTATCCTCTCCGAAACTATATTTTGCCTTAGGTAAAATGGCAAGAAAATCACTTCGGCTCCTTCCAAAAAGTCTGATCAACAATCCATTGAACGCCTGGGGAAAACAGCGCGATCTTCCCGATCCTCCTAAGGACAGTTTCAAAGAATGGTATAAAAAGAATCGAGCATGAGCAGTAAGGAAAACATTCTTAATCGAATTAAAAAACTAAGTCTTGAACCAACTCAGTTACCAAACATCCCTGATTTCGTAGGATTTACAGACAAAATCAGTCAATTCAAAACTACCCTGGAAGCAAATCATGTGGATGTAGTAGAAGGTGGAAAAAACCTCAAAACCACATTAATGGAATTGGTTTCGATGTACAGCAACATCTACTCATGCATTCCAGCAGTTGACCTTTCCACCATTTCGTATGCAGCTATTCAGTCAAAGGAAATCCTCAATCAAATCGAAGCAGTAATCGTAAATGGCGAATTTGGTGTTGCTGAAAATGCTGCTATCTGGATCCCGGAAGAAAATGTAAAAGCGCGCATTCTTACTTTTATCACACTCCATTATTTTGTTGTTGTGAAGAAGGAATCGGTAGTAAGCAACATGCACGAAGCATACGCTAAAATCAAAGATATTCCTGGATTTGGCGTATTTGTGGCTGGCCCATCCAAAACTGCAGACATAGAACAATCATTGGTCATAGGCGCTCATGGACCAAAGAAGATGACTGTTGTATTGGTTTAATTGACCAATAATACAGTTAGGTTTATCTCAAATAATTTTATTGAATTAAAATCACCTGGTATTGTAATCCAACATTATCAACCTAAATTGGAGATACATCAAACTCTGAAAAAATGAAAAAAACAATCACCTTCCTATTTATGTGCTTAGGAATTTATGTTGCACATTCTCAATATTTTATGCCTGAGCTCCAAAGTGAAAACATTGGAACTGCCAAAGAAGTATATGCGGTAACCCTTGCTGGAGATACTGTGCGGGGTAAAATGGGCGGTTATGTTTTTATGAATGGTCAGATGAGATCATTTACAATAAAACAAGAAGATGGTACTAAGTCAAAATTCGCGCCAGCTGATGTTATTGTGCTCGCAGTTAAACCAAACAAATTTGCCAATTTACAAAGTGCAATGGCTGTTCCGAATATTTCAAGAGCAGGAGATATGGATATGGACGAAATCTTAAATCGTGAGTGGGTATTTTTTGAGCAGGCGCTGTTACCTAAAGCCAAAGATAAATATGTAATGATGCAGCTTCTTAACCCAGGTTTTGATTCCAAAATCAAAGTATATCTAGATCCAAATGCTAAAGAATCTGCCGGCTTGAGTGTAGGAGGCATCAAAGTTGCTGGTGGCGAGGACAAATCCTATCTGGTTGTTTACGATGGCAACAAATCAGAAGTGTACAAAAAATCAAGATATGGCAAAGAAGCATTAACTGAATTGTACAAGGATTGTGACGTGTTTGCAGAAAATTATGCTGGAGAAAAGTTTCAATGGAAAGATTTCACAGAGCATGTGCTGGTTTATGATCAACTATGTAAATAATTGATCATAAAATATCATTTAAAAAGGGGCTGATCGCCCCTTTTTTGTAAATATTACCTTTTCTTCACTATTCAATTACCAAATAATTACAGATCAATCCATAAGGATGAATAACTATCGACTTCATAGATATACGAACCAGTAAAAGCATCAATTAGCATCTTTCACATTTGGCAATAATTGATCAATTCCTTAGATTAGAATTTCTTAATCATTGTATGGAATCATTTCATTTTACAAGAGATCAAGGAAATCCATTTCCTAAAAATCACAACCTCTTTTCATTTAATACCAAATTAATTATTTGCATTAGCCTATTCTTTCTTTTGACGAAAATCGGATTTGCACAAATAGATATCCGAAAATATGCCACCAATGATCTATTCAAAGTCAATCCAGTAATAGATCTGGGAAACATAAAAAATATTAATAAAAATATAGAAACAGATATTGTAGAAGCGGAAATACAGAAAGGTCTGGACTTGCTAAATACTGGCGAAATTGAAGAGGCACTTGATCATTTCGAAAGGATGCAAGAAGAATTCACACCTGTGGCTTATTTCCCTTATATGATTGGTTCCATACATTACAATCAAGGTCATTTCGAAGAAGCAATAGTTAAGTTTGAAGAAGCACTCAGTATTGATCGTCTATTTATGCATGCAACATATATGATTGGATTATCCGAGCTGGAAATGGATAATTTAAAATCAGCAGGTGATCATTTTGAACAACTAATCAATGTTTTGCCCTTTCAATCGTATGGATATTATGGGTTGGCTCAGCTTGCAATGAAGCAAAATGATATGTACAAGGCTATAAAGAATTATAAGAATTGCATACAATCTGATTCTAAATTTCTAGATGCGTATATTCCAATAATCGTTTATCATCTCTATTACGATAGATTAACTCATGCAAGAAAAACAGTCGAACAAGGCCTTCGAACTGATAATAATTGGCAAGAGGGAATTATGATCAGAGGAGTCATTTCTCTCCTACAGGACAAAAACACAGACCAATTTGAAAAAGATGTAGATAAATTGATTTCAATTGATCCTTCAAATTATCATTATTATTCAATCAAAGGATTTTTAAATATTGAATTAGGAAAATTTAACGATGCTGTAAAATTTTTTCATCAGGCACACAATCTTGAGGTCGATTCTGTACATGTTGGTTCCTTTAAATTTAACTCTCGCTTATCCAGAAAAGAGGAAAATCATAAAGCTTTGAACTATTATTTTGATAACTATGCAATGGAGCCTGATTGTAGGAAATATTTGGATATAGCGATCTGCAAATTGATGTCTTCGGACAAGGAAAATGCCCTAATCTTTCTTGATAGTGCCAATATGATATCTGAAAATGCAGTGACATCCACTTTTGAAGCTATTATATACAATTCACAACACAATAAGAAACAAGAATCAATAGAAGCTTTTACAAGAACCATAAACTTAGATTCAACAAATTGGATTGCATATAATTATCGAGGGAGGCTTTTATTCGAAATGGATAGTCTTCAAAAAGCTTATGAGGATTTTACGCATGTTATTCAGTTAAAACCCAGAATCAAGGATGGTTACAAAAACAGAGGGCAAATACTAATGATTTCAAAAAATTATCAAAAAGCATATCGTGATTATTCATTTGCTATATCGATAGATCCTACTGATAATGATATTTATTTCAATAGAGCTTACGCCGCTTATAATTTAAATCAGTATTTAAGTGCTATTTCCGATTTGGACAGGATATTAATAGATGAAAATGATGGTGACGCCTTCTATTTAAAACATAAATGCACCTTTCATTTACAAGACACTTTGGCATCTTTACAGCTTTTAGATAGTGCGTCTAAATATTCGAAGTATACCATTCAATATCATAAAGAATTAATTGACCTTGCTTTGCATCAAAGTAAACCTGGAATGGCACTGAATGGTCATAACAGATTAGTTAAATATTTTCCGTACAGGAATGAATTTCTCCTTCAAAGAGCAAAATATTACTATGACATAAATGAATATGACCTTGCTCAGAAGGATCTTTTAAAGTACACCAAAACAGTTCTAAAATCTGGAGAAGCCTATCATTATTTAGGAATGACATACATAATGAAGGGTGAAGAAAAGGAAGGTTCCAAATTCCTAACAAAGGCGAAAAAACTCAATTATGTAAACGAATAATTCATAAAAATTTATTCAGATACTAACCTGAAAAATTAGGTGAGCTAAAAAGTCAAAATCATTTTCACAAAATATTCTTGTCTCTATTTTATCAATTCGTTAGCTTCGAAAACAAAAAAGTATAGAATGAGGATATTACTTTTCTTATCATTTCTGATACCGTCGGCGTTGCTGGCTCAAGGGAAATATTTCAAAATTGATGAGCTTCAATTTGACTCCCCTGTAGAGGAAAAATTACTAAGAGCTGCTCTTGCAAGTGAAGAAGTATCCCTTCCCTCTTTTTTGGCAATCGTTTCAGAAGACAGTCTCTATTTCGATGTTTGGGATAATCGCTTTCTGCGTGAAATGGAAGAGCTAAAACTTCGCAAGCCAGCCAAAAAGCTGGAAAAGGACGTGAAATATATCTATGATGCACTTCATGCTACTTTTCTCACTAAATATGAACAACTGGCTTTCTTCGATCAAATCTTTGAAACTGGTGTTTACAATTGTGTGACAGCTGTTGGCTTATATGCATTATCTTTTGAAACATTGGGAATACCCTACAACATCAAAGAAACGCCACAACATGTATACATTGTTGCTGATCCTGATGGCAGTCAATTGCTGATTGAAACAACTGATCCTATTTCAGGATTTAAGAATTTCAGCCCAGGCTTTAAGGAGCATTTTGTTACACAGCTCGGCGAACTCAAGCTCATCAACCAACTAGATATTGCAAAAAAAGGTGTCTCCGGAGTATTCGATGAATTCTATTTTGGAGGAAATGATCTGACTCTCAAACAACTTATAGGGATCCAGTATTACAACAAAGGGATTTCCTATCTTCAAGAGAACGATTTTGAATCAAGCCTAAAAGAACTGTCAAAAGCACAACTATTTTATAGCAGTCGCCAAATTGATGACCTTTTGTTTTTAACCATCGCCAGCTTGCTTTCGAGTAGCGATTATCAGGACTGGCATCATATAACCTTATTGCCATATCTCAGCAGATTTGAGTCCCAGAATGTTAAAAAAAGTAACGTTGTTGGAGAATTTTATCGCATGATAAATGCCGTCTTAATTGATAGAAATGACTTGGAAACAGCTGATAAAGCGTATCAGTATTTCATCTCACAATCAGACGATGTGGAAATAAATTCCGAAGTGACATTTTCCTATTTTTATGAAAAGTCCGTGATCGATTATAACAGAGCTAAATACCAAGATGCATTTGAAAATATAATTCAAGCTTATGCATGCAAACCTGGACATGCCAATGCAGAAAGCTTATTAGGTGAATCTTTCAAATATGCATACAGAAATAAAAGTGTGGATGAAGCGCTTGCCAGACTGGATACTGTAATGTCCAAAAACATCGAATTGCAAAACAACAATAAACTCAACACCATGCGGCTAAATCTATATTTATCTAAAATTGGTGAGGATTTTGATTCGAAAAAGGCTGTGAGCGGAAATCAAATGATGTCACTTTTTGAAAACCAGATAAATGCCAATCCGGACTACATTTACGATGATTACTTACTCGGAAATGCCTACTCAAAGGCTGCAATTTATTATTTCAAAAAAGGCTATTCAACTAAAGCCAGAGGCATTATTCAAACAGGTTTAAAATATTCTCCAAATAATTACGAATTGAAATCTCGCCTCAGGATGCTGAATAATTAGTAAATCAAAAATCTATAGCCAAATTAACACTTGCTTCATCTAGATAATAGTTGCCGTAGGCCGTTTTATATTGACCAACAAAAGTTAGATTTTTCATTAAAAAAGTGCCTGGTTGAGGTCGAAAAACAAGCCTCCCCTTTCCATCGACTTTTTTCATTTGGGCCAAAGTGTTTGGAAAATAGCCATCTTTCAACTCACCTTGATAATATGAACCCCTACCGGGTATTTTATCAAAATAAACCTCAACAATATATTCACCAGTGGACATGAGGTTATTGATTTCGCGAACCTGCAGCTTTGGATATTTTGTGATTTTATCACCCCTTTTATTGAATTCCTCCAGTTCCTTTCCAGGATCACCATTTTTGTAAACCAAGGTGGACTGTATTTTGCCATTGTCCCAATATTTGGTGCGCTTTCCTTCTTTTACACCATTCACATAGTAGAACTCCATTTCCTTAAATCCATTTTCATAATACTGAATTGAACATACTTTAACTCCATGATTGTAGACAATTTCAGTTTTTAGCTTTCCAGAAGGAAAATAAGTTTTGGACAATCCATGGCGAACACCGTCTTTATCTTGATTATATTCTCCTTTGATGGCTCCATTGTCATAATATAATTTAACTAAGCCTTCATCTTCACCCCCTCCTTTTTGACCTGATGGTTTCAAGTCGCAGGCAACTACAAAAAATATTAAAATGCAAATCGATAGTGAAATTCTCATGTACTGTTTTTTTACTAAGATATAAAATTATTGGTTTTTAACCCTTTCTATATAAATACAAGCACCTAAGGGGTTGAATTGTTTATCAAATTATTATTGAGGACTTGAACACAAAAGCAATCAGGTTTAAAATCAAATTGGATCTCCCATGATTTGGAAAACATTTGAAAACATCAATTTTATGTCTAACATTAACATTATTAAGGGGGCTGTAATTTCATTTTCCAACCCTAAAAACACCACTTAACACCAACCCTAAAATGGAAAAAGCATACCGAAATTTAGGTTACTTTTTAATGTTACTCGTTCCGCTTACTTTCCTCGGCTTTTACAAAACCTATTTCATTCAATTCCCAGATTTCGAAGACAATATCACTGGATACATCCATGTTCATGCCTTCATTGCTTCACTTTGGATATTGATGTTAATTGTACAGCCAATACTCATTTTGAATAAAAAAAATCATCTGCATAAAAGATTAGGCAAGCTTTCATACATCGTATTTCCCTTGCTGATCCTATCATTTATTCCTCAAATGATCAAAATTATCAATTCTGGAGATCCACAAAATATCTTCTTCCCGTTGGCGGATTGTATTTCACTCGTTTTATTCTATACACTTGCGATCAACTACAGAAGAAATCAGGCAAAGCACATGCGATTTATGATCGGAACAGCCATTGTGTTCCTTGGACCAACTATTGGTCGGATTGGGCCGAATATTTTGGATTTATCATATACACTCACTCAGAACCTTCAGTACACAATCATCTATTTGATTTTGGTTGGATTGATCTTTTGGGATCGGAAAAATGACAAAAATCCCCAACCCTATCTTCTGATTCTAGGAAGTTGGATCATCCATCAAATAACTTTCAATTTGATCTTTTAGACCTAAGTTTGGGTCTTTTGGGTTAAACCATAAAAGGCTACAATTGCAAAGCAAATAAGTGGAACAATGAAGGACCACTGAATACTGCCAAAAGCATCCGAAATCTGTCCCTGCACTGCAGTAAGAACCGCACCACCTAAAATTGACATGATCAATCCTGATCCGGCGATCTTTTGATTTTCACCTGTGCCGATCAGCGCCAATCCGAATATAGTTGGGAACATGAGCGACATACATCCTGAAATTAGGACCAGTGCCACCACGCCTATCATTCCACTTGAAAACATGGCAACTGCAGTGCAAATCACAGCAACAGCTGCGCTGATTGATAAAAGTTTTCCAGCACCAAAACGATTGAGCAATGCTGTAAACATGAATCTGGCAACTACGAATATGATCAGAGATGCCAGATAATAATTAGAAGCCTCACTCTCGTTGACATTGAGTTCCTGCATCACATACCGGATGGTAAATGACCAGATGCCGATTTGCGCACCAACGTAAAAAAATTGAGCAATAACCCCATTACGATAATTGGGCATTTTCAAAAGCTTGGCAAATGATTTTCCCAAATGAACTTTGTGCTCTTCTGAAACCACCGGCATTTTAGCAAACTTGATTACCACCCAAATAATCAAAAGTAAAAAGGCAACACCTACATAAGCACTCATCACGGCACTTAACTCGTCTGCTTGCATAGCACTCAATTCAGCTTCTGATAAGGTGGCTCGAGTACCAGCATCAGCAGTATTGAGGTTGTCGAGGATAAAAAACTTGCTCAACATCACACCTGTGATTGAGCCAATTGGGTTGAATGACTGAGCCAGATTGAGCCTTTGAATGGAGCTGGCTTCATCTCCCATTGCTAAAACGTAAGGATTAGCTGTTGTTTCCAAAATGGATAAACCACCAGCAAGAACGAAAAGAGCGGTAAGGAAATGACCATAAACCATCGTTTGACTTGCCGGATAAAAAAGCAAAGCACCTACGATAAACATTCCCAATCCAACTAAAATACCCGTTTTGTAAGTGTATCGTTGTATCAGCGCTGCTGCTGGAATCGCCAGACAGAAATATGATCCGTAAAACGCAATCTGTATCCAGGAAGTCTGGAAATCAGTCATGCTCATGATCCGCTTGAATGCCGCTAATAGCGTATCCGTCATGTTATTGGCCAGTCCCCACATGAAAAACATGCTGGTGACCAATACAAAACCAAGCAGGTATTTACCTTTTGTTGCAGTCATTTTGGGTGATTAGGTTAGGTTGTATCGGGGATTAATCAGGAATAAGCCACTACATGTTGTTTGGAAGTACCCAAACCTTCAACGCCAAGCTCAACAATATCTCCTGGTTGTAAGTATTTTGGTGGTTTTTGTCCAAGACCCACGCCTTCTGGCGTTCCAGTGGAAATGATATCACCAGGCATCAAACTCATAAATTGTGAAAGGTAACTAATGACTGTTTGGATATTGAAAATAAAGTCGCTGGAGTTTCCGTCCTGCATTTTTTGTCCGTTGAGTGTTAGCCAAAGATTTAGATTATTGGGGTCTTTGATCTCATCTTTGGTAACCAGATATGGTCCAAGTGGTGCGAATGAATCACAGCTTTTTCCTTTTACCCATTGTCCGCCTCGTTCCAACTGAAACTCACGTTCACTCACATCATTGTGCAATGCATATCCAGCTACATAATCCAACGCTTCTTCCTCGGAAACATAATTAGCCTTTTTACCAATAATTACAGCTAATTCCACTTCCCAATCTGTTTTTACGCTGTTTTTGGGAATAATAATATTATCAAAAGGGCCAGTTAAACTTGAAGGTGCCTTAAAAAAAACTACTGGTTCCTGAGGAATGGCCATACCACTTTCCTCGGCGTGTTTCCTGTAATTCAGGCCGATACAAATGATTTTTTCAGGTCGATACAATGGGGCTCCAAATTCTAAGTCACCTTCTAGTTTGGTTAGTTGCTTATTCGCAATGATGGATTGAAGCTCAGAAATACCATCTCGTTCAAAAAACCCACGATCGTATTCAGAGATGTGTTCACTTACATCAAAATGTCCTTCAGATGTACCTACTCCAGTTTTAAATTGTCCTTCCTTTTTGTATCGAAATAATTTCATTGTTAAAAATCTTATGTGTTTAAAGTTGTAAATCCTCCATCTATTGGGTAGCAGCTTCCAGTAATGAAAGAAGCTTCATCTGAACAAAGATAAAGTACCAGATTTGCGATCTCTTGCGGCTGTCCCATACGGCCAATAGGCTGAGTTTTAGATAATTTTTCAAACATTTCCTCTTCCTTTCCTGGATAATTCTTTGCTAAAAAAACATCAACAAATGGCGTATGTACACGGCCAGGTGCAAGGCAATTACAGCGAATATTGTAAGTCAGATAATCTTTGGCTACCGATAGAGTCATTGTATGAACCGCGCCTTTACTCATGGAATAAGCAAAACGATCAGCGATTCCAGTTAGTGAGGCAACTGAGGCCATATTAATTATAGAACCTCCCTTTTTTTTCATTTTGCCTATTGCGGCTTTGGTACAGTTAAAAACGCCTTTTACATTGACATCATAAACACGTTGAAAATCTTCTGATGATGTGGTTTCCACAGTACCCACATGAGCTATTCCTGCATTATTGACCAAAATATCGATTTCTTCAGAAACTTGATTTATTGCATCTTGAACTGATTGTTCATTGGAAACATCGCATTGAATAAACACTGCCTCACCACCTGATTTGTTAATAGCCGCTGCTACTGCACTACCCTGATCAGCGTTGTAATCAAGTAGAAATATTGAAGCCCCTTGATTTGTCAGAGACTCACAGATTGCCTTTCCAATACCGCTTCCTCCTCCGGTAACCACTGCCTGTTTTCCCGTGAGATCAAATACTTTTTTCATATTAATTGTAAGCCACTTTGAATAATTACGTGCCAATATTAACACAAAATAAAAAACATCTATCCTGTACTATTGGTGTCTGGTCCGCTTGGTAAAGATCATCAAATGGCTGGTAATAATTTGCAAGAAACTTCACCGAATCCCACACGAATTCCATCCTTCTCAGCAAAAGCTCGCATTGTTACTGTGTCATTGTCAAGTATGAATTTTCTTTCTGATCCGTCGTTCATTTTAATCGGTTTACTACCTGCCCAGGCCAATTCCAACATAGAACCGAAAGAATCTTCTGTGTGACCAGATATGGTTCCGGAAGCCATCAAATCGCCAATATTCAGATCACAGCCATTAACTGTGTGATGTGCCAATTGCTGCGCCATGTTCCAATACATATATTTAAAATTGGATTTGGAAACCACCGTTTCAATACCTGTTTCAGGTGTAATGGTTACTTCTAAACTGATGTCAAAATTCTTGTCTCCCTCAAATTTCAGATATGACAGAACTTCAGGCTCCTGCTTTGGACCGGGAAGACGAAAAGGTTCTAAAGCCTCCATGGTTACCACCCAGGGTGACATGGATGACCCGAAATTTTTAGACAAAAAAGGCCCGAGTGGTACATATTCCCATTTTTGAATATCCCGTGCCGACCAATCATTGAAAATCACTTTTCCGAATATGTAGTCTTCCGCTTCTGCTGTAGTAATCGAATCTCCAAGACTTGTAGGTTTTCCGATAATATAACCCATCTCCAATTCGAAATCTACCCTTGCAGATGGTTGAAAAACGGGTGTATGTGCATCAGCTTGCATTATTTGCCCTTTTGGACGGTGAAGTGGCACACCACTCACCACAATCGATGATGCTCTTCCATGATAACCTACAGGAATATGCTTCCAGTTGGGGAGCAATGCGTTCTCCGGATCACGAAACATTTTACCCACATTGGTGGCATGTTCGATACTGGAATAAAAATCCGTATAATCACCAATTTTTACCGGTAAGTGCATAATCACATCGGATTGATCTATCAGAAATTCAGGATGTTTTTTTAATATCGATGATTCATCCGTTAACAGCTTTTGCACATCCAATCGGACCTTATTAGTGATGGCTTTCCCCAAACCTATAAAATCATTCAAGAATTGATTTTCAATGATCTGAATGGGTAAATCCAGAAACCTTGCTTTGACCATTGCTGCCAAATCAACTACTTTGGTACCAATAGCGATACCTATGCGCGATGAAGAATTAGCAGTTGAGAAAATTCCAAATGGTAAATTGTAAATGCTAAAATCTGAGTTTGAATCTATTGGTAACCAGCTCTTCATAATTAATGTATTCCCTAATTTAAATTATCATTTCGGGGATTTCGCCCTCAACAATCAACTTTCCCGCAGTTGCATTTTTAATTTCTTCGACACTGACACCTGGCGCTCTTTCTACCAATTTAAACCCCTGATCAGTTACGTCAATAACTGCCATATTGGAAACAATTTTTTTAACACAGCCCACGCCTGTAAGCGGAAGGGAGCATTTAGGAAGAAGTTTGGAGTCTCCCGATTTACTTGTGTGCATCATTGCCACAATGATATTTTCTGCGGAT
The DNA here is from genome assembly GCA_964353015.1 of uncultured Marinoscillum sp. Taxonomy (GTDB): domain Bacteria; phylum Bacteroidota; class Bacteroidia; order Cytophagales; family Cyclobacteriaceae; genus JAMZMI01. The sequence continues at coordinate 63,604 of CAYGUA010000004.1, read as the reverse complement.
GCAACCAAATCCATCGCTCCACCCATTCCTTTCACCATTACGCCGGGAATTTTCCAATTGGCAATATCCCCCTTTTCAGAAACTTCCATCGCTCCTAAAACCGTAAGCTGTACATGGCGTCCTCTGATCATGGCAAAGGAAGTCGACGAATCAAAGATTGAAGCACCCGGCAATGTCGTTACGGTCTGCTTGCCAGCATTGATCAGATCCGCATCCTCTTCGCCATCAAAAGGAAAAGGTCCCATGCCCAACAATCCATTTTCAGATTGAAACTCCACGCTGATGCCCTCAGGAATATAATTGGCTATGAGTGTAGGTATACCAATTCCTAAATTCACATACCAACCATCCCTTAATTCCTGCGCAATTCGTTTTGCAATTCCATTTTTGTCTAACATTTCAATTTGATGATTTGATGATTTGATAATTAGTTGATTTGGTGATTAGGTGATTAGCTAGCTCTTTTAAGTGATCCGATTATTTTTGACAGCACTTTGGTTATTACTAACAGTTCTTGTCTCAAATTTTCGGTGGTTGGATAATTTTCTGAATTTTCACAGATCAATAACCAATACTCCGTTTCATCAGCTTCTTTTGCTGCTATTTTCAATTTATGAATAAAATCCACTTTACTTTCTGCATTCTGTGCCTCCCTAATATTAGCCCCTATGGAAGTACCCGACTTCAACAATTGTCTGGCTATAACATATTTCTTATCAGCTTCCAATTGTTCTGAAAACGCAACTGTTTTCAACGCAAATTGAAAACTCAGATCCACAATTACATTTTGTTTGTCACTTCTCATAAATCAATTCTCAAATTATCAAATCAGCTTATTTTCAAATTTCCAAATAAACCCATTTCCAAATTATTAAATTAACTATCTATCAAATTACCCCTTTGATCTCACAGTCCTTTGCTCAATACGCTTTTCATAATTTTGGCCCTGAAATATCCGCTGCACGAAAATCCCGGGCGTATGAATTTGATTCGGATCCAACTCGCCAGGAGCCACCAATTCTTCAACTTCCGCAATAGTAATAGTACCAGCCATGGCCATTACCGGATTGAAATTTCTAGCTGTTCCTTTAAAAATTAAATTTCCCTGTGGATCACCTTTCCATGCCTTTACAATTGCAAAATCAGCCGTAAGGGCGCTCTCAAGGATATGTGGTTTTCCGTTGAAAACCCTTACTTCTTTTCCTTCACCCACTTCAGTTCCATATCCAGCAGGTGTGTAAAAAGCTGGAATTCCTGCACCACCAGCTCTGCATCGTTCAGCAAGTGATCCTTGTGGTATCAAATCCACTTCAAGTTCACCTGAGAGCATTTGCCGCTCAAACTCAGCGTTTTCGCCAACGTAGCTCGAAATCATCTTTTTTATTTGTCTATTTTTCAAAAGTAAACCCAGACCAAAATCGTCAACTCCTGCATTATTAGAGATACACGTCAGTCCCTTGACACCTAATTGAACCAATGCGCTGATACAGTTTTCAGGAATACCACACAAGCCAAATCCACCCAACATAAGTGTCATGTTGTCTTCTATGCCTTTAATGGCTTCTTCTGCATTTTTTACTCTTTTATCTATCATTTTCGATCCAGGATTTGTAGTAAGTTCCATCATCTATTTTCATGGCCTCTTCTGTAATTTGCAGTGGCCTGAAGGTGTCAATCATGACCGCCAATTCTTCAGTAACCGTTTGACCGATACTTCGTTCGTATGCTCCAGGATGTGGACCATGAGGTATCCCCGAAGGATGTAGCGTAATGTTCCCTTGACCAATATTATTTCGTGACATAAAATCTCCATCAACATAATAAAGCATTTCGTCCGAATCAATATTGGAATGATTGTATGGTGCAGGAATTGATAGCGGATGGTAATCATACATTCTGGGACAGAACGAACAAATCACGAAAGCGGAAGTCTCAAAAGTTTGGTGGACAGGCGGTGGTTGATGAATCCGACCAGTGATGGGTTCGAAATTATGAATCGAAAATCCATAAGGAAAATTATAGCCGTCCCATCCCACTAGATCAAATGGATGGTGTGCATAGATCAAATGGTGAAGCATCCCTTGCTTTTTGACCTTAATCAGGAAATCACCGGTCTCATCGTGCGTTTCCAATCCTTCGGGTAGTTTGTAATCCCGCTCGCAAAATGGAGAATGTTCTAATAACTGTCCAAACCAGTTGCGGTATCGCTTCGGTGTATAGATGGGTGTATAGGATTCTGCGGACAAAATCCTGTTGTCTTCAGTATCAAAATCAATCTGATAGATCATTCCTCTGGGGATGATCAGATAATCCCCATACTCGAAAGGTATATTCCCTAAAAATGTTCTCAGCGTGCCACTACCCCGATGAATGAAAAGCATTTCATCAGCATCAGCATTTTTATAGAAGTATTCGGTCAAAGACTTTTTAGGAGCAGCTACGCCAATATGAATATCGTTATTGACAAGAAGTGGCACCCTGGATTCCAAAAAATCATCTTTGGCCGGCACATTGAAACTGATCAGATTTCTAGATGTGATATTTTTTTGAATAGCAATTTTAGGAGATAAATCTATGCTCTCTCCTACTTCCTTAATCTTCGTAGGTCGATGATGGTGATAGAGCAAGGAAGACATCCCATCGAATCCAATGGTTCCAAATAATTGCTCATAATAAAGTTCACCATTCTCCTTTCGGAATTGGGTGTGTCTTTTCTTGGGAATGATCCCAAGCTTGTGATAAATAGGCATAGTCGGGGTGTTTATGTACTATGTATTCAAGAACGTATTCTTCCTCAAAATGGAAAGATGTATAAAAATACAAAATGGAAAGGCAATGACCTATTCAGGCAAGGTAAGTTTCTATGGACGGTTTTATTTAATTGTCATCAGCTGCTGACATAAGACCAACTACTGGTTCAATTAACAAGCGTTGAAATGAATTCAACGCTTGTTAATTGTTAGAATTGAAAAATAATTTGCAAATGATAATACAGAGGAATATTCAGTAAATATTTCTAATAGAAAATATCATTTTGGTCGATTATAAAGCACAACCTTATAAATACCGGGAGTATAAACTGTATTAGCTCCCCCAGGCGAATAGACAAACTGATCACCTTCTCCTACTTCCAAATCTGTTTCCTGAAAGCGGAATTGATCGCCAACTTTCACTTCTCTTCCAAACACACGCAGCAGTTCGTGATGGTAAGTTTCATCACCATTGAGCCAGCGCATTTCTTTCCATTCACCATTTTCAAATCGCCCTTCTGTTACTTTTCCAATATAAGCGATCTGATTTCCTGCCGGTTTTGTGAATGTGACTTTAAAATTTAAACCTGAAACTAAAAATTCATTTTCCGCTGAATGGATGATTAAACCAAAACATGGTTTATTCGGATCTTGAATTTTGATAGAAATTTCAAATCCATCTATATTCATAATTTCGTCCTGATATTCATTCGATAGATGGATTCCTCGCATTTTACCAGTTCCCTGATATTGGGTAATGAGTGGGGTTAGCTCACTAAGTTCTTCATATGACTTGCTATATAAAATATCCCCTGCCGCATCTTCTATTCCAAATGGAGAAAAACAAATGGCGTCATATTCTGCAAAAGCATAAAATGCTCTGGCCGGATCGAGTGACGATTCTGGAACAAGTAAAGGATTGTCATCTCGTTTGTACATTTGATAAATCTCCTTATAATTGGGCAAGTAGATGTCTGGGCAGATGATATCAATACTCTGCGCAGCGGCTTTGTAGATGTCCATCACTCTGGAAACCGGTCCCCCATTCGGGTAAACTCCAGGGAGATCATCAGGTTGCTGAACGATCCATGCATTGACGAACATCGGCAGGTTGTGCTGTGCTCTCCCTGCGGCAGCAACATAATTCATATAAGAGGCATAATTCCATGCCATGAAAAACTCTTTGGCTTGGGGGGTGTCTCCAAAGACTTGCTTCCAAGTACCTGAAGCCTTCCCTCCTGCTTTATTCCAAATCGAACTTACCTCAGGCTTTAGGTTTTTCTTGTTTTTTTGGAGGTAATCCATCAGCAATTTTGGTACTTGCTCCTCGTACTTTTTCAATACCACTGGCTGATAATCAATATCCTGAAATATACCCACTTCATTTTCAGGCTGCATCATGACCACAGTGTTGTTCTTATCTATTTCTTTGATACGCTGCATCAAAGCTGCAAATGCTTTGGCATCAGCTTGCTTGGTTTGTTCGCTGAAAACAGACAGGGTCTCGATCAACTTTCCATCTTTGGTCATCACCCTTGGAAATCTTTTGGTGTCTTGCTTCACCCATACCGGAGCATAACTAGACTGTCCATTCTTCCAGGAAGCAAACCAGATAATCACGAGTTTGAGATCATTTTTCTCAGCATTGGTTATCAAGTAATCGATCAGCTCGTAATCAAACTTACCCTCCTCTGGCTCGAACTGATCCCAGGACACGGAAGCCAAAACGGTATTTAGGTTAAGGCTAGTCAGTTTTGGCCAAACATCTTCCATATATGCAGCTGATGATGCGGATGAATTGTGGAGCTCACCGGCTATCATTAGGTAGGGTTCACCATCGACAATGAGTTGGTTGTTTTTGAGGTAAGGTAAAGTCGTATTCTGACCCTGCGCGATGAGCGCAAAGAGTCCACAGATTAATCCTAAATATATTCTTTTCACAGTTATATGATCTTTTGGTTATAGGGCAGATAAATGATGAATGACATCAAAATACCCTCAAATATTCTGGTAATAACAATTAATTCGCAGGGAATGACTGAATCAGCGCAGTTAACGCATCAGAAACCTCAAGGTCTTTGAGATACAAATCGCCAATTCGGTTATTTTGAATTTGCTCAATCGCCATTATCATGGGTCCAATATTAATATCAAAAGGATCCCAATTTGGTGCTTGTTGGAAACCTTGTGGCAAATCTCTCATCCGCACATTATCAGGTAAACCTAAGTACTCGTGGCAATAACCCATATTCACAAACTCCCTGAGTGCTAATACGGACTTATCATATGTAAAAGGAAGCCCAAGCGCAGCGCCATAGGGAGCTGGAGATATTTGTATTACACTGCCGCTTGTGAGTCGTGTAAGTCCTCCCTGATTACTGATGTACTTATTCCAAGTCATAAAGCCATCAGTGGTAAATTCTCCTACTGTGGAGCAGGCTGTAAGTCCCATCACAGGCACTCCAAATTTGTTTAGGCAAGAGGAAGCGTCGATCTCATAAGCGGCTCTAGCGTTGGTCTTATAAGGCTCAATCGCTCCTGTCCAAAGCTGTAACCAATTGTAGGTAAAGCCAGCCCCAAACCAACTCGGGTAAAAGCCATCTTGCTTTTTCCTGATAATGGCTTTAAAGATATCAGCATCTAAATCACCAGAAGCAACTGCTTCTAAATAAACAATCTCGGTCTCTTCTGAAAAAGCCAATGCCCATCGATAATCATTCATCTCACCTGTATTGCCATTAAAACCCATTGCGATCTTATCCTCTGCCGCAAGCGCCACGGTCCAGTCTGGTCGAGCAAGGAGTTCATCTGACATAGCGGCAATTTCCGAATCCCCTGAATAGAACTGCCTGGCCACTCGAATGCCCGCTGCGCATATTGCCCAGTCAATTGTGCTTATATCTGGCCATGCATAAGTACCATCAGGCTTGAAGTAATGATGCGGAAATCCATGCCAACCACCTGATCCATCAAACCAGTTCTGGGCTAGTTGCCATTTAAGCATGGACTTTACTCTGTTTTTAGCTTCTTCCGGAGTGATATAACCCTGCTCGCCTGCTATGATAAAAATCGGATAAGCATACCCCATCCCCGAAAGGGAGATTTTATCTGACTCGGTATTTGACTCAAGCACAAACCCTTGATCTCCTGTATGCTGTATATAATTCCAATCAAAGAAATTGAAAGAAGATCGCTTCAACCATGCTAGAAACTCAGCATCTGATGCGGGTGGTGTGAAAGGCTTTGTGTCACTAGTTGTTAGGTACACATCGTCTATTCCAAACTTCGTATTTCCATCAGCGTTTTTGGAGAAGAAAACTACCTCCTTAGCTGTGGCTGCATTAAATGAAAGTGAGTAGCTTTTTATCTTCAATTCGTTTAGTTCGAAAATCTCACTAACTAAAACTTCTTCATTATCATCTAAAATCCACACGTTGAGTTCAGCATCGGCGTATCCCAACACATTGAAGCTCAAACCTGTAACCTTATCTGATAATTCTTTAGGCAGATGGGGCTTATTGACCGAAGGCTTAAAAAAATTCATTCTTAAACCAAAAGAACCGTCAGGACCATCGGCAATACACTCCATGTGTGGGTTACCCTCAAATTCACCCATTCGGAGAATACTCCATGTTCTTCCTACTTTGAAAGATGCCATACTCGTGTTGAACTCAGTCATGGATTTCTTTCTTTGGTCACCAGTATATAATGGTATCCCAAGATTAAACATGGAAGTATCTACTTGAGAGGTCATAACTACAATAGCGGTATCTGGCGGATTGGACATGGCATCTATTTCAGTGCTGTTACAACTGCTCAATTGAAGTATAAAGCATATAGCAAGCAATCCGGTAAAATGTATCATCGACATATTATTATCTTGTTAAAGTTCAAATCGCTCGGTGGTATCCCCGGCAACCGATTTTATTAATAACCTATATTTTGTATCCAATTGGTCTTACTCATTTCCTCAAACGGAATAGGAAAAAGATAATGACTTTGCGGAAAGGATCGCTGTTGTTGGACGAAGTATCGATAGGTTTTATCTCCTGTTATATCATCTTTTATTACTTCCAATCCGATTGCATCCTTTGCAAAATCTATCTCCGCATCTTTCCATCTACGTGCATCATACCAGCGATTCCCTTCAAATGCCAATTCAACTTTTCGCTCATGTTTGATCTTATCTAAAAAATCTGAGCCAGTTTGTGAGTTCTCAATTGGTGGCATATTCACTCCTGGTCTTGATCTAACCATATTCACATATTGCTGAGCTACACCGGTATTTCCTAAATGATATTGAGCTTCCGCATAAGTCAAATAAAACTCAGCTAATCTCATATATACATAGGGCGTAGCGCTACTTAGTCCGTTACCAGCTTCCCAATTAAGATCAATTCCTTTTCTAATGGTATGATCAATCAAGGCGCCATTCCACCAGCTATCTACATCTTCGCAGCGGCTATCACTGCCACATTCCCAAAACTCAACTTCTCGATCGTTGATAAAGGACCCATCATGCACTATGGAATAGTTCAACCTTGGATCTCGATTTAGATATGGATTTGTTGGGTCGTAATTAGTTGCGTTAGGATTAATTTCAGGCATCAGATTATCATTCGCTCCTGAAAACCCAAGAATGGGAATTTCGCCATCGATCGTTTCAAATTCAGCAACAAGATTCATGAGCGGATTTTCCTGTGACCAGCCAGTATTACCATTAGGCAATCTCCATTCATCAATATTGTGACCACCTGATGGCATGTAATAGCCAAGCCTAAAATTGACTTCTGGTCCTCTAAGACCAACGAACTGTTTAAAAAATATGATCTCCGGATCGGCTGGATTAAGGAACATGCCTTCATAATCGCCAGAAAGTGAATACACTCCTAAATCGAATAAATCCTCACATGCATCAGATACTTTTTGCCAGTCTTCTGTACTTCCCGAACTAAAAAGTGGACTTGCAAAATACAGTAGGGCTCTGGTTCTGAGAGCATATGCGGCACCCTTTGTAGCTTTTCCAAAATCATTTCCTTCAGTTGTTATTGGAAGATCTAAGGCAGCCTCTAAAAGCTCAGAATCAATAAATGTCACAATATCAGAAACTGAGGTTCTTTCTTCGATTTGATCCGCCTCATCTAGTGTTACAGTGCTCAACAAAAGCGGCACATCTCCATATCTTGAAAATAGTTCTGTGTAAAACCAAGCTCTAAGAAATCTCACTTCAGCGATTAGTTGAGAAGTTCTGGCAGGATCGCCGAGATTCGGATCGACATTTTCCAGAAAGAGATTAAGGTTTCGAATAGCAGCATAAGCCTGAATCCAAAAGCCACCAAACAAGTGCATGTTAGTTGGTGTGATTTCTCCTTGTGTGTATTTATTAACCAATCTTGATCCCTGGTGCATGTCATAGGATTCATCTGTCAAGGAAGTAGTCCTCAAACCTCCAGCCCATTGTACATATCCATGAGGCACCTCATCATATCTTGAGTTTACATATAATTCCAACAATGCAGGATCGCTCCACACTGCAGCATCTGATACCGCGTCCAAAGGCTCAATATCTAAAAGATCATTGCATGAGAGGATTATGAATGGTATGATTAAAAGTAAAGTATATTTTAATTTCATCGTTTCGTGCTTTAAAATGTTGCTGACAAACCTGTGGAAATAACACGCTGCTGCGGATAATACCATCCGGTATCAGATCGACTTTCAGGATCATATAACCCCACCGAATTATAGATAAACCCTAGATTGAAACCACTTACAAAAACTCTCAGATTAGATATCTGCACTTGACTGGTCAGCTTCTGCGGCAGAGTATAAGCCAATTCTACGTTCTTGATTCTCAGAAAACTATTATCCCGCACCCAAATCGTTGACACATTTTGTATCGTACTGCTAGACATGTCCCATGCCGCCGGACTCTTAGCATTTGGAGTGGCTTCTTCAGAGATCCACCTGTTCTTAAAATACCATGAATCTTGATTGACATCCCAAGGACGATAAATAGTACTTGCTCCTGCTTGTCCTTGGAAAAATGCATTTAGTTCTAGACCCTTCCAGCTTGCTCCAAGCGAAAAACCATAAACGATACGGGGCGTTGGGCCTTTAGGAAGTAAAACACGGTCTTCCGCTGTTAGGCTTCCATCATTGTTTACATCCACAAATCGAACATCACCAGGTTTTGCATCGGGGAAGTGAGGAGAATTGGCTATTTCTTCCTTGTTTTGATAAAGCCCATCCGCCTTATAAACAAGTAAATAATCAATAGGACTGCCCTCCACACGCTGATAGCTAGGTACAAAGGGGGATTCATCTACAAATACGATTTGGTTCCTGGCGTAGGTGAATTGGCCACCTATCCTATATTGAAAATTATTAGCAAGGGTTCGTCTGTGTAAAGCTGACACCTCAACCCCTTTGTTTTTCACTCTTCCTATATTTTCGTTTGGAAGTTCCATACCTGTATAAAGAGGTACTGAGGCATTTCTTCGTGCAAGAATATCAGACCTTTCTTCAAAAAAAACATCTGTAGTTAGATCCAAAAGACCGTTTTTAAACGAAAAGTCGAAACCTAAATTGATCTTGGTGGAAGTTTCCCAGGTTATGTTTGGATTAGCAACCGAACTGGGAGTCAGCCCAGTAGATAGAATTCTAGTTTCTCCGAAAACACCTCCATTCTCAATATTATAGAGGTTCAAATATTCAAATGCCGCTGGCGATCCGTTTGTACCCACCACCCGATCATTACCCAGTTTTCCCCATGAAGCTCTAAGCTTCAGTTCATCCAACCAATCCACTCTCAAGAAATTTTCTTCCGATAACCTCCATCCTACAGACAAACCCGGGAATGTTCCAAATCTTTTGTTGGTCGGAAAATTTTGAGAGCCATCATGCCTTAGTGTAAACTCAAAAAGATATTTATCATCAAATTGATAATTGAATCGACCAAAATAATTTACGCGTGCAGATTGCCATCCTTTTCCATCATTGTTTAGGTTGGTTTCAGAACCTGTGAATAAAAACGGCAAGTCTTCAGAAACCAAATTGATTCTGGAAGCAGCGATATACTCTCCTTCCAATTTATTTTGCTCATAGGCGATAAATGTGCTCACCTCATGTTTGCCAAATGTTCTGGCAAAATTCAATCGTGAATGTAATGTGAAGCTATATTCTTCATCAAATTGCTGGAAGAGCGATACATTTCCAGTTTGACTTTTGAGGTTTTCAAATTCGTTTTCTTCATTAAGAAAGAAAATATCATAAGGCTTACCAATTTCCTTCTTTTCGATTTTCTTGGAATCATAAGCTGCGAATCCAGTAAAAGAAAGTCCTTTTACCAACTCAGAAAGAGATAGATCTACAGTGAGTTTATTATTTAAGGTTAATGTGTTGTATTCCGCTCCCCCAGCCATTCCATTCAAATGCGGAATAATATTTCCATTACTGGTCTTCCTGAGCAATCCGTTACTGTAATAGGGTGTTTCAAATGGAGCCATCGCATAGACTCCACGAATTACATCGGCTGTAGCCTCCTGATCTTTTCGGCCCTTTCTGTTTTCAATTCTCCCAGCAAGATCCAACCCTATCTTTAAAAATGAAGTCGCTTGCACATCTATATTGGAGCGGATATTATTTTGCTCAAAACCAAATTCTGACCCTTTGAAAATAGCGTCTTGATAGAGGTGTTGGCCTGAGACATAATACTTAAAATTGTCTGATCCACCTGACAGACTTAGGTTGTGCTGGTACTGTGGGCTCCACTGGTCCATGGCCTCACTCCACCAATCGGTATTAGACCAAATATTAGGATCGTTTTCGCCTTCCTTGTAGTCTTTAATGATATTTTGATAAATCTGCGGTCTACCATTTCGGATATTTCTCTCGTCCAGCCATGTAAGATATTGTGGAGCGTTCATCAGTTCTTGACGTTTTGCCGGTTGAGTTATCGCAAATGAATTGCTATAGCTGAATTTAGGTTTGCCGGATGTACCTCGTTTGGTAGTAATCAAAATAACTCCATTAGCCGCCTGCGCACCATAAATAGCCGCAGAGGCGTCTTTTAAGATGGAAATACTTTCAATATCCTCAGGATTTAATCGTTCAAAAGAGCCACGATTGGCAACACCATCAATCACAAAAAGAGGAGAAGCATCGCCCGTGGTGCCTTTTCCTCTAATAAATATTTCCATATTTTCCTGACCAGGTTCACCTCCGCGAGCGTTGATCACTAGCCCCGGCATCCTTCCTGCTAGATTGTTGGCAACATTGGCCGTTTTTGTTTGGGTGATTTCATTGCTCTCAATTTTGGCGATAGCTCCAGTGATCGACACCTTTTTCTGCTGACCATAACCTACTACTACCACTTCCTGTAGCGCTTCAATATCGAGGTTCATTGTGACTTGAATTGAAGATTGACTGTAATTGATACTTATTTCTTGTGTCAAATAGCCTACAAATGAAACTACGAGTGTAAGGAAACCCTCTGGCGCATCAATAGAAAAATTCCCATCTAGATCAGTAATTGTGCCCCGTTCGGTACCTGAAATCAAAACTGTCGCTCCAGGAAGCCCTTCGCCTGTTTCATCCAAAACCTGACCCTGAACTGTTCTGTTCTGCTGTTTGATGGTCGCAGATCGAGTCGATGATTCGATTTTTAATACATTAATTGTATTATTTATCCTTTTAAATTCCAGCTCGCCTAATTCTGAAACCTTAAGGAGAAGATCCTTAACTGACCATTCTTTATCCTCAGAGATATTTACTTTCTTCTTTAGCGCGTCACTTAAATCGTTTCTGTCGTAAGCAAAAGACAATTCCGTCTTACTCTCAATAATCTTAAATAAACGTTCTATTTCGTAATTGCCTTTTATTCGGATTTTTACATCCTGCAAATTTTTGTTAGGCTGCCCTGTAGAAGTGGTTGCAAAGGCGGCACTAATTAGAATAAAATGGAATAGAAATATTTTCATCAGACGCAGGTATAGCGACAATGATTTGAATATAATCATTTTTGAAGTTCTTTTAGGGTTATAATAGGGCTTTAGTCTGCGAATGATATCGTGACTTCCTTTCGCGATATCTTATAGTCAAATCCCTTTACCGTGCTCATGTTAAGCAGAACTGTTTCTAAACTTTCATTGCTGAAACTGGCCGTATATGACCAATCAATTTTCGAAGATTTGTTTTTGATAGCGATGGTAACACCATACCATTTTTTCAAATCATTTACGACTTCATCAAATGAAGCATCTCGAAAAATTAATTTCCCATCTTTCCATCCAATAACTTTTTCTTCATCAAAATCAGATAAACTGAATCGGGATCGGTTCTCATCAAATTTTGCCATCTGCCCTGGAATCAGGATTGTATCTAAACCGGAATGATTCTCCGAAAACTTCACCTTTCCTTCCACCAAGGCTACCGAATTAGATTGATATTCTGAGTTGAAATTAAACTTAGTACCCAATACAGTCACAGTCAACTTGTCAGAAACCACCTTAAAGGGTCTGGATTTGTCGGGTTGAACTTCGAAATATGCTTCTCCCTGAAGTTTTACAATCCTCTGATCACGATCAAATTTTTCTGGAAATTCAATAACACTACCTGCATTTAAAAATATCTCAGAGCCATCTGATAACACATAATGAGACCGAACACCCATAGGGTTTTTCTTCACTATCATATTATTAGATGTAATTGCCTTATTGTCAGTGGGTTTATTCAGATAGAAAATCAAAGATCCAATTCCAACAGAAAAGATGAGAATGGCAGCTATTTTTGACCAATATTGGAACAGGTCAACTTGTTTTTGTTTAGGCCTGTTCCAATTTGGCGTTTCAGATTTAATGTTTTTTAGAATATGTTCTTTTATTTCCGAATCAGGCTTGTATTCTGAAAACTCAAGACCTTTGACGATTTTTTTAGCTTCAAGCACCATTTCCCTTTTTTCAGGATGATTGCCAAGCCATAGCTCCCAATGAGATTCGATCTCAGGTGTAGGATTTGTCACCCAACTCCTGAATAGCTCATCAGTCAAAAAATCCTCTACTTTATTATATGAGTCATTCATTTTATTAACCTTATTTCGGCTTTTTATAATAGCAATATTTCCATATCACTATTTTATCATTCAGAATCCTTCACTTTAAGTGACATCTCATCTATCCACACATTTATCTCATTACCTGAGATCGATGCAAAATGCTTGAAGAACGGTCCAGCATTGTCCGCTTTTCCATCATCAGCATATCCTTCATCAGCAAATGTAGAAAGATCAGCAGTGGTGAATTCATAAGTGAATTTACTCCAACTTGTTGTGACATTCGGGTCTGCAATCGCAGCATCACCTGTCCAAAGTGGAGTGTACCACCCCTCTTTAGGTGCATCATTTTTCACATTCAAAATACTAACTTCAGATAAAGTAAGTGCCTCACTTGCTTTCATGTAAAAGCTAAATACGTAAGTGGTATTTGACTCTAAGGAAGCTAAAAACTCTGCTCCATTTTCATGTGGTCGCAACTGAAATTCGCCAAAACTAGAAGTGGCTGTTAATTTCAATGATTGAGATGTTGAGTTTGCCCCATCACCAGTTTCAAGTGCAATTGAAACAGTGCCGTCATTTGGAGTCCAGTAGAACCATTTACTTAAAGCATCAAAATCAGAATCTTGATCCTCAAGTCCAAAAACTGCCCGATTCAACTGCTCTACTGATCCAACTTGAAGATCTAATGTATCAGCATCGGTCATGCCGTCACTTGATCTTGTGATGGTCAAAATCACTTTCACTTGACCTACCATTTCAGTCCAGGTCACAGTGGCAAGAGAATCAGCACTTGACGCTGGACCGCCTTCAAAAGTCCATTCTCTAGCATCTGGACTACCGGAACTTTTATCTGCAAAGGTCACAGCTTGGTTGGCTTTAATGCGACGACCATCTATTGAGTTAATGTCAGTAGTGAAACTAATAGACGAAACATCAATTTTGGCTTTCAGCTCACCCAATTGTATCTCAGGTGTTTCTTCACTACCTCCACATCCCGATAGGAAAAGGATCATAATTGCTGCAAAACTCAGCAAAAGGTTTAATTGTGTTTTTGTTTTCATCTTAAGTGTTTTTGTTATTTGCTGATATAGGACAGCAACATTCAAAATGACACCAACACATTTCAAAAATTTATAAACCATCAAGGCAAAATCGGTTATCGAATAATTCATTTTCATTGATAAAAGAGGATCAGAATTATTACAACAATCAATTTTCGCAAGGCTTTTATGGACTTATAAAGCAAATTTCTCACTGATTTTATATTGTCAAAACCTAGTATTTCCTGAATTTCATTATAAGATAGATTCTCAAAATAGAAATGATAAATAACCTCCTTGTACTTTTCTGGTAGCTTTTCCAAACCAGCTCTTAATTTTTTCAAGTCCTCTTCTTCTAATTCCCTAGAAACAATAACATCTTCAATAGAGAGTGAAAAATTGAAATTCTTTGAATAGTCAAACTCAACATTCTTAAGCGATTTATCTCTCAGCCTTATGATTTTCCGGCGAAAAGAACTGTAGAGATATGGAAGAATTTTATCGGTTTTGGAGAGATGTGCTGAGCGCCTTCTTAATTCAATAAATAATTCTTGAATAGCATCTTCTACTAGTGAATGATCTGGCGTAAACTGACAACCATAATTATACAATCTATCGAAATACACTTGATAGATGTGATCAAAAGCCACTTCGCTCCCATCTCGAAAAAGGTCCCAAATTTCCGAATCCTGAAGATTTAAGATATCCTTCTTTGTCATTTCACTCATCTCATCACAGAGTTGTCATTTTTCTCAGCACCCAATAATTACCTCCTCAAAGTGGCGCAATTTGAACTAAATAAAATCATTAAAGGTGCAACCAACAAAAATTTGCCTTCAAACCCAACCAAGTAATTAAGTCTGCATTACATAAATGAGTGCAATCAGCTTCTTTGATTAAAATTCTTTTATTGTATCAAAAGAGAACAACTTCTCAAAATTCTATATTTTCTAACCCATTAAATCCACATAATTTATAAATATTAAAAAAAGACTGATGTTCTTTTAAGAAGTTGTGCCCTATCATAAAAAACCTAGATAACTATGATACAACTTTATTTCAAAGAACACCAACATTGGCTGTTAACAACATGCTTATGTTTAACATCGCTAATTTCCTTTGGACAGACATCATTGTTTGATGATGCTGTGAGCAGCGGAACCATTTGGCACAGCAATGGTGCCGAGATCACTAACCCACTCAACAATAGCGACAACTCATCTTCTACAGTAATAGCCAACAATGGAGCAGGTGCTTGGGAGGAAACTCAGATATTCCCAAACACTTACACCATTGCCAGCGGGGATAAACTCTACATCTCTTTTTACAATCCCAATGGTGCAAGTTCATGGCAACTGAAAATGTCATTATCTACGACAGGTGAAAATGCTTACATCGGTGATTATAGTCACGATGCAGGAGCTAACAGTACATGGGTAGAAGTAAGCGTTGACCTTTCATCATATGCTGGTGAAGATTTGTCGAAAATCACGATCTATCCGGCCGGAGGTGAATCGAAAATTGTTTACTATGACTACATATATTTTAATTCAAACAGCAATAGTGGTAATACCAGCAATTTAAGCTTCACCAATTTATTTGATGATGCTGTGGCTAGTGGAACTATATGGCATAGCAACGGTACTGAAATTAATAATCCCAAAGTTGATCGCAATAATTCTTCGAGCACCGTCATTCAAAACAATGGAGCCGGATCATGGGAAGAAACGCAACTTTTTCCAGACACCTATACCATTCAAACAGGAGACAAACTTTTCATTTCCTTTTATAATCCAAATGGAGCCTCTTCCTGGCAACTAAAAATGAGCTTAAGTACGGCTGGGGCAGATAAATATATTGGAGACTACAACCACGAATCTCCAGCAGCTGACGGCTGGAATGAAAGTGTCATTGATCTCTCTAATTATTCCGGTCAGGATATCACCAAAATCACCATCTATCCGGCCGGCGGAGAAGCAAAGTCTATCTATTATGATCAGCTCTACATTGGCAATGCTTCCATTTCTGGTGCCACCAATTTGTTTCGAGACAATGCTGTTCTTGGACTATGGAACAGTGATGGCGGCCTGGTCAATAACCCTCAAAAAGATGCTATTAACTATTCAGATCAAGTGATTGTCAATAATGGAAGTGGAGGCTGGAAAGACACTCAGTGGTTTCCTAACTACAAAATACAATCAGGAGACAAGTTTTATATCTCGTTTTACAATCCCAATGGCGCTGCAGCCATGCAACTCAGAATGGATTTAAGTTCGACGGGAAGTTTTACGTGGATAGGAGAACCTAATCACGATGCTAATGCTGCAAATGGATGGGTAGAAATGGCATTAGATCTTAATTCATATGCTGGTGAAATCATCACAAAAATTCAGTTGTATTCTTCAGCTGGAGAAGCAATTCAGATCTATTTTGACAACATATATTTCAGCTCGTCATCTCACCAGTCAAACTATTGGACCGGCACAAGCTCATCCGATTGGGCAATTGCTAACAACTGGGAAGGAAGTTTTGTGCCTTCAACTTTGAGTAATGTATCTATCAATACCAGTTCAAACTTACCGCTCATTACTGGAAATGTAGTTGTAAATAATCTCAATCTGGACGCTGATTTAAGTGTGAATTCTGGTAGTCTCACCATCAATGGAAACATGAGTGGATCAGCGAATTTGGTCGTAGAATCTGGAGCATCACTCCTTACAATGGATGGTAATGTTATTGGAACAACGACCATAAAGAGAAATACAAGGTATGTAGATGGCCGCTACAGTATGGTGGGAACGCCAGTTGGTCAAGATGCCAACATCATTGGATCCAATCTGGGAAGCCACGTGTACAAATACGATGAGACAATAGGTTACGATGCTGACGCGGGACTATCCAGATGGCTAAATGCCAGTGCAGATGAATTAGTACCAGGCATGGGTTATTCTCAAGCCAATCAGGAGATCATCAGTTTTACTGGCATACCTAACTCAGGAACAATTACAATATCTGGTCTAACCAAAACGACTGTAGGAACATCAAGTGTCAATGATCAAGGTTGGCATCTACTTAGTAATCCATACCCAGCAGCCATTAATGTCGAGACATTTCTATCTGACAATGGTCTTTCGTCAATTGCTATTTGGGATGACCCTAATTCTGGATTAGGACGTGGAGACAATGGTGATTTCTTGACTGCCAATTCCATTGGAGTTGTTGCAGGCCCGAATGGTGGAAGTTTTAATGGTTATCTGGGTAGCACTCAAGGATTCTTTGTGCAAGTAAACACTGATAATGCCACTGTTGAGTTCAACGAAAATCAACGCATCATTGGAAACAATGACGATGCGAATTTCTTCAGAAAAGCAGATAAGATAGCTACATTAAAACTAGCTCTGGAAGGCGAATTTTATAATGAAGTATTATTTGGATTTTTGGAGGATGCAACCCATGATGTTGATCCAAAATATGATGCCACAAAACTTATAGGAAATGATAATATCGCTTTCTATTCGCTGATTGGCGATCGTCAATTTGCAATTCAGGGCTTACCTAATATTACAAGTGAAATGACAATTGACCTGGGCTTTTTCCTTAAAAAGGCCGCCAATTATAATCTCACAGTAAAGGATAATTCCGGAATACCTACAGGATACCATATTATTGCTTCTTATGAAGGTCAAAGCTTTGATTTGACGGATGGAAATATGAGCTTAAATTTGCCAGCAGGAACCGGCAACATTCAATTGTTACTTTCTGAAACATCTATTTTGAGCAACATCACCGAGCACAAAATGAGTGTGTATAACTCGAATGGAAAATTGAGTATTTGGGTCGAAAAACCATTATTAAATGCTTATATCTCCATTTTTGACCTAACTGGAAGAAATATCGTTTCTAAATCCAATCAAGATTTCGCTGATGGTTTATGGACGGAAAACCTGAACTTAAAGCAGGGACAAGTTTATATCGTGAAGGTAGTTTCCGCAAATGGAGTGCTTTCCAGGAAGTTTATTTTTTAAAATTGAACAATAAAAATATGAAAACGCATATAAATAAATTAACGGTACTCGTTCCATTTTTCATGATTCTTTGTATCCCGGTAATAGCTCAGGGAGCACCTCCAGCCACACCAATAGACGGTGGACTATCTTTACTACTATTGGCAGGCGGTGCGTATGGATTAAAAAAGCTTCGAGATAAAAGGAATCATTGATTGTAATGTTTAAATAAGAAGTGTAATGACCTTCAAATTAACATTTGAAGGTCATTTTTTTTGTAAACCGTGCATAAAAAAAGCACTTACGATTTAACGCAAGTGCTTGATTATCAAGTGATCCGCTCGGGACTCGAACACGAAACCTACTGCTTAGAAGGCAGTTGCTCTATCCAATTGAGCTAGCGGACCATCGAACTACCTTTCTTTTGGAAATAGTAGTGCGGAGAGAGGGGGATTCGAACCCCCGGTACCGTTTCCAGTACGACAGTTTAGCAAACTGTTGGTTTCAGCCACTCACCCACCTCTCCGTGTAATTAATTGGCTGTAATTTTTTAAAATTTAAACTATCCTTCTGACAGTTTATCCCTTCCAAAATCGAATTTTAAGTATTAAATCAATTGAAAAATCAATGTGTTTCAATACCCTATCTCAAAAGGACTGCAAACCTAGAGAAAAACAATTATTTTACAAACAGTAAAATTTAGAAAAGCAGTAATTTTTATTCACATAGAAATTGACGTTTTACAATCAAAACTTACAAAATCTACCTCTCCCTATTATTTATCGATCCAAATGCCATCATTAAAAAACGTTAAATGAATCCAAGCTTTATTGGGCAGTACTACTTACTTGAGTAATTTAGCAGCCGTTTATGAATTGGTCATACAGCTTAGGTACGTTTGAGGGGATTGTAATCGCATTATTTGCGCTATTTTATTTACTCTATGCTGTCCGAATGATTCGGATCAGCAAAGCGATCAATACACCCATCCATCGCACTTTGATCAAACTAATTTTAAGAACTTCATACTTTGTGTTACTCATTATTGCCCTGCTAGGACCCTCCTTTGGTGAAACTAGCCGGGAAATCAAATCAGTAGGTAAAGATCTGTTCATCTGTGTGGATTTATCCCAATCCATGAATGCCTTTGATATCCAACCTACACGATTGGAACGAGTGAAATTTGAACTGAAAAATATCGTTGAGGCATTTAGCTCCGATCGAATCGGCTTGATCATGTTTTCCAATGAAGCATTTATGCAATGTCCTCTGACCTACGACAACAATGCACTTAACATTTTCATACAATCTTTAAATACTGATCTGGTACCAAATACAGGAACAGATTTTGGTCCTCCACTCAAAATGGCGCTTAAAAAGCTTCAGGATGAGGAATCTGGACCAGCAAAGCAAAAATCAAAAATCATCATATTGATCAGCGATGGAGAAGATTTTGGAGAAGAAACAGATCAGATTGCTGATGAAATCGAAAATTCTGGATTGAAACTTTTTACGCTCGGTGTAGGTACAGATAAAGGTTCTAAAATTTTACTGAATCGTGGTTATAAAAAAGATAAGAGTGGAAACGAAGTTGTAAGTAAAATCAATCCAACATCCTTGAAAAAATTAGCTGCAGATACCGGGGGAAAATATTTTGAAATCAACGACAATAAAAATGATGTAGAAAGACTGATCAATTCTATCAATCAGATTGAAGGTGAACTGCGCGATGCAAAGAAAGTTGATGTGAAGGCAAACAAATATTATTATTTCCTCGCCATTGCACTTTTTCTAATGTTTTTGGATTTGATCATTAGCATACGAATCATTAAAATATGAAATTGACTGTGCTCATATTGTTGCTGCTATTCACTGATCCCATGCAGTTGGCAAAAATCAATACGTTGAAAAAAGAGGCGAATGAAGCCTACAAATCAGGCAAGTATGATTTGGCCGCTTCAAAATACAGCATGTTATCTGATAGCCTTGGAGTTTATGAAGATGAAATATTGCTAAATCTGGCTCATAGCTATTTCCATCTTGGTGATACAGCCGGGGCAAGAGTAAATTATGAACAAGTCACAATTTCTCCAGATAAAAAACTAAGATCAATCGCATCCCAACAACTTGGAGTCCTTGCGAAAAATTCACAAAAATTGGAAGAATCATTGAGCCATTTAAAAAATTCGATAAAAGCTGATCCGACCAATACTGGCGCGAAATACGATTATGAATTGGTGAAAAAGCTAATCGATCAGCAAAAAGAAAATCAGGATCAAAACCAAGATCAAAATCAAGATCAGGAAGGTGAAGACAAGGAAAATAAAGAAAATCAGGATCAAAAAGATAAAGGCGAACAAAAGGATCAAAACAAGGAAGAAGGAGAAAAACAAGATCAGGAAAAATCTGAAGAAGAAAAGTTCGAGGAATCCAAGGACGGAGAGAAACAAGATCAAGAAAATCAGGAAGAGCAGCAGGATCAAGAGGGGGAAAAAAGCGACGAAGAGAAGAAAAAAGAAATGGATGAGGCCACCAAACAGAAGCTGAAGGAGATGAATATCAGTGAGGAAAAGGCACAAATGATTCTGGAAGCGTTGAAGAACAACGAAATTCAGTATATTCAGCAAAGAAAACGTCAACCAACTGAGCAACAAGACTCAGGTAAACCAGATTGGTAAGAAGTTTATTGGGTTTTATTGAATAATTCAAAAAAGCGTTTGAAATCATACTGATTACTGATTACTGATTACTGATTACTGATTACTGATTAAAAAAACACCCCAAAAAATGGAAGAAGTATTTATCATCTCTGCTGTTCGCACACCTATTGGCAGCTTCGGAGGCTCACTTGCAGGATTTACAGCCACACAATTAGGAAGTATCGCTATCCAAGGCGCTTTATCCAAAGCCAACTTGAATGCATCTGAAGTCAATGAGGTTTTTATGGGGAATGTCATTTCGGCAAATCTTGGCCAGGCACCTGCACGTCAAGCGTCTATTGGTGCAGGAATTGGTCACAATGTGCCTTGCACGACAGTCAATAAAGTTTGTGCCTCAGGAATGAAATCAGTGATGTTTGGGGCCCAATCCATCATGTTAGGAATCAATGATGTAGTTGTGGCTGGTGGCATGGAAAGCATGTCAAATATCCCCTACTATATTCCAAAGGCAAGATTTGGTTATAAATATGGCAATGGTGAATTGATCGATGGCTTGCAGCAGGATGGTCTTTGGGAAGTGTACCATCAATTTCCAATGGGTAGCTGCGCTGACAATACGGCCAAAGAAAAAGGCATATCACGCGAAGAACAAGATACTTACGCGATCAACTCCTATAAAAAAGTTGCAGCGGCAACAGATGCCGGTAAATTCAAGGATGAGATTATTCCTATTGAAATACCACAACGAAAAGGCGATCCAATAGTGATGGATACTGACGAAGAATACACAAATGTGAATTTCGATAAGATTCCGTCGCTAAGGCCAGTTTTCAATAAGGATGGCACAGTCACTGCAGCCAATGCATCCACTATCAATGACGGAGCATCTGCGCTTATACTAGCCAGTAAGAAAAAAGTGGATGAGTTGGGACTGAAGCCAATTGGTAAAATCATTGGTTTCGGGGACGCAGCTCAAGAGCCGCTTTGGTTTACCACAGCTCCTTCCCTAGCCATTCCTAAAGCAATCAAACATGCTGGAATCACTTCAGCAGATGTAGATTATTACGAAATAAATGAGGCTTTTTCCGTCGTGGCAATTGCAAACAACAAAGAATTAAACCTTGATCCTGACAAAGTGAATGTCAATGGAGGTGCTGTGGCTTTGGGACATCCTCTTGGAGCTTCCGGCGCTAGAATTATCACGACTTTGACATCTGTATTGAGCCAGAACAATGGCAAAATTGGGGTCGCAGGAATTTGCAATGGTGGCGGTGGAGCTTCTGCCATTGTCATTGAGAAAATTTGATAGACAGAAACCAAGATTTCATAATAGAAATGAGTGATTTTCGTTTTGACAACCAGCTTAATGTTACAATATGAGAATTACTTTGTCTTTGTTTATATCCATCCTATTCACTCAATTATTCGCACAAGAACCTATCACAACTTTCTATGAAAGCACAGGAAGAGTAAAGGAAAAATACCAAATAATTTGGGAAGATACCGCTGTGGTTCATGGAGACTACAAAATGTTTAGTCCCGGTGGTAAGGTGATTGTTACGGGAAAATATGATCACGGCAAAAGAGAAGGTTATTTTTACAATTATTATGAAGACGGCACCTTGCAACGTGAAACATTTTACGAAGGTGGACTCAAACAAGGTATAACCAAAGTTTACGCTGAAAATGGTCAGGTCCTCCAGGAAGCTTTGTTCAAAAACGACACTTTATCAGGGAATTTGAAATTGTATGATGAGTCTGGTCGCATGCGAGGAGAGACTGCTTTTCTCAATGGCAAACCTGATGGTCTGGTTGTTTCCTATTTCGACACAGGCATCAAGTCTGAAGAAATTGAATACGCGAATGGCAAGCCGAATGGCTACACAAGACAATATTATCAAAACGGCAACCTGAAACTGGAAGCTGAATATAAAAGCGGTCTGCTCGATGGTCAATACAAGACCTTCTACCCTTCTGGTGTTTTGGAAATGGAGGTTTTAAATCTCAGAGGTCAACGTTCAGGATACGTGAAGTATTACCACGAAAATGGTCAACTTAAATCTGAAGGAATCTACGAAAATGGTGCATTGCAAGGCAAATTCGTAAGTTTTTATGACGATGGAAGTGCCCGTTCCACCTACAAGTATGATGACGGAAAGAAATCAGGTAAGAACATTGATTATCATCCGAATGGGAATATAAAACTTGAAGCCACTTACACAAATCATGGACTCAATGCCAAAATCAAGGAATACTCAGACAAGTCAAAATTGATTTCAGAAATCTCTCTTATAAACGAATTACCAGACGGTCAGTGGATATTCTATGACGATAAAGGACGACCGTCGAAAATTGAAGATTATCAAGCAGGCAAACTACATGGATTACTTCAGCATTTTGATAATGGAAAGTTGATGATCAAGGCTGAATATGCTTTTGGCAATCAGCAAGGCGAAACGTTGGAATATTTCCCGAATGGGGAATTGATGATCAGTTCTGTTTGGAAAATAGGAATGCTCAACGGGCCTTACATTCGCTATTATAAAAATGGCCAAAAGGAATATGAAGGTAACTACGTGCGCAACAAGCGAAATGGATCCTGGACTTTTTATGATAAAAAAGGAAATGTCTCGGAAACGCTAAAGTATTCCTTCGGAAAAGAAGAAGGTGAATAACCGGAAAACAATGCGAACGAGCGGTTAAAATATTTAATTACACCACTCAACATTAAATGAATATTTGAGGTGGCAATACTACACCCCAAATCTCATGAGATCACTATATTTGCCACTTATGTCACAAGGGATCAAATTCACAGATTTCAATTTCCCAAACCAAACAGGGAAATACATCGGAAAAGTACGCGACGTGTATTTTTTCGGTGATAAATTGGTCATGGTCGCATCAGATAGGATTTCCGCATTTGATGTGGTACTGCCTCGACCTATTCCATTTAAAGGTCAGGTACTTAACCAAATAGCCGCAGTATTTCTTAATAAAACAAAAGACATAGTACCAAACTGGGTTTTGGATGTTCCAGATCCGAATGTGACTGTGGGTAAAAAATGTGAGCCTTATAAGGTAGAAATGGTTATTCGTGGCTATCTGGCAGGCCATGCTTGGAGAGAATATCGCGAAGGCAAACGTACAATATGCGGATGCGCACTTCCAGATGGATTGAAAGAAAATGATAAGTTACCATCGCCAATCATCACTCCTACCACCAAAGCAGATGAAGGTCATGACGAGGATATTTCGAGAGCAGAAATATTAGCGCAAGGTTTGGTTAGTCAGGCTGATTATGAAAAATTGGAGCAATACACCCAAGCACTATATCAGCGCGGCACAGAGCTAGCAAATGAACAAGGGTTGATTTTGGTGGATACCAAATATGAATTTGGTAATTTCAATGGAGAAATCACGTTGATTGATGAAGTACATACACCAGATTCATCAAGATATTTTTATGCAGACGGATACCAGGAACGTCAGGAGAAAGGTGAGGCTCAAAAACAGCTTTCCAAAGAATTTGTAAGACAATGGCTCATCAGTAATGGGTTTCAAGGCAAAGAAGGTCAAACCGTGCCAGAAATGACTGACGAATTTATCGCATCCGTTTCAGCGCGATATATAGAGTTATTTGAAAAAATAACAGGGCAAAAATTCATCAAAGATGAAAGTGAAAACATATTAGAACGAATCAAAAACAACATAGAAAAAATAGCTTAAAATGAAATTTTCAATAGACAGACAAGATCAATATACGATTCTAACTATCAACGAAGAAAAGCTGGATTCCACAGTGAGTCCGGAAGTAAAATCAGAGTTTGTTACCCTTCAGGCTGAAGGATGTCAGAACCTGATTGTAAACATGGAGCCTGTAAAATATTCAGATTCTAGCGGACTGAGTGCATTATTAGTTGGCCACAGACTTTTCAATGAGCATGGATCATTTGTGATTTGTGATGTGAATGAGCACGTAATGAAACTTATCAGCATCAGCCAATTGGATAAGGTGATGGACATATTACCCACCATTGAAGAATCAATTGATACGGTGTACATGAATGCACTCAAAAGAGGATTGGAAGAAGAAGGCGGATTAGAAGAATAATTTAAATTGGCCATAGAACTTCAAATACTCGGGTCAAACTCTGCTGCATTTGCGCACAACAGACATCAAACTTCACAGCTACTTAGGGTTCAGGACAAATATTTCCTGATCGACTGTGGTGAGGGTACGCAATTGCTTCTCAAAAAATACAAAATCAAACTTTCGCGAATCAACCATATTTTGATTTCACATCTTCATGGCGATCATTATTATGGTTTGATTGGCTTGTTGTCCACCATACATCTATATGGCAGACAAAACGATCTCCTAATAATTGGACCACCGGGACTTTCTGAAATACTTAGCTTGCAAATGCGATATTCGGAAACACGGCTGTCCTATAATATCAAATTTGTTGAGTGGGTACCTGGTAAGGATAAAGTCATCTATGAAGATGATAAAATGACTATCGAAACCATTCCGCTAAATCACCGCGTGCCATGCTCTGGATACCTTTTTACGGAAAAACCAAAAAGAAGAGGACTCAATCGGAAATTGATAGACAAAACGCTCACTCCAGTTCAGGTGAACGAACTGAAAGATGGTAAAGATCTTTTGGATGACGAAGGAAATCTGATTTACAAAAATTCGGAAGTGACCTTCGCACCAAAGAAGCCTTTCAGTTATGCGTTTTGCTCTGACACAAAGTATAAACCTGAGCTTGCCGAGAGATTGAAAGGAGTAGATATGGTTTATCATGAAGCAACCTTCATGGAGGACATGAAAGATCGGGCAGAAACCACATTTCATACCACTGCGAAACAGGCAGCAACATTCGCGAAAGACGCTAACATTGGGCATCTTCTTTTGGGACATTTTTCCACACGCTACAAAGACCTGACTCCCGTTTTAAAAGAGGCAAAATCTGTTTTTGAAAATTCATCTCTTGCTATCGAAGGTGAAATATTTCTGGTATCTTGAAAGAATAATATTTCACCAAAAGATTTCCTCATATTAAGCTGAAGTCTTTTATTATGGATAAGAACAAGAAGCAAAATCTATTTATTGTATTGGCTGCCATCTTCCTGACCAATGCGATCCTTGCGGAAATGATCGGCGTGAAAATATTCAGTGCAGAATCTGTACTTGATTTACCCCCTGCCAATATTCCCCTATTCGGTGGATCAGTTTTGGATTTTAACCTTACTGCTGGGGTTATCATTTGGCCGGTGGTTTTCCTCACCACGGATATTATTAATGAATATTTTGGAAAAAAAGGGGTTAGAAAGCTCAGTTATATTGCCGCTGGCTGCATCGCATATGCATTCATCGTCATTTACATCATTACCCTTTTACCACCAGCAGCTTTTTGGAGCGAGATTAACAACACGGATCCTGATGGCAATTATTTCAATATGAATTTTGCTTTCAACAAGATCTTTTCACAAGGTTTAGGGATCATAGTGGGATCACTGGTCGCCTTCCTTCTTGGACAATTTTTGGATGTTTTCATTTTTCAAAAATTGAAGAAATTGACGGGATCAAAAATGATTTGGCTCAGAGCAACAGGCTCAACTTTGGTTTCTCAGTTTATCGACAGTTTTGTAGTTCTTGGAATCGCATTTTATATACTAGCCCCCGAAAGCAGCAGATGGAGTCTGGATCAAGTAGCTTCAGTCGGGATTATCAACTACATCTACAAGTTCTCAATTGCTATTCTGCTCACACCATTTATCTATCTTGGGCATTATGCAATTGACAATTACTTGGGCAAGCCGCTATCGGAAGAGATGATCCATGAGGCGTCAGAAAACTCCAATGGTTTTTTCTAATTGCCTTTGTTTTTAAAAGTCAAATGGAGACGGTATTCTATCAAAACGAACAGTAAGGCGAAATAACTAATGAGCATAGTGGCGTGATGAAAGCCAGAAAGTTTGTCACTGATGTTTTCAAAATAATTGAGAAATACAAAATAAACTACTCCAACTAAAAGCATGCCCAAACCATAATATTTGTTGGCATAGGCAAATCGCTCGTGTGTTTTAATTGCTCTAGGGGAACGGTAACCAAAAATCCAGTTGCGGTTATTTCTTAAAATAAAATTAAGCGCACCAACTACCATAAAAATGATGGAAAGCTTGTATTGGATTGACATATCAGGACATTGTTATGAGGTCTAAATTTAGATGTATCCATGTGCATTTCCAATCCAAATATGGAGTGATTACAGAAAGATTTTCAAGTTTTGGAAACTATTGCCTCATCTTTAAAGTGAAGAGTTTCAGTTTGTTTTTAAACCTTCGAAGAATTTTTCCCTTACTAAGCAAACGACTTATGGCGATACTGCCTGCATTAAAATACCGCAGATATAGGCTCCATACGTCCCCAAAACATACCCAAAAACTGCAAGTAAAACTCCAACTGGCGCAAGAGCAGGATGAAAAGCAGCAGCAATAATAGGCGCTGAAGCTGCCCCACCAACATTGGCCGTACTTCCAATACCGACAAAGAAATATGGCGCTTTGATTATTTTAGCCACAATGATGAGGAGTATGATATGTATGAGCATCCATGTGATTCCCACTAAAAACAATCCCGGATCTTCAAAAACAGACAGAATATTCATCTGCATCCCAATACTCGCGACAAGCACATATAAAAAGGCGCTACCAATTTTTGATGCGCCCGCACCTTCCAATTCCCTGGCTTTTGAAAATGAAAGCACAACGCCCAAAGTAGTTGCAATCACCACCAACCAGAAAAAGCCAGAAGTCAGGCTGTATTGAACGAGAACAGGGTAATTAGTCTCTAAAAATGGCGCAATCAAATCACTAAGAAAATGAGCCAATCCAGTACAGCCAAATGCAACCATTAAAATTTTCATGATATCCGTCAATGTGGGCATTTTGGCTATGCTCTGCTGATAGGTGTCCATCTTAAGTTTGAGAGATTCAATAGCAGAAGTATCTGATTTCAATTTATAATCAAGGTATTTTGAATATCCTACTCCAGCCAGCAACACGCCAAGCCATGTATTACCAACGATAATATCCACAGCAACCATCTTGGAAAACAGCTCGCCGTTTACTTCAAACACTTCTTTCATGGCGGCTTGATTGGCTCCTCCTCCTATCCATGAACCGGCTATGGTTGTCATTCCGCGCCAAACTTCATTGGGTGCAGCAGCGGAAATTACATCCGGTGCGACAACTGAAAATATCAAAATCGCAATCGGACCTCCTATCACAATACCTATGGTTCCGGTGAGAAACATGATTAAAGCCTTTGGCCCAAGCTTGACAATCTCCTTCAGATCTACGCTAATTGTAAAAAGCACCAAACTTGCTGGCAACAAATATCTTGACGCCACAAAATACAGTTTTGATTTTGAAGGGTCTACAAGTCCCAAAGTCGGCAACAATGATGGTAGAAAATAACACATCAGCAGTGCTGGAACCACCGCATAAAACTTCTTCCAAAATTTAGTTTCACTATTGGATGTGATGAACACAAAACCCAAAATCACCATCAATAATCCAAAAATTACCGCATCATTTTTGATCTCTCCCATTATTGCATTTCGTTAATTATGTCTTTCAACTCACTCAGCATCATTGCCGTAGCGCCCCAGACAACCCTGTTTTCAAGTTCAAAATATGGAGATCGCAACCGATAACCACTGGCAGCTACGATCTCCTTTTCTTTTAATAATTGTTTATCCAAAAGATGTTTTAAAGGCACTTCTATCACCTCCTCAACCTCACGCTTTTCAGGTATGAATTGAGGGATTTCCGGATAAAAGCCAATAACAGGTAGCACAATATGATTGCTCACCGCTACAAAAAATTCGCTCAAAACACCTAATACTTCAACTTTGTGCTGCTCGATACCTATCTCCTCAAAACTCTCGCGAATCGCGGTTTCTATCTGATTAGCGTCACTTTCTTCCATCCTGCCGCCAGGAAATGCTACTTGCCCGCTATGTACACCATCATACATAGGTCGCTGGATCAAAGGGAAATACCATTCATTTTCCTTCAAATAAAACAAAATCAACACTCCACCCTTGCGAGCAGTTGTCGGATCAGCATCTCGAAATCGGATACCAGAAGGCAATATTGGTTTCATTTTTTGATGAGCACCAACGCCTGGAAGTGGTTCCTTTAATCTATTGCCCAGTCTTGAGATGAAGTCATTCGTCATTGTTTTCAAAAATATCTATAATTTTTCACAGTAATATTTGATAACTTAACCTTATCAGATTCCAAAAAGAATGGACGACATCCCTCTTCACGTTAAAATCATTTTTATCGGTTGCGTATTAGCCGCGTTTTCATTTTTATATTTCGCAGTAAAACAGACAGGCAAAAAAAGCAACTTACCAACAATTTTTTTGACCCTTCTCTGCTTTTGGTTGTTTTTCATTTCACTTGTCACGTTCCAAGACTATTTTCTGGATTTTGATTCAAGACCGCCAAGATTGGTCTTGTTCGCTTTTGTAAATGTCGTCGTGATCACCTCGCTTTTTTCAATTCGGCGTTCACGCAATTTTATTGGTCGAATGCCTATTACTACTTTGACTCACATCCATATTATTCGGGTGCCTATAGAAATGGTGCTTTGGTGGCTTTTTCTTAGTGGTGTGGTTCCTGAGGCAATAACTTTCGAAGGGGTGAACTATGACATTCTCACAGGGATTACGGCACCTTTTGCTGCAATTTTTCTGGTCGGGCTAAGAAGTAGAAGCAAAATTGCAGCGATAGTTTGGAACATTGCTACCATTGGACTTTTGGTGAACGTGGTGATTCGTGCGATTTTGGCGACTCCTTATTTTTATGATCCAAAATTGTTTGAGCAACCAAATATTGCTGTCTTCTATTTTCCTTTTATTTATCTACCTCTATTCGTCGTTCCAACTGTTCTATTCGCTCACTTGGCATCTCTATATCAGCTAATTTTTATTCCGGAGGACAGGTATTAATTGCAATGTTTTTTCAAGAAATTGACGGATCGTTTTTCCATCATTTCATCTCCTTTAAGCCAAGTCTCACAGGCAAGTTGCTGATTGCCACTTGCGAAATACGCTTCACCTATGTAAGAATAAATCTCATCGATAAACTTATTCCGTTTCAATGCTTCATCAAATAATCGAATAGCTTCCTGATAATTATTCTGACTTAAATAATAGATCCCTTTGTTTCTATATGCCCAGGCATTCTTAGAATCAAGCAATATACTTCTATTGATATCCTTGAGAGCAAGTTCATAATCTTGCATTTCCAGATAAACTTGTCCACGATTATTCAAAAAATAAGGTTCCTGAGGTACAATATTTAAGGCCTGATTGATGGTAATCAAAGCATTTTGGTAATCTCCTTCTGCCAAATATATTTGACTCAAGGTGTTGTATGCGTTTGGTTCATTGGGCCTTCTTTTCAAAATATACTTCAACCAAAATCTTGAAGAATCTATCTGATCCTGAAAATAATATAGGGTGGATAGGTTGACATAAGCATCCAGATTGGTCGTATCCAAATCAATTGATTTTTTGAAATTCTGAATCCCTGAAGGATACTGTCTGTTGTTGGTTAGCAACAATCCTTTGTAGAAATAGATGTAAGCTGAATCAGGAAAAACACCTTCTAATAAATTAACATCATTCAAAGCATTTTCTATTTTCCCAACATTTTCATAGGCGTATGCTCTATTGAAAACAGCTTCATAATATTTAGGATCGATAGCGATAGCCTGATTGTAATCCTGAATTGCTTCATAGGGATGACCATCCTCCAACCTTGCTACTCCTCTGTTGTTATAAGCCTGTGCAAAATCAGGATCATTTTCGAGTGATTTGGTATAAAAATCCACAGCCAGGTCAAAATCCCGGTTGTTTAAGGACTCATTCCCCAAAAGAAAAAAGCGATCTCGTTTGGTTTCCGTGCTGGATGCACAGCTGATTATGAAAATGAGAATTAAGATATAGGTAAACTTCATACCGCAAATAAAAACCACTGATGATTAGCATCTATTGACATCCATCAAGTTTGTGCGGATTAAAACAAAAAAAGCTGCCCCATTTTCAAAGGACAGCTTCAAATTCAATTAGAAAAACTTAATGCTTTCGGATAGAACCACCACTACTTGATTCTTTATCACTGTATTGTGGATTTCCTTCATAAGATATTGATCCGCCACTGCTTGCTCTGGCTGTTATGTCCTTGGTGACTGTCAACTTGATCGTGCCACCGCTACTTGCTTTGAGCTCAGCTTTTTCACTGATCAAATCATATCCAGAAAATTCGCCAGAGCTGCTTACGTGCACTTCAATTTCATTGACTTTACCTTCTACCTCAATGTCTCCTGCGCTCGAAGCAGATGCTTCTATTTCATCAGCTTCCACTTTCGCTTCAATATTGCCAGCACTTGACGCTTCCATCTCAACTTGCCTTGCTTCTACTTCTACTTCTATAGAACCTGCACTGCTCACGTCTATTTCAAATTCACAATCACACACTACCTGATTTTTCACTTGAATAGATCCTGCCGAAGAAGCCTGTAAACCCTCAAGGTTTCGATAAGTAACATAAACTTCCACATCTACACTCCTGAAGTTATTTCCATCTAGCGAAATATCCAGTGATCCACTTCCATCAACCTCTGTCAATACTTCATCAAGATCTATGCTTCCATTCACCACAATGCGTGCTGATTCACTTGACCCCTTACTGAGGTAAGTTTTTATACCTTGGGAAACTGATACAGATTTGAATGATTTTAAATTTCTCGTTTCAGTATCCTGAGCAATCAACTGAGAAGTAAAAATCAGGCTTAGGAAAAAAATGCTTATTCTGTTCATCGTATTGTTTTTGATTCAAAGACTACACGAATTTACATGGGTTGCATTTAAAGTGCGGACTTGAAGTTTTTTTGATAATCTGCCCAGGATATATTCTTAAAAGCGTCTTCACCAAAGTAGGTAATAATCGGCTCCATGGAAGATGCATTCATATAACCAGGCACTGGTTGGATGATTTGGAGTTCCTCACTCATAAATACAGTGGTAGGATAACTCAATTTATTATTGGTAAGTGCAGCGGCAAGTTCATGAACTCCTCTGCTTCCATTTGCTCGAAACTTGAAGGTGTGCCCATCAAAAACCACGTCTTCGCGCTGCTCAGCATTAAATTTCACAGCGTAATAATTTTCACTGATGTATTTGGCTAATGTTTTATTTTCATAAGCGTCCCTATCCATTTTTTTACACCAGCCACACCAATCAGTGTAGATATCAATGAGAATTTTTCTAGGCTCGGATTTAGATTTTTCAATGGCTTCCTCGAAAGTAATCCATTCAATATGATCCTGACTAAAAGCCTGATTGATCCCAAAAACAAGGAAGAAAGAAAATCCAAGAATGATTGAACGCATATTCATATTTCAAAAATAATTATTTCTCTGTGAACGACGAAGGTTTGGATTTGGTTCGTTCAAGAATAAAAAAGGCCATCCTCACGAATGGCCTTTTTAAATGCGATTTGAGAAAATCTAACCTCCGGTAAAATATTCAGGTGTTTTGAAAATTTTATCATAGGCTGCTTTATCGTTAAACACTTCAGCTTCGTTTTCACTCGATTTTAGCACACCTTCACCAAATGAAGTTAGAATAATATCATCACTTCCGTTCAATTGAATTATCACCTCTTTATCCGATTCAGAAACATTCCCATCTTCAAACTTTTTACTTGATATGAATGCAAGTCCATTGAGGTATTTGGCTACACTCGCAGAATCAGCAGCTACACCAGCCATCTCCCATTTTCCGTCTGGTTGCTTTGATAACGAATAGGTTCCTTCAGCATATTTGAAATCAATGGCATTGATAGAATCCTTTTTGATTCTCATGATCACATTATTGCGATAATCGGCATCCGTTTTCCCGACACTCATCGCCATAAAATTATTAGCTACATAGGTATCTTCATCTTCTTCCAATCTCACATAAGTATAATAGGATCGCTGACCTTCCACACCGAATCTTCCAAGTATTAGATCTAGTGCCTCATTTGACCCTTCGTAAACCTGTACACGTGTACCTGCAGAATCCACTTGAAAATCCTTCCATGAATCCTTCGATCGAGATGCAAGTCTTGATGGTTTTACATTATTCAGATTAGTGAGCATGGATTTTACTGAAGCAGCCATGGCATTCTTATCCTCATTCACAAACCAATTCCCATCCTTTTTCTCTAAAACAGTGTTGGTAGAGCCGCTAGATATTTCTACTCTTGTCACCTTAGCTGTATCAATATCAACCAGGGTTTCTCTGAAAGATTTACTCCTACCACCTCCTGCAGTCAACTTAACTACAGCATAACCTCCCGCCAAAATGGCCAGAATCAATAAAAGTCTTATCGTCTTATTTCCTTTCATAGCTCTAAATTTTAGTTGTAGTTACCCTGCATCCATCTCTGGCGCTTTCTATTATTTAGCTGCCATCTTACAAATGCATAGATCAAAATCAAAAGGACTGGCGCCAGCACATTTCCCCATTTCAAAATAAGTTTGGTTCCATCTTCAATTTGATCTAATGGTCTAGATGTAATGCCTTTTGTTCGTAGATCGATCAATCCTGTATCATCTGCTATCCAATCTATGGCATTGGCAGCAAGGTTTACATTGTCCTCACTTAGTTGCTGCGGTCTTTGTCCTTCTCCGTTAATAATGAAAGCTCCATTGGTGATCAAGGCAATTCTGGAAAAACCTTTTTCCAAACCTGCAGCTATGATCTGCTGACCAGCTAGAAAATCATTATCCTTCCATTTCTTTTGAATGTCAATATATGTAGGTGGAGTCACCAGTCCGGATTGCTCGGATGATAAGATCAATGGAACAAATGACGATGCAGTATCAGCAGATGTAAAAGTGATATTACTCACAAAAGGAAGCATCACTGATTCAAGTCCATTGGTGATGGCATGATCTTCAAAACTAGATACTTGCGGAAAATATGGAAACATCACTTGACTATTGATGGTGAAGAATCCTTGTCGCTGCTGCACATTTACATTGGCACATTTGGCATCAATCACAAAATTATCACCAATAGAAAGTCCTTTTTTGGACAACCATCCTTTCAATCCTACATCTGTGGTCTTGGAGAGTAGCCCCTTTTGCAAATCACCTTCTACATTGGAATAAGCCACAAAAAGGCCTCCTCCATTTTTAAGATATTTGTCCAATTTCGCAAAATCACCAGGATTCACTGTGTCTTTTGGATTGACCCAAACTAAAGATTTATAATATCCTGGAACAAGCGACGTGTCTCCAATATTGAACGTTTCTACATCATATAGCACAGATAGCTGCTCCATCAACTGGCCCATAGCCTGCATTGATGGTTCACCATATCCCTGAATCAAACCAAGTTTTGGTTTATCTGTGATGGCTATCTTTTTAATTGCAGTTGTCAATGTGTATTCCAAACCAGCACCGGGCTGCACCAATGGAATCACTTCTGACCTGTCATCCATTTTCAACACAGCACCCATGTAAGCACGAAGTTGCTGCACCTGATCACGTTCCTGCACGTTGATCATTACCGGACTGATGCCCTGCTGCTGCGCTTCCTGCTCCATCTCCTCACTTTCGTTGGGGTTGATGAATTCAAAAACCACATTTCCTCCCGATCTATTCTCATATTCCACCAGCTGATCTTTGAAGTCCTGTTTGGCTTTCAAAAGTTGCGCGGGTAAATCTTCCGAAAAATAAGCTTTGATGGTGATCACCCCATTTAGCTCTTCCAACACATCATTTGTGGCTTTGCTAAATGTATATCTGTTGTCTTCAGTAAAATCAAGTCTAAAATAAAGACTGTTTGAAATCAAATTGGCTACCAGAATAATGGCCAAAACGATTATCAATTGTAGTATGATATTCTTTTTCTTCATCGTTCTATATTTTATGATTGCCAATTTCTTTTTGAAAGCATCACCTGCGAAAGCAAAGTTCCTAACACAATTATGGATAGGAAATAAACCAAATCCCTGCTATCAACCACACCTCTACTGATTGATTCGAAATGAACGCTCATGCTCAAGTAATTCAGTATTTCACCAGTAACACCTCTGATTGTACTTCCGAGCACATCAAAAAGCAATTGGAACAAAATACCAACAGCAAGTGCCATTAGGAATGCCACAATTTGATTTTGGGTAATGCTGCTCGCAAACAGACCTATACTGATATAGCTGGCAGAAAGTAAAAGCAGGCCGAAATATCCTCCAATCACAGCACCATCATCAATATTTCCTAATTGGCTTATGGTGATATAATATGGTAAGGTGGTCAATAAGGCTACTCCAACCAAAATGAGACAGGCAAGGAACTTACCCCAAACGATCTCACTATCTGATATGGCTTTTGTGATCAAAAGCTCAATGGTACCTGCTCTATTTTCTTCAGCAATCATCCTCATGGTGATAGCAGGAATGAAAAAGAACAATGACCAAAACGCGATACTAAAAAACACCTGCATGGTAGCTTGACCGATAAAAAATACGTTGGTATTTGCCAACCACGTAAATACTCCGCTCAATAATAGAAACAATGCAATCAGCACATATGCGATGAGCGAATCAAAAAACGACGCTAATTCTCTTCTTGTTATTATCCAAATTTTTCCCATCTCTCTATTATTTAGTTAGTTTTTGGAATACATCTTCCAGTCTCGTTTCAAGTCCGGTCATTTCCATCAAATACCACTTATTTTTCACACAAAGATCAAAAACCTCCTTTCTTGAAGACATCTCTGGTTTGCTCTGCACAGTGAACCATCCGTATTTACCTTCTACTCCTGTTACTTTCTCAACAGAACTCAAAGCCAAAATTGCGCCTTCCACCTTGGAAGGATCAGCTTCGATATTGATTCTCAAAAGCTCCTGACCTTGTGATTGAGATCGCAAAGTGTCTGATGTACCATCGGCAACAATGCGCCCACGATTGATTATTAGGATTCTATCACAAGTAGCCTCAACTTCAGACAAAATGTGTGAGCTCAGGATAACCGTCTTCTCCTTTCCTAAATCTTTGATCAGTTTTCGTATTTCCACAATCTGATTAGGATCCAAACCAGTAGTAGGCTCATCGAGGATTAGTACCTCAGGATCATGGATCATGGCTTGAGCCAGACCTACTCTTTGACGATAACCTTTGGACAGCTCATTGATGTTTTTGTGCTTCTCTCTATCCAGACCGCATTTTTCGATCATCTCCCCGATTCTGGATGGAATCAGTTTTTTATCCACACCTTGCACTTCTGCCGAAAACCTCAGGTAATCCACTATCGGCATATCCAGATATAGTGGATTGTTTTCAGGCAAATAGCCAATTTTCTTTTTAATCAACTCTGGATCGGAATGGATCGAATTTCCGTCAAGTCTCACATCACCTGATGAAGGGGCCATAAAACAAGTTATGATCTTCATAGTGGTACTCTTGCCTGCACCATTTGGTCCAAGAAAACCCACTACCTCCCCTGTCTTCACCTCAAATGATATGTCATTAACCGCTTTTTGCTCACCATATTTCTTGGTAAGATTTTCTACTATTATTGACATAATGTTTTGATTAATAAGTTGTTCGAGGGCGCAATAATACAAGTCTCAACATACTTTTTCAAGTAATTGGTGGTGTTAAAAAAAGTTAAACACTGATAAGCCATTTATAACGCAAGCCCTAATAGCAAATAGGTATTTTAATCACCACCAAATATCAATATGATTCCTCTCAAAATCCGACCTGATATCACTCATAATATTCTACTAATTGACAATCTAAATTTATGGCTCACTTGAACAGTAGAATGTCTTCTCATTCCATCATCCCTTTTTCGCTTGAGCGAAAACAAATAACCGACTTTCTTTCGATCGCCAAATCGAAACATACCGCCTATGCGGTGCTGGAGCTGGACATCACTGGTATCAGAAACAATCTCCGCCTGGCTAGCAGAAAATCTAAAAAACCAACCTCCCTTACCGGCTATCTGATTTATTCCTTTGCGCAAGCCATAAATGAGGATAAAATGATTCAGGCTTACAGGAAAGGTAACAAACTGATCATTTTTGATGATGTGGATGTTTCAACGATGGTCGAAAGAAATGTAAATGGCGTTTTCGTTCCGGTAAGCTATGTGCTGAGAAAGGCTAACAATAAATCTGTGTTTGAGATCTGTGAAGAAATCAAAACAGCAAAAACCAATACCACAACTGACCTGATCGATAGTGACACCATGTCACATAAAAAAAGATTGATCGGAATTGTAAAGCGGGTTGGTTTTCTGAGGAGATGGTTTTTAAAACGAATATTCAAAGATCCATTCCTCAAGAAAGAATTTAATGGAACTGTAGGATTTTCATCTATGGGTATGTTCACCTATAACACGGCAGGTTGGGTAGTTCCAATCACCCCACAAGTACTCACCGCTATGGTGGGTGGCATCAGGGAAGTACCTGCAGTTGTACATGGGCAGATTGTGATTCAAGAAGTGGTGGATATAACCATTGCGATGGATCATGATATTTTGGACGGAGCGCAAACCGCACGTTTTATCGAAAGGTTCAGGAAATTGCTCTTGAAAGGAATTGAGCTTGACGAATCATGGGAAACAAACAAAAAGCCAACAAGGGAGACATTAGAAATGAGTCTGACATCAAACTAATGGTGGACTCCTTCTATGAAAAAGTGAATCAAGACGAGCTACTATCTCCTGTATTCAATGCATTTGCGAAAGTGAATTGGGAAACTCATTTACCAAGGATGTATGCATTTTGGAATAAACTGGCTTTTGGAAAAAGTGGTTATGATGGAAACCCTTTCCAAAAACACATTCCACTCCCAATTGAGGCGGCACATTTCGACAGGTGGATTGCGTTATTTGTTTAAAACATCGATGAACATTTTGACGGAACCATGGCTGACGACATTAAGAATAGGGCCTATTCCATTGCTTATGTTTTTAAATCAAAATTAAATATCGTACATAAAACCACTTCCAATGAAAACTTCGTCATTGATTAATGATTTGAAATACGTAGAGGACAAACCCGCTATCTCCGTATTGTTTGAAACTGAAAATACTAAGGAAATCCGTATTGTGATGCGCAAGGGTCAATCCATGAAGGAACACCAGACGCCTTTTCCGATCATCGTTGAAATATTTGATGGAGAAATCGTTTTTGGCGTGGGTGAAGATCACAAAATCATGAGAAAGGGTGATCTCATCTCATTGGATGGTGGTGTTGCTCACAACTTAAAAGCAAATGTCAATAGCATTATCCGACTCACTCTTTCAAAACAAGACAGTCCAAAACGTGTATCACTGGCTGCTGATAAGTGAATCATCTAAACCAGGAATGACCCTTAAGGCATTTTGGTAATAAACCTTTTTCAATATTTCATCCGAAAGGCCAAGTCCATACATTCTCCAAAAAGCATGGTACTTTTTGTAGTATGGAAAATATTCGTCTTTGGTTTCAAGCACACGGAAATAGGTATAATATTCCTCAGGATTGTATGCATCTTTAGCAAAAAGAATTCGATCTTGATATTGCTCAAAAAAGGCGTTTGCAGCTCGTGGCTGTCTGCCAAGCTCAGCAATCACCGCCCCTATGCCGACATTCACATTTGGGTAGGCATCTAAATGCTTGCCCAAAGCTGTAAGGTCATTGGCCATCCAACCCATGTGCGCATTGATAAATGTTGTCTTGGGATGCTTTGCGAAAACATGATGCTGTTCCGCAATGATTTGCTCCCAAGGTGCTGGGTCATTTGCATTTCTCTTTCTCCCCGGTTTCAATTTGAGCTCCAACCAGCGCTCATTATTTTCATCCTGAGGATCCCAAAATGATTTTGGATCTGCTGCATGAATCAACACAGGAATTCCCAATTCCCCACATTTGGCCCATACTGGATCAATACGTGGATCATCAATAGGAACGCGATTGCCGTCAATGTCATTGATTCCCATTCCAAGACTTTTATAAATTTTCAAACCAACTGCTCCATTTTTCACATCTTCTTCAAGCTGTCTTACCGCTTCTTCAGTCCATCCATCTTCGCCAATTTCCTTAAATGAAACATTTGTGAATAGTGCGATTTTACCCGGTGCTTCCCCATTGATTCGTTTTGCCATCGAGGACAGATATTCCTGACTCCCAATATCACCAGCTTCACGATCATACCCTCTTCCGCTCAGATTGACCATGATGGCCATATTTAATTCGGCCATTTCTTTTTCGAGCTGATCAATTTTGTCCTTAGTCAAATTCCATTGATGACTATGTACATCGATGAATGGAAACTTGGCCTTGGTCACAGGATTTTCGGGAACGACCAATGTAGAGACCGGATCATAGCGTTCAAAATCCATAATTTGTCCTTCTGATGGTTCATTTTGAGCCTTAATATCAAGTGCCAATAACAGAATCAGAATAGGTAAAATGTATTTCATAGAAGCAAATTTTAATGTTACAAACTAAGCATACGGAATTAAAAAAGAATCTTTTTCAAAATGTGATGAAAATCGCACCTTTATTTTTCACTTTGCGTTACGCGATCTATTCTATGACCCTTTGAAATTATATTCGGATACAAAATCAGCCTGATTAAAACTTTAGTTTTAATGGTTGCAGCCATTCTAATTGGTCTTTTTCTCATGGGAGGTACACCCGCTCCAACCTCAGCTTTAGAAGATTATTTAAAAACTAATTATTCCAATCTTGCACCGCTGGAAGGATCCAAACCAGCCTATGATTTATATGAAAGGGGAATGATCGGTTATTTGAACCTGAAAGCGGATGGAAACAAAATCACCAACGAAAAACTAACATTGATCGATTTTAGGATGTCTTCAAAAAAGAAGCGCATGTGGATCATTGATGTGCAAGCCAATAAAGTAATTTATCACAGATTGGTCGCTCATGGAAAGAATACTGGAGAAGAATACGCTAAGAAATTTTCCAATACAAAAAACTCAAATCAAAGTAGTCTTGGCTTTTATGTAACTGGCGAAAACTATGTCGGCAAACATGGACTTTCTCTACGCCTAGATGGAATGGAGCCTGACTTCAACGACAATGCACGCGACCGTGCCATAGTGATGCATGGCGCCAACTATGTTCACAAAGATTTCATATCCACTTATGGGAGATTAGGCAGGAGTTTCGGTTGCCCGGCTATTGCCATGAATAAACACAGCGATATTGTGAAGTTGCTGGCAAATAAATCTGTGCTTTTTATCTATTATCCAGATAAGGAATATGAGGGTAAGACTTTGCTCAATGATGTTTCAAAAGCTGAAGAATATCTCCTGAAAAAGGGCCTGATCATTAGCTCTGCGGTGCAGACTCCATCAGATTTTTGAGTAAGTTTTCATCTCTTGAATAAATATCCTTTCTGAAATTCAGGACACCATTTTCGTCCACAAATGCTGTCCAGTACTGCATATGAACTTGCACAGGCTGTTTGAGAATGACCGAATAATTTTGCTGAGATTTTATTACCTCATTAATTCTGGTTTGGGTCCATTGCGGATCGATTGCAAGGAGATTAGCAGCGAGATCCATCGGTCGTGATAATCTGATACATCCAGAACTCAACGCCCGATCTGTTTTCACAAACAATTCCCTGTGATTGGTATCGTGCATGTAGACATTGTATGAATTTGGGAAAATGAACTTTACTACACCCAAAGCATTGTTGGGTCCCGGATCTTGTCGTAGGGTATAAGGGAATTTTCTGGCATCTGCATTTTGCCAATCTATGGTATTGGGATCTACTTCGGTACCATCAGAAGCCAATACTTTGATATTCAGATTAGTGAGATATTTTGCGTTTTTTGCCTGAGCAGGAATCATATCCTGAGCTAAAATAGTTGGCGGCACAGTCCAATATGGATTAAAAACCAAATAGGTCATCTTGGCAGAAAACACCGGAGTTTGGCGAAATGGTTTGCCACAAACAACAATCATTTCCATTTCAACCACATCTTTATTGACCACTTCCAACTCATACCCAGGCAAGTTTACCATGATATATTTTTCACCCAGATTTTGGGGAAGCCATCTGCATCGCTCCATATTGAGAACTATAGTTGCTATCCTCTCATCTACGCTTACATTTAAGGCTGCCAAGGTCTCTTTGCCTATATTTCCATCAACTGTTAGTCCGTGACGTTTTTGAAAACGCCCAATAGCATCCGAAACATTTTGATCATATAGTTCCTCATCGTCAAATGTATATGGCTCCAGATCACCAGTAACTCTTAATCTTTTTCTAACCAATGGTACTCTTGAGTCGCGCATATCAAGCTTTATGGTTTCACCTGAAGAAATGGTTTCCCAACCGCCATCATTAGCGATTTTACGGTATGCCATTAGCCGTTCTTTGAGCCTTTTGTATGCTTTGAAATTTGGCTCTATTCCCAATAGGTTTCCCCGAATATCCCGAGTGATCAGTGATTGATTGAGCAGCATAATTGGATCTTGCTCCCTCTTGATCGCTTTCCATTCCGAATCCATAAGCTGTGGATTTACTTTGCCAGAAATCAAATGAGAAGATAAAAGCAAAAACGCATCTGTTAACAAAACATCAAAATCGGCTAATTCATAGTTTGTCAAATTTTGATTTTCTGCCATTCTTTTGATTGTATTGAGATGGTAATCGCCAGGATTCAACCCTTCATTGTAGCTATCTTGTATGGTAGCGATGAGTTCCTTGGCCAACCACAAATCCCAGACTGGCTCAAAAACCCGGGAATTATAAAACTGTGGAACAGCTTCTTTACAATAGACCAATTCATCCTGAATTGACATTTTGATCGGATCGCGAAGTGATTCTATTCTTATCCTTATTTGATTTGAAACTTCGCCATTATCCTGGGCTTGAACCTGTATGAAACAGGTAAGAAGGCCAAATAAGAACATCTTATTTTTCGAAAAAGTCATACAATCGCAACATTTTAGAATGCGGAAAGATAGTCATCATCAGCACCAATACTGAGCACAAGGTGGAATAACTCACTTCAGATGAAATCGGAATAAAACCCAGATTTTAAGCGCTCCACAATTTTTCATACCAAAAATCGACATCCTCCTACCAATAATCTAAAAGTCAGGCTAGTGGGTTCAAGCAGCCTATACCTTCGAAGAAAAAAAGATCATGAAAACCTTATACATAGTTGATGACAACCTAATGATGAGAGAATTCCTCAAGTCATATTTCCAAAAGGATTATCAGGTGAAGTTATTCGCATCAGGTGAAGAAGCGCTTGCTTATATGACACCAACAAATATTCCAGATCTTCTATTGCTTGATTACGAGCTTGAGGGAATAAGTGGTAGCGAAACCATGAAAAGCTTAAAAGCATCTGGATTCTACAAAAATATCCCTGTGCTTTTTCTTTCTGGAAAGCAGAAAAGTGAGATCAGAATCCAATGTTTGGAAGCAGGCGCAAAGGACTTCATAAGCAAGCCTTTCAATCCTGTAGAATTAGGAATTAAAGTAAAGCAACACATATCATCATTGAACTGATAAACGGATGAAAACGCAAGAGATCTTATTAATTGATTTTCATCAGCATGTAAAATGTCTTGATGATACGGAATTCAAAATTTCCAGATATAACAATCAAATGGATGCAATAGAGGGATTGATGTATCGAATTAAAAATAAGATGAATCTCCCAAAATTAATTGTGGTTAACACCAATGGTATTGGGGCACAAAGCTACAATGAGCTTGCGCCTTGGCTACATTCATTAGATCATGAACTGCCATTTATGGTATATAGCGATAATCAGTCTCCCGAAAGAATAAAAGAAGCAATTGAATATGGTTCCATAGATTATATCTCTCCTTCGGATTCGGCAGATGGAATCCTAACTAGGATAAACAGCATCCTGAATTATAAAAAGAATTCAATCAAAAAAATTGAAATCTCTGAGCATAAAATAGCACCTATCAAGCGCATATTTGACATTTGCGTAGCTGGAACCATGTTGCTGATCCTGGCTCCTCTTTTTATCGCAGTGATCATCGCCATCAAGCTTGAGTCTAAAGGCCCTGCATTTTACTGGCAACCACGTGTAGGTACCGGATACAAAATTTTCAAATTTCACAAGTTTAGATCCATGCGTGTGAATGCTGACAAAATGGTAGATCATTTGAAAAATCAGAATCAATATGCGGAAAAAGAAGTCTCAGCAGATGCACCTGTTATTGATCAAAATCAATCATTCCTTGTAGGTGATTCTGGAGAAATTCATGAAAACGACTACCTCACCAAAAAAGCTAAGGACGAGGCTCAATCTTTCTTCAAAGTAAAAAATGATCCAAGAATTACAAGAGTTGGTCATTTTATTAGAAATACCAGTATCGACGAATTGCCTCAATTGTTTAATGTGCTAATTGGCGACATGTCAATTGTGGGAAATAGACCACTCCCACTTTACGAGGCAGAAAAACTAACCGAAGACAAATGGACGGAACGATTCATGGCTCCAGCCGGCATCACAGGTCTTTGGCAAGTGACCGAAAGAGGAAAATCAAATACA
Organism: uncultured Marinoscillum sp.; assembly: GCA_964353015.1. Taxonomy (GTDB): domain Bacteria; phylum Bacteroidota; class Bacteroidia; order Cytophagales; family Cyclobacteriaceae; genus JAMZMI01. The sequence continues at coordinate 20,435 of CAYGUA010000004.1, read as the reverse complement.
TCAGAAGATTCAAGAAAAATGCTTGATATCGAATATGCTAGAACACAAAACTTTTGGCTTGACCTTAAAATTTTAATTAAAACTCCATTAGCAGCATTGCAACAAGAAAACGTATAATACGATGAAAAAAATTTTATTTGTTCCCTTATTTTTTCTCCTTTTTTCATGTGTTGAAAAAGTGGGAGACATCAACCGAAATGATGATCAAATCGATTTCGCAACAGATTTCGAGTTCAACACCATTTCAACTGAAAACATATCCATCACGCTCCTTGCGCCTGATGGATCCCCAATGAATGGGGTACTTGTATCATTTTTGACCAAGTCACCAATGGATGGAGGTCAGGTCTTTTTGAAAATGATAACCAATGAGAATGGCCAGGCAAACTCAAACTACAACTTGCCAATATCTCAGGAAACTGCTGTAATACAAATAAAATCAACTGGTTTACCTCAGTTACTTCAGGTAAGTCGTCAGAACCTTTTTGATGGCATTCTAGTGCAAGGTTACGAACACCAATACACTGAATTGTCTGCAGATCTAACACCAGGGATGAGTGTGATTGATGGAACCTATGTAGATGGGTATAGCAATGGTCGTATTGCCTCGAATTTCAAAATTGAATATTTAGGGAAATATGACAAGAACGGAGTTCCAGAATATCTGGAAAAACGTGATAGAATCTCAAGTGAATTATTATCATATATAAATGCTTCTTTACCTGAAAGTCTTCCCGTCCCAACATACCATCCTAGGTTTATATCGGATAATGCGGAAACAACTCTTAACATCACTGAAATCGCTGATGTTTGGGTTACATTCGTTCATGAAGGCGCTGGTTACACAAATGCTTTAGGATTTTACACCTACCCAACAGGTAATCCACCTCAGACAACTGCGGATATTTCTAAAGTTACAATGGCATTCCCCAATACTTCGTTCAAAAATAGTGGAGGTGGTCTGACATCTGGCGATAAAGTCAAATTGGGTCGTTTTGAACCCGGAACTTCAATAGGTTTTATATTGCTGGCTAATGGCTGGAGGCCTGCGACTCAAGTGGTGGAAATGGGTTTGCGTCAGGTTTTTAGTCACAAATATCTAAACCCGGAGACCGATCCCACCAAACAAGCACACACAGTACTACTCTATGATGAAGTAAACAAGCTATTCCTTTTAGGATTTGAAGATCTTAACAGAATGGAAGGCAGTGATGACGACTTCAATGATGCCGTTTTTTATGTAACATCAAATCCTGTGGAAGCCATTGATTTGACAAATGTGAATCCAATTGATACGCCTCTAGATACCGACAAAGATGGTGTGAACGATACCTACGATGAGTTTCCAAATGATCCTAGATACGCATACAAATATTCATATCCTGGTGAGAACAGCTATGGAACATTTACTTTCGAAGATCAATGGCCTGGATATGGCGACTATGATTTCAACGATTTGGTAGTTGATTATAAATATGATCAATATGCAGATGCTAAAAATTTAATGGTAGAGCTAAGACCTGAGTTTATCATAAAAGCAATTGGTGCTGGATTCAATAATGCTTTTGGTGTGGAATTGGGCATAGATCCTTCCAAGATATCTTCAGTATCAGGTTCTGAAGTAGAAAATAGCCTGTTCACAATGCGCGATAACGGTACTGAAGCTGGTCAAACAAATGCTGTAATCATAGCAAGTGATAATGCCCGTCGTGGTTTTAACACTGAAGGATTTGTCAACACCGTAGAGGGGATGCCTTACTTGGATCCTGACACAATAAAAATTATTGTAACATTCTCAACTCCTCAAAACCTAAATGCTACAGGAAGTGCACCATTCAATCCATTTTTGGTAATCAATCAAGTGAGAGGCAAGGAAGTTCACATGCCAGGATATGATCCTACTGATTTGGTTGATGCTAGTTATTTTGGTACAGGAAACGATGCTTCAGATCCAAAAACTGGTATTTACTACCGATCTCAAACCGGATTGCCTTGGGGGATGAATTTACCAGTGAGCTTCGACTATCCAAAAGAAAAAACAAGAATAGAGGACAGTTACAATTTCTTTGGTCAATGGGCAAAAAGTATGGGATTTAGTTATATGGATTGGTATGGAACTAAAACTGGATACCGAAACTCGGATAAGATTTATAAAAATAAATAGTTGATAAGGTTGGTTGATTTTTTGATTCAAAAAGCCCCATTATGGGGCTTTTTTGATTTGTTCTCAGCCTTGATTTATGATATGTTAAAGGATAAACTCATTGTCTAATATCAATAAAGGCAAGATTACAAATGAAGGGGAATCCAGAATTATAACATCAACTTGGCCATTTCAACACATAATAAATTGACCTATAATTAACCTTCAAAACAAGCCACTGATTAATTACTTAACACGACCCAACAATTAGCATAGACATTAGAAAAAGACTTCATCAGTCCACTCCATTAAACAAAACCAATTAAAAGTTATAGACCTCTCTCCGATCAATTGTTTCTCGCAAATGAATAATTGCTTTTAACGTCAATATAAGAATAGTGAATGTCTTAAATTGTCCAGATTAGTTGCATCGGCTGGTTGAGCCTTAACGCTCACAATTAAGAAACACTTCAAATCCTATGCTTGGCTGTATTAAGGCATTGCAATTAAGGATCATTGAATCTTGTATTAGCCAACACTAAAGGCCCTGATCACGTCTCACTAATGCATGATGTTGTCTGGTGTCCGCAAGGGATTATGCATGAAATATTTGCATCAGCAATTGGAACCTTTTACCCCTCTTAATTGATCTGATTCGAAAATTATTAAACAGTCCCATGGTTAAGATCTTGTTTTATAACTTCTTCATCTGCAATCTCTTTATTAGTCGTTTTTGCTCCCATATAGACAAAAGCAAGTCCAATAAAAACCAAAGGCCCAGTAGGCACCTGTGTAAGTAAACCATTGGTATAACTAGCCACGCATACACCTGCGAATCCACTATAGAATGCAAGTAGAATGTGTCTATGTTTAGAAATAGGCATCACCCAGAGCATTCGTCCCAAATAGAAAAATATAACCAATAACATTAGGTAATAAAGATATAAACCGATTATGCCGCATTCCATCCAAATTCTGGTATAATGTCCATCAGTACCAAGCTCGGCAAGGTAAGTTCCAGGCGAGAATCGTTTGCCCCAATACCCGGCGCTACCAATACCTCCTCCTAGTGGTTTATCAGCTAAATAACCTGCTAATACTTTTTCTCTATCTTTCCTTACTTTCAACGATGGATCATCAGCATTTAGAGAAGATCTCAACCTGCTCACCTGATAATTGGATTGCATGATAGTGGTGTATTTGAGAAACCCAAACATGCCAGCTGCGAATACCATACCTGCGATAACTATTCTGAAATTTTTAGTCATTACAAAATACACAAATCCACCTATCGCTAATATAGCCAGAGCACCCCTGGTACCAGAAATAAGCATCCCATAAAGGGATAGCAAGGCCATAAAAAAAAACAACATTCTATATTTCAGCTTACCTGAAAAAAGCCCAATGATTCCGAATACCAATGAGGTGTGTGCCTGGCTTGCGCCAAACTGTGCCGCATCGCTGTAATAGGAGAAAACACGTAATTTACCAAACAGTATATGCGTACTCGCAGCACCAGCATTTAACCATTGCTTCTCAACGACACTTACGCCAAGAAACAATTGTTTAATACCCCAGATTGTACCAATAGCTGAAAAAATTGCCCAGAGAATCAAAAATGCATTGAGGTGTGAAGGTTTTTTGTAGACATATATGGCAAGTACGACAAATAACAATGGGTAAAATGAAAATCCGCGATTTGCATAAAACCATGCTGCCTTACTTCGCGCCAGGGGATTAAACAACTCTACGAAAGTGAACATCAACCAAAATAGCAATGCGAGTGATAATGCGTTCGTCAGCGCCTCCTTTTGGAAATTGACTGATTTATTAAAAATCAGAATTACAATGATCAGTACCAGCAATGCATCTATAGACAACCCAAAAGGAATACTTGGAATATAGCGACTCAATCCGGCTATCGAAAATGCCAGAAAGATCACCAGATGCATCAATAATTCCGGCTTCTCAAAAGAATAGATTAAAAATAGAATTATCGGAGGAATCAAAAGAAAAACAATTCCAAGCTTCACTCCTCCCAATGCAAAATAATAGCCGAGTCCTGTTGCCAATATCAAAATCAGCACATACTTGATATTATTTCGCGTAAGGATTTTCATTAAAGAATCATACTTTACCCTGCCTTAACATTCTTAAATTCGAATTGAGACTTCAATTTAAGAAAAGGTTTCTCAAAGTATGTATAAGAGAAATGTGAAATAATTAAAGTGAGGATAACTGATGATGCATTTAGAATCAAACCAAAATAAATATGATCCGACCAACCTAGTGATTTCAGTGCAGTCAACACTAAAGCTATGGCTATAGTATGCCACATATAAATACCATAACTGATATTGCCAAGATGCTTAAAGGGTTTCCATTCTAATGGATTATGAAGCAATGGGTATTTGCAAATCCCCATTATGATCACTGTGAAAAATACAGCTTCTATATAGGTCAAGAAAAACGCATGAATTCCATAAAGGGCCAAAATGACGATACCAGCTGTACTGAATAAGATTAAAATTGGGGAATAAATAAATTTAAGTATGCTCTGTTTATTATTAAATATCAGGGATGCGCCTAAACCACCTACAGCCATCTGTTCCACTGGGAATAATGCATAAAGCCTTTCAATTTGCATGAGTCGGAGCTGCCATGAACTACCAATCATCTGATCAACCGAAAAAATCAAAATAGCATGTACGAATAGTTTTAATGCAAGAAATGAGATAAGAAAAGGTATGATCCGATGTACGAAAGCACGAACTAATAAAGGCCATATTAAGTAAAATTGTTCTTCAATTCCGACTGACCAAAGCTGATTCGCGCCCACTATTGTTGGGCGAAATATCCTGAGCAGATTCGGAAAAAACAATAAAAGAGAAAGTATAACAGGTAAACCAAATGGTGCCTGTTCGAATGTTTTGCCAACTAATAAAGGCATTACTAAAAGCGCAAGGGCCACAATCAGAAAATACAAGGGCCATATTCTCAATATTCTGCGCATATAAAATTTAGCCACATGAATGCGGCCAGTTCTATTATGCTCTGATAATAACAAATAGGTTATCAGAAACCCACTTAACACAAAAAAGAAAGAGACAGATTTATGTCCAAGGCTATCTATCGCGGTATGTCCCCACATGCTGCCCATTCCTGCCCAATGTTTGTACTGCTCTGTATGATGAAAAATCACCAAAGTAGCAGCTATAAATCTCAATGCATTTAAGCCTGGGAAATACTTGATTGTCTTGCTCGTTTCCATACCTCGAAATTGAGACATAAAACTATTTCGTTCTTCCAATATTCGATATTTGGAACCCTACTATCGGTAAGTGGAAAACGATGTTTCTACGCTCCATTCCAAAAATCGACAGATCACTACCAATCATCTAGTATTTAAAAATCAGACTATAGCAGTCACCATTTTTACATCGGAAACAAAAAAAATGGAAATGAAAAATTTAGTTCTAATCGTAATGCTGTTATACAGCATTACAGCCTTTGGCCAGAGTGAGACCACAGGAATAATAAAAAGTGAAGCGAAGTACCAATCAGAAATAATGAAAGTCACCAGGATTTTGGATGACCCTGCTATACTGGATTCGCTTGTTCAAAAAGCTTACAGAAATGCACCCGTAATTCAGGCTTTAAATCAGGAAATGGCCGTCTTTGATGAGGAATACTTACAGAAGAAGCGCAACTGGGTGTCCTCATTCAGATTTGGAGTCAATATCTTCTCTGCGAACACAAGCTTGAGTGCAGATAATCAATCTGTTACTACCTACGGTGTTTTGCCAAACCTTGGACTTAATTTAAGTATTGATCCTGAAAAACTGGTTAACCGAAAGAGCTCAATGCGTCAGGCAGAGGATAAAAAAGCTAGAATTTATTATTTACAACAAGATCAAATGCAAGTTTTAAAGTCCAAAGTCATTAACCTGTATTACGAATATCTATCTTGCTTAGAGGCACTTGTGATCAGGCAGCATACCCTTGATTCGCGTAAACAGCATTTGAATGTTTTTGAGGTAGATTTCCGAAATGGTAATCGTGGTTTTGACGAGTTGCTTGTTATTCAGCATCAGGTATATTTGGCTGAAGAAAGTCTCATGTCTGAGCAAATCAGATGTCTGAAGATGAAAGCAGAAATTGAAATTTTGTTGGGATTAAAATAATACGGCTATGAGCTTATTTGATTTTGCCCGTCTTCTTTATCGAAACACAGCAACCATCCTGCTTTTCTCTCTTGCACTGGCATTTTCTGCCTATTTCTTCACCAGAAATGAACCAAAGCAATATGTGAGTGAGGCTGTGATCTACACAGGTATTGCATCAGGATTTAATATTGAATCTGGTGAGGATTCTCGAGTTGATTACCATGCTATTAACAATGCCTTTGATAACCTTATGAGTATTATTAAATCAAGGGTTACAATGGAAGAAGTGGCTCTCAAACTCCTGGCCACTCATCTACATCAAACTACTTCAGATCCAACAATAATATGCAAAGAAGATTTCGAACAATTCAACAATTCATTTCCGGTTGAGTTGAAGCAAAAAGTAATGGATAGCACAATCGATCAAACATATCGAAACCTAAAAGCAGTCTTTTATGCGCACAATCCTTATTTGAATAATCTAATCCACAATAGCACTGGACACTATTCTATCAAAAGCTTAAAAGAATTATCAGCCAAGCGCAGCAAATCGAGTGATATGGTGGAGTTGGCTTACATTTCCGATGATCCTGCTATTTCAAAACTCACCTTAGAAATCGTAGTTGAAGTATTTTCTGATCGTTATAAAGCAATGAAAGAATCAGAAACTGGTGATGTGGTTGCCTATTTCGAAGAAGAAATGAAAAAGGTAAAAGGAAAGCTAGTCGATGCTGAAAATAGACTCACCAATTTTCGTGTAAAAAGCCGCATCATTAACTATGTAGAGCAGACCAAAGCCATTGCTTTCAAAAAACAAAATGCAATGGAAGATTATGCCATGAAGAAAATGGGCCTTAAAGCCACAGAATCAGCATTAAAGCAAATTGAAGAGAAGCTATCCATTCGCGAAAGCATCATGACAAAAAATGCCGATATCATTGACAATCGTAATAGATTGGCTGAAGTCACTTCCATCATCGCATATGCCAAAGCCAATCAGGATACCACAGAAAGTATATCTTCTCTGGAAAAAGAACAGCAAGAATTAAAAGCTACAATTTCAAGTGATGTTGAGAAATTGTTTGGATTCTCAAATTCGAAAGAAGGGATCCCAAGCAAGCAACTTCTCAACGATTGGCTTGAAACCCTAATTCAGCTCAACAGGGAAACTGTAAATGTGGAACTTTATGCACAACACCTTGATGAGATAGATGCGGAATACGATCACTTCTCTCCTATGGGTTCTACTATTTCCAGATTAGAGAGGGAAATTGACGTTTTCGAAAGGGAATATCTCGAGGTATTACACGGCATGAATATGGCCAGATTAAGACAACAAAATATTGAGATGGCCAGTAATTTGGAAGTCATAGATCAACCTCAAATTCCAAGCGAACCACTTTCATCAAAAAGAAAACTTATCATCATTGCCGCCTTTATCTTCGGCCATATCAGTACCATAAGCTTTTTGATCGCAATTGAAATACTTGACGTCACTTTGAAACATCCTGAAAGAGCCAGAGAAATCACAGGACTGGAAATCACAGGAGCTTTGCCTGTCGTGAATGAGCGATTATTTAAAAAACACGAAGGAGCATTTGAAAAGGCGCTGGGTAACCTCTCGGGTAAAATAATGCTGGAAAGAGATCATAGAAAAAACTCAGATCAAACTTTGATTCTGGGAATCAGTACTACACCATCGGAAGGCAAAACATTCGCTCTCAATCATGTTTTTCATGAATTAAAAGAAGATGGTGAGAACGTATGTTTCATTACTCCATTCGTCGAATCCGCAAAGAGCGAAACACACAAGTTTACTTATACGATAAATTCACAATTTCCTTCTGTTAAAAATGTAAGTGAATTAACAGGTCATGACCTATCAAGTTACAGTATCATTTTATTTGAAATGCCTGCGTGGGTTGACGGGAAAATCCCTCATAATATTATCCGACAAGCTGATTTATCCTTATGGCTCGTTCGGGCGGACAGATCCTGGAGTGTACCAAACAAAATGATGTTAAAGGATTTTCAAAAGTTTTCGACTTCCAACCCACTCTTGATTTTAAATGGAATTAAAACTTATCATTTGGATCAGCTCATAGCTGAGGTTCCAACAAAAAGATCAGGATTAGCTAATTGGTTTAGAAGAATAACAAAACTGCAGCTCTCAACTTCAGGCATCAAAAACTTAAAATCATGAAACAAACTGATATAGTATGCATCACCATGACCACCTGGGAAGGCGACTACATGAAGACGATCGTTCACATGATGAAGCAGCTTTCTAAAAATCACCGTGTGCTCTTTGTAGATTATCCATTTACCTATAAAGACCTGGCCTTTTCGATGATTGGTAAGTCCACCGCTCCTGCCAAACGCATGATTGGAATCCACGACAGATTGCGCAAACTTGATAAAAATCTCTATCACCTGACTTTGCCTCCGGTACTGCCTGTCAATTGGATCAACGACATTGATACTTTTAAAACTGTTTTGGAAATACAATCCAAGCCGATTGAGCTTTCAATTAAAAAAGCCATGAACAAGATTGGTATGTCCAATCCTTTGGTGATTAATGCTTTCAATCCACTCGTTGGGCTGCCTTTGGTGGGTAAACTCAATGAATCCAAAATCATATACTATTGCTACGATGAGATCCGGGCAGCTCAATGGTGTGGCAAACACGGAGGAGAAATGGAAGATCTTTTTATCCAAAAAGCTGATGCGGTCATCACCACTTCCAGCAATCTCTATGCTGAAAAAAAGAAGAAAAATCCGAATACGCTTCTTGTTAGAAATGGGGTAGATTTCGCCCTTTTCAACAAAGCAGCCGATCCATTGAGATTTCAAAAACCAGTAAAAACGATCGGCTATGTTGGCTCTGTTGATTTCCGATTGGATTATGATTTATTAGAGAAAATAATTACTCAGCACCATACCTATCAATTTTCATTCGTTGGCCGAATCACAGATCAGGTTGGTTATCAGCGCTTGATCAAATATAAGAACGTCTCTTTTTCAGGAGCACTTCAGCCTGCTGACATTCCACAAGCCATGGCCAAATTTGATTTAGGATTGATTCCGTTTTCGAAAAATGAGTTTACCAAAAACGTATATCCTTTAAAAATCAATGAGTATCTGGGGGCCGGTATTCCTGTTGTGACTACAGATTTTGCAGATCTAAGTGATTTTGAAAATCACGTTTCCATTGCTCCCTCTGATCAGGCATTCACTGATGCAATCGTCGATGAAATCCTCAATGATGATTGGGAAAAATCACTTGAAAGAATGGACATAGCCAGAAACAACGATTGGTCATCACGCGCTGCAGAAGTTGAGAAAATAATAGATCAACTTTATCTACTGAGCCATGCTTGAAAAATTGAAATCATTTCTTCGAAAAGACAATTCTGTTGTGCTCATTGGCAACCTGTCTGCTTCTGCTTTTGGAGTGGTCACATTTATGCTGCTTGCAAGAACATTAGATAAATCAGATTTTGGAGAGTGGGCACTTTTTATCTCTGCAGCTGGACTATTAGATCTTATGAAAACAGGACTGATCAGGCAAGCCCTTGTCCGAGCCATTTCCATAGAGTCAGATCCAACCAAGCAAAAAGCCATCATGGCCTCTGCAACGGCGATCACTATATTCGCGAGTCTCGGCCTAGCAGTTGTAGTAGGCATTGCAAACATTTTCGTTGGTGATATCGCTTTAAAATCTTTTTTCGTTTACTTCCCCATTTACACACTTGTCAGCGCGTCCAACAATCTCGACACCTGGCAATCCCATGCCTTTGGTTTATTTAAAAGGATGAACAGCGTTCGCCTTTGGACCAACATTTTCTTTCTGGGCATGGTGGCGAGTGGATTAATCTTCCAGTTTTCGTTGGATGAATATTTTATCGGATACATCATCTCCCAATTGCTCGTTTCTGGATATTCGTTTTTCACAACTTTACGAAAAATAGAACTGCGAAAAGCAACCAGAGAAGGAATAAACGAGCTACTGAAATTTGGTAAACACAGCATCGCCACGCTTACAGGCAGCAACTTGCTTAAAAGTGCCGATAGTCTGCTTATTGGTTGGTTTCTAGGTACAGAAGCTGTAGCCATTTATGCCATTCCGCTTAAAGTGCTCGATTTGATTGAGATTCCACTGCGTGGATTTGTGATGACAGCATTTAGAAAATTAGCCAAAATGCATTCAGATGGCTTGGTAGAAGATTTCCTCAAATTGCTTTTTAACAATTTGAAATTCTTATCAGCTGCCATTTTACCAGCAGCGTTGATCATGCTTATTTTTCCTGGATTTTTTGTGAAAATATTAGGTGGAGCAGGGTTCGAAGACAGCTACCTATTGCTCCAAATATTTCTTATTCCATTAATCATGTTGCCTCTCGATAAGTTTATCGGCATTTCATTGGATGCCGTAAACCTTCCTAAAATAAATGCGATTAAAGTTTGGATCATGGCATTGGTGAATATCATTGGCGACATTGCAGCCATTTATTATATCGGCACCTTGTGGTCGGTAGCTGCGGTAACCATTATTACTTCCACCGCAGGCATTTTATTTGGTGTGTTTTCTCATCCTTATTTATATAAAAGACAGAAAACCAATCGCTCCCTTTCCGCCCAATCCTGATCAATAAATCAGGTTTCCCTTTAGAAAAAGAGGTCTTACCAAAAATCGACATTCCAATACCAATCAACGAATTATGACCCAGTCGAGAGGTTGGGTCATCTACATTTGATAAAAAAAAGGAAATGGAAAGTCTACCAAATTTTATCATAATAGGAGCTGGAAAATCAGGCACCACAGCCTTATACGAACATTTATCAGAGCATCCTGAAGTTTATGTGAGTAAAATAAAAGAAACCAACTTTTTTGCTCTTGAAGGAACTGAAATGATAAACTCATCGAACGATCCAGATCAGATGTATCATTTTCCAGACTCAATTACTACATGGGAAAAATATAAAGAACTATTCGCTGATGTCACAGACGAAAAAGCCATTGGTGAAGTCTCACCTATGTACTTATACTCACCTTTAGCAGCACAAAAAATTAAGGATAGACTTCCAGAGACAAAAATCATCGCTATACTACGAGATCCTGTAGATAGACTCTATTCCAGATATATGCATTTGGTAAGAGAGCATCGTGAGCCTACCAAAAACTTTGCGGATGCACTAGACAAATCTACTATCTGGTGGAAACGCAATGACCTGGTCAGCGAAGGATTTTATCATCAGAATCTGAGCATATACTTCGAGCTATTCGACGAAAGTCAAATCAGAGTTTATTTATATGATGACCTGAGAAAAAATCCAATTAAAGTAATCAGCGACATCTATGAATTCATCGGGGTTGATCCATACTTTACTCCGGATCTAGACGCTGAATATAACGTGTCCGGTAAAATTCAAAATAATTTCTACGACAAATTAATAGGTCAAAAAAGTATAATCAAAGAGGCAATCAAAGTGATCAGCCCAAGAATCACCAGCAAAATTCTTGAGAATCAAGATTTACGCAGATGGGTGAATAAAATGAGGAAAGCCAATCTAAAAAAGGAACCCTTACAACCTGAGCTAAGAAAAGCTATCATCGAGCAAGTATATCAAAGTGAAATTTTAAAACTTCAGGATTTGCTAAAAAGAGATTTAAGCAAATGGCTGCAAACCAAATAAGATCATGGAATATCTATTCTATCCAATACTCATATATCTAACTATTTCCGTGGTTTACTACGGCATATATAGTCTGGCATCTACTTACACCAAAAAGGATTTGATTCCTTTTTCGGCTGTGACCACCAATGATATCGCCGTATTTATCCCTGCTTACAAGGAAGATGGCATCATTTTTCAAACTGCAAAAGATGCTTTGAATCAAACCTACAATCGCCGCAACTACGATGTTTATGTAATCGCTGATTCTTTGAAACCAGAAACGATCGCCAAATTAAAAACACTTCCGATCTATGTGATTGAAGTTGAATTCGAGAAAAGCACAAAGGCCAAGGCGATAAACAAAGCTTATGAAGCGATTGATAAAAAATATCAAATCACAGTAGTTCTTGATTCTGACAATGTGATGGAGCCTGATTTCCTTTATAAAATCAACAAGGAATACAATCATGGCAATAGTGTAATCCAAGGTCACAGAGTAGCAAAAAATCAGGAGAATGGCATGGCTGTACTAGACGCCATCAGCGAAGAAATCAACAACAACATTTTCAGAAAAGGTCACCAAAATCTTGGCTTGGCTTCTGCTTTGATCGGTTCGGGCATGGCTTTCGACTTTGAGTTATTCAAAGAAAAAATGGCTGAAATCAAAGCCATAGGCGGTTTTGATAAGGAACTTGAGCTTTCATTCCTGAAAGAAAACATCAATATAAAATACGCTGAAAACGCAATCGTGTATGATGAAAAGGTAAGCCGGGAAGAGGTTTTCACAAACCAGAGAACAAGATGGATCGCTGCTCAAATCAGATTTGGTATTCAATCTTTTGGCGATGCTTGTAAGCACCTGATCACAAAAGGGAATGTCAATTATTTCGATAAATCTTTGCAGTTTCTATTGCCACCAAGGTTGATATTGTTGGGTATCCTTGTATTGCTTACAGCTGGCAGCTTATTTATCCAGGGCGCAATATTCACCTGGTCAATCTTATTGCTCATCGGATATACCTTGACGCTTTTATTCGCAACACCAAAAGCCTTTCTCAATTTGCAAACATTGAAAGCCTGTCTCCTATTGCCAAAAACATTCTTTTTGATGCTTGTGGCTTTCAAAGGATATAAAAAAGCAAAAACTAATTTTTTACATACACCACATCAAGCATTACAGCCGTGAGAATAGGAATAGAAGCTCAGCGCATTTTTAGAAAAAAGAAACATGGCATGGACATCTATGCTTTGGAGCTGATTCGTGAATTACAAAAGTCGGATCTCGAAAACGAATATTTCATTTTTGTGAAACCAGATGAAGATCAATGTCTGGAAGAAACCCCGAATTTCAAAATCGTAGAACTAAGTGGAATCACTTACGCCGATTGGGAACAGGTAAGCCTTCCAAACGCAGCTAAAAAATTACGACTAGACGTCCTGCATTGCACCAGCAATACCGCACCAGCATTTTGTTCAGTACCAACTGTGCTTACTCTTCATGATATCATTTATCTCAACAAATCTTTTAGTGGAGGGTCCCTTTACCAGCGACTGGGTCATTATTATAGAAAATGGATTGTGCCGGCAGTATTTAGGCATGCCAAAAAAGTGATGACGGTTTCAGATTTTGAGAAAAATGGAATCTCCCAGGTTTTGGGAGAATCATCGAAGGTAAGCACAGTTTACAATGGCGTGGCTTCCAAATTCAAGCCACTCAATGACATTGACAAATCGATTACAAAATTGAGATTGGGACTGCCCGACAACTACATTTTCTTCCTGGGAAATACTGCACCTAAGAAAAACATGAAAGGTATGTTGGAAGCATATGGACATTATTGCGAAGGTGTAAATGAACCACTATCGCTCGTCATCGCGGAAAGCAGTAAACAAGAGGTTGAGGATGTATTGAGAGAATTACAAATGTCAAAATTGATGACTAAAATACACCTGACAGGATATGTGTCTCATGCAGATCTTCCGGCTATCTACGCTTCAGCAGATTTATTTGTATATCCTTCTTTGCGTGAGAGTTTCGGTATTCCGATCATCGAGGCAATGGCCTGCGGCACTGCTGTGATCACATCCAATACGTCCTCCATGCCAGAAGTATCAGGTGGCGCAGCACATCTCACTGATCCTACACGACCGATGGATATCGCTGCTGCAATGGTGTATCTGCTGGAAGAGAACAACTACAAATTGATGTTGGAAAGAAAAGGACTACAGCGTGCTGAAACTTTCAGATGGCAATCAACAGCGAGCAAAGTGAAAGAAATCTATGAATCTTTGCAGTTTGTGAAAAATGGAGTTTTGGCTAGGTGAAAATTAGAGACTCTTGTGATTCACAAGATACTTAGCCTCCTATTCACGGTTCTATCTAAAGCTATCAGATACAACCTTTCGCTTCATCAATATAATTAACTAAAACGGTTTTAAATTCTGTTTGGATATTTTCAGCCATTTAGAATGAAAGAATTATTCCTTATTTACGGAAAATTTACAGATTATAAATGTTGCCAAAAAAGCTTCCAACAAACTTAATGGTACGGCGATATATAAAATACTGATTGGTAAAACACCCATATTTCCAACTACCACCCACATCAAGACAAATCCTACAAACCAGGAAAGAAAAGTTGTCTTCACCAAGGAAAATTTTCTTGAAATAATAAAGATCACAAACGCAAAAAGTAATGACCAAACGCCCCAAATCGCGCCATTGATTGGTTCTGATGGAAACACAAGCCCCAGCTTTTTATAGTGGCTTATCCAGTATTCTTTCACTAAAAATTCATTTCTTATAAACTCAGATATACTTATCCAGATGGTAGCCAACAAAATTGGGAAAACTGTCTTCTTAAAAAAGTTCATAATACATCCATTGCGAAAGTCACTTCCAATGCTCAAAGTCTATTGTTATTTACCGAGACTCGAACCTCACTCTGAAAAGGGTTAAATTAATAATTTCTTCGCAAATGAGGATCGCTAAGCAAAGCCATGTAATTTATCTGACCTGTGCGGAATTGAATGATCATTTCGAATATGGAAAAATGACTTTTAGCAAAGTCAAATCAATACGAAGGCCTGAAAATACTAACGCTAACATTGCGAAGGTCTAATTCTTCTTTGTCTATCACATCGCGAATTCAATTTCTCTTCCTTTTACCTGTTCAAAAAAATCCCCATTGTCGTACACTAGATTTCCATTTACAAACGTCTGATTGATTGATGTCTGAAATGTAGTGCCCTCTAATGGGGACCAACCACATTTGTACAATAGATTGTTTTTAGAAACTGTCCATTGGCTGTTCAAATCCACCAAAGTTAAGTCAGCAAAATAACCTTCTCGGATAAATCCTCGATTTGTCATACCATAGAGAATAGCGGGGTTGTGACACATCTTCTCTACTATTTTTTCGAGTGAAATAAAACCTTGTTTATAAAATTCTAACATGCAATTGAGCGTATGCTGCACCATTGGCGCTCCTGACATTGACTGGAAATAGGGTTGTTGTTTTTCTTCTAGGGTATGAGGAGCATGATCCGTAGTGACGATATCTATTCTATCATCAAGTAGCGCTTCTAACAACCCTCGCTTATCCTGTTCGGTTTTTATGGCTGGATTCCATTTAATGAGCATTCCTAGTCTTTCATAGTCTTTATCCGAAAACCATAAATGGTGTACCGAAACTTCAGTAGTTATTCTTTTCTCGTGTAAAGGAATGTCATTCTGAAACAGATGTGTTTCTGATTCAGTTGTTAAGTGCAAAATATGTAACCGAGCATCATGTTTTCTGGCTAAACTAATGGCTCGTTTAGTTGCTTCGTAACAACCTTGAGTACTTCTAATTTTCGGATGAAACTTCGCCGGAATATTCTCACCGTATTTTTCACGAAATGCCTGTTCGTTTGCTTCTACAATTTCTTCTTTCTCTGAATGAATTGCGATTATAGATTTACAGTTAGCAAACAGTTTCTCCATTTTTTCCGGACTATCAGCCAATAGATTTCCCTTTTTTGTAAAATATAAGCCGTCATCAGAAACTCCAATAAATTGACTCGTATCCATTTTGACTACCTCATCAATATTGTCCCCATTTACACCAAGAAAGAACGAGTAGTTGGCCAAAGACTTTTTTGCTGCTATTTCGAATTTTTCATTCAGACTTTCAATCGTCAAAATATTCGGGATTGTATTTGGCATATCAATAAAGGAAGTTACCCCACCTGCTATTGCTGCTCTGCTTTCGGTATATAAATCTCCTTTGTGTGTGAGGCCAGGATCCCTGAAATGAACTTGCCCGTCAATAATTCCTGGAAATAAATGTTTGCCTGTTCCGTCAATTAATTTAACATTTGGTTCATTGTCAATATTTCCGATTTTATCAATACGTCCGTTGGACAATAATACATCCGAGATAAATATTTCTCCTTCATTTACAATGGTGGAATTCTTAATTAAAATAGGCTGATTCATCATTCATTTTCCGTGATTTGTGACAATTTTTCTTAATTTGAAGTTATTATAGTCTGTTTGTTAAGCTTATCGTGGTTGGTTAAATTGATGATAAACATACATTCGAAAAGGATTAGATTGGCAATTTAGCCAACGAAATATAACCACGCTGCTTCTAACTAGACCAATTGAAGCATTTCCCAAAACCTCTGGCTTGAGTGACATCTAAAATATCCGGACACCTAACCTTTCAACACCGATGAATGAGTTAAAAGTATTGAAGTAAAGAAGGGAATTCTGTTCCCAAAACCTCAATTTCCCATCTCTTGAAATACGTCAGATCCACTTTTCCTTTACAGCTGTTCCTTAGCAAGTCTTAGTTGCTCAAGGTTTTGTTCGGCTTCACTGGTTAAGTCGGCTTTCAATAAATTATTTGTTTCAAAAGGGTCAATCGCAATTTGGTACAAATACTCAGTACCCTTGTCTAGATGAATGAACTTATAAGTTTCATTGCGGATGGTATAACCATCATTGGCACTCAAACTATTTCCGAATTGCTCTGCGTAAATGATGCTTCTTTCACTTGCATTGGCATCTGAGAAGAGCGGCTTGAGACTGATGCCATCCTGATATATGGACGTTCTTGCGCTAGCCAAATCAGCAATGGTGGCAAACATGTCCGGGGCTTGAACTAGCGCTGTTTCAAAAGTGTTTTTCCTCGTTACATTTTTTCCACAAACGATCAGCGGGACGTTTACACCTCCTTGATACAAGGTGTTTTTAGCACCATTTTCGACATAAGGAGACTGTGACACTTGTGCCGGAGTTCCATTATCACCTAAGAACACAAATACCGTATGCTCCATTTGCTCCTGAGTCAGGGAATTGATTAAACGGCCAATTTCTTTATCCATCGCTTCAATGGATGCCAGATAATAAGGAAGCGGGTTGCTGTTAATAGTCGCCTGATTGTCGGCAAGAGACTGATCAGAAATTAGTTCCAATGGAGGACGATGAAAGGGTGTGTGTGGAGCATTAAATGCAAGCCACAAAAAAAATGGCTTTGATTGCTCGTCAATCCATTTGATCGATTGATTCACAAAATGTGTGGTCGTGTAAGTTGTGATTTGCTCCTCCTCGCCCGAGCTGGTTTGTGTCCAATCAAAATAGTCTTGCACCGCCCCACGAAAAATGCCCGAATAATAATCAATACCAAAATTCTCAGGCGCATCTAAATCAGTATTACCACTTACATGCCATTTGCCGATGACGGCAGTGGTGTATTTTTCCGCTGTATTGTCTTTAACATATTTTTGAATCAAGAGCTCCGAATTTGAAAGGGTTGCGATTTGCGGATTTTGGACGCCTCCTAAACCAGTTCGGAATCCATATTTTCCTGTAAGCATGGCTGCTCTCGTTGGCGCACAAATTGGGTTAGACCAGAAATTGGTAAAAGTGATGCCATTTTGAGCCAATGAATCAAGCGTAGGTGTTTTGGCCTTTGTACTGGAAACCCCGGGGTAGTTGCCAAATGCATCCCAACCTAAATCATCAGCAACAATGAAAATGATATTTGGAGAGGCATTGTCCTCCGGCAAACTTATCTCATCATCATTGCAGGATTGAAGGATACAAACAGCAGTTAGGACTAAGGTCAGAATTATTGATTTGACTGATTTCATATGATGAAGTTTCATAATTCTAGCCATTCAAAGGATGAGGCGTTCCTTTGAAACAGCCAATATTGTATGGAAAATCATACGTCCAATGATAATGATAGATGTCGACCATTTCACCGTCCCAAAGTACAGGATGTGTATGACCGTGGCATTCATCCAAATCTTTAGACCAAAGCAATTCCCCATTTTCACCATATGGACCGTATATTCCAAAGCCATCTATCACATAGCCCATAAGAACTGAATGACCTTCCTCATGTGGGTGAATGTGATCCTGAAGATTCTTTGCCGGATAATGATAATGGTAGGTATTTGTGCCATCAGAATGCCCACCATAACTATCTAAAATCTCATGCGCAGCAGCATCATTTCCAAGCGTAGATGCTCCATGATAGATTACGCTTCCAGTCAAAGAAATCCCGGCGGGACCATATGTCACACAAGCAGGATCATCTTCCACCTCTGGCATGGCCGGGAATTGAAACAATATATTTCTTGCCTTTATTTCGTTGGTATTTCGGTCATATTGGTAAGCAACACTGTTAGGATCAATGGGGAAAACGCCAGTGGGATGATCAGGTAAAGAATTGCCGGTGATTAAACGATCACCATTTCCTTCAAGCAAAATCTCAAACTCACTCATCCAGGTGAGGCTCCCTTCTACAATGGGCTTCCGGGTGTAGTCCCAGGTACCATCTTCGTTTGTCCAGTCGCTTGCATCTGAGTTGCCCGCACCATCAGCAGGTACACCACATAGCCAGAGCGACTCAAAATCTGGCTGCCGAACGCCTTGGTCTCTTCGCAAAATATTAGAACCGCCAAACGGCAAACTTGTCAAATCTACGGTTTCAACGACGGTGAGATCTTTGTCTGCTGGTTCGTTGCAGCCAATAATCAAAAGAAAAGTGCAGAAAAGGATTGTTAGGGTAAGCGCTTTCAGAGCGGGGTTAGGTGCCTTGATCATGTATGGAATTTATAAATGTTTTGGTCTTAGATGCGCAAAAGGCCATAAGGTTTAATTGAGAATTTTTCCTCTTCGCCCATGTTCGAGTCCTCTCGAACTTTTTTCGGATTGTTTCGTGAGGACACGAATCTAGGACTTGGTTTGTTTGAGACGAAGGAAGTTGATTTTGATTGGCTTGAAGGAATAACGGGCAACTAAAATGAATATGTACCTCTATCAGTATCCTTTCTGGTTATACATGATTTAGAATATCAAGCTATGTCCTGATCCTGAAATAATTCAATGATGTGTATTTAAAGGTTTGTTAGCTCCTTTTATATTTTAGTTGATAAGCAACAAGTCCTTTGTTTCGATAAAAGAGAGTAAGGGTTGACGATTTGCCTTTGGGAGGCGGTATAATTCCTTCCCAATATTTCCCATTTTTCTCGAAGTTGATAAATGATGAATATTGATCTCGACTGTAATGATACATAATGCTGGTGGGTTTTGATTCGGATTCAATTTTAATAATTATGTCTTTATCTTCTTTAATGTCAATAAAACCACTGTTTGGACTCTTAATTTCAAAGTTGGAATTCATGTAAGATGAATAGTACAGTGGGGCTTCAATAAAGTCGTTTTTTGAAATTTTTGAAAGAACCCATTTTGAATCTGAAGGATAGTGGTTGAGATTAAATCTTTCTGGCCTTGTGTCGAAATAGACCGGATCAAATTCCTTTGTGAAGTAATTGCCACTTACAGAACCAGCTCCCCAAGTTGCGTCAATCAAAATCCATTTGTCATCAACTTTAACTGAGTTCCAAGCATGATCCGTTCGACTTGGTTTTCTTCCAATATCTCCAATCCTTGTTTTGCTGTATCCGTGAATAATCTCACTCTCGATACCGGTTAATTCACTCAAATTTTGAAAAAGGTTAGCATAACCATCACAAACGCCTTTTCTTTTTTTGTAGGTGTATTCGGCCACTTTCTTCTTTCGCTGTTCCTCCTTAATCAATCTGTCTTCATTATTTTTATAGGTGTATGAAAATCTATTCGTTCCTTTTATGTATGCTTCGATATCATACTCTACATTTAAAGCAATCCAGGTATAAATTGCCCTTGCTTTCTCTAAATCAGTAAAAAAGTCTTGGTTAATTTGTTCAGCAAGTTTTTCAGGGGTACGATGATTTAGTTCTTCATATCCCAATACTATTTTATCAACTTTTGGCAAGTCCTGACAAAAGAGATAGTTCCAAGATCCAAAGGTGAGTAAAAAGATTGAGCAGAATTTTTGCATTGAATAATTGGTTCTAACCTTTAGCTTCCCATCATATTACTATTCCAAGAAACTGATTCATTAACT
>CAYGUA010000003.1:241146-252544 GCA_964353015.1 uncultured Marinoscillum sp. | reverse complement strand
GTGGTTAATTATTCGCTTACAAAAACCCTTTTCACTCGCTGACTTACATTGGGCAGGATTTCATAAGGTATAGTTTCTCCCCATTCTGCAAGCTGCTCGATATTCGGATCTACACCGAAAACTACTACTTCATCGCCTTCACTTACCTGAAGTCCGGTCACATCGAGCATGGTCATGTCCATACACACATTGCCAATAGTTGGTGCTTTTTGTCCATTCACGAGCATGTAAGCTTTGCCCTGACTGAATTTTCTTAAGTAGCCATCAGCATAACCAATAGATACCACGGCGATATCACTTTCTTTTTGAGCCATACCTTTTCGGGAATAGCCTACGCTTTCTCCCTTTTGGATGCGACGAATCTGTGAAATGCGACTTTTCAACGTGCTGATAGGTTTCAGGGAAAGTGAGCTTTTCGAAGAATCGTGACCATAAAGGCCGATTCCCAACCGCACCATGTCAAAATGAAACTGCGGCCAGCGAACAATTCCAGAAGAATTTAATGCGTGTTTGATTGGTGTGTAACCAATGGCTTTGCTGATTTTGTCGTATGCGGTATTGAATTTTTCTGCTTGCCCAATGGTAAAAGCATCATTTTCGGCATCTTCTGAGCTGGAAAAATGGGTAAAAATACCAGCTACCCTCACTTGTGGATTTTGTATCAAAAGCGGAATCAACTCATCTAAATCTTCCTCTCTGAGACCAAGTCGATTCATACCTGTTTCAATTTTCAGATGTATGGCGGATTTTTCCGCAACTTCGAGGAATTTTCGAAACATGGCCAAACTATAAATCTCCGGTTCCAGATCGAAAGACTCAATAATTGAAAAATGATCCCAATCGGGATTCATCACCATGATAGGAAGCCGGATTCCCTTTTGCCTCAGCTCTACACCTTCATCGATATAAGCCACACCGAGGTAATCTACATTTTGATATTGGAGTAGATGACCGATTTCGCTCATGCCACCACCATAGGCAAAAGCTTTTACCATCACCATCATCTTTGTATCCGGGTTCAACTTGCTTCTGTAAGTATTGAGGTTGTGGGTGAGCGACTCAAAATTGACTTCCAGGACAGTGCCGTGATTTTTTTCCTCTAGCAAAGACACGACTTTTTCAAATGAAAAAACCCTGGCACCTTTTACAAGAATCAGCTCATTTTCGAAAGCGGGCATTTCATTTAGAAAATCCTTTGTTGATTCGAAAAATGTCGTCTTTATGTTAAATGCCTTTTGGTTTGCAATGATTGCCGATCCGATTCCGATCAATTGTGAAATGTCATTTTTGATCAATAAATCATTGACCTGAGCGTAAAGCTCTGATGCCTCCATTCCAGATTGATAGATGTCGGAAAGGATGACGGTTTTACGTTTTTTTTGTGGTTGCTGCTTTAGATAGTCTAGTGCTATGGACAAACCGGCCAAATCATTATTGTAACTGTCATCAACGATATAACAATCTTTCACGCCCCGCTTGAGTTGCAATCGCATGGGCACTGGCCGAATTTTTTTTATTCCTTCGTTGATCTGATTTTCGCTGAGTCCGCAAATCAATGCTGCTGTAATAGCGTGAAGCAGGTTTTCCAAATAAAAACCCTTGGCAAAACCAATTTCGAAATGAAATGATTGTTCTTTAAAATGGCAATCAAAGCTAGAGTTTTTTCTTTCAAAAAACACATCTGCAGACTTCTTTTCGATACTCCATGAAAACAGGCCTTGAGTAAAATGGGAGATTAAGAAATCCGATAGATGCTGCTGATCCTGAGAATAAATGATGGTGCCACAATTCGCAAAAAGCAGCGCTTTTTCTTTCAGTTTCTCTTTCTGGCTCTCAAATCCCTCATCATGGGCATTGCCGATATTAGTAAAAATGCCGATGGTTGGTTGAATGATTTGAGCCAAATTCCACATTTCGCCTTTTTGTGAAATACCTGCTTCAAATACACCAATCTCATGTGGTGGCTGAATCTGCCAGATGGAGAGGGGCACTCCAAGTTGGGAATTGAAACTTTTTGGGCTTTTCACCACATTATATTTTTCTGACAATAAACCTGAAAGCCATTCTTTCACAATCGTTTTGCCATTGCTGCCGGTAATGCCGACCACAGGGATATTGAAGCTTTCACGATAGGCTCTAGCCTGCTTTTGAAGTGCTGATAGCACATCGTCAACGAGAATCAGATTAGCATCCGGTAATTGACCAATCTCCGGTTTTTCAGAAATAACAAAACAACGCACTCCTTTATCAAAGGCATTTTGCAGAAATTGATGTCCGTTTTGGTTGTGACCATTTAGTGCAAAAAAAATGGTGTCTGCTGCCCCAGCTAGCTTTCTGGAATCATAAGCTAGCTGCCTGATTTCGAAATCCGAACTGGCTTGTAAATTTTCTCCCTGAATTATTTTGGCGATTTCACTGAAAAGCATGGACTAAATTATCAATTCCATCTCATATTGATCTACTTCGTTTTTGAAGCCTAGTTTTTGCAGAGCGAATATTGAGCCTTCTTCCTCTTCGGGAATATTCATCAAGGTTAATTCCTTTTGATCGCTCATTTCCCTTGCTTTTTGAATTAAAGCGCCTCCTATGCCTTTTCCCCTGTTATTTTGATCCACCACAAGTTGTGAAATTCTGCCTAGGGCAGGCTGAAAAATGATGTAACCTTGAAGCGAATGGTCTTGATGTGCCTCAAGAACAATTTCATTTTTTAGATTGTGTATCAGTTGATTGGAGCTATCCAAAAATGTGGGATGATAGGACCAAAAATCCTGATATTCCGCTTTAATTTCTTTAGACTGGATTATTTCTATTTTCTGCGCTGGAGTTTTTAAACTCTTTGTGAGTCGAAAGCATTTTAGTTGCCTTTTATACCTGAATCCCAAAGACTCATAAAGCTGGATCGCGGGTTTATTGGTGGTGATGACTTCCAATAGCACCTTGTTAATGTTATTGTTCCTAAAGTCAGCAAGTAGTTGTGAATAGAACTGGTAAGAAAGTTTTTGTCCACGATGCGCAGGAATGATACCCATGCCGCCATTGTAAGCCGTGACTACTCCTTCATAGCGATCAACTGTATGCAGAATGAAACCAACTACACCATCTTCATCATGTTCGATCAGTACTGAAGCAGATGAATTGATATTAAGTTTTTCTAAAATTCGCCTTTTGAATTGATCATAGCCTGGCTTGAACTTAACAGCATTTTCAGAAAATGCATTGACAAAAGCATGAAACAATGATGGAAGCTTGCCTTCATCAAATTTTGAAATTGAATACCCCATTTAGATCATTCGCGAAAAGAAAGGACAGGGATTTTACAGTCCAACACGATGTTTTTAGCAATGGATGTTTTGAATATCCGATCGAAAAAACCCTGCTTTTTAGGAATGATAGATAGCATGTCTAAATTTTGATTGTCAATGAATTTCTCTATTCCATGTAGGACAGAATCTGATTCCACCGTGCGAACGGATGCAATTCCCTCATCAAAATTCGACACAATTTCTTTGTATATTTTTTGATCCTGAACAGTAATGTCATCGGCGCTGTTCTTAATTGTGAAGCCTAGCACGTTGGCCTGATAAGCTTTGGCCAGATTATTTAACATTCTGATACGGTTCAGGTTTTTGATTTCTTCAGATTCAAAAGCAAAACCGATTTTTTCGAATGTGGTTTTTTTCCAATTCTCAGGGATAACCAACACCGGAACATTTGCAGAATCGATTACATCTGAAGTGCGACTACCAAGTAAATGCTCCATCTTATCGTGCGAGGATCTGGTGCCCATTACGATCAGATCAATATTTTTCGTTTCGCATTCTGAATAGATGGCATCTATCAAATAGGATAGGAATCGATCAGCTTCATGAGGTACATCTTTCAGTTCGATGATTTCGCGTTGCAGTTCTTCAAAAGACTGCTTTACCTGAGACTCATAGTCGTTCATTACAGCTTCCATGAGTCGGCCTCCAATCAAGTCGCCATTCGGCGAATGGATGTGCACAGCATTGACCATGTGAATTTTGGAATCAAATTTCTTAGCCAGGTCGATAGCAAAACGCAGTGCATTTTTTGAGCATTCAGAAAAATCTATGGGTACAAGAATGTGCTTAAACTTCATGTTGAGGGGGTTTGAAACTAAATTTACAGTAAAAGCCATCAAATCCCAATCTTAAAGCAATGTCAAATCCAAATGAGTTTTGTCTTTCGTATTTATAGAAAAACTAAGATGAACACGACCAAACAATTAGACCATCAAACGACCAAAGAGAAATTTGTAAAAATTTTAGATGTGCTTTTGATTTTCATCAACCTAACCGTGTGGATTCTGGCGATAGCATCATGGGTTTAATGCCTTTTGCTTCGTAATTTAGCCGGATGAACAGAAGACCCAGAAGAAACCGAAGCTCACAAGCCATAAGAGACATCACACGGGAGACGATTGTAACATTGGATGATTTTGTTTTTCCTCTTTTTTTATTGGAAGGAGTGAACAAAAAAACGGAAGTGGCTTCCATGCCAGGTATTTTTCGCCTGAGTCTTGATTTGATGCTTAAAGAAATTGAGCATTGCCTGAAACTGGGTATTAAATCATTCGATATTTTTCCTGTGGTGGACGAACATCACAAAGATAAATTTGCTACCAAAAGTCACGACCGCAGCTTTTTTTACCATCAGGCATTAAAAAAAATCAAAACTGAATTTCCAGAAGCCATGGTGATCACAGATGTGGCCATGGATCCTTACAGTTCTGATGGACATGATGGAATAGTTGAAAATGGAAAAATATTAAATGACGAAACGCTGGAGATTCTGGGTAAAATGAGTCTTGCTCAAGCCGAGATGGGAATAGATATGATTGGTCCTTCTGATATGATGGATGGACGCGTCGGGTACTTGCGTGATCTTTTGGATGAAAATGGTTTTCACGAAGTGGGCATCATGTCTTACACAGCAAAATATGCTTCTGCATTCTATGGACCTTTCCGTGATGCGCTTGACTCTGCGCCGAAATTTGGAGATAAAAAAACGTATCAGATGGATCCTGCCAATCGTCGTGAGGCGATGATTGAAGCAGAATTGGATTATCTGGAAGGAGCAGATGTGCTGATGGTGAAGCCCGCTTTGACCTATCTGGATATCATTTCTGATCTCAAACAAGAATTTGATCTTCCGATTGCTGCCTACAATGTTTCTGGGGAATATGCCATGATCAAAGCAGCTGGCGAAAGAGGCTGGTTGGATGCTGATCGCGTGCGCGATGAGTCTTTGCTTTCAATCAAAAGAGCTGGTGCAGATATTATACTCACATATTTTGCGAAGGAGTTTGCTGAGGCAAAAAGATAGACTGAGGTCAATACAAATCATCTTCCCGCTCCAGCATCAAAATGCTCGATTGTGGTACGATGAAATATCTTTCACCTTCATACATTACTTCGTAAGATGCATTTTGTAAGAAAATAGCCAAGTCACCTTCTTTCACCTGTAAGGGCACGTATTTTACTTTTTCTTCGCCTTTCCAGCTTTCTTCTTCGTCTGTTCCTACTGGAATGGGGTAACCTGGCCCGGCTTTCACCACATAGCCACTTTGTACTTTTTCTTTTTCCTGAACGCCAGGTGGCAGGAACAATCCCGAGCTGGTTTTTTCCGATTCTTTTTTTGGTTTTACAAGTACCTTGTCACCTACCACGATGAGTTTTTTCAACTTATTTTCTGCTGTCAACTGCATTCCCATTTTCAAGTGTGCTTCTAATATTTTGTAGTTATTCCCCGAGCGACCGGTCTAAAAGACGCTGATCTAGTTGCTTGGAAGCTTTGGCTCCCAGTTCTTTCAGTGTTTCCGTGCGTCGAACCAGGTTTCCTGCTCCCTGTGAGAGTTTGTTCATGGCCAGATCGTAATTGTCTTTGGTTTGTTTCAGGTTTACACCAACCTTAAGCAGGTCACTTGTAAAACCCTCAAACTTGTCATAAAGTGCCCCGGCCTGTCTAGCAATCTCAATTGCATTTTTATTTTGAAGATCCTGCTTCCAGATATAACTCACCGTCCGCATAGTTGCCAAAAGTGTGCTTGTAGAAACCAGCACGATGTTTTTATCCAAAGCCTTTTCGTATAGATTTTGATCTTCTTTCAAGGCTATCGTCAGGGCAGGCTCATTGGCCACAAACATTAATACAAAGTCTGGCTGCTGTATTTCGTATAGATTTTGATAGTTTTTTTCTCCCAAAATCTTGATGTGGCTGTTTATGCTTTCGATATGTTGCTTGAGATATTTGGCTTGCTCAGCTGGTTCGTCATGATCGAAATAGTTGCTATATGCAGTCAGGGAAACTTTTGAGTCCAGGACCAGATATTTATCATCCGGCATTTTGATAATGTAGTCAAGGCGTTGATTTGCGCCTTCTTCATTTTTGAAATTTTGCTCCTTGAAGTAATGAACATCTTTCTGCAATCCCACCTTTTCGAGGATGGTTTCCAACTGCATTTCACCCCAATTACCCTGCGTTTTCGAATCGCCCTTTAAAGCTTTGGTAAGGCTCTCAGCTTCTTTAGTAATTTGCTGATTCAATTCTTTGAGCTGTTTGAGTTGTTCGGCCAGGGCTGTGTTTTGTTGCAGCGACTCTTTGCCACTTTGCTCCACTTTCTTTTCAAAGTTCTCGATTTTCTCTTTGAGTGGATTCAGGATTTCTCCAATATTGATCTTATTCTGATCAGTGAATTTTTTGCTCTTTTCCTCTAAAATCTCGTTTGCTAGATTCTTGAATTCAAAGGCAAACTTTTCTTGCAGCTGGTTTACTTCTTTTTTCTGCTCGTCAAGTCTTTCCTGTAAGTTTCTATAATTCGCTTCCAAGCGGGATTTGTCTCCGCTAAGCGATATTACTTTTTCGCGTTCTTCTTTCAGCTGATTGTTCAAATCACGGAACTCTTCAGTTTGTTTTTCCAATCTTTTCTGCTCCATGTCCAGCTCCATACGGAGTTTTTGAGCTTCTTCTCCACCTGATTTGGCTTTTACTTTAGCCAAAAGAAAACCCAATCCCAGGCCTGCTCCCAGACCTACCAGCAATATCAAAACAGTATTAAATTCCATGAGCTAAAATTAAATCAATCTTTGTAGATAGCCGAATAATTCCATCGACCAGGCCACACCGATATGGATGATCACACCTCCCCAAACGTTTCTTGTATTGTAAGAAACAATGCCCAGAATATATCCTCCAAAAATAGAGCTGGCAGCTTCAGGCAAAGGTTTACCAAAATGAAGAAAACAATAGGTTGCAATCATGGGCAAAACAGCATATCCGCCTAATGTCCTTGCAAATGCAAAAACCAAAAATCCTCTGAAAAGTACTTCCACACCAAGAAAATCAGAGCCATAACACAATTCATAAATCGAAGCGGCAACCCACACAGGGATTTCATGTAAAGTGGCAAATTGTACCCCTTGGGAATGCATAAATCTCGGGTAATAGCGTTGAATATCACCGAAAAAAGAACCGATAGCAATAAAGATTACGGCGATACCTAACAATGTGAAATACGGGCGCAAATCAAATTTTTTAATTGCCAATCCATAATAAACCTGTTCATTTTCTTTTTCGATGAAATGAGAAAGTATCATCAGGGGCAACACAACCGTAAATAGTCCGGAACCCCAGCGCACGCATTTTTTGATAAAATAAAAATCTGCTCCTGTCAGATAATTACTCAAATATTCATGAATGTAAAAAGACCTATCAAGCGCCAATAAGCCAAAACCGATAAAAAACTTTAGCCAGAAATCGCGTGAAGTAAGCCATTCGCGCTTTTTACCAAAAAGATAAAGCAGAAAGCAAACCACCAAAAATGGCATGCCTTGCCACCAAAACATATTGAGCCAATGCAGCGGGCTCTTGTATGTTGAGTCGATAAACTCGTTTTCAAAATTGAATTTATAATTCAGAAAGAGGCTAATCAATAGAAATGCGGCAATCGAAAGATAAAGTCTGAGGTCAAAGTGTTTTCTTTGGTAGTCGATCAGGAAGCCAAGTACTTTTTTCATTGAATGTGTTTTCCTATTGAAATCAATTTTAAAAATCCGGTAAAGATATGTGTCTAATTGCTTTTGCCTGGGATCATCACCCCAAATACAAGTTGATTCTGGTAGCTAATAGAGATGAATTTTATGAAAGGCCTACTGCAGCAGCCAGTTTTTGGGACGATCAACCAAATATTTTTGGCGGTCGCGATCTGAAAGCGGATGGCACCTGGATGGGTTTTTCTAAAACAGGAAAATTTGCGGCTTTGACAAACTATCGGGATTTAAAAAATATCAGGCAGGATGCCCGGTCACGAGGTGATATCATCACGGACTATCTAAAACAAAATGATGCTCCTGGGAATTTTCTTCAAAAGCTTCATGAATATGCTGGGGATTATAACGGATTTAATTTTATGGCTTGTGACTTTGAGAGTCTAGTTCATTACAGCAATTATGAGCGCAAGTACAATGAGGTGGCTCCCGGTATTCACGGTTTGAGCAATGCGCTGCTAGACACATCCTGGCCAAAAGTGGATTTGTTGAAGAGCAATTTTGTAAAAGTGATTTCAGAGGATTTTGAACATGATCAGCTGCTTAGCTTATTGGATGATTCAAATCCTTTTTCTGATGAAATATTGCCCGAAACTGGCGTTACACCTGAGTGGGAAAAAGCATTGTCACCAATATGCATCCGTACTGAGAAATATGGAACCTGTTGTTCCACAGTTATTACCGTAGATAGATTTGGCCGAGTGAATTTCACAGAGAAGACACATGCAGTTGGTGGCCGAAAGGAGAATACGGTTAATTTTGAATTTGAAATCGATATAAAATGAAAGGAATAATCACTGGGACATTAATTTTCACGCTTTTGGCTTATTGTGGCTGCAATGACAAAACGCTGCAAGATCTGGAAGTGGCTCAAGGAATGGTAGCAGGTAAAGAGTGGACTTTTAAAGGTGGAAATGCCATATATGGAACCAATGAGATTCAGATAATCCTGATGAATTTTGAAACTAGCAACCCTTGTGGCGTGCTGAATCCGAGTGCACCTTATGTGAAATTTACCGTTCCAGCTACTGTTGGCACTTATAATATACCCTTTAGTTCTACAGCAAAGACTGTCAAGTTTTATGAAGGCGCGCTTTCAACCAAAAATTATTCCTCTACTTCTGGTTTCGTGCAGATTGTGAGCATCAATGGCTTTTCCGTGGATGGCTTGATTCAGGCATCATTCGATGATAATAATGATGTAGCAGGGGCTTTTTTTGCAACTACATGCAATTGATTTTGCTTTTCAAAATGTTCATTCCAATTTTCCGATAAATAAAATTGATTTCTTGTCCTGATCGACTTTTCGGATCAAATAAAGCTTACTTCCCTTTTGACGCTTTGGCCAATGGATTGAATGCGAGGCAGAGATCCAGCCAATACTCCAGATCATCTTCCATATCAAAACCTTGAGGGGTTACGAAGATGTATCCTCTCATCGGTCGCCCGGTGAAGTCCATGGGAAGACAAAATTCTTTTGTGATTTCTTCAGGATAAGCATCCTCACCAATCCGCGCCATCAACAATGAATCCCCGTATTTTTTGTCGATATGAATGCCACAAAGCATTTTATCATTTACCTGAAAAAGTAATCCACCCATCATTGGTTTTGTATTGAAAGACACATTCTTCTGTTTCAGCACGTTGGAGATGCGCTCTGCCAGGTATTCGTCGTAGGCCATAATGAAGTTTCTTGTTAAATAAAATTAGCCAAAACCTCGTTAACGCAAACAAATTATTCTGTGTGCTCTATATGCAGACCTTATGGTTTCGCATAAATAAATATATGTGTACAAACATCTATATTTACTCAAATGAAGCTGGATCAATTTCTCAATCGCCGTGTTTTTATTGTTTTTCTCATATTTCTGTTAGCAGCATTGATTGCTTTTTGGCCAGGTTATTTTGGTCGTATTTTCTCTCCATTAGATAGTCATTTGCATCGACATGGAATAGCCATGACATTTTGGTGTATGATGCTTATTGGTCAGGCATATTTGATCCGAAAAAAGGCGTTTAGATTCCATAAAATCGTCGGTTACAGTTCCTATGCTTTGGTTCCAATTATGGCGTTTACAGCCTTTGATTTGGTTAATCATCTTTTTTATGGAGCACCCAATTTGGGAATTGGGCATTTCTATTTTATTGCCTTAAGTGTCAATTCGATTTTTGCATTTCTGATACTTTATGGATTAGCCATATATTTTAGAAAGCAAGCAATGATTCATGCCAGATTCATGATTTGCACCGTTCTTCCTCTCATATCCCCAATCTCAGATCGATTAATTTATCGTTTCTTTCGATTTTTAATTCCTTATGCACCTCAGATTGGCGGAAGCCCGATCGTTCCTTTTTTTGGGTTTTTATTGGCAGATTTTGTGCTTATTGTGTTGATTATCTGGGACTGGAAAAATCACAGAAAACCATGGGTTTTTGGCACAGCGCTGCTTGTGCTATTGACCTACCACTATTCTGTTCTCAATTTTTATCAATTTGCTTTTTGGCAGAAATTTTGTCTTTGGTTTGTGAATTTGCCGATGGACTGAGCTCAGAACTTAATTAAAGGCAGTCAGGTTATTTCGAAAACTTTTCTTTCATGAACAACGAAAAACTAATAGTAGAAGAACGCTCCCGTGATATTGGGAAATTTTTGGTGGGACGACTGCTACCTTTTCGCAAAAAAAGGCAAGTAGGCCCATTTACTTTCACTGATCACATGGGACCAATCACACTCCCAAAAGGTGATGCGCTCAATGTCGATCAACATCCCCATATCGGATTGAGTACCTTGACTTACCTTCTTGAAGGACATATTCATCATCACGATAGTACTGGTGCCGATCAGATAATTGGCCCTGGTGATGTGGGATTTATGACCGCTGGTCGGGGTGTTACGCACACAGAACGTTCTCCCCTTTGGGAAAAAGAGAAAGAGATAACCGTCCATGGATACCAAATCTGGGTTGCGCTACCCACAGAAAAGGAAGAAATGGAACCTCGGTTCGATTATATCAAATGTGAGGATTTGCCATCATGGAAACAGGAAGGATTGAATATAAGAGTAGTTGCCGGTGAAGCTTTTGGTAAAAAATCACCGCTCCCTGTGCATTCACCATTGTTTATGGTTGACATTACTGCTGAGGAGGTAACAGATTTGGAGATTAAAGGACAGGTAAAAGGTGAAATCGCTTTTGTGGTCGTGAATGGGAAGGTCATAGATGAAGGACAGGAGATAGGAGCTGGACAAATGCTTATTTCCAAGTCTGATAATGAGTGCAGCATCAGGGTTGAAAAAGGAACGCGGTTAATTATGTTTGGAGGGGAGCCTTTTG
>CAYGUA010000003.1:0-241046 GCA_964353015.1 uncultured Marinoscillum sp. | reverse complement strand
AAAACTTCTCCAAAATTCTATCTTTGCGGCTATGGCAAATATTGAAGAAGCAACAACACTGAAAAATATATCCTCACACTGTAAGGAATACGGTTTTATCTATCCATCAAGTGAAATTTATGAGGGGCTGGCGGCAGCATATGATTATGGTCCGCTGGGCGTGGAGTTGAAAAACAACATCAAAGAGTATTGGTGGAAGGCGATGGTGCGCATGAATGAAAACATCGTTGGGATCGATGCTGCGATTTTTATGCACCCAACCACCTGGAAAGCATCCGGCCATGTGGATGCCTTCAATGATCCATTGATCGATAATAAAGATTCGAAAAAACGTTACCGCGCTGACGTACTCCTTGAGGAGCATATGGCCAAAATTCAGGCTAAAATTGTTAAGGAGGTAGAAAAAGCGGCCAAGCGTTTCGGTGAGAGTTTTGATACAGATCAATTTGTATCGACGAACGAGCGTGTAGTTGGCTATACCAAACAAATTGAGGAAATCGAAAACAGAATGCAGTCTTCGATAGAAGCTGGTGATCTGGAAGCTTTGAAGCAACTCATCGTTGATCTTGAAATAGTAGATCCAATCTCAGGAACAAGAAACTGGACAGATGTACGCCAGTTTAACCTGATGTTCTCTACAGAACTTGGCTCAGTTGCCGGCGAATCTGGAAAAATATATTTACGTCCGGAAACGGCACAGGGGATTTTTGTCAACTTTCTGAACGTCCAGAAAACCAGCCGTATGAGACTTCCATTTGGAATTGCTCAAATAGGGAAAGCGTTTAGAAACGAGATCATCGCACGTCAGTTCATTTTCAGGATGAGAGAATTTGAACAGATGGAAATGCAATTTTTCATCAAGCCAGGCACAGAGCTCGATTGGTATGAGCATTGGAAAACGAAGCGTATGGCTTGGCACAAGGCACTAGGACTAGGTGATGATAACTACAGATTTCATGATCACCTGAATCTGGCTCATTATGCAAATGCGGCTTGTGATATAGAATTTAATTTCCCGATGGGCTTTAAGGAACTGGAAGGGATTCACTCCAGAACCGACTTTGACCTGAGCGCACATGAAAAATATAGCGGTAAAAAA
This sequence comes from uncultured Marinoscillum sp., assembly GCA_964353015.1. Lineage (GTDB taxonomy): Bacteria > Bacteroidota > Bacteroidia > Cytophagales > Cyclobacteriaceae > JAMZMI01. The sequence goes on along the minus strand of CAYGUA010000003.1, from coordinate 239,947 downwards.
TTGAAGTTTTTTGATACTGCTACCAATGAAAGCTATACACCATACGTACTGGAAACATCAATAGGTCTGGACAGGATGTTCCTTGCGGTGATGTCATCAGCATATACAGAAGAAAAACTGGAAGATGGTAGCGAAAGAACAGTGTTGAGAATACCTCCGGCACTTGCACCGGTAAAAGTGGCGGTGCTTCCATTGATGAATAAAGATGGACTTCCTGAAAAAGCAGAAGAAATCATGAATGCCGTGAAGCTTGACTTCAATGCGCAATATGATGCCAAAGATGCCATTGGTAAAAGATACAGAAGACAAGATGCTATTGGCACACCTTATTGTGTGACAGTGGATCATCAATCTTTGGAAGACAATACCGTGACTATCCGGGAGCGAGACAGCATGAAGCAAGAAAGGGTTTCAGTTTCTCAATTGATAGCCACTTTGGAGGATAAAGTAAGCTTGAAAAAACTCTTAACTCAGGGGTAATTGACCTGGTTTATTCTGATATGTGTGGTGGCAATTGCTATTGGTACACTTCGATCGAATCAGGTACAGGAGTATTTTTATTCTCGTGGGCTGAAGGAAACACTCACAGCATCAGAAAAGCAAACGCTTCAGAAATATTTCGAGTTTTATCGTCAGTTACCCGATAAATCAAAGAAGATTTTTGAATATCGGGTTTCCAGATTTAGGGAGCTCACAGAGTTTATTCCACGTGATATGTCAGCTGTATCAGAGGAAATGGAAATACTCATTTCTGCTTCGGCTGTGCAGCTCACTTTTGGATTTGATAATGTTTTTTTGGATCATTTTGAGCGAATCATCATCTATCCAGATCAATTCTTCAGCACATCTGGTCAGCGCTTTCACAAGGGAGAGGTTAACCCACAAGCCAAAGCCATCGTGCTTTCATGGAAACATTTTGTAGAAGGCTATGCTGCCAAAGAAGGAATCAATCTTGGTCTGCATGAAATGGCACATGCCCTGCAACTGGAGAACATCATCATGAACGATGAGTTTGGTTTCATGGATGATGACGACATTCGGGTTTGGCAGCAACTAGCAGCAGAAGAAATTGTCAGAATCAACACAGGAACTGGTAAATTTTTCCGTGCTTACGGGGGAGTGGATCACGCTGAGTTCTTTGCTGTAGCTGTCGAAAACTATTTTGAAAGGCCGAAGGAATTTAAGGCGTATGATGTGAAATTGTACAACACGATGTGCAGGTTATTAAAGCAGGATCCTATTTTATTGATGAAGTGACTGGATTAGCATTCATCCACTTGGCCAAATCATTAACTGCATATTGAGCCTATTTGCTTTAATTCTTCAAATACAATTCTTCATAGGTATTGACTGAATATTTTTGAACATCCCGGATTCCCCAAACTTCATTGATCGTAACAGCAGCAATGCGGATGTGGACATCTATCGACTCCAAGTCATTGTCATTTAAAAAACACATGAAAAATGTGCCCGAATTAGGCGCTACTTTTCTCCCAAAGGCTACAGATGAATTGCCTTTTTCAAATAAATAAAAATCTTGTCCTTCCATAAATGCAGCAACATCTTGTTCATCAGTCACGAACCAGTATTGCACATTTTCTGCACCATCCGGTGAGGAAAGGTTCATTTGCTCAGTCAGAGTAAGCCCTGCCATCAAAGCAGAACCATTACTGTCAGCTACCAGATTACGATATTTCTTGGTTTCAGCTTCTGCCTTGTTGAATATTTCTTCAGATGAGTCTCCAACACCTATATAATAGGCCCAGGATTTAATATTTGATGGTAAATCCACCTGAAAAATTCCCTTATTTTTACCTGTGACAGGTTCTATTTTTTCGATTTGATGAGGAACCACAGAAATGATGGTCGTATCTATAGAAACCAGATAATCCTCTTTCACTGTGTAATAGGATGTGTCGCTCTTGTATGCCACATACACTTTACTATCAAATCGGTCATTTGCCTCTTTCGGTAATCGCTCTATTTTGATTTTGAAAGTTCTGTCATCCAGAGCTTTGTTTTTTAAGCCCAATTCATAGATTCCTGTTTTTAGGATCTTGGCTTTTTTTTCTTCTATTTCCTTTACATCATATTCAAAAAGCACCGTTCCTCCGTTTTTTCCTTGAATATCAACGGCCCCCAATTTTTTCCCATTAAGCTCTTCGAAATTCAGGATCAGCGTGTCTCCAGCCTGAAGACCAAATTGTATTTTTTTAGATGATGCCGGCTGCAACACGATTTTTTGATCAATAACAATTTGTCTTTTTTGTGCGGTACAATACCATGCACAGGAAAGACTTATCAAACTTATGGCAAATAATTTAGTAAGGCGAGACATAGCGGATTTGAACGTTCGGAGCTTGAATTTAACTCTAATTGTGTTGCATGTCAAATGATTGAGGTAACTAATAAATAAGAATAAGTTTTGGCTCGATAAAAAATTCGAAAGCCAAGCATACAAATAATATCACTCCAATAATTTTTATCATTGACTTTTGAAATTATGATAGAATAGAATTTCTCTGAAGGGCATTTGAATGAAAAATACCAATCGCTATGATGCAGCTTAAAATGAAAAGAAATTCTAGAAAAGCTTGATGTTTAGCTTATTTTGCTCCAATTGACAGTGGCTTTTCCTTGAGCTTCAACTTGATTTCTGATTAACTGATTTTTAGGTAATGACAAATTGGGATCTTCACTTAATACTTCTGAAGCCACTGACCTTGCCAATTTCAAAATTTCACCATCTTGTCCCAGGTCTGATATTTTCAAATCCATGATTCCGCTTTGTTGGGTTCCCATCATATCACCAGGCCCGCGAAGTTTTAAATCCACTTCTGCGATTTTGAATCCATCGGTTGTGTCTACCATCGTTTTTACTCTTGCTTTTGCTTCATTGCTAAGTTTGAGGCCAGTCATCAGGATACAATGCGATTGCTCTGCTCCTCGTCCGACTCGTCCTCTCAGCTGATGAAGTTGCGACAATCCAAATCGCTCAGCATTTTCGATAACCATGATTGAAGCATTTGGCACATTAACTCCTACTTCAATTACAGTAGTAGCCACCATGATTTTGGTTTCACCTTTTACGAAACGAGCCATTTCAAAATCCTTGTCTTCCGGTTTCATTCTGCCGTGCACAATAGACAATGGATTTTTAGGAAATCTTCTTGCAACACTCTCGTAACCATCCATCAAATCTTTATAATCTAACTTGGAAGATTCTTCAATGAGTGGATAGACGATATATACTTGCCTTCCTTTCTCCACTTCATTTTCGATAAATTGAAACATCTTCAGCCGTTGGCTGTCTCGCATGTGATAGGTTTTGATGGGCTTTCGTCCTGCCGGCATTTCATCAATGGCGGAAATATCTAAATCTCCATAGAGTGTCATGGCCAATGTTCGCGGGATTGGTGTAGCTGTCATGACCAATACATGGGGGTGTACTGTTTTGTTTTTGTTCCAAAGCTTTGCCCTTTGCGCCACACCGAATCTGTGCTGCTCATCGATGATGGCCAATCCGAGTTTTTGAAAAACCACCGCATCTTCAATTAATGCATGGGTGCCTACTAAAATTTTTATTTCACCGGATTCCAATCCTTCCGCTATCTCACGTCTTTGTGCTTTTTTAACAGATCCGGTAAGTTTCGCGATTTTGATTCCAAGTGGTTCGGCTTGTTCCAATAAGCCTTTGTAATGTTGATCAGCCAAAATCTCAGTAGGTGCCATAAAGGCACATTGTGTTTCGTTGCTGATGGCAATAAGCATGCATAAAAATGCTACCATTGTTTTGCCACTTCCCACGTCTCCCTGTACCAGCCGATTCATTTGTTTTCCTGAGCGGAAATCCTGATATATTTCTTTTACTACTCGTTTCTGAGCACCAGTCAATTCAAACGGTAGATGTTTTTCATAATAAACATTTAATAAGTCACTGTTCGAAAACCTCAAACCCGGAAAGCTGTCGATTCGGGTAATTTTTAGTTTGATCAATCTGAGCTGAATGTAAAAAAGCTCCTCAAATTTTAATCTTGCTCTGGCATGTTGTAAGGCTTTTGGGTTTTTTGGGAAATGAATTTGAATGAGCGCATTCTTTTTATCAATTAGTTTATATCGCTCGATCAGCTCTTTCGGCAAAGTTTCATTGATATGATTGACAGCCTCCACCAAAAGTGATTTCATGATCTTCATGATCACTTTGCTGTCTATAAATTTTGCTTTGAGTTTTTCAGTTGTATTGTAAACTGGCTGTAAATAGGCGCCAATTTTATTGTTTTCCGTAAGGATATCAACCTCCGGATGTGCGATGCTATACACTGCCCCAAACTTAGCAGGCTTACCAAAGGCTACATAATTCACACCAATTGCCAACTTGCTTTGGATCCATTTTGCACCTTGAAACCATACCAGCTCAATGATACCAGTATCATCTGCAAACTGACCGACTAGCCGCTGTTTATTCCCAGTTCCTACGGTTTGAAATGACTTGAATTGTCCAATGATTTGAATGAAGGGCATTTCTTCATTCACCTGACTGATTTTATAAAACTTAGTCCGATCCTCATACCGAAAAGGATAATGCTCAATTAGATCGGCATAGGTGAATATAAGGAGTTCTTTTTTGAGTAGATCTGCCCGTTGTGGACCTACTCCTTTGAGGTATTCTATACTTCTGTCAAAAAACCCGGGCATCTAATTTTTAGCTTTCTGGCTAAGATAGAAAACCTGATAATTAATTAACATAAAGGTGAAGAGCTTAGTCGAGATCGTTCCACTTTAAAGTCTCCAGCATGTGGATGATATCTATTTTCAGATAATCAATTACTGGAGCGAGTGAATCGTTTTTTGTTGCTGTTTTGAAATACAATGCACCCCGCAGAAAATGCTCACTACTATCCGAAACATGAAATTGAAAAGGTGTGGGGATTTCTCCCTCAAGAGAAGTTACTGAAGCAAAATCTCCGTTTGGAAGCTCCAAAATCATTTCATCTATGGCGTATGCTTTCACATTGTGCTGAGCCGTGAGCCTGTACGAATCGCTATAATATCCCCGAATCAATGAATCTTTATTCATCATCGGTTTGTAGGTAATCTGCACATTTGCGCCTAATTCTGGATAATCCAAATCAACCCAATAGCGCTCTGAGATCCACGAAACGTCTTTTTTTAACTCTGCAAATTTTGAGTATTCAAAAGAATAGGGCATTGTGTCCGGCATATCAACATAGATATGATCCGGTAGATCTATGCGATTATATCCTTTGGGTCTTGGCAGATAATCTGTGGTGCACGAAACCAATGCTATAAATAGAGAAATTAAACTCAGATATTTCATCAATCTTCAAATTCCTTTAACGAATCATCTTTTTTCTGCTTGATAAGCACCCTCACTTTTTTGATCCGTTTTTGATCTACAGCTACAACGGTAAAAACGAAAGAATCATATTCGATTTTCTCTCCAGCATGAGGCAACTTGGTATGCAGCTCCAAAAGCAAACCACCCAATGATTCACTATCTCCTTTTACTTTTTCGAAGATTGAGCCATCAACATCGATGATTTTACAAAAATCATTAAGTGACGTTTTGCCTTCAAAAACGTACGTATTGTTATCCAGCTTGCTGTAAGTCACATCACGTTCATCGTCAAACTCATCATTGATTTCGCCTACGATCTCTTCAATTACATCTTCAAGGGTTATCAAACCTGCAGTGCCACCGTATTCATCAATCACGATAGCCATGTGGACTTGTTTTTCCTGAAAATCTTTTAGTAATCCATCAATTTTTTTGCTTTCAGGAATAAAAAACCCTGGCCTCAATAACGTCTGCCATTTGAAATCGTCTTCTTTATTCAAATGCGGTAGCAGGTCTTTGATGTATAAAATACCTTCTATTTTATCTATGGTTTCTTCGTAAACGGGAATCCGAGAATACCCCGTTTTATTTACCTGATTCATCAATTCATGAAAATCGGTCTCAATGTCAAGAGCCGTGATATCAATTCTGGAATTCATGATCTGCTTCACCGAAAGTGTACTAAAGTTGACAATGCCTTTGAGCATATCTTTTTCTTCCGCAGTTACCACTTTTTGATCTGCAGTTAGCTCAAGTGCATGGTGAATTTCATCCACAGACAGATTATACCCCTTTCTCTCTACTCTTGATTCTATGATGTTGCTTATGCTCATAAGGAGCCATGCTACCGGATTTAACAATTTGCTCGAAAAAACAAGCATAGGTGCTGTCAAGCGGGCAAAACTTAAATTCGTGTGATTGGCGTACACTTTAGGTACAATTTCACCAAAAAAGATAATCATAATGGTGATAATGGCGGTCAAGGAAATGATCACCACGCCATTTGCTTCTTTGCTGCCTACGATTCGCCATGTGGCATAAGTAGAAATGGTGATGATAAAAATATTGACCAAATTATTTAAAATCAGAATATTTGCAAGCAGTCGCTTTGGATTTGACACCAATTGATTGATGAACTTATCCTTGTTATTTTCCGAGGTTCTGATTTGCTGCACTTGCTCATGGCTTAAAGAAAAGAATGCCACTTCTGATCCAGAAACTAATCCAGACAAAAACAAAAGCACTAAAATCCCAAGTCCGTTGAGTAAATAAAATGATATAGGTAAATCCGCTAAGCTAGCTAGTAAAGCCGTGGGGTAGGGATCGTCAAGTGATGTCTCCAATAAGTGATTTGTTTAGTTAAACATCAAAAAGGCAAGTCATCAGCTGCCTCTTCATCTGCTGAGCCGTTGAATGAAGATACGGACTCTGTTTGGGATGGTTCGGGTTGTTGTTGTGAAGAAGAAGTATTTGATCCAACATTTTGACCGCCCGTATTTCCGCCGAGCATGGTCATGTTATCGCCAACCACTTCCGTAGTATATCTGGTGATTCCGTCTTTCTCCCAAGATCGTGTTCTCAACTTTCCTTCGATATAAACCATATCACCCTTTTTCAGGTATTTTTCTGCTACCTCGGCAAGACCTCTCCAAAGCACTATATTATGCCATTCAGTAAGCTCACGTCGTTCCCCACTGTTTCTATCCTTGTAGGCCTCTGAAGTAGCTATCGAAAAATTGGCAACTGAAGCACCATTTTCTAAATGTCTGATTTCAGGTTCTTTTCCCAATCTGCCGACTAATATTACTTTGTTAACTCCTGACATACTATAAAATTAATCAAATAAGTACTTGCTGCAAATAATTTACAATGACTTTTGGTCGCGGCAAAGTTAGCATTTCTTCCTTGCTAAATTTACTTAATTGCAAATCTTCAGATATACTGTCTAATTGTTGTTCATCCCCAATACGCACATGAATGAATGTTACCCATAGTTTCCGGTGGGTTAGTAGATGTTTTATTCTCTCGGATTGATGGGTAATTTGATTGGAATATTGGTTTTCAAATGATTTTAATTCCGAATTGTCTAGTAAGTGAAATTGATACAACCCTTGCCAAATGCCAATACTTCGAGCATGCATCAAGACCGAATTTTCATCGTAAAAAATGACATAATTGAGATCAACTTCTTCGACTTTTACTTTCTGACTTTTCACAGGAAAATCTGATTGTTTCCCTTTTTTGAAAGCATAACATTCCTGACTAAACACACATTCATTACAATTTGGTGATGGTGTGCAAACCATAGCACCATATTCCATCAGTGCTTGGTTGAAGCTGCCTGGATTTTCGTTTGGGATAAAATCCAAAAGTAATTTTTCAAAAATTTTGCGGCTCGAATTTTTTGAAATGTCATCGTAAACACCAAAAAAACGGGAAATAAAACGAAAGACATTGCCATCCACTACCGGGCAAGCTTCGCCGAAAGCAATTGAAGCAATGGCTGCTGCAGTATATGGCCCAACTCCTTTCAGTTTTAACAAACTGTTATAATCATTGGGAAAGTTGCCTTTCAGGTCATGAGAAACATATTTCGCTGCGGCATGTAAGTTTCTAGCCCTAGAATAATAACCTAAACCTTCCCAGAGTTTCAATACATCCTTTTCAGAACTATTTGCCAAAGAATGCACGGTTGGGTGCTGTTCAATAAAATGTTCGTAATAAGGTGTTCCCTGCTCCACACGAGTTTGTTGGAGGATGATTTCTGACAACCAGATTTTATAAGGATCGGTTGTGTTTCTCCAGGGCAGCTCACGCTTAGCTTTTGAAAACCAATCAATTAGAGTTTCTGTGAAATGATTTATTATTATTTGCAAGTAAGCGATTTATACTGTGGATTGTTTTTTATTTACCAAAGCCAAATTTAAATTTGGCGACCGGAATTTAGACGGTTTTAAAGAATATTATAAAAAAGATAGTTGTGACGAAGCAGGATGTGATTAATGAGATCGCTGATAAGACAGGAATCGATAAGGCAGATGTTCAGGTAAGTGTTGAAGCATTTTTTTCAGTAGTGAAAAATGCGATGGCATCAGGGGAAAATATCTATGTGCGGGGTTTTGGTAGCTTCGTAAATAAAAAAAGAGCGAAAAAAATCGCTCGAAATATTTCAAAAAATACGGCCATTGTCATTGAAGAGCACTTTGTGCCAAGTTTTAAGCCTTCCAAAATTTTCGTTGAGAAAATCAAGAATAGCAAAGACCTTAAGTAAGCAGCTTATTTTATGAGCAAACATCAAATAATACTTCTCATTTCAGGAGTAGTAGCAGTGATATTGTTGTACCAACTACCAAGGGTGGTAGTTGAGAATGATCAAGTCACTGATGTGATGCCTCATGAAATGAACGTTAGTGATGCTGATAATGAGGCTATTATGTCTCTTCGAAATCAGTTAAAAGAAATATCAGATAACAAAAAAAGTATTAACTTTGCGGACTCTTTAGCCAGGGTGTACTTGAAATATCAAATGATTGATAGTGCTCAAGCATACGCTGATAAGATTTTGGCACTTGATACTGGTGTATTTGCGAAGTATTTGGCTGGAATGATTTTTTATCAGTCCTTTCAAAACTCAACAGATCAGAATGCCGCCGTAATCATTGCTCAGAAGGCGAAAGATATTTTTGAAGAGCTATTATCACGGGATTCCGAAAATATGGCACTTAAAAATAAAGTCGCCATGACCTTAATGGTTTCTGATAGCCCGATGAAAGGGGTGATGATGCTCAGAGAAATTTTGGAGAGCGAACCTGAAAATAGAGAAGCTATTTTCAATTTAGGAATGTTGGCAATTAGATCAGGGCAATATGATAAAGCCGAAGCAAGATTTCAAAATTTAATTGAAATTAATTCAGCAGACGCAGAAGCCTATTTTTACTTGGGAGTATCATACGCTGAATCTGATCAAAAAGAAAAAGGAATAGAAGCATTCCAAAAATATATTGAATTTGAAGATGCAAGTCCTGCACTCAGGATGACAGCAACGAATTATATAAAAGAATTAGAAAATATTTAAGTAACTAAAACACGACAATTATGCCTTGCGGTAAAAAAAGAAAAAGACATAAGATCGCTACTCACAAGAGGAAGAAGAGATTAAGAAAAAACAGACACAAGAAAAAATAATCTCTGACATTTAAATTTTTGAGTAGTGAGTAACGAACTAATATTAAACTCAACTCAAAAAGGATGTCGTATTGCCCTTTTAAAAAACAAACAACTTGTTGAATACCATCAGGAAGAAGATGGCAACATTTACAATGTTGGTGATATTTATTTGGGCACAGTCAAAAAAGTAGTGCAGGGGCTAAATGCTGCATTCATAGACATTGGATATGAAAAAGACGCCTTCCTGCATTATCTTGACTTAGGTCCACAGGTTCAATCCCTAAACAAGTTTACCAAGCTTGTTCTTAACAGAAAGAACATAAGTTCGAAATTGACTGGTTTCACTCCCGAGCCAGACATAAACAAACTTGGTAAAATCGGTCAGGTACTTACTAAAAACCAGAAAATTCTGGTTCAGGTGGTGAAAGAACCCATTTCTACAAAAGGACCCAGATTATCCTGTGAGTTGTCGATTGCCGGACGATATATCGTACTGGTACCATTTTCTAGCGCAGTAAGCGTTTCAAAAAAAATTAGTGATTCCGCAGAGCGGAAAAGACTTCAGAGACTAATCAGTTCGATTAAGCCTGAAAATTTTGGTGTGATCATTAGAACGGTCGCTCAGGGCAAGGATGTAAAAGAACTGGATAGTGATCTTCGCAATCTGATTCAAACATGGGATCAAGGCATCAAAGCTTTGAGAACAGCCAATCCTAGAGACAAGGTTATTGGTGAAATTAATCGCGCCAATACTATCCTTCGTGATGTATTAAACGAATCTTTTGATAGCATTACAATAGATGATAAAGATCTCTTCAATGAGATTAAGTCGTACGTTCAAAAGATTGCTCCAGACAAAGAAAAGATCCTGAAATTATATAACAATAAGGTCAAGATCTTTGAAGCATTGGGTGTGGAGAAGCAGCTTAAAATGTCGTTTGGCAAATCCGTTAGTATCCCTAGCGGTGGCTATTTGATCATTGAGCATACAGAAGCACTTCATGTGATTGATGTCAACAGTGGCAATAAATCAAACAGAGAAGACAATCAGGAAACTACAGCGCTAACAGTTAATCTGGAAGCAGCCGGAGAAATAGCCAGACAACTTCGTCTGCGCGACATGGGTGGCATAATTGTAGTCGATTTTATTGATATGCGTAAAGCGGAAAACCGCAAAAAAGTATTCGATAGGATCAAAATGGAAATGAAGGATGACAGATCGAAACACACCGTTCTGCCCCTTTCAAAATTTGGATTACTTCAAATCACAAGACAAAGAGTTCGTCCAGAGCTGAATATAGCGACACGAGAGGCATGCCCTACGTGTGGTGGTTCCGGTCAGATTACAGCTTCTATATTGATTGCCGATCAAATAGAAAATACTGTTGAACTTGTGATGAAAAATCAGAATGAAGGAAAACTCACATTGAGTTTACACCCGTATTTACATTCATTTTTCACCAAAGGAATAATTTCCAAAAGAGTGAAGTGGTATTTTAAATATCAAAAATGGATCAATCTGATTGAAGATTCATCTCTTGCAATTTCAGAATTTAATATTCTCAATGATAGAGGGGAATTGATCGAGATTTAAAACTTGATCCCGAAATCCAGAGAAACAATATTACTTCTTATAAAGAGCTCTTCTTGAGGGAAATTTCCAACCTTGGGAAGAGTTCTTATTTGATTTACCAAACCACGCTGATAAGAAGCTTCAACAAAAAGTGTGGTATTGATACCGGCGCGATATTCAAATCCTCCTCCTAATATCACCGAGAAATCAAAATTTCTAAAATCTTTGACCATGTCATAATCTTCTTTGACTGGCTCATTATTTACCAAAAATTCAAGCGCGGTACCCACTTGAAAAAAGACTCTTCCATCAGGCATGACTTCATTGGTAAATAGTTTTAAAGTAACAGGAATCTGTAAATATTGAAGTTTATAGATCTCACGTGCATTGACATTTGAGGGCAAAGGAGTGTTAGCATCTTCAGAGGAAACAGTGAACCCGGTTTTTTTAGGTAGATAAATAAGGCCTGTGCTCAAAAAATAAGTATCTGTAATTTGATGATCATAGATCAATCCAATGGAGAAAGTGCCATTGCTAGAATTTGAGGTGACATCATACAAGCTGTCAATAAGAGAAACTCTGCTTGATGAAATAATCGGTGAAAATTTCAATCCCAACTTTGATTGAGCGTTAACAGTAGATGAAAATATGATGATTGTGATAATAAAAAAGAACTTTCTCATGCGAACCTTAAGATATGCTATTTTTGGCAGCTTAAAATTAAAGACTATGCGCGCAGTATTCACAATGATTGTTGTTCTTTTCTTAAACTCTTGCAATGGCGATAAATGTCGTGATACTTCCATTAATGGTGAGCCAGCTCCAATAAAAATTGAGAGACTAGAAACATTACTATTTAATGCACAGTCGTCAGAAGAAATTCGTACAATCCTTGAATCCAGAAAATCATTTTCAGATTTATTTCTAGATGCGAGGGAATATCCTCATTATGCTATTCTGGCAGAAAGGATATTTCAACTTACCAACGATGACTTCATTGATACATTATATACCGAGGCTAATCTGGCATTTGGCGATCTTTCAGTTTTAGAGGATGATTTGAATGGGGCCATAGGAAGAATGAAATCAATTTTTCCTCAGATGACTATCCCCAAACTGCAAACCGTAGTTACTGGGCTTTATAAAGATTTATACGTTTCAGATAGTCTGATCATTATTGGTTTAGATTATTTCATCGGCCCAAAAGCGACATATCGGCCAATGGATATTCCTCAGTATATTTTGAGTCGGTATGATCCACAGCATTTACCAACTACGGTAATTAAATTTTTAAGTGGCCCCTACGTATCAAAGGGGAAAAATGAAACCTTGATTTCAGAAATGATCGATTTTGGAAAAAGCTTTTATTTACTGAGCCAGTTGATGCCGTGTACTCCCGATTCTTTGTTGATGGAATACTCTCCGAAAGAAATGAATACAGTTCAGGAAAATCAGGCGATCATTTGGGCCAATTTTGTGGAGAATGAAGTTTTGTATGAAACCAGCCACATTATTAAAAGAAAATTTCTTGGTGAGAGACCCAATGTCTATGAAATCAGCGAAGAATGTCCTGGACGAATTGGTGCTTGGATTGGATGGCAAATAGTACAATCTTATATGGATAATAATAAGGTGGAGGTTATTGATTTGATCCAAGAACGTGACAATGATAAGATATTCCGCTTATCAGGCTATAAACCAAAAGGTTGATCAAGCTGTGAGAATATAAATTTCAGAATCATCAACAACGATACTTTGCTCATTGTTGATGACCTTCAATAATTTTTTCACCAAGAGTTCCTTGTCGTAGAATGTCTCCGCAACGCGTCTCGAATTGCGCTGCGCGTCTCGAAGCAAATCTGAACTATTTAAATAAGGTTGAATTTTTTTAAAAAACTGATTGGGTTTATTTGGTGAATACGAAAAGCCGCATTTATTAGATTCTATTACATCCTTGATCCATCCATCAAAATTGATGATTATTAATTTTCCAGCTGCAAGTCCATCAAAAAACTTATTTGGGCTCCCTGTATTTAATATTGGAATATTTTTGAAAGACACATAAACAGCATCCAAACTTTCCAAAAGGACTTTCACTTCAGATTTGGAACCAAATGGATGATAGCGAATATTTGAATTTCTATCTGCATATTTTTTCATATTTCGAGCTTCGCCACCTTCTCCCATAATATGAAACTCAATAGGCAATTTCTTTTTCATGGATTCTGCTGCCAATTTTACCATATACGTTAAATGATTGGCTTGACCGATTGTACCTATATATCCAATGCGAAATGGATTGTCAAAATTGTATGATTTTATCGAAATATTGGGTTCATAGAATGAGCAATGAGCAATATTGGGGATCACAAACACCTTGGTCACTGGGGAAACTTTCTCAATGTAATTTCTAATGGCGGGTGATAAAGCCACTATTCGTTGTGCTTCGAAATAACATTTCTTCTCGAATCGGTATAAAATTGATTTGAGAATCGAATTTTTGATTGCTCCCATTTGGATGGGCGCCTCAGGCCAAAGATCCCCAACCTCAAAATAGAAAGGAATATTTCTTGATTTTTTTAGTTTCAACGCGATCAATCCGGTAGTCAATGGAGTAGTCATGACGTAAGCCAAATCAATATGTTTTATCTTTTTTGACTCTTTAATTGCTAATTGGACGTATTTCAGGAAAGCATAAATCCTCCTGACGAAACCAAATTCATTGCGATAAGCAACCGGTAGATATCTGACATAAATGCCATCAATATTTTGGCATATATAGGGTCCATTATGAGCAGAAATGAATTCTACTTCATGTCCATTTTCAACCAATCCTTTGGCGAGATGATATGATCTGGTGCATCCGCCTTCTTCAGGTGTTCTGAAATACTGATGGATGTAGAGGATTTTCATATCATAAATTAGCGCATGAAAAAGGAATTATACCAGTTATTTTAGATTAATCTGAAAAAGACTCAGATCAATTTAATTTCTCCCAATACCTACAAAAATGTGTGATCTGACATGATTCACATTTTGGCTTACGGGCAATGCACACGTATCGCCCATGAAGGATCAGCCAATGATGTGCTTTGTGGATGTATTCATCTGGGATATGTTTAACCAACTGTTTTTCAACTTCGAGTGGTGTTTTTGCCTTTTGGGTAACCAAGCCAAGTCTTTTCGAAACACGAAAAACATGCGTATCTACAGCCATCGCAGGTTGGTTATACAGAACAGAGACGACCACATTGGCTGTTTTCCTTCCTACTCCAGGAAGTTTTTGCAAGTCTTCATGCCGAGCTGGTATTTCCCCACCAAAATCATTCATGATCATTTGAGCCAGACCAATGAGGTGCTTTGATTTGTTGTTGGGATATGAAACACTTCTAATGAGCTCAAAGACCTCATCAAATGTAGCGATAGCCAAATGCTCAGGTGTTGGAAATTCCCGGAAAAGCGCTGGAGTGACCTTATTGATTCTTACGTCTGTACACTGCGCACTAAGAACCACAGCCACTACCAATTCAAATGGATTGGAGTAGTTTAGTTCTGTTTTAGGATCTGGAAATGCTTCCTTAAAATAATCTACAAAAGCCTGATAGCGCTCTTTTAGAATCATACCTTAATATTGGGTCTGTTTGAAAGACACCAAATTTAGGCAGAGTGAACTTCATAACCTTTTGAGAAATTCAAGATATTATCAAGACATCTCTGCGAAGGTTGGTATTTCACACCATTCAATTGATCCATTACTTCCTGAAGATTATTTAATTCTTCCTGAAGCTCAGGGCTATTGATTAAGGCTTGTTGCAGTTCAGCAGTTTCTTTTTGTTTTAATTCTCCGTAAAGGAATCGAACTAAGTCATTTTCGGTAAAAGTTTTTGTCATAGGCATTTTCTTGCGGTTTTAGCTTTTTACGTAAATTGATCAAAGCATACCTCATTCTACCCAAAGCTGTATTGATGCTCACTCCAGTTTCATCAGCTATTTCCTGAAAGCTCATTTGCATGTAGTGACGCATTACAAGAACCTCCTTCTGATTTTCCGGTAGTTCCTGTATGTATTGCTTCAGCAGATTATGAGTGTCCTGCTTAATAAATTCATTTTCGATTGGTGCTTGAGAAAACTCCAGTGAATTAAAAACACTGCTCCCGTCTTCCATTATTATTGTAGGGTAACGCTTGTCTTTTCGGAATTGATCAATTGCCAGATTATGAGCAATTCTCAATATCCAAGGCAGAAACTTGCCTTCTTCATTATACCTACCAGATTTAATTGTCTTAATAGCTTTAATAAAAACATCCTGCATGAGATCTTCAGCTACATACCTGTCTTTAACTATTACATAAATCGTGGAATATACCCTGTCCTTGTGTCTTTCCAGTAAACCTGCGAAAGCCCCTTCGTTTCCATTTTTGTAGAGGGACACTAACTGTCCATCTGTCATCTTTACGTTACTCATGTAAGTCACCTGTTTGTTAACGTAGAGGTTCAAATCATAT
The DNA here is from genome assembly GCA_964353015.1 of uncultured Marinoscillum sp. Classification (GTDB taxonomy): domain Bacteria; phylum Bacteroidota; class Bacteroidia; order Cytophagales; family Cyclobacteriaceae; genus JAMZMI01. The sequence goes on along the minus strand of CAYGUA010000003.1, from coordinate 224,343 downwards.
TGTCAGGGTTATAATTTTTTAGTGTGGAAAAAATCAAATGTATCAGAATCTTTTTTTACAAACAAATCTTCCGATCTAATTTCTACTTTTGCAAACAATTCAAATCCTTCTGACCCCATCTTGGTTATAAGATTAAATTTCAATTTTCAATGTCAAAATCGATAGACGAATACGATCCTAAAGAATACATAATTATCAAGGGGGCCAGAGTGAACAATCTGAAAAATTTGGATGTTGCGATTCCTAGAGACAAACTGGTAGTAATCACTGGCCTTTCTGGTTCTGGAAAGTCTTCGTTGGCTTTCGATACACTTTTTGCTGAAGGTCAGAGAAAATATGTGGAAAGCCTGAGCTCATACGCCAGACAATTTCTGGGCAGAATGGAAAAGCCAGAAGTCGACTACATAAAAGGTGTTTCTCCGGCGATTGCCATTGAGCAAAAAGTTTCAACCAGAAATCCGAGATCAACAGTTGGGACATCAACAGAAATTTATGATTATCTGAAATTATTATTTGCTCGAATTGGCGTGACTCTCTCCCCGATATCTGGTGAAGTGGTTAAAAAGGATACGGTCACTGATGTGGTGAATTATATCTTTTCTTTTGAGGAAGAGGATAAGCTTACTATTTCTGCTCCGCTGAAAATCAAGAATACCCGAACCCTTGAAAAAGAGCTTAGAGTGCTCATGAGCAAAGGTTATACAAGGATTTTAATAGATGGAGAAGTACAGTTCATTGAGGAAATTGTCGAAAAGAAGTTGGGCAAAAATGCTGTTTTGGAAATTCTGATAGACCGGGCCATCGCCAAATACGATGAAGCCAATCAGTTCAGACTTTCAGATTCAATTCAAACGGCTTTTTTCGAAGGAGAAGGACATTGTAAGGTGCGAATCTTAGGTAAGGAAGAAAGGGAATTTTCAGATTTATTTGAGTTGGACGGGATCAGATTTGAAGAGCCCTCGGTTAATTTTTTCAGTTTCAATAATCCTTACGGAGCTTGCAGAAGATGTGATGGTTTCGGAAGGATTTTAGGTATTGATCCAGATTTGGTCATACCAGATCCGAATCTGTCTGTATACGATGGGGCGATTGCACCCTGGCGTGGTGAGATCATGCAAACCTGGGTGCAGCCTTTAATCAAAAATGGAATTCGTTTTGACTTTCCGATCCATCGGCCAATTAGTGAATTGACGAAGGATGAAGTAGCACTGCTTTGGTCAGGAAATGAATATTTTGACGGGTTAAATGCCTTTTTCGAATTTCTGGAAACTCAGACGCACAAGATTCAATATAGGGTGATGCTTTCTCGATATAGGGGAAAAACAGTATGCCCTGATTGTCGTGGTACCAGATTAAGAAAAGATGCTTCTTACGTGCAAATTGCAGGAAAATCTATTCAGGATTTGGCTTTGACACCAGTCGAGGATTTGGCCGTGTTTTTTGATCAAGTTGATTTGACAGAACATGAAGCTGCGGTTGCCAAAAGAATTCTTAACGAAATAACCAATCGACTTTCTTATTTAAATAAAGTCGGACTCGGATATCTCACTCTCAATAGATTAACCAACACACTTTCTGGTGGAGAATTTCAAAGAATCAAGCTAGCCACATCACTTGGAAGCGCGCTTGTTGGCTCCATGTATATATTAGATGAGCCGAGTATTGGTTTGCATCCTCGAGACACGGATAAGCTGATAGAAGTATTACTTACGTTACGTGATTTGGGTAATACAGTGATCGTGGTGGAGCATGAAGAAAAAGTAATGGAATCAGCAGATCAGATCATTGATATTGGTCCTGCGGCTGGTATTCATGGTGGCGAATTGGTATTTCAGGGAAAAGTGAGTCAGATGGATGGCGAGTCCAATTCTTTCACAGCCAAATATTTAAAAGGGAGTGAATCCATCGCCTTGCCTTCAAGAAGAAGAAAATGGAACCAGTCTGTAAAAATAGAAGGCGCAAGGGAAAATAACCTCAAGAATGTAAATGTTGAAATACCTCTTGGCGTTTTGAGCGTAATAACGGGAGTTAGTGGCTCAGGAAAATCAACATTGGTTAAAAGAATTTTATACCCTGCGATCGGAAAAATGCTGGGTATAACTGGAGAACTAACTGGCAAACACGAAAAAATTTCTGGTGATTACAAAAAAATAACTCAAATCGAGTTTGTAGACCAAAATCCCATAGGGAAAAGCTCGCGATCAAATCCCGTGACTTATGTTAAGGCTTATGATGGCATTCGCCAATTATTTTCAGAATTGCCTCAGTCAAAAAATAATGGATTCAAACCAGCACATTTTTCATTTAATGTAGACGGAGGACGCTGTGAAGTATGTGAAGGTGAAGGAACCGTCACTGTCGAAATGCAGTTTATGGCCGATCTTCATTTAGAATGCGAGAATTGTCGAGGTAAAAGATTCAAAAAGGAGATCCTTGAGGTCAAATACAAGGAGAAAGACATCTCAGAAATTTTGGGTTTGACAGTCGAAGAAGCAATAGCATTCTTTGCTGACAAATCCGGCATTGTCAATAAAATCAGACCACTTTTTGATGTCGGTCTGGGATATGTAAAACTGGGGCAATCTTCCAGCTCGCTCAGCGGAGGTGAGGCACAGCGTGTGAAACTCGCATCTTTTCTGGGAAAATCAAGTACAGGAAAAGGAGACCACATTTTGTTCATTTTTGATGAACCTACAACTGGATTGCATTTTCATGATATCAAAAAATTACTTGATGCTATCAATGCGCTCGTGAATACTGGAAATTCCGTGTTGATTATTGAGCACAATATGGAGATTGTCAAAAATGCAGACTGGATTATCGATATGGGACCAGAAGGTGGCGAAAATGGTGGAAACGTTTGTTTCGAGGGAGTGCCAGAAGATATGATTAAATTAGCCGGAAATTACACGGCGAGTTATCTCAAAGAGAAATTTTAAAAGTGAATTCAAAAACTTACAAGAATAACACAATCATGAGAAGAAAAATTGCAGCAGGAAACTGGAAAATGAACCTTGATATAGAAGGGGGAAAATTACTTGCATCAGAAGTAGTAAATATGGTTGCTGATGAAGTAACAAAAGATGTTGATGTCATCCTGATTCCTCCATTTACGCATCTTACTACTGTAAAATCATTACTTGGTTCGTCCAAAAAAGTGCATTTAGGAGCTCAAAATTGTCATGTAGAAGCTAGTGGTGCTTATACTGGTGAGATCTCTTTGGGTATGTTAAAATCAATCGGAGTGGAATATGTGGTGATTGGCCACAGTGAACGCAGAGACTATTTTGGAGAAGACAATGCATTGCTTGCCTTGAAAACTAAAAAAGTACTTGAAGCTGGATTGACTCCCATTTATTGCTGTGGTGAAAAACTAGAAGTGCGTGAAGCTGATCAACACATGGCGTTAAATAAACAACAAATCGAAGAAGGACTATTTGGCTTGTCAAAAGAAGATATCTCTAAAGTTGTGATTGCTTATGAGCCAGTTTGGGCCATTGGAACAGGTGTGACCGCTTCTTCAGATCAAGCTCAGGAAATGCATGCTTTTATCAGAGGAGTAATCGCTGATAACTATGATCAGGCAACTGCTGACAGTATTTCTATTTTATATGGAGGTAGTGTGAAGCCAGACAATGCTGCTGAAATTTTCGCAAAACCAGATGTGGACGGTGGTCTGGTAGGCGGAGCAAGTTTAAAATCAAGAGATTTCACTGATATAGCAAAAGCATTTTGAAAAATTTTATAGGATTACAGGTAAACTGTGATGAAGAAAAGGGAGAACTCATAATCGCTGAGCTCTCTCTTTTAGCTTTTGATGCATTCGAGGAAAACGAATCTGGGATATTTGCTTCTTGCGATCAGGATGCCTGGGATGAAGCAGACGTCAAAGAAATCATGGGAAAATATGGCGTTGATTATTCATTTGAGTCGATCGAGCGTGTCAATTGGAATTCCGAATGGGAGAAAAACTACGATCCTGTGATTGTGGATGATCAATGCATCGTGAGGGCTACTTTCCACGAACCAAGACCGGAATTTCCTTATGAAATAATCATTACGCCAAAAATGTCATTTGGTACGGGTCATCATGCTACCACGAACCAAATGTTGAAATATCAAATAAACCTGGATCATTCGGGAAAAAAAGTGTTGGATGTGGGTTGTGGCACAGGTGCTTTGGCGATAATGGCTCATAAGCGAGGTGCAACATCGCTTTCAGCAGTAGATATTGATGAATGGTGTGTGGAAAATAGTCTTGAGAATTTTGCGTTGAATAATTGCGAAAACGTAGATCTCAGGCTTGGGGGTATTGATAAAATACCTTCTACAGAAAAATTTGACATCATTCTGGCCAATATCAACAAGAATGTGCTTTTGGATCAAATCTCAGATTATTCCGAGAGAATGCAGTCTGGTTCATTGTTGCTCCTCAGTGGATTTTATGCCTGGGATATTGCTGATATTGTGGCAGAAGGCAAAAAAAATCAGATGACAGAGATCAGCATGTCGGAATTGGAAAATTGGGCGATGGTCGTTTTGAAGAAACTTTAGAGCCATTTGCATAACTTTAAAGGAATGAACAGGTTTGTACTTATTTTGTGTTTGTGGGTAGCTTCCTATGCTCTTACCGCGCAGCGATCTTTTTCTGAAGATCAACCTGTTTTTTTCAATCAGGCTTTAAATAGCATCAAGTCAATTGATACAGAAGCAGCCAACAAAGTTGCTTTTGATTTTCAAAACGCCTGGAACGCCAAGTTTACCTCAGCACATAAAGCCAAGATTCATTCCATCGCTTTGCAAATGCAACGTAAGGGATATGTGATCAGACCGGATTATTGGTATTTTTTCAGCTATTTGGCCTATTCGGTTTCTCAGGCAGATCTGAATGCGGATGAGCTTACTTCTTTGCTCGACATCAACGATCAGGCAGTAAAATCAATGAATAAGGAAGAATATCGAAATTTTCTTCTTGGTCTCAATATCTTCATGGCACGGAGACTTTTGGTTCGTACCAAAAATCTGACCGCTGCTACAGATGGAGGTTCTTTTTCATTCAAACTGCTCGATGAACCAGTTTATGAGGAACCTTCGGATGAATTACCGATAGAGCAGGAAGTACCAGAACTAGTTGCGCCAGAAGAAATTGTCGATGATCCTTGGGGAGATAATAATGCTTCTGATCCTTGGGCGACCACTGATGACCCTTGGGGAACAACAAACGATCCTTGGGGCGACACTTCTAACAATGATCCATGGGGTGATACTAATGACGATCCTTGGGGCGACAATGCCAATGACACTTGGGGAACAGATAATGCGGATCCTTGGGGCGATAATAGTGCCGCAGCGCCAACACCCGAAAGACAAGCGATTCAGGGTTATGCTGAAAATTTTGTGAAAGAAATGGAGTTGAAATATCAGCATCCTGAAATCACTGGCCCGATCATTGACATTGTGAACAACAGCATGCTCATTGTAACTCCATATGATTCCTTCAGAATTAAGGAAACAACCGGGAGCTATCTTCTAAAAAGCAGAGTATTTGTTGGATCCAAAGCAACAATAAATTGGCCACAGAGATATAAAAACTCATTAGGTGCTATAGTTACTTTAGAAAAATATCACATTAATTCAGATGAGGGTAATTTTTGGACCCCAAATGCCAAATTAAGCTTTCCTGGTTTATTTTCTGGAAATGTAGAAGGTGTGTTTTATTTCAAAAGTCCAAAGCGTCCAAGGCGAGCACCAAGTGCTTACCCTATTTTCATTTCCAATGAATCCAACGTACATGTAGATCTTCCTGGAGGCAAAATGAAATATACAGGAGGAGTACAGCTAAGTGGTGATCAACTTTACGGTGCTTCGGTTTCCAAAAACAAGGGTAAACTTGAAATTCTTGATGGACGGGGAAATAAAGTTATTGTTCGGGCAGAGAGATTTGTGTTTAAAGACTCAACAGTTACTACGGAAAACGGTGAATTTGTAATTCTTCATGGCAGTGATTCCATAACACATGCAGCCGTAAGTATGCGATATGACTCTAAGGAACATACTTTAGTCGCATTAAGAAATAAAAGTTTCGATACACATCCTTTCGCTTCTACATATTATCAGGTAAATATCAATGCCCAACTACTCAAATGGGATATGAAAGTGGACTCGATGCATTTTTCGACCATGGATGGTAAGGATTTGATCCCGGTAACCATAGAATCAAATAAATATTACAACGATATCCGCTTCAGAAAGCTCGCAAGTGGGTATGGTTTCCATCCGGTTGCCACGCCCGTATTTTATGCCAAAAAATATGGAACCAATACTTTTCATGTAGATGAACTGGTAAATGAGTTTAACATAAGCAGGGGGCATGCAACTTCAGCATTGAAGGTCATCGCCCATTATGGTTTTGGAGATTTCAACCAGGCAACAGGTCAGGTTACCTTAAATGATAAAGCATTTCATTATTATGATGCATCAGCCCGCAAGGTTGATTATGACAATATCATGATTCCATCTCTAGAACCAAATAAACCCAATGTTACGTTGAGTCTGGACTCAGGTACGCTAAAAGTCAGTGGAGTTGATTCATTTTATCCCACTACAGATTTTAAAGTAAAAGTGAGCCCTGAAGAAGGATTAGCCACTATTTTAAAAGATCGTAACATCGAATTTGATGGTGTAATTGAGGCAGGTGATTTTAGATATATGGGTAAAAATCACACTTTCGATTATGATCAGTTTTTGATCAATATGCCGGAAGTTGATTCTATTAGAATAGAATTGCATCAAGTGGACACGGCTTCTACAGGTGAAGATAAAATTGCATTGCACAATGAATTAACCGAAACATCAGGGATACTTTATCTGGATCTTCCAGAAGATAAGTCTGGAAATGCCATATCTGGTGATTTTCCACATTTTAGTTCTGATAAGGATGCAGTGGTATATTTTGACGGTGTGGAAGTGCTGAATGGAGCGTATGACAAATCTGTTAAATTTTTAATCCCACCATTTGATGAGGACAGTTTATCGGTGGATAATGCGATATCTTTTGACGGTATATTTAACTCGGGAGGAATATTCCCAAATTTCGAAGAAACCCTGAAAATCATGCCAGACAAATCACTCGGATTTGTTCATCAAATGCCTTCTCAGGGATATAATCTGTATGGGACTGCTGCCAAGACTTATGAGAAAATTTACTTGAGTAATGATGGTATCAGAGGAGGAGGGAAAATAGATTTTATCACTTCATCCATTTATTCTGATGATTTTGTCTATTATCCAGATTCTGTAGCTGCGTTTGGATCAAGTGGGTTTATCGGTGCTGGCAAGGTCAATGGAGCAAGCTATCCTGAAGCTGTACTTGGCGCGTTTAGAATGCATTGGCTCCCTCGGGTTGATAGTATGTACCTTCAAAACTTGTATCAGCCTTTTAAATTTTACAACGCCACAGCAGAACTTGATGGAGAGGTAAATATTACTTCCAAAGGAGTGTTCGGATCGGGTGTAATGAACACAAGAGGATCGATCGCCAAATCAAGTCAGCTTACTTTCGAACAGTACTCTTATTCTGCGCGTCATGCTAGTTTTCAAGTTTTGACAGACAATCCAGACAAGCCCGCAATGGCAGGTGATGACATCAGTCTAAACTTTGACCTGATCCATAATACAGCTGATGTGCATCCGGAAAAAGCCGGTGTTGCGGCTATTTCATTCCCGTATGCACAAATGAAAACGTCCATTACCAATGCGGTCTGGGATTTGGAAGATTCAGTAGTAACTATGACCAAACCGGCCAACGTGCCAATAGAAGACTCTTATTTTTATTCCACCAGAGATGAGCTGGCGGGCCTTAGGTTTAATGCAGAACGTGCGGATTATGATTTTAATACCAAAGAACTTTTCATTCAAGGTATTCCTTTCATCAAAGTAGCAGACGCGGAAATTATTCCCGAAAATCATCAAACAACGATTCTCGAAAACTCCGAACTTCAGTCTTTTAACAACGCGGAAATTATCATTGATACCACCAATGAATATCATTATCTGTATGCTGGAAATATCAAAATATTATCAAGAAATGAATTTGTAGGAAATGCATTATATCGATTGATTTCTGGCAAAGACACATTCGCAATCCGGTTTGACCAGTTTTATCTGGATGATGTTTACATAACACCAAAAAAATCTAAGAAAATGACCGTGTCAGGCGGAGAAGTGCTTGACAAGGAAAACTTGCTCATATCGCCTGGATTTTACTACAAAGGAAAAGTAAAAATGTATGCCTATAAGAAAGCCCTGGAGCTTGATGGATTCGTAAAACTGGCACTTAAAAAGCCTGGCTATGATTATTGGATGAGATATGCCAAAAAAGATGACGATCCGAATGTAAATATAGATTTAGCAAGTTCATATTATGAAGATGAAGATCCGATTATTGCAGGCCTGCACTATGATCTGCGCGGATCTGTATATGCCTCATTTGTAGAAAAAAGGAAGGCACCTTCTGATGAAGATTTTTTTCTGGCTAGTGGCACTTTGACTTACGATACACTCGGCAATACTTACAAAATAGAATCACCTAAAAAATCTCTTGGGGAAGCCTATGCAGGTAGTACCATGATCTATTCGGATGTAACAAAAGATGTAATATTTGAGGGAAAGGCTAATTTTTTCAATGCTTATGCAGATCGCGTTAAAATAAACGCCTCAGTACTTGGTACTGGAAATATGGAAACTGGTGAATTCAAACTTGATGCTTTATTGGCATTAGATATATTTAATAGTGATCCATATCTTGATTTGATGTCTAAAGATTTAATCGATATCATTGAAAGACTTGGCCCTCCATTAGCAAATGATATTTCAGTTGAGCTTTTATACAAATTAGCTAATATCACATCTGATGAAGACGCCAAAGATTATGAAAAATCAAGTCTTAAAGATTATGTGCCTCTTAATGATGTAAATGAAAAACTTGAGACTTCTCTTGTAATCTCCGGCGTAAAAATGAATTGGTCACAGCCCTATAAATCATGGTATAACACGACCAAGTTGGGCATTTCGAACATTTACAATAAAGACATTAATGCTAAACTCGATGGATTTCTAGAAATAAAGAAAGACGACTCCAATAATGATGTACTCAATCTGTTTATTCAAGCAGCACCGGGCACGTGGTATTTCATCTCTTACGCCTCAAATAACTTACTTCTCTATTCATCCAACTCAGATTTTAATTTGGAAGTGAATGCCAGATCAAATTATGGCAAGTCAAAACCAGGAGAATTGGTGTTAGTTGGTGGAGATGAAAATGAAACTCTTGGCTTCATTAATTCATTTAGAGAAAGATATTTTGGAGTCACTGAACCCTTCAATTTGGTTTATCCTGAAGATTTCAGTGTCGATGAAGAAAGTAATTTTGATACAATTGAAAAAACAGAAGACACTGAAAGCACAGATGATGCTGGTGGATTTTAAAACAAAAAATAATGGGAATGCAGGCAACAGATTATCTCGAAAAAAACAAGCAAAAATTTCTGGATGAATTATTAACACTTTTGAGAATTCCGTCAGTAAGTGCGGATCCGAAATTCAAAGGAGATGTAAGAAAAGCAGCAGAATATGTGAAGCAAAGTTTGCTTGACGCTGGTGCAGATCTAGCAGAAATTCATGAAACTACTTCCGGCCCGGCGCATCCCATTGTATATGCGGAAAAGATCATTGACCCAAAGCTTCCAACAGTACTTGTTTATGGGCATTACGATGTGCAACCTGCCGATCCGTATGAGTTGTGGGATTCTCCACCTTTCGAACCGGTCATAAAAAATGACAGAATTTATGCACGTGGAGCATGTGATGACAAAGGGCAGATGTACATGCACGTAAAAGCGCTTGAATCCATGATTGCAACTGGTTCGCTGCTTTGCAACGCGAAGTTTATGATTGAAGGTGAAGAAGAAGTGGGTTCTTCGAATTTGGAAGCGTTTGTAAAAGCCAACCACAAAAAGCTTGAAGCTGATGTTATTTTAATTTCTGATACATCTATAATCAATAATGAGACGCCATCTATAACTGTTGGGCTAAGAGGTTTAAGTTATATGGAAGTGGAAGTAACAGGTCCTAATCGCGATTTGCATTCAGGAGTTTATGGAGGAGCAGTTGCTAATCCGATCAATATTCTTTGTGAAATGATCAATAAGCTTCAAGATGAAGATGGCAAAATTACTATCCCGGGATTTTATGATAAAGTAGAGGTCTTAACGGATGCTCAGCGCGCAGAAATGGCTAAGGCTCCATTTGATCTGGAAGCATATAAAAAGGATCTGGACATTGCTGATATAAAAGGAGAAAAAGGATTTTCCACCATTGAGAGGACTGGAATCCGTCCTACATTGGACGTAAATGGAATCTGGGGAGGGTATATAGGTGAAGGCGCTAAAACAGTGCTCCCGTCAAAGGCTCAAGCAAAAATTTCTATGAGGTTGGTGCCAAACCAATCAAGTGAAGAAATCACCAGATTATTTACTGACTATTTTAAGTCGTTAGCACCACAATCGGTAAAAGTAAAAGTAACACCACATCACGGTGGAGAAGCAGCCGTGGTTTCTACTGATTCTGATGCATATCGTGCCGCTAGTCTTGCTTTTGAAGCGGCATGGGGCAAGGTGCCTATCCCAACTCGGGAAGGAGGAAGCATTCCAATAGTGGCATTATTTCAAAAAGAATTAAAACTAGATCCAATCCTGATGGGATTTGGTTTGGATTCAGATGCGATTCATTCACCTAATGAAAGTTATGGATTGTTTAATTTTTTCAAAGGCATAGAAACGATTTCTCATTTTTATAAGTTCTTCTCTGAATTGAAACAATAATATGGGGTTTACAAGACTTCAGAGTACATTCTGCTTTCTTCTTTTGTTTGCATTGATAACTGCAACTCAGGCACAGGTTTTAAAACCTATTAAATGGGAGGTGGGTTTTTCAAATGAAAATATTTCCTCAGGTGATGAGGTAGAAATCATATTCAAAGCAATTATTGATAAAGATTGGTATCTATATTCCTCTGACTTTGATCCAAATCTAGGTCCCATGGTCACGGAGTTTCAGTTCGAAGAGAACGAAAGTTATGCTCTAATTGATAGCATTGTGCCCATCGATCCCAAGAAGAAATACGATTCTCTTTGGGAAGGCGAATACACCTATTTTAAAGCACAAGGGGAATTCAGGCAGAGGATCAAAATCCTAAAAGATGATTATAAAATAGCCGGAATCTATACTTATCAAGTATGTACTGATGTGGATGGAAAATGTATTCCGTTTGACGATGATTTTCTTTTGAGCAATAAAACTCAGTTAGCTTCTAAAGACGCTACTTCTAAAAAAACCCTCAATCCACTAATTCAGAAACAAAGTACAGATCCGTATTCACTTTTATCATTCATGCTTGTTGCCTTTCTCGCTGGTCTGGCAGCTTTGCTTACTCCCTGCGTTTTCCCTATGATCCCGATGACGGTTTCTTTTTTCTCCGGGAAAAATAAAAATCGAGCACAAGCAATATCAAAAAGCCTTTTTTACGGCTTTTCAATTATTCTCATTTACGTGATCATTGGGTCAGTAATTGCACCATTTATGGGCCCAGAAACAGCGAACGACTTGGCAACAGGCTGGATTTCAAATGTTATTTTCTTTGTTGTTTTTGTTGTTTTTGCACTTTCTTTCTTTGGATTATTTGAGATCACGCTTCCGCATAAGTTTGTGAATAGCGTGGATCGAATGGGCGACAGAGGCGGTTTAATAGGAATCTTTTTCATGGCTATGACTTTAGTGTTGGTTTCTTTTTCCTGCACTGGTCCCATAGTAGGGAGTATATTGGTGGAGTCTGCCGGAGGTTTATTCATAAAACCTATTTTAGGCATGTTCGCTTTCGCCCTGGCTTTTGCCTTGCCATTTACGCTTTTTGCTTTATTTCCTGGTTGGCTTAATTCACTTCCCAAATCTGGAGGTTGGCTCAATTCTGTGAAGGTAGTGCTGGGTTTTCTTGAGCTAGCCTTTGCCTTCAAGTTTTTAAGTGTTGCTGATCAGGCGTATCATTGGCACATTTTGGATCGTGAAATTTATCTTGCGATTTGGATTGTCATTTTTGGCTTACTTGGTTTTTATCTATTGGGAAAAATCAAGTTGCCCGGAGATACTGAATCTGATAAGGTTTCAGTACCACGACTAATTCTATCTATGGTCACTTTCACTTTTGTGATTTACCTGATTCCAGGAATGTTTGGAGCACCATTAAAATCATTGGCTGGCTACTTGCCACCTTTGTCCACTCATGATTTTAACATCCTGAGTCTCAACCAAAAAAATCAGGAACCACTTTGCGAGGAACCTATTTATTCAGATCTGTTGCATTGGCCTCATGGATTAAATGGTTATTTTGAATATAAGCAAGCTCTTGAATGTGCCAACTCTGTAAATAAACCGATTTTTGTCGATTTCACGGGACATGGATGTGTAAACTGCCGTGAGATGGAGCAACGAGTATGGTCCGATCCGCGTGTGCTTGATCTTCTTCGAGATGAATTTGTATTGCTCGCTCTATACGTTGATGACAAAACTGAGCTTCCTGAATCTGACTGGTACATTTCGTCATATGATGGTAAAGTCAAGAAAACCATAGGCAAACAAAATGCAGATTTTCAAATAACCTCTTTCAATAACAATGCCCAGCCCTTTTATTTGATCTTGGATCAAAACGGCCAACTTCTATCAGATCCGCAAGCTTATGATCTAAATGTTGATAACTTTGTTACGTTTTTAGAAATCGGCTTAGCTGATTTCAAACAAGGAACAACCAATTAAAATGTTATTTAATAAAATCTCTTTTCGAGTTATCGGGCTTGTAACACTTGCCCTCCTTTTTAGTTGCAATTTTGAGAATCAGCAAGCTGGTAGTAATATTCCTGCAATACCTATTGATTCTGTCATTTTCGCGCCTGAACCTACACTCAAGTTTGGAATTGTTGTCGATTCACTTGACGAAGTAACCGGTCAAATCAAATGGAATCAAAACCTTTCCGAAATTCTTTCCAATTATAACATCAGCAATGAAAAGATTTATGCTTTGGCTAAAGCTGCTAAAGGTGTATTTGATGTTAGAAAATTAAAAGCGGGCTATCCTTATTCAATTTTTGTTAATAAAGATTCTCTAAGAACAGCAACACATTTCGTATTCGAACCAGACAAAACGGAGTATGTCGTTTTCAATCTTCAAGATTCTGTTTTTGTGACCCGCACCAAAAGACCTATCATTATTGAAGAAGAGACCATAGTCGCCGAAATAAACGCGTCACTATATGAGTCAATTTTGGCTCAGGGAGCCACACCCATTTTGGTAAATAGGCTTGTCGATGTTTTTGCATGGCAGGTGGATTTTTTCAGAATTCAAAAAGGCGATGCTTTTAAAGTTATTTATGAAGTAGAAAAAGTAGGCGATGAAGTAGTAAATGTTGGTCGAATAAAAGCAGCTTATTTCAGGCATTATGGTCATGATTATTATGCAATTAGCTATGAAAATGGAGGTGTTGAAAGTTTTTTTGATGAAGAAGGCAACAGTCTAAGAAAAACATTTTTAAGGGCTCCTTTGAATTACTCACGAATTAGCAGCAGATACAACCCAAGGAGGTATCATCCTGTTCTGAAAAGATACAAGGCACATCTAGGCACGGACTATGCTGCGCCCACTGGCACACCCATACGAACAGTTGGTGACGGAGTGGTCTTAGAAGCGACTTACAATAGTGGGAACGGAAACTATGTGAAAATAAAGCATAACAGCAATTACACCACCCAATATCTGCATATGTCCAAAATTGCCACTGGTATGAAACCGGGGGTTAAGGTAAAACAAGGTCAAACGATAGGTTTTGTTGGCAGTACAGGATTGGCCAACGGACCACATTTGTGCTTTAGATTTTGGAAAAATGGAGTCCAAGTAGATGCTTTGAAGGTGGATTTGCCTCCTTCAGAGCCAATTAATTTGGACAAGAGGAGTGATTTTTTACATGTCAAAAATATTATGCTTAATCAACTTCAAAAAATTAATATCCAGCCAGACTCAGTTGTTTATGCACAAATAGTATCCGAGACAGTAGTTGCTGCTGATAAAAACTTTTAATTTTCGGTTATATTTCCGTTATTTTGACCGAAATAAACTATTCCCGTATGGCCAAGTTCATTTTATTAGGTGTTTTTTCAATTATTACTGCATTGGTTTCTCTGGCTCAAGAGAATGCTGAAAGCTATATTAGAGTTTACGGTAAAGTGTTAAATAAAAAGGATTCATCAGCAGTATCAGCGAATGTTCTATATGAAAAATTACCTTATTATGATGACATGGGTATGGGGAAAAGTGGATTGGATGGAGTCTTTGAATTTTATTTGATCAAAGATCTCACTTATAATTTTACCGTTAAAAAGACTGACTTTAATCCTGCAAAAAAAGAGGTTTTACTTTCTGATGAAGATGGGGACGATGCTATAGCATTTACTATGTATGTTGAAGAAACCGAAGAAAAGGAATTGATAACCCTTCAAAATCTGATTTTTAGTAGAGGTAGCGATAAAATTTCCGAGTCTTCTTTTCAGGAACTTGATGAACTTGTGAAATGGTTAGATTCGCGACCAAATACAATCATTCAGCTAGAAGGACACACAGATTTTGCAGGAAATGCAGAAGCAAATATCAGACTTTCACAAGCACGTGTAGAGTCTGTTAAAGAATATCTAATGTCAAAGGGTGTGAAAAAAACAAGGGTACTCACCAAAGCCTTTGGAGGAACACAGCCATTGACCACTGAACGAACTGATGAGGCTAAAACCAAAAACAGAAGAGTTGAAGTGAGAGTAATCAAATAGAAAAAACGCCTAATCTTTATGAATAAATTACTTACCTATTTTCTGGCATTATCCCTTTGTACGATTCTGCATGCTCAGGAAACAGTCGTTTGGGGGTCAGAAGTAATCGATGTTTCTTCTGAATATGGTCGGTTAGGCTATTCAGCCATTCAATCTCTGCATAAGCCAAATGTATTGCCAGCGGGTGGTGATAACCCAAATGCATGGAGGCCTAAAAATGACAATGGAGAGGAATTTATCGTCGTATCTTTTGATAAGCCAATCAAGCCAAAGCAAGTTGCAATCGCTGAATCAGAAAATCCGGGAGCGATTAAGGCTGTTTATGCTTACAATCAGCAATATGATGAATTTCTGCTTTTCGAGTTGCAGCCTCGGTCTTTGCCAATCGAAAGCCGACTGTTAAACTTGTTTTTTGAGGATACTCCTTATGATGTCTATGCCATCAAAGTGGTGTTGGATGGAGAAGCCGTTCCTGGTTTTAATAGTATCGATGCGATTGGAATATCTTCATCGAACATTCCGATAAGTGTTTTAATCCATCTTGTGCCGGGGATCAATAGTAAAGTAACAACGGAAAATCTTGGAGCAAATGTAAATAGCAGCTACGCTGAACATAGCCCAATTATATCGCCTGATGGCAAAAGACTTTATTTCAGTCGTAGATTTCATCCGGATAATGTTGGTGGTGTAGATGATAGTGAAGATATATGGATGTCTGAGTTGGATGAGTCAACTGGCAATTGGAAACCAGCAAAAAATATAGGCCCACCTTTAAATACCGAAGGTCCGAATTTCATCAGTTCAATCGCCATTGTTGATGGAGAAGAAGTTCTCATTTTGGGCAATAGATATGGAAAAAAAGGATTGATGTATGCTGGCCTTTCTATGTCAAAGCGTGTAGGTGATTCTTATGAAAAGCCCAATTCACTGGAAATAGAAAATGACTATAACTATTCACCAAAGGCAGATTATTTTCTTGTGCCTTCTGGTGAGGCTGTAATCACCTCAGTAGAAAGAGATGACTCTTATGGAGGTAGAGACCTTTATATATCGAGGAACTTGGGTAAAACTTGGTCTGAACCAAAAAATCTTGGTGGTGACATCAACACCGCGGGTGAAGACTTTGCTCCATTTTTGGGACAAGACAGTAAAACTTTATACTTCTCAACAAATGGTTACAGTGGATATGGCGGATCTGATATTTATGTTTCAATCAGGTTGGATGACACCTGGGAGAAATGGTCTGTACCGGAAAACTTGGGTTCGGGAATAAATAGTCCTCAGGATGATCAATACTTTAGTATTCCATCTTCTGGTAAGCACATTTATTTCTCTCGCGGTGATATGGACGAAGATACAGATATCTTCAGGTTCAAAGCTGATGAAATGTTTGTAGAAGGATCAACAAGTCCGATAGCTGCCACAATCAGTAAATTAACAACTGCTAGACCAGAAGAATTATTCGTTACAATCAAAGGACGAGTGATTGATTCCAAGACTGGAGAAGGTATCGATAACGCAACAGTAACTATAGAAAGATTACCTGATGGATTGGATATCGGATCTGTTAAAACAAAAGATAGCTTTTATGAATTATCTGTAAGAGGAGGTGCACAGTATGGACTTCACTCTACCAAATATGGCTACCTATCACAGAGTGTCAACTACGATTTCAATAAAATAAATTCAGCTGAGACTATTGAGCAGGATCTAATTTTGACGGCAATAGAAAAAGAAGCAAAAATTGTAATCAATAATATCTTCTTCGATTTCAACAAGACTGAATTAAAAACAGCCTCTTATTCAGAATTAAATAGAATTTTTGATAGTATGTCCGATGGTCAAATTAAGAAAATACAGATTTCCGGTCATACAGATGCAATTGGATCAGACGATTACAACCTAAACTTGTCTCAAAAAAGAGCAGATGCTGTATTTAACTATTTCCGAAATAAAGGAATTCCTGCCTATCGTATGGATGTAATCGGATTTGGTGAAACTCAGCCAATAGCCCCTAATGATACTGAAGAGGGTCAGAGCAAAAACAGAAGGGTGGAGTTCAAAATATTGGAATTGAATTAAAGACTGGCGGAAGAGATCAAATCGCGAGTATTTTTAATCCTTTCACTAGAATATAAAAGGTCAGCTTTCTGTATAAAAAGGCTGGCCTTTTTATATTCCTTCTTATTGAATAAATCAACAGCCAAATTGTAATATTGAAGCCCGGCAAGAGAAGTAAGATCGATCACGTTTTTTTGGTAAGTTTTATTGTAAACAGAGCTAACTTCAACTGAGAGCTCGGCATTTTTAATTCTTTCTTGAATAGCCGCCTTATCAGTTACAAATCCATTGATCGGATCAGTAGCCTCCATCAATACTTGGTTTCCATTGGCTTTTGCAAGTAAAAATATGTGGAAATCAAATTCTAAAATTTCATATTCGATTTCCATTTGATCAAGTATCAAAGCAAACAATGCTGTACCTGTAAGGCAATCATATTTTTTGGTTTCGAAGGTTTGACTCAACGAAATATAATTTTCATACCATCCTAGTTCCTTGCGGTGAACTTTGTAAAAGGCCTTTTCAAGGAATTTCAAATCGTCATGGGTTTTATCTTTTAGGAGGCTTAGTTGGCCAACTAGATTATCCAGGTGATTTTGAAATGTAGCAAATTGAATAGCAGTCACTTCAGGGTCGGATGCCAAAAAAAGTTCAAAAGGGATCTTTTGGTTTTTTTCAAAGGCGGATTTTTCGAATTCAGAATGATATACTAATTGATTGTTTTGTGCCCAGCTGGTTTGAGTCAAAAACAAAACAAAGAATAATATGATACCTGATTTTTTCACGAATTAATCACATCTTTAATATGCACATTAACCAAAATGAATTTTAATGTTAAGCGAAAGTTAACAAAAGATGTAAAAATTAACAATATGTTACCTTAATATTAACAACGTCCTTTTATGATTAGTCAAATAGAGTTAGAGAACATTTTTGAGGCACAATGCAAAAGAGCGCTTGAATTAAGGTCTGAGCCCATTTCCAGACGAAAAGAAAGGTTGCTGAAGATTGAAAACTGGATTAGAAAAAATAGGACAGATATCGAGGAAGCATTGGCAGCCGATTTAAAAAAGCCAAGACAAGAAGCTGACCTTACTGAAATATTTCCTGCATTATCTGAAATAAGAAAGGCTAAACGCAATCTTAAAAGTTGGACTGCTCCAAGGAAGCAGAGAAGCTCACTCACATTTTTGGGGACAAAAGCAAAAATTTATTTTGAACCAAAAGGAGTTTGCCTGATTATTTCTCCGTGGAATTATCCATTCATGCTCACCCTTGGGCCTGTGATTAGTGCAATTGCTGCAGGAAACACGGTTTTTATTAAGCCCTCCGAATATACACCAGTGACTTCCTCTCTAATCAAAAGAATGACAGAGGAAATTTTTGAGTCGGATTTGATGATCACAATAGAAGGAGATGCCAGCACTTCTAAATCTTTGTTGGAACTACCTTTCAACCATATTTTCTTCACGGGATCGCCTCAAGTTGGTAAAATAGTCATGGCCGCTGCATCAAGGCACCTTACATCTGTCACCTTGGAGTTAGGGGGTAAATCCCCAACAATTGTAGATGACTCTGCTGACATTAGAATGTCCGCCAAGAAGATTGCATGGGGTAAATGGATTAACGCAGGTCAGACATGTGTGGCACCAGATTATGTTTTTGTGCATCATAAGATTAAGGATGAATTTTTAAAAGAGCTGGAACACCAATCAAAGAGGCTGTATTCTAAAAAAGAAAATTATACTAGCATCGTCAATGAAAAGCATTTCAAAAGACTACTCGCCTTAAAAAATGACCCCATTTTAAGCAGTACTCAGAGCTTTTTGGATGGGGCTACAGATGCCGATCAACTTACAATCGATCCAACTATATATATCAATGTACCTTTCGATTCTCTGTTGATGAATGAGGAGATTTTTGGGCCTATACTTCCCGTCATTGAATATGAATCAATTGAAAATGTGATCAGCCATATTAATTCTACAGAAAAACCATTGGCTCTCTATCTATTCTCCACCAGTAAAAAGAACAAAAAAAGAATCTTGCAAGAGACAAGTTCGGGTACGGCGGTCATTAACGATTGTGTTTTACAGTTTGCACATCCTTCCCTTCCCTTTGGTGGTGTAAATAATAGTGGATTTGGCAAATCTCATGGAGTATATGGATTTCTGTCTTTTTCTAATGAAAAATCTGTTTTAACTCAAAGAAGTGGGATGACAGTCAGTCAGACTTTATACCCGCCATATTCATCATTTAAAAATAAAGTGATAGAACTCTTGATAAAGTATTTTTAAGTTTAATTTTGGCCACCAAAAAATAAAAAAATGCGCAATTATTTGTTAATCTTCTCTCTTGCAGCCCTCCTAGCATGCTCAGAAACTAATAAAGATGAACGACCTGCATTTTGGGACGGTGAGTGGAATGCAACATGGCAGACTGATCCAGCATCTTTTGAAGGTATTCAAGGCATCACTGATTATGCCATGCCTGGAAAATTCATTTTTAGAGGTGATAGTGTAAACATCAAGGCATTTGGATTTGAAGGATGTGTTTTCAGCAAAGACACACTTGATCATGTGCTTATTTGGAAAGTTTCCAGTGATTCGCTAATTCTAATCAATGATGAGGACACTCCGGGAATGGTTTATAGCATCCTGGAATCTGGTGAAAACAAAATCGCCCTAAAACTCATGGACGATATATTTCTCACGCTGGAAAAATAATACTTACAGACAAAATCTGAAATTTTGGTCATTTCACTTTTTGTTCAAAAAAGATGATTCCTTTATTTCAGATATTTCAAAGTTTAGATAATTCAACCTTCTGATCTAGATCATCTTTTCATTAAGTAGTAAGGCCTTCCGCTAACTATTTGGTATTTTGGTACCTATAAATTAACACGCCACAAAATGAAGAAGTTTTTGATGATTATTGGCTTTCTAGTGGTACTAGTCATAGCCGCAGCTGCATTATTACCAATTATTTTTAAAGATGACATTCAGGCCGCTGTGGATCAGGTATTGGATGATAGTCTCAATGCCGAGGTTTATTACAATAGGGACGAATTCAGTCTTTCAATTTTTAACAGTTTTCCGGATTTGTCTCTTACAATAGACAATTTTGGTATTGCTGGAGTTGGGGCTTTTGAGGCAGATACACTTGTGGATATTAAATCTTTCCAAATCACGCTGGACATCATGTCTGTGATTAAAGGAGAGAAACTAAAAATTGTAAATGTATTACTCGTAGAACCAGACATAAAGGTTTTGGTATTGCCTGACGGACAGGCCAATTATGATATTGCCAAATCATCAGAAGTTGACCAAACCGCCGAAGCAAGTGATGCTGCCGATGGCGAAGCTGCCTCCGATTTTAGCATCCAGTTTCAGGGATGGGAAATTCAAAACGGAAGAATTTTATACGATGATCAAAGTCTGCCAATGGTGGCCAGAATGTATGAATTGAACCACACAGGAAGTGGTGATTTTAGCGCAGATATTTTTGATATGGTTACCAATACTGTGATAGGTAAACTTTCTGTGGGTTATGATGGGGTCATTTATATGTCGAAGAAGACACTTGTGGCTGACATTACCATGGCGATGGACATGGACAAAATGAAATTTACATTCAAGGAAAATAATTTTGCTCTGAACAATTTTGTTTTTGGAATGGATGGCTTTGTCAGTATGCCGGAAGCAGATATTGACATGGACATCAATTTTGCGGGTAAGGATATTGATATGAAAAGTGTGCTTTCACTTACTCCGGGTGATTATGAAACATATCTTGAAGGTGTGGATGCAAGTGGTATAGTTGGTTTCAACGGCTATGTGAAAGGAACATACAATGATGAATCTATGCCGCAGGTGAATGCTAAATTCAGCGTTGAGGATGGAAAAATTAACTATGTAGATTCACCTGTTCCGATGGAGAAAGTGAATGTAAATGCCGAATTTGATTATCCGTCTGCTGACCTTCGGGAGACAAGTTTTATTGTTGACCAATTTGGAATGGAGATAGAAGGGAATCCATTTAATGCCTCATTGATATTTAAGGATTTTGAAGATTATTTCTGGGATTTGAAAGTGAATGGCAGTTTTGATCTTGAAAAAATCACCAAAATTGTTCCTTTAGATAGCATGGAACTTAAAGGCTTAATTAAGACTACTTTGATGACTTCAGGTCGAATGTCGGATCTTGAGGCAGAGCGTTACAACAAAATTTCCACTTCGGGCGAAATGACCCTTGATGGGTTTGAGTATATAGCAGATGATATGCCACAAGGTTTTGGTATCTCGTCGGCCAAGTTGACCTTTGACCCTAAAGAAATTGCCCTTCAATCATTCAAAGCAAATGCAGGTCGTACAGATCTGAATATGACTGGAAAAATCACCAACTATCTGGAATATGTTTTGGATGAAAATGCCACGATATATGGTGCTTTGGATTTCTATTCTTCAAAATTAGATGTTGACGAATGGATGACTGAAGAAGAAGGAGAGGAAGAAATTGTTGCAGAAGACACCACGACTTACGAGGCTGTCCGTATTCCGGAAAACATAGATTTTGTTCTTACAACAAAAATCGATTTGATCAAATATGATAGCATGGAGTTAAAAGATTTTAAAGGCAAAGTGATTGTAAGAAATGGATCTTTAGGCTTAGAAAAAACGGGATTTGACTTACTTGATGGTCATTTTGAAATGAATGGGGCGTATATGTCTAAAGAAGATCTTCCATCTCCATTATATGATTTTGATTTTAAAATAGAGCATTTGTCTATACCTGCTGCTTTTGAAACATTCAATACAGTAAAAAAACTAGCACCTTTTGCTGAGAAAATGGATGGAAAATTTGGAGCAAGTTTCGCTTTAGCAGGATCTATGAACAATGACATGACTCCTGTTTATGAAGAAATGGAAGGCAAAGGCACCTTGTCCATCGCCAATGCATCAATCAATGATGTGAAATTATTGAAGGCTATGTCGCAAGTGACTAAGCTCAATAGCACCGATGGATCTGTGACTTTGAAAGATGTTGATGTTGAAGTATTAATCACTAATGGCCGGGTCTATGTAGATCCATTTGATGTCACAATGGGAGGTAGAAAAACAACGATATCAGGCAGTTCGGGAGTTGACGGCAGTCTTGATTTTGAGATGCTCACTGTAGTGCCATCAGGACAGATGGGCACAGCGGTAAACAGTGCATTGTCTTCATTGACTGGTGGAAAGGAATTAGTTTCTCCAAATATTGATTTGGTTCTAGGTGTATCAGGCACATATGACGATCCGCAAGTAAAACTAGTTAGTGCCAAACCTGCTGGAAGTTCACAATCAGGAGGTGCCAAGTCGGTAATAAAACAACAAGCTCAGGAAAAAGTGGATGAAGTGAAAACTCAGGCCAAAGAAGCGGTAGAGGAAAAAGTAGATGAGGTGAAAGCCGAAGCGAAAGAGGTAATCGAAGAGAAAAAAGAAGAAGCTGTGGACAAAGCAAAAGATGAACTCAAGAATCTTTTGAAAAAGAAAAAGTAGATTTCGATTTTATAAGAGACAAAAAAAGGGTTCTATTTTCAGAAATAGAACCCTTTTTTTTTAGATCGGTACATTCACGTGTCGCTCGGCATGATAGGAGCTTCTAACAAGTGGTCCCGATTCTACATATTTTAATCCTCTTTTTAGTCCTTCTTCCTTATAAGCTTCAAACTGATCAGGATGTATAAATTCGGCAACTTCTATATGCAACTTTGTTGGCTGCAAATACTGCCCTAATGTCAATATATCCAATCCATTTGCTGCGAGATCATCCATGGCTTTGTGTACTTCATCCCTAGTTTCGCCCAATCCAAGCATAATTCCTGATTTTGTTCTCTTACCGGCAGCTTTTGTCAATCTGGTCTGCTCAAGACTTCTCTCATACTTAGCTTGTGGTCGCACACGACGATAAAGTCTTTCAATTGTTTCCATGTTATGAGAGACTACTTCCTGCCCACCATCAATCATCCGATAAAGCGCATCCCAATTGTTTTTTACATCTGGTATCAATGTCTCTATAGTAGTGAGTGGGCTCAATTCTTTTACCTTAACCACAGTTTGATACCAAATTTCTGCTCCACGATCTTTGAGCTCATCACGATTTACCGAAGTGATCACGGCATGTTTCACACCCATGGTTTTAATGGCTTCAGCGACACGCTGCGGCTCAGCTTCGTCGTACTCTGGCGGTCGTCCTGTGGCTACCGCACAAAAGGTGCAACTTCTTGTGCAAACATTTCCCAAGATCATGAAGGTGGCTGTCCCAGCTCCCCAGCATTCGCCCATGTTTGGGCAATTACCACTTTCACAGATTGTATGAAGTTTATTTTGATCTACTATTTGTCGCACTTTTGCATATTCCTTACCCACAGGCAGCTTCACGCGCAACCAATTTGGTTTTTTAACTCGTTCTGTGGTATTGTTGGAAATAGTAGGTAATTCGATCATGCTATAAAATTGTAATGCAAAGTAAAAGTTGGAGACATTAAGTTCCTAATCCTGAGTGATTATCTCCTTTTCCCCCAGAATAATGTAACGTAAAGGGTATTAAATACGGCTCGATTCTTTGATTCGGCCATGATGGGAATTTTTTTTGTAAATGCTTCTGCAGCTAATCCTGCTTCAAGTCCTGCTACGCTATTCTTAAATGCACCAAATTCAAAGGACAACCCAGCTTTTACATTTAACCCGATTTGGTGTTGGGACTCGCCTAAACCTTGAAATATTTTTCCAGAACCACCGATTGAAGTTCTGCTTGGAAATAAATCAACGCTGTATTTATTGTAGTTGCCATCAGTGCCGAGTACATAATAAGGTGCTATGATTCCCCATGTAGGACCACCGGCAAATAAGCTGCTGATCTGTACACCTTGTTGTGGTGCTTTTTTATAGAGAAGCTTTTCCCGACCGTACAAAAATCTAATAGAATAGAGATAATTGGCCTTGCCCCAAATGAAATTAGTACCCGAAGTGGAGGCATAATATTTCTGCTCTTTAGGACTGGTTACATTTAATATTTCAATTCCATAAGTATGGAATAAACCACTCTTTTTCTGCTGCGCCCATTTAAATGCGAACCCACCAATAAGCGCACTGTTTGTGTTTTTATTGATGCCCCAGGTAAACTCTGTTGTATAGTCTATTTCATCTTCAAACTGAGCGAAGGCCCAATTTGAAATCAAAATCATTAATATGAATGCAGATAGTTTCATATTCGACTAAATAACGCTATCAAATTTAATTAAAGAATTCTAAGTATTTAACAGTCTTTAGGCTGTTAATCCTTCCACTTTTTCTAAAACCACATCATAGGAAATACCAAAATGTGATTCATTATAAACGCATTTTCCGGCCTCAATTATCAATATCTGAGGTGATTGATGCATGACACCATATTTTTCAGCGATCGCATTTGACACATCTCTATAGGAGATCAAATCAAGGTAATATGGCTTTACGGATGGATGATTTTCCTGATTCCACTTCCTTTCAATTCTATCGAGTGCTGTAGCGCTTATAGAGCAACTTGTGCTGTGCTTAAAAATGATCACAGGAGCGTTATATGATTGCTCATCAATCATTTGCAATTCTTCCTGAGATGTAAGTTTTTCCCAATTCATATTATTCATTCCAGATTTCAGCTTCCTTTTTATCAAATTTTGGTTTGGAAACTTTCTCCTTAACACCTTTTGGGTCTTCTTCGTTCGAATTGACTCTCACCCAAAAAATATTCCATTTTCTTAAACTTTCACGAACCATCTCCATTGACTGATCCGCATTATGATGATTAAAACTTGGATGCATTTCTTTTGTTTTGTTCCAGTTGGTTTTAAAATCCCCAATATAAAATCCAGCGTTTAACTCATATATCCTGTTTTCCTTTTCAGCACGTGTGTTGTCTTCAAATCTGTTCTTATTAGTAGAATACTGTGGAGGTACATTTAAGAACTTATATCCATCATATGGCCCACCAACAGAATATCTTGGAGCTTTTTCTAAATCCTCTTTAGACCATACTTCTCCTGCCGAATATCTTGGTGATTTGTTTAAGTCATTTTTGGACCACTGTATTCCAACTGAATATCTAGGTGTTTTATTCAAGTCGTTTTTAGTCCATACCTGGCCAACAGAATAGCTGGGCGCTCTTGAAAAACTGTAGCCATCAAATGGATCTCCCTTAGAATATCTTGGAGCCTTATTGAGGTCTTTCTTTGACCAGACTTGTCCTATAGAATAGCTTGGCGCACGTGAAAAACTGTAGCCATCAAATGGATTTCCTTTGGAATAGCGTGGAGTAATGTTCAAATCTTTGGTAGACCAGACATTTCCAATGGAATATTTAGGAGATCTGTAAAAATCATATCCGTCAAATGGACTGCCTTTTGAATATCTGGGTGTGATATTCAAATCTTTGGTGGACCAAACCTTGCCTACTGAATATTTAGGAGATCTGTAAAAATCATATCCATCAAAAGGACTGCCTTTTGAATACCTGGGGGTGATATTCAAGTCTTTAGTAGACCAAATTTTACCAATTGAGTATTTGGGTGATCTGTAAAAGTCATAGCTTTCAAATGGCTTTCCAGATGAATATCTAGGTGAAGCAATTCTATCCGCCTTGGTCCAGATGTTTCCAGCAGAATATTTTGGAGTGGTACTCACATATGGCTGACTTTTGAAAGGTGAGCCAGAAGAATATCTTGGAACTGATTTGGCTTGTGGAAATAAGGTTTTATCGCTTCGGTTGTTAGAAGCAGTTCGAGGACTAACGCTTGACTTATCTCTAAAATAATTTTGAAGACCTGAAGTGGACCTACGCTCAATTTCTTGCTTTTTCCTAAATGCTGCAAAAGGGGATTTTGAAGGCGCAGGTGCTCCGCCTGTTGATGGCTGATCTTTAGACGTTTGGGTCTTCAATCTACGATCTGAATCCGTAATCAATTGCGCGGAAACTTCCCCGATCATTAGGAATGACCAAAGCAAAAAGACATGCGATATGATTAAAGATTTCTTCACCTACCTGTTTGAACAGATTTTCAAAGGTTTAAAATTAATCATATAAACCCAATGAACCTCAGTCTTGTGTGTTTGTCAGTAACGTAATAATTGATTGATCTTGTCAATGAGTTGGTTTTTTGCCAAAAATTGTTGTTCGAGTGATGAAGCGAAAGGAACTGGGGTATCCAAACTACCTACTCTTATCACAGGCGCATCCAGCATTTCGAAGCAATTTTCGGAGATCCAGGCGGCTATTTCTGCCCCTATTCCCCCACTTATGCAATCCTCATGCAAGACCAACGCACGGTTTGTTTTTTTCACACTTTCAGCTACAGCTACCTTGTCCCATGGCATCAATGTTCTTAAATCGATCAAATCTCCCGATAGTCCCAATTGATCCAAGGCCTCCTTTGCCCAATGAACGCCTAATCCATAGGTCACGATAGTCAGGTCGTTTCCATCTGTTAACAATCTTGCTTTACCAACTTCGACTGTATAATAATCCTCAGGGATTTCTTCATTGATAGATCGATAGAGCATTTTATGTTCGAAAAACAAATATGGATTTGGATCTGCTATCGCTGCATTTAATAAACCTTTTGCATCATATGGATTGGATGGATAGACAATTTTTAATCCTGGAGTATGAAAAAACCAGGCTTCATTTGATTGAGAATGAAATGGTCCGGCTCCTACTCCGGCTCCAGTAGGCATGCGAACGACTACATCTACTTTTTGTCCCCATCGGTAATGGGTTTTTGCAAGGTTATTCACGATTTGATTGAAACCACAAGTCACAAAATCCGCAAACTGCATTTCTACCATTGTTTTTTTGCCTCTTATAGAAAGCCCAAGAGCGGCACCTATAATGGCCGATTCGCAAAGGGGTGTGTTCCTGACTCTATCCCGGCCATATTTTTCAACGAATCCTTCGGTGATTTTGAAAACCCCTCCATATTCAGCAATATCCTGACCCATCAATATCAACTCAGGATATTTATCCATGCTTTGACGCAATCCGTCAGAAATCGCATCTACAAATCTTTTATTTGATTTTAAATCAGATTCAGGCTGAATTATTATCTGTTCATATGGATAAAAAACATCGGACAACTCTTGATTAAGACTTGCTTCTATTGGAGCCACTTCAAAAGAAACATTTACAGCTTTTGATATTTCTGATTTTAATTTTTTCCTTATTTCATCCAGAACTTCTTTATGGATGATATTTTCCTGAAGAAGATAATCTTCATAGTTGCTTATCGGATCTTTAGTCGCCCAATATTCCATAAGTTCATGGGGCACATATTTGGTGCCTGATGCCTCCTCATGGCCTCTCATACGGAAGGTTTTTGCCTCGAAAATTATGGGCCTTGGATTTTGCCGGACATTTTCAACCAAAGGCTCTAGTGCGTTTAAAACTTCCAAAATATTGTTGCCATCAACACTTATAGCTTCTATTCCGTAAGCTGGCCCTTTGACAGTAAATGATTCAAAATTGAATTGTTCGTTGCTTGGTGTAGATAGTCCATAGCCATTATTTTCTATGATGAAAATCACAGGTAATTGCCAGACAGAGGCCACATTTATTGCCTCATGAAAATCACCTTCACTTGCCCCTCCGTCACCAGAAAAAACAATCGTTGCTCTGACTTCTTTTTCGAGAAGATGAGCCAAGGCGATTCCATCTGCTACACCGAGTTGTGGACCAAGATGGGAGATCATTCCCACGATTTTATGAACTGCACTGCCAAAATGAAATGATCTGTCCCGACCTTTAGTGAATCCGCCAAGTGTGCCTCGGAATTGCTCAAAAAGCTGAGTTAGCGCCACCCCTCGTGAGGTGAAGACACCAAGATTGCGATGCATGGGCAAAATGTATTCTTCCGAATTGATAGCCAATGCAGCACCTACAGATATTGCTTCCTGACCAATTCCAGAAAACCATTTGCTGATCTTGCCCTGGCGAAGCAAAACAAGCATTTTTTCTTCAATGAGCCTGGGAAGTACCAAAGACTCATAGATCGAAATGAGCTCCTGGTCACTTCGATTTTTACGATCAAAAATCATTTCTGCCATATGCATCAAAGGTAAAATTTGTCCTGTGAAGTTGCGAATGTGTGATGTGAATTATTATGGCTGGTATATTATCTCAGAATAGGCGATAATGAATCAACAAATTCAAGACATAAGTGGTATTCCTGCTGTGGATACACTCACAATATTTAATTTCGCGATAGCTTATGATCAATTATAAAGAACATTCACTCCCAAACGGGCTTCAACTTATTGTGCATGAGGATCATCATTCTCCTGTTGTTTGTCTGAATATTTTGTATAAAGTGGGCTCCAGAAATGAAGATCCACAGAAAACAGGATTTGCTCACTTGTTTGAACACCTCATGTTTGGGGGCTCCAAAAACATTGGAAATTTTGATTCTCCGCTTCAAAATGTTGGTGGCGACAACAATGCATTTACAAGCCCGGATATTACCAACTATTACATAACCATACCATCCAACAATGTTGAAACTGCTTTTTGGTTGGAATCGGATCGAATGCTGAGCCTTTCGTTTGATCCCAAAGTCTTGGAAGTGCAGAGGAAAGTGGTCATCGAGGAGTTTAAGCAACGCTATTTAAATCAACCTTATGGAGATTTATGGCTGAAACTTCGTCCATTGGCTTATAAAGTTCATCCATACCAATGGCCAACGATAGGCAAAGAAATCAGCCACATTGAAAATGCTACCATGGAAGATGTGAAGGCCTTTTTCGATCAGCATTATGATCCATCAAACGCCATTCTTGTGGTCGCGGGAGACATTACGGAGGAGGCTGCTTTGGCACTTACGCAAAAATGGTTTGGGTCTATTCCTTCTACCAATAAAACGGTTGGGCTTATACCAATAGAGCCTAAACAAACAGAAGAAAGATTTTTGGAAATAAAAAGTGATGTGCCAGCTGCTGCTATTTACAAGGCTTACCACATGCCAGGGAGAGTAAGCGAATCATATAATGCTACTGATCTTTTCGGGGATATTCTTGGTAGAGGCAAATCATCATTTCTTCATCAGCATTTAGTTAATGATTTGCAATGGATGTCAAGTGTTTCTGCTTACGTTTCCGGCAGTGTGGATCCTGGACTTCTTACTATTTCTGGCAAAATCAATGACGGCATTGATATAGAAAAGGTTGATAAAGAGATAACCAGCATTGTGAATCAAGCGCTGAATGGTGGTATCAAGGAAAGGGAAGTAGAAAAAACTAAAAATCAGGCAGAATCTACTATCGTTTTTGGCGAGACCGAGGTGCTCAATAGGGCTATGGGATTGGCTTATGCATCATTTCTTGGCAATACTAATTTGGTAAATGAAGAATTATCGATGATCAGCTCCCTATCAAAAAATGATATTGTGAAGGCAGGGATTGACATCATGGTGCCTACTAATTGTTCTACAGTATATTATCTTCCTGAAAATTGAAAATATGAAACCTAATGTGAGAATTGGATATGGATATGATGTGCATGCGCTGGCCGAGGGAGTTGAGTTTTGGCTAGGCGGCATCAGCGTACCACATACTCATGGCGCCTATGGTCATTCTGATGCTGATGTGTTGATTCATGTGATCTGTGACGCTTTACTTGGAGCTTCAAGCCTACGAGACATTGGATTTCATTTTTCTGATAAGGATCCCAAATACAAGGGAATTGATAGCAAAATATTACTTAGGAAGGTCGTTGATTTGATTGAAGAAAAAGGTTTTGGAATCATCAATATTGATGCGACAGTATGCTTGCAAGAACCTAAAATCGGTCCTCATATTGAGGAAATGAGAACAACACTCGCGGCAGTAATGGATTTAGATTTAGAAGATGTTTCAATCAAGGCCACAACTACTGAATGGCTGGGTTTTGTTGGAAAAAAAGAAGGGGTCGCTGCACACGCTGTGGCGCTTATTTATAAAAAGAATTAGCACATGGGCGAAAGATGCGTCACTTTTAAAATCATACATGAGACGAAAGAAGCTGGCGAAAGAGCCTTGGTTGAAGCTTGGATTAAATATGATTATCGTCTCGGTCAAGGACCACAAACTATTTATCAATGTGCCGATTGTGGACGCTTTCACTTTACTTCTCAGGGTCAGATGAATGCTTATCTGGCGGATAAAATTGAAAGTGGCTACATCGCAGCTCAGAAACGTGCTCGTGATTGGGAGCAAAAGTTCTAAATATCAAAAATGCTTCTGGTGTATTGATAGCCAGTTTTTTCAGTAAAATATTTTCCCGAGATGATTTTCCAATCGCTTTCATCATTTAGCTCGAATTGAGGAGGTTCCAAACTTAAGACTGAGGTGAGTCTTGGGTAATATTCCTTTTTTAACGGATGGTCCGGATGACAGCCATTGAAAATCTCTCCCCAATGACCTCCAGAAATAATCGTTTCAATCATACCGATACAGTCAACGAGATGAATCATATTGACAGGAACATTGCCGCCTTTTAGATCCTTTTTCCCTGCAAACCATCGACCAGGATTTCTTTCATTTCCCACTAATCCACTAAATCGTAAAATCGTATTTTCTGGAGATGAGAAGTAATTCTCTGCTTTCAAAAGACTAATTCCAGATCTAGTTAATCCATCATCACTTGCATCAGTTTCTGAAACTTCCCGATTGCAATTTTCATATACACTACTCGATGAAATAAACAAAACATGTTTGATTTTTCCATTTAAAACTTTGGTTTTGATTCGTTCGAGTTGATCAAAATAATCCAATGCCCTGACCGTATTGCTTGGAGGAATTGTGATGATCAGAATTTCTGATTCAAAGAAAGATCCATATGCTTCGGAATCTTTGTTCAGGTCGATATGAAATGGCTCAACCCCATTTTCCGCTAATAAAGACAATTTAATTTCTGACGTGGTGCTTCCTTTCACCTTGTATCCCAAAGAAGCCAATTTATTTGCCAGCGGCAAACCCAACCATCCACAGCCCAAAATGCTTATTTCGTTCATAGTTGCAAGGAAAATGAAAAATTAGGTTTTCAGATGATTTGCGTCATTAATTATTAAAAAATAATTCAGGAACTTCATACCCAAACCCAAAATCAAAATGAGACATTTACTTGATTTAAACGATTTATTGGTAGAGGAACTTTGCCAAATTTATCAGGCGGAAAAAACCCTGGATCAATTCCTTGACGAGCTCAAACCAAGAGTGGGTTATGGCCCATTGCTTGACTGGATCAATATCTATGATGAAACAATAAAAAGGCACAAGGAAATGCTGAGACGTGTGTTTTACCAGTTGTTTTTACCGATCGATAAAGACAAAACTTATGTCATTGAAAAAATCATCAATGAATATAGGTCAGCTATTGAGCGCACTGAGAATGAAGTGATTCAGGAAGAAGAGTTGATCAATGCTTTGTCACACATCATTCATTATAAAATAGCTTCTTACAACACTTTGCACTTGCATGCGAAAGCCCTGAAATATTGGGATGAAATGATAGGGTTGCACGTGGCAGTAAGTGAAGAAAAAGAAATGGAAGCCAACCTGACTTTCATTGGAGAAAAACATAATCAATTTCTCAATGATTGGTATGCAAAGTGATTTTGCTTTGAATAATAAGTAGTTGATTTTTTTATTTTAGAGAGAAGAACGCCCTTTGGAAAAATCAGAATGATTTGAAATTAAATGTGGGAAGTACTGGATTCGAACCAGCGACCCCCGCCCTGTCAAGGCGATGCTCTAAACCAACTGAGCTAACTTCCCATTGTGGAAAGCAAATATAAGGGATCAAATAAACCTGTTGCAAGAATTTTACAACAGGTTTAATGCTTTATTCTACCACCTCACCTTTGAAAGTCAGTACTGTATATTCCTCCGATGCTGAAGTCCTGATTTTGATCGTTTTGCTGAAAGCTCCAGGTTTAGTTGCCTTATATTTGGCTGAAATTTGAGCTGATGCCCCCGGCGCTAGCGGTTCCTTAGGATAATTCACTTGCGTACAACCACACGAGCCTTTTGCTTCCAAAATTGAGACTTCAGTAGCTGCATTGTTAGAAAACTCAAATTGAATTTGAGCTTCTTCGTTGACTTTTACCGTTCCTAAATCAAGGGAAGTCATTTTCCATGACAGTGGACTCACAGAGGCAATAGCCGCAACGGCTATGCCTGATGCTAAAATTAAAAATGTCTTTTTCATATGTTTATTTTTTTGAGTCAAAGCTGGAAAAGATCTTTTCAAATGCCTGTTAATGAATATATAACAATTGTTAATGTGATGTTAACGATCCAAAAAAACCAAAGAAAAGGATTTACTTCGTAAAGCTATTCGTGTGATTTATCACGCTGATCAATGTTTGAAATGAAAAACACTCCAATCCGATTAATCATCATTCTTGGTTCGCTCACGTTGACAGGGATCATATTTACTCAGATTTTTTGGGTGACTAAAGCCATCAAAAATCAAGAGGCACAGTTCAGCCACAACGTACAAATGGCTCTCAGAAATGTAGTGGAATCTCTTTGTGAAATAAATGGGAATGATATTTCCAACGATCCGATAGATCAAGTGTCTTCCAATTATTTTATCGCCCGAACTAACTATAGCATCAATTTATCTTCGCTTGACTATCTAATCAAAGCGGAATTCCAGAAAAGAAATCTCAATGAAGATTTTGAATTTGGTGTTTATGACTGTCAGACTCAAAGTATGGTCTACGGTGATTTTATTTCATTTGGTAAAGAAAAGGTAGAGCCACTAGGCAAACTTCCCAAACTCGATCATGATGAGTATTATTTTGGGGTTTACTTTCCAAATAAGGATGGCGGGTTGGTCAATGACTTAGGCTTCTGGAAATTTACGAGTCTGCTCACTGTGCTTATTACTATTTTCTTCGGATATGCGCTTTTCGTGATTCTTCGCCAAAAACGACTCAGCGAAATCCAGAAGGATTTTATTAATAACATGACGCATGAGTTCAAAACACCACTTTCAACTTTGATTCTATCTTCTGAAGTTTTACAAATGGAAACTAATTCAGATCGGGGCAGAAAATATGCAGAAATAGTAAAATCAGAAAGTGAGAGGCTTCAAGATCATATCACAAGATTTTTGGATACTACGGCTATTGAACATCACACGAACAAGAAAACCGAGAAGATTGAGGTGAATGAGCTTATCAGAAATGTAAGCGAGCGATTTTCAGGCTTTGAAAAAAACATCGTTTTGGATCTCTTAGAATCGGATTTGTTCATCTCAAGTAATCCTGAAGATTTCGAAAAGACAATATTCAACCTAATTGATAATGCGGTAAAATACGGAGATCAAAAAGTCGAAATCCAAACAAGGAAGGAACAAAACAAGGTGGAAATATCCATCTCCAACGATGGTGAGTCAATCCCTAAGGAGGCTCAAAAAAAGATTTTTTCTAAATTTTATAGAATCACACAAGGAAACAGACATGATGTAAAAGGATTTGGACTAGGACTTTATTTTGTTAAAAAAGCCATTAAAAACGTAAAGGGACAAATAAATCTGAATTCTGAAAATAACCAAACAACATTCACCTTGACAATACCTGCCGCATGAACCAAAAGCCAAACATACTGCTAGCTGAGGATGATGATAATCTCGGTTTTGTGATCAAAGATCAGCTGAATACACTCGGTTACCATGTGATTCATGCCAAAGATGGAGTGGAAGGCCTAATGAAATTCGAAACTACCAATTTTGATCTTTGCCTAGTGGATGTGATGATGCCAGAAATGGATGGATTTTCTTTGGCAGAAAAAATTCGTTCTCGCGATGAATTTGTCCCTATTATTTTTCTCACTGCTAAATCTCTTGAAGAGGATCGTTTGCGCGGGTTTGAAATTGGCGGAGATGATTATGTTACAAAGCCATTTTCCATGGCCGAACTTGCATATCGGATTAAGGTTTTTTTAAGACGAAAAATAAACTGGGAACATCAGGGAACGACCATATCTGTAGGCAACTTAACATTTGACGTCAAAAATCTTCAAATTCATTGTCACAATCATGAACCGATCCACCTCACCCAAATGGAGGCAGATTTGCTCCAAATGCTACTTGAAAGCAAGGGTCAGCTCGTGAAGCGTGAGGATATTTTGGTCCGGATTTGGGGAGAAAATGATTATTTCAAAGGCAGAAGTCTGGATGTGTTTATATCCAGACTAAGGAAATATTTGAAGACGGATCCCAATCTGGAAATCCGCAATAACCATGGGGTCGGATTTACCTTACTCGATCACAATCTTGCGGGTTAGTCGCTGCTTATCCAGTTTTATTTCAAGAAGGTAAATGCCCTCTTCTTGGCTGGTCAGATCAATCTTTTCAGTATATAACCCACCAAATTGATTGAAATATCTTGAGAATACTTCTTTGCCATTGAGATCAAAGACTTTCACTGATAGTTCACCTTGGTGCGGTACCTTAAATCTGAGATTGAATTCGCCATTTGAAGGGTTTGGATAATGATCAAATCCTGTCAATTCTAGAGCCTCAGAGTCTTTGACTAGCCCTTTTTTACCAAACTCATCTCCGTCCACTTCTGTAATTTTTATTTTTTTAAACATCAGGATATTCCCAGATTTTCCTTGATCTGTGAGCGCACGAATGTGATTTTGAAAATCCTCAGAAGTGGTATCAGAAAAAATCCAGTTAAGGTCTCCATTTTCAAACTCAAAAAGCATATTGCCTTGCAATTTTCGCATCTCTTCTGCCATTTCTTCCAGGTTTTGAAAATCCATTACAGATGAAGAATCAAAGCTGAACTGAAACTGATTTGGTGTATTTCCAAATGAAAAGTAGAAACCAGTTTGATCAAGAAGTTTCTGTATGTCAAGGATGACATTTTGATCATCGGAAAAACTAAAATTGAAGTCGTCCTCACTCTCTATGAAATCCTGATAATTGGGATCGGCCTGCATTTGAGCTTCATTTTCATATTCCCCCTCAAATGTTTTCTTTTCACCATTGATTTCTTTGCTAATATGAAGCTTGATTTTTCCTTTAGATTCTGTCTCTTGAGCATACGCTACAATGCTGCTAAAGAGTATTATAAATGCACCTAATAGTTGTCGTGTTATTATTGTGTTCATAGCTTTAATTTTTTATAAAACGAATGTACGCCATGGATGTACGCACGGCTGTTAAAAGCCTGTTAATCATTGTTAAAAAAGGTTAAATGGACATTTCAGGCCAATATTCCACGTAAATTTGGTTTGTGAAAACGGCTACTATAAGGTGGATAATTGCAGTGATGACCATTGGTCTTGTTGGCCTCATTGGCTTTCAGCTATATTGGGTTGATGCGGTGGTTCGTGCCAATGAGGAGGCTTTCAAAAGAGACGTAATTGATGCCTTGCAAAGTGTCTCGGAAAAACTGGAAAAGCAGGAAGCTCTTTATGCCTTTCACAACCAATTTCAGCTTTCTGCCAGCGGATTTTTTAGCGCTCCCCAATCATCAGATCCATTCTTCAGGCCTTTGCCATCTGGTGGGCAGAGTCAGATGAAAGTTTTATCAGACACAGTCTTTTCTGATAATGGCTTCAATATCATCTTTGATATTCAGTCTACAGATGGATCGTTAGCGTTCAGTTCTGAAGAGCGCATGGCGCAGGAGCAACAGCATTGGATTCAGCAGCAGATTGCCAAATTCAACAGGAAGTCGGAGATGGTTTTTCAAGTGTTGGAAAATATGCTAGTTCCAAACAGATCTATTTCCACCCGATTTCGACCTGATCAACTGGACTCTTTGCTGAGAAGTGAGCTGGCTGGCAAAGGAATCAATATCAATTTTGAATACGGAGTAATCTCACCTATGCAAAACAGGTTTGTTCATTTGACCAGTTTCGATGCGAAACAGGATCTGGAACAAACGGATCTTAAAGCCAGTCTTTTCCCTAATGATTTGATGGGTGATCAGAATTGGCTGGTTATTGATTTTCCAGACAAGGAAGGGTTTTTACTACGAAAAATCTGGCTCACCATGGCCAGTTCAGGATTTTTGCTTCTAATTATCGCGTCTACTTTTGGTTTTTCTATTGTCACAATCATGCGACAAAAGAAGCTATCAGAGATAAAAAATGATTTCATCAATAATATGACGCATGAGCTGAAAACGCCGATTGCCACCATATCTTTAGCTACAGAGGCTTTGAATGACAAGGATATTCAGGAAGTACCTGGCATGCGTGATCGATACCTTAAAGTGATTGCTGAAGAAAACAGCAGATTGGGTGAGCAGGTAGAACGCGTTCTAAATATGGCGGCATTAGACAAAAG
This sequence comes from uncultured Marinoscillum sp., assembly GCA_964353015.1. GTDB lineage: Bacteria > Bacteroidota > Bacteroidia > Cytophagales > Cyclobacteriaceae > JAMZMI01. Next base: position 188,004 of record CAYGUA010000003.1, on the reverse strand, counting down.
TGACTTCAATCTGAAGCAAGAATCTATTGATCTGCATCAGCTTATAGAAACTGCTGTAGATAAAACAATGATTCAGATAGAAAAGCGTGGAGGAAGTCTGAAAGCCATTTTTGAAGCGAAGGAAACATCGGTTTGGGTGGACAAAACTCATATGACTAATATCATTCTCAACCTACTGGACAATGCCAATAAATACTCGCCGGAAATGCCGCACATTACCATTCGAACCAGAGATGTTGCAAATGGTATTTCCTTTTCGGTGCAGGATCATGGTATAGGGATGTCAAGAGAGGCCCAAAAACATATTTTTCAAAAATTTTATCGCGTACCAACAGGCAACATCCACGATGTGAAAGGATTTGGTCTTGGTCTGGCTTACGTAAAAACGATGACTGAGGCTCAAAACGGAACAATTGATGTTGTAAGTGAGCCAGGTCGAGGAAGTAAATTCACAATCACGTTACCTTTACACCATGAATAAGCCAAGATTATTACTCGCCGAAGATGATGCAAATCTTGGCCAGGTACTCAGTGAATATTTAAATCTCAAGGGATTCGAGACTGTGTTATGCATAGATGGTCAACAAGGCGCGGATACTTTCAAGCCGGGTAAATTTGATCTTTGTGTTCTTGACCTCATGATGCCAAAAAAAGACGGATTCCAACTGGCTACAGAAATAAAAGCCATCGATCCGAATATTCCGATCATTTTTCTAACGGCAAAATCAATGAAGGAAGACGTCATTAGCGGATTTAAAATTGGTGCTGATGACTACATCACAAAGCCCTTCAGCATGGAGGTGCTTCTGCTGCGAATCAAAGCGGTATTAAAAAGAACATTGGCAGATGATGATAAAACTTTACCATCGGATGTCGTTCTCGGTAATCTAAAATATCAATATGCTGAAAATAGATTGTCTTTACCCAGTGGCACGATCAAATTGACGACAAAAGAAAATGAGCTCTTAAAATTATTTATTGAGAATCTCAACCAAAATGTGAGTCGAACGATAGCTTTAAAGAAAATATGGCATGATGATTCATATTTTAATGCAAGAAGTATGGATGTATACATTGCCAAGCTTAGAAAATATCTTAAAGAGGAAGAATCCCTAAAGATTTTGACTGTGCATGGAGAAGGTTTCAAATTGGTTCATATCAACTGATTTCTTCTGTATATTTGTCTAGATAGGTCTGGAGTAATCCACACCATCACCCAAAATATTGTAACCCCAAACCCCAAACTGGCATATGTGGCTTGTACCCTCCATTACAGTCATTAAAGGTCGAACCATCAGACTGACTCAGGGAAATTTTTCTGATGAGAAAATCTACGATTCAAGTCCGTTAGAAATCGCTGAGCAATTTCTAGAGCATGGTATCACACGTCTGCATCTGGTGGACCTTGACGGTGCGAAAAAAGGTCAGCCGGTGAATCTTTCCACATTGCAAATGCTTGCAGCATATACAGATCTCCGTGTCAATTTTGCAGGTGGTCTTCATACCGATGGGGCGATTGTAAAAGCTCTGGAATGTGGCGCCAAAAGTGTCACTGCAGCAACTATTGCTGTTTATAATAAGAACTTATTTACTGACTGGATCATGTCTTATGGGCGCAATAAAATAGTGCTTGCAGCAGACACATTAAATGGTCGAATTAGAGTAGGAGGCTGGCAGAAAGACACTCAAATAGAGCTTTTCGAGCATATTGAGTATTTCTACGAACGTGGATTGAAATATCTCAAAACAACAGATATTTCGAAAGATGGCGTGCTATCGGGACCTTCATTTGATCTTTATGAAGCATTAATCAAGAGATTTCCTGAGCTGCTCATATTCGCATGTGGAGGTGTCAGAAATATGGATGACATCAAGAGATTAGATGAAATCGGAATGCATGGGGTGATTTTCGGAAAAGCCTTTTATGAGGGTAAAATCAATCTCAAAGAGATTGAAAGTTATATCAGCAAATCCTGATTAGAAATCGAAATTCAAAGTTGCTGAATCAATCTCTCCATTTTCATCATACTTCACTTTGTAGATAAAGTAAAAGATAAAATTAAACTTGCAACTCGAATTGTAATCGGAGAGTGTATCCTTTTTAGCCTCTTTGCTCTCTACTGCAACATTCACCTCATTTTTTGCAGAATTATCTTCTGAATTTGAGGAACCTGTAGCAGCCACATTTCCATTTTCAGTATCATTGATACTCAACACAGTATTTGGATCGAAAAGGGTCTTTTCGGAGGAAAAACCATTAAATGAGTAGAATAACCCAATAAAAAGAAATATGATGGATAGTCGTTTCAGTGGTTTAAAAATTTAACGTTTTAACGATTAAAGCATGCGCAAGGTTGGAAATATTCAATTATTAACCAAGCGTTCAAAATAATATTTCGTTTTGCCTACTTTTCATTTTGAATTTTTCAAAAAAGCCAAATTTGATTCTACCAAAATGACATTAACTAACAATTTCTTTTTCAACAGCTATCCGTTGTTTTGGTAAACTCTCTGGATATTCATTTTGCAGAAACGAAATTAGTTTTTCTCTCACGCTACAACGCAAATCGAATGCTGATGGACTGTTTTTCGCAGACATCAATGCTCTGACTGTAATTGTAAATTCTTTTGTTTCTACTACTTGCAAAGCGGCGACTTGACCATCCCAGTTTGGTTCTTCCTTCAGAAGCAATAATAGCTTCTCTCTGAGCAGATCTATTGGGGTTCGATAATCCAAATGCAAAAAGACAGCACCAATAAGCTCTCCTTTATTTCTTGTCCAGTTTTGAAAGGGTTTTTCAATGAAATAAGTTATCGGCAAGATCAGTCTGCGCCAATCCCACAAACGCACTACGACATAAGTCAAGTTAATTTCCTCGACCCAGCCCCATTCGTTTTCCACCAATACGGCATCATCAATTCTTATCGGTTGTGTGAAGGCGATTTGGATGCCTGCAAGAAAATTTCCTATTGATTTTTGAGCTGCAAAACCCACAATAATACTTGCAACACCAGCGGAAGTCAATAAACCTGCTCCGTAATTTCTTCCTTCTTCGAAGCTCAAAAGTAATATTCCGGCTGTGACTAACACAATCGCCACGATCAACGCCTTCTTAATGAAAACAAGCTGGGTGATGAGCTTGCGTTCTTGTCGGTTGTCTTCCTTATCTAGATCATATTGTCTTAATATGATTTGCTCGAAGGCAGAGGTAGATCTTATCAATAAATAACTAAAAGTAAGAATGAAGAGAATTTTGAAGGACGTAATCCAAAATGGTTTTACTGTGCCTTGATTCATTGCCAGATAAATCATGAAAACAGGTAAAAAGATATTGAATGCCTTAGAGCAATATTTTCGGAATTGTATGAGTGTATTTGAACTAGTTTTTTTAATTGAAATATCGAGCGATATTTTCACAATCCACGAAAGAATAAGGCCGGTAATTAATCCTCCAACAATGCGAATAGCAGGAAAGGGCAATTTGTTTATTTCATCTATCCAGGTAATGTCCATGTTAGTCTATAACCCCAATAAAACCGATAGGGTTTAATAATCTGGCAAAATCTTAACTAAGGAATTAAATAAGCTATGAAGGGTTTGTTCTTTTTGAATCCGAAACCTGAGGATGGAAATATGAAAACAAAAAAGCAGCCACATCTTCATGTAACTGCTTTTATTTTAAAAGGGTGGAAGACCGGACTTGAACCGGCGACCTCCTGAACCACAATCAGGCGTTCTAACCAACTGAACTACAACCACCGTGTTTCCAAAAAGGAATGCAAAGTTATATGCCTTTTCGAATTTTACAATAGCTACACCCGATCAAAATCTAATCTTTTTCCTTTGATAGATTCATCGAATTGATCTTGATGATATGCCAAATGACCTGATACAAAAACACTTTCTACGCTCGACTGAAATGTTTGACCGTCAAATGGCGACCAACCGCATTTTGATAGGATATTAGAAGAAGCAACTTTCCATGGTTTATTTAGATCAACCAAAACCAAATCAGCATGATAACCTTCCCTGATATATCCTCTTTCCCGCACATCGAAACATTTCGCTGGTGCATGGCACATTTTTTCAACTAGCCTTTCAGGACTAATTTTCCCTTGATGAACAAACTCCAGCATGGCAACCAAGGTGTGCTGCACCAAAGGCCCGCCAGATGGAGCTGATAAATAGGGATTATTTTTTTCGTCAATAGTATGTGGTGCGTGATCTGTTGCGATGATATCTATTCTATCGTCGAGTAATGCTTCCCAAATTTGAGCTCTATCTTCACTCGTTTTTACTGCTGGATTCCACTTGATCCATGTCCCTTTTTCTTTGTAATCCTGATCTGAAAACCATAAATGATGAATGCAAGCCTCAGATGTGAGACGTTTTTTTCCTAATGGCAAATCATTTGAAAATAAGTTGGTTTCCTTGCCAGTGGATATATGAAGGATATGAAGCCTGGTATCGTGTTTTTTTGCAAGCTTGGCAGCAAAGGATGAGGATAAGTAACAAGCTTCCTCGCTCCTGATTAAGGGATGTGCTTCAAATGGGATGTTTTCTCCATATATTTCTTTGTACTTCTCTAGATTAGTTTTTACCGTGTGCTCATCCTCACAATGTGTTGCAATTAACATCGGGCTATTTGCAAATATTCTACTCAGAACATGTTCATCATCCACGAGCATATTGCCTGTTGATGATCCCATAAATATTTTAATTCCACAGACTGTAGTAGGATCCGTTTTCATCACCTCATCATAGTTGTCATTTGTAGTACCCATGAAAAATGAGTAGTTGGCAAGTGATTTGGTCCTTCCTAGTTCGTATTTCTCAGCAAGTAGCTGTTGAGTGACAGTCTGCGGATTTACATTCGGCATTTCCATATAGGAAGTTACGCCTCCTGCCACAGCCGCTTTAGCCTCAGTATATATCTCAGCTTTGTGAGTAAGGCCGGGTTCCCTAAAATGCACCTGATCATCAATAACGCCAGGCATCAAAATGAGGCCATCTCCATTCAACTCAGTGGTGTTGAAGTCTACGCTTATTTCCGAGGCTATTTTTTCAATCCTACCATTTTTTACTAGAAGGTCAGAATAATGACTTTTCCCTTCATTAATAATTTTCGCTCCTTTGATAATATAATTTTTCATATATCCAGTTGTGATATAGTGGAAACTTTGACCGAATCAATGATTCAAAACCTCCTGATTCCTGTTGTTTATTTTTTCAAAAAACAAAATATAATTTTAAATATTTATAAAATAAAGAATATATAAGAATTTTGGCTTATTATTAAAGTATAATATTTTGTTTTAATTTTTTAGTTGAGTAAAACATTTTGGAAACCCAATTTATTTTATATCATTGTAACAGAAAGGCTGATCTGTTCTGTCTTTCCATAGCTGGTTGAAAAGATCTTGTGGGGGTTTTAACGTAAACCCCCCAGATCACTTACTTCTGAATCAATCCAATTTTACTCTCTCTTCTCTATTTACTATTTCCCAGGATGTATAAAAGACCAAATCGACAATTTTCTTCATTTTGTCGAAATTGATTTTTTCAACAGTATCAGTGGGCTTGTGGTAATCTTCGTGACTTCCATTGAAATAAAATATCACTGGCACGCCATTTTTGGCAAAATTATAATGGTCTGATCGAGAATAATATCGATTTGGATCATCCTCAGCATTGTAGGTGTAATCCAACTCCAATTTTGTGTATGTTTTATTCGCCACTTCAGAGATGTTGTGAAGTTCAGTTGATAGTCTGTCAGAACCTATCAAATAAATGTAATTTGGATTTGCTTCATGTTTTTGATCCACACGACCAACCATATCAATATTTAAATCGGCAACCGTGTTTTCAAGAGGGAATACTGGATTGTTGGTGTAGTATTCACTTCCCAACAGACCTTTTTCCTCACCACTTACAGTTAGGAATAGAATACTTCGCTTCGGTCCGCTACCTCTTTTGGATGCTTCTGTGAAGGCTTTTGCAAGTTCCATAACCGAAACTGTACCTGATCCATCGTCATCAGCCCCGTTATTGATTTTACCATTTACAATGCCCAAATGATCATAATGCGCACTAATTACCAATACCTCCTCTGGTTTTTCTGTACCTCTCAAAAACCCCATCACATTTTCAGATGTAATTTCTTTAATTAACATGTCAGCGTTGATGATCACCTTAGATTCTATTCCTGAACCACTTTTTTTCAATTCTTCAAACGACACATCAAACAACCATTCTGTCATCGATTTGCCTACAAACATGATTTTGCTTCCTTTTTGATCAAATTCAAATGCCATCTTAGAGCCGCTGGCGTAGTTCCCATATTTTTTCATGACATAATCAAACCGAAAATCATCTTCGATTATCATGAAATATCCTTTTGCATTTGCCGCTTTCATCGCAGCAATGTTGTTCGTAAAATTTGACCATTCTTTGTTGATAAAGGCCACATATTTTCCTTTCATATCAATTTTGGACAGCTCTGTAGAGTCTCCAAATCCAGCAAAAACCACGTCTATGTATTCTTCACCATAAGTTTCATTTTTAGAATAATAGAGAAAATCTTCAAAGTTTTGTTTTCTCTCCTCACCCTTTTGGAGGTAAACCTGCGTGTAATTCCCCATTTGAAGTTTAAATGATTGCAAGTACGAATCCCCCTGGTCAGTTTTTACCGGAGCTTCCAATCCCAAGGATTTGAAATAGTTGGCAATGTAAGCAGCTGCCATTTTTTGACCTTTCATTCCAGTTTCTCTGCCTTCAAGACTATCAGATGCCAATACCGTTAGGTTTTCTTTGAGACTAGCAACATTGATTTTTTTAGCTATCTGAATTGCTTTTTTGTCCTGACTTGTGGTTGGAAAAGCCAACAACAAACCGAGGCAAATGATGATAAGATTTTTCATATCATGAATGATTTTAATTTTGAAATCAAAACTAAGGCAACCCGTCCTAAGAGTATAGCCGTTCGTCAAACAATAGGGCAAATTATTGAATTAGATAATAGCTTTGCAACTAGAATATTTAACCACCAGATCATACTGTCGATGAATGTAAACCTTAACGAAAGGGTAACCTTCCAATCTCGCCATAATAGCCCCTCATCAGTTGAAATTGAAAGTATGCTTAGCTTGCTTGGCTTGACAAATTTGGATGATCTGATAAGCCAAACTGTGCCAGATCAAATTCGTCTGAATCAACCCCTGAAACTATCAGAGCCTAAGAACGAATATGAATACCTGATAGAGCTTCAAAAAACGGCTTCAAAAAACAAAGTTTACAAATCTTTTATCGGTCAGGGATATTACGGGACAATTGTGCCGGCAGTGATCAAAAGGAATATCCTGGAAAACCCGGGTTGGTACACAGCTTATACACCTTATCAGGCGGAAATTGCTCAAGGCAGATTAGAAGCGCTAATTAATTTTCAGACTTTGGTGATTGATCTCACAGGGATGGAAATTGCCAATGCGTCTTTGCTAGATGAAGGTACCGCAGCATCTGAAGCAGCGGCTATGTTGTATAGTGTAAGAAGTAAAGAGAAAAAGCTTGCAAATGTTTTCGTAGTTGATAAAAATGTATTTCCTCAAACTCTTGCGGTACTCCAAACAAGATTGGCGCCAATAGGCATTGATTTGAAGATTGCGGATATTGATCAGACAGACCTTTCTGATCCTGCGATATTTGGAATTCTTTTCCAATATCCTGACAACAATGGTGCAGTAAAAAATCGTGCTAAATTAGTAGCGGAAGCACATGAAAATAAAGTGACTGTTGCTGTTGCTTCTGATTTATTAAGCTTGTGTCTTTTGACTCCTCCTGGAGAATGGGGTGCAGATGTTGTCATTGGCACATCACAACGATTTGGTGTTCCAATGGGGTTTGGTGGTCCTCATGCAGCTTTTTTTGCAACAAAAGATGAGTTTAAAAGATCAATACCTGGTAGAATAATAGGTATTTCCAAAGATGCCGAAGGCAACACTGCTTATCGCATGGCCTTGCAAACAAGGGAACAGCATATCAAGCGAGAAAGAGCAACATCGAATATTTGTACTGCCCAGGTACTCCTGTCCGTAATGGCCTCCATGTACGCGGTTTATCACGGACCATCTGGATTAAAAGCAATTGCTCAACGCGTGCACGGTTTGGCTAAAACCACATCTGATGCATTGAAGAAAATTGGTATCACCAATCTCAATGAATTTTATTTCGATACATTAAAAGTTGCCTTGGATAGCACTCAAGTTGAGAAAATAAAGTTGATTTCTGAATCGAAAGAGATGAACTTCCGCTATTTCGAAGATGGATGTATTGGTATATCTTTTGACGAAACACATCGTCCCCAAGATGCCGAAGCGGTAATTTCTATTTTTTGTGAAGTCTTAGGAAAAGAAAATCAATTAATTGAGCAGATTGTGGATATATCATTTCCGGAAGAGCTGTCTCGATCAAAAAACTACCTCGATCATCATGTTTTTAAAGATTTCCAGACAGAACATGAATTGCTGAGATACATGAAACGATTGGAAAATAAGGATCTTTCGCTCGTACACTCTATGATTTCCTTAGGATCATGTACTATGAAATTAAACGCCACTACGGAGATGATTCCTGTGACATGGCCAGAGTTTGGAGCACTTCATCCATTTACACCTTCAAATCAAACAGAAGGATACAAGCAATTGATCGATGAGCTAAGTGGTTGGTTAATGGAAATCACCGGATTTGATGCCATTTCATTTCAACCCAATTCGGGTGCTCAGGGTGAATATGCTGGTCTGCTAGCTATCAAATCATTTCATGAAAAAAATGGTCAAAATCATAGAAATGTGGCGTTGATTCCTTCTTCAGCTCATGGCACCAATCCTGCCAGCGCGATCATGGCCGGCATGAAAGTAGTTATTGTGGCATGTGATGAGCTTGGAAATATAGATATCGCAGATTTACGAATCAAAGCGGAACAACACAAAGATGATCTTGCTGCTTTGATGGTCACATATCCATCTACTCACGGAGTATTTGAGGAGGGAATCAGGGAAATATGCCAAATCATCCACAACCACGGTGGTCAGGTGTATATGGACGGTGCGAATATGAATGCTCAGGTTGGACTTACTTCGCCTGCTATGATTGGAGCGGATGTTTGTCATCTCAATCTGCATAAAACTTTCTGCATTCCTCATGGAGGAGGCGGACCTGGTATGGGGCCAATTGGTGTAGCATCACATTTGATTCCACATCTGCCTAGTACTACCACAAATGCAGTATCCTCGGCACCTTACAGTAGCGCTAGTATTTTGCCGATTTCTCATGCATACATAGCTATGATGGGTGGAGAAGGTCTTACAGATGCTACCAAAATCGCTATTCTGAATGCCAACTATATTGGAACAAGACTTCAAGGCCATTTTCCGATATTATATGCCAATAAAAATGGAAGAAATGCACATGAATTAATTATTGACTGTCGTGAATTCAAAAAATTCGGTGTGGAAGTAGAAGATATCGCGAAAAGAATGATGGATTATGGCTACCATGCTCCTACTGTTTCTTTTCCGGTTGCTGGAACTATGATGATAGAGCCAACAGAAAGTGAGAGCAAGAGAGAACTGGATCGTTTCTGTGATGTGATGATCTCAATCCGTCAGGAAGTAGAGGAAGTGAAAAATGGTTTGGCGGACGCACAAGACAATGTGCTTAAAAATGCGCCTCATACTTACAGATCAGTGATTTCAAGTGATTGGTCTCATAGCTATTCACGAGAAAAAGCCACATTCCCAATGGCATATCTCAGAACAGAGAAGTTTTGGCCGACAGTAAGCCGAATAGATAGTGCTTATGGTGATAGAAATTTGGTTTGTAGTTGTCTTCCGTTGGAAGAATATGCTGAAGAGTTGGCAGTTGGAAACTGAACCTGATTTTAAAAATCTTTAAACCAAGTTATTGAAGAGGGCAGACATATCAAGAGCCCTTTTCAAGTCTATTTATGACTCCAAATTGTAGGTTTACTAAAGCCTGTATTTTTGAAAAATGAACTGGTTTAGAAGGAAATGCGCTAATTTGTCAACTTAAGGAGCAAAATTTTGGAATGAAACTTTCGAGTAAAAAAGAAAGCTTCACCTCAATAGCAATTACTTCTCAAATTTCAGTTGAACCTGCTCCAAACTTTTAATCGATCCCACAACTGTTACAATATCCTTAATTCGTAATCGGGTATATCCGTGTGTGATGATGGTTTGACCTCCACGAATAATTGAAAGAATTATTACATCACCAGGCAGACGCAAATCTCTCAGTGGCAAGCCATGAATATCTGGATTGAGTATTTCGATATCTCTGGAGTCTTGTCCTTTTTCCATGCCGAGCAGCAATGAAGTTGCTTGTGGAGATCTTACGAAATGATCCAAGAGACTCACCATGGCAGTACTTGGATCTACAACTTTTGCGTCTAGCGCCAAAAACTTGTCATAGTTGTAACGGTGATTCAATCGTACTATCAATTCTCTCGTTCCAAAATGATGATATGCGGTTTCACAAATTTTGAGGTTTTCTTCGTCTGAAAGCATGGTTACGATAGCTTCTGCTTTTTCTGCATCCATTTTATCAAAATCTTCCTTATTGAAGTGTTTCACCTCATAAATTATATTGATGCCTTCTGGTTCTTCAAAGCTTCCTTTTTTCATTTTTGTGGCTATCCTGGCCGCCCATCCATTTTCCATGAGTTGCATTGCCAATGCCACTGATTGACTCTCATAACCAAAGATGATGGCATCCTTTATACCATCAAATTCGGCACCCTGACCTTTGGTGCGATCTTCACCTAGTCGATGAATAGCCCATTTGAACAATGGCGGACCTACAAATTGATTCATCACAATTACTGCAACAATAACTGTTTCAAATTGCACTCCCCATTCTGGAAATTCTGCAGCGACAACAGTAGCCAAGCCCAGTCCAACACCCGCCTGAGTGATATATGGCATCCAGCCAATATGATTTTGTTTCATCGGATCACCAGCAAGTATGCCTCCGGTGTACGCACCTGCAATCATCGTGATGATTCTGATACCAAAAAGAATTAATGCTACCCAAATCACCGAACCCATCACATTTACTGCCAAAGTAGCACCTGTCAATGTAAAGAAGGCCACATAAATGGGAGTCCCTGCCTTTTCCAGGATATTCAAAAATTCAGGTCTGTATTTGGTATAATTTGTCACATAAAAACTTGCAAGGATGCACATAAGCAAAGGCTCAAGATGCATCGTATGTTCGAAATGCTCATGTGTCAGATCTTTCAATATGTGCATTAAGAAATAACTTGCAAAGCCAATCGCCAAAATAAGAATGGTCTTCCCAAATCGTCTGATTTTGAAAGAAAGCGCCATTTTCAGCAGATTTCCAAAAACAAAATATCCAAGTACAAAGGACAGACTCAGGCTTAAAAGGATAACTAAAATGCTGATGATATTAAATTCTTCACCACTGATGAGTGATTCGCCAAGCGACATGCAGATAGAAAAGAGGATAATGACCAGGAAATCTTTGACCACTGTTACTCCCATCACTGTTTGAACGAATGGACCTTTTGCTCGTAGTTCGTTGATTACTGCTATAGCCGATGCAGGAGAGCGTGCAACGAATATTGCCGCAGTGATCGATGCGATCGAAATCTTTGCTTTGACACTATAGTCGGCCATAAATGGAATATGGTCAGCGAAAAGATATACCAGTATCGATCCTGCTACAAATGTCACGACGAGCTGACCGAAAGTATTCCATTTGATACTTTTAAATCTGCTACGCAATTCTTTCAAATAAAGCTCAGCGCCCGCAGCAAATGCTATAAACGCAAGTGCGATTTCATTGATAAACTGCAAATTGGCTTTAGCAGTGATTGGCACAAGACCAATCACATGTGGGCCGGCAATAATTCCAGTAAAAATCAACCCTGTGATTAATGGAAGTTTGATCTTCTGAAAATTTTTGGCGATCTGGTTTGCTGCAATAGCAATGATGAGAAACCCAAGGACGAGAATCAGCAATTCCTTATTAGTATTGAATAATATCTCCAAATGACTTTCTTTTAGCTGTTAAATTCTAAATTAAACCTCATTGGTCGATTTAAAAATTCCTGATAAAGGATAATCTAAAATTAATCTGGTTTTATGCGATATTTGGTTTTTTTGATCTGTTTAATTTTGATGCATTCTTGTGTGCAGCTCAATCCTACCCAACATGGATCAACTCCTGTTTCTCATAAAATCTGGGATCGCTTACTTATCGAATATGTGTCAGAGGAGGGTTTGGTAGATTATGAGGGTCTAAGAAAAGACACAACTATTTTGAAATCTTATCTCAGATTGCTTTCACAAAATGCGCCGGATTCAGGATGGACCCGTGAAGAAAAACTGGCTTATTGGATCAATGCTTACAATGCCTTTACAATTGATTTAATATTAAAACATTACCCTGTTTCAAGCATAAAAGACATTGGTTCAATGATTCAAATCCCTTTCATCAATTCACCTTGGGACATTAAGTTTATTGAAATAGCAGGTGAAAAATATGATCTAAATAATCTGGAACACAATATTCTTAGACAAAACTGGCATGAGCCGCGCATTCATTTTGCCATTAATTGTGGTTCATTTTCTTGTCCAAGGCTAAGAAATGAGGCTTATACAGCTGAGAAATTGGAAATCCAACTAGAGGAACAAACTATGGCATTTATCAATGATGATTTTCGAAACGATATCAATCCACAAGTGGCGCAACTTTCGAAAATATTTAGTTGGTTTTCTGGCGATTTTGAAAAAAACGGCACGATACAGGGTTTCATCAATCAATATGCAATTCAAAAAATTACAGCAGAAACCGACATAAGCTTTAAACCTTATGACTGGCGGTTAAATATTCAATCAAAATGAAAATCACATAGCAACCACATCAGATATTCTTATATTACTCTATTCATAAAAACACCCCAATATGAATTACTCACAAAAACCCGATCCCATTAAGGAAAATCAGAAACTCATTTCAGAAATGATTCGAGATTTTGGCATTCGCAATATTGAACCATATAAAATGGACTGGGATGAATCTCAGGAATTCCCGATGCAAGTCTTCAAGCAGCTTGGGGAACTTGGTCTAATGGGAGTTCTGGTTCCGCATGAATATGGAGGATCAGGATTTGGTTATCACGAATATGTTACAGCTATTTTGGAATTAGGAGCCATTGATGGTTCCATTGGCTTGTCAATGGCTGCACATAATAGCTTATGTACAGGTCATATATTACAACATGCAAACAAGACTCAGAAAGAAAAATACCTCCATAAGCTGGCTACATGTGAATGGCTTGGTGCATGGGGCCTGACTGAACCAAATACAGGATCAGATGCAGGCAATATGAAAACTACCGCGATCAAAGAAGGCAATGAATGGGTACTAAATGGCGCGAAAAATTTCATTACGCATGGAATATCTGCAGATGTTGCTGTTGTAATTGCCAGAACAGGTCCAGTAAATGATCGTAGAAGTGCGTCGGCTTTTATAGTTGAAAGAGGAACGCAAGGTTTTAAAGGTGGAAGAAAGGAAAATAAACTAGGCATGCGTTGTTCTGAAACTGCCGAAATGATTTTTGAAGATTGCCGTATTCCATCAGAAAATCTAATTGGAGAAGTTGGTGATGGGTTTGTTCAATCATTAAAAGTGTTGGATGGTGGTCGGATATCCATTGCCGCACTTGCGTGTGGCATTGCACAAGGAGCTTTAGATGCGTCGATAAAATACTCAAAAGAAAGAGAGCAATTTGGAAAATCAATCTCCTCTTTTCAGGGTATTTCTTTCAAATTGGCGGAAATGGCCACAAAACTCGAAGCAGCCAAATTATTGACTTTTCAGGCTGCCGACATGAAAAACCGGGGACAATCAGTGACCAAACAATCAGCTATGGCCAAACTATATGCTTCAGAAATTTGTGTGGAGTTGGCCAACGATGCAGTGCAGATTTTTGGTGGATATGGCTATACTAAAGACTATCCAGCTGAGAAGTATTACCGTGACTCAAAGCTCTGTACCATAGGAGAAGGCACCTCTGAAATTCAAAAAATTGTAATTTCCAGAGAAGTATTATCGTAAACCTTTGGAAGGTATTGTTTTTCATTTAATTTTGCAGGCTCAAATAGAAAACACAAACGATGATTATAGTCAACGTAAAAGAAAATGAGTCAATTGATAAGGCTCTAAAAAGATTCAAGAAGAAGTTTGAAAAAACTGGCGTACTTAGAGAATTAAGAGACAGAACTGCTTTCACCAAGCCATCTGTAAGAAGAAGAACTGAGCTAATCAAAGCCGGATACAAGCAATACCTTCAAGACAAGGAAAATAAGTAATTCCTTCTCAGGATTTTTGACTTTAAATCATTAAGTTAGTATTCCCCGTTGAGGGAATACTAGTTTATGATTGATTCCTTTTTAAAGTACCTTCAATTCGAAAAAAGATTCAGTGGCCATACGCTGATAGCCTACAAGAAGGACTTAGAACAACTTCAACGATATTTACTGGAAACATTTGAACTTGAAGATTTCATTCAAGTCAATCATCTCATGCTCCGCGGTTGGGTGGTGAGCTTAATTGAGGACGGACTGACTCCCAAATCAGTCAATAGAAAAGTTGCCACACTCAAATCTTTTTATAAATTCCTACAAGCACGAGAACACATCAGTCAAAATCCTGCGGGAAGATTAAAGCCATTAAAAACTGATAAAAAATTACCATCATTCGTTCGTCAAAGCGAAATGAATAATCTCTTGGACGGAGTGGTGGTTACTTTTGGTGAGGATTTTAATGGGAAAAGAGATAACCTAATAATCGAGCTACTTTATGCCACAGGCATTCGTTTATCCGAAATGATCAACCTCAAAGATCAGGATGTCAATTTTTATCAGGGATCAATTAAAGTTTTAGGAAAAAGAAATAAGGAAAGAGTTATACCAATTAGTGATTCATTCGTTAAAATAGTCAAGGAATATTTGAAAAAAAGGGCGGATGAATTTCACATCCAAACTGAATTCCTTCTCGTAACCAATACTGGCGAAAAATTATATCCCATGATGGTGTATAGGACAGTGAAAGAGTATTTGAATCAAGTTACTACACTTACAAAAACAAGTCCTCATGTTTTGAGGCACACATTCGCAACACATTTATTAGATAAAGGAGCTGATCTAAATGCAGTCAAGGATCTCTTGGGGCATACGAGTTTAGCAGCAACTCAAGTTTATACGCATAATTCAATGGAGAAGCTTAAATCAGCTTTTGATTTAGCTCATCCTCGAGCATAATGTTTAATCTTTAAAATTAAAAAGTCATGAAATTACAAATGCATTCTATTCACTTTGACGCGGATCAAAAACTTGTTGATTTTATACAGAAGAAGGCAGATAAGTTGGATACCTTTTATGACAGAATCATCGATGGTGAAGTGATTATGAAGGTGGAAAGTGATGATTCAAGAGAAAATAAGCACATAGAAATCAAAATAAATATACCTGGCAATCAATTGTTTGCTAAGGAAAAATCAAAATCATTTGAGGCCGCCGCTGATGAGGCCGTTGAAGCATTGAGACGTCAGCTTAAAAAACACAAGGAAAAATTCATTGCTCATCAATGAAATTTGATAAACATTCAAAAAGGGCTTTTTAAAGGCCCTTTTTTTATTGCTTTTTGAAAAATCAATTATTGTTTTTTGATCAATTCTAAATTTTTATTAGACAAATAAACATTTCAGAAATTAGAATGAAATTCGCTCAAAAAACATAGAAATGGATAAGGATCTACTAAACAAAAATTACAAGTTAACTGCTGTTTTTCTTGTAGTATTGCTAGCTGCAACGCTTGCTTACGCCCTTTTCTTATAATTGAAAAGATTTGATGTTTTTGGCTGAATTCGAGTTTATATATTGAAGCCAAAATCTTGGCGGCTGGTCTTGTTTTACAAGATCAGCTGCTTTACTCATTCTTCAAAAGCCCAATCAATCTTGGTTTTCATGTCTTTTACAACTATACCGAGATCCTTCAATTGAGCGCGCAATGTATCTACTTTTCCATAGTCACGCGATTCCTTTGCCTGCTTGTATTCTCCGAGTACCACATCAATCAAACGTGTTGATTCCAGGTTGTTCTCAAGTTTTAAGCCAAGTATATCTTCAGTAAATTCGATAAATGTTTTTTTCATCAGGTTGAAGACCTCAACTCCAATTTGTGACATTCTTAACTGTCCTGTTTGAATTGAATTTATTTTTTTGACCAGATTGAATAAATGCCCAATTGTCAAAGCCGTGTTAAAATCATCATTCATTGCATGGTGACAATTCTCGCAAATTTTTCTGATCTGATCACATTGGTTTATGTCAATATCCCCTTCTCCAGATTCAAATTCGAGATATTTAATAAATCTGAGTCCATTCGTCAATTTCATGAATCCTTTTTGAGCTGCACTTAGTGCCTCATTTGAAAAATCCAGCGTGCTTGCATAATGTGACTGAAGCATAAAAAAACGAATAGTCATTGGACTGAAGCCTCGATCCAGAAGTTCGTGTTCTCCGCTCACTAGCTCTCTTGGCAGGAATGAGTTGCCCAAAGATTTACTCATTTTGGTGCCATTTACAGTCAGCATATTGGTATGTAGCCAGTATTTAGCGCCATCTTTACCATGAGTTCCAGCATTTTGAGCTATTTCACATTCATGATGTGGAAATTTCAGATCCATTCCTCCTCCATGTATATCGAAAGACTCGCCTAAATATTTAGTACTCATCACAGAACATTCCAAATGCCATCCAGGGAATCCATCACTCCATTTGGTATCCCATCTCATGATATGCTCAGGAGCGGCTTTTTTCCATATTGCAAAATCAAGGGGATTTTTTTTGTCTGATTGACCATCTAGTTCACGTGTCTGGTTAAGCAAATCTTCGGTTTTGCGACCACTAAGTTTTCCGTAAGTATGTTTTTCATTATATTTTTCAATATCAAAATAAACAGACCCGTTAGACTCATAAGCAAATCCTCTCTCCACTAAATCATCAATCATTTTCAATTGCTCCATCAAATGTCCCGTGGCAGTAGGTTCAATATCTGGCTCTAAGGCATTGAAAGTGAGCATAACCTGATGAAAATCGTTTGTGTATTTTTGAACGACCTCCATTGGTTCCAGATTCTCCAATTTTGCTCTTTTAGATATTTTGTCTTCTTCAGAATTATCCAATAAATGGCCTACATCTGTGATATTTCGAACATATCTAACTTTGTAGCCAATATATTTCAAATACCTGTATACAATGTCGAATGAAATAAATGTACGTACATTTCCAAGGTGTACATCACTGTAAACCGTGGGTCCACATACATACATGCCTACATGAGGTGGATTAAGTGGTTCGAAAACTTCCTTTTCCTTAGTCAAAGAATTGACCACACGCAGTTTGCCTATCATAGATAAATCTTAAATAAATAATGCTTTTTGGTACTTAGATCGCCCAATACTTTGTTTTTGCGCTAATTTGAAATGAGTTTTTTTTCTGTTAGCTTTGCAACGCAAATATAGAATATAGGTTCGAGGGGACGCAAGTCCCCTCTTTTTATTATTAATCTATGGTTGACCAGCAGAAGTTGGAAAGTGAGATTCAAAGCCATGTGGACGGTTTAATTGCCGAAGACCCATCACTTTTTATTGTTGAAGTGGCTTTGAAAGGGAGTTTTGGAAATCAACGACTGATTGTTTCTTTGGATGGAGATCAGGGTGTGAGTATTGATACTTGTGTGTCAGTAAGCAGAAGACTGTCAGGATTTCTTGAAGAAAATGATCTGATTGAAGGAAAATATCATTTGGAAGTAACTTCAGCAGGCATTGATCAGCCACTTAGATTTTTGAGACAATACACAAAAAATATTGGCCGAAGTTTAGGTGTGAAAATGACAGATGGCCAGTTAGTAGAAGGAGAATTAAAGGAGGTCAATGAAAATGGGATCACTCTTTTGAGAATTCAAAAGAAGAAAGAAGAGACGGTCACTATTGGCTTTGATGAAATAGATAGTTCAAAAGTTTTAGTATCATTTAAATAATATGGATAACGGGATTTTAATTGATTCGTTTGCTGATTTCGCAAGAAACAAGAACATTGATCGCCCAACAATGATCAGGATTCTGGAGGATGTATTTCGCACCATGATCCGAAAAAAATATAAGGTTGATGATAATTTTGATATCATCATTAACACCGATAGTGGTGACTTAGAGATCTGGAGATTCAGGGAAATCGTTGACGACAATTCGGAAGATATTTGGGATCACGACAAAATCAGCCTGACTGATGCAAGGAAAATTGAGCCTGATTTTGAAATTGGTGAGGAAGTATCTGAGGAGATCAAATTAATTGATTTTGGAAGAAGAGCAGTGATGACTGCAAGACAGACGTTGATTCAAAAGGTTAAAGATCTTGAAAAAGACCTTCTTTTTGATAAATACAAGGAGCTTGTAGGTGAAATCATAGTAGGCGAAGTATATCAGACCCTTAGTAGAGAAGTATTGCTTATCGATGGAGAAGGCAATGAATTAAATTTGCCGAAACAAGAACAGATTTCTAAAGACAGATATAGAAAAGGAGATTCCGTAAGAGCCATAGTACACAGAGTGGAAATGGTAAATGGTAATCCAAAAATTATTCTGTCAAGAACATCTCCGACTTTCCTTGAAAGATTGTTTGAAAGTGAAGTTCCTGAAGTTTATGATGGTTTAATTACCATCAAAAGGGTAGTTCGTGAACCGGGAGAAAGAGCCAAAGTTGCTGTTGAATCTTATGATGACAGAATTGATCCTGTTGGTGCCTGTGTTGGTATGAAAGGCTCAAGGATTCATTCTATTGTGAGAGAGTTGCAAAATGAAAATATTGATGTGATAAACTACACAGACAATATGGAACTTTACATCACAAGAGCATTGAGTCCGGCCAAAATCCAAAGCATGAAAGTTGGTGATGGAAAGGATCGAGTGGCGGTTTATCTAAAGCCAGATCAGGTTTCACTTGCAATTGGTAAGGGTGGTCAGAATATTAAGCTGGCATCAAGACTGGTTGGGCTTGAAATTGATGTGTTTAGAGAATTAGGGGAGTATGAGGACGAGGATGTAGATATTAATGAATTTTCTGATGAAATCGAGGATTGGGTTATTGACGAATTGAAAAGGATAGGTTTAGATACAGCTAAAAGCGTATTAACCTTGACTAAAGAGGAGCTGGTAAGACGAACCGATTTGGAAGAAGAAACTATAGAAGATGTGCTTAAAATATTTAAGCAAGAATTTGAATAACAGCTATTATATTATATAAGAGCAAAAAATTATATGGCAGAAGAAAGAACTCAAAGGTTAGGCCAATTAGCTAGAAAACTCAATGTGGGAATTGGGACGATCGTTGACTTCCTATCCGATAAAGGATTTGAAGTTGAGGCGAATCCTAATTTCAAAATTACACACGAGGAGTTCGTGCTTTTGGCTAAAGAATTTGCCTCATCTGCTTTGGATAAAGAGGAGGCTTCAGGTTTGACCATCGGCTCCAATCATGTGGACAATATGGTAATCAAATCTGATAGTCCCGTTGCGGCGAAGGATAATTCAGATGATGAAGAAATTCTCATTAAGGATAATAATGCCACAACTGGTTCCGCAGAAAGTGATAAAATTTCAGGAAGAACCATTCTCGAAGGGCCTAAAGTAATTGGTAAAATCGATTTAGATCAACTTGGTCGTAAACCAAAGGTTGAAGTCAAGAGTGAATTGCCTGTACCTGAAGCAAAGAAAGAGCAGGAACCTGTGACTCCAGAACCGCCAGTAGTGGAACCGCCTAAACCTGAGGTTAAAGAGGTTAAAGAAGAAAAAATCGAGGAACCGGTTGCCCAGAAAGAAGAAGAACCACAGCCTGAAGTTGTTGTAACCCCTGAGGCCAAGGAAGAGATAATTGAAGTAAAAGAAGTTCCTAAACCCGAGCCCGAATTTGAGGCACCAGTAGAGGATAAAGACAAAGTCATTGAAGCGAAGGCGGATTCTTTAAAAGGGTTAACTGTTTTAGGTAAAATCGAACTACCTAAAGACAAGAAGCCAAAGCCAGTAGCATCATCTGATCAGGACAAAGAGCGAAAGAAAAAGCGACCTAGAAAAAGGATCAGCAGTGCTGGAGAAGGTAATAAGCCGGAAGGTAACACTAGGCCTGGCGGTGCACGTCCTAGTACTGGCGCCCCAGGTGCGGCACCAGCAAGGGGGCGAGCAAATGTCCGAGATACGAGGAAAACAGAAGAACTTTCCGACAAGGAAATTCAGGATAAAATTAAAGCAACTCTTGCCAAATTAAGTGGCGGGAAACCGTCGACTACAGGTAATCGATCAAAATACCGTAAGGACAAGCGATCAGCAAAAGCTGAAGCAGAAGAAGAAAGACTACAAGCAGAACACGAAGAATCTAAAATTCTTAAGGTCACTGAGTTTATTTCGGCAAGCGACTTGGCATCCCTCATGGATGTTTCTGTCAATGATGTCATTTCTACTTGTATGAGTTTGGGAATGTTTGTTTCTATCAATCAACGATTGGATGCGGAATCAATCACTGTAATTGCAGATGAGTTTGATTACGAAGTGAGTTTCACATCATCGGACGAAGATGTTGAAGTTATTGAGCAGGAGGATGTAGCTGGAGATCTAGAAGACAGAGCGCCTATTGTAACCATCATGGGTCACGTAGATCATGGTAAAACATCATTACTAGACTATATCAGAGATTCTAAAGTAACTGAAGGAGAAGCTGGAGGTATTACTCAGCACATTGGTGCGTACAATGTAACAACAGAAGAGGGTAAGAGAATTTCCTTCTTGGATACACCTGGTCATGAGGCATTTACTGCAATGCGAGCTAGAGGTGCTAAGATTACTGATATTGCGATTATAGTAGTAGCGGCGGATGATGGTGTAATGCCTCAAACAAAAGAAGCAATCAACCATGCCATGGTAGCAGGTGTGCCGATTATTATTGCGATCAATAAAGTAGATAAGCCGAATGCAAATCCAGAGAAAATAAAAGAAGAACTTTCCAACATCAATATTTTGGTTGAAGATTGGGGAGGAAAATACCAATGTCAACATGTATCAGCCAAATCAGGTGAAGGTGTTGACGATCTTTTAGTGAAGGTTTTACTAGAGGCTGAAATGTTGGATCTAAAAGCCAATCCTAACAAACCAGCAGTTGGTACCGTGGTAGAAGCAACCTTGGATAAAGGAAGAGGTTATGTGACCACATTGATGGTGCAAGCTGGTGTGATGAAAGTTGGTGATGTGGTATTAGCCGGTTCACATTTTGGAAAAGTAAAGGCGATGTTTGATCATCGCGGAAAGAAAATGTCTGAAGCAGGGCCATCAACACCTGTTTTGATGCTTGGATTGAGTGGAGCACCTCAAGCTGGTGATCGTTTTAATGTGATGGAATCTGATCGTGAAGCGAGAGAAATTGCTGTTAAACGTGAGCAGATTCAAAGAGAACAATCCATCCGTACCAAGAAACACATTACTCTTGATGAGATTGGCCGAAGATTGGCTATTGGAAGTTTCAAAGAACTGAACGTTATTGTTAAAGGTGATGTGGATGGTTCAATTGAAGCATTATGTGATTCACTTTTGAAACTATCAACTGGTGAAATTCAGGTAAACATCATTCACAAGGCAGTTGGACAAATATCAGAGTCGGATGTGCTTTTAGCTTCTGCATCTGATGCGGTAATCGTTGGTTTCCAGGTTCGTCCATCAGTTCAAGCTAGACGAATTGCTGAGAATGAAGAGATAGAGATAAGATTGTACTCAATTATTTATGATGCTATTAATGATGTGAAAGATGCCATGGAAGGTATGCTTGAGCCTACAGCAGAAGAAGTAATTACAGGAAATATTCAGGTTCGTGAGGTGTTCAAGATTACCAAAGTTGGGACAGTGGCTGGATGTTATGTTACAGACGGTACTGTGAAGCGTTCGAATAAGGTACGTTTGGTAAGGGATGGTATAGTTGTTTACACTGGCGAAATTAATCAACTGAAACGCTTTAAAGATGACGTTGCTGAAGTGAAAAATGGTTACGAATGCGGTGTTTCTATCAAAAATTTCAACGACATACAAGAAGGTGATATTATTGAAGGATTTGAAATCAAAGAAGTCAAAAGAAAACTTTAGTCAAATTCAAACTCATAAGAAAAAAGCAGACGCAAGTCTGCTTTTTTTGTTTTTAGAAAATGAGATAACTTGAACCATTCTTTTAGTCTACACTAACCTCAATATAAGGTTATGCCTTGTCGGATAATTTTATTCTTTTTTGGCATTTTGATATTCGTATCGTCTTTTTCGCAAAAAAAGGACCCATACGAATGTTATTCCTTTCCAAATGTTCAAGCTAATGAAGTAATCAAAGGTATTTGGAAGGATTCAACTGGATATATATGGCTAGCCACTGATTTAGGTGTATTATCCTATAATGGTCAAGAAACATCCACATTTTCTCAAGGTCTTAAAAGCTTATACACGAAGAAGTTTATTGAATTAAATAATAATCAATTAGTCGTGTTAAGTGATTTGGGATTACAATCAGTAAATCGCGAAAATGACTCAGTTCGTTTCTCAGATGTCACTTATAAAGGTATTGATTTGAGTAGCTCTTTGTTTTATCCTAAATCAATATTTTTAGATTCTAAAGCCACATTATGGATCGGTGAAACCAATGCCATCGTGAGAATTGATCAATCAGGTCTCAGTCGCTTTGAATATGGTAGTAATCAAAATTATCATCGGTCCTTTTCATTTGCCGAAGATGCCTTTGGGAATATATGGGCTGTTTCCTATAGTGGTCTTGTGCTTACCTGGAATGAAAAAGAACATAATTTTGATAAGATCGAAAGCAAGTTTTCTGTAGATGGGTTTACCGGAATTGCAGTTGTAAAAGGTGATCACATTATCCTTGGAGGTCATAATGGGTTGATTGAATTAAAAGTTGACAGTGATAAGGAAATCAGAGAAGTGATTTATTATCCAGAAGTACAGAATGTTTCCACCCTGAAACAAGTAAATGAGCTTCTTATGATTGGCACATGGGATAAGGGTCTGTTTTATTTTGACTATGACGCTCAAAACCCAGAGTTTGTTCGCTTCAAAAACATCGAGTTTTACGATGTATTAGATGTTTTTTACGATGAGCGATCTGATGAATTATGGGTGACAGGCGGTGAAAATATAGCATTACTTAAAAAAACGCCCATTTCTTCATTTGGTGAAACTGGGAAGTATAGAATAGAATCTTTTACTTATGATTCATCTGATAACTTATATTTTACAAATGGTGAGGAAATCTATCTGCAGGCAAAAGGCACTGAAGAGAAGAAACTGATTCCAGTCATGGAAAAGGATTTTTACACCTCCATTCACTTCCACAATCATACACTTTGGATTGGAGATCATCTGGGTCGTATTTTCAAATATGATGTTGAAACAAATAAAAGTGTGAAGATCAATGATTCAGGAGTTGATTTTAATTCTATCAGTTACATTTCTGATATTGACAATAATTTATATGTGACCAGTTCATTGGTGGGTTTGATTTCAATCGATGAAAACGGGGGTTTGAAACAATATGAAAATGTACTAGGTAATGTCATTAGGCAAGCTCCAGATAAATTGATATATGTAGCAGGTAGTGGAAGTAATAACATATTAGCTGTCTATAATGAGGAAATAAATGATTTCAGAAACGTTGAAATTGATTTTGACTACCCAGTTTCAGAAAATATTCGCGTTGAAGATATCGCCTTTTCTGAGGATCAGATATTTTTAGCATCCAATGAAGGAGTGATGATTGTCGATCATCATGAAGGCACTTATTCTTCGAATTCCAAAATCAATTTTACCGATCAAGAGACAGCTTATTCGAGTCGTGCAGTCAAATATGTGGATGGTGCATTATGGGTTGGTACAAATAATGGTATTTTTTACTGCTCTGATTCCGAAACGGTTCATTTTACTACTGCTAGTGGTTTGCCTTCTCGGCTCATCAAGCAGAGAGGTTTTTCACTAGAAGGAGAATTTCTTACTATTGCTACCGCTAAAGGCATGGCTAAAATAAACTTGAGCAAAGTGCAGCCCAAGGAGACGCCAAGGCCGGCAATAGAAAATTTTATCATTGGAGATTCTCATATTATTTCCAAAGGAGATAGAATGAATATCCCTCATCAATCTAATATTGAAATTTCTTTCCGCTCTTTCACATATCCTGGATATGAAATACAGTATAGAACGAGAATAATTGGGATAAGCGAAGAATGGAATGCCGCTTCTGAGAATCAGATAATATCATTATTTGGCATTGGTCGTGGAGAATATACACTGGAGGTGATAGCGAAAAGCGTAGGTCAGCTATGGAGCCAGCCAACGTCAATAAACTTTAGAGTACTTAGTCCCTGGTATTTAAAGTGGTGGGCCTACTTGTTGTTTTGTGTCTTTGCCATTCTTATTGTTGCAATTTCGATTAGAATTTATCATTATAATCTAATCAAGCAGAAAAAGAAATTGCAGCGATTAGTTGCTCAGGGTACTGCTGAGATAGAGAAACAAAAGAATGAAATCATTGAGCAGCAGAATCATATTATCAAACAGAAAGAGGAGCTTTTAGATAAAAATGAAACAGTATTTAAAGCAAAACAGGCACTTACGGATGCCGACTTGAAATACCTTCAGCTCAAGGAAAACCAATTAAAGGATCAGGTAGAATATAGCAACAAACAAATCACCACACATACCCTCAACATTATTCAGAAAAATGAAACGCTGCTACATCTCAAGGCAAAGTTGGAAACTTTGTTAAAGTTTGCGGATAAAGAGTCAACGGTTGAAATTCGTAAAACAATTAAGTTTATTGATGAAAGTTTTAAGCAAGATCGCGATTGGGAGGACTTCAAATTATACTTCGAGAATATCTACACGGGATTTTATGCAAAGCTAACTGCCAAGTGCCCTGAACTTACAAGCCATGACTTAAGGCATTGCGCGTTGATCAGATTAAATCTTAATATTCAGGAATGTGCTTCTATTCTTGGAATTTCTCCTGAGAGTGTGAAAGTATCGCGCGCCAGGATCAGAAAAAAAATCCAGACAGATACAGGTAAAGGGCTCACAGAATTCATACTTTCTGTATAGACCTGTTTCTAATCTACGAATCACGATTAACAGTTGGTTAACAAAAGGATACATTACTGTTAATTCGGTAAAAAAGTATCCATCATTTCTTCGGACTCAAAAAAAACAATTGATAACCATTTGTTAACCACAAAAAAAGTCAAACCAGCTTTGAAAGCTATTTAAGAGGGATTTTAAAAAAAACGACTCGACCTAATGATTAAAAATTGGCTTTCAATTGATAACTAATTGTACCCTACATTCTAGTGGAATCAATAATTATGAATTTGATATTTGAGCCGTCAATAAAATAGAAGCTCATAATAATGAAGCTCAAAAAAACGATTGCAATTAAAAAAATTAAATTATTAACTAAGTAAACTGAATTAAACCGTATGAAGAAGATGAACAATTCAATCAAATTTCTCAGCCTGATTTTATCAATCGCTGTGCTGAGTACATTAAACTCATGTGACCTCTTGGGAGGTGGAGAAGATGATCCGATTATTATTGATGAAGATCCTGTAGTTGCAGATGGCTTTTATGTATTAGGAACATCTACATCAGATGTACCAGCAGCAGCACTAGAATTAGGTGCCGGTACTGTAGGTAATGGAGAATTAAGAGAAGGTTTTTATGCCGCTTATATTTATTTAGGTTCAGGGTCATTCAACTTTGTGCTTTACTCAAACAATGTTGCTACCACTTTTGGAGGATCTGTTGAAGCACTTCCTATGAATAATGATGAAGCTGCAACTTATTTTATAAGTAAAGGAGCTTTGACTGAAGATGGAGCGGCTGTGGATATTACATCTGCTGGTTTATATCACGTGCACGTTGATTTATCAACCAGTCTATTTTTCGTATCCAAAGTCGAATTTTTCGAAATTATCGGATCTGCTACTGCCAATGGATGGGATAGTGGTCAGCAACTAAGCCTCAAGTCTGCTTCTGCTGATGAAGTTGTATTTGAGGGAACTGATATTACTTTGAGAACTGGCAACAAAGAATTCAAGTTTAGATATAACAGCAATTGGGATACTAATATTTTGGATATCGATGGACTAAACGTACATTCAAATTTTGGTGCTGATGGAATTGCTGGTGGACCTAATTTCACATTTGATCAGCCGGATGCAAATTATAAGGTTACTTTAACTTATACTCCTGGAACTGGAGAAAGCCTTTCTTGGGATTTTGAAAAAACTGGTGATGCAGAAGAAATAACTTACGATCCATCGTTTTTTGCTTGGGGAATTATTGGAGCCGCAACAAGCACTGGTTGGGATTCTGATACTGATTTAGCTTATATAGATTGGGCAAGTACCTGGAACGGTGTTTATTACCTAGGAGCTGACGTGTTTAAATTCAGAGCCAATGATGCATGGACTTCAGAACTTAACCCATCAAACAGTGTTCTTGATCTATCAACATCTATTACTGACAATGGTGACGGAAATTTTGTTAATGCAACTGCTGGTTTGTTCTACGTAAGAATAAGTACACCTGATGAAGGAGCAACTTGGAACCTTTATGTTCATGAAGTGAGCCCGGGTATCATTGGAGCGGCAGTTGCCAATGGATGGGATGGCCCAGATAATAATGTTCCTTTTTTAAGTGAATTAGATGGAACAATCACATGGAAGCTAGATGCGTTTGCATTTGGTGCTGACGAATGGAAAATCAGACTGAATGATGGTTGGGAGTATGGTTATGGATTCGGACAGGTAACCCTATCTGGTGCAAACTCAGGTCTACTTTCAGATTCAGGAGGTAATTTCAAATTATCTGCAGCGGGTAATTATACAGTGACTATTTCAACTAGCGATAATGGTGCGACCTACAGTGTTGCATTCGATTAAACCAAAAATTTGACTAAAGAAAGGCTGCCTAATTAGGTAGCCTTTTTTATAAATCCCAAAGGATGACAAGAATACTATGTGCGCTTACACTGACATTTTGTGGAATATATGCTATTGCACAAACTGCCATTACCCCGAAAATCTCTCCTGATTTTTTTACACCAGA
Organism: uncultured Marinoscillum sp.; assembly: GCA_964353015.1. Classification (GTDB taxonomy): domain Bacteria; phylum Bacteroidota; class Bacteroidia; order Cytophagales; family Cyclobacteriaceae; genus JAMZMI01. Next base: position 160,705 of record CAYGUA010000003.1, on the reverse strand, counting down.
GGATGAGATTACAATATCTTATAATGTATCAAATACAGCATTGTCTGGATTATCTGATGCATGGATATGGTTGTGGTTGCCTGATCTCAACAATGTTGACGTTCCCTCTAATGTAAACCCTGCCAATAGTAATTCAGCCTTAACTGACAAGGCCAAATTCACTAGAAGCGTAGTAAATGGATCGGTTACTTATTCAATAACTTTAAAATTAACTGACTTCACAAATAAATCTGCATCCGAAATTAAAAGAGTCGGCATTCTTCTAAAAGGAAATGACTGGTCTAATGGACAAACAACTGATTATGTCTTTGACATACCAGAGGGATTTTCTTTAAAGGTAAATTCCCCCACCTCAACGAGTGCGTTTTATGAGTCTGGTGATATTATCAAAGTAGATGTAGCTACTTCGGAATCGGCAACTATCAAGATTTTGTTAGACAATTCCGAACAGATTTCAGAAACTGGTGTGACCGCACTTCTATTTAATCATCCGGTAGTGGCGGACGGGCAGGTACATAACCTTGAAATTTCGGCAACAAATGGTACGGATGTAGCATCTTTCAGACACACATATAGCATTACCCCAACGGTGACTGAAGAAAATATACCTTCAGGGATACATAATGGCATCAATTATCATGAAGATGATAATACCAAAGCCACATTGGTTTTGGTAGCGCCTAATAAGAAAAATGTATACGTGCTAGGTGATTTTAATAACTGGGAATTGAACCAAAACTATCTTATGAAAAGAGATGGAGATAGATTTTGGTTAACCATTGAGAACCTTACTCCAAAACAAGAATACATCTATCAATATTTAATAGATGGAGATATAAAAATTGCTGATCCATATTCAGAAAAGGTCAGTTCATCTTTTGATGATCCCGAAATAATTGCTGATAACAGATACCCAGGTCTAAAAGCATTTCCTTCAGCTGCCAAACACGAAGCAACTTATCTTCAAACAGGAAAAGATTCATTTGATTGGGAGGTTACAGATTTTACAAAACCGAAACCAGAGGATTTGGTGATTTATGAATTACTCATTCGGGATTTTACTGATGAAAGAACTTATCAATCTGTAACTGATCGTTTGGATTATCTCGATTCCTTGGGCATAAATGCATTGCAACTAATGCCTATCACCGAGTTTGAAGGCAATTTAAGTTGGGGATACAATCCATCATACATGTTTGCTCCAGACAAATATTATGGCACTGAAACTCAATTAAAAGAATTAATCGATGAAGCTCACAAGCGTGGAATTGCTGTAATACTTGATATGGTTCTAAACCATCATTTTGGTAGAAGCCCTATGGTAAAAATGTACGCAAGTGGAGATTTTGGTCCACCTACATCAGCCAATGTTTGGTTCAATGTTACACCTAAACATGATTTTAATGTAGGCTATGATATGAATCATGAAAGTATTTATACTCAGGAATATTTTAATGATGTTGTACGGTATTGGATCAATGAATATCATGTAGATGGCTATCGATTTGACCTTTCAAAAGGATTTACACAGAAAAACACCCTTGGTAATGTTGGTGCCTGGGGCAATTATGACATTAATAGGATCAATCTATGGAATAAATATGCTGGGTTCATTCGTGATGCGGATCCAGAAGCGTATGTTATTTTAGAACATTTCGCTGACAATAATGAAGAAACAGCACTTTCTAGTAATGGCATGATGCTTTGGGGTAATATGAATGGCACCTTTCGAAGTACTGCCAAACAGAGAACCGATAATCTGAATTGGCTTTATTTTAAAGATCGAGGCTGGACAAAACCGGGTGTTGTTGGCTATATGGAAAGTCACGATGAAGAACGTGTGATGTGGGATGCAGCTAAGTCATCTACCAAATCATTGGGATTTTTAATAAACAGGTTAGAACTCAACGCAGCATTTTTCTTCATGGTGCCGGGTCCAAAAATGATTTGGCAGTTTGGTGAAACAGGATATGATGAGGAATTAAACAATGACAGGTTGGGTATAAAGCCAGCTCATTGGGATTATTTGGAAGATGAGGACAGGGTGAGACTGTTCACTCTTTATCAAGCACTAATCAATCTGAAGACCAAGACTGATTATGTGAAAGATGAATACTTCAGCTGGCAATCAAGTGGTGCTGTGAAATGGATCAATTATGATGGGCCTGATTTGAAAATCTCCATATTTGGCAATTTTGATAAACAAACACAGACAAGCAACCCGCATTTTGTATCAGCTGGGGATTGGTACGACTATTTCACCGGAGAGAAAATTACTGTGACAGATCCTAATGCAGATGTGCAGTTGGTGCCAGGAGAATTTTATGTCTATGTGTCCAAGCAAATTGAAAATTATATTTCTCTAAATCCTATCAATTTCATCACTGGCGTGACTACAATCAATCGTGAAATCGTCGTATATCCAAACCCATCCACCAGCTTCATCTCTGTAAAATCAATCAATGAAATTGAATCGATAAAAGTGTTCGATCTTTCTGGTGCTGTGATACTACAGGCTGTTCGACCAAGAGGAATAGTTTCGGTAGAGCATCTGGCTAAAGGCACATACTTATATGAAATAACGACCAATGACAATCAGGTCAGTCGTGGAAAATTTATAAAACAATAACTATTAGACTTATAAAGAATGATGAAAACGTTTACAAAGTTTAAATCTCGGAAAACCCAAATATTCCGGATTGGTTTGTTTGCCCTGCTTCTTTCTGTTTCATCTGCACTTTATGCGCAGGAACAGGTAATTGTGGGAAGAGTTTTGGATGAAGATGGATCCGGATTGCCGGGTGCGACTATTCTGGAAAAAGGGACAAATACGGGAACCACCACAGATTTGGATGGTAATTATCGACTAGTTGTGTCAAACAACAGTACTTTAATTTTCTCATTCGTTGGTTATAAAACTGTTGAAATGGCAGTTGGAACTAGAACCAGTTTGGATGTATCCATGGAACTGGATGTACAGGCATTAAGTGAAGTCGTGATAGTTGGATATGGAGCTGTTGAAAAAGGTGATGTCACCGGTGTTGTAAACAAAGTCAGTTCTGAAAATTTCAATAAAGGTGCGATTACTTCACCTGATCAGTTACTTGCCGGTAAGGTTGCCGGGGTTTCAATCACTCCAAATAGCGGTGAACCAGGTGGACAAGTAAGTATCAAAATGAGAGGAGGAACTTCCATTTCATTGAGCAATGAGCCTTTATTTGTTGTGGATGGTGTGCCTTTGGACAACACGCCTTTCAATCCAGGTGGATTTTCGCAAGGAAGAAATCCTTTGAATTTCATCAATCCTAGCGATGTTGAAAATATCACCGTATTGAAAGATGCATCTGCGGCAGCCATTTACGGATCAAGAGGAGCTAATGGTGTCATTATCATTACCACAAAATCAGGAAGTAAATCAGACAAGCCAAAAGTGAGTTATGATGGAAGTGTAGGTGTCAGCACTTTTGTTGATCAAGTGGATATTTTCACCGCGGATGAGTTTAGACAGGTAGTACGTGTCTATGGAAGCAGAAATGAAGACAAATTAGGTGATGCAAGTTCAGATTGGCTTAGCGGTATAGTGCAAAATGCCAAAACAACAACGCATAATGTGTCCGTAAGTGGCGGATTGGAAAATGGAGGATACAGACTTTCAATGGGTTATCAGGAATTAGAAGGTGTACTTCTATATTCTAAAACTAAAAGAACCAGTCTGAATTACAGCATGAATAAATCATTGCTTAATGATGCCATTCAGGTAAAATTTCACACAAAAAATGCCTTTACTGACGATGTATTTTCATCCAATCAGGTAGGATCAGCATTAAGTTTTGATCCAACCCAACCTATATATGATACAGCCAGTGTATATGGAGGTTATTTTGAATACAATAATCCATTGGCCGTTAGAAACCCTGTGGCTGAGATTAAGGAGCGAAAAGAAATTGGCTCTACGTTCAGAAGCTTGTCCAATGTGGAATTACGTTATAACATCCCATATGTAAAAGGCTTGGCCCTTGTGACTAATGTGTCTTACGATGTGCAAAATGGTGAAAGAAGAAGATTTGCTCCAACCTATTTAAGATCAGAAAATACTGACAATACCCCTGGTTCTTTTGGAGTGGAGAGCTATGCCAGAAAAAGCTATCTGGCAGAAGTATATGGTAATTACAAAAAGGAAATCACCAGCCTTGATTTAAATATTGACCTTACTGGAGGTTATTCTTATCAAAATTTTGTCAATACTTTCAACAAATTTTCAGTTGACTCATTGGTAACTAATGTTTACGGAGTTGATAATCCATCCGTTGGTGAAGCCAGCGTGATCACACCTCTTTACAGAACTCTTGAAAATAGATTGATTTCATTTTACGGAAGATCGATTTTCTCTTTGAGAGACAAATATGTACTCACTGCTACAATCAGACGAGATGGATCAACCAAATTTGGAGGCAAAAATCAATGGGGCATATTTCCATCTGTGGCACTTGCGTGGAGGATTTCCAACGAATCATTTTTTGATCCATTGAAAAATGTAGTGACTTATATGAAATTCAGAGCCAGTTATGGTATTACAGGATTTCAGGAATTGGAGGACTATACCTACATAGCAGCATATCGATATTCGGGTGCTCAGGCACAGTATCAATTCGGGAATCAGTTTTATTCTACCCTCAGACCAGAGGCTCAAGATCCAAATATTCAGTGGGAACAAACTGCTTCACTTAACATAGGTATGGACTATGAACTTTTCGAAGGTAAAATCTCTGGAGCCATTGATGTATATCAGAAAAACACAACTAAGTTGATCAATTCTGTGCCACCTCCTGTAGGGACATATACTAAAGATAGAATCCTAACCAACATTGGAAAAACCAGAAACCAGGGTATTGAATTTGAAATCAATACGCCATTGGTGAAATCCAAGGATGTCAGTGTTAACCTAGCCTTCAATGCTGCTTATAATGTCAATGAGATTATTTCATTGGATTTTTCTGGATCGAAAGATTCTCAGCAGGAAAACACCAAAAGTAACATAGCTGGAGATGTTGGGCAAACAATCAAAACCTGGAAAGTGGGTGAGCCAGTGAATTCGTTCAACGTATATGAACAGATTTATAGTGATGGCAAGCCAGTCTATGATATAATTAACAAAACCAATATGTATGTTGATCAAAACTTTGATGGTCTGATCAATGAAAAAGATTTGGTTGCTGGCTTAAGTTCTGATCCAAAATATATTTTGGGTATGACCTCCAATGTAAGATATAAGGCTTTTGATATGGCGCTTACCTTGAGAAGTAATATTGGAAACTATGTGTACAATAACGTGGCATCTAACTACGGTCATTTCCAGAGAATAAATGGAGACTTACCGTATAACATGCACACTTCTGTACTTGAAACTAGGTTTGGTGCTGCACAGCTTAAATCAGATTATTACCTTGAAAATGCATCCTTCTTAAAGTTGGACAACATTACGTTTGGCTATACTCTGGATAAGGTGAACTGGATGCGCGCTCGTATCTACGTAACTGGTCAAAATCTAATGACACTTACAGGATACTCTGGACTAAATCCAGAGATTTCCTCAGGTATCGACAACAACTTATATCCAAGATCAGTCACTTTGATCGGTGGTGTCAATCTATCATTCTAAATCAATTGAAGATGAAAAAATATATTGTATTATTTCTAGTGATCTTGATGGGAACAGTTTCCTGTACAGATCTTGATGTTACTCCAAAAGATGGGAGAGCCCTTGAGTCAATTGTATTTGCAGATCAGGAGGCATATATCTCCTATCTGGCTAAAGTATATGCCAGTTTGACACTTACAGGTCAGGAAGGTCCTGCGGGTTCTGGCGATCTTTCTATCATAGCCGATGAGGGATTCAGCAGCTATATCAGAGTATATTGGAAAGCACAGGAGCTCACCACAGATGAGGCTGTTATTAGATGGACTGATGCAGGAATTCAAGATTTGAATACTAATTCATGGTCATCTGACAATCAGTTTGTAAGAGTGCTTTACTACAGAATCTATTTCACGGTTGCTCTGGCAAATGATTTTTTGCGTGTGGCAGATACATATTCAGAAAATTTTGATCAGAATACCGTAGATAAAATAGAGAAATTTAAAGCTGAAGCAAGATATATACGTGCATTGGCCTATTGGCATGCCTTGGATCTTTTCAGAAATGTCACCCTAATAACCAGTGTGGGTTCTGCATTGCCTTCTCAAGTTTCTCCGGTTCAGCTGTACAATTTTATTTTGGATGAACTCAACGAAATAGAACCACTTATGACTGATGCAGGTCAGGGGGATTATGGAAGAGCGGATAAGGCTGCTGTATGGATGCTCAGGGCAAAATTAAAACTCAACGCGCCTGTCTATTTACCGGCAGGGAGTACAGAATTGAATGGTATATATGATGATGTAGTAGCCGATATGCAAGCTGTGATTGGAGCTGGATATTCTTTGAATCCCAATTATCTCTTCAACTTCAATGCTGATAATAATACTTCACAGGAAATCATTTTCCCATTGACTGTGGACGGCACAAGTAGCCAATCCTGGGGATCAACCACCTTTTTGATAAGTGGTATGATATTTTCCAAAGAAGATACTTCTGATGTTGGCCATATGGACCCAGAAGATTGGGGCATGGCCGGAGGATGGCTAGGTATCCGATGCACAAAAGATTTTGTATCATTATTCGAAACGTCACAAGATAATTTTACAGCGGATGGAAGACAGCAATTTTTTACTCCAGGTAGAACCAGAGATATTCCAGACATTTTAGGGCAAGACAATGGATATCCTTCTCCGAAATATAGCAACATCACATCTGGTGGATCTGCAGGAAGCAACAACACTTTTCCAGATACAGATTATCCGATGTTCAGACTGGCAGATGCTTATCTGATGTACGCTGAAGCAGTACTTCGCGGAGGTAATGGAAATAGAGCCACAGCACTTGGTTATATCAATGATCTTCGAACCAGAGCTTATGGTGATGCTTCTGGAAACATCGCCGATGGTGATTTAACCTTGGATTTCCTTTTGGATGAACGAGGACGAGAGCTTTATTTCGAAGCAACTAGACGACAAGACCTCATCCGTTTCAATAAATATTCTGCAAATGCAGGTGCTGATGAGATGATGTGGGAATGGAAAGGAAATGATGTGAATGGAGCAAGTATTTCTGCCAAATTCGAAATTTTCCCAATTCCGGCTACAGATCTAAGTGCCAATCCGAATTTGAAACAAAACGAAGGGTATTAATTTTTGAATCCGCAGGTGTGTTATCTCCACACACCTGCAAAATTATTCTGATATGAGACAATTGGCTTTTTTTAGGCTGTTTGCAGCTACGCTTTTGCTTATTTTTTTTGCGGTTGATGTCCAAAGTCAAACAATTGATAGGGTAGAGCCACCTAATTGGTGGGTAGGGATGAGCCAGACTGATGTGCAGATATTGATACACGGAAATGACATATCCAAAGCCGAATTCAAGATTGCTTCTAAGGATGTTGAGTTGCTACAAGTAAATCTTGCCGATAGTCCTAATTACGTATTTCTCGATTTACGAATAGATGATGAAGCCAGCGCTCAGACATTTGATATTCAATACAAAATGCCTGAAGCAAGGAGTAAAAAAATTCAGTATGAATTGAAATCGAGGGAAAAGGATCGCAACGCTACAGTGGATTTGAGTGATGCCATCTATTTGATCACGCCAGATAGATTTGTCAATGGAAACCCTGACAATGATTCAGTTGCAGGTATGCAAGAAGCTGTAAACCGCGAATCGAGAGGAGGTCGTCATGGAGGCGATTTGGAAGGAGTACTTTCAAAACTAGACTATATTCAGGATCTTGGGATAACAGCCATTTGGTTAAATCCAGTAGTAGAAAACGACATGCCAGCCTATTCTTATCACGGCTATGCCATCACTGATTTCTATAACGTTGATCCTCGCTACGGAACTAATGAAATGTTTCGTAATCTTTCTGCAGAACTACATAGCCGGGGAATGAAGCATGTCATGGATATGGTTTTTAATCATTGTGGTTTGTCTCATTGGTGGATGACTGATTATCCTTTCGACAACTGGATTCACGATTATCAAGAATATGCACAGACCAATTATGCCATTTCAGGCTACAGTGATCCATATATGTCTAATGTAGATTTGGATAAAATGGAAAAAGGATGGTTTGTGCCAACTATGCCAGATATGAATCATGACAATGACTTTATGGTCAATTATTTGATTCAAAACAGTATCTGGTGGATTGAATATGCATCACTTGACGGAATCAGGATGGATACCTATCCTTACAACAGCCCGATGGCAATGAAGAAATGGTCTGACAGAATCAGACAAGAATATGGGGATTTTTATTTGTTGGGTGAGACATGGATTTCCGATGTGTCATTGGAATCTTATTGGTCATCAAAAGATGAAAACTATGCAGGCTATAATTCTGGTCTTTCCAGTATTACGGATTTCCCATTATCGTATGCCATGCACAATGCATTCAAGCCAGAAGGCGATATAAAAAAGATATATGATGTATTGTGTCAGGATTTTTTATACCAAGAGCCATTTACCAATCTGATTTTTAGTGACAATCATGATATGGATAGATTTTATCATGTTGTCGGCAATGATGTTGACAGATTCAATCTTGCTATGACCTTCATGCTCACTACTCGAGGCATCCCTCAAGTATATTATGGATCTGAAATATTGATGGAGAAATTTGGCGATCATGGTGATCTGAGAGAAGATTTTCCAGGTGGATGGGCTACTGATGAGATTGATGCATTTGATTTTGATCACTTGACGGTTGATCAACAAAAGGCTTTTTCACATTTGCGAGGTTTATTGAATCTCAGGAAAACAAACGAAGTTTTTCAGAAAGGATCACTCAAGCATTTCTTGCCTATAGATAATATATATGCCTATGGTCGAGATTTAAATGGCGAAAAAGTTGCGATCTTTTTGAATAACAATGACTCAGAATCTACCATTGAGATAAGTAGGTTTCATGAAATATTAAATGGTTTTACAGTGGGTACGGACATGCTCAATGGTCAAGTATTGGACCTATCACAAAAACTCATTTTGAAGCCGAAACAAGGATTGGTTTTGCAGCTTTCGGAAATGAATAATTGATGTGGTAATATCTTTTCCAATTCGGGAGTTGACTAAAATTTCGATAGCTGTGCTATCCAATCAAATTGTGATCATCTCACCGCTTAGTTTATAGTTTAGTTTGAAGGGTGGATTTTATTTCCACCCTTTTTTGTAATCCCCTCCCCTGATCATACTAGTTGATCATAATCAGGATACAACCTGATAGTAATAATGATCTTTTCTGCTATTTTGATGGAAATTGTTACCTTGTCTGGATCTAAATGATTGTCGGGGAAACCTCAAGTGTATTTTACAAATTATGGAACCAACTATTTCTTCAGCTCTATCTTTATTAGTCGTTGGGATGATCACAGTTTTTGTCGTTTTGGCATTGGTAGTAATGACGGGCAATCTTCTAATCAGAATTGTCAATGCATTTGCAAAAGAAATACCTGTTGCGCCTTCACCATCATCTATCGATCCAAACAAACTGGCAGCAATTACAGCAGCAGTTGAGATTGCCACAGGAGGAAAAGGAAAAATCACAAAAGTAGAACGAGTAAAATAATAATATCATGGCAAAAGAAATTGGCCTATGTCTGGTTTACAGGGATATGTGGCAATCCTCAGGGAAATACATGCCACGTGTAGATCAGCTTGTAAAAGTTGCGCAACCTATCATTGATATGGGATGTTTCAGTCGTGTTGAAACAAATGGAGGTGGATTTGAGCAGATCAATTTACTATATGGCGAAAACCCAAACAAATCGGTTAGAGAATGGACTCAGCCTTTCAATGATGCGGGTATTCAAACACAAATGCTTGAAAGGGGATTGAATGGGTTGAGGATGTATCCTGTTCCAAAAGATTTAAGAAAACTCATGTTCAAGCTGAAAAAGCTACAAGGAACGGATATTTCCAGATCTTTTGATGGACTCAACGACATCAACAATCTTGAGCTTTCTATAGAATATGCCAAAGCGGGGGGCATGATTGCTCAGACATGCCTCTGCATCACGCATTCGAAGCTGCATACGGTTGAGTACTATGTGGAAATGGCCGGTAAACTCATTGAAATGGGTGCGGATGAAATTGCCATTAAGGATATGGCTGGCATTGGCCGTCCAGTCTCAATCGGCAAGATCGTAGCAGGAATCAAAAGCATAAATAAAAATATTATTGTTCAATATCATGGTCATTCCGGGCCGGGTTTCTCAGTGGTTTCTTCACTTGAGGCTGCAAGAGCAGGAGCTGATTATATAGATGTGGGCATGGAGCCATTGTCATGGGGTACAGGTCACGCAGATCTACTTACCGTACACGCTATGTTGAAAGATGCTGGCTTCAGTTTGCCAGATATCAACATGGGGGCTTATATGCAGGCAAGATCCTTGACTCAAGAATTCATTGACGATTTTCTTGGATATTATATCAATCCTAAAAATAGATTGATGAATTCATTGCTCATTGGTCCTGGTTTACCAGGGGGCATGATGGGCAGCTTGATGTCAGATCTTGAGAATAATCTGACAAGCATAAACAAATGGAAGGAGAAAAATGGACTACCAGAGATTAGTCAAGATGAATTATTGATTAAACTCTTTCATGAGGTTGAGACGGTTTGGCCGATGATGGGCTACCCTCCTTTGGTTACTCCTTACAGTCAATATGTAAAAAATGCCGCGTTGGTCAATGTCATGCAAATGGAAAAAGGCAAAGAACGTTGGTCTTTGTTGGATGACAATACCTGGGATATGCTTCTTGGCAAATCAGGAAAAGTCCCGGGAAAAATAAGCGATGAATTGAAAAAATTGGCTGCAGAACAAGGACGAGAGTTTTTTGAAGGAAATCCACAGGAACTATATGAAGATTGCCTTGTAGAAAAACGGAAAGAGATGCAGGAAAAGGGATGGGATACCGGAGAAGACGATGAAGAACTTTTCGAATATGCCATGCATCCGCAGCAATATGAGGCGTTCATGTCTGGAAAAGCAAAAGAGAATTTTGAAGCAGATTTGGCCACCAAAAAAGCACCTAAAGTAGAGGAATCTGTGAGCAGCCCAGCTCAGCCAAAAGAGCTAAACATTGAAGTAAATGGAGAGAAATTTAAGGTTTCTATTTCCTATGGTAATGAACCAACTGCTCAAGCAGTGAATACTGAACCAATTAAAAAGTCATTGAATGGGGCTACAAGCGACATCACCGCTCCACTAGAGGGGAAAGTGTATTTCACCAAAGAAGCAGGTGAAAAACCGCTAAAGGTGGGGGATGTAGTGAAGAAGGGTGACCTTGTTTGCTACATTGAAGCAATGAAAGTATCCAATGCAATCAAATCGGAATTTGATGGAAAAGTTGTAGAGATTCTGGTGAGAGAAGGTGACGAAGTTTATGATGATGACGTATTAATTAAGCTGGGAAATTAAGTGGAGCTGCTGGAAAAAATTTATCGAATGACGGCTCTGCAAAATATTGTAGATGAGCCTCAGATTTTATTGATGCTTTTGATTGCATTTTTTCTTCTCTACCTGGGTATAAAAAAGCAATACGAGCCGCTGCTTTTGGTGCCAATTGCGTTTGGAATGCTCATTGCCAATTTTCCTGGTGGAGGCATGGGTGTAGAAAAAATAGACGAAAGCTTGACTTTATACCAAATTGCAAAGCATCATGGCATCATGAATTTTGTATATTATTCATTGATTAAAACTGGATTTTTGCCTCCAATTATTTTCATGGGTGTAGGAGCATTGACAGATTTTGGACCCATGCTCAGAAACTTGCGCCTTGCATTTTTTGGAGCAGCTGCTCAGATTGGGATTTTTACTGTTTTGATTTCTGCAGTTTTGATAGGGTTTGATCTTAAAGAGGCAGCCGCTCTTGGAATTATTGGAGGTGCTGACGGCCCAACAGCTATTTACACCACCATCAAATTGGCTCCACATTTATTGGGCCCCATTGCCATAGCGGCGTATTCATATATGGCATTGGTTCCTGTGATTATTCCTCTTGTTGTCAGATTTACGATGACCAAAAAGGAGTTGTTAATCAACATGAAGCAGCAGGATAAACTATATCCTTCCAAGGTGCCGATTAAAAATCTTCAAACTTTGAAAATTCTTTTTCCAATCGCAGTTGGTTCAATCGTCGCATTACTTGTTCCCTCTTCTGTTCCTTTAATTGGACTATTGATGTTTGGAAATTTGGTAAAAGAGATTGGCGCTTCTACAGGCCGACTTTACAAAGCAGCATCAGATACCATTTTGAACATTGCTACAATATTTCTTGGTTTGGCTGTTGGAGCAACCATGACTTCTCATGCATTTCTTAATCAGCAAACAATTTTGATCATCGTTGGTGGTTTTATCGCTTTTGCTATTTCCATAGCAGGTGGCATTTTTGCCGTTAAGATTTATAATGTTTTTGCGAAGAAAAAAATCAATCCACTGATTGGGGCAACAGGCTTGAGTGCAGTGCCAATGGCGTCAAGAGTTGCCAATGAAATCGCCCTAAAACATGATCCTAGCAATCATTTATTACAATATGCGATGGCAAGTAATATCTCCGGGGTGATCGGATCGGCGGTGGCTGCAGGAGTTTTGATTTCATTTTTAGGTTAAATTACGAACCGTAAATCCTCTTTGAACTTAATGATTTTGAGATGAAAAAATTTTTCCTTTATTTCTTAGTGCCTCTAATCGGTGTTTTTTTATTTATTCAACTCTTTCCAGGAGAGAAACCCGAGGTAATGTTGGACAATCCTAATGACATCCATAAGGAGGTTTTGATCGATCCGGAAGTAAGCAAGCTTCTTAGAAATGCCTGTTACGATTGTCATTCCAATGAATCAGTTTATCCGTGGTATGCTGGCATTGCACCTATATCATGGTTGGTCATTCATGATATCAATGAAGGGCGTGAGGAGCTTAATTTTTCAGAATGGATACCTTATTCACTGAAGAGAAAAAATCACAAACTCGAAGAAATTATAGAGATGGTGGAAGATGATGAGATGCCCATGAAAATTTACACTGTCATGCACGCCGAGGCGGAACTGACAGCTGAAGAGAAGCAAAAAATCATCTATTGGGCCATGAATTTGAAAGGATCGGAACAATAGATTCAGAATACGATGAGTAAAAAAATACTTGTAACCGGATCTATCAGAGGTATTGGACTGGAGATTTGCAAGCAGCTTGGGGCATTAGGACATCACATTATTTTTACCGCAAGAAATACCAAAAAGGGACTCGAAACAGAAAGTAACCTACGTCAATTTGATATCGAATTTTTTCAGCTGGATGTAGAAGAATTCGCGAGTATGGAAACTTTTGTACACGCCTTGTCGAGGCATACTGATACAATAGATGTACTTATCAACAACGCAGGTGTCTTATTGGATTCTGGTCACCATCTTCGCGATATGCCGATGGAAATAATAGACCGTACCATGAATATCAATTTTCGTGGGCCTTTGCAGTTGACTAAAATGTTATTGCCATTTTTGAAAAACAGTCAGGATCCCCGAGTGATCAATATCTCTTCAGGAATGGGAGCACTCAACACAATTGGTGGTGGTAATGCCGCTTATCGAATGTCGAAAACTGCTCTGAATGCATTTACAGCAGTTCTCGCTGCAGAAGAGCCAGGTATAAAAGTCAACTCCATGTGTCCTGGCTGGGTCAAAACCGACATGGGTGGCGCAAATGCCTCCCGGACAGTAGAGAAAGGCGCTGAAACAGCCGTCTGGCTCGCAACAGCATCCGATATTCCGTCCGGAAAATTCCTACGTGATAAAAAAGTGATTGAATGGTAAACTGGCTGGCTTAAATTCCGAAAGCAGCCTTTACCTGATCAACAAAATCAAGCTTTTCCCATGTAAAAGTCTCAATTTCTATTTTCTTGGTTTCACCTGATCCATCGGTGAAGCTTACCGTTTTCACCTCAGGCGTACGACCCATATGACCATAAGCTGCAGCCTCCTGATACATCGGCGTTCTCAATTTTAGCCTTGTCTCGATTCCGTATGGAGTCATATCAAATATGGACAATGCCTTTCTGGCTATTTCACCATCAGTTAAACTCACATTTGATGTGCCGTAAGTGTTGACATAAAGCCCCATTGGTTCTACCACTCCTATTGCATAGGATACTTGTACCAAAATCTCCTTGCAAAGGCCAGCAGCCACAAGATTTTTAGCGATGTGTCTGGTTGCGTAAGCCGCAGATCGATCGACCTTTGAAGGATCTTTTCCAGAAAAAGCACCACCACCATGGGCGCCCTTTCCGCCATATGTATCCACAATGATTTTTCTTCCGGTTAGGCCGGCATCACCATGAGGTCCTCCTATCACAAATTTTCCAGTCGGATTGATATGATATTTGATTTCGTCGTTGAAAAGCTTTTGAATTTCAGGGCTCAAAAGGTTTTTCACCCTTGGAATCAAAATGTTAATGATATCGCTTTTTATTTTGGCTAGCATTTTAGATTCTTCATCAAAATCATCATGCTGTGTAGATAAGACAATGCTATCGATTCTTATCGGTTGATTGTCATCAGAATATTCAATCGTAACCTGTGATTTAGCATCAGGCCGCAGATATTTTATTTCCTCGTTCTCTCTTCTAAGTTTAGCAAGTTCGATTAAGACTTTGTGTGAAAGATCAAGCGCCAAAGGCATATAGTTTTCAGTTTCGTCGGTAGCATAACCAAACATCATTCCCTGATCTCCTGCACCTTGTAGTTTAGGATCAAGTTTATCAACACCCTGATTGATGTCCGGAGACTGCTCGTGAATAGCCGATAATATTCCACAAGAATTCGCTTCAAACATATATTCGGATTTTGTGTATCCGATTCTTTTAATCACATCTCTGGCTATTTGTTGTACATCCAGATAGGTTTTTGATTTCACCTCGCCTGCGAGCACAACTTGACCGGTGGTGACCAAAGTCTCACAAGCCACTTTTGATTGTGGGTCAAAAGCGATAAAATGATCTACAAGTGCATCAGATATCTGATCGGCTACTTTATCCGGATGTCCCTCTGATACTGATTCTGATGTGAATAAATATGACATATATGTTCCTATTCTTTTAAGCGTGCAAAATTAGCAGATTCGTAAAATTAGTTGGTACTTTCTAAGACATTTGACCAATACAAAATACAGTCGGTATTTTATGAAGGTCAATTTTAGTTTTTTTCCACTCGGAAATGGCTTTTGATTTAACAAATTCCTGATTTCCGAAAATATCGCTTGAAATATGAAGTGTTGTATTCGGATTTAAATTGGAAACCAGATCCTCCATCATGGCATTGTTTCTAAAAGGTGTTTCCATAAAAATCTGAGTAATACCAGTCTTTTCTACGATTAGCTCCATATTTTTAATAGCCTGGATACGCTCAGGTTTGCCGATCGGTAAATAACCATTGAAAGTAAATTGCTGACCATTAAAACCTGATGAAATTAAGGCTGTTTGGATAGATGATGCTCCTGGCAATGGCACCACTTGCATATTGTGCTTATGGGCATAACTAATTGCCAAATGTCCTGGATCAGCTAACCCCGGCAATCCTGCTTCAGACATGATCCCGATATTGACTACAGATTTCCACTCTTCTATCTGAGTTGATACAGTCTGATAGGTGGAGTTTTTATCTAAAATTTCAAAACTTAGTTGAGAAATATCAATTTCCAGTTTTAGGCTGCTGATGAATCTCCTGGCCGTTCGGACATTTTCCACCAAAAAATGTGAGGTGTTTTTAATAACATCACAAACCATCGGAGCTATGAAAGAAGCATCATTTTTCTCCGAAAGATAAGTTGGTATAATATACACAGTTCCACTTTTAGCCATAATCAGATTATTGTCACAGTCACTTTACGGAATTATTTATTGAAAAAGTTTATGACTAATTCATATAATTCTTTTGGTTTCTCTGCATGCACCCAATGCCCTGATCTCTGAATCATTTCCATCTCAGCCTTAGGAAAATGCCGTACAATCAAGTCAACATCTTCGGTTTTGATATAGTTTGAATTTCCACCACCGATGAACATAGTGTCTCCATTAAATACATCCGAAGGGTCAAGTGCACGGCCTACTTCTGCACCATTCTTTTCGAATGATTCAAGGTTGATTTTCCAGATAAAGTTGTCAGCATCATCTCTGGTAAGATTCTTCAAAATAAACTGTCTCACTCCAAAATCAGGAATGGTCCTAGAAAGTTGATCGTCTGCATCTTTTCGGGATTCGATGGTCGAGAGATCTACTGATTTAAAACCATTAAAAATATTCTCGTGATGCGGAGGATATTGTTTTGGCCCAATATCAACCACAACCAATTTTTCAACCATATCCGGATATTTCACGGCAAAATTCATTGCTGTTTTTCCTCCCATCGAATGTCCTATAAATTTGGCTTTCAATAGGCCTTCATCCTTCATCAATTCAAGGATATCTTCTACCATTAGATCATAGTTGAATGCATCACTATGTGGTGAGTTGCCATGATTTCTTTGGTCTATCAGATATACTTTGTAGAATTGGGAAAATGATTTGCCAAGGGTTTGCCAATTGTCAGCAGAGCCAAAAAAACCATGTAAAATGATTAAAGGTTGGCCTTCACCAAGTGTTCTAAAGGATAATTTCATTGTAGTTTCCTTAAATACATTTGAATCGTATTTTCTAAACCGTAATATAAGGCATCACATATGAGCGCATGACCGATGGACACTTCGTCCAATTGTGGAATGCATGTTTTAAGATATTTCAAATTGTGTAAATCCAAATCATGACCTGCGTTTATGCCAAGTCCTAATTCAGTCGCTTTTACAGCGGCTAGAACATATGATGATACCGCGATCTCTTTGTCTTTGTGATAACCAATAGCATATGGTTCTGTATATAGTTCGATCCTGTCAGCGCCAACATTTTTAGCCCCAGCTACCATTTTTTCATTCGGATCTACAAAAATCGATACCCTGGTTCCGAAAGATTTTAACTTGGAAACAATCTCAGATAAATAATCTTGATGCTTGATCGTATCCCATCCGGCACATGAAGTAAGCACATCTGGCCCGTCTGGCACAAGAGTAGCTTGTTCAGGTCTCACCAATTCTATGATTTGCATGAACCTATCGTCAGGATATCCCTCTATGTTAAACTCAGTGGTAACTATTGGCTTGAGGTCAATCACATCCTGATAGGTTATGTGCCTTTCGTCTGGTCTGGGATGAATCGTGATACCTTGTGCTCCAAATCTCTCACAATCGATGGCAGTCTGCACAACATTTGGGTTATTCCCTCCACGCGCGTTGCGCAGAGTTGCAATTTTGTTGATGTTTACGCTAAGTTTGGTCATTGAATTAACACAATTTCAAGAGCAAATTTGTTCATAAAAAATAGATTATGAGTTTAAAAACAAAAATTGAAGGGGAGATTAAGCAAGCAATGCTTGCTAAGAACAAGTCACGACTGACCGCATTGCGATCAATAAAAGCAATGATTTTATTGGCTGAGACGGAAAAAGGAAGCGCTCAGGAACTTACAGAAGATATGGAAATGAAGCTTTTGACCAAAGCGGCCAAACAAAGAAAAGATTCTTATGACATCTATGTCGGTCAAAATAGAGAAGATCTGGCTTCTGTAGAAAAGATTGAACTAGAGGTGATTGAGGAATTTTTACCGAAACAACTTTCAGAAGCGGAGATTGAGGCGGAGGTTAAAAGTATTATTGCTGAAGTCGGGGCGGCAGGCCCTCAGGATCTGGGAAAAGTAATGGGAGCAGCGACTAAAAAACTTGCAGGTAAAGCTGATGGTAAAATGATTTCTGCTTTTGCAAAACAACTATTGAGCTAAGAAAATTGAATTATTTAGACATTTTTTTCATTGTAATTTTCATCATCGGGATGATCAAGGGCTATATGAAAGGTCTTGTGATGGAGTTATTTTCATTCATTGGTTTTTTCGCAGGCTTATTCGCTGCAATCAAGCTGACTATTCCAATATCAAACAGTTTCTTTCAGGATACAGAGTATTTTCAAATCTTAACCATAGGCGTTTTTATTGTTCTTTTTGTAGTTGTGGTTTTGATAATGAATCTCTTAGGTAAAATATTGAAAAAGGCAGTTGACATAACATTTCTTGGGTTTTTTGACAATATCCTCGGAGCATTGGCATCAGTATTCAAATGGGCTTTTATTTTTAGTGTCATCATATGGGTTTTTGACTCCATCGGCTTAAGAATTCCAGCAGAATTCATAAGTGATTCAATCATTTACCCGATCATTGAGGTAATTGGACCTAAAGTGTTTGAATGGGTGTCATATGTTATGCCTTTTGTGAAAGACATGATTGATTCGCTAGAAAATATCACTGGTAAATCAAAATCCGTATATACCTTTCTGTAGATTTAAGTAATGGAGATAAAGCAAAAAAGTGGATTTCAATATATTGATGAAGGTGAAGGAGAAGTTCTTCTTTTGCTTCATGGACTTTTTGGAGCCCTTAGTAATTGGGATGGTGTAGTCACTAGATTTTCTAAAAATTATCGTGTGATCATACCTTTATTGCCTATTTATACCATGCCTGTGAAAGAAGCCGGACTTGATTCTTTGAACAAATTTGTAGAAGAATTTGTCACGGAATTTCAACTTTCAGATCTGAATCTGATAGGGAATTCATTAGGAGGCCATATTGGATTAATATTTACCCTACGCAATCCTGCAAAAGTTAAATCCCTTATTCTTACAGGCAGTTCCGGTCTATTTGAAAACGCTATGGGAGGATCATTTCCAAGACGAGGAAGTTATGAATATGTAGCTGAAAGGGTCGCTTATACATTTTATGATCCAAAAACAGCAACCAAAGATCTCATCGATGAGGTTTTTGAAACGACTAAAAGTATCCCAAAAGCGCTTAGAATTGTGGCCATTGCAAAGTCAGCTCAAAGACACAATATGGCACATGATATACCGGCAATTAAGGTGCCGACTTTATTGGTCTGGGGACTGAACGATACCATCACACCACCATATGTGGCGCATGAATTCGACAGACTTATTCCAAACACTACTTTGAAATTTATTGATAAATGTTGTCATGCACCCATGATGGAACAACCTGAGGCATTCAACACGTATCTGGAAGAATTTTTGAAGGAAAAAATAGCAGTATGATAGCCAAGGAGCTCGTAAACTACATGATTCCACCATTGAAGCCTACTGATGATATTGGGAAGGCTAAACTTTGGATGGATGAGCTCCGCTTATCACAACTTCCAGTTTCTGCTGACAATAGATTTCTGGGAATTATCACTGAAGAAATGCTTTTTGATGACAATTTGCATTTTGCCGAAGTTGGAGAATATCCCTTATTAGGACAAAAAAGTCATGTGAAAGCCTTCAGCCATTATTATGATGTGCTCAAAGTCTTGAGTTCTGAGGGACTAAGACTGGTTGCGGTTCTGGATGAACTGGAACAATACATAGGTGTTATTTCAACGGAAGATTTGGTTGAAGCATTTGCTAAATCTTCATCTGTCATAAATCCAGGAGCCATTCTCACACTTAAGCTTAATTCGATTGATTATTCTTTATCAGAAATAAGCAGACTGATCGAATCCAATGACGCAAAAATTCTTACTTCATATGTGAGCGAGAATCCTAATGATCCTTCCAAATTAATCCTTACCCTAAAGATCAATAAAGAAGAAGTAAGCCGTATAATTGCCTCTTTGGGCAATCACGGATTTCAAATTGAATCTTCGTTTAACTCGGCCAGATCAAATTTTGACGAGCAGGAAAGGCTGGATATCTTCATGAAATACCTCAAAATTTGATATATGGGGAAAATTGCAATTCATGGACTCGCAATAAATGACGATGTTCTTGAGCTGGTTGAAAAAATGTTGAATCAGCTAAAGGATGCCAAACGTGAAATTTATATCTCTGATAAAATTTCTGTTAAAGGGCTATCAATTTTTAAAGATTATCCGGTTTTCGATCGCTCAACTGACCTATCAGGATTTGAGGCTATTTTGAGCCTGGGAGGTGATGGTACATTGTTAAATACATTGACTTATGTTGGCAGATCACAATTACCAATCATGGGGATCAATCTTGGACGATTGGGATTTCTTGCTAATATTTCGAAAGATCAGATTGAACTCGCATTAGATTCATATTTTGCCGGTGATTTTGAATATGACGATCGCACGTTAGTAAGCTTGGAAACAGATATTGGCGCTTTCGATGGTAATAATTACGCATTGAATGAAATTGCAATTCTAAGAAAAGACACATCATCAATGATAGTTGTCAAATGCTACATCAATGGGGAATATTTGAATACCTATTGGGCCGATGGTTTGATGGTCTCTACACCTACAGGCTCTACGGGTTACTCTTTGAGCTGTGGTGGTCCGGTGATTATGCCTCAAACTAAAAATTTCATCATAACACCTGTTAGTCCACATAATTTGAACATCAGGCCATTAATTGTTTCTGAAAATAGTGAGCTTCGATTTACTATAGAATCCAGGAATCAGTCATTTTTAGTTTCAATGGACTCCAGATCAGAAGCTATAGATTGTCCTCAGGAATTGATTATCAAAAAGGCGAATTTTTCTGCCCGATTAATCAAAGTAAAGGGCAGTTCCTTTTTTGATACCCTTAGAAATAAGCTCACATGGGGACTGGATCGCAGAAATTAAGCAAGATTTTTATATAAATCATTGAGTTTCTTTACTTTTGGGGACATTGGTCAAGATATGAAGCTCAGAATTTTATTTAATTTATCTCTTTTATGCCTTTTTCTGTTCTCTGGAATTGAGAGTCAGGCGCAGTTTAGCAGTAAATACGGCAAGCGCAAAGGAAAAAATAAAGCCATCTCTAAATATCATGGAGGCTCAGTTGGCGGAAGATTTCGTCCCTACGAATATGCTGGGTTTAATATCAATGCCCTTAATTATTATGGTGATTTAGCACCTCTAACAAATGCTGGAAGCACAGATGTAAGTTTTACCCGACCAGGTTTTGGTTTTAATATGGGTTATAAATTTAACTCATATATGGCTTTGAGAGGCGGTTTGAATTGGGGAAGGCTTCAAGCTTCAGATGCTTCTTCGGATCCAGATTATGAACAATCTGGAGGAAACGGGCGATATCAGAGAAATCTTAGCTTTAGAAATGACATATATGAGCTTCAGTTGGGTATGGAAATTTATATCCTTCCCAACTATGGAGGACCAAATGTGAGACTTCCTATTAATGGATATGTTTTCTTTGGCGCTGCTCTTTTTTATCACGATCCAAAAGGTCAGGTTCCAAAATATGATTACCAAACTGATTCAAGTTTGCCAGGTGTCAATCAAGCGCCACTCAAAAATGGGGGTGACTGGGTTAGTCTTAGAAAATTAGGAACTGAAGGACAAAATCTGCCAGGCTATAATAGCAGCCAATATAGCCCGATTCAAGTATCTATACCTGTTGGAATTGGGGGCCGAATGAGAATACCAGGTACGCCATTTGATGTGGGATTGGAAATAGGATATCGCTTTTTGTTTACTGATTACATTGATGATGTCAGTGGCAACTATGTGGCTTTGGACAAGTTCGATGATCCATTGGCGAGGATTATGTCAGATAGAAGTGCAGAATTGGTTAATGTATATGATGGTATTCAAAGAGAAAATATCAGACCTGTATTAATCGATTATGTTGACAGTGGAGTAAAATATTATGTGGATGGAAATCAAGGTGGAGCCAGTGTTGAAGGAAAACCTCGAGGTAATCCAAAAGATAAAGACCTTTACATCGTTACTTCCCTAAAGCTGACCTATGTATTGGGTTCACGCGTCAAAGCGGCAGCTAAATTCAGGTAGTATTTGAGACATATATTCATTCTTCTTTATTTTCTTGTATCTATAAGCGTACAAGGTCAATTTTTGGAATTTGGAGGTTCCATAGGTTCGTTCAACTATTCCGGAGATTTAAATCGCTATCCAAGGCCTCAGGAATCCAGGTTGGGATTTGGAGGCATCTATAGAATGAATTTCTCGCCTGTACTTAGCGTGAAAATGGCTCTCAACTACGGGAAAATAGCAGGAAATGACAATCAACCAGTTGATGCCCTAGGCGTTTCGAGAGCTTATAGTTTTGAGCATCAGATTTTCGAATTTAATACAGCATTTGAATTTCACTTTCTTGATTATCGAGGTGATCAGTCGAAATTAAAATGGTCTCCATATGCTTCTATGGGAGTAGGCTTTGTGAAAGTGAACAATGTGGCTCCAACTCTTGAAGATTTTAATACGATCCAATTTGTACTTCCAATTGGTGCTGGGGTAAAATATTTGGTAGGAAAACAATTCACTCTCACTGGGGAATTAGGGCTGAGAAAAACCTTTTTTGATTATTTGGATGGTATTTCCGAAGGGGATATCTATATCAAAGACTATCAATTTGGCAATCCGAATGACAATGATTGGTATTTCTACACTAGCATAAGCCTAACCTATGTCCTCTACAAGATTCCATGCCCTTTCCCATATATACCTAACAAATCAATTCTCATGAGGATCAGATCGAATTGATCCGTTAAAATTTGTTTAATAATTCCCCTTTACGGAAAAAAAGAACAACTTTGTAGCTTTTTGCCAAATGCAGCTTTTTTGAGCATGAATGATCAGATAAACCGAGACAATTTACCACAGCACATAGCCGTTATAATGGACGGAAATGGCCGTTGGGCAAAGGGGAAAGGAGCTGCAAGGTTATTTGGGCATAAACACGCTATAAAGGCAGTAAGAGAAGTAACAGAAGGTTGTGCGGAGTTGGGAGTCAAATACCTTACTCTTTATGCATTTTCAACTGAAAATTGGGCTCGCCCGAAAGCTGAGGTGGATGGATTGATGAGTTTATTGGTAACAACAATAAACAATGAAATATCCACCTTGATGGATAATAATGTGAGTTTGCATGCTATTGGTGATATTTCCCAGCTTCCGTTAAAAGCGCAAAGAGGTTTAGATGAAGCAAAAGCTAAAACTGCACAAAATGATGGATTGAAATTGGTTTTGGCGCTGAACTATAGTGGTAGATGGGATATTTCAAATGCGGTGAAATTAATCGCAAAAAATGTGTCAGACGGAACGCTAAGTCCAGATAAAGTAGACTCGTCGACAATAACAAATTATTTATCCACTAATGGTATCCCTGATCCTGAATTGTTGATCAGAACAAGTGGGGAAATGCGAATCAGTAATTTTTTATTGTGGGAACTGGCTTACACAGAGTTGTTTTTTACTGATGTTCTTTGGCCAGATTTTAGAAAACAAAACCTGATAGTTGCTATCATCTCTTATCAACAGCGAGAAAGAAGGTTTGGTAAAATAAGTGAGCAGTTGAATATTGATTAATATGTTGAGAAAAATTCAGGTTTTATTTGTCATCCTTTTACTAGGATATCAGGGCTATTCCCAAATAGGACTTGGCAGGCGTTATGGCAATCAATCTCAGGATCAAGGGTTGAGTATCAACTACTCTAGTCCCAAAGAATATGAGATAGCAAACATTGAGGTTACTGGTGTGGAATTTTTGGACAACAATGCTTTGATTTCACTCTCAGGATTAAGAGTTGGTGATAAAATTAAAATCCCAGGTGAAAGTATTTCTGCGGCCATTAAAAAACTTTGGAAACAGGGAATCATTGGCAATGTTTCTATTTATGCCAATAAAGTGGAGGATGGTAAGGTATGGTTGACAATTGAGCTTACGGAAAGGCCTAGGTTGACTAAATATGAGTTCACGGGAGTTACAAAAAGTCAGGAAGGAGAGCTTAAAGATAAAATTGATCTTGTAAGAGGAAAAGTGCTTACCGATGTGGTCATCAAAAACACCGAAATGGCCGTATTCAAATATTTTGAAGGAAAAGGCTTCCTAAATGCGGAAGTTGACATTCGTCGAGTAAAAGATACCCTTATTTCCAACAGTGTCAACATTATTATCGATGTGAATAAGGGTCACAAAGTAAAAATTAAGGATATTAATTTTTATGGAGAGGAGAATTTCCATACTGGTAAGTTAAGAGGAAAACTGAAGAAGACTGGTCAATCACCAAGGTTCACAATAGTGCGTGATTTGATCGAAAAGACATTGGGACTGCTCAAACCTAAAAATTTAGCATATTTCGCTACTCATCGTGAAGAAATGGACAAAAAGTCCTTTCGTGAATATCTGTCTGAGCATGTTTACCTGAATATTTTTAAGTCAAATAAATTGGTAAAATCAGATTTCGAAGAGGATAAAAAACTTCTTATCGCTTTTTATAATTCGAAAGGTTACCGCGATGCGGAAATAGTAACTGACAGTCTTTATGCTATTGACAAAAAACATCTCAACATTGATATGTACATGGATCCGGGGAATAAATATTACTTCAGAAACATCATCTGGTCAGGTAATTATATCTATACCGATGAACAACTTGATCGGGTTCTTGGGGTAAAAGCTGGGGATGTGTATGATCTTGAACTCATTCAGAAAAAGCTCAATTTCAATCCAAATGGCATGGACATCAGTGCGCTCTATATGGATGATGGTTATTTATTCTTTAATGTGGATCCGGTAGAAGTTGGGGTGGAAGGTGACTCCATTGATCTAGAAATGAGAATCTATGAAGGTGTACAGGCCACTATCAACGAAGTAACAATCAGCGGAAATGATAAAACAAATGATCATGTTGTACTACGTGAGTTAAGAACACTCCCTGGTCAGAAATTTAGTAGAGCAGATTTGATTAGAACACAGCGAGAATTATCACAATTGGGATATTTTGACCCTGAGCAGGTTAATCCAGTTCCGAAACCAAATCCTATTGATGAAACAGTAGATATAGAATGGCAATTGGTTGAAAAGGCCAATGATCAGGTTCAGCTCTCTGGTGGATGGGGAGGCCAATTTGGATTCGTTGGAACATTAGGTGTGAGTTTCAATAACTTCTCTGTCAGAAATATTCCTCATTTCGACAAGTGGAGGCCATTGCCAATGGGTGATGGACAAAAATTCAGTGTGCAGCTTCAGGCGAATGGGCAGCAATATCAGAGCTATTCAGTCAATTTCAATGAGCCTTGGCTTGGTGGGCGTAAACCAAACTCTTTTGGTGTTAGTTACACACGTTCTGTAAGTCGAAATATAAATTTCTATACTAGAAACGAAACAGGAAAACTAGGATTAAATGGGGTTACCATATCGTTGGGTAGAAGGGTGCAATGGCCAGATGATTACTTTACTATCAGTAATTCCATTGGATATTTGAAATATAATTTATCAGGAAATTTTGCGCAAATTTTGGGAGGTTCGTCAGATCCTAATGCTGCAAGTGAATCCGTTAGTTTCACATTTAATAATACAATCGCCAGAAACAGTGTTGACAATCCTATGTATCCTAGAACTGGTTCATCTATTTCCTTGAGTTCTTCCTTTACTCCTCCATATTCTTTATTCAACAGTTTGGATTATGACAATATCACAGAGGCCAGGCGTTACAAGTATCTTGAATATCATAAATGGAATTTTGATATGCAGTACTATTTGAAACTGGTTGGTGATCTTGTTTTGGCACCTAGGTTTCATTTCGGCGTACTTGGATCCTATGGAAATAAAGTTGGAGTTGGTAAGTTCGAGAGATTTACTCTTGGAGGAAGTGGTCTTACAGGTCAAAATTTCTTACTGGGTACAGATGTAATCGGCTTGAGAGGATATACTGATAACAGCATCCGACCAGTCGATGAAGACGGTGTGACCGGGGGAACGATGTTTACCAAATTTGTTATGGAACTACGTTATCCAGTTTCACTGAACCCATCTGCAACCATATATGGCTTGGTATTTTATGAAGGAGGAAATAATTGGAACAATTCAAAAGAATTTAATCCATACAATATGCTAAGATCTATGGGAGTAGGTGTAAGAATTTTTATGCCAGCGTTCGGTTTGCTAGGTTTAGATTGGGCTTATGGACTGGATCCTGCGTATGGAACAAATATTTTGAGTGGCCCACAATTCCACTTTTCTATTGGACAGCAAATAAGATAGACATGAAAAATATTACAGTGATTGTCGGTATTTTAATGATTTTTGCGAGTCATTTCACTTTTGGCCAGAAATTTGGTTATGTCGATACCGAATATGTTTTGAGTCGGATGCAGGAATATAAAGAAGCACAGTCTGAGATTCAAAAACTGGCACAAGGTTGGGAGACAGAGATTCAGCAGATGTATACAGAGGTAGAAGAAAAGGAAGCGATATTGCAGGCAGAAGAAGTGCTATTGACTTTGGAGCTTAAGAACGAAAGAAGACTTGAAATTGATCGCAATTGGAAAGAGGTAAAGGATTATCAAAAACAGGTTTTTGGATTTGATGGACTTTATTTTCTGAAAAAAAAGGAGCTGATGAAGCCAGTACAAGATTTGGTTTTTGAGGCAGTAGAGCGAGTGGCAAAAAATAATAGATTACAAATAGTCTTCGACAAATCAGGTGATTTGGTGATGATTTACACAGATCCTATACATGACTATACTGATTACGTACTGGAAGAAATGGGATTAGGTGATAATAATGGTTCAGAACAAAACAATTAAAATAAGGACAATCAAAACAATTTAATATGAAAACTAAGTCGTTAATAATCATAGCTATTCTGGTAGGAGCATTGCAGGTGTCAGCTCAAGAAGCGCTAAAAATTGGTTATACCAATGCAGATTACGTATTGAGTCTGCTGCCAGAGGCTAAACAGATAGATGCTGAGTTGAAAGCCTACGAGAAGCAATTACAAAACCAGCTTCAGGCCAAATATGCTAACTACGAAAAATTGTTGGCAGACTATCAGACAAATGCCGCTTCTTATGATGAATTGATTAGAGCTGATAAAGAGCAGGAAATCGGTCAACTTCAGCAATCAATCCAAAAATTCAGTCAGGATGCTGAGAATTCATTGATGACAAAGAGAACTACGTTGTTGAAGCCAGCATATGAAAAAATTGGTAATGCTATCGAGACTATTGCAGTAGAAAATGGCTACACACACATTTTCAGTGCAGGAGCACCAGGATTTGATGTGTTGCTTTATGCAAGAGAGCAGGACGATGTGTCTGATTTGATTTTGAAAAAACTTGGAATCACACCTCCAGCCAAATCAGAATAAAAACGTATAAATTTTAACTATGAACCGCATTCAAGGAATTGGATGCGGTTTTTTTATGGAATTCAATGAAGGATAATACCTGTAATCAACCCAACGATTACCACTACAGGGGTTGGAATTTTTGTGAAAAACAATAAGAAGGCAGTGCCAATCATTAGGAGATAATTGACAGTGTTTGGCTCTACAGGTTCTAATAGGAAAAAAGTAGCCGCGATAACCATTCCTGCACTTACAGCATTTATCCCTTCTAATGAAGCCCTTACAATTCTGTATTTCTTCAGATCCTCCCAAAATCGTATCACAAAATAAATCAGAAAGGTTCCGGGTAGAAAAACACCAGCAGCCGCCATCAAACCACCAAATATCTGCATCATGATGTTAGAGTCTTTCATACTAATGGCACCTACATAGGCACTAAAAGAAAATACAGGACCTGGCAATGCCTGAACAAATCCATATCCTGAAAGAAACTCCTGTGAAGTGAGATAATGTTTGAATTCCACAAATTCAGTATAAAGCAGTGGCACTAATACTTGACCTCCTCCGAAAATCAAACTTCCGTTTCTGTAAAAATTCTCAAACAATCTTACTGGTAAAAAGTGTGTGGCTTTACCTAAAATGGCGGCAAAAATTAGGACTGAAAACCAAAGGATGAAATTTGACCAGTTGATTTTTATTTTCCCTTTTTCATCAATTGGCTCATGTTTTTTAAAATTGAATGCAGTTACAAATCCACCAATCAAAATCATGATCGGAAATGCGAAAGGTGTTCTAAATACGAAAGCTGCTAGCGTAGCAATAATCATTAGAAAAAAACCAGTTCTGCTACTTACAACACTACTGGATATCCTATATGCTGAATAAGCTACTATCCCTACAGCAATTGGCTGGATGTAATTAAGAAAATCTAGTGAGATATTCATTTGCTGGAAAAAGGTCATCATGATGCCGAGGGTAATCATGATTGTTACGGCTGGCAAGATCCAAACTAGCAAAGTCAGATAGGCAAGACTTGGTCCACCTATTTTAAATCCAATTGATGTGATTGTTTGTGTAGACGTGGGGCCTGGTAAAATTTGACAGAGCGCATAGAGTTCAATCAAATCCTGTTCATGTAGATAGGCTCTTTTTTTCACCAACATATCTAAAAACATGGCCATATGCGCAGTGGGTCCACCAAATGAGGTGACCGAAAGTATGAGCACGTCGCGCAAGAAAATGATATATCGGACTCTCGTAAAGGACATTCTATGCTTTTAAACCAATTTCTCTTAATCTTTGATCGAGAAATTCTCCAGCGGTCATATCCTCGTATATTTTTGGGTTTTCAGAATCAACACAGCTTTCAAGGCATGTAAGATCCATTGCTGAAATAGGATGCATAAAAAATGGAATACTAAATCGAGAGGTGCCCATTTTTTCTCGCGGTGGATTCACAACCCGGTGTATGGTTGACTTGAGCTTATGATTAGTAAGTCTGTCGAGCATGTCGCCCACATTTACGACAATTTGATCAGGCAAAGCCGTAATTGCGATCCATTCGCCATCTCTCCGAAGCACCTGAAGCCCATCTGCACTTGCTCCCATCAATAAAGTAATCAGGTTGATATCGCCGTGCTCAGCCGCTCTCACAGCGTCAGGGGGTATTTCGTCAGGATTTTCGATTGGAAAATAATGTATTTGCCTTAGTATGCTGTTCCCTTTGGAAACCTTATCATCAAAATAATACTCATCCAAACCCAGGTGAATGGCGATGGCCCGAAGCATTTGTATTCCTGCTTTCTCTAAAGTTTGGTATGCATTCAATGTATAATCCTTGAATGCAGGAACTTCTTTAGGCCATATATTTTCAGGATATTCATCCAATTTGTTTTCATCAGGCTGCCCAACGTGATAAAATTCTTTCAAATCTCCCGTATTTCGGCCTTTTGCACGTTCGCGACCTTTGCTGATATATCCTCGCTGGCCTGCGAGTTCGGGCACTTCGTATTTCAATTTAGCTTCATCGTTCAGCGCAAAAAATTCCATTACCGAAGCATATAATTGCTCAGTAAGTGCTGCTGAAAGGCCATGATTTTTTATAGCCACAAAGCCAATGTTTTGATAGGCTAGACCTAAATCAGCAACGAACTTTTCTTTTTTGACTTGATCGCCTGAAGTGAAGTCTGCAAGATCCAGTGATGGAATTTCGGAATAAAGGATTTGGCTCATAACATACGGGGATTATATCAAAAATAAGATCATTTTTTAACTATCGGAATACTTGGTGTAGCACTTTTAATGATTTTATCTCACCAATATGTATATCGTGATGATCAAAATATGCCAAAATGGTTTCCAGCGCCTTGAATCGTATCAGACCTGTTGCTCTGATAGTATCCCAATATTCTGAAACCAGGAGTTTCGAAATCAGATCAATGACCAAAGGCTCGTCATGAATTTTTTCCAACTCCATCGATTGTAGCAATTCCTGGCCATCGCTAATGCCAAATCCAAGACAAGGTATCATTTTAAGTAAAAAATGAAGGTGAAAATTTTCAATTTCCTGATCAAGTTGGTCAAGTGTAACGATCGATCTGGTTAGAAAATCGAATAACTCATGATGTTCTTCAGATTCGTTAATTAAAACTTTTGACAAAATCTCAGATAGAAAGAGAACAATGGTGCTTTTATAGATATTCTGCTGGATGCCAAAAGTGGGATGAAATGATTTCCATTCGCTCAGCCGCTGTATGTCTCGATTTGATTTGACATAGGCGACCATATCCAACATGGAAAATGGCTGAAAAAACCCAATGCTTTTTTTAGATCGCTGGCTTCTGATACTGTTGACCATGTAGGACGAAAG
This sequence comes from uncultured Marinoscillum sp., assembly GCA_964353015.1. Classification (GTDB taxonomy): domain Bacteria; phylum Bacteroidota; class Bacteroidia; order Cytophagales; family Cyclobacteriaceae; genus JAMZMI01. Next base: position 130,508 of record CAYGUA010000003.1, on the reverse strand, counting down.
TCCAGCATCCTCGGTAAAAATCTTGACAATGATACTTGTTTCCCCGTATTTGATGTAGTTGATGACAATTCCGCGTGTTTTGGTAATCATCAGTTCAGAACTGCTATTTTACCAACAAACGTTTCCAGACCATCAGCAGAGGTGCTAAAAACAAGATACACTCCGGATTTTACTTGACGGTTGTTGTAGTCTCGGAGATCCCAGGAAGCCGTACCTCCAAAAGCACCAATGTTTTGAATCAGCTTACCGTTGATATCAGTGATTTTTATATCAGCGTCCGCTACTACTCCTTTGATGCCTACCTCACCTGTATAATTTGGGCGTACAGGATTTGGAAAAATTGAAACCTGGCTATGTATAAAATTAGGGGCAGAAGAATTGCTGCGATAGGAAAGCAATCCATTTTCGGTCAGAAAGAACATTTCACCATTTGCTGGATTGTATTCCATCTTCTTGATTTTGCTGATTGGCAAAGGACTGTTTTCAAAATCAAAAAGGAAATATCTCCTCAATTGATTATTTGAATAAACAGCCATTTGATTTTCAGCCGCCACCCATACTCTACCACCACCATCAGAGGCGACAGCTGACACTTCCAATTCCTTATAAACTTCTGTGTCGTCATATATCAATGCATTACCAACAATGTCACTTGAAATGTAAGTTGCTTCAGAAAAATTAACAATTCCAGCATTTGTTGCAACCCAAGCCTCATCGTTGATATCCAGATTCACGCCGTTTACCAATGAAGATGGTAACCCTGCTGAAGTGGATAAGGTGCGGCTGGTTTCATCCTCAATGTTCAGCTGGCTGATATTGCCTTCATTTCGCAATATCCAGAGGGTTTCACCAACTGAAACATCAATACCTAAAGGTTTGCTTGTATTGATATCACCAACACCATATGAAATCCATTCATTATCTCTTGTCAGCTGAATCAACGGTTGAGAATTGTCAAAAGATGTTGCCCACAGTGATTTCCCGGATTCAATTCCGGTGATTAGGATGCCGGATCCAGATTGACTTTGTGTTAAAATCGAATTGTTTTCATTGAGAATCAGTTCATTATTGGAGTCGTAAATCCCATGACCTATTGAAGCAAAATAGAGATTGTTATTGTAGATTGACACGTCCACGAGGTTATAAAAATTTTCAATTTCATGATAGCTCCAGGTGCCATTTTCAAAAACTTCGTATCCCAATGAATCATAATTTCCGCTAAACTCACTTGGACTTGGACCATAAAACGCGAAAAGCTTTCCATCAACTAGCTCTATGTTGGTGATATTATCAGAGATTGGCCCATTTGGGATCAGACTTTCCAATTCTTCACTGAGTAGACCTTTTTTCGAATCTGCAAACCATAGTTGCAGTGCTGATATAAAATCATTGAGTTGATACGCGGTACTGAATGATTGAATCACGGTTGTGTTGTCCGACGTTTTGGTCAAATCAATTTGAATAAGCTGATTGCTAAATAAAACCCCAAGTTGATTGTTTAGTGGTTTGATCGTTTCAATTTTTTCATCGAAACCAGCTATTAAATTCACAGTATCACTGGTTATTTCCAATATGGACAAATCATTGTAAATAGTAAAAACGCGATCGTTTATTATGCTTAGCTTTCTAAAGGATACATTATCCTCCAGATTTAACCTTTCCCAATTATTGAAGTCCAACAAATTTTTTGTCAGCTGGCCATATTGTATGCCTTCTGATGAGATGATATAGAGCTGATTATTTATTTGAGTCAGGTTATATACGGAAACATCTTGCGCATTTAGTCCTATAGATCTGAAATTATCGGTTATTGCATTTTCTTTTAAGGAGATGACAAGGATGCCAATATTGGTGGCCAGATATACAAAACCGGAATGAATTTCAATATCAAATATTTCCTTGGAAATATTTTCAGTCAGTTCTTGATAGCCACGTACTGAATAGATTTTGTCTGAGTAAATCAAATCTACCAGGCCAGATTCATATCCAAGAACTAACAAATCCACTGAGGAATTATAAGTCATGGCCGTAATTCTCTCGCCTGACAAGCCACTTATTTTAGAAATTTTCTGCAAGCTCTTTTCTTTGACATCATATGAAAATAGCCCATTTTGCGTAGCGCAAAAGATTTTGGAATCGGTGGCTTCTAAAATCCTGGCGTTGTTGTAGCTATGGTGCCTGCGCCAAGTGCCGACAGGTATATCCTGAGCAGCAAGCTGTCCAATCTCTAAAAGGAAAAAAACACTAATGATCCATTTTTTCATAAAAGCAATTTCGGCACAATGCCTCGTATATATCTTTTTCACCCAGCACTACAGTTTGATTTGATTTTGTTCTTCTGTGTGAATAAGATGCGATGCGGCCACAATCCATACAAATGGCGTGCACCTTGGTGATATATTCGGCGATTGACATCAGTTCGTCCATAGGTTTAAACGGTCTCCCTTTGAAATCCATATCCAGGCCTGCGATAATTACTCTTTTACCTTGATTGGCCAATTTGTTGGCAACTGCTACTATTTCATGATCGAAGAACTGAGCCTCATCTATTCCTACCACATCACAATTGGAGGTGCGCAGCAGAATGTCGTTTGCAAACCCTACAGGAGTACTGTGAATGGCATTTTCATTATGAGAAACTACCTTCTTTTTCGAATATCTTTTGTCGATCTCAGGCTTAAAAATTTCCACGGATTGCTGAGCAATCAAAGCTCGATTCAAACGGCGAATCAATTCCTCTGTTTTTCCCGAAAACATGGAACCACAGACGACCTCAATCCATCCTGTTTTGGAATTGGTATGGCTTACATTTGGTTCTACAAACATATCATTCTGAATAATCTAATGAAGGTAATTTGTTTCTGTCAGGAACCCGAATTACCAGATCTGAACTTACCAAACATTGACAAGCTAATCGCTCCTCCGCACTTAGCCTTCCCAAATTACGAAATCTTACCTCCGAATTTGTGAGTTCATTTAGATTTTCAGCTCCTTCTATTATGATTGCCGCACATGTTGTGCATTTGCCTTGTCCGCCACACGTATACATCCAATCTGTGTCGGAAACCAAAATATCCAGAAGTCTTTCGATTTTCGCCTCGAAAGGAATAGCTTTACTATGCAAATTTTCTACAATAACCTTTGGCACTTCTTCGTAATTTTAACCCATGCAAAGGAAACTAAACGATTCTTTTATTGATCAGTACTGTAGCAGGTTTTCTGAGAAAATTTCCACAGATTTTTTCACGGAGAAATCCACGATTACAGGAAAGGAAATTTTGAGTGTCTCTCCTTCAAGGCAGATTAACTTTTTCATTTTAAAAACCTTGTTCAATTCCTGGCAGGAAGAAATGAAAAAACTGGAAAGCCCGTATTTCAATTTCAAGGATGCTGATGTGAGAAAAGCGATGATCGCTTTCATGAACACGCTTTCACAAAAGATTGAGATAGATCGAAATAATTTTCAGCCTTTGCTTGAAAGCGCCACTCGCGAGATGTTGGTATTTCTGGCTGACCCAAATACTTTTTTGGTCAACGAATTTAGCCAGACTTCTGCCGCTTTCATTTCAGAAAAGGCCGCAAAGACCTTCTTGAAATACCAAAAAGTATTTAAGGAAGAATTTGAGTCATTCTTGGGAGAACATTTGGACGGACCTTCTGCAGTGATGTTTGACCAAGCTAAATTGGTTTTTGACTCTGCTGAATGGCAACAAACAGCAGCATTTGAATTGTCTATTTTGGACGAATTTGAGAGCATATCATTTGAAGAAATATATGAATCCGAGCCAGTTGAACAAGATGAATCAGTCTTTGCTTTAGATGATGAAGACTCGGAGTTCGAGGCGGAAGTGGATGAGGAGGAAATTGTAATTGATGAACCAGAACCTCAGGAGTCTGATTTTATTTCTGAAGATGATGAAGATTTGTCTGATGAGGAGCCAGCTGATGAAGATGATGTGGAGGGAGAAAAAGAAGATTTAATTGCCGAAGACGAGTTGGAAGAGGAAATAATTGAAGAAGAGCCGGAAGTCACTGAAGAATCTGACGATGAATTTATCTCGGAAGAGGCAGAGGATGAAGAGATTGATGATTTCTCAGAAGAAGAAAATGTAGTCGATTCAAATGAAGATGCTCATGAAGTTGAGGATTCAGAAGATGAATTTGTAGCTGAGGAGGAAACTGAGGATGACGAATTAGAAGAGGAACCTGAAGAAGAGGATGAATCTGTCCCTTTAAATGAAAAATTGTCTGAAGGACCTTCGAGAATAGTCAACGAACAATTCGAAGAACCTCAGGTAACTATTGCTGATCAAATGCAACAGGCAAAAGTGACTAGTATCATGGACGCTATTTCCATCAACAATAGGTACATGTTTACCAATGAATTGTTTGATGGAGACAAAGAGCAGTTTGAAGAAGCGGTTCAAATCATGGAAAACTGTCAATCATTTGATGATGCCGTAGAAATATTGGTGCAGGATTATGCCAAATTACGTGATTGGGACATGAATAGCGACGAGGTAAAGGAACTGCTTAAAGTCGTATTTAGAAAATTCAGATAATTGCCTCACATTCGCTGCAACACTTGCATTCTGTGAGCATCTAGTTTTAGAAATATAAAAAGCAGAATTGTAAAGCCCCAAAGTGAAGATCCACCATAGCTGAAAAATGGTAACGGAATACCAATAACTGGAAATAGGCCAATAGTCATGGCGATATTCACGGCAAAGTGAAAGAATAAGATCGACATCACTCCATAGCCATAAATCCGTGCGAAATCTGATTTTTGTCTTTCAGCAAGAAAAATAAGCCGCATGAAAAGTGCGCTAAAAGCCAAAATCAGAAAGAAACTGCCAATCCAACCTTGTTCCTCTCCAATGGTGCAAAAAATAAAATCAGTGGTTTGCTCCGGAACGAAATCAAATTTTGTTTGGGTGCCCTCCAGATAGCCTTTGCCCGCTAATCCACCAGAGCCGATCGCTATTTTTGATTGTGTTACATTCCATCCAATACCAAGAGGATCAGCATTGGGATTGATCAGTGACATCACTCTTTTTTGCTGATGTGGTTTGAGTACATCTGTAAGAATAAAATCCACACTTTTGATGAATCCTGCAGCTAAAACACAGCTAATCACCACGATCATGATTTTACGGGCATTTTTGGCAACCAGCCCGATAAGTAAAAGCATAATAACCACCAAACCTATAAATAGTATAGCCTGATCAACAAGCAAAGTTAGGAGGAACAAAACCACTACACCCACTCCTGCTATGAGAATCACAGGATGCATGCCTTCACGAAACATGACCAAAACAAGACTTCCAAAAACCATGGCAGTACCTAAATCGCCTTGAAGAACTACAAGAAGCAATGGAATAAAAATGATCATGAAGCCCGTGACTTGCGGTTTCAGTTCATCGGTTTTTCTCGTAGAGACACTAAGATATCTGGCTAGAGCCAGCACAGTGGCAAATTTTGTGAATTCTGATGGTTGAAACTTAAACGAACCTAGTTCAAACCATGATTTTGATCCAGCCACCTCTTCTCCAAAAATCAAGACGGCTAAAAGGAAAAAGATCATGACGCCATACAGGATATAGGACAATGCATGATAAAATTTGTAATCCAATAACATGATCATGACGATAATCACCACAGAAGTAAATATCCAGATCATCTGCCTGCCAGAACTCATAGAAAGACTAAAGATGCCTGAGATTTGATCTGGATCGAAATCCGCAGCATATATATTGAGCCACCCACTCAATACGAGCAGGATATACAGGCCTATCGTCAGCCAGTCGATTCTATAGACTATCAGGTTGTCCCTCATCGCTTGCTATCGGTTTTATTTTTACAGAATCAACTTGTTTTTTTGGTTGAGGCTTTGGATCAGAAAAATCTCCACGAAGCACATAATCTTCCAGATAATTTCTTTTGATGTCACCATTGATATATTTTTCTATTAGCAACCCGGCTGTTGCTGCTGCTGCTCTTGCTCCTTGTCCAGCATTCTCAACATATACCGCAATTGCAATCTGGGGATCATCTTTTGGAGCAAAAGCCATGAATCCTGAATGGTCCTCGCCATGTGGGTTTTCGACTGTACTTGTTTTACCACAAACTGAGATGTTCGGAATTCTTGCTCGCAATCCTGTGCCATTCAAAACTACATTTTCCATACCATCAATAACTGGTTGGAAATACATCGAATCAATCCCAACGTCATTTGCTTCATTATAGGCTATGTGCACTCCGTCAATTTCTTTTACTATATGCGGAGTATAGAAATATCCTCGGTTTGCTAGTAAGGCTCCCAAATTTGCCATTTGGATAGGTGTGACTTGTACTTCACCCTGACCGATGCTCAATGAATAGATATTAGAAAATTTCCATCTTTTAGTTCCGTAGATTTTGTCGTAATATTCAACTGTAGGCATATTTCCGGCTTTTTCTCCGGGGAGATCTACTCCAAGAGTACGACCAAGTCCAAACCTGCTTACATATTCTTTCCACTTTTCCATCCCTATTCGAGAATCGATATAAACATTGGCATCTTTGTTTTGAAGGATCACATTTCTAAAAACATAGTAGAAAAAAGTATTGGATGAGAGCGTGATCGCTCTATTTACATCATAGATACCATTTGGTGCATGATCACCCATTGGGCTATAGTTGCAAAGTACTTTTTCATATGGCCCCACAATTTTTTCCTGCATTCCAATAAGCGATTGCACTGTTTTGAACATCGATCCCGGAGGATACATGGCTTGGATCGGTCGGTTAAATAATGGCTTGAGACTGTCGTTTTGTAAAACCTGATAATTGGCACTAAAACCTCGTCCACTAAGTAGATTTGGGTCATATGATGGGGCGGATACATAGGTTAGAATTTCTCCTGTTTTCGGATCAATCGCCACCACACTACCTACCTTTCCATTCATCAACTTTTCAGCATACTGCTGCAATTCAGAATCGATAGTCAGCTTGATACTTTTCCCGGGAATAGCAGCTGTGTCATATTTTCCTTTATTGAATGAGCCTTTTACTACACCTTGTACATTCACGAGATTATAATTTACTCCTCGCTTACCTCTCAGAATATCTTCATATTGCAGTTCAATTCCTTTAATTCCGATATAGTCACCAGAGCGGTAGTAGTTTGTAGTATCACGATTTAATTGTGGGCGGCTGATTTCACGCACATATCCCAGTGCATTCGCTAAAGTGTTTTCAGGATATTCTCTCACTGTTCTGGGAAGCACATAAAACCCAGGAAAATAAATAAGTTGATCCTGAATTTTTGCGAATGCTTCATTTGGAATCTGCTCAACAAATTTTGAAGCAAGTATGGATGAGTATCTTTTGGCCTTGGTATACTTTGAAATATATTGAGCATGATCAATTTCCAGTAGCTGACAAAGTCTACTGGAATCCTCAAGGTTCACCTCTCTTGGTACAATCATCAAATCATACACCGGAGTGTTGTAAGTGATCAGTTTGTCATTGCGATCGGTAACCAATCCACGGTATGGGTATTCGATGATTTTTTGAACGATGTTATTTTGAGCAGCAAGTTTGTATTCATCATTCAGAACCTGAATGGAAAACAATCTAATCGAAAATATAAGTGCGATTAGAAGGATGATTCCCTGAATGATAAGACTTCTGCTGCTCATGTTGATCTTTCTCTTGGAGCAAGGAGTAAACTGATTCCAAAAACTACGATAAAGGTGTAAGCGGAACTCATGATGATTTTGTTTGACAAATGCATGAAATCACCAAACCCACCATTCTCTATTGTGAAAATGATCAAATGATGTGTGAAAATCAATGGGAGTAAATATTTGATGCTCCCCCAAATCTTTAATTGATTGTAAGAAATGTTCACATCGTCATCATAATCGCCAATGCTGGCCATGTACCAATAATTTCTGACCAAAGCAATAAATACGCAGGCAGATGCATGTATCCCGGGAGAATTAGAAAATAAATCAATAACAAGTCCGCTAATTAATGCGATAATCATGGCGGTGGTTCGGCTCAAACCCATCGGTAAAAAAAGGATGAATCCAATATAAAAAAAGCCAAAAGCAATGTCAAAAAGAATGAACTTATATAGCAATGGAAGCTGCAATAGCATAAATGCAGCGAAATGACCTATTTGCCGTGCGTAGTTAATTCTGATCATCTGGCAGATTTAATTTCAAATTCCAAACTGTCCTTCTCATCCTTAAGTAGACTCTTTATCACATAAGCGTAATTGAGTGAAGTAAAATCGATGGCGAGTTTCACTTTAGCTTCGTAAAATGCATCTTCAATATTTAAATCAAAGGAGGATATGGTGCCAATTAATATGTCTGGAGCAAAAACCGAATTATATCCTGATGTGACGATTGAGTCACCTTCGAATAAAGAAATGTGCCTTGGGATATACCGAATAGCTGCTTCTGTTGGTGATTCTCCATCCCATTGCACAGTGCACAATGTATTAGATGATTTGATCACACTTGATACCAATAGATTCCTGTGTAAAAGGGAAGTAACTGTGGCAAAATGATCCGAGACAGATTTAACCTGTCCGATCACTCCTTTGTCAGATATTACCCCCATTCCTGGCATAACTCCTTCTTCAGCACCAATATCTAATGTGAAATAGTTGAGCGACCGTTGATAAGTATTGTTGATTATCTTGGCAGCAACATATTCATATTTGTTCAGGGAAGAATCGGGAGATATGGACTGCTTGTTGATGCGCGCTAGCTCTGATCTCAGGAATTGGTTCTCTTGCAACAGCTTTTTATTGACCGATGCAAGGTTTATAAAGCGGCTTGTGTTGTTAGTGAAATAGTTGATACTTGCAATGGTGGCATTTGAAGAATTTAGAAATGCAGCATTTTGTCTTTGATTGAAAGACAGTATCAGCCAGGCACAAAAAGCTTCCAGAACAAGAAAGAAACCAAAGGTTCTGAATCGGTAAAGGAAGTTTAATAAATTCTGCATTTAAGCCTATGTCATTAAAACAGGCTTATAGCTATTCAGGTTTTTCAAGGCCAACCCAGTTCCACGTACTACAGCTCTAAGCGGATCTTCAGCAATGTGAATTGGCAATTTAGTTTTCATAGCCAGCCTTTTGTCCAAACCTCTTAGTAATGCGCCTCCACCTGTCAGATAGATGCCATTGTCATAGATATCTGCTGACAGCTCAGGTGGGGAAATTTCCAAAGCTTTCAGCACAGCTTCTTCTATCTTAGACACTGATTTATCAATAGCAAAAGCAATTTCAGAATAGGATATTTTGATCACCTTCGGGATTCCAGTCATCAAATCACGTCCGCGAATTTCATAATCTTCTGGACCGTCTTCTAGTTCTGTAAGCGCGGATCCTACTTCGATTTTCACTCTTTCTGCTGTACGCTCACCAATCAGCAGATTGTGCTGACGTCTCATATAATCAAGAATGTCTTTGTTGAATGAATCCCCCGCCACACGGATGGACTGATCACAAACAATTCCACTCAATGCGATTACAGCGATTTCCGTAGTTCCACCTCCAATATCCACAATCATTGAGCCGATTGGCTGCTCGATTTTGATGCCGATACCGATTGCCGCAGCAATTGGCTCATGGATCATGTAAACTTCTTTTGCACCAGCATGTTCTGCACTATCGCGGACCGCACGTTTTTCCACTTCAGTAATTCCTGAAGGAATGCAGATCACCATTCTATGAGATGATGGAAGAAATCTATTATTCGTAGATTCAATCATTTTGATCATGCCGCGAATCATATGCTCTGCAGCGTGGAAATCCGCAATTACACCATCTTTCAATGGACGAATAGTCTTGATGTTTTCGTGGGTTTTTTCATGCATCTGCATGGCCTCTCTTCCGATGGCTAATACCTTGTTGGTATTTTTATCAATAGCAATAATCGACGGCTCGTCGACTACAATTTTATCCTTGCTGATAATCAAAGTGTTAGCCGTTCCAAGGTCGATGGCAATATCACTATTGAAGAAATCAAAAAAACCCATTTTTGTGTGCGCTAGTTTAAGGTGCGGAAAGTTACGAATTTATATAAACCAAGTTGAAAACTTAGAAATATTAAATCTAATCTGAATCCGCTTTTAATTGAATTTCAATTTATCGGTCAATCATGATCAATTTCAATCATGAAATTCTATGATTTAATGCTTAAAATGTCTGATTCCTGTGAAAACCATAGCAATTCCATTTTCATTGCAATAATCTACAGAAAGTTGATCTTTCACCGATCCTCCAGGCTGAATTACTGAAGTAATTCCCGCGTTAAAGGCAATCTCCACACAATCAGGAAATGGGAAAAAGGCATCTGAAGCCATCGCGGCACCTTTCAAGTCAAAGCCAAATTTTTGTGCTTTTTCTATCGCTTGCTCCAAAGCATCTACCCTTGAAGTCTGACCTACGCCACTTGCAAGAAGTTGACCATCCTTAGCTAATACGATTGTATTCGATTTAGAATGTTTACATACTTTCGATGCGAAAAGCAGATTTTCAATTTCCGCATCTGTAGGTGAAGTATTGGTCATCACCTTTAGTCCATCTTTTGAATCTGTAACCCCATCAAAATCCTGAACCAATGTTCCATTGAGCATGCTTTTGTAAACAAGATTTCTATCCCAGGATTTTTTCTGCAAAAGGAGAATCCTGTTTTTCTTTCCTTTTAATATTTCGAGTGCTTCTGATGCAAATGAAGGAGCGATTAAAATCTCAAAAAACAAACTATTCATGGTGTCAGCTGCATCCTTATCTACTTCCTTGTTTGTGATTAGAACACCACCAAATGCGGAAGTTGTATCAGCGGCATAGGCTCTTTCGTATGCTTCCTTGACGCTGTTGGCCGTAGCAATTCCGCAAGCGTTGTTGTGTTTCAGTATGGCAAATGCAGTTTCGTTGTTAAACTCATTGATGAGCTGAATGGCCGCCTCAATATCTACCAGATTATTGTAGGAGATTTCCTTGCCATGAATCTGATCAAAATATGGTGCGGATTCTTCGAAGAAAACACCTTTTTGATGCGGGTTTTCTCCATATCGCAGCACTTTCCCATTAGAAGCACTTAGCTTAAAGGAAGGCACTGCTTCTTCTTTATTCAAATAGTTAAATATCGCAGAATCGTAATGCGACGAAGTATCGAAAGCTCGGGTTGCAAATAGTTTTCTATCCGCGAGACTGGTTGAGCCTTCTTTTGCATTTAGAATTTGAAGGAAATCCGCATAATAATTTCTGGAGCTTACAATCACGACATCTTGAAAGTTTTTAGCTGCTCCTCTGATTAATGCGATTCCACCGATATCAATTTTTTCGATAATATCTTCTTCACTCGCGCCACTGGCTACTGTTTCCTCAAATGGATATAAATCCACAATGACCAAATCAATTGCTGGCACATCGTATTCAGTTTTTTCATTTTCATCACTTTCTAAACCTCTGCGATAAAGAATGCCACCAAAAACTTTCGGATGAAGTGTCTTTACTCTTCCTCCAAAAATAGAAGGGTAAGCTGTCACATCTTCCACAGGAGTGACTTCTATTCCTTTGTCTTCAATAAATTTCTGAGTGCCTCCGGTTGAATAAATTTTTACGCCTAATTCATGAAGTTTCTCTACGATCGGGTCGAGACCATCTTTATAGAATACAGAAATAAGGGCAGATTTGATTTTTACGTCACTCATATTTAAAGTTGATGGATGAAAGTTGAAGAAATATTTTTACTGATGTATCGTTTCCAACAATGCTAAAAAGGCAAAGGATTAAACAAGGCGCAAAAGTAAAAATTAATCGTCTTTTATCCTTTGTGATTGCGAATGTATTCTGCAATAATTGTTGGAAAGTGGAGATATTCAAGTTCATGAACCTTTTGAGCGACTGTTTCGGTAGTATCATCTTCATTCACAGCACATTTGCCCTGAAATATGATCCGTCCCTCGTCATAATTTTCATTCACAAGATGGATGGTAATACCTGACTCGGATTCTTTGTTTTCTACCACCGATTTGTGCACATGCGACCCATACATTCCTTTGCCTCCATATTTTGGCAACAAGGCCGGATGAATGTTGATGATTTTATCAGGAAATGCTTTGATGAGGTATTCGGGCACTTTCCAAAGAAATCCTGCCAATACAATAAATGAGATTTTATATTCGGACAAAGCTTCAAGGAATGAATCGGATTTAAATGCTGCTCGATCAAAAACGACACATGGAATATCTAGATTTTTGCATCTTTCAATCACATACGCCTCTGGATTATTACAAAAAACTACGCAGACTTTAAGTTCTGTAGTTCGAAATTCTTTGATGATGTTTTCCGCGTTTGACCCGCTTCCAGAGGCGAAAATGGCTATATTTTTTGTCATGAATTTTAAATAAACAGCATACTTAAGAGTCCGGTGAAGATGATCAGATTGGTGAAACTTCTGAGTTCCTCGTATTCTATTTTCCTGTCGGCTTTGGCCAATTTGTAAACAAACCAAATAAATATGGGCAATAAAGCCATGAAGTAATACCGCACATGCCAATTCTTTATCAGCACTAAAAATGAAATTAGGAATAGTCCACCTCCGATAATTATGAAGTAAATGAAAACCTTGGCACCTCTGATTCCCCAAACAACTGGTACGGATTGGCAACCAAAAGTGGCATCACCTTTCACGTCTTCAATATCTTTGATTACTTCTCTGATCAAAATAATGGTCATCGCAAAAATGCCATAGATGTAAACCAGAGGTTCGATTTTCCCTAAATAAACCGGCACCATAAGTAATGAAAGCCCCGACATAAATGCAACTATTAGATTTCCTATTATTGGGAGCCTTCTAAGTGAATTAGAATAATACCATAAAGAAAAGGTGCTGAAAATGTGGATGACTCCAATTTCTATTTTGATAAAAAATCCGAGAAAAATCCCCATCAATGATAAAGCTACATGTGACGCCATGGCTAATCTTCTTCTGAACAAAGTGCCTATAACTACCTTGTCCGGTCGATTGATCATATCTATTTTCTGATCATAATAATCGTTGATGATATATCCTGCCGCCGCAATCATTAATGTGCTTGTGACAAGTAGAAAAAAGCCAAATGAAGTAAGCACTGATTTTTTATTGTGGAAATCAGCCACCAAATAGATGAGTGTTAAATATTGTGTGCTGGCAATGATCAATAGATTTGGAATCCTGCTTGCAAGCAGAAATCCAAGAAAATCATATTTGATCAGGCGCATCATTTTTGGGACTTGGAATTTTCTATCAATTTAGTCAACTGTCGATATAGACTTTCTACATCAGGCGAATTACTTAAAAGCGCCAAATGTTTATCAATGATATTTTTGTCACCTCGAATGGCAGGCCCTGTAGCAGCTTTTTCTGGGCCAATACTGATTGCCTTTTCTACTGTTTCGTATATCAGTGGAGAAATTATGGAGAGTTCAAGACCAATTTCCTTCAATTCTTTTTCTGCAATACCAAACAAGGCATTCGTGAAATTACATGCGATCACTGCTGACATATGAAGTCTCAGCCTCTTTTCTGAGCTGAGCTCAGAAACCTGATTTGATAATAAAGTCGCTGCAGCTAGAATTTGTTTGCTAGCTTCATGGCTGGTTGCTTCAATAAAGATTGGAATGGATTCAAAACTTATATTTTTCTCTTTCGAGAATGTCTGCAATGGATAGATAACTCCAAATTTCTCTATTTCTGAGTCTTGAAAAATCTCCAGAGATTCCGATCCTGATGTATGAACGACAACCGCATTTTCAGGAAAATTTGTTTTGGCTATAATTTCTCGGATCGCTCTATCGCTTACGGCGATAATTACCAAATCCCAATCATATGATTGCAAGTTGAAATCACTGGTTATGATCGCAGCATTATCAAGAAATGGGGTAAAAGCTACCGAATTTTTAAGGTCACGTAGAATCAGGGCAACAGCCGGATTATCAGACTCAAAGAGTCTTTTGGCCAAGTGGAACGCTAGGTTTCCATTTCCGAGGATTGCAATTTTCAGAGCCATTTAGGTTTTTCGAATCAAAGCATTTGAAATTGAAATCAAATTATTCCATGCCTTTATCTCGCATTTTCACAAACTCAGAATATCGACGATTTATAGCTACTCCAAATCCAATTACCAGAAACAAAGTTCCCAGCCAAAGTAAATTGATTACTGGCTTTTCTACAGCTTCCATAATGATCCAGTCTTTTTGTGTGGTACTTACGCCAAAAACGAAACTATTTTCCTCAGGCAATATATTTTGAATGCTGATCCTGGCGCCTAGATCGTTCACTTGATAAGGAACCCGTCCGGCCATATTGTCTTTGATGATATAGATCGGCTCAGCGATATATGTTTTTGTTTCACCTTGTATTTCGATGGTGGCTTTGACGGCAACATCTCCAGGGTTGAAAGTCATTCCAGGAATAGTTGTGATAGGCTCCATTCCTATAAAATTGGCCACATAGTCATTGATGAAAAATGGTTTACCTGGTTCAGCTTTTACTTCTTTGACATCACTCCATTCTGTTTCCTGTTCAGGATCCGGAAATGTTCTCACATGCGTATAAAGATCAGCTGTAAGCGTGCGATTTATGTCTGGGGAATACACAATCATGTCCATAGATTCATTCATCTGAACCCTTGGAAAGAGCGTAAATTCACTTCCATTCCCCTTTTTGTAGAGTACTTCAAAATAGCTGTTTTCAGGATTGATGATCTTAACAGTGTCACCAGTTTTGAGAGCATCACCTTCATTCGTCGTAGTATTTCTAGCAATAACCAATTCCAAAGGACTGATGGCTCCTTCGATATCATTTAGATCAACATAACCAAAATCTGTGGTCAGCTTGCGAATGCCTTTATAGGTGAGTGAAAAATCACCCATTTGACGTGGTTCATTCAGAAATAGTAAGAGATTGTTTTGGTTTACCTCATCAGGAAATTCTTTGCTCCAAAGCAAACCCGTATTGTTTTTCGAAAGAATTTTTGAATATCCAGATGAAAACAAAATTCCAATCAGCATCAACGCGATCCCAACATGGGCAATTGATCCACCTGTTAGCTTGAGATTCGATTTAGAAATAGAAAGGAAAATTTTAAGATTAGCGAAGATCGAATAAATAGATGCTGTCAATAGTAGGACATACCAAATGTCATGTATTTTAAAAACTGCAATAATTATTGCTGATGAAATCAGAGTGAGTATGAATGGTACTGCAAGCTGATTTTTAAGCTCCTTTTTGTCCATTTTTTTCCACCAAAAAAACTGACCGGTACCAGATAATATCGCTACTGCTATCGCAAAATAGATCTGAATGCTGGAATAAGATTTGACCGGATCAGCAGGAGGCGCCAAGTTTAAATCCCAACCAAACAAGTCTCCAATGCTATTGTAGACAGGAAAAGAAGTTACGAAAATGACATGAAAAGCCATCAGACTGAGAGTAATCGCACCCATGAAAATCCAGAATTCTCGGCTATATGTTGAGATTTCATCAGGGTTTGAAGGGATGTTTTTCCAGGCTTTCACTATCAAAATGATTGATAGGATGATGAAGACAAAAAGGTAAATCAATAATTGCCCGGAGAGACCCAAATCAGTAAATGAATGCACAGAAGCATTGCCAAGGATTCCACTTCTTGTCAGAAATGTGGAATACACAATCAATACATAAGTGGCGATTACCAAAATGATTGATGACTTAAGAGCTGTTTCATTTTTCTTAAACGCGATCATCGTGTGTACACCAGCTACTAGGATTAGCCAGGGCACGTAAATCGCATTTTCTACAGGATCCCAGTTCCAGTAGCCACCAAAGTTTAAAGTTTCGTATGCCCAATA
This sequence comes from uncultured Marinoscillum sp., assembly GCA_964353015.1. Lineage (GTDB taxonomy): Bacteria > Bacteroidota > Bacteroidia > Cytophagales > Cyclobacteriaceae > JAMZMI01. The sequence continues at coordinate 114,625 of CAYGUA010000003.1, read as the reverse complement.
GGCTCCCATCAAAATACCTACACCAAGAACAGCCGCTGAAAACTGTGCCCATGGTAGCGCAGGTCTGATCCATTCTTTAAATTTTCCAGCATAAATCCCGCCGAGGCAATAAGCGAAAGGAATCACTGTTGTCGCAAATCCTAGAAACAAGGTAGGAGGATGGATCACCATCCAATAGTTTTGGAGCAATGGATTTAATCCTTTGCCATCTTCAGGCACAAAGTTTGGATTTGAAATAAAAATAGGATCATTGATCACATCTCTCAACAACATGAAAGGGGAGCTTCCGATTTTTATGTTGAAAACAACCACTCCCATAATCATCGAAACCAAAAAGAGCTGCGTAAAGGAAAACACCATCATCATGGGCGCTTTCCAGTTTTTGTTCGTATGAATCAATATAATGCCCAGGATTGCATTCCAAAACATCCAAAGTAAGAACGAGCCTTCTTGTCCATTCCAGAAGCTTGAAATCTGGTAATAAATGGGTAAAATTTTGGAGGTGTAGCTATAAGCGTAATGGTACTCGAAATAGTGATTGCTGATAATCAGAAATAAGGTAATACAAACACCAACAATAGCGGATGCATGAAAGTAGAATGAAAATCTTGAAATCTTTTCCCAGGAATCAAGACCTGTGTGATAAGATCTCCAAAAGGCATATGTTGCAATTCCCGAAGTGACAAAGGCCACTATGACCAATAAGTGACCAATATTCCCGATAAGTTGATGGATCATTTTTTATACTTTGACACCTTCTTCCTGATATTTAGAAGGACATTTAAGAAGAATTTTGTCAGCTACAAATTTTTCATTTTGATAAGCACCCACAACAACCACCTGTTCTGATCTAAGAAAATCAGTTGGCATTGGGTTCGGGTGAAACACCACCTGTTCTACATTTTTCTCGTCAATCATAGTAAACTTGAAAGAGAGCATATCGGGACTTGTTTCTATTCCTATCACTTGACCTTCTGCGTCTTTTTTCAATTGACCAACTACATGTATTTTGTTTTTGTTGCCCGCTTGATACATTTCTTTTGCATCCTTGAAATCCACATAAGCACTTGCGTCACCTGCAGTCGAAATGATAACCACAATAGCGATGGCAATGACGATGATTCCGATAATATGAGTCTTTTTCACAATTCTTTGTCCTTTATGTTATTTTCAATTTTATCTATTCTTTTATCTAAGCGAAATAGGTAGAAAAACATTCCAAAAAGGATGATTAAAATCACAGCAATCACCACGTAGATTTTCCCGTCGCTTCTAAAAGCATCAGCCATCGGGATTTGAAGAAGTAAAAAGGATAATAGATTAATCATTGAGTTGTTGATTGATGTTGTTCAATTTTATTCTAATCGTAGCAATCCAAAAGCCCAGAAGCGACCAACCGATAACAGCGGGATAAAACACCAGACGCAATCTGCTATCCAAGTCGTAAGAGTTGAAACCAGGGTTGCCGCCGTTTCCGGGATGAAGACTGTCTGTCAATCTCGGAAGGATAAAAAGCAAAGGTATAATCGCTGCAAAAGCAAAAATGTTATAAACCGCTGAAATACGGGCTCGCTGTTGTTCATCCTGAATGGATCCGCGCAAAATGAAATAAGCGAAATATATCAACAGCCCTATGGCAGATGCATTTTGTTTTGGATCGCTGCTCCATGGTTCGCCCCAGGTGAATGTAGCCCAAAACATGCCTGTAACCATTCCTAAGATTCCAAATAAAACACCAATTGTGGCCAGGCTTTGACTGATATTATCGTTTAGTTCATTTCCAGAAGCAAGATATCTGATAGCATGAATGACAGAGCTAAGAAAAAGGAAGAGCATTCCAAACCACATCGGCACATGAAAATGGAGCACCCTGATCGTTTCATTAAGAATAGGAAGGCGAGGAGTCGAGATCAATAGACCTGCAATGACCACATAGGTAAGCAAAATAACGCTCACCCATTTCCACCAATTTGTACTCAGAAGGTATCGCATAATTAAGATTTCCAGGTAAATGGAAACAAGATAAATGTCAGCGCAATGATAATCATATTCACGCTTACGAGGGTAATGAAATTGGTTGAGATATCTGGCCAGCCGCCTCCAAGAATGATCATTTTGGAGTTGGTAATTGCCAATATTAATACAGGGATAATCACTGGAAATCCCAATATCGCCATCATGATTGACTGGTTATTTGTCTTTGAAGCCAGAGCAGAAATCAATGTAAATGCACTGGATAAACCCAAAGACCCAACAAGCAAATTGAGAATGAATAAAGACATGTCTCCTGTCGCTTTTCCAAGAAATAAAGAAAAGAACGCAAAGGCGATCGCAACCAATGCCAATTGATATAGAAAATGATAAATCAATTTGGCTAAAATGATGGCGGTAGGTTTGGCTGTAAAGAAGTAATACATCGAGCGATCATCTTCCTGTATAAAGCTTTTGGCAATCGCATTTACTGAAGTAAAAAGTAGGATGATCCAAAACAAGGCATTCCAAACTTCGGGTTCAATAAAGTTTGCGAATGATAAGTATGCAATGATGACAAGCACAATAATATAAAGTAGCAATCCTGCCACTGGATATTTATTTCTCCAGTCTACCTGAAGATCTTTAAGAATTAATGCGATTACTTGCTTTTGCATGAATTGCAAATTTATAATCAATCCCTTAGACATTATTTTTTTACTTTGCCATTTCTTTCAAAAAGCGAAATGAACAAACTTAAAATATCAGATGAACCAATTCTGGTGACTGGCACGGCTGGTTTTATTGGTTTTCATTTGGCCTGGAGACTACTTCGAGAAGGTCATCAGGTCGTGGGCATTGACATGGTCAACGACTATTATGATGTGAATCTCAAGGAAAACAGATTAAAAGTGCTGGCGGAATTCCCTGGATTTACTTTCCATCGATTCAATCTCATGGACAAGGAGCAGTTGTTTTCTTGTTTTGAAAAATATAAGTTCAATTATGCCGTAAACCTTGCGGCACAGGCTGGAGTGCGTCATTCACTCACACATCCTCAGGATTATGTTGACTACAATATCACAGCTTTTCTTAATATCCTTGAAGCCTGCAAAAAATTTGGGATAAAGCATCTCGTTTACGCTTCTTCAAGTTCGGTTTATGGTGCCAATACTGATTTGCCATTTTCAGTCAGACAAAATATTGACCATCCTGTTTCACTATATGCGGTTTCTAAAAAGACCAATGAGTTGATGGCACATGCATATGCAGTTAATTATAATATCCCAACAACTGGCTTACGCTTTTTTTCTGTTTATGGCCCATGGGGCAGACCTGATATGGCGTTGTTCATTTTCGCAACAAGAATGTTAAAAGGCCTTCCAATTGATGTATATAATCATGGTAAAATGCTCAGGGATTTTACTTATATTGATGATATTCTGGAAGGTATTTGCCGCCTACTTCCAAACCCATCGCTCCCCGATCCAAATTGGGATTCAAAGAACCCAAATCCATCTACAAGCTTTGGCCCTTACCGAATTTTTAACATTGGCAACAATTCACCAGTAGAATTAATGGAGTTTATCAGAGCAATCGAACTGGAAATCGACAGAAAGGCTCAAATAAACTATTTACCTCTTCAGATTGGAGATGTGCCAGCTAGTTTTGCTAATGTAGTTGAACTAGAAGAAGCGGTGGGATATAAACCCAAAACAACTGTTTCTCATGGTATGAAACAATTCCTGACATGGTTTCGGGAATATTATAACATGTAGTTCTTCAATCGGAACGAAAAAATGAAATTATGAAAAAGATTTTAATTACCGGTGGAGCAGGATTTATTGGCTCGCATGTAGTGAGAAGGTTTGTAAATAATTATCCTGACTATCATATTGTCAATTTAGATAAACTAACCTACGCTGGTAACCTGGAAAACCTTCGTGATATTGAAAATGCCTCAAATTACACATTTGTAAAAGGTGATATTTGCGATGGTAATTTTTTGGAGGGATTATTCAAAGATTATGATTTTGATGGGGTAATTCACTTGGCAGCAGAATCACATGTTGACAGGTCGATTAAAAATCCAATGGCATTTGTTGAAACCAATGTGATTGGTACAGTGTCGCTTTTAAATGCAGCGAAAAATGCGTGGGTTAATCTTGAGGGAAAGCGATTTTATCATGTCTCTACTGATGAGGTATATGGTTCACTTGGCGATGAAGGCTTTTTTCTGGAAACCACTTCCTATGATCCACAGTCACCCTATTCCGCTTCTAAAGCAGCTTCGGATCATTTTGTGAGAGCATATCACAACACATATAAATTGCCGATCGTGTTGTCAAATTGTTCCAATAATTACGGTTCGTTTCACTTCCCGGAAAAATTAATTCCACTTACAATTAACAATATCAAAGAGAATAAATCCATACCCGTTTATGGTAAAGGGGAAAATATTCGCGACTGGCTTTTCGTAGAAGATCATGCAAGAGCGATTGATGTTATTTTCCACAAAGGTGAGAATGGTGAAACCTACAATATTGGAGGTTTCAATGAATGGAAAAATATTGATTTGGTAAAGCTACTTTGTAGCATCATGGATAGTAAATTGAATCGGGAGCCGGGAACATCAGAAAAACTGATCACCTATGTTCAAGATCGAGCTGGACACGATATGCGCTATGCCATCGACGCAACTAAATTAAAAAATGAATTAGGATGGGAGCCTTCATTGCAATTTGAAGAGGGGTTGGAAAAAACGGTAGATTGGTATTTGGCCAATGAAAAATGGCTGAATGACGTTATCTCTGGTGATTATCAGAAATATTACGAGGATCAATATCAATCTTGAGAATTTTTAGCTTAACAGAAATAAAAACATCACGATGAAAGGAATAATATTAGCCGGAGGATCAGGCACGAGATTACATCCACTTACCTTAGCCGTAAGTAAGCAGATGTTGCCGGTTTATGATAAACCAATGATCTATTACCCATTGTCAATTTTGATGCTTTCTGGTATCAGAGAAATCTTAATTATTTCTACACCCAGAGATCTGCCATCATTTCAGTCACTTCTTGGTGACGGTGCTGATTTGGGCTGTGAATTTCATTATGAAGTTCAGGAAAAACCCGAAGGACTGGCTCAGGCATTTATCATTGGTGAAAAATTTATAGGTAAGGATAGTGTCGCTCTTGTTCTTGGAGACAACATCTTCTACGCTTCCGGACTTTCTAAAAAATTGCAGGCTTGTAATGATCCTGATGGTGCAGTGGTATTTGCTTACCGTGTCAATGATCCAGAGAGGTATGGTGTGGTAGAATTTGATAAGGTCGGCAAGGCCATTTCGATTGAAGAAAAGCCGTCACTACCAAAATCAAATTATGCCATTCCGGGACTGTATTATTACGATAATGAAGTGGTAGAAATTGCCAAAAACATCAAGCCTAGCTCCAGAGGAGAATTGGAAATTACAGATGTGAACAATGTATATCTGAAAAAATGCAAATTGAATGTAATGCCACTTGATCGTGGCACAGCTTGGCTTGACACAGGGACAATTGAATCGCTTATGCAGGCGGGAGAATTCGTTCGGGCCATAGAGGATAGACAAGGATTGAAAATAGGCTGCATTGAGGAGATTGCTTACAAAATGGGATTTATTGACGAGAAGCAATTACGTAAGATTGCAGAACCTTTGGTAAAAAGTGGTTATGGTGAATATCTATTAAATATCACAAAATGGAAATAATTGAAACACCACTTAAAGATTGTGTGATCGTTAAGTCAAAAAAATTCGGCGATGATCGTGGATTTTTTTTAGAGACATTCAATCAAAAAAAATTATCTGAAAAGGGGTTAGATTTCGAAGTGAAACAAGTAAACTTTGCACGCTCATCAAAAAACGTACTGAGGGGTTTGCATTTTCAAAAAGAACCATATTCACAGGGTAAATTAATTGGAGTAGTTAATGGTAGTGTCTTGGATGTTGTCGCAGATTTAAGGCCTGGTTCACCAACTTATCTACAATATTTTAAGCTCGAATTAACAAATCCTGATACCCTATTATTTGTTCCTCGTGGATTCGCGCATGGATATTATACTTTAGAAGACAATACCATTTTTCATTATGCTGTCGATAATTTTTATTCTCCAGAACATGAAGGTGGTTTAAGATACGACGATCCGGTTATTAATATTGACTGGGGATTTACGGATACCCCCATTATTTCAAATAAAGATTTACAACAACCATATTTAAAGTTATAAGGAGATGAAAATTGCTGTAGTAGGTACTGGCTATGTAGGCCTTGTTACAGGTACTTGTTTTGCTGAAACTGGTAATCACGTGACCTGTGTGGATATTGACGAAACAAAAGTCAATAAATTAAACAATGGACAAATTACAATCTATGAACCTGGATTGGAGGTTTTGTTTGAGAGAAATATTCGTCAGGGACGATTGGAATTCACGACTGATTTGAAGGCGGGTATCGAAGGCGCTAAAATTATCTTCTTAGCATTACCAACCCCTCCAGGAGAAGATGGAAGTGCGGACTTGAAGTATATATTGAGGGTAGCAGATGATCTTGGCCCGTTACTAACGGACTATACAGTCATAGTTGATAAAAGCACTGTACCTGTTGGTACTGCAGATAAGGTTACTGCAGCAATCGCTAAAGGAACTAATGTTGATTTTGATGTAGTTTCAAATCCCGAATTTCTACGTGAGGGTGTGGCTGTTGATGATTTTATGAAGCCAGATCGTGTGGTGATAGGTGCAGCATCTGATAAGGCAAGAAAGGTGATGGATCAACTATATGGCCCATTTGTAAGACAGGGAAATCCGATCATTTTCATGGATGTGAAATCAGCGGAGCTGACTAAGTATGCTGCCAATTCATTTTTGGCAACTAAAATCACATTTATGAACGAAATCGCTAATATCTGCGAATTGATGGGTGCTGATGTAGACATGGTTAGGAAAGGTGTTGGAACGGATTCAAGGATTGGTAAAAGATTCCTATTTGCTGGGATTGGTTATGGTGGAAGTTGTTTTCCAAAAGATGTGCAAGCTTTGGCAAAATCCGCATCTCAGGTTAACTATGACTTTAAAATATTGCATTCGGTGATGGAGGTCAATGGCATTCAGAAAGAGAAAATGATTGATCCATTGAAAGCCTATTTCGATAATGATTTGAAAGGAAAAACCATTGCAATTTGGGGATTGGCCTTCAAGCCATATACTGACGATATCCGTGAGGCTCCAGCGTTAGAAAATATCACCAAACTCCTAAGTTTAGGAGCAAAAGTGAAAGCTTACGATCCTGAAGCAATGGAAAACGTGGAAGGTATTTTTGGTAATCAGATCTATTTTGCAAAAGATGAATATGATGCCCTTGAAGATGCTGATGCCTTGATGATCATGACCGAATGGCCTGTTTTTAGAACACCAGAATTTGAGAGAGTTCAAAAATCACTTAAAAATCAGGTGATTTTTGATGGAAGGAATCTTTACGATCTTTCTCAAATGGAAGAGCTTGGCATTGAGTATTACAGCGTTGGACGCAGAACAGTTAAAAAATAAAATGGTCATAATGTGTACCGCCTAACCAATGAGTAATATTTGATTGAATATTCTGGTTTGGTTGACTTTTTAAAATTTTCGGTCATGCCTTGTGGCCGATAAAAACATTTATTAGGATGAAAAAGAAGGTATTAATAACCGGAGGAGCTGGATTTTTAGGCTCACATTTATGTGATAGATTTTTAAAGGAAGGATATCATGTTGTAGCGATGGATAACCTGATTACAGGTGATCTGGCTAACATCGAACATCTTTTCAAAGAAAAGGATTTTGAATTCTTCCATCACGATGTATCAAAATTCGTTCATGTTCCGGGTGAACTGGCTTATATCCTTCATTTTGCATCTCCTGCCAGTCCGATAGATTATTTGAAAATGCCAATACAGACCATGAAGGTGGGATCTTTGGGCACGCTCAATTGTCTTGGTTTGGCGAAAGCTAAAGGTGCCCGCATGTTAATAGCTTCTACATCTGAGGTGTATGGCGATCCTTTGGTTCATCCTCAAACTGAGGAATACTGGGGAAATGTTAATCCCGTAGGTCCGCGAGGCGTTTATGATGAAGCCAAACGATTTCAGGAAGCCTTAACCATGGCCTACCATACTTTCCATGGTTTGGAAACCCGAATTGTAAGAATATTTAACACCTTCGGTCCACGAATGAGATTGGATGATGGCAGGGTACTTCCGGCTTTTATTTCTCAAGCGCTGAGAGGTGAGCCTTTGACCGCTTTTGGGGATGGTACGCAGACAAGGTCATTTACGTATGTGGATGATTTGGTGGAAGGCATATATAGATTGCTACTTTCGGATTATCCTCATCCGGTCAATATTGGTAATCCTCAGGAAATTACAATCAATGAGTTTGGTGAGGAGATTTTAAGACTTACGGGAAGTAATTCTAAAATATCCTATCAGGCACTTCCAAAGGACGATCCGAAACAACGCAAGCCAGATATTACACTTGCTAAAAAAATATTGGATTGGGAGCCAAAATACACCCGTGCTGAAGGTTTGAAACCAACTTTGGAATACTTCAAAGAAAAGGTTTTTAAATAGACAGAATTTAGATTTTAAATTCAGCTTATAAATTATTTGAACATGGAATACCGCGTTGCAATCATAGGTTTAGGATATGTTGGATTACCGCTCGCTATAGAGGCAGGAAAGCATTATCCAACTCTTGGCTTTGACATCAACGCTGTACGGATCAAAGAACTTAAGTCGGGTATCGATAGAACGCTAGAAGTAGATTCCACTGATTTTGGAGATGCCCGTCACTTGAATTTTTCAGATGATAGGCAGGATTTGGCCAATGCCAACTTTTACATAGTTACGGTTCCAACACCTGTCGATGCTAACAAAAAGCCGGATTTAAAACCACTTGCTTCAGCTTCAGCCACTATAGCTCCATTTCTTTCAGCTGGAGATATCGTCGTTTATGAATCAACCGTTTTTCCGGGATGTACGGAAGATTTTTGTGTGCCAATTTTGGAAAAGGGTAGCGGCCTTCAATTGAATAAAGATTTCTACGTCGGTTATTCACCTGAAAGGATTAATCCTGGAGATAAGGAGCATAGATTAACAAATATTCTTAAGGTCACTAGCGGCAGTACAGTTGATTCGGCTAAGTTGATCAATGAATTTTATGCTTCATTTGTGGAGGCTGGAACCCATTTAGCTTCATGTATTAAAGTGGCGGAAGCAGCCAAGGTCATCGAAAATTCTCAGCGGGATATTAACATCGCCTTTGTAAACGAATTGTCTTTGATTTTTGAAAAAATGGGTATTGATACGCTTGAAGTATTGGAAGCGGCAGGTACGAAGTGGAATTTTTTAAAATTCAGCCCAGGACTTGTAGGTGGACATTGCATCGGCGTAGATCCTTATTATTTGACTTATAAGTCGGAGGAGCTGGGTTATCAGCCACAAGTCATTTTGTCTGGTAGAAAAATCAATGACAATATGGGGGCTCATATAGCTCAAAGAACAATAAAACTACTGTCTCAAAAAAAGCAACTTAACTCCGAAACCAAAATTTTGATCCTTGGATTCACATTCAAGGAAAATTGTCCTGATGTTCGGAATACCAAAGTTGTCGATATATATGAGGAACTGAAAAGTTATGGATTAAATGTCGACATTCACGATCCGAATGCGGATGCAGATGAAGTATTACATGAATATGGGGTATCAGTAACCAAGGAAATCAATTTCAGTGATTACCAAGGATTGATTTTGGCTGTAGGTCATACCGAATTCAAATCTTACGATTGGAAACAAATACGGGAGCAGGTTGCAGTAATCTTTGATGTCAAAGGGATATTAGCCTTCGATTTAGTAGATTCGCGGCTCTAAAGATTCAAAATAAAGACCATAATTGAGGTCATAAAATACAGATCAAAAGTGGATCACATAGAAAACATCATTCCCCACGATCACAACATTAAGTTGGTAGATAGAATTCGTAAAAACGGGTATCGACCTAAACTTATTTGGTTTACCGGTCTATCTGGATCGGGAAAATCGACCTTAGCAAGCGCATTAGAGACTTTTTTATACAATCAGGATTTTAATACATATATCCTGGATGGCGACAATGTCCGGTCTGGATTAAACCAGGATTTAGATTTTGGCGATGAAGGAAGAAGAGAAAACATTCGACGAATCTCCGAAGTATCCAAGCTTTTTGTTGATGCCGGACTGGTTGTGATGACCGCATTTATTTCTCCCTTTAAGGAGGATCGACAGATGGCCAGAGATTTGGTTGGGAGTGAAAATTTTGTTGAAGTATTTATTGATACTCCTATTGAGATTTGCGAACAAAGGGACGTGAAGGGCTTATATGCCAAAGCAAGAGCTGGTAAAATACCAAACTTTACCGGGATCGACTCGCCATTCGAAAGGCCTGAAAAACCTGATATTCATGTGATGACTGCCGGCAAATCCGTAGAAGAATCACTCAAAGAAATTATTGATCACTTACTATCAAAATTAAAATAGTATGAGCAGCTATAATCTTACTCATCTGAAAGAGTTGGAGGCAGAATCCATTTATATCCTTAGGGAGGTGTTTGCCCAATTTGAAAATCCTGCCATCTTGTTCTCAGGAGGTAAAGACTCCATTGTAGTGACGCATTTGGCAAGAAAAGCATTTCACCCAGCCAAAATCCCCTTTCCTTTGGTTCATATCGATACCGGTCACAATTTTCCAGAAACCATGGAGTTTAGGGACAATCTAGTGGAGGAGCTTGGGGCAAAGTTGATAGTTGGTTCGGTTCAAGGATCAATTGATGATGGATCTGCTGCCGAAGAAAGGGGAAAAAATGCCAACCGAAATGCCATCCAAACCATAACCCTACTTGATACCATTGAGAAGAATAAGTTTGATGCGTGTATAGGTGGAGCTCGAAGAGATGAAGAGAAAGCAAGAGCCAAAGAAAGATTTTTTTCTCATAGAGATGAATTTGGCCAATGGGATCCAAAAAATCAAAGACCGGAACTTTGGAATATCTTCAATGGCAAATATCATCACGGTGAGCATTTTAGAATATTCCCGTTGAGCAACTGGACCGAAATGGACGTCTGGCAATATATTTTGATGGATAATATTCCAATACCTTCTCTCTACTTTGCTCATGAAAGGCAAGTAATCAGAAGGAGCAATACCTGGCTTCCAATTTCAGATTATATCCAAATTGATCCGAAAGAAGAGGTTATTACCAAAAGAATCAGATTTAGAACATTAGGTGATATCACCATCACAGGAGGTGATGAATCTGAAGCAGATACTTTGGAAAAAATTGTTGAGGAAGTTGCGTCAGCGAGACAGACCGAGCGCGGCAATAGAGAAGATGACAAACGTTCTGAGACTTCCATGGAAGATCGGAAGAAGCAGGGGTATTTTTGATATTCCAGGTGTTAGGCTTTGGGTCTTTGGTATTAGCTAAGGCAAGATCAATATGAGAAAGTTTAAGGAATTGGAAATTTGGGATTTAGGAAAGTCTCTTTGTATAAAAATATATGAAGCAACGAAAGAGATGCCAAAAGAAGAGGTTTTTGGATTGACATCTCAAATGAGAAGGGCGGCAATATCGATTCCTTCCAATATAGCAGAAGGAGCAAGTAGAAATTCGAATAAAGAGTTTGCTCGATTTCTGGAAATTGCAATTGGTTCAGCTTTCGAACTCGAAACGCAAATTATTATCTGTTTAGAATTAAATTTTCTAAAATCAGATGTGGTTGAAAATTTGAAGGATCAATTGAATACTATTCAACAAAAGACAAATGCATTCATCAATTCAGTAAAAAAATTTGAAAATGACTGATACAAAATCCCAAGGCCAAACGCCAAATGCCTATTTAGACATGGAACTCCTACGTTTCACCACCGCTGGTAGTGTGGATGATGGGAAAAGTACATTAATAGGCCGTTTATTGTTTGATTCAAAATCCATTTTCCAGGATCAGATGGATCAGGTAAAGCTTTCGAGCGAAAGAAAGGGCTTGGAACATACCGATTTGGCATTACTCACCGATGGTCTGAAAGATGAGCGTGAGCAAGGAATCACCATTGATGTGGCTTATAGATATTTTGCTACACCAAAAAGGAAATTCATCATTGCTGATACTCCTGGACATATCCAATATACCCGAAACATGGTGACTGGGGCATCTACCGCTAATTGCGCCTTGATTTTGATAGATGCACGACACGGAGTAGTTGAACAAACCTGCAGACATTCTATCATCGCCTCATTGCTTCAAATTCCTCACGTTATTGTGTGTATCAACAAGATGGATTTGGTCGAATTCAAAGAAGATGTTTACAATAATATTGTTTCAAGCTTTGAGAATTTCGCTTCTAAACTGGATGTGAAAGATGTGCGGTTCATTCCTATCAGTGCCTTGAATGGCGATAATGTGGTGAACAGAAGTGAAAATATGCCTTGGTATCAGGGATCCACATTGCTTTATACTTTGGAGCATGTTCATATTTCAAGTGATCAAAACCACATTGATTGTAGGTTCCCGGTACAAACAGTAATTAGACCGAAATCAGATAAATATCACGACTATCGAGGTTATGCAGGAAGAATTGCAGGTGGAGTATTTAAGCCAGGCGATGCAGTAACCGTCTTGCCATCAGGATTTAGCTCAAAAATTAAGTCTATTGATACGTTTGATGGCCCAATACCCGAAGCATTTGCTCCAATGTCTGTGACCATCACACTTGAAGATAATATCGATATCAGTCGAGGAGATATGATTGTCAGAACCAACAATCAACCCGAGCCAAAGCAGGATCTGGAGGTGATGGTTTGCTGGTTGAATAATCGAGGACCATTACCAAAAGGCAAATATCTTTTGAGACATACTACTGCCGAGATGAAAACAATGATCAAGGAAGTGAGGTATAAATTGGATATCAATACGCTTCATCGAAATGAAGAAGATACCGAAATCAAAATGAATGACATTGCACGGATTACCATCAGAACTACCAAGCCGGTTTTGACTGATTCTTATAGAAAAAACAGACAAACCGGAAGTATCATTTTGGTGGATGAAGCGACCAATGAAACGGTTGCTGCCGGAATGATTATTTAAATAAATACGTCATTCCCGCGAATTCGGGAATCTCATCAGGAAATGCAAATGCAATACGATCAGTATTTAGATGTTGCCAAACTTGCTGCTAAACTTGCAGGCGAAGCTATCATCAAGGTTTACGAATCAGGGGACTTTTCCATTGAGTCCAAATCTGATGATTCTCCCTTAACTAAAGCGGACAAGGCGTCTCATAATGTGATTGTTGCAAAACTTGAAGGGACAGGCCTACCAATACTCAGTGAAGAAGGAAAATCAATTCCTTATGAAGAGAGAAAGAACTGGTCCCTTTTTTGGATGATTGACCCACTTGATGGCACAAAGGAGTTCATTAAACGAAATGGTGAGTTTACTGTCAACATTGCACTCATACAAAATGAAAGGGTGGTGCTGGGTGTGGTTTATACGCCAGTAACTCATGATCTTTATTGGGCATCAAAAGGCAAAGGAGCATTTAGAAATGGGGATAGCATTGCCGTCAATCAAGCGAAATATACAGATACAGGTTTAAAAGTAGTCGCTTCCAGATCCCACATGAATGAAGAGACGGAGCAATTCATGTCCAATCTCAACACTCCGGAAATTGTATCTAAGGGTAGCTCTTTAAAATTATTGATGGTTGCCGAAGGGTTAGCAGATTTGTATCCCCGATATGCCCCCACAATGGAATGGGATACCGCAGCATCTCAGATAATTGTAGAAGAAGCAGGGGGCACGGTTTGTGTAAAAGATACAAAGGAGCCGGTCGCTTATAACAAACCAAATTTGCTCAATCCCCATTTTCTTGTCTCCGGCAAGATCATTCAATAACCTCAATTTTAGGCTTAGTACGTTATTACCTTATATATTTGCGGCTGATTAAATATTTCCAATGAGAATAACATCATTTTTACTTGGTTTAACCCTCATTTTTGCCCTTTCATATAGCGGACAGAGTCAGAACCTTGGGAGTACTAGTAATCTACAAAACATCAATGTAGATGATTTGTCTGATGAGCAAATCTCTAAATTCGCGGAGAAGGCGGAGCAAAGTGGTTATTCACAACAGCAACTGGAACTTCTTGCAAAGGCAAGGGGAATGTCGCCTACTCAGATATCAAAACTAAATCAGCGAATTAATAAATTAAAGCTAAGCTCAGGAGGCTCCTCTTCTAACGAAATCTCAAGATTAAGAGAGAACCCTGATGTGTTGGAGGATAAAGAAACAGCTTTTGATCCGTTCAAAGATATTTTCCCAGCTGATACAGTCAAAAAAGAGGAACTTCCAATTTTTGGAATGTCGTTTTTCCAAAACTCAAACCTAACTTTTGAACCTAGTCTTTCCATACCTACTCCTACTAATTATGCCGTCGGGCCTGGAGATCAAATAATAATTGACGTTTGGGGCGCATCCGAACAAACCTACCAACTAACTATTTCACCTGAAGGCTCAGTAGTTATACCCAACATTGGTCCTGTTTATTTAAATGGCCTGACCATTGAAAAGGCAGAAACCAAGTTGAAGTCCAAGCTCAAATCTATTTACAGCACTTTGGGAGACAATACTTTTGCTCAGGTTAGCTTGGGACAAATAAGAACTATCTCAGTGAATGTAGTGGGTGAAGTAAAAATCCCGGGAACTTACCAATTGTCTTCATTTGCCACAGCATTCAATGCCCTTTATACAGCAGGTGGGCCTTCAAAAAATGGTTCTCTTAGACAAATTTTTGTTTTCCGTCAAGGTAAAAAAATAGGTCAAATGGATGCCTATAAATTTTTGATTGATGGGGAAGGTGAAAATGTGCAATTGCAGGATCAGGATGTGTTGTTGGTGAAGCCTTATATTTCAAGAGTTGCAATAGAAGGAGAAGTCAAAAGACCAGCATATTATGAGATCATTGATGAAACCTTGGCTGATGTGGTGGCGTATGCGGGTGGTTTTTCAAGTGACGCATATACCAAGAGCATTTCACTCGAGAGAAATGATGAAAATTCTAAAACCGTAAAAACTGTGAACTCAGATGAATTTGGCTCATTGATTTTAAAAAATGGAGACAGAATTGATGTGGGTGTAATTTCAAACCAATTCAAAAACAGGGTGCGCATAGAAGGTGCAGTAAATCATCCAGGAGAATTTGAATTGACCGAGAAAATGATGCTAACAGAGCTTGTTGCTTTAGCCGATGGATTGCGTGGTGATGCCTTTTTGGAGCAAGCATTGATCATTCGTGAAAACAAAGACCTGACCCTTTCGAATATTGCATTTAAACCTTCAGAATTAATTGCAGGTGGCTTTGATATCGAATTACAAAATGGGGATTTGGTTAAACTTCAATCCATATTCGATTTGAGAGAGCAATATAAATTGACACTTCAGGGCGAGGTGATCAAGCCGGGAACTTTCCCGTTTGTTAAGGGAATGACTGTCGAAAATTTGATTTATCTGGCTGGCGGGTTTAAAGAATCTGCAGCCAAATCCTTTGTAGAAGTTGCGAGGAGAGTAATGGATGATTCGCAGGGAGAGAATATTTCTTCAGAAATTTATAATTTCCCAATCAGCGAAACTTTAGATCTAACATCGGAAGCCTCTGAATTCGAATTAAAACCCTTTGATTTGGTGGTGATAAGAAAATCACCCTACTATGAAAAACAAGCCGTAGTTGAAATTGAAGGTGAAGTGCAATTTCCCGGAAAATACGTGATCCAAAATAAGAATGAAAGAATCTCAGATGTACTTAAGAGAGCCGGAAATGTAACTGATTATGCCTATGTGAAAGGAGCTATTCTAATCCGAAGAACTGAATATTATTCAACTGCAGAGGGTGAAAGCAAAGTTGCTACCAAAATAAGACGAGAAGAACTTCAAGAACTTTTTGAACGAGACACCATAGGCGGAGAAAAAAATAGAACGTTTAAATCGCAAGAAACAATCGGCATCCAGCTTGATGAGATCTTAAAGAATCCTGGTTCAGCGTTTGATTTGATTTTAAAAGAAGGAGATGTCATCAGTGTTCCAAGGCAATTTCAAACGGTTCGCGTACGAGGGCAGGTGTTATATCCAAGCACCATCAGATATGACAAGTCATATTCATTTACAAAACTAGTTTCTCAAGCTGGTGGTTTTTCTGACAATGCGCAGAAGAGAAAATCCTACATTGTTTATGCAAATGGAACAGCACAAAAGACTAGTTCATTTTTGTGGTTTAAACATTACCCTCAAATAGAACCAGGCGCAGAATTGATTATCCCTGAAAAAAGAGAGAAACGGCAATTAACACCAGGTGAGATAATTGGTTTGACTTCTGGCTTGACCACTTTGAGTTGGGTGGTATTCCAGATTATTAATTCTAAATAACCGAAGATATTTATTACCAATATTTCTAAAATCTCTGAGTAATAATTTTAAAGTTGCTGAAATGAAGAATGAAGATCATAACACAGGGGAAAGAAATATCTATCCAAATGATGATCGCGTAGATTTAGTCGAATTATATAAATTATTTAAATCTCAAAAATATTTTATTGGCAAAACTATAATAATCGTTTTGTTAATTGGTATTGTATATGCGTTCACAACAAAGAATGAATATGTTTCGACTTGCAAATTAATTCCAGAATCAGGTGAAAGAGATCTAAGTTCTCTTGGAGGATTGAGTAGTTTGGCAGGCTTGGCTGGTATTAACTTGAATGTCAACTCGGTTTCTTCCTTTTCTCCTCTTTTATACCCTGAAATAGTCAAAAGCGTCCCTTTCCAATTGAAATTGCTCAATACGAAAATACAATTTCAAGAATATGACACCACAACCACAACATTGACTTTTTTTAGCGAATTGTTTAAGCCGAACGCTCTTGGGTTATTAACAAAATATACAATTGGTTTGCCTGGTATAATAAAATCATTTTCATTCGGTGATTTAACGATTAAGGATACTTCCTCAAGTTTTTTAAGTCTATCGAAACAGGAATGGGACATATATAATATGTTTTTAGAAAGGCAGATGGTATTTCTGGATGAAGAAACTGGCATTATATATATAAGTGTAAAAATGCCAGATAGGAAAGCTGCGGCCGTTTTAACGCAGATGATAGTGGATGAACTTTCATCAGATGCAACAAGGTACAAAATCGAAAAGGTCAAATCTGATTTGGAGTTCATAGAAGACCGATTCAATGAGGTAAAAAAGCGCTATGAAAATTGCCAAATGGATATGGCAATTTTTACAAATATGAATAGAAATTCCAATGGTTCATTGATTCAAGTTGAGCAGGAGAGGCTACAAAATGAATTGAATTTGTCATTTGAACTATACAAAGGTCTTGCTTCTCAATTGGAACAAGCTAAAATTAAAGTCAAAGAAGTCACCCCAGTTTTTACAATCATAGAGCCAGCAATGGTGCCTGCTGAAAAGAATGGACCGAAGAGATTACTAATTTTAGTTATGTCTTTAATAGTGGGATTGTTTATGGCTCTAGGTGTCATTTTTGCTAAATATTTGCTGCGAATGCATTCTCACTAATTGATAAACTTTAAGTGAGAGAACAAAGAGCTAAAAATCCGGTATCTGTTTTTATTCAAAATGGAAGTTGGTTATCACTTGAAAAATTGATTCGAATAGGGTTATCTGTTCTTGTAGGCGTTTTAGTGGCTCGATTTTTAGGACCCGATTTATTTGGTAAACTTAATTTTATTATAACTATTTCAATAGTTCTTGAGTCAATTTCAGTCTTGGGGCTTGAAACAATTTTAATTAAGAAAATTCACAACAACTCATACAATCAATTTGGGTTATTAACTAATGCAATAATAGTACGAATATTGGCTGTTATGGTATTGACGCCAATTTCAATATTGTTACTGGTTTCGGTTGTTGAAGATCAAATAATAGTTGGTCTATCTTACTTCATATTGGGGACATTGTTTTTTAGACCATTTGATTTGATTGAAGCATGGTTTCAATTTAAGGAGGTGTTCAAATACTCCGTACTGGCCAAACTATTTTCTATTGTTATTTATAGTCTATTACGTATTGTCATCATTTACTTTTTCTTTGATATTTATTATTTGGCGTTAGCTTTTTTTCTTGAAGGGTTAATTCGTTCAGCCGTTCTTATCTATCTCTACAGGAAAAAAGGCGGATTAGTAGAACTAGGCTATTTCAATTTAAATAATCTAAAAGATCTTCTTAAACCCGCAATACCTTTACTCTTTTCAGCTATGACGGTGATGATTTATATGAAAATAGACATCATAATGTTAGGATTAATGATAGATACCCAGGAAGTAGGTATTTATACTGCCGCTGTAAGGGTTTCTGAATTATTATATAGCATTCCTGTAATTATCGTAACTGCAATATTTCCTATCATGTTAAAATATAAAGATCATGGTCAGAATATTTTTAATATGCGATTCCAGCAATTATATGATGTGATCACTCCAGTAATGATTTTACTTATTGTTTTCTTTTCAGTTTTTTCTGGGGATGTCTTATCAGCTTTGTTTGGTTCGAAATTCGACGAAGCACATGCGATATTTAGGGTTCATGTTTGGTCTGGTTTGTTTATATCATTTGCTGTGATAAGAAGTAAATGGTTGATTATTGAAGGGAAACAAAAATATGAGATGTATTCCCAAATAATTGGGGCGGTTTCAAATATTATATTGAATTTGTTTTTAATTAAAACATATGGTGGTTTAGGAGCAGCATGGGCTACTCTTTTCTCATATTTTTTTGCATCTACTCTATCATCCATCATTTTCAATAACCTTCACTCTGATTTGATTTTCCAACTCAGGTCTTTAATGCCGTTCAAAAGATTATATCTTTTATTGAAAGGGGTATATGCCAAGGATATTTGATAATTGTTTACACTTTTATTAAATTGATATTTAGAATCGCTAGGACACAATGTATTCTAAATTAGAAGTATTTATTTAAATATTTAAATTTTGTTACAAACGAATAGAATTCCATTTTTACTTAATATTGGTTGTGGTTCAACGTATCATCAAGACTGGGTAAACATAGATATCAAAGCACATTCGTCAGAAGTAATTGAATACGATCTTTCTAGTGGTTTACCATTCGAATCTAATTCTGTTGATGCGTGTTATAGCTCTCATGTTTTAGAACATTTACGTGTGAATGAAGCCGATTTGTTTCTATCGGAACAGTTTCGTGTACTAAAAAAAGGTGGGGTCATTAGAATTGTAGTACCAGACTTAGAAGTGATTTGTAAAAACTATTTGGATTCCTTAAAACAGTTGATAAGCAATAATTTAGAGTCCGATTTTAAGTATGAATATTCTTTAATCGAACTCTACGATCAAACCACAAGAGAATCAAGCGGTGGACAAATGTTGGATATTTGGAATGAAAATATTACTAATACCAAAAATTGGCAATATATTATTGAAAGAAATGGACACGAATCAGTTGAAGGTCTGGCTATCAAAAAGGATAATCAGCAAAGAAATATCTTGCATACCATCTATAAAATGGTCTCATCATTCCAAACGCTAAGCAAAGGTGTGCGTAAATCTAAATTAATTTTGTCAAAACTGTTTGTTGGAATTTTTCTGGGCAAGAATGGTGTTCGGGCATTTAATGAAGGGTTATTCAGAAATTCGGGACAAATACATAGGGTAATGTATGATCGATATCGATTAAAAAAATTGCTTGAAAAGCATAATTTTACAGAAATTCAAGTGATGAAAGCAGATATAAGCAAAATTGCTCATTTCGGTAGTTACGGGTTGGAAATGATTAATGATAAGATTAGGAAGCCCGACTCATTATTTATGGAAGCAATTAAGAATTGAATGAGATAGGTTTGGCCAATCAAAAAGACATATTTATTGATTTTTGATTTCAGGGAATTTGCAATTTTGAATTGAAATGCGGATTTATATTTGGGCTATTGTTACATAATATAATTTAAGTGATTTGAAAATTCTTTTTTTGAATACTAGGGATGTAGTAGGTGGAGCGGCAATTGCTGCGTACAGGTTATTTCGTGGATTACTTGAATCTGAAATTAATATTGAATTCTTAGTAGACATTAAAAAATCGAATGATTCTGGAGTTGAAAAACTTTCTAAAGGACTACCGAATTGGGTGCGAGCAAAAATTGATTATTTTCCACTTCGTTTTCTTAAAAATCGGTCACGGAGTGTGTCTTGGATTTCAAGTGGCATAATTAAAAGAATAAATGAAATTAAGCCTGAGATCGTACATATCCATTGGATTAATAATGGATTTATTTCTATTGAACAGCTCTCTGAAATTACATGTCCAATTGTTTGGACATGCCATGATATGTGGGCATTTTCTGATTCGAGACACTATGTGGGGGATTACGAAGCTCCAGAATACAGATCAAATATGATTTTAGATAAATGGGTTTGGAGGCGAAAAAGAAAAACTTACCATAAAATTAAAAATTTGCATATAGTTTCACCTAGCAATTGGCTTGCTAATTGTTCCAGAAAAAGCATTTTGTTAGGCGATAGACATACAACAGTTATTGCGAATGGAATTGATATCATCCAGTTTCAACCAATGGATAAAACAGTTTTACGTCATAAATACGGAATTAGTCCCGCATCAGTGGTTTGCCTTTTTAGTGGATTCAACGGCACAAATGATAAGAGGAAAGGATTTCATTATTTAATAGAGGCGGTTAGGTATATAATGGGAACTTCAACTGTTGATTTTTGTGTTGCCGTAGTTGGGGCTTATAGTTCTACTGAACTGGATGAGTTAGAAATAAAAGTAACTTATTTTGGTGATGTCATTGATCAAAATATAATGAGTGAGATTTATGCATTATCCGATTTATTCATTCTCCCTTCTTTGCAAGATAATTTGCCAAATACTGTAATTGAGGCAATGGCTTGTGGTTGTCCGACTATTGCATTTAATGTTGGTGGGATTCCTGATATGATTGATCATAAGATTAACGGGTATATTGCTGAGCCTAAAGATCATGAGGATTTGGCATCAGGTATATTATGGTATTTGAACTCACATAAGAAAGATGTTTTGTCCGAAGAGGCAAGAAAAAAGGTTATATATCATTTTGAAATTAACCAACAGGCAGCAAAATATATTGAATTGTACAAGGATA
Source organism: uncultured Marinoscillum sp. (assembly GCA_964353015.1). Taxonomy (GTDB): domain Bacteria; phylum Bacteroidota; class Bacteroidia; order Cytophagales; family Cyclobacteriaceae; genus JAMZMI01. Next base: position 93,345 of record CAYGUA010000003.1, on the reverse strand, counting down.
TTTTGAACAAAGTTTAATGAAAGTAGTAATTAGAGGTTTATGGATGTTGTTTTTGAGGATTAACGCAAGTTTACCAACACATACTATTAGAAGAATTGGGTTTTATTTACTTCAATTTAAATATCCATATGACACTGTTATATACTCAGGTTTAGAAGTTAGAAGTCCAAGGCGAGTTATTATAGGATCAAACACCATCATAGGCCATAATTGTATTTTGGATGGTAGAATGAACTTAGAGATTGGAAGTAATGTCAACCTGAGTACTGGCGTATGGATTTGGACACTGCAGCATGATCCCCAAAGTGAATCATTTGAAACAAAAGGCGGGAAAGTTATTATTGAAGATTATGCTTGGCTTAGTTGTAGATCTATAATTTTACCAGGAGTAAGGATTGGCAAAGGCACTGTAGTAGCCGCAGGCTCAGTAGTTACTAAAGACACAGAGCCATACTCGATTATGGGCGGAATTCCTGCGAAAAAAATAGGTGAAAGAAACAATAATTTGAATTATCAGCTTGGAAATGAACATGTGCCGTTCATTTGATTTTTAAGCATGAACAAAGGATTATATCTTCATTTTTCAGCTCTAATTGCTATATTTTTTATAGTCATCAGTAATTTAAGGCCAGCCATTTTGGGTCAGAAATGGGGTATATTATTACTTGGCATAGCTATTTATTTTTTGGTTACAATTCTCATATGGAGACCTACCATTATCAAATCTCGAATTGTTAATCCTTTTTTTCTTTCATATATACTAATTGTCGTATATGTTTTGATTCATATATTTTTTTTAAGATTGGAAAATAACTTAGGTGCAGTTACAGTTCTTTTCATGATATTATTTGGATATATCCCATATCTAATTGGTCAAGAAATAACAGGGAGAACTATCGCAAAAGTTTTGATATTTATTTGTTGCGGATTTGGAATAAGCTATATCATTACAATGTTATTGGCATTATCAGAAATTTATATTTCTCTGTTTACTATAGATCTTGAAACACATACAAATTGGGTGTACAAATTGCCAATTATGTTTCCTTTTTCTCCAGTTTATGACGCAGGTGCGTTGGTTGGCGGAGTAGTTTTTCCTAGAGCGATTGGCTTTATGAGAGAACCTGGATTATACCAGATGGTACTTATCATCGCATTTTGGATGGTTGATATTTACAAATTTCATTGGTCACTTTTGATGAAGGCCATTCTGATAACATCATTAGTCTTCACTTTTTCAACAGCTGGATATTTATTGTTTCTATTTACTATTTCAATCAGATTTTATAAAAAATCTAAACGAAAGTCATTGTTTTATTTAATGGGATTACCTTTTATTTCGGGTATTTTTTACTTTTTACTTACAACAACAAGCCAATTTGGCCTAGTTAGGAAATTTCATAACAGATCAGGTTTGAGCAGGTTAGAAGATACGCTAAATGCTATAGATATCATTGCCAAACATCCTCTTACCGGGATAGGCTTTCATAATCGTATGCCAGGAATGGATTTAGGTATCAATTTTTTGGGGACTATGGCTCAAATTGGTATTGTTGGGGTGATCGTTTTTTTGATTCCATACATTTATGTCGCAATTAGGATTCGTAATTTTGATATTGCTTACACATGTATTTGGCTGAGTCTCTTTGTTACTATGTTATTTTCTCAACCATTATATGATAAGGCTTTTTCTTTTTTGATATTATCATTCTTAATGATTGTCACAATTAATTATCCTAAAATCAAATCAATTAATGCGACCTAGAATATCCATAATTACTCCATCATATAATCAAGGTCTGTTCTTGGAGGAAACAATTTTATCTGTTTTAAGTCAAAATTATGATAATCTGGAATACATTATTATTGATGGGGGCTCTACAGATAATTCAATTGAAATTATCAAGAAATATGAGAGTCGATTGACATACTGGGTTTCGGAGAAAGATGAAGGTCAAACTCATGCGATTAACAAGGGATTTAAAATGGCTACAGGTGATCTAGTTGCATGGATGAATAGTGATGATATTTATTACCCAGGATCATTTAACGCCATAGCCCATTCATATTCTAGAACAAAAGGAAAGTGCGATGTATATTTTGGAGATAAGCAAAACATAGATAGAGAAGGCAAATTAATTAAGAATTATTTCTATCCTCCTTTTTGTAGTTGGGGGATAAAGTATACTACCAACATGAACATTAGTAATCAATCGGCATTTTGGAAACGAAATATTTTTGATAGAATTGGCTACTTGGATGAGACTATTCAATTTGCTATGGATTACGAGTTTTTCCTTCGAATGTGTTTGAAAAATACGTGTTTCAAAAAGGTTAACTCAACTATTGGTGCCCTGAGAATGTACGAAGAGAATAAGAGTTCCTTAGAAGAATGGATCAAAATAAAATTTGAAAACCTTTCGGAGATTAAAAGACAAAATCAAATTACCGACTCAACATTAAAGAGGAGTTTGTTTTATCTTTATAAAGCCTTTTTTATTGGTTATAAGAAAATACTTCAGAAAGGAACTTAAAAAACATCACAGATTAACTAATAGTGATAAGTGGAGTGAACTTAGTCCAGTAGAGTATCAATACTCTTATATTAGATGTCTTAGGGATTAGGATTTTATTCTCGAGTAATTTTTACAGGTATTATTTCTATTTCATCAAACCAAGCGACCTCAGTTGAAAATTTTCCCAAGGTGTCTTTAGGAGCATATGAGGGTGAATTCCCTCCATGAAATGTGGAAAAGAGGAAGTTATTTATTAAAGTACTGTCTCCTTCCACAGATCTGAATTGGATTCCCGATCCAGAAAGTCTTTTTTTCTCATCTACCCAAATCTCGAATTCTCCATTTTTTTCAGAGGCCGGATTGTTCAATTTTATATACAGAGAAACATGGTGATATTTTCCTGGAGTGAAAATTATTGAATCTGTCTTGATGCAGTCTCCATATTTTCCTGAATTATTTTGATGATATAAATATGAGGAAAGAAAACCATTTTCTTCAAATAACATTCGGAGACTCCAACCTCCGGGAGTGCCCTTATTACCACCTTGAATTGGATTATCTGGACCAAGTCCATGTATTTTACCTCCTTTTGCAAAATCAAAACCCTCATCAAACTTTATAGCAAATTTTAAGGTTGCCTCATACATTGGATTTGGGAGTGATATATTACTTAATACTCTCTCACTTCCATGATCATTGCCTATATATTGAACTTTAATACAATTGCTCCCGTCTATTCCAGATTGAGTATCCCAATCTATTAGTTCATGTCCTATTAATTTCAATTCAGAAAATGATGGCACCAAAGAATCGAAATTGAGAATGATGTCTTGATCCTTCTTAAAAAAATAAAAGGTTATAGTAAAACCCAGAAAAGTACATAATAGTAGTTTTCCTATAGTGGATTTCGACATAGTGTAGAATTATGCTTTGCAGTAGTTTTTATTGCCGAAGGCAATTTAAGTAAGGCTTATTTTTAAACATTTTATTGCAAGAAACAATTGAACAAATCTCAATCTTAATTTCCATTGTAAAATAATCATTGGGTTCATTCAAATGGATTTAAAAAGGCTTATAACTTAAATCAAACATTATGTTATATTAATGGCGACAAAATCTAAATAACAAAAGTAAAATGATGCTAGTTATGAGCTAATTTTGCATCATTTGCTTGATATTTAGTTTCATGTATAATAGAAGGAGATTAGTTTGGGATACAATAAATCGGAATAAATGAAGCAGATTTTTTTTTTCGAGCCAAATGGCCGAACCAATACTGCGAAGTATGTTGGAAATATTGTGCGGCCAAGTGATAAGGTTTTTACATCAAGATGTAGTCATTATCCCAAAGGAATTGAGCTAGATGTGTTTAGAGGGTATCGAGAATCTGAAAGCTTAAAAAAACTATATTTATATTTAGCGGGTTGGATTAGAATAATTGGGGTTGTTTCAAAAAATGCAATTCTTCATTTTCATTGGTTAAAGTTGAGTCCCTTGGATTTTTTATTTCTTAAACTATTGAAAATTAAAGGTGTAAAACTTGTGTGTACGGTTCACAATTTACTTCCCCACGAACCTAGCTTTTATGATCACTATTTTTATAGGTATATCTACAAAATATCTGACCATCTAATTTTTCATACGGAAGGCATCTTAAAGGAGTTTAGCACTAAATTCTTTAAACCAAAAAAGCTTAAAATAATCAATCATTATTTTGAAAACGTCCAAATTGAAATTGAAAAAACAAAATCTAATGATTTACTTTTTTTTGGTAACATAAGACCATACAAAGGCTTAGAACTTCTTATGGATGCCATGAGGCAACTCGACGATAATGAAAACTGGTCATTGACAATTGCTGGAAAGCCGGAATACGACATATCTAAACTCATTGACAGTACTAAAAGTGATAAGAGGATAATCTGGCGAACTGAATATATCTCGAATGAGGAAACACAAGATTTATTTAACACTTGTGGTATTGTAGTTTTGCCATATCTGAAAATAGATACAAGCGGGTTATTGTATCTGGCAAAAAGTTATGGAAAAATTATCATTGCACCAGATATGGGTATTTTTAGTGAATTTATTGATCATCGGAATAACGGGTTATTGTTTAAACCACAAGATTCCAAAGATTTAATGACTCAAATCAGTTTTGCTCTTGATCAAGCAAATTTTGACAGAATGAAAAAGGTTATTTTTGAAGAGTTGCCATCCGACTCAGTTGCTAGTTTTAGGCAAGCACACCGAGAGCTATATAAAAAAATCACTGATGATTGATTTAATACTCCTTTTCATTATATGTTTTATCTTAATAACGGTATTTGTAGTTTACCTGGGATATCCGTTGGTTTTGGGACTTCTTCCAAAGAGACAATTAAATAAAAAAATAATTTTTGATGAGAATACTGTGGTTTATCACATTATACCCATGTATAATGAAAGAGAAGTGGCAAAAGATAAAATACTAAATTCATTGAAAATAATTAGTCCTCATAAAATAGTGACAGTTATTGTCCTTGATGAATCAGATGATGGAACCGAAGAGTTGGTATTTGAGAATTACAAACAATTTCCAAATCAAATGAAGGTAATAAATAAAGGGTATAGAAAAGGGAAAAATGACTCCATCAATAAGGCTATAGAATTTATTAAGCCAAAATCAAATGATATACTTTTTTTTTCAGATGGTAATACCATGTTTGAACCTGATTCATTCCAATTTTTATATGAAAAATTATCTGTAGGATATGGATTGGTGGGTGGATCAATGCAGTATTTTGATGAAAAAACTGAAAGTGCAAAATCAGAAGGTTTGTACTGGAAATATGAAGAGTGGATAAGAAGGCATGAAGCTAAAATTGGAAGATGTATAGTCGTAAATGGCGGAAATTTTGCTATGCTTTCAAAGTATTTCAAATTTTTACCAACATTTGTTCCCAATGATTTAGAAGCACCTCTTCGTCTATGTGGAAGAGGGGTTGCCGTAGGGTTTTCATACGAATCAAAAGGAATAGAATTAGCTGTACTTGATGAAAATGAGGAAATGTCAAGAAAGAAAAGAATGGGTAATAGACAGATGAATTGTATTAAATATTTGTGGTCTGAATTGAACTTTTTAACTAAAATCCAAATAATGGTTCGTAAAATTCTAAGATGGTCAGGTTTGTATTTACTTATACTATCTCTAGTGACATGTATTATTCTCTCTGCTTTATATTCTTTCCAGAGTTACCAAATATTAGCTTTATTTGCAGGTTTAGGTTTACTTGTAATTTTTGGTGTTGAAGTATTAATTAAGTTGAAGTTAAAAAGTAAACTCATAATAACTCTTCACCATGCGGTTCAAGTTCATGTATTTTCTTTCTCGGGTATGATGTCATCTGTCTTCGGAAAAAGGGTAAGCACTTGGAACAAAGCAGAATCAAATCGCTAGAAAAAATTGCTAATAGATATATGTGCAATTTTGTGAATTAAAAAACAATACCTTGATTATGAAAAAAGCGCTCGTAACAGGAATTACTGGGCAGGATGGAGCCTATTTGGCAGAACTTCTACTCGAAAAGGGTTATGAAGTACATGGAATAAAAAGAAGATCTTCTTTGTTTAACACGGCTAGAATAGATCACTTATATCAGGATCCTCATAAAGAAAACACCAGGTTATTTTTGCACTATGGGGATTTGACAGATTCAATGAATTTGACTCGCCTGATACAGGAAATCCAACCTGATGAGATCTATAATTTGGGCGCCATGTCGCATGTGCGGGTGAGTTTTGATACACCGGAGTATGTCGCAAATGTAGATGGCGTTGGTACCTTACGATTGTTGGAAGCAGTAAGACTTTTAGGGCTTACTGAAAAGACAAAAATCTATCAAGCTTCCACTTCAGAATTATATGGGTTGGTTCAGGAAATACCTCAAAAGGAAAACACTCCATTTTATCCCAGGTCTCCTTATGCAGTAGCTAAAATGTATGCATATTGGATTACTGTGAATTATAGGGAAGCATATAATATGTATGCTTGTAATGGTATCTTGTTCAATCACGAATCCCCATTACGAGGAGAAACTTTTGTAACACGAAAGATAACTCGGGCAGTAGCAAAGATGGCTATGGGTCTTCAGGAAACAGTCTATATGGGCAATATAGATTCAAGAAGAGATTGGGGTCATGCCAAAGATTACGTAAGGGGCATGTGGTTAATGCTTCAGCAGGATAAGCCAGAAGATTATGTGTTAGCTACAGGTATAACTACGACCATTCGAGACTTTATCAAAATGGCCTTTCAGTTTGTTGGGGTGGAATTACAGTCTGAGGGCGAGGGAGTAAACGAGGTAATTTCTGTGAAATCTTCTTCTAATCCTGAATATTCGTTCAAAAAAGGTCAGGAAGTTGTTAAAATAGATCCCAAATATTTCCGACCAACTGAAGTAGATCTTTTGATTGGTGACCCATCAAAAGCCAATAAAAAAATGGGGTGGTATCCTGAATATGATCTGAAAAGATTAATCAATGAAATGATGGATTCAGACTTGAAGCTCTTTGAAAAAGATAAATATTTACTAGAAGGAGGGCACGAAATCCTTAAACAAGCTGAATAACCTCTGACATATAAATTTACAAATACATTTTAAATGGATAAGAGTTCAAAAATATATATTGCTGGACATAGGGGAATGGTAGGGTCAGCTATTGTTCGCAAGCTTGAGCATGAAGGATTTAATAATTTGATTTACAAAACATCATCCGAATTGAATCTTGTCAATCAGGATCAAGTTAGGTTGTTCTTCGAATCGGAAAATCCTGAATACGTTTTTTTAGCTGCTGCTAAAGTTGGTGGGATTCATGCCAATAATACCTATCGAGGAGAATTTCTTTATGAAAATTTAATGATTGAATCGAATGTGATCCATCATGCCTATTTAAACAAGGTAAAAAAATTACTTTTTCTTGGGAGTTCTTGTATTTACCCCAAATTCGCCGAACAGCCAATTAAAGAAGAAAGCCTATTAACTGGTTCGTTAGAACAGTCAAATGAACCCTACGCCATTGCCAAAATTGCGGGGGTAAAACTTTGTGAGACATATAGAGATCAATATGGGGCTGATTTCATCAGTGCCATGCCTACTAATCTATATGGGCCAAATGATAATTATGATCTCAGCAATTCTCATGTTCTTCCTGCTTTGATTAGAAAATTTCATTCCGCTAAATTAAAGGGCGACAAGCAAGTAGAAATTTGGGGTACTGGGACTCCACTACGTGAGTTTTTGCACGTTGATGATTTAGCAGATGCTTGCGTATTTTTAATGAATAATTATAGTGAGGGGCAGACCATAAACGTCGGATTTGGTGAAGACTTGACCATTAAGGAATTGGCTCTAATGGTTAGGGAAATCGTAGGTTTTACCGGAGAGATTGTCTTCAATGTCGAAAAACCTGATGGCACGCCAAGAAAGCTAATGGATAGTTCAAGAATTCAAGAAATGGGATGGAAACCAAAAATTAACTTGGCTCAAGGGATTGAATTAGTGTATGGCACCGTAGACAAAAATAATTGGTAATTAATACCTATTTTTGACGAAAATTCAGGCGTGGCTTCACGTAGATATTCTACATATTTTCCGATCCTCTTTCTTCTGGCAGATCTCATTTGCCTGAACTTAGGAGTATTTATAGCCAATCAATTTCGATTTGGAGCATTATTAATTGTGGATGATGCTTATTATTCCTTGCAAATCTTGTTAAATGGCCTTTGGGTTCTGGTATTCTTCTCTGCAGGATTACACGAAATACATCGGGAACAAAGGTTACTTGATCATTTAAATAAAGTATTGACCGCTTTGGTCATCAACCTGGCTGTAGTTTTTGCTATATGGTTTGCAACAAAACCGTTCTATTATTCCAGACAGCATTTATTTTACACTTATTTCATCTTCACAATTGCGCTTATTTTTTGGCGCTCCTTGTGGCATTATTTTATAAGATATTACAGATCTAAAGGATTCAATGTAAGAAATGTTGTTGTTGTTGGTTATGGTGATATGGCTCAAGAAATGATCTATTTCATCAAAAACAACAAAGGATTGGGATATAACCTTGTTGGTGTTTTTGATGATGATGAATGTGAAGATAAGTTAGGAGCCACAAACGAAGTTGAGGAATACGCTGAGATCAATAATGTAGATATCATGTTCTGTGTTTTGAATAAACTTAACGAAACACGTGTCAATGACCTGATTAATTTTGCAGAGAGCAATTTGATTAAGGTTAAAATTATCTCTCAATTTTCCCGACTTGGAAACCAAAACCTTTCAGTTCAAAATTATGGGCCTATTCCGGTATTAAATGTGAATGCCATTCCGCTTGATAATAAGATTAATCAAATGACCAAGCGTCTTTTTGATGTGCTTTTTTCAGGTTTGTTCATGGTATTTGTGTTATCATGGCTCATTCCTATAGTTGGATTATTTATTAAGATGGAATCAAAAGGGCCTGTTTTTTTTAAACAGTTGAGACATGGAAGGGGTAATAAACCGTTCTTATGTTGGAAATTTCGAACGATGGTTGTTAATGATGAATCTGATGAAAAGCAGGCAACCAAAGGTGATGTCAGGATTACCAAAATGGGCGCGATATTACGAAGAACAAGTATTGATGAAATCCCTCAATTTATCAATGTTTTTTTGGGTGATATGTCAGTTGTAGGCCCAAGACCACATCCAATTAAATTAAATGAAACGTTTCAGCCCAGCATAGAGAAATTTTGGCAAAGGCATGCGGTTAAACCTGGGATTACCGGATTGGCCCAAGCAAAAGGATTTCGAGGTGAGACATCTGAGTTTAGTGATATGAGCGGCAGGGTTAGATTAGATCGTTTTTATGTTAAAAACTGGTCGCTAATCTTAGATTTTAAGATTATCGTGCTCACAATTGTTTCAATACTGAGAGACAATGAAAATGCTTATTGATTAAGATCTGTATTTTGATTCCCCATCACATCTTTATAAAGAATTCTACCCCCTTCAATGAATAAGAGGATAAAAGGCAAACCAAATAACTTTTGGAAAGCATCGTAAGAAACCTGATAAAGCAGATTAATATCAGTCAATTTACCAATGAGACTGAATGCGACAAGCAGAAAAATCAAAACAGTTAATCCTAGCATCAAATAGTTTCTTACTTTGATCTGATTCCTGAATAAGAGAAAAATGAAAGTGATGTGTAATAAGAAATAGGTTGGGTAATAAATGATCCATCCCAATATTCCATGAATTTTCTCAGGAGATTCAGCAAAATCACTGAGTTTTGAGATAATTAATGAAGGATCTATTCCAATTAGATTTAATAGATCAGATAATGAATCTGCGAAAAATATTCTGACTTTGATTCTGAAAAAGCCATAAACAATGATCAGTATCAGCACAATTGTTGAAAGCGTTTTGGAAGAGATGTTTTTAAGCATTCCCAATCACAGAATAACGTTTCAACCAAAATCTCCAGATAAGGAAAACGACGATATAGACTACAAATACATAGGTGTATTTATGGTTGAATTCGAATGTTTCCTGAAAGAATTTATAGTTTAAAGAAAGGACGATCTCACGTAGGACATTCACCAGGAAGATTATACCTATTCCTGCCGGAATGAAAACGGCTTTATAAACCCATCGGCCAGGGAAGCATAATAGGAAGCCAGTATATAGGGCAAATAATTCAAGTCCGTTACAAGCATCGGCTACCAACACTACGGGTTGATTATCTATGTAAACCAGATCTCCTTCACCATGTGTGTCATAGCCAAATAAATCCAAACCAATCACAGTTCCATCGATCACTTGCTGGGTTAAAAATTCATTGAGACGACCGTCTGGCTGGATATATCCATAAAAGGCAATCAACCAAAGCACATAAGCAATGCCACACCGGATCAAAAAAACTTTTACAAGCTTCTTTCTATCATCGTATTTATTTTCTTTACCCACAAAACAAAAATACAACATCCACAAAACTTTGTGACAGGAATTCAAATGATAATCAACTGATCTTAATGCAATCGATGGTCTATCTTTGATTCAAATCGTGTTCTTTTTTGGTCAACGACTAAATCATGCGTCTCGTCTTGTAAAATCCTGCATCAAACGAAATAGTAATATTTAATCTAAAAAATGTTATAATTTAGTTTTCTGAAAAAATACCGTCTATGTTATTGTTTCTGGCAGTCATCATTGCTTTCTTATTAACATTCATTCTCCTACCTATTATCATTAAGGTTTCAAGGTCAATTGATCTATTGGATGCTCCGGATAGACGTAAAATTCACAGTGTTAGCACACCTTCTCTTGGTGGAATAGGTATTTTCATAGGGTTTATACTTTCTATGATGATTTCTATTTCTTTTAGTGAATTGGCCGAATTAAAATATTTTCTTGGAGGTATCGTATTGATTTTTATTTTGGGAATAAGGGATGATGTCTCAAGTTTACAAGCAAAACACAAATTGGCTGTTCAGATTTTATCAGCTGTACTTGTGGTTTATTTTTCTGAAATACAATTAACCGGGCTTTATGGCATATTAGGAATATTTGATTTGCCTGTAGGTGTCGCAGGAATTCTGTCCGTTTTTATGATTGTGGCGCTCACCAACTCGTTCAACTTGATTGACGGGATCGATGGTCTTGCTGGTTCACTTGGAGTTTTAATATTGAGTGTTTTAGGTTGGATATTTCTTGAACTTGGAGATATGTCGCTTGCGGTTATTTGCCTATCAGTATCAGGTTCATTAATAGCATTTTTGTTTTTCAACTGGTATCCATCCAAGGTTTTTATGGGTGATACGGGCTCCATGTTGCTCGGATTTATCACTTCAGTATTGACAATTGTGATGATCAATCATGTGACATCAACTGAAGTGCCGCTAAACATTCAAATTACCTCTCCAGTAGCTTTAGGCGTTGCTGCGTTAATTGTTCCTATATACGATACTTTTAGAGTATTTATCATAAGATTTTACAACGGAAAATCGCCACTTGCTCCAGATCGCAATCACATACATCATGCTCTATTGAAACTGGGAATCAATCATTCTCGTGCCTCATTGGCTCTAATAGCATTGAATGTGGTAATTATCTCGATTTCATTTCTACTAAACAATGTTTTAGGAAATGGAATGCTTATACTTATTCAATTGTTAATAGCCGTTTGTTTTGGTGCAACAATTGACTTGATGGGTCGACGCAAGAAATATCTTGGATTGAGCTCAAAAGTAAAACCTCCGAAATCACTTTACATTTCAAAATCGGCTTAAGCAATTATCTTATTACTTTTGTGCCCTTACTGGTAGGATATGAATGATAAGATTGAAAATTTAAGAGCCGAATTAAATAATGCCTCTGCACGCACCAAACATGAACTTGAAGAATTTAGATTAAAATTCATCAGTAAAAAGGGTGTTATTTCTGATTTATTTGACGAATTCAAAAAGGTGCCTAACGAGCTGAAAAAGGAAGTTGGCGCTGCTCTGAATGTTTTTAAAAATGAAGCACAACAAAAGTTTAATGAATTAATCGAAGAGGTCAATGCTTCTCACAGCGATAAGGATCATCATAATATTGACCTTACGTTACCTGCTTTAGATACTGTAGGTTCTATTCATCCGCTCAGTCAGGTCAAAAACAGAATCATCCAAATATTCGAAAGGCAAGGTTTCAGTGTGGCCGAAGGTCCTGAAATAGAAGATGATTGGCACAATTTTACTGCGCTCAATTTTCCAGAGAATCATCCAGCGCGTGAAATGCAGGACACGTATTTTGTTGAGAAAAATCCTGACGTGTTATTAAGAACCCATACATCCAATGTGCAAATCAGACTGATGGAAAACGCAAAACCCCCATTCAGATCTATTATGCCAGGTAGAGTTTATCGCAATGAGGCTATTTCTGCCCGAGCGCATTGTTTTTTCAATCAAGTAGAGGGATTGTATGTAGATAAGGATGTAAGTTTCAAGGATTTGAAGCAAACCCTGTATCATTTCGCCAAAGAATTTTTTGGGCCTCAAACAAAGATTCGCTTTCGACCATCTTATTTTCCGTTCACAGAACCTTCAGCTGAGATTGACATCAGTTGTTTTATCTGTCAGGGTGATGGCTGTAAAATATGTAAGTATTCTGGTTGGGTAGAAATTGGCGGATCGGGCATGGTGGATCCAAACGTGCTAGAAAGCTGCGGAATTGATCCCAAAGTTTATAGCGGATTTGCCTTTGGTATGGGAATAGAGCGCATGGCTATGCTCAAATATCAAATAGATGATATTCGTTTGTTTTCGGAAAATGACGTGAGATTCTTAAAGCAATTCTAAAGATTAAAGCAGGGAATCAATGATGATTTCTTCTGTCTTTCCGTCAGCTTCAGCTCTGAAATTTCTTACGATTCTGTGACAAAGTACAGCTTTGGCTACAGCTTTTACATCTTCTATGTCAGGAGAATACTTGCCTTTTAGTAATGCATTGCATTTTGCTCCAAGAATCAAATACTGGCTGGCTCGAGGGCCAGCACCCCATTCAATGTAGTCTTTGGTTTCTTGAGGGGCAATAGGGCTATCAGGTCGCGTTTTATGCACAAGATTTACAGCATATTCGTAAACATTGTCAGTAACAGGTACAGTTCTGACAAGTTTTTGAAAATCTAAAATTTCATTTTTAGAGATTATTTTTTGTGGTTCCTGAGTCAGGTTAGAAGTCGTTTGTTTCACGATATCTAATTCTTCTGAAATAGAAGGATAATTCAACTTGATCATAAACATAAATCGATCGAGCTGTGCTTCTGGAAGTGGATACGTACCCTCTTGCTCAATTGGGTTTTGAGTGGCCAACACAAAAAATGGTTTGTCAAGCTTATGGTGTTGACCACTGATAGTTACTGAACCTTCCTGCATGGCTTCCAGCAAAGCTGACTGTGTCTTTGGAGGGGTTCGGTTGATTTCATCGGCAAGAATCACATTTGAAAAAATAGGGCCTTTTATGAAACGAAAATTTCTTTCCTGATCCAGCGTTTCTGCTCCGAGCACATCACTTGGCATCAGGTCAGGCGTAAATTGAATGCGGTTAAAATCCAAACCCAGACAATTGGACATGGTATGAATTAGGAGTGTTTTAGCAAGCCCGGGCACACCAACTAATAGTGAATGACCACCACAAAATATAGACGTGATTAATAGTCGAACAACCTCCTTCTGACCAATTACGGTCTTTCCTATTTCTTTTTCGAGCGCTAAAAATGACTCATGAAGCTTGTCTGCAGCTTCTACTTCGTTTTTAATATCTTCCATTTTTTGACTAATCTATCAAATTGCAATTGTTGTATTCAGGATCAACTTCGATGAAAACATTGTTTTTCGCGCCATCAAAATATTTTTGTAAAATCCTGTTTCTTTTATCACTTAATGTCGCAACCGAAATTTTTTGGTAGTCCGCTTTGACACTCGCTTGATGTGGAGGAACCTTGTCCTTGAAATATAAAATTCTAAACGCATAAGACCCATCAGCCTGCTGAAACTTTTCTGGTCGCGTGATATTTCCAATTTGCATTGTGTCTAAGGTGAAAAAGATGGTTGGATCCAGCTGTTCTACTGAAACACGTGTTGATCCATTCGGGTCAATAAAAAACCCTCCGCTTGAAGATGTGTTTTGATCATCGCTATAATCTTTTGCCGCCTGTTGAAATGATATGCTATCAAGCAATATAGCTGTTCTAAGGCTGTCTAAATATTTCTCAGCTTTGTCGACATCCCTTTGTGATGGCTGTGGGGAGATCAGTATATGTCTCGTACGAAAGGTATTTCCTCTTTTTTCCTGCAATTCAATCAAATGATATCCAAATTGTGTTTCCACGGGATCTGAGAGCTCACCAGCAGCTAGGGTCATGGCTGATGCTTCAAATTCTGGTGCAAGATCACCACGACTGTAAAATGGCAGTTGACCGCCTTGCGCAGCAGATCCAGGATCTTCAGAATATTGTCTCGCAAGTTGCTCAAATGGTTCACCAGACATGATTCTGCCACGAATTTCATACATCTGTTTTTTTACTTTGTTTTTTTGATCCTTGCCTGCTTTTGGCTGGATTACAATCTGGGAAACTTCTACCTCAGTAGAAAAATAAGGAAGAGAATCAGCAGGTATTTTGTTAAAAAACTTTTTCACTTCTGATGGGGATACCTTTAGATCAGAAACGATTTCTTGTTGCATTTTCTGGATGATCATTTGTTGTTTGATGTCATCAAAAAGCTCCTCCTGAAGTTGTTCCAAAGTTTTGCCGTAAAATTTTTCCAATTCTTCGGGAGAGCCAACTCGTGCCAAAACGGCTTCCATCCTGCTGTTTAGTTGGGATTGTACCATTACATCTTCCACTTCCACCGAATCTATCACGGCTTGTGCTAGAAACATCTTTTCCTGAACCAGTTGTTGAAGAATGAAGCATTTAGCATTAGGACTTCTAAATTCTCCTCTTGAAAGGTAGTCTAGATACGCTTTTTCTAAATCGGATTTTAAAATGATATAGTCATCTACCTTGGCGATTATTTTATCAATGTTGACAGATTGATCTTGCTGCCCAAAGACCGATCCGAAACTTATCAAAGCCAGAATGAAATTAATTGCGATAAACCTCAAACAGGCCTTGTTGTTCCGCTTCTTCATAGATTTTTTCTTCTAATTTCTTTTTTAACGTAATCTTCCGCTTATTAATTATGATGTTTTTTATATCCTCCTTAATAAATTCAAGAGGTGAGATTTCATCCGCCCCTTTGAATTCATAAACCTTTAGGAAATAGGTATTATTGTCATTTGAAGTTTCAGATGACATGTTTTTTTCCAGAAATTGTTTTTTGTCTTTTATCCCTTCCAGAGGTGTCCCCAACATCACTTCGTCAAAAATAACCCAAACAGAATCCTCAAGAAACGATTTTGATGCAAATTGAGAAATATATGACAAGACCTCTTCTTCATTTTTTTCAGGGAAACTCTTAAAATCCCTGCGAAACCTACTCAGATTAGGTGCTGTCTTTGGAATTTGCACAAACACACATTTCATCAGATTTTGCTTTAGCAGGAAATTATCTGATTTTTCTTCATAATATTTCTGTACTTCTTCATCAGATACTGAATAATCAATGTGTTGATCTATGTATTGCTTCACAAATGAATGCACGATCAATGCATACCTGTAGTCTAGCACTTTACGCTCGATTTCTGCTTCACTTACAGTGATGTTTTGTGTTGAATTCGCGATCATCAATTGTTTGTTGATCCAGTCATCAACGTATTTTTCGGCAAGCTTTGCACTATCGGAATCTGAGGCATTGTTTGGGAAAAGACCATCAAGGTCAGAGGAATAGAGATACTGATCACTCACCCTGGCTATGGGTGATTCGAGTAGTGTTTCTTTTGGTTTGAAAAATTCGCAACCGAAGGAAGCGATCAATATTATCAGGATGTAAAATCTCATGATCCAATTTTCTTGGTCAGTCTGCAAATATTGCAATTCTTCTCCTTTGAAAACTCAACTTCATCCATAATTCTTTTTACCAAAATCAGACCCACTCCCCCTTTTCTTTTGGATGAAATAATATCTTCTATTGTTGGCTCTTGATATGCCAGATAATTAAAACTTATGCCTGTGTCTTTAATTGTGAAAACCAGGCTTGTCGCAGAAGGGTGATCAATTTGAACGGCGATTTTATGATCGGGATTACAATTGTTGGAATGAATGATCAGGTTGGCACAAACTTCATCTACCGCAAGCACGAGCTTATGAACCTCTAGTTCCTCAATGTTGTAAGTGATTAGTACATCACTTACAAATTGACGAATCTTCAACAGATTGTTCTTGCTACACGATATGGTCAGCTTATTTTTCATTCAAAAAATCGATTCCTTCTACTTTGCTTGCTTTGATCTCAATTAAATTTTGAAGTCCTAAAATTTGGAACACTTCATACACTTTTGTTTTCATTCCACACAAAACCAATTGGATATTGTTGGATTTCAATTCATCCAGATAGGATATAAAAACACCTAAACCTGCCGAAGAAATGTATTCCAGATCTGTAAGGTCAACAAGAATACTGTTTGTGGCAGCAGCAGCATTTTTTAATGCATTGTCGAGCTCTATTGAGGAGCTGGCGTCAATTTCTCCTGAAACAGAAATTACCTGAATTTCACTTTCTATTGATGTATTAATCTCTACCATGATCTATTCATAAAATTTAACAACTGTAATGGTATAGTCGTCATCTAATTTTTCTCCATTTAAATAAAGCTGCAAGTCTTTAATCAACCCAAGTCGAATTTGTTCGAGCGGTTTGTCAATATGTCGTAGAAGTGATGTTTCTAAACCTTTGGTTCCATATTGATCGCCACTTTTGTTTTTTGCCTCCGTAATACCATCGGTATAAAGTAACAATAGGTCTCCAGGCTGATACGTGATTGTTTTCTCTTCAACGTATTGATTGAACTCAGAGTTTCTAAGGATGCCAAGACCTAAACCTTCACTTTCCAGATAACACACTTTTTTGCTTTGCGCTGAATGAAAAATAGCTGGACAATGGCCTGCTCGGCTATAACAAATGGTTTTTTGGTTGGTGTTGATCTTGAAAAAGGAAGCCGTAATAAATGAAGATTTTTCAAGGCATTGACTTAGTGCTTTATTGGCCTGAGTGATAAATTTCAAGGCAGAATCTTTTTGAATTGCCAAACTATGAAAGATGCCTTTCATTTGGGCCATGTTGAAAGCAGCCGATGTGCCTTTACCAGAAACGTCAGCTATAATCAAGCTGAATATGTCTTCTTCGGGTTCTAAAATATCATAATAGTCGCCACCTACTTCATCAGCAGCCACACTGTAAGCGATGATGTCGAAAGATGAATTGTGCTTCAAAACAGTAGGAAGCAAGCTTTTCTGGACATTTTTAGCAATGTTCAACTGTTCTTTGTAGCGTTCATTTTCTATTGCTTCATTGATCAGTTTTGTGTTTTCAATGGAAATGCTGGCCTGATTTACGAATGTGACAATGATATCGACCATTTCCCTATTGAACGCATCGCCAACTTCCTGAAGCAATGCCAAAACACCCACCTGCTCTCCTTTCACAAAAATTGGAAGAGCGATCATTGATTTGAAATCCGGATGCGAAACTGCACTGATCACTTTCCCAGTATTCACTTCTTCATGTCCTCTTAAAAGAACAACATCTCTGGTATATTCTGAAAGTATTTTATCGGTAACATCCTTGACTTTCAGTTCATCAATTCCTCGGCAAATCAATAATGGCTTTTCATCTTTTAGATGAAGCCAGGCGGCATCCGCGAATACGGCACTCATGCTACTTTCCAAAAGTAATTCTGAAGTTTCCTCAACTGAAGAGCCACCGCGATTTGTATGACTCAATTTCTGAAAATCCATTGCTTCCTGAAGTTTCTTTTCGAAAACCGAGGAAGTAGGAAGATTGAATAAAGTGACGAGAATGGAAACGATAGAATAAAATATAATGAAAATGAAGAGTGCAACAATGGCCACTCTATTGAGCAAATCCATTGTGAGTTGACCAGTTGAGGAGAAATTATCTAAGGTCAAAAGAAAGTTATACACATATATACCCGATAGAATGATAAACAGGATGCTTTTCCATTTCTGTTTAAAATTCAAATAGGCAATCCACTTTAAATTGAACGAAAGAATCAATGAAAAACCGGATAGAAAAACCAGAGCAACATTGAAGTTTACACTTAATATTTTATTACCTAAAAGGTCGAAAAGAAGACTAGCGAGAAGGAAGTATTCAAAAAATGACCATAGCTGAATAAGGTTTTTTGATTTCTGGTAAAGGATTAGTCGCTTCCAAACCACAAAAGTAGATATCATAAAAACCACCACGAGTCCGGCCAAGACGTGATAAAAAAAGTTTATCGTCATTGGGTTTTGGCTGATGCTGCTATTTGCAAAAACCGAAAAGAATAGCCTTACACCTAAGGAACCGATTGTGGTGATCAATCCGGTTATGAACACACGCCACAATAAGTCTATGAAATTGATACTGTCGGCTTTTGAGATTTGGTATCTAAAGTAAAAAAATGTGCTTATTATAAATCCAGTGAAGAAGATTTGCGGCAAAATGCCTGACAAATGTACCTTGAGCTGATATGTTTCAATGAATAACAGATAAAGATCGAAAAATAGGAATAGCAGCCAGGACAAAAGTCCCAGGAAAAAGCTTAACCGTATTTTGAGTTTATCTGACAACATTGAAGGACGACAAAAATAGGTGGCTCTACCCGAATAAAAAAGCCATCACACCTGAGGTGGGATGGCTTTAGTGTTTTGATTAGAAATTATGTTTAACGACTATAATTTGGTGCTTCCCTAGTGATGGTGATATCATGTGGATGGCTTTCAGCAAAACCTGCGGCAGAAATTTTCACAAATTTTGCATCATGCAATTCATTGATTGTTGCTGCACCGCAATATCCCATTCCGGCTTTCAATCCACCAGTCAGCTGATACAGTACTTCTGACACCATGCCTTTATAAGGTACGCGACCCACTATACCTTCTGGTACCAGTTTTTTAATGTCGTCTTCAGCATCTTGAAAATAGCGATCCTTTGATCCATGCTCCATGGCTTCTACCGAACCCATACCTCTGTATGTTTTGAATTTTCTTCCTTCAAAAATGATCATTTCACCTGGAGCTTCTTCAGTTCCTGCAAGCAATGATCCAATCATTATGCTACTTGCACCACCAGCCAAAGCTTTTACAATGTCTCCGGAAAATCTGATCCCTCCGTCTGCAATAATTGGAATGTTCTTTTTTCTCACCGCCTTGGAAGCTTCATATACTGCGGAAAGTTGAGGCATGCCTACACCAGCAACAATACGAGTAGTGCAAATACTACCAGGTCCTACACCGACTTTTATTGCATCCGCACCAGCTTCTGCCAAAGCTTCTGCCGCTTCATATGTCGCGATGTTTCCAACAACAAGATCAATATCAGGGAAATGTTTTTTCACATTCTTAGCAGCATCAATCACACCTTTGGAATGTCCGTGAGCCGTATCAATACTTACCACATCCACCCCGGCATTTTTTAATGCTTCAATTCTGTCGATCATATCTGGAGTCACACCGACAGCTGCTCCTACGCGTAATCGGCCATATTCATCCTTACATGCATTAGGGCGGTCTTTATTCTTCAGAATATCTTTATATGTGATCAAGCCTGTGAGTTTGCCTGATTTATCAACGATTGGTAGTTTTTCAATCTTAAATTCCTGTAAAATTTCCTCTGCCTCTGCCAATCCAACTTCAGAGTCTGCTGTGATGAGGTTTTCTTTTGTCATAATCTCGATGATCGGTCTTGACATCACTTTTTGGAAGCGAAGGTCTCGGTTGGTAATGATTCCGATGAATTTTTTGTCTTTGTCAATGACAGGAATACCACCAATTTTATTCTCGCGCATTATTTTTTCCGCATCGCCTGCAGTGCTATTTACATCGAGGGTTATTGGATCGAGGATCATGCCGCTTTGAGATCTTTTCACCTTTCTTACCTGAATGGCTTGTTGCTCTATCGACATGTTCTTATGAATGAACCCCATGCCACCTTCCAGAGCCATAGCAATGGCAAGCGCAGATTCTGTTACAGTGTCCATTGCAGCTGATACAAGTGGAATATTCAACTTAATATTGCGCGTGATAAAAGTGGAGCTGTCAGTGTCTCTTGGAAGAATTTCTGAATAACCTGGGAGAAGAAGCACATCATCGTATGTGAGGGCTTCAAAAAGGAATTTGTTCGTGTCGAGATTCATGCAAATAATCGGTTATTATTTGCGGTGCAAAACTATCTAGTTCGCTATAAAAACCGAACGAATCTTTAAAAATTAATTTTTTAGTAATGAATGAAATTATTGACGCACTATTTTCTCAAGCTTTGCAAACCTCATGGCTTGAAGTAATAGCTGTGATATTTGGGATAGCCAGTGTTTGGTATTCTAAACAAGAAAATATTTTGGTTTACCCAACCGGCATAGTCAGTGTTGTGATTGCAGTCTATATCACCTTGGAGTCCAAATTATACGCTGAATCAGGGATCAATGCTTATTATTTTGCGATGAGTGTTTACGGATGGTATTATTGGACACATGCAGATCCCGACAAACCTCAAGTACTCGTGACCAGAAGCAATAAGTCGGAACATCTCATTGCCTTGGCGATTACTTGTGTTTCTTTTTTGTTGATCAGATTTGGATTGGATTTTACAGATAGTGATGTGCCTAATCTGGATGCCATCACCACGGCAACAGCCATTACAGGTATGTGGCTGATGGCCAAAAAGAAATTAGAAAACTGGATATACTGGATCATAACAGATTTGATAGCCACACCTTTGTATTTCTACAAAGAGCTGTATTATTTCAGTTTGCAGTTTTTACTTTTTACCGTTCTGGCTATTTGGGGATATTTTAGTTGGAAAAAATCATTAGAGAATGCTTAGAAGAATTGCAGTAATAGGACCGGAATCCACAGGAAAGAGCGAATTGTGTCAGCAGTTGGCAAGAAATTTTGAGACAGAATGGGTGCCTGAATATGCCAGATTCCATCTGGACAGGCTTTTTAAACCCTATGAAAGGGAAGATTTAGGTTATATAGCAAAAGGTCAGTTGACCTGGGAAGATGATAAGGCTGAATACGCAGATAAATATCTTTTTTGTGATACCAATTTGATTGTGATTAAAATTTGGAGTGATCACAAATATGGATCTACTGATGAGTGGATAGAACAGGAATTGGCGACTAGAAAATATGATTTTTATTTGCTAGCCAATATAGATATCATGTGGACACCAGATCCTCAGCGCGAACACCCAAAGATGAGAAAGTATTTCTTTGAGATCTATGAAAAATATTTAGTTGATAATCAATTACCCTATGCCATAATATCGGGAATTGAGGATATCAGGACTGAAAACGCCACCCAGGCGATCAAGAGATTTTTCGGAGAAAATTTTTGACGTAGCTTTGCCACAATAACAGGGGTGCCTTAAACCTCCGAAATACTAGTCATCGGAGGAAATCAGGCTGAGATCATACCCAAGAACCTGATCCGGGTAATGCCGGCGTAGGGAGTATGATAACCGAGGCGGGAGATTCCCCTCTCCCAGATGGTTAAATAAAAATAAGTAAAAAATGAAAAAGTTAGGAATGACCCTTATGGGCATTGTGGCATGCTGCTATGGCTATGCCCAATACTCAATATCTGGTCAGGTTAAAGACGAAAATGGTGCACCATTGCCAGGAGCGACGGTGGTAATCAAAAATTCTTCTATTGGAGTAGTGAGTGACATTGACGGTAAGTTTGCTTTGAAAGAAATTTCAGAAGGCAACTATGTTCTCAAGGTAGGTTTTCTTGGATACGTCAATGTTGAGAAGCTTGTGATAGTTGAGAATGACCTTACGGTTGATTTTCAACTAAATGAAAATGTTTTGATGGGCGAAGAAGTCATCGTTTATGCCACAAGAGCCAATGATAAAACTCCAACAACGTATTCTGAGGTTTCTAAGGAAGAAATAGCAGAGCGGAATTTGGGTCAGGATATGCCTTTTTTATTGCGATTTACTCCGTCTATGGTCACGACTTCTGATGGTGGAGCTGGTGTTGGATATACAGGAATGCGCATTAGAGGAAGTGATGCCACCAGGATCAACGTTACAGTGAATGGTATTCCGATCAACGATTCTGAATCTCATGGTACTTTTTGGGTAAATATGCCCGATTTTGCATCATCAGTGAATAACGTTCAGGTGCAGCGTGGCGTAGGAACCTCCACTAATGGAGCGGCAGCATTTGGTGCGACTATAAGTATGCAAACTAGTTTGCCTTCCGAGGAAGCCTATGGTCAAATTGATAATTCTTTCGGATCTTTCAATACGCGAAAACATACAGCCATATACAACACAGGCCTGATCAAGGATCATTGGTCTTTTGAGGGCAGATTGTCGCAAATAGCCTCCGATGGATATCTTGATAGAGCATCTGCTGATTTGAAATCATATTACCTTGCTGGAGGATATTATGGTGATAAAACCATTATCAAGGCATTGACTTTTTCCGGCAAGGAAGTCACTTACCAGGCATGGTATGGCACTCCTGAAGCTAAACTCAAAAGGGACAATCAGGGAATTCAAGATGTGATTGATTTGGGTGGAGAATACACTACTCAAGAGCAGATTGACAATCTAAAAAACTCAGGCCGTAGGTTCAATTATTATTTGTATGATAATGAGGTGGACAACTATCAGCAGGATCATTATCAACTTCATTTGAATCATTCTTTTAGTGGCAAATTGAATGTAAATGCTTCGGCTCATTATACCTATGGTCGGGGTTATTTTGAGCAGTATAGAAATGATGATGAATTCAGCCATTACGGCTTATCAGACATTGTGCTCAATGATACTGTTTTGACTTCTACCGATTTGATTAGAAGACGTTGGCTCGATAATCATTTTTATGGACTTACATTTTCAGCAAACTATCAGGATGGCAGACTGACATCCACGTTAGGCGGAGGATATAATTTCTATGATGGCGATCATTTTGGTGAGATCATCTGGTCGCAGTATGCAAGTAATTCTAAAATTCGAGAGCGCTATTACGATAATTTCGGAAGGAAAAGTGATTTTAACGTGTATTCAAAAACAAATTATCAGGCGTCTCGGGATTTAAATCTTTTTGCTGATTTGCAGATACGCATGATTGATTATCATACCAAAGGAGTGGACAGTGATTTGCGCAATATTGATACAGGAGGAGATTATGTCTTTTTTAACCCAAAATTTGGCGCTACTTACACTTTATCTTCAGCTTCAAATATTTATGGATCATTTGCAATTGGGAATCGAGAACCTGTGCGAACTGATTTTATAGACTCACCTATTGGTCAAACTCCAAAGCATGAGACACTTAGGAATTTAGAAGCAGGGTACCGTCTGAACAAGAGAAATTTTCAGTTTTCAGCCAATTATTACCTGATGGACTATGTAAACCAATTGGTGCCAACAGGTGCATTGAATGACGTAGGGTCTTCGCTTCGAGCGAATGTAGATAAAAGCTATAGAACCGGTATAGAATTAGTGGCTGGCGCAAGGATTACGGAGATTCTTGAAATAGCAGGAAATGTGTCTTTTAGTCAGAATAAAATTGATTCTTTTCAGGAGGTGGTTTATGATTATGCCTATAGGTTTGGTGAAGAAGGTTATGAGGTCATCAATGAATACAAAAACACAGACATTGCATTTTCACCGAATGTAATTGCAGGTGCACTTGTGACTTTGTTTCCTATTGAGGGATTTTCAATTCAACTATCAGGCAAATATATCGGAAGGCAATATCTAGATAACACGAGCAACAAGGATCGGATCATTGATGATTATTTGATCAACGATTTAATTGTGGAGTATAAGTTTTCTGTGAAGTCTATGGAGCAAATTAAGTTGTCCTTGATGATCAACAATCTTTTTAATGTGAAATACTCTTCAAACGGATATACATGGGGCTATCTCTATGATGGCTTTTTATATCAGCAAAACAATTATTATCCGCAAGCCGGAACCAACTTTTTAGCTGGTTTATCTATGAAGTTTTAGACTTATTGTGGAATGGAATTATAAGCCAGAAGTTTGTATTGATTGAGAATGGTACGCACAGCGTATTTGGCATCTTTACTGAAAAGTGTGGCATCATCAAAAAGTCCACTGGCGTAACCTTGCCATATTACGCTGTGCGTTTGTGTATCAATAAAGTCTATGAGTAGTGTGCCTTTTTTCAGGTGCACATCTGATTCATGATATTTGGCAATTTCTATGGATGCAATATCATCATCGGAGAGTTCATATTGACCGTAATTGTTTTCCCAATTTTCGAGCTCGACCTGATCATAACCCTGTAGTTTAAAATCCTGACCAAAAATCTTGTAAGCGATGAGAATCGAAGGCTTTTTATCACTAAAAACATAACCCTGGGATTTCATTCTCCTTTCAATTTCATCTTTGATAAGAAAATCACTCATACCATTGAAGTTGACCGTATCACTAGTTATTAGAAAGCCAAAGGTTTTATATTTTTTGAATTTACCGCGGTAGCTGTAGTCATAATCAACCACATATTCACGCTCAACTATACAACTTGCGAGCGAAGCAATCAATATAATTCCGATAATGTTTTTCATAAACGTATTTTTGGCATATTAAATATAAGTAGTAAACAACCAAATCTGAAATGTCATCACATCACATAGTCAGGGATGAACAGGAGCCCTCATTACTGATCCATGCAATAAACCAATTTAATTGGCCGGTTGTTCAAGAACTACTTGAGTGGTCGCCGACGGTGGTAGTCGTGGAGAGGTATTTGGATAAAATCATGTCACTTGGTCACAAAGTGGACATTGCCTTGGTTGATAATGATCGTATCTCACATTGGTATGACCAGCTTCAACTACAATTACCTGTAGAAATACATGCCGCGATTGGAGAAGAAATCTGGCCAATAGCGATAAAAACTCTGATTAGAAAAAATCATAAGGCGCTTAATGTGGTGACAAAAAATGAATTCCTTTTCCCTGTTATCAACCAACTAACTAAGCATGGTGGGGCAATGGATCTAGTGATCTACACTGAAGATCAGAAACACATACTGAGCAAGCGAATGCTCTATAAAAAATGGCTTCCTGCGTTTTCGCAAATTGCATTGGTTCCTTTAAATGATCAAACATTTACAAGTACAGAAGGCTTTGATCTTGACCTTGACAATGAAAAATTATCCGAAGGAATTTCGCTTTCTAAAAAGATGGAAGGAGAGGTGACTATCAAAATGACCAAAATTCCTTTCTTGATTTCAGAATCTTTGAGCTAGTTATTTGATCAGAATCTTTCGCAACATTATTGGAAAATCACCTTCCAGTTTTAAATCATCGGTGTATTGCGCCCATGGACTATTGGATATATAAATAAAATCACGGTCGAGAAGATATCCTTGAGTAGGTTCATTGAGGTAATCCATATTTTGATCATAGCTAGCATATTTCATGACCCGATTGCCATCTTCATTTAGAAATAGCTGTAGGATTCTCATAGGTTTGGTTCCATTTTGTATGCCCAACAGCGACTCGTTGTAGAAATATAATCCATCGATTCCCTTGAATGGGATTCCAGATTCAAAAGCAATTCTGCTCAACTTCCTGGAGTCCATATCGAGCTTATAGATACCTGAGATATAATCTGAAATGTAAAGTGACTTTTCATCCTCGCTAATTGTCAATCCTTGCAGATTAAAAGTTTCGGAAGCCAAATCCGCAAAAACTTCCAAATCACCATTTTGATTCAAAGTAAATATTGTGTTGGTCCCACCATCAGAGATCAATACCTGTCCGGATTTTGATACTATCAGATCACCGAAGGTATTTCCGTCTTTCAATGTGCCATGATGTTTTACAATTTTGGTATTTAGGTCAATTGAAAAAAGTGAGGAACTCCCTGCCAGTGATTCATCATAATTCACAATCTGTGGAAGCGCGCTGGAGCATACCCAAAGTGTGTTGGAATTTTTGTGAAAATCCAATCCCATCACACCATACAAATCAGGGTATTCTTGAAAATCAATGATTGTATTTAATGCTTCTTTTCGATTGAATACAAACACCTTTCGTGCATTTACATCGCCAAGATAAAGTTCATCTGTTTCCGTATTGATAGCGATGGATTCAATATGTCTCGCACCAGAAATGGTTTTGTACGGTTGACTTGCGTGGATTTTTTTGGAAAGATTCTGGGCAAGCGCAATGGTAGATTTAAACTTTTCTGAGTCTCTGATGCTATCAAAATCACTATCCGACTCGAAATCCACAAGACTATTAAAAGCCAAATAGGATTTAAGATATTCTAAGGCCTGATCTTCTTTTCCTGCAAGGGCATATCCAGCGCTTATATTGTAAATCACCGGAGGATAAAACGGTCTAAATCCGTCCGCTTTCATCATTTTTTCAAGAAAACCTGAATAGTCACCAGCTTCGTAATTGGCAATGCCCAGTTTGTAATATTTACTCAGGCTATCGATTTGCGAATCGGCATGGATAGATATAAAAAAGGTCAGAAGAAAGACTATATTTTTCATATTTCAATTTTCAGCATAACTATCAAAAAACACAAAACCCCTGCAAGAGGGGTTTTGAAAGTTTGGATTATGTTCAATCTACTGAACCATATTTGAGGCCAACCTTACCAGCTGTATAAATTCGCTTCGATAACCGAATTCATCTTCACCTTTTGCTGATTTGGCCATCACGATAATATCTTCATATTTTAAATCTCCTTTATAGTCAGAGTCGGTAAGTAACATACCGAAACTAGCCACGGCAGCCGCCCATTGAATATTTGCATCATTTTTCACAACTTCTTTTCTTTCCAAAGTTTGAGTGAGAAGTTTGCTTTTTGAGCCATCAGGATCTTTGTATCTAAATTTCACAGTAAGTAATTCGTTCGAATTTGAGCTTGTTGTTGAGATCTTTTCATCGATTTCCTTTTGATATTTCAAAGGATCAATGCTTCCGACAAAACTGCTCTTCACTCCAACAGGCACGATTTCATACAAGGCTGTCACTGTGTGGCCACTTCCAAGTTCACCGGCATCTTTTTTATCATTATTAAAATCCTCATCGGCCAGTTTTCTATTTTCATATCCAATCAAGCGATAGGCCTGCACTAAAGCCGGATTAAACTCAACTTGAATTTTCACATCTTTTGCAATGGTAAACAGGGTGCCACCAAATTCATTGACAAGCACTTTTTGTGCTTCTTGCAAATTGTCAATATATGCGTAGTTTCCATTGCCCTTATCGGCCAAAATTTCCATTTTAGAATCTTTATAATTGCCCATTCCAAATCCTAGTACAGTTAGGAAAACACCATCATTTCGCTTTTCTTCTATCAAATCTTCCATGGCTTGATTGCTCGAGGATCCCACATTGAAGTCTCCATCGGTTGCAAGTATCACGCGGTTGTTTCCTCCTTCAATAAAATGCTGTTTTGCAATTTTGTATGCCAGGTTTATCCCAGCTCCACCTGCTGTCGATCCACCTGATTGGAGCTGATCAAGGGCATCAATGATTTTTTGTTTGTTATCGCCTGTGGTTGGCTCAAGTACCATTCCCGCGGCTCCTGCGTATACCACGATCGACACTTTGTCTTCCTTGCGCATTTCGCTCACAAGCATTTTTAATGATGATTTTAACAGTGGCAACTTGTTAGGGTCACTCATTGAGCCGGAAACATCGATCAAAAAAACCAGATTAGAGGCTGGTAGATTTTCTGTGGCAATTTTTCTGCCTTGCAATCCTATTTGAACAAATTGATGTTTTTCATTCCATGGAGCTGGCATGTAGTTCGTAGTGATAGAAAATGGATGTTCGCCTCGAGGTTGTGGATAATCATAGGTGAAATAATTCACCATTTCTTCGATTCGAACAGCATCTGTGGGAGGATTTTGTCCATTATTGAGAAATCTGCGCACATTGCTATAGGATGCGGCATCCACATCTATAGAAAAAGTAGAAAGCGGTTTGTCAAAAGGACGCAAGAATTTATTTTCTTCAACACCTTCATAATCTTCATTTTCAAGGTAACTGTCGTTTTCAGAAAAATAGAGTGTTGGGGATGCAGACCTATTTTGATTGGAATTCCCAAAAATTCGATTTTTTGAGGTTACACCTCTGACAGCTCCAGCTAAATCCATCATTTTTGCCTGACCATAACCTACCACGATCACCTCTTGTAATTGTTGAATGTCAAGCTCCAATGTCACATCAATAATTCTTTTGGTGCCAACAGTTTCTTCCTTGTTTTGATAACCAATGAAGGCGAAAACCAGAATGCTCTTTTCATTTTGAACTGAGATCTGATAGTTTCCCTCCAGGTCCGTCACGACACCATTTTGTGTGCCTTTTTCAACAATTGGAACACCAGGAAGACCAGCACCGGCTTCATCGTAAACCGTGCCCGTAATTGTGATCGATTGTGCATTTGCAGCAAAGACCCCAATGATTGCGAATAATAAAATTGCTCTTTTCATATTGTATAAATTTTGATTTCGTAACCTTGAGATGAAATGAGCTTTCATATTCCATAAAGAGATGGAAAGTTTTTTTTCATAAATTTCCAGTGTGACTTACAAATCCATGAAATTCAACCCTTTAGCCTGATAGTTTGAGCCTGCTTTTTTTAAATAGAAAAGAACTTGATGATGGCGAGCTGCTTCGGCGCTTCAGCCAAAAGGATGATGCCGAATGTCTGGGAATACTCTATGATAGATATCTGCATTTGGTCTATGGACTTTGTTTGAAATATCTAAAATCACGTGAAGCAAGTCAGGATGCGGTCATGGATATTTATGAGATTCTTGCCGATAAACTCAAAAAACAAGAAGTCACCTATTTTAAAAGCTGGCTATACATGGTGAGTAAGAATCATTGCCTGATGAAACTGAGAAACCCGCGTTTGCAGGCATCTTTTGATTCCGAAATTATGGAATCGGATTATATAATGCATCCCAATGATGAAGATTCACTGGAGAATGATTTGACTTCCTTGGAAAATTGTATAGAGCAACTCAAGGACGATCAAAAGCATTGTGTAAGGATGTTTTACCTTGATAGGAAAAGCTATGAGGAGATTGCAGATCAAGGTGATTTGGAATTGAAAAAAGTCAAGAGTTATATCCAAAATGGAAAAAGGAATCTGAAAATTTGTCTTGAAAGCAAGGATGTCAAAAGATAAAAAGACATATCGACTGATGAAGGAAGATGAGCTGAAAAGCTATCTGAAGGGAGATCTATCGCCAATGGAATCCCATGAATTGGAGCGCCTTGCTTTGCATTCGGAGCTTGAAGGTGATGCGCTTGAAGGCTGGGAGGCAAATAATCCTGATCAAATCTCAGATGACCTGCATATCCTTCGAACAAGATTGGCGGCAAAAAGAACTTCAAATAATAATGGATTATGGCTTAAGGTGGCAGCAGTTGGATTATTACTTATTGTGGCCGGATATCTCACTTGGTTTTTTACGAATAAGACGGTGGAAACTTCACAAGTGAGTATGGTTGAGAATGAAATAGACTCTGTTAGCCTATCAAAAGAATCTGTATCCAATATTAATCCAGGTGAAGAAAATACGGTTCAATCACAGGAAGAACTGCCAGCGGATAAAAATGAGGAAGAACAGCACATTTTGGACGAAGAAAAAACGCTGGCATTTCTAGAAGAATCGACGGTGGAAGAAAAAATCATCGAAAATGTTGAGGCTGAATATGTCGAAGCGACACCTCCCAAAATGGAATCGATTGGCTTGGATGAAACAGCACTGACAATGAGCGAAACTGCACAAGAAGAACTGGTGGTTTACAAACCAGAGACCACCCAAATGCTAACCGGCAAGGCAGCAGGTGTAAATATTTCGGATCAACTGTTTTCCGAATCAAAAGCTGTAGCACGATCATCTGCTTCTATGCCTGAGATAATGCCAAAGAGAAAAATAAAGGGAGTTGTGATGGATCAAGATATGGAGCCACTGCCAGGGGTTTCTATTGTGGTAGATGGTACATCCAGAGGCACGGTGAGTAACATTGATGGGGAATTTGAAATAGAAGTGAATCCGGAGGATGAAGAACTGGTATTTGCATTCATCGGGTTTAGTACCACGGAGCGGCAGATTCCAGATCAGGATTCTCTCACCGTGGCATTGCAAATGGATCTGATGGCACTTGAAGAAGTGGTGGTAGTTGGATATGGAGCCAGAAATAAAGGCGAGTCTGCTTATTCCCAAATTCAAATTGAAAATGACGATTTCAGTACTTATCAAAAGCCACAGCCAGCAGATGGTATGACATCATTTAAGGATTACATCAATCAAAATAAAATTTATCCACAGGCAGCCGCCGAAAATGAGATTTCAGGTGTGGTCAAACTCGAATTGAAAATTTCCAGTTCGGGAGAGGTTGTGAATATTGAGGTGAAAAAGAGCCTTGGATTTGGATGTGATGCTGAAGCTATTCGGCTGATTAAAGAAGGTCCAAAATGGATTCCAGCGAATAGTGGTGGACAGAATATTGAATCGAATGTGACTTTAAAAATCAAATTCCCTTGATTCCGCGTGCTATTCTTGGTTTTCCTTGCATATCCTGAAATATTTTTACCTCAGAAAAACCAACCTTTTCCAAAAGAACGGCAGTCTCTTTTCCGAAAGCTTCATGGATTTCAAAATATAATTTTCCACCTTTTTTCAAGCTGATCATGGCCTTTTCGGCGATCACCCGATAAAAAATCAATGGATCATGGTCAGGCACAAATAATGCAAGGCCGGGTTCATAATCCGCTACATTTTGACTCATATTTCCTCTTTCGCTTGCTGGGATATATGGAGGATTACTCACGATGATATCCAAATTATCCCACGGAATTTCATTGTTTAGAATGTCAGTTTGTTGAAAGTGAACAGTGGCCTTATTGAGCAAAGCATTTTCAGATGCAAGAGCCAAAGCTTCTTCAGAAATATCAATCGCCATGATGTCACCAGCTATGGCTGACTTGGCAAGTGAAATGGCAATACAACCAGATCCTGTGCCTATATCCAGTATTTTGAGCTTTGGTTTTTGATTTTCCTGGATGATAAGATTTACAAGCTCCTCCGTCTCTGGTCGTGGTATTAATGTGTGCTCATTGACTTTAAATATGTGACCATAAAAATGCGCCTGACCAAGAATGTGCTGGATCGGCTCATGATTTTGCAATCTTTTGATAGCTTCATTAAGTGTGGAGAATTGATCAGTAGTTAGCTCAAAATTTGGTTGGGTGATCCGTGTGGTTTTGGGAATAGAAAGCAAATCTTCAAAAAGCATGTTGCTGATGATCTCAGCTTCACGTTCACCCTGAATCGGCACCAATTCCTGCACAGTTTCTTTGTAAATTGCCGACACTTTATAATTCATCAGACGAAGTTACCAAATATGAGCGATGAGCTTTTCATGAGGCGCGCACTTGATCTTGCAAAACTTGGTATTGGCATGGTCAGTCCCAATCCTATGGTGGGTTGTGTGATCGTATGTGATGGCAAAATCATCGGCGAAGGGTATCATCAAAAATATGGTGAATCACATGCGGAAGTCAATGCAATAGCCTCCGTTTCTGATCAAAATATGCTGGAGAAAAGCACTGCCTATGTCACTTTAGAACCATGCTCTCATTTTGGTAAAACTCCTCCTTGTGCGGATTTAATTATTGAGAAAAAAATCAGAAAAGTTGTGGTTTGCAATCAAGATCCGAATCCGTTGGTCGCTGGAAAAGGGTTGCAAAAAATAAAGGAAGCGGGAATCGCTGTGGAAGTTGGCTTGATGGAATCAGAAGGACTAGAGCTCAACAAAAGATTTTTCACCTATCATGAAAAAAAGAGACCCTATGTCATTCTGAAATGGGCGCAAACGGCAGATGGATTTATTGCAAGGGAAAATTTTGATAGCAAGTGGATTTCAAATGCGCAATCGCGACAGCTGGTTCATAAATGGCGAGCTGAGGAGGCGGCCATCATGGTTGGTACAAATACAGCCAAATATGATAACCCTGAGCTCACAGTAAGAGACTGGGTTGGTAAAAATCCAGTAAGAGTAGTCATTGATCGGAAATTGGCTTTAAACTCGGCTTTGAAATTATTTGATGGTTTAGTTCCAACGTTGGTATTTACCGAAAAGGAGCATCAATCTTCTGAAAATATCGAATACATTCATACAAACCGTATATCAGCTTCTTCCATTTTGGAAGCACTTTATGAGAGAAGAATACAATCAGTTTTGATCGAAGGAGGCGCGGCATTGATTAATGTTTTTATTAAGGAGAACTTTTGGGATGAAGCCAGGGTTTTCACTTCACAAAAAACATTCGACATAGGAATTTCAGCTCCAACAATTTCTAATATACCCGATCTGGAAGAGGATGTTGCCGGTGATAAATTACAAATTTTCAAAAACAAATAATATGGCAGAGGAACTACACATTGATCATAGCGCAGACAAACGCGAAAAATACGAATCATTGATTCCACAGATCCTTGGACTTATATCAGGAGAGGAAGATCAGGTAGCAAATCTTGCTAACATTTCGGCGGCCTTGAAGCAGGCATTTGGCTTCTTCTGGGTTGGTTTTTATATGGTAAAAAAGGATGAGTTGGTGCTCGGGCCATTTCAAGGGCCAATTGCATGTACTCGAATTAAATTGGGCAAAGGTGTATGTGGAAGTGCCTGGGAAAGAGCTGAAACAATCATTGTAGAAGATGTGGAAAAATTTCCTGGACATATTGCTTGCAGCTCAGATTCCAAATCTGAGATTGTTGTTCCTATTTTCCGAAATGAAAAAGTAATTGGTGTGCTTGATGTAGATAGCGACGAGCTCAATCAATTCGATGAAGTAGATCAGCAATATCTGGAAGAGTTAATGTCCTTTATCCAATAAAATTAAGATTTCAATTCTGCAATTACGGTCTTGCCACCATAAGAAATTTGATCCAGTTTCACCTTGATATCTGCATCTAGAGGTAAATAAAGATCAATGCGGCTGCCGAATCTGATGAATCCAAATTTTTCTCCTTGCTCCACGGATTTACCTTCTTCCGAATAGAAACAAATTCTTCGAGCAACTGCCCCTGCTACTTGACGCATCAGGATTTCCACACCTGAAGGATGTTTGATACCGATGGATGTGCGCTCGTTATCTGTGCTTGATTTTGGATGCCAGGCGACTAAAAATTTTCCAGGATGATGTTTGAAATAACTCACAACTCCGGCAATCGGACTTCTATTGACATGCACGTTCAAAGGTGACATGAAAATAGAAACTTGAATTCTTTCTTCATTGAGATATTCTTTTTCAATGGTTTTTTCAATTACAACAACTTTGCCATCTGCCGGAGCGATGATTTGATTGTTGTTGAATTCAATTTCAATAACAGGATCACGGAAAAAACGAACTATTAGCACGAACATAACTATGCCAGCCACAGCTAAAATATATCTGATCGGATCAAATGGGATAAGCCAATAAAGAAGGGCATACAACAATGCCAATACTAAAGTTGAAATCGGGATCAGTTTATACCCTTCTTTGTGAATATTCATATCTAAGTACTTTCGAATTGTTAGAAGCCTCCTCTGAATTTATATGTCTGTGCTACTTTGTCAATGGCTACAATATATGCAGCAATACGCAAAGATGTGCCATATTTTTGAGCTGTGGCATATACTTTATCGAAGGCTGTTTTCATGATCCTATCCGATCTTCTGTTGACTCGCTCAGCAGTCCATTTGTAGCCAAGCCTGTTTTGTACCCATTCGAAATAGGACACAGTCACACCTCCGGCATTTGCCAAAATATCTGGCACAGCCATGATACCTTTCTCATTGATGATGTCATCAGCTTTGGCCGAAGTTGGTCCATTCGCGCCTTCCACGATCAATTTTGCTCGGATTTTATCAGCATTATGTTTGGTGATCACATCTTCTACTGCTGCTGGGACGATTACGTCTACATCCAACAGGAGAATTTCATCAGCGTTGATTTTTTCAGCACCTGTGTATCCTTCTAGTGTACCTCCGTTACTTAATCTGTAGCTATTGGCTTCTTCGATATTGATTCCTTTTTCATTGTGGAATGCTCCTGTGTGATCACTAATTGCTACAATTTTTACACCGCGCTCGGCTAAAAGGGTAGCAGCCCAGGAGCCGACGTTTCCAAATCCCTGAACGGCACAGGTGGCTTTAAACGGATTGATTTTCATTTTTTCCATACCAGCCAACGCGGAAATCATCACGCCACGTCCTGTCGCTTCAGTTCGGCCAAGTGATCCTCCAAGTACGATTGGCTTGCCAGTGACAACAGCATTTACTGTCATACCTTGGGCGCGCGAATAATGGTCCATCAGCCAAGCCATTTCTCTCGGCCCTGTACCCATATCTGGTGCAGGAATATCTTTGTCTGGCCCGAATATTTCATGCATCGATTGAGTGAATGCACGTGTCATCCTTTCTATTTCACCAGCTGACATGGTTCTGGGATTGCATTTGATACCACCTTTGGCACCACCAAATGGGATATCTACTACTGCACATTTCCATGTCATCCAAGCTGCCAAAGCTTTTACCTCATCCAGATTCACTTCCATATCATACCTGATTCCACCTTTTGATGGTCCCAAAATATTAGAATGAATCACCCGATATCCTTCAAAAACTTTGATGGATCCGTCATCCATGGTCACCGGCAATGTCACAATGACTTGTTTCGTCGGTGATTTTAGTACGTTGTAAATTTCATCATCAAGACCGAGGTGTTGTGCGGCGATGTTGAACCTGGACATCATGGACTCAAATGGGTTGTCCTTGTCCTTTATAGGGGCGGGTTCTATGTATGCCATATACTTATAACAATTGAATTGGGGTTTGTTGTTTATTTGATACGCAAATCTACGTGTTTCCCCATATTTCGTTGAAAAGTTTCAGGAAAAGAACAATAAAAGGGATAGACAGTATCAGACTGTCAAAACGATCCAAAAATCCTCCATGACCGGGAATTGAAGTTCCGGAATCTTTTATTTCCATGGATCTTTTGAAAAGTGATTCTACCAGATCTCCATAAGTACCTATTACCACGACAATAATTGAAACAGTAATCCATTCCCATAATAGCAAATCCTGATAATAACGGGAGATTGTAATGGCAAAAGCAAGAGATGTCACTGCTCCTCCAATTAATCCTTCCCATGATTTTTTAGGCGAAATTCGAAGGAAAAGCTTGGTCTTGCCAAAATATGTTCCTGCAAAATACGCCCCCGTATCACTCGCCCAAATGATCAGAAGTAACCCAAGTAATATTTGATAACTATAATAATTGTGATAAAAGACAACCAGATTCATCAGAGAAAAGGGCAATGCCACGTAGGTTATTCCAAGATAGAATAATGCAATGCTGACAAAAGGATTGGCATCATTTTTTTCATAAAGCTTCACTACAAGACTCAGAGAGGCCAATGGAAACAATAAGTAATAATAGTTGGTACTCCAATTTTGACTTTCTATTAAAAAGCTCAAAACAAACATCAATCCCCCTACAATTACTCCAAGAACACGGACAGGAAGATATTTTTGCAGCTTGATAAGTCTGTAAAACTCCCACAATGAAAATAGTGTAATGAGCAAAAACACGATAAAATAAGTCCATTCCCCAATGACCAAAGCGGCTATGATAATAAAAGCTCCTATGAGTCCTGCCAGTAATCTCCTTCGTAAATCTGTGAACTTATTCAAATCTTATTTCTTCGTTAATAATTTTAATTGCTCTGATTACATTTTCGGGTGCTACATGTACCTCATAAAACCCAAATTGGTATGCAGAATCCTGCTTGTTTACGATGACCGGACTTAAGCCAATATCATCCAAAACTGCTTTTACAATTTCCGCACGATAAGCCATTTTATCCTGATACACCTTTTGCCAGTCACTCACTTTCTTTGGTTTTAAAATATTTTCTAAACAAAAGAAGTAATAAGATTCCAATCGTTAAAAATAGCAGAATTACATAATAAGGGGGCGAACTTTCTAACTCTTCAGGATCAATATCCAAAATGTGTTGCTGACTTAGATATAAAATAGTAAGTGAAAATGCATTGTTAATAAAATGACTGATCATCGCCAGCGACAAATGTCCCGACCAGTAATAAATATATCCGAATAATACCCCAAGCATCATGCGTGGGATGAGGCCGTAAAATTGAAAATGGAAGAGGGAAAACAGCAAAGATGAGATCCAGATTGCCGCATGAACATTTTTTAATGCATGATTCATCAGATTTTGAATCATGCCTCTGAAAAGCAACTCTTCCCCAACAGCTGGTACCACGGCGATAACAAGCAAGGCAAGCAGGAAATAACCGAAAGAGTCAAATGATGTTAGGTATTTTGTCATTTGTTCAGCTCTGTCTTCAAGATCTCTCACAATATTTTCCAAACTTGAAAGCCAATCCGGAAATACAAAATGCTGATTCCATTCAATCAAAACACTATTGACAATCATAAAGCAAAAAACCAAAACAGCCGTCATGATGATTGGATGCAAAGCTGGCTTTGGTAGTGTGAAGAACCACGTATGGTCAAGTTTCAAGTGTTTTTTGATAAAAAACCATGGAGCAATTACGAATCCTCCAATAGAAATAACACCTTGTAAAATCATCATTGGAATTTTGGCTTCATCATTTCCTATTGGATTACTCATGGCCGACATCATTTCAGCTGCATCAAAATCAAAAAATGGAAGGATTAGGCCATATCCAACAAAAGAGAATATAAATAATGAAGCGATTACGTATCCTATCAGGATCAATAGCAATACCCAGGGCGAGGTAGAAAATGACTCGTTGGAGTTGCTTTTAAGGATGTTCTGCATAATTGGGCTAAATTTACGGCAAAATTATAGGATTAGCTTTGGTCAAAATAGGAAACATTGAAATTGGGGAATTCCCCCTATTGCTCGCCCCGATGGAGGACGTGAGCGACCCACCTTTTAGGGCAGTTTGTAAGGAGAATGGCGCGGATTTGATGTATACCGAGTTTATTTCTTCTGAAGGTCTGATAAGAAACGCAGCAAAAAGCGTCGAGAAACTTGATATCTATGATTATGAGCGACCCATTGGCATCCAGATTTTTGGTGACAAGATTGATTCGATGCGTGAAGCTGCTGCTATCGCGGAAGAAGCTAACCCAGAGATCATTGATATCAATTACGGATGTCCTGTAAAAAAGGTCGCGTGTAAAGGAGCTGGAGCGGGAATATTGCTTGATATACCAAAGATGCAATCTATGTCTGGGGAGATAGTAAAAGCGGTATCAAAGCCAGTCACGGTCAAAACCAGATTGGGTTGGGATGATAGTACCATACGTATTGTTGAGGTGGCGAAACGTCTTCAGGATGTGGGAATTCAGGCTTTAACAATACATGGCCGCACACGTCAGCAGATGTATAAAGGAGTTGCCGACTGGACAAAAATCGCTGAGGTAAAAAATCATCCAGATATTCATATTCCGATTTTTGGTAATGGTGACATTGATAGCCCTGAAAAGGCGCTTGAATACAAAAACAAATATGGTGTGGATGGAATCATGATCGGGAGGGCTGCCATTGGTTATCCTTGGATCTTTAACGAAATCAAACATTTCCTCAAAACCGGCGAGCATTTGCCGCCACCTGATATTGAAGAAAGAGTGAGAGTGGCCCGACAACATTTGGACTTCTCTGTGCAATGGAAAGAGGGATTAAAGGGTATTTTTGAAATGCGCAGGCATTATACCAATTATTTCCGCGGCATTCCTAACTTTAAATCCTACAGGACACGATTGGTAGAATCGTCCTCTTATGAGGAGCTACAGATGATTTTGTCCGAAATACCCGAGGTATTCGAAGGCACTACAGTTTAGCTTTCGGACATGTCAGAAAAAACCACGATTAAGGCTTGGATTCTGCTATTCACCCTTTCTTTGATTTGGGGGAGTTCGTTTATTTTGATCAAGCGAGGTTTGGTTGGGTTATTACCAACAGAAGTTGGTGCATTGAGGATTTTTTCTGCTGGGGTAGTGATGTTGCCTTTGGCTATTAATCGATTTAGACAGATACCAAAAGCAAGCCTTAAATACATAGTGATCGTTGGTTTGGCTGGAAGTTTTATTCCATCTTTTCTTTTTGCATTTGCTCAGACAAAAATCCCAAGTTCGCTCACAGGGGTGCTAAATGCTGTTACACCTATTTTCACTATATTGATTAGTGTCTTGGTCTACAAGCAAAAGAAAAACGCTAAAATATTTTTTGGAATCATATTGGGTTTCATAGGTACAGCGATTTTGATCAAATCTGGTTCCTCCACACTTTTGGAGGGATTCAATATTTATGCCTTCTTAATTCTATTGGCAACCATTTTATATGCGATTAATGGCAATGTGATTAAGTTTCATTTGGGTGATATTTCTGCTGTTATTATTGCAAGTGTTTCGCTAGCAATAGGTGGGCTGTTTTCTGGGTTTTACCTGATATTTTTCACTAATTTCTTTCAATCCATTTTTATTTCCGAAGCTGTTCTAAATTCCTCAGTTTATATTGTGTTGCTTGGAATTCTAGGTACGGCAGTAGCCCTTATTATTTTCAATAAATTGATAGCTCTAACTGATCCGGTTTTCACATCATCGGTTACTTATATTATCCCGATAATTGCTATTTGTTGGGGGATTTGGGATGGTGAGACTTTGTCTGCTTCACATGTCGTAGGTATTGCTCTTATTCTTTTGGGGGTCTACCTTACCAATCGCCTGAGTAGGGCCAAATAAAAAAGCTGATCTCTTTAGAAATCAGCTTTAGAATAAAATTTATACTTTGTTCTTATTTGAGACTCAATTCAATTTCGAAAAGTTGAATTCATCAAGGAATTTTTTGGCTTGATCACTATTTTGGAATTCAAACATTTTGACATCCCCATGAGAATCATGAATTTCAATTTTGATCATTTCGATTTCGTGATTATGATCATGAAGTACCTCAGCAACGCTTGATTTTTCAAATTTGTTGGTAAGCTTCATAGTTTTTCTCTTGATCCGACCACAATAGCTGCATTTATATTCTTTTTCTATTTCTCCATCTTCATAGTCCGTAGGAGATTTCAGTACTTCCTCTTTTTCCAGTTTTAAGGTTTGGAAACCACATCTATCACATTCCAAGGCGCTTAAATGACCTTTGTATTTTTCAATATGAGTATCACCGGTTGCTTCATCAATCCAAACATCATAATCCACTGAAAATGCATCCTCTTCTGCCTGCATACCTTCATCAAGATATGCATCTTCTTCATCCTCACTTAAGAGTTTCATTTTATTTCCAGTAGCTGGATTTATTCTTGGAGAATATCTAAGTCTCTTAAGTTTTTTGTCCAGTGGACCTGGATAGTAATACCTGAATATCAAAAATGCAACGTAAGCATGCAACGTTCCTAAGCAGAGTGAAATAAATACTCTTATGGAAAACCATATGATGCTAAGTTCTACAATATCATTTTTGGTAGTATTGGCAATAAAAAAGATACCAGCAGCAACAGCATAGTTAACATATAAATAGGCCTGAATCTCAGACTGGCTTGCCAACTCGAATTTTTCCTTTTGCCCCCCGGCACTGATATATCTGATTTGATATATGATAAATAGGACGATGGCCAATGCCAAACTACCTATAAAAGCATACCACATTACCTGACTCCAGACACCAAGAAATGCTACATAAGCCTCTTTATTTTCCATAATTTTCAATTAAATGATTTGTTAAAATTAACTTTCAAAATAGTACCATCAAAAATATGGATGCTACAGATTTACGAGTTTTCAAATTGTTATTATTGTTTCAACCGTTTAGATAAGGAATTAGTATAATTTAAACGTCTAAAATAGCCAGAATGGACTGCCAAGATACAAAATCCATCAGAAATTTTACACTTTTTTATTTCAATGATCTCACCAGGTTTTTTTCTTTTCACCTTAAACATAGCCAACTTCACCTTAAACAATCCCTACGAATCAGCGAAATTGAGAACCCAAAGGGATGAAATCATTTTTTTATAAAAAATAGTAGTTGAATTTAAAGATCGAAAAACAAGAATTACTCATTGGAATTACATTTATCAAAATTTTTGTATAAAATACACCACCCGAGAAAAGCTACTAAAAAACTGACCCATGACTGAAATTACCAAAAGACTGACCAAAGCCCATATCAAAAATACTCTTCTAGTCGAAACTGCCTGGGAGGTTTTGAATCAGGTTGGAGGGATCTATACAGTTATAAGATCTAAGGTGCCCACGGTTGTCCCTAAATGGGGCGCAAATTATTGTTTACTTGGGCCTTACATGCCTCATAATGTGACCACAGAATTTGAACCTATCGAGAAATCCTCTGATATTTTTAGCAAAGCGGCTAGCAAAATGCGAGAGATGGGCTATCGTGTTCATTATGGCGAATGGTTGATTTCTGGTAGACCGAAGGTGGTTCTGTTTGATCTTGGATCAGGTTTTCAGAAATTAGGAGAAATAAAATATTTGCTTTGGGAGCATCATGGAATACCTAGTCCTTCAGATGATTTTTTACTAAATGATGTGCTAGTTTTTGGAGAAATGGTAAGGATTTATCTTACTGAGCTCTCAGCACTTGCCAAAGGGTCAAAAAAAATAATCGCACATTTTCATGAATGGATGGCAGCATCCGGATTGCCTGAACTTCGACGACAAAAAATAGATGTCAAAACAATTTTTACCACACATGCCACATTGCTTGGCAGGTATGTGGCGATGAATGATCCGCAATTTTATGATCATTTACCATTTTTGGATTGGCAAAAGGAAGCGAATCATTTCAATATTCAAACCAGTGCAGGTATAGAAAGAGCCGCAGCGCATGGCTGTCATGTTTTTACCACAGTGAGTGAAGTCACAGCAGTTGAATGCCGACAATTATTAGGAAGAAATCCCGAAGTGATTCTTCCGAATGGTATCAACAATCAGCGATTTGAGGTATTGCATGAGTTTCAAAACATGCATTTGGTCGCGAAAAAGAAAATCCATGACTTTACCATGTCACATTTCTTTGCGTCTTACAATTTTGACCTGGATAAAACACTTTATTTCTTCACATCTGGGAGATACGAATACTTAAATAAAGGATATGATTTGACGCTAGAAGCTCTGGCTAGATTAAACCACAGATTACAGACTGAGAAATCGGA
The DNA here is from genome assembly GCA_964353015.1 of uncultured Marinoscillum sp. Classification (GTDB taxonomy): domain Bacteria; phylum Bacteroidota; class Bacteroidia; order Cytophagales; family Cyclobacteriaceae; genus JAMZMI01. The sequence continues at coordinate 51,878 of CAYGUA010000003.1, read as the reverse complement.
CATCACAGTGGTGATGTTCTTTATTACAAAAAGACCATATCATGGCATCAACCCTAGCATCCTTCATTCCAGAGCTTTGCTTGAAGAATTTCGAAATACCATTGATGCCATCAAAGAACAAATTGGTAGCAAATTACTTTTTGAATCAATAGCAAGGACAGACAATAGACTGCCTGAGCTTAAAGAATTTGTTGATGATTATTGGAGATTGAGATACAGAAGAACGCTACAGTCCTGGAAGTCCGACAATTTACCTCCAATTGTGACTCATAATCTCCATGATGATGCATCGGATGAGATATTGAATTTCCTTCGTACTTCAAATTTATTAAATCATGAATCTGATAGAGTGAAGGTTGTCTATCATCCGGATTTCATCAATTATACAAATCCATTATTCAGCATGGATTATGGACAATTTGTGCGTGGTTGCCATCTTGGTGTATTCCCAAGCTACTATGAGCCATGGGGCTACACACCATTAGAGTGTATCGCGAGTGGCGTACCTACAGTGACAAGTGATCTTGCTGGATTTGGTGATTATGTCAGTGAAAATGTAAAAGATCACGATAAGCGTGGAATCTATTTAGTCAAGAGAAACAATAAGACATTTGATGATTCTGCAGGCCAGCTAGCTAACAGAATGTATAACTATATCAGACTCAACCGAAGACAAAGGATTGAGCTAAGAAATAGAACAGAAGCTTCCGCTCCTTTATTTGATTGGGCTACTCTGATCAAGCACTATGATCAAGCATACGTTCAAGCTTTGGAGATTAAAGATTAACGTTTGGCTAGCTGATCAGCTTCTTCCAGTAAAGTGAGGGCCTTTATCAATATTTCATTTTGTTGATTAAATATTGGGTAAAAGCCTTCATTTTGCCAGACACATCTCGCAATATATGCCTTCAAATAATTTTTAAGTAGGGGTTCTGATTTTTGAAAAGCCTTCTGGTCATACTTTACTCCATTCAAGTTCCCTGTTTCAATCAAATCTTGTAAGATGGTATTATCGATTTGAAATTCCTTTTGAAAATCGATAATGGACCATTTTTCCAGTTCGTTTTTGTTGTTTTCATAATAACGAAGTGAAAACTCCTGAATCGAATTACTATTAAAAAGTCTTACGAGATAAGTACTGTTTTGACTTGTATCAAGTGGCACAAAATAATCGGGAATGATACCTCCACCACCATAGACCAATCTGCCCTTATCCGTTTTAAATGTCAGGCTATCATTAACCTTGATGCTATCCTGACTATAAACTTCGCCATTTTCGAATCGCTCATAATACTCCATGTGGTAGTCGTCCAAATTTTGAGAATATGGTTTTTGGATACATCTTCCACTTGGTGTGTAATATCTCGAAATGGTTAATCTCATGGCAGAACCATCAGTAAGTTCCACCGGCATTTGTACAAGACCTTTTCCGTATGACCTTCTGCCTACTACAAGTGCCCGATCATGATCTTGCAATGCGCCAGATACAATCTCTGAAGCAGATGCCGAACCTTCATCTATCAATACGATTATAGGTCCTTTCTCAAAGTCTCCCTTTCTATCGGATAGGTATTGAGAATCATGCTTGGAGTCTTTACCTTTTGTGTAAACAATCATCTGATTGTCAGAGATGAGCTCATCTACCAAATCCACAGCCTGCCCCATATAACCACCGGGGTTTCCCGTAAGATCAAGAATCAGATTTTGCATTCCTTGTTCCTGAAGTTGGGTAAGACCTTCCTTAAATTCCATATAGGTAGTTGCCGCAAATCGATTCACCTTTATATATCCAGTGACATCATCTATCATATAGTACACATCTACAGAATATTGTGGGATCACATCTCGCTCAATTGTAAACGATAGCAACTCCTTTGAACCTTTCCTTTTGATCTTAATTTCAACCTTCGATCCTTTTGGGCCTCTAAGCAATGAAATTACTTTGCGGCTTGTGAGGCCAACACCTGCGATGCGTTCTCCATCGACTTCAATTATTTTATCACCTGATCTGATTCCTAGACTTTCTGAAGGTCCACCGCTTAATGGGGATACCACGTGGAGCGTATCATGGAATATATTGAACTCAATGCCTATACCTTCAAAATTTCCTTCCAACTGGGCATTGGTCATTTCCAGATCTTTTGCTGGGATATAAACAGAATGAGGATCAAGTTTAGTGAGCATTTCGGTTATGGCCGTTTCTACCAGTTCATCCGTGTCCACTTCATCCACATAGTCATTCTGAATGAAACTAAGCACCTGCCGAAATTTTACAATGCTTTTATAGACATTATTCGAAGCTGGTGAAGTTCCGTCAGTCATATTGGCCCCTATAAAAATCCCTAACGCTATAGCCGCTGAGATATAAATAGGTAGTCGAATTGCACTTTTGCTATTATTGTTTTTCTTTTCCTCCACAATCTTCTTTTTCTAAATTTAAAAATACAACTAACGACAAAATCTAACGCCATTTCCGGTGAATCGTTTTGGAAATATCTGTGACTCTTGTTTTGAATAGTTTTTATCTTTGTAAGAATGAGGTTTTTCAATCAGACCATATCTGCCATTGTTGATGAGAATTATATCCACGCAAGAGCTTTGAGCTATTTGGGGATAGAGTTTTATCATTGCCCAAACAAAAAACTTGGCGAGCTGTGCGAAGAAATGGGTTTGATGAAGGAGCAAGTTTTGAGAAGCTTCTACTTATTTGATCAAAATCACAGACTTTCTTTCCGTGAATTGCAAAACCATCCTCTTCAGATTATCATTCAATATCTGAAACATTCACATCATGTATTCATAAAGGATAAATTGCCTTATGTCGCAAAACTTCTAAGAAGTATTGATGGAAAGGAAGATTTGAAATTGATATTTCCAGAATTTATCGAAGAATTCATCAACCATATATATAAGGAAGAGGACACTGTTTTCAACTATATCAATCAGCTCATGAGAATCGAACAGGGTAAGGAATTAAATCCTGCCGGCTCCATGTTGCGATTCCACAAATATGATCTTAAGACAATCCATGATGAACATTTATGTGATGATGAGTTGTCGGGAATCCGAGCATTAATCGAAAGTGTTGAAGATGAATCTTTGCATTGGCGAGTAATAGCCAATGAAATCAGATCATTTGATAGGGAAATGATGTATCATGCCCAGATTGAAAACAAAATCATGTTTCCAAAAGCCATTGCCTTAGAATCGGCAGTCAATCAAAAAATCTTTAAAATCAGTCAGCTAAATTAATGGCAAGAATCATGGCCATAGATTATGGAGCCAAAAGGACTGGTATAGCTGTGACTGATCCATTGGTGATTATTGCTTCTGCTCTGACTACCGTGCCTTCACACACTTTGATGGATTTTCTCAAGGATTATTTCATAAAAGAGGAGGTAGCCGAAGTGGTTTTTGGAATGCCAAAAAATACAGATGGTACCCCAACGAATGCCACTCCTCTGGTGCAAGCAGCTGTTAATCGATTTGGAAAACTGTTTCCAAATAAGAAGCTAATTTTGCACGACGAACGCTTCACCTCCAAGATGGCGCTTGCTTCCATGATTGCTTCTGGCTCAAAAAAGAAAGACCGAAGAAACAAAGGAAACATTGACATGGTGAGCGCAACTATTATTTTACAATCGTATTTGGAAACACGTTTATGATTTATCCCATTGTTTTATTTGGCGATCCTGTATTGAAAAAAAGGGGACAGGATATTCCTGTTGGATCTGATATCAAGGAGTTGGTAGCTGATATGTTTGAGACTATGAAGGCAGCAAGCGGTGTTGGCCTTGCGGCACCACAAATTGGTAAATCTCTCCGTTTGTTTATAGTTGATAGCACACCAATGCATGATGATGACGAGACACCACTGGTCAGGGCATTTGTGAATCCGGTAATACTTGAGGAGAGTGGAGACGAATGGGCGTTTGAAGAAGGTTGCTTGAGTATTCCTGGCATACGTGAAGACGTGAGAAGAAAATCAAAATTGAAAATCAAATACTTCGATGAAAATTGGAATGAATATTTCGAAGAATACGATGATATCAAGGCGCGAATCATACAGCATGAGTATGATCACGTGGAGGGTGTTCTGTTTACAGACTATTTGTCTGCATTCAAAAAGAAACTACTGAAAGGTAAATTGTTCAACATCAGCAAAGGAAAGGTGGATGCGGATTATCGTGTTCGTATTCCAGCTAAAAAATGATGAACGACCTTCGAGTCACTATAATTCAATCTGATCTTTATTGGGAAAATATAGATGCCAACCTCGGCATGTTCGAGGAGAAAATATGGCAGATTCAAGGTGAGACCGATCTAATCGTTTTGCCCGAAATGTTTACGACCGGGTTTTCTATGAACCCCCAAAAATTTGCCGAACCGATGAAAAGCAAGACTTTTCGATGGATGAAGCAACAAGCCGCTCAAACCAAAGCGGTTATAATAGGAAGCTATATTATCAATGAAGGAGGGACATTTTTCAATCGCTTATTTGGGGTGTATCCGGACGGGCAATTTTATTATTATGATAAGCACCATCTTTTCGGATTGGCAGGAGAGGATCAGGAATATTCTTCTGGTGAAAAAAGATTAATTGTTGACATCAAGGGCTGGAAAATACTTCCATTGATCTGTTACGATCTCCGTTTTCCGGTTTGGGCCAGATCTCAAAAAAACGAAAAGGAGTTGTACGAATATGATATTGTGCTTTATGTGGCAAACTGGCCTAAGCCAAGAATACATGCCTGGGATACTTTGCTGGCAGCACGGGCAATAGAAAATATATCTTATAGTATTGGTGCGAATAGAATGGGAGTGGATGGTGTAAATGCCAACTACATAGGCCATTCAGCAGTTTATAATTTTCTCGGTGAAAGATTGGCATATTCTGAAACTGAACAAATTATTCAAGCTCAATTGAGCTACAGAAATTTGGAGTTGTTCAGATCCAAATTTCCTTTTCAGCGAGATGCCGACGATTTTAAAATCAACTAATCTTAGTCTTCCGAATCTGTTCCCACTAGATAGAGAGAGAATAGTTGATCGATGTAACGATTTGGATTTTCTTTTCTGATTTGAACAGCCAATTAATCCCCTTTATAATCTCCATCCCCATAAAAAGGTCATAAATCACGTTAATTATTTAATTGTGTTGATGTAATAATGATGTATTGCCTGATGTAGTCAAGATGGGGTATGGTGTAGTGCGTAGGAATCCATTAATTGCCAAATTTGTAAAATCCTATTCTTTTAATTCGACAAGAATAGCATTCATTTAATACAAGCCCGTAAATATGAAAAAAATATACTTTTTGTCCCTTCTTGTCTTTGTTTCAGCAATGCATTTGGGAGCCACCGCTCAAGCCACCATTGATTTCGAGCCTGGAGGAAAAGGTGCTGCTTATACTTGGAATGTTTTTGAAAACAGCGACAATCCCGTTTTAGAAGTTGTAGCTAATCCTAACCTATCCGGTATTAACACCTCAGCAACAGTTGCAAAATTTACTGCAAGAGTAGCGGGACAGCCTTATGCTGGTGTAGAGTGTGCACATGGAAATTTTGGACCACTCACATTCAGTTCTTCCAATAGCACAGTGAAGATCATGGTCTTCAAATCTGTGATCAGTGATGTCGGCCTTAAGTTCGCCGAATCAAATGGAGAGGCACAACCTGAAGTAAAAGTTGCTAACACAAAAATCAATGAGTGGGAAGAATTGACATTCGATTTATCTGGTAATATAGGAAAAGGACTCACTAAGGTTATAGATCAAATCATTGTGTTTCCTGATTTCAAATCCAGAGCGCAGGAAAACATTGTATATTTTGATAACATTACTTTTTCAGGTCAAGGTACTACAGGGCCAGATGCATCCTTAAGTGCACTACTGGTTGACGGACAACCTTTAGCTGGATTTTCATCTTCGAATCTAAGTTATGTAGTTGAACTTCCTGAAAATACGACAGTTGTGCCAACAGTTACAGCAACAACTAACGACGTTGCAGCAACAGCGGTAGTGACTCCTGCCACTTCAATTCCGGGAACAACAACCGTCGTAGTAACAGCCGCGGATGGAACAACCATATCAACCTACTCAATAGATTTCAAAAATGAAGTAACTGTAATAAGTCTTCCTTCTATTGATTTTGAATCCGGAGGTCTTGGAGCGGATTTCTCTTGGAATGTTTTTGAAAATAGTGATAATCCATCATTGAGTGTTGAGGCCAATCCAAATGCTTCAGGCATCAACACTTCATCCAAAGTTGCAAAATTCACCGCAAGATCGTCTGGTCAACCATATGCCGGAGTTGAGTCGGCTCATGGCAATATTGGGCCTTTCACATTTGATGCCACCAATACCATTGTGAAAATCATGGTTTATAAAACATTAATTAGTGATGTAGGCTTAAAGTTCGCTGAAGCAAATGGCGAAGCGCAACCGGAAGTGAAGGTGCCCAATACAAAAATCAACGAATGGGAAGAATTGACATTTGATTTATCAGGAAGCATTGGAAAAGGTGTTACAGGTATCATTGATCAAATTATTCTATTTCCAGATTTCAAAGCGAGAACAGAAGAAAATATCGTCTATTTTGATAATATCACTTTTTCAGGAAAGGATACCGGAGGATCTAATGACGAGTATGTTTTGGTTTGGTCAGATGAATTTAATAGTGACGGGGCTATTGACGGTGATAATTGGTTCCACCAAACTCAGCTTCCACAAGGTGGCGGATGGTACAATGGTGAGGAACAGCATTATACTAATCGAATTGAAAATTCATTTGCTTCAGGGGGTTTCTTAAATATCGTTGCGAAAAAGGAAAGTTTTACTGATCAAGGTCAAACTAAGCAATATACTTCCGCTCGATTGAACTCTAAATATGCGTTTACATATGGCCGTGTAGATGTAAGAGCAAAACTGCCAAGTGGGAATGGGACATGGCCTGCAATATGGGCGCTAGGTCAGAATATAATGGAACCGGGGGGTTATTGGTCTGAGCAATATGGAACGATTGGGTGGCCTGGGTCAGGAGAAATAGACATTATGGAGCATTGGGGAAATAATCCAAATGTTATCCATGGTTCTATTCATACAACATCGAGCTCAGGTGGAACTATCAATACCGGTACAACAGTGATTTCAGATGTCAGCAATACATATCATGTTTATTCAATGATATGGGATGAAAATGCTATTGAGTTTTTGGTTGACGATGTAAGCTTTTATACATACAATCCATCAACAAAAGATGATAGCACCTGGCCATTTGATAAGCCACAATATTTATTGCTAAATATTGCAATGGGTGGAATAGGAGGTGCAATAGACCCGTCTTTTACATCAAGCACAATGGCAATTGATTACGTACGCGTGTACCAAAAAGACCCTGAAGAGCAAACGGCCACTGAACCAGTTGTTGCGGCTCCAATACCTACTATAAATCAATCAGAAGTATTGTCTGTTTTTAGTGATAGTTACACCAATGTATCGGGTACTAATTTTAATCCTAATTGGAACCAATCAACCGTAGTAACAGAGATAGCCATCGCAGGAAACAATACCTTGAAATATGATGGATTGAATTATCAAGGGATTGAATTAGGTAGTGCTCAGGATGTTTCAACATATAGTTCAATACATATTGATTACTGGACGGCCAATTCTACTGCATTAAATGTATTCTTAATCAGTACTGGCCCCAATGAAGATCCTTTTGCCTTTGATATAATTAAAAATGAATGGATAAGCATAGATATTCCACTGACAGAATTCGCTTCGCCAGTGGCTCTTAATGACATTATCCAATTGAAATTTGATGGAAATGGAACAGTATATCTGGACAACATATATTTCAGCGGCCAGTCCGGTAACGGGGGTGGTGAAACAGGCTCCACAGTATCCTTACCATTTGATTTTGAAACAACTCCAGTCACTATAGACTTTGTGGATTTCGATGGAGGCGTAGCTACAGTTATTGATAATCCACATGCAGATGCAAACAATCCTAGTGGAAAAGTTGCTCAAATTGTTAGAAATGGAGGGGCCATGTGGGGTGGTAGCAAATTGATTTTGAAGGAAAAAATCGATTTCTCTGTGAATAATGCATTTCAGATGAAAGTTTATTCTTCCCGTTCGGATGTACCTATGCTTTTTAAATTGGAAGGCCCAAATGCTGCGAAAGAAGTTGAAGTGAAAACTACAGTTGCCAATGCCTGGGAAACGATGATCTGGGATTTTACAGATACCCCATCAGGTACTTATGATGAAGTGGTATTCATCTTTGATTTTGGAACTGTTGGGGATGGAAGCGCCAATTCCACTTTTCTATTTGATGATGTTGAATTGATCGATAATACTGGTGGTCTATCTAAACTTAACCTTCCTGTGATGTTCGAGGATGAGACAATCAATCATACTATGTCAGATTTTGGTGGAAATAGTACCATTGTAGGTATTGATCCTACGAATGCTAATAATCATGTGGGCATAACCACCAAAACAATGGGTGCAGAAACCTGGGCCGGAACTACCATGGGAACAAATTTAGGTTTTGCTTCCAAAATTCCTTTCACGGCTAGTGAAACAAAAATTAGCATGAACGTGTATTCTCCTGCTGCAGGTATTACCTTAAGATTGAAGGTAGAAGATCATAAAAATAATGAATTAACTGCGGAAACCGATGCAGTTACTACCATTGCAAATGGTTGGGAGAATATCACATTTGATTTTAGCAATGTGGCCACTGGAACCAATCCATTCAATTTATCTACCAATTTTGATATGCTCTCTGTCTTTTTCAATTTTGGAAATGTAGGTGGAGATCAGGTTTTTTACTGGGATAATGTGATGTTCGGTGAAGGCGCTGAAATCATAGTGGAACCGACACTCGGCTTGCTTGATCTCCAAAATGTGCGAATTTTTGCCAATGAAGGCCAACTCAACATTATCGGCGCTGATCAATTAATAAATGCAAGTGTTGATGTTTTCAACCTTTCAGGTCAGCGAATTATAAGCACCATATTGACAGATGCAGAAACCAGAATAGCCATACCAGCTGATGGGGTATTGATTGTTCGTATCATTGATAACTCAGAAAAGACAATAACCGTAAGAAAGCTATTGTTTGATTGATATTTAGAACAGACCTGCTAATAAGTAATAGAAATCATGGTTTAACCGCCATGATTTTTTATTTATATTTTTCCAGTCAAATGATATTAAAAATCCCGCGATTGCAATTCAATCATGAGTGATTGCGCCGTTTCAAATACACGTCCATTCATTTTTTTAATAAAAGGCCCCAGAAACCTTGATTCACCAATGCATAGTAGCTTCGTTTGTGATCGTTTCACACATTGGTTTAGAATTGGCAGCAATGATCCCAAAGAATCACTTTTTATCTCGTCACAGATGATGACGAGTTCCTCGGATTTTTCAATGAATTGCCTCGCGTAACTAATTGTTGTTGAATCTGTATAGTTGTCAATTGCAAAATATGGAGCGTTTTTCAATTTATTGGCGACAAATTCCATCAAAGGATTTTTGAAATCAAAACTTTCCGGGGTAGTTGTTGATTGTAAGAGAAGATAGAATGTGTTTCCTTTCATGAATCAGGTTGCAATATATTTGTTGTAATAATGGATAATTTTATTGAGTTTCTGTATTCTAAATTTCTGCAAAGCGATGGTGTATCTATTGACACGCGCTCAATAAGTCAGGATAATTTGTTTTTTGCTCTCAAGGGACCAAATTTCAATGGTAATAAATACGCACTTCAGGCGCTTCGGAATGGAGCCGCCTTTGCTGTTGTTGATGAGGCGGAATTTGTCACCGATCCGAGAATTATTCTTTCACCCATTTCTTGCGTCGATGCACTGCAAAAACTAGCCATTTTTCACAGGAGCAGGTTTAAAAGAAAGGTTTTGGCGATCACAGGTTCCAATGGTAAAACAACTACTAAAGAACTCATTGCTCGTGTGCTCGCTAAAAAGTATATAGTACACGCCACAAAGGGAAATCTAAACAATCATCTTGGCGTACCATTGACCATTTTGGACATCAACCCACAGGTGGAAGTTGCTATCATTGAGATGGGCGCTAATCATGTTGGTGAAATTGCAGCCTTAAGTCAAATTGCCGATCCTGATTTAGGCCTAATTACTAATATTGGCGAGGCGCACACTGAGACATTTGGAGGTATTGAGGGTGTGCTGCGTGGTAAAAGTGAATTGTTCGACTATCTGAGAAAAACAGGAGGAAAACCTTTTATAAATATATCGGATCCTCGATTAGTAAATATGGTCAAAAGGTTTGAGCAACCATTTATATTTCCTAATGAAGACTTGGAATTGACAGAAGCTAACCCATATATCGTATTCAAATTGGCTAATATGCGTTTTGAAACCAATTTGGTTGGGGCATACAATTTTGGAAACATAGCATCTGCTGTGGCAGTCGGTAGGGCATTTGGGGTTGAAGATGAGCAAATATGTGAGGCAATTGCTACCTATAAACCAGACAACCAAAGATCAGAGATAATCAAGAAAGGTACCATTACCATCATCAACGATTGCTACAATGCAAATCCAACTTCTATGAATGCAGCCTTAGATAATCTGATAAATATTCATGGCAAGAAATCCGTCATTCTTGGTGATATGAAGGAAGTAGAAGACAGTGAATATAAACATCAGGCATTAGGTGAAAAAGTAAAAAGCCTTGCTCTTGAACATGCCATTTTCATTGGGCAAGAAATGAAAGTAGCTCATCAGATTTGTCCAGAATCAAGCTGGTACCCTTCAGTAACTGATTTTATTGATGATTTGAAAAGCTATACGTTTCAATCCAATACTATTTTGATTAAAGGCTCAAGAAGCGGTAAGCTTGATTTGATCGATGAAAATATCAATTAGTCTTTTAGTTGAAATGCTCTGGAGATGTTAAATCCAAAATGAATGTCCCCGCCAAAAAAATCATTGGTACCCTCTCCTATAAATCCTTTTTCTAGCATAGAAGTTGCGTTTGTGAACTGAAGCTGAAAGACATGTCCTCCGGTTTCTATGTCTACACCTATGGCAATGGCGTCATAATATTGATTGGATTTACTTTCCAGTTGAGGAAAATACTCGGCATTGATCGTCAATCTGTTGGTGATTTTATACCTACCACCTATTCCAATTGCGATTACATTATTACTTGATTCATACGATTCAATGATATTGTAATGAATTAATGTTGGAGATAATTGTAAAGAAAATTGGCTATTAAATTTCCTCGCAATCAATATTTGATAAGTGGATGCAAGTTTTTCTGCGGCAGTAAGCTTTGTATCATCCAGTCTGTGCATGGTTTTGGAAGTAATTGACGCAAACCCAACTACACTTACAGGAATATTTTTTTTACCTGATTGTTGTCTTACGAGTTTGTACTTCAAAAATCCATCATATGTTTTTTCAAATGAGCTTCTACCCAAGCCAACCATCATTTTATCGCTGATTGCATATTCGAGCGCAAGTCTAATATTTGATTGATCCAACCCCCATAAATTGTATGACCCTGAATTTAAAGTGCCAAATCTGTGAGAAATCAAAAATTCAAGTGTGCCAGAGTTTCTTGTCTCTATGCTATGACCGTTGATAATTCGCGTTCCTTTAAAGGTAGATGTCGCAAAGGTTTGATCAGTTTGCTCGGCATCTAAAAGCGCGAGCAAGTCATCTTGTGCAAGCACTGGTGAATTGAAAATACATACGACCAAAAAGGCAATTATAGTTGTGTGTTTCATAAATCTACATTGAATGAAAAATTGGAAGTAATTAATATCTCTTCCGCAATATTCTGAATCACCAATTTTGGAATCTCAATTTTATAATCTTCTATTCTGATCAAAAACTGTGTTGTCGCACGTGTATTCACTCCATCCGCATAAAATTTCACTACGGTTTCTATCGGATTTGATACGCCATGAATATTGAGCGTACCTGTAGTAGTAAAGCGGAGTGTGTCATTCATATTTATGAGTAATTCTTTTTGAAAATCCTTCATTTCACCTGTGAAGGTAGCTTTAGGATATTTATCCGATTCCAGATAATTTTCATTGAAATGCTCCTCCATGAGTGATTTCTCAAAGTGAAACCCTTGCATCAACACACTCACAGCGACTTTGCCATTCGTAAGGTCTACCACGCCAAGACATTGATTGTTTACCGCCTTTATATCCTCTAATGGAGCCTCAGAAAAGAAATCTATCTGACCATTCCGATCTATAATTTTTTGGGAAAATCCGTTTAAAGAAAAAATCAATAGACCTAGTGTCACCAATTTGATTTTACTCATTTTCATCATATATTTTACATTTAGTCAGTATAACATCCATTAAATAGCCTGTGCATTGACCTTCTACTGAGACCAAATCACCAATAGATATGCCATTCAGATTGTTCGCAAATTCACATTGCACATACCCATTCTCCCCATCCAATAATATGGAATAGGGTTCCTCTGATAGTATTTGGGAAACCTGACCTGATACCACCAAGGGTTTTCCCAAATATAGTTCATTGGCAGTAGCTTCCTCAATTGTGAAAGCCTTTACCAATGATACTGCCGTCAGAAACAACTTAGATTCATTTTTTGGTCGGGTGTATAAATACAAACTATAAAGGAACGATAGAATCAACAGTAAAACGACCCCATATACAATCCTTTTTTTCATGATTTAGTTGTTATTTGAGCCATCGTTGACCCAGCAGGCAATCATATCTATTTGTGTTTGTGATAAACTTCCACCAACAGGCATATTTCTGGATGTGGTTTGCGATCTAATGCTTGCAGCATTGGTAATAATTGCAGAACTACTCGAAAGATTCGGGGATCGGCTACCATTATGACAGCCAGACACTGCACAATTTTGACTAATTATCGGCATAATGTCATTTGCTAAAGAAACGCCAGAGGTTATTTTCACAGATTGTGTTGAGGAGCAATCATTAGAATCGGACACTTCAACAATATATGTTCCAAGACTAAGACCAGAAATCACATTTTCACTTGAAACTGCGCCATCACCTACTTTATAAGTATATGGAGGTGTGCCATCAGTTGCTGTGATGGTGACCGATCCATTAGAAGAATTACAACCGGCATCAGTAGCAGCAACTGATGAAATGTTTACGCCACCAAGACTAGATATTGTAAATGCGACAGTTTTTGTGCAACCTAAGGCATCAGTAATAACTCCAGAATAATTACCCGAAGCAAACCCTGTAAATATTCCAGTTGAGTTGGTGGATCCGTTTACCAAAAATTCATAAGGACCTTCACCTCCGGTTGCTTGTAATTCTACTGAACCATCATCGGCTCCACAATTTGCACCAATGGTTGTAGCCGAAGCTGAAAGATCACTTTGAGTACAATCCAAAGGCTCCTCTAGTTGATCTGAGGTACAGGCAGAAAATAAAATGAGAAATAGGAACGGTAGTTTTTTCATAGTTTATTTTAATATATGGTCTGTTTTGTTTGACCTGTTCGAAATTATTAAAGATTCGATAAGATTGTTTTAATGTTCATTCTTTTTTATTGAGAATTTGTAATTTTCTTCTGATTGTAATCATAGTCCCAATGCTATAAATATGCACATTGGCCCAGCCCAATTCCTGAAGTGGTACAGCTAAATATGGTTCTAATCGGATACTTGTCAAGGTATTGAGATGATAATCTATTCCGAAAGAACAATTTATAATGGACCAATTTTGTTTGATATTTTCCTCAGTGGACCAATTTTCAGATGCTCCAGGGTTTGGTTGGTCAAAGTCATAATAATACCATTGATCAAGCAGAATATAGTTGCTCAGACCTGTCGTTACATTCAACCCCCATTTCACCCTTTCCAATAGTTTGAATGATACCAGAACAGGAATATCGATGACTTTACATGTCCCTTCTATTTGTGATGGGATGACTCCATTCGTTCTGTTGATCCAATAGCCTTTTGGTGGTGTGTAATGCTCACCTTGAGCAAAATAATGTTTATTGCTGTAATACAGGCCACTTTCTATTGAAATCTTTGATCGCATCTCCCAGAAGACTCGAGCACCAATCTTTCCGGTAATTGTTTGCTTTTCATTTAGTCCAATGCTGTTAAAGTCAGGGGCAAAGGAAACACCTACACCCCATGCACCCCATTGTATGATTTGACGCTGATTGTCAGCGGCTGGAATTTTGGCTTTCTCCTTTTCTTCAAGCAAAATGCTCTTCTTTTCATCAGAACTCAAATTTTCGTTGGATTCCATCTCGACTTTAGGCACATCTACATAGTTTGTCACCATGTTAGATTCAATAATGTCTGATTCCTTACTAACAGAATCGATCAGTACATTGATGTTGGAAGATTTAATGTCATTTCTAGAATTGATCACTTCAAAATCTGTTTTTGTGACATTTTCAGAAGTGGTTTTGAGAGTGGCTTGATTTGAAAATGGGCCCGATCGTTTTTTATCAAGAACTTCTTCTTCCACGATCTTTGATTGCTGAGCGAAATTGATTGTTGCTTTTTTTCGAATAGGTAGTAATTCCTGATTTGAAGACGCATTTGAGACCGTATTATCAGGAAACTCCAAATGACCTTTGAGATATGACTTTTTGAATTCTGAATTTTTTGAATTCTGAATTTTCACATTTTGTCTAGCCTCTAACCTAGAGTTGTCTTCACTAAAAAGCGGTCTTGCAAACCATCCGATTGAAAAAGTAATGATTGAAACTATACCCAGGATGACCCCTCCTTTAAGCCAACTAATACCTTGATTAGTACCAACAGTTGAAATTCCTGCAGCATCTAATTTGGCTTCCATTTTGGCCCAATCATCTTCAATGAAGGATGGCTGCTCCACATCCAGGTGCTTTCGAAAAAACTGTTCTATGTTTTTATCGTCCTTCATTTTTGTGCAACCCCAAAATATTTCTTTAACTGCACCTGCAGTTTCTGCTTTGCCTTGAAATAATTAGATTTAGAAGTGCCCACATTTATTCCAAGCATTTCTGCAATTTCTTCATGCTTATAACCCTCTATGGCATGTAGGTTAAACACGGTACGATAAGCTGTAGGAAGTTCTCGAACCATTTCAAGCATTTCCTCATAGTTCATATTATCCTCCTGCGTAGCTTGTACAAGCTCCTGAAGACCTGCTTCCATCTCGATTTCTTCTAATTTTCGCTGGTGTTTTTTGATATGATCCAATGTACTATTTATCATAATCCGCCGCATCCATGGCCTGAATGGTCTTTCAAAGTCAAAGGATTTGATGTATGTAAAAATTTTCAAAAACCCATCGTTCATCATTTCCACCGCGTCTTCCCTTGATTCGGCATATCGCAAAGTGATACTTAGACAATAAGCGTGATACTTTTTATATAGCTCTTTTTGTGCATCGCGTTTTTGCTGCATGCATGCATTTAGTATCTCCGCAATATCTTGGTTAGCACTATGCAATTAGAGAATTTAGGTTAGGTCTACTATTATTATGCTATACATACCGATTATCAATAATGGTTGCCTCTTGATTTAAATTATTTTCAGATCCTTTAAATTCCATACTAAAATTGATCAATTGAGATTCATTCTGTGAAATTTACACCAAATAATATCTGTTATGCATTTTGACAATATCCTTTCATTTTTAGAACAACTGGCTCAACACAACAGCAAAGATTGGATGGATGCCAATAAAAATTGGTATCTGGAAGCAAAGCAAGAATTCGTTGTTTTCATAGACGGAATCTTAAAGGGGATTGGAAAATTTGATGAATCTGTGATTGATTTGGAAGCCAAGAAGTGCATTTTCAGAATCAATCGCGATGTGCGATTCAGTAATAATAAAGATCCTTATAAAACAAATTTTGGTGCAGCCATGGGTGAAGGTGGTCGCCATGCTGGTAATCCAATCTATTATTTCCATCTCCAGCCAGAAAGATCATTTCTTGCTGGCGGATTGTATATGCCTGAAGCAGAAACATTAAAAAAAATCCGACAGGAGGTGGATTATAATCCTAGGGACTTAAAAAAGATAGTCGAACAGCCTGATTTTATTAAAACCTTTGGGCCGATTCAGGGTGAAAAACTAAAAACTGCACCTAAAGGATATCCGAAAGACCATCCAAACATTGAATTATTACAGTTGAAAAGTTTTATTGTGGTTCATGACTTCAAAAATGAAGATTTGCGCTCGAATGATTTCTTGAATACTGCACTTCAGATGTTTGAAATGATAAAACCATTCAATGATTATCTTTCTGTAGCCATTAGTTAAAAATATTTGAATTATTTCTTGTCCATGGTTTGCAATAGTTCCAAACTATACTAGATTTGCAAACCGATTTTCAAGGCACTTAAATAACATCAGTTATTGGAGTGATTCAAGAAAAAAGGGCTCTTAGCTCAGCTGGTTCAGAGCACCTCGTTTACACCGAGGGGGTCGGGGGTTCGAATCCCTCAGGGCCCACATCAAATAAGAAAACCCTAATCCTAAAAGGATTGGGGTTTTTTGTTTTAGGGATGTTCGAATCAAAATTCGTAGGTCTCGAGAAACAAAAAATCATGCTGCTTTAGCTGATTGGATTTTCTATTTACAGGAACGGGTATGGTGTGATCACCGCAGGTAATCCTCAGGGCGAACACCAAATAAAAAGTCTTTATCAAATTTTGATAAGGACTTTTTTGGTTTTTTACCACCCCAAAAAATGTAAAGCGTGATCAGTCCATTTTGTCTTTCACCATAAAATAATAGGTCAGAAAGCCAAGTGAGGTAAATACTGCGATAACACCATATGGAAGCGCACTAGTTTCCCAATTGAAGGCTGATAATTCTGCCACAATCAAACCAATCCCCGCAAAGAGCACAATAAGTCCCCACTTCAATGCGCCAAATTTTGCGGCATTTTCATTTTGTTTTTTCAGGATATTTCCCGCGTCTTCACCGATAAGACCCTTGTCAACTAATCTTTTCCTGAGAAAA
The DNA here is from genome assembly GCA_964353015.1 of uncultured Marinoscillum sp. Lineage (GTDB taxonomy): Bacteria > Bacteroidota > Bacteroidia > Cytophagales > Cyclobacteriaceae > JAMZMI01. The sequence goes on along the minus strand of CAYGUA010000003.1, from coordinate 34,864 downwards.
TATTCAGTCATTATTTTAGTAAATGTCACAATTCCTGTGGCCATCGTGCCGATAACGGCTATGGGGACTAATACTTCTTCCATGATAATATTTTTAAGTTTTACAATTGATTCACCAGATGTGACAGCAATCACCCCATCAAATGTTGCAGACTGTCAAAAAAAATATTTAAAAATATTTTGCAACCTTTGATCAAACAATTTTGACCTATGAGTCAAATGGAAGATCATCAGCTAGTCAGGAGAGTGCTGGAAGGCAATAGAAATGCTTTTTTGGAACTCATCGAGAAGTATAAGCTTCTGGTGATTCATATGATCGGTCGAGTGGTGGATAACAATCAAGACCGTGAAGAACTTTGTCAGGATGTATTTGTAAAAATCTACGAGAGTTTAGGAAGTTTTCGATTTAACTCAAAACTCTCAACCTGGATTGCGACAATTGGCTATCGGATGGCCATCAACTTCGCCAAAAAAAATTCGAAAAGAAATCAAGAGGAGGATTTGGATCATGTAGCCTTTAAAATAAGTTTTAGTGATCATTCTTTTGAAAATGAAGATTTCAAACTGTTTATACACGATTTGATCAGGCAGATGCCAGAATCTTATCGAATGGTTTTGACGCTTTTCTACCTGGATGAATTTTCATATCCTGAAATTGTGGAAATCACTGGTATGCCAGAGGGAACCGTAAAAAACTATCTTTTTCGGGCACGACAGAAATTAAAAGATCTGATAACGCCTTATGTTGGTAATGAAATAGAAATTTGACATGGACGAGATGATGGACGATAAAATAATCGATGCACTTAAATCAGAACCGGATTTTGAACTGAGTGATCATTTTACACAAAAGGTCATTTGGAAAATTGAAAAAAGGGAAGCGGCGGCTGCCAGATGGAATTTATTAATACTGAGTTTGAGTATTTTAAGTTTTATGATCGTGTCTTTTGGTGCGCTGATTTATTTTATTGGTTTTGAGCAAGTCAGCCAATTCTATTTAGTTACCAAATGGGCATTGCCAATTGGAGGATTGATTATTCTGATTCAATGGCTGGACCAGCGATTGATTTGGAGAAAAAAAGCAAATGGATTAACCTAAATGGTTGTTTAGATAATTTATTTGGAAGGAAATGTCCAACCCAATTTGCCTTGAGCAGACAATACTAGCCTTGTACCTAGTTTATTTTCTGAGATGAATCTTTCGTCATCTATAAATGATCCATGATATACAGCAGACCTTTTTACTGTATAAGATCTTTGGCCAAAACCAAAGTTGACGTCAAAAACCAATCTTTTTCCAAAACTTGTCTGTGATCCAAAACGCACTTGATAGGTCCACATATTTGTGGGAATATTTCCTTTAAAATTTCGGTAATAATTGCAATCCTCTTCACATTGGTAACCAAGCACATAGCGTTCATTTACAACCAAATACCGGTATTGGATATCGGCACTGACATAAGGCACAGGAATCCCAGTATTCTCAAATAATCCTTCAAAATAATATCGAAGTTCATGTCGAGTCTTAAAGCTTTTGACAAGATCTACTTGTTCGTATTGTCGAATATCCACTACAACTCCTGCTTCATGGATCAAAGATATTTTTTGATTAGAGGGAAAATGCTCTATAGAAACCAAAACAGATGGATCAATTGGATTAAGAACATTTAAAAGATCAATTTTTAAAATACTGGCAGGTGTCTCGGTATTCGTGGGAATAGTAGATTGGCCAAAGACATTTGACAAAGTAAAAATCAAAATGGATAAGTATATCAGTCTTTTCATGCTTAATCTATTTTGCTCAATAATTGGAGTGAATCACCTGCTGACAAATATTGTGATACTCCTTCATTAGAAGTGACAATCAGGTTGGCAGGTAAACCAATCATGTCATTGCATTGAATATGCGTAAAAAAGGTGTCCAATTTTGGTTTGTAAGGAGTAGAGATGTCAAATTTTTTCAAACCATAAATCCCTTCACCCACATATAAAGAACCATCATAAATTGTCAATCCTCTCGGGCGAATCATATTGATCGTGTCCATTTGCACTGGATTATTCAAATCTGAAATATCAACAGTTATTAATTGGTTAACAGATTGATTCCAGCAAGTCTGACCCTCACGGATCGTTATATAGGCAAAATTTCCATTCACAATCACAGGATCACAAGCCGTTTGATGTCTAAACGTGGCTCTATATTCGGGAGAAGATGGATGGTCCAGACTGTAGATAAACATGCCATCTTGTGATCCAATAAATAAATTGTCTTCAAAAATGAACACAGTTTCCAGCCTTGACGTCAGAGGCAGGCTTTTGATTAATTCTGGTTCGCCTGGTTTTATAAGGCTTAGTACTTTCAAGTTACTGGCCGTCACGATATACATGAATTGGCCATAGATTGTGAAGCGAGCGGTAGATCCACCAACACCACTTGCGCCGTTACCAGGACCAAGAGAGATGTTTGAATCGGAATCACTCGCACATGACCAAATATAGTTCAAGCACAAAATGCAAATCGCAAAAATTGTTTTCCTCATCTTTTGTAACATTCTGGTGCTTCTAATATGGCATTTTCCCATCCAATCACCTTGCCCTTTGCAGGATCGATGCATTCGTAATACACATCGAAAAATGGAGGGTAAATCTCATCAGATGGTTCCATGAAAAATTTATTAATCCGATTGACCAACTCAAAGCCGTCATCTTGTAATTTCAAAACTATCAGATCTGAAATGGTATTGGCATAGAGATAATCACCGCTCACAGCCATGTCTGAATTTCCGGGAATAGTAATGAAAAAAAGGTTGATAGGATTTTTTGGGTCGGTATTATTAATCACATGGATTCCGGCATCTACTTCGCTGATGAGTAATAAGTTACCATAGCTGTAGATTTTCCCAGGTCTGATCAATGTCCTGCTATTTGATTTGGAAATTAAGGTTTCTTCTTCTTGCTCATAGACTGGTTTCAATCCTTCTACCGCTCCATTGGGAAAACTGGGAACATAGGTGTCGCATGCAAAAAGAGTGAATAGAGCAATGATTAAAAATGCTTGTCTCATTCGGGTGATTTTGATCATTGACCCAAATAAAAACAAAACAGTTGTAATTAAAGAATCTGAAAATATTTATTTAAAGATCTAGTACAAACTTATGATCCTTGAGTGAATTGTAAACCTTTTCATCAAATCGATAGAGCTTCGCAGCGCGATGTGAAACATTGTCTTGCTTCTCATCACAATCCACCAGAAGTTTCATCCCAAGGATCTTACGCCTGAAGTTTGGCTTGTCCAATTTGATTTGTAGCGCCGATTCGTATAGGTTTTGAAGCTGAAGTAATGTGAACTTTTCTGGCAAAAGGTTAAAACCAATCGGTTCTTGCTTCACCTTATTTTTTAATTGATCAAATGCATAATCCAGTATCTGACGATGATCGTATGGCAGCTCACCGATCTCCGAAGGAGAAAACCATTTCACATCAGAAGCAGTAAATCCCGCTACCAGATCATATTCTGTTGCTTTTATGAGGGAATAATAAGCCACAGTAACTACTCTTTTTTCTGGAAATCGACCTACACTTCCGAATGCTTTGAGCTGCTCCAAAAATACATTGTTGAGACCTGTCAATAGATATAAAATACGATTTGCAGCTTCGTCTAAAGATTCATCATAAGTGATCCAGCCACCGGGCAATGCCCATTTTCCTTCGCTGATTCCCGAGGCATGTTTCACCATCAGTACCTTAAGCTCATCCGTAAATCCAAAAATCACACAATCTATGGAAAGGTCTTCCATCACATTTTCAGGCATATCTCACTTTTTTCCTTAGCGAATCTAAAAGTAAAAATAATTATTAAATCATATAGTCAAAATGACTATAAGTTATTATGTTAGTGTTCTAATTTAAAATCATATGTACTTTTTAGGCTATGACATAGGCAGTTCGAGTATCAAAGCTGCCATCATTGATGGAAATACCAACGCTCAGATTGCTGTGGCAAACTATCCTGAAAAGGAAATGAACATCACCAGTTTGAAACCGGGATGGGCCGAACAAGAGCCGGAGCTTTGGTGGGAAAACCTGATTTTGGCCACAAAAAAAGCTGTAGAAAAAGCAGGTATCGACCCAAAAGAGATTGGAGGAATTGGTATTTCGTATCAAATGCATGGTTTGGTTTTGGTAGATAAAAACCAGAAAGTACTTAGACCATCCATCATCTGGTGTGACAGTCGCGCTGTGGAGATCGGCGATCAGGCTTTTGATGCAATAGGTCATCAAAGATGTTTTCACAGTCTACTTAATTCACCGGGAAATTTTACGGCCTCCAAACTGAAATGGGTAAAAGAAAACGAACCAGCACTTTTTAGTCAGGTTCACAAACTTTTGCTTCCAGGAGATTATATCGCCATGAAACTAACTGGGGAAGTAAATACCACTATTCCGGGACTTTCTGAAGGTATGATTTGGGATTTTAGCAACAATGAACCTTCCAAAGATCTTTTTGGGAATTATGGTTTTGATCTCGGTCTGGTGCCGGAAGTCGTACCAACATTTTCTGTACAAGGAGAGGTCAACGATCAAGCAGCGGCGTTGCTTGGTTTGAGAAAGGGAATCCCGGTTGGTTATAGAGCAGGTGATCAGCCGAACAATGCCATGTCATTGGGTGTGTTGGAATCTGGAGAAGTAGCTGGAACAGGTGGAACATCAGGTGTGGTATATGGTGTGAATAAATCGCCGGTTTATGATCAGCAGAGCAGAGTCAACAGCTTCGCTCATGTGAATTATACCAAGGAAACGCCCAATGTAGGTGTTTTACTTTGTATCAATGGATCAGGTATCCAATACCGATGGATCAATCAGGAAGTGGCTGCTGCAGGTACTTCTTATTTTGACATGGAAAAAATGATGGTCGATGTTCCCGTAGGTTCAGACGGGTTGCGCATGTTGCCTTTCGGAAATGGAGCAGAAAGAATGCTGGGGAACAAAGACATTGGATCTCACATTCAAGGACTTCAATTCAACCGGCACGGCAAACCACATTTATTTCGTGCGGCTTTGGAAGGAATCGCTTTTTCATTTGTCTATGGCGTGGAAGTGATGACCTCCTTGGGGTTGAATATCCAATCTATGCGAGTAGGAAACGACAATTTATTTCAATCACAGATTTTTAGTGATACCATTTCTACTTTGATCAATGGAAAAATTGAAATCGTGGAAACCACAGGAGCTATTGGTGCGGCACGAGCGGCTGGTTTCACAACAGGACATTTTAACAGTTTGAAAGAAGCCATGTCTGGAGATAAAGTGCTGAAAACGTATGAACCGCAAAACAATCTCGATGAGTTTAAGCAAGCCTATCAGATTTGGAAATCAGATTTAGAAAGAATTATAAAATAAACATTAAAAAAATGAGTGCAATCACATTAGGTAACAAGGAATATTTCAAAGGAATTGGTAAAATCAAATTTGAAGGAAAGGGATCAGATAATCCGATGGCTTTCAAGTTTTATGATGAAAATAAGGTAGTAGCGGGCAAAACGATGAAAGATCATTTTCGATTTGCGGTAGCCTATTGGCATACGCTCTGTGGTACTGGTGGTGATCCATTTGGTCCTGGAACAAAAGCGTTTCCTTGGTCAGTTGCTTCAGACCCCATTCAAAGTGCCAAGGATAAAATGGATGCAGCTTTTGAGTTCATTACCAAGATGGGCATTCCGTATTATTGTTTTCATGATTTTGATTTAATCGAAGAGGGAGCAACCCTTACAGAATCAGGGAAAAGATTGGATATCATCACGGATTATGCAAAGGAGAAAATGGATGCTTCTGGCGTGAAATTGCTTTGGGGCACAGCCAATTTGTTTTCAAATCCAAGATACATGAATGGTGCTTCCACAAATCCGGATTTCAATGTGGTGGCGTATGCAGGTGCTCAGGTGAAAAATGCCTTGGATGCTACCATGAAGTTAAACGGTGAAAACTATGTATTCTGGGGTGGAAGAGAAGGTTATATGAGTCTGCTCAATACCAATATGAAAAAAGAAGTGGATCATTTGGCTAGATTCCTTCACATGGCGAAAGACTATGCTCGAAGCAATGGCTTCACAGGAAATTTCTTCATCGAGCCAAAACCAATGGAGCCGTCAAAACACCAATACGATTTTGACGCGGCAACCGTCATTGGATTCCTAAGAGAATATGACTTGATGGATGATTTCAAATTGAATCTTGAAGTGAATCACGCTACACTAGCGCAGCATACTTTTCAACATGAAATGCAAGTAGCAGCCAATGCGGGATTATTGGGTAGTATGGATGCAAATCGAGGCGATTATCAAAATGGATGGGATACAGACCAATTTCCGAATAACATTGGTGAGTTGGTTGAAGTAATGCTTGTCTTCCTTGAAGCCGGTGGAGTGCAAGGAGGAGGGATCAATTTTGATGCTAAAACCAGAAGAAACTCAACCGATCTGGATGATCTCTTTCATGCTCATATCGGAGGAATGGATGTGTTCGCAAGAGCTTTGCTTGTAGCCGATCAAATCCTTCAAAATTCAAAATACCCGGCTTTGAAAGCTCAGCGATATGCAACTTTTGATTCTGGAAAAGGAAAAGATTTTGAAACTGGAAAATTGAAGCTTGAGGATCTCACAGCCATAGCTGCGGAGGTTGGCGAACCAGCACAGATCAGTGGTAAGCAAGAAATGTATGAGAATATTCTCAATCAATTCATTTAATTAATAGTCGTTTTATAAAAACACCCTAAACTCAAAAATCTTGGAAACTCAAAAAACGAACAACCTCTATATCATCCTGATCACGCTTGTTGCTACACTCGGAGGATTCCTTTTTGGATTTGATAGCGGAGTGATAAATGGAACGGTAAAAGGTTTAGAAAATGCATTTAATGCTCAGGATATCGGTAGTGGGTTCAATGTGGCATCTATGTTACTCGGATGTGCGGCTGGTGCTTTTTTTGCAGGAAGACTGGCTGATCAATACGGTAGAAGGACGATGCTGATTTTGGCCGCATTGTTTTTCATTGTGTCAGCCTGGGGATCCGGAATAGCCACTTCGTCTTTTGAGTTTATCATCTATAGAGTGATCGGTGGTTTGGCTGTTGGTGCAGCTTCGGTGATGGCGCCTGCTTACATCAGTGAGATTGCTCCGGCAAAATATCGCGGAGCTTTGGCAACTGTGCAGCAGATCGCGATTATTTCTGGATTGTTTTTCTCATTTCTGAGCAACTATCTACTGGCCAACATTTCTGGTTCTGCTGAGAATATTCTTTGGATGGAATTTGAAACATGGCGATGGATGTTTTGGGTGGAGCTGATTCCTGCTGGTACCTTTTTGTTGTCTTTGTTTTTCATACCAGAGAGTCCACGCTTTCTTGTAGCAAAGCAGGAAAACCAGAAAGCATTGAAAGTGCTTTCAAAACTTTATGGTAGCATGGCTGGTCAGGAAAAATTAGATGAGATCGATTCATCTCTTGCCGGAGATCATCACAAACCTAAATTCTCTGATTTATATGATAAGACCTTAGGCCGCATCAGACCAATTGTTTGGGTTGGTATTGGTTTGGCTACATTTCAGCAGTTGGTTGGTATCAACGTGGTGTTTTACTACGGTTCTGTACTTTGGCAAGCAGTTGGTTTTGGTGAAAGTGATGCATTACTAATCAATGTTGTTTCTGGCGCATTAAGTATTGCGGCGGTAGTTGCTTCATTGCTTTTGGTCGATAAAATCGGAAGAAAACCTTTGTTGATGATTGGTTCTATTGGCATGAGTATCACATTGGCATTGGTAGTGGTTGCATTTTCCACGGGTTTTCTTGGGACCAATAATACTTTAGAATTAAGCGATTCTATGGGTGTATTGGCCTTGGTTGCAGCAAATTTATATGTGATATTTTTCAATTTTTCATGGGGTCCTGTGATGTGGGTGATGCTTGGCGAGATGTTCCCGAATCAGCTTCGCGGATCAGGTCTTGCCGTTTCTGGGTTGGCACAATGGGGTTCAAATTTCCTCATCACTCTGACCTTCCCCATGTTATTGGCATCCATGGGTCTTGCCTTTGCATACAGCCTATACACAGCCGGTGCGGTTGTTTCTATAATTTTTGTAGCGAAGATGGTCTATGAAACCAAAGGGAAAGAATTGGAGCAAATGGAAGCTTAAGATTTTGTATTTACCTGTTGCCCACTAGGTGAATAGAGGGGCTCGCAAGAGCCCCTTTTTTATTTAGTTCAATCTGAAAAAGATTGGAATTATTTGTCTGTAGCGAACCGCTCGCCCTCTTTGTTTTGCCGGAATAAATTTCGGCGCGTTCTCCAACACCATTTTGGCTTGCTCATCACAACCTGATCCTAAGCCTTTAATGATTTCCACATCTGTCACTGATCCGTCGGTATTTATCACAAACTGTACATAAACCCTGCCTTCAACACCCATCCTTCTGGCTTGAGCTGGATATTTCATATTCTCTGACACATACTTGTAAAAGGCTTCATTTCCTCCTGGAAACTCTGGCATTGATTCGACTATGCCGGTGAAAATTTGAGGTTCTTCTTCCTTGTACTCTCCTTCAAGTAAGTCTATAGGTATTTCGAATTGCTCCGGTTCAGCATCAATAATTGTTTTTGTTTCTGGCAGTTCATGGCTTTCCACAATGATAGGAGGCTGATTGGAATTGGGTTTCACCAGCTTTTCGACCCTAGGTTTGGGAGGTTCCGGCTCAGGATGTTTGGTGATAATGACATTATCAATTTCTGTTGGATGATCCTCAGCGGGTTTGATTACAAGTGGCTCGAATTCACTTTTCCATTCAAATGCAATGGCAACAAAGGACAGGGCAATCACAAGACCGATGCTGAAAAACATGGGCGTTTTTCGCTCAAGGTCGTAGGCTTGATTTTTTTTAAGTTCCATAATGTGAGTGATTTGGTTTCCAATAAAAAACGGCCATTTAGTTGCGCTATTGTGGGTAACTTATTTTCAGTGATCAATCGGGTCGATATATCTTTGCTCAATGAATGTTATTGATTATCTAAAGTCTCAGGACAATCGCACATTGCAAATATTTCTTACAATTGTTTTTGTATTCATTTATTTGATTATTCGAAAGCTCACGGCCAGGATTCTGCGGAGATATGGCAAGAAAAAAGACTTGTCATTGCCACGTGTGAAATACACTACCAAATACTTCAATTTCGTGTTTTTCATCATATTCATGATGATCATCGGTTTGGTCTGGGATATCTCCTTCAAGGGGCTTTCCGTCTATTTCATTTCATTTTTTACTGTGGCGGGAATTGGCCTCTTTGCAGCATGGTCGATACTTAGTAATATCACTGCTGCGGTGATTCTGTTTTTTTATTTTCCTTATAAAATAGGATCTAAAATACGCATTGTGGATGGCGACAATAGTATAGAAGGAATGCTTTACGATCTCACACTTTTTTCTTTGCTTATAAAGAATGAAGAAGGTAAAATCGTGACTTATCCCAATAACCTGGTTCTCCAAAAAGCGATCGTTATTCTTGAGCCGTAAAATTTTCGTCGAAAAAATATCAGAATGTGTTTTGATTGCCTTTGCACTTTTGTAAATTCATGCGTGTTTCCATAATTTAAAAATCAATCTCAATGAAAGAAGAATTAGAAAATGAAATCAAAGGCCTTGAGGGTCAGCTTACTGGCGACATGTTTGCGGACATGGAACTTAAGGACAAAATCCACAATTTGAAAATGAAACTAAATGGCACCAGACCTGTCAATAGTGAAATCGAATGTGTGGGATGTGGAAGTTGAGCATTGAGAAACATAAACCATCAGAAGGCTGTATCATTTGATTCAGCTTTTTTTTTGCCCTGCAGTCAAGGTTAAAAAGAAAGCTTCAGTAGATCGTCTTTAGTCAAAATCTTCTCTTTGGTCACAGTAGTGTCCGTGCCAATTTCTATAGAGGAGGATTTCCAGCCATCATGAAACTGCGATTTGGCGATTCTTTTGATGGGCATCCCTTCCTTCAACAGGTAATAAACTACAAGCTGCAGCTCCTCTTTTCTCACATCATCACCATAAAAAACAGCATTGGATTCATACCCAATCAATGAGCCTTCTACGGGTCTTTCATGAATATAAAAGCCTAGATCTTTGAGTGTATAGATTTTATCCTGATCAGCAGGATGCGTATAATATCTGATGATAATATCCCGACGAACATCGCCCGTTTTGATTTTGCTCAACACTTGCTCATCATAGTTGGACTTTAATTGCTCAAAATAATCTGCACTTCCCTGTGAACTTTCAATTTTCTGTGTTTTAGTTTCAGTGATGTTTTCAACTTCAGTTTGATCATTACCTAAAGGTGATTGTTCCTCAACTTGTGCTGAAACAGATGATAATTTTTCTTGATTCAACGCTTCTTTGGCAATCGGCTTGATCTGAATCTGCTGCTTAAACATTGGTTTTCTATCTTCGATATTCTCAGCTGCCTTGCTTTTTTCGGATTGGTGAGAAGCTTCAGCATTGGATGATTTTGGGTCATTTTCCCCATGAGCTTTACTGGCCTGATGAGTAATAGAAGGTTGCTGATCCACTATAACTCCCCTCATCGAATACAATGATCCCAAGATTACAGCTATAAAAAGGATATAAAAGATAAATCTGAAAGGACTTTCAGTTTCCATTCCTAGGGTGATTTGTTTCCTAAATTTAACAATTATCTGATACTTAAGGTTTTTTAATTGCTATTAAGAATTCAAATAATAAGGTGACAGGGGTAATAAAAAAGCCCATTTCGTAGCTACGAAATGGGCTTAGTTTATAATTTAATTGAGCAATCAGGCAGATGCTTTAGCATCTTGCTTGCTATATAAGTCAATTACAATAGGTGTTGCTATAAATATTGATGAATAAGTACCAACGACGATACCTACCAGCAAGGCGAAAGAGAATCCTTTCAATACGGCTCCACCAAATAAGAACAATACAACTACCACAACCAAAGTAGTCAATGAAGTAATCAAAGTTCTGCTTAATGTAGTATTCAATGATTCATTAAATACTTTTTTACGCTCTGAACCGGCTTTGATCCCCATGTTTTCTCTGATCCTGTCAAATACTACCACGGTATCGTTGATCGAATAACCAATGATGGTCAATATCGCAGCGACAAACACCTGATCCACTTCAAATGCAACTCCGAATAATCCAGCAATCGCAAAAGCTGAAATTACAAAAAGTGTATCATGGAACAAGGCTACAACCGCACCTAATCCAAACTGCCATTTTCTGAATCGAATCACGATGTATAAGAAGATCAGAATCAAAGCGATGATCGCTGACTCATAAGATGAGTTTTTGATATCATCAGCGATGGTGGCTCCTACTTTTGATGAACTGGATATCGTGAATTGACCAGCTTCCAAATCAGAATCTCCTGCTTTGAAGGTCAGGTTTTGACTTTCACTGATTCCTTTGATCAAGGCATCTTGTACGCTTTGATCTGCTTCATCACCTTCATTTTCAATCAGGTAGCTGGTAGTGATTTTTAAAATATTGTTTGCTCCGAAAGTTTTAACCTCAGTACCCTGATCTCCGAAATAAGGAGAAAGGGAGGTTTTTAGTTGCGAAGAAGCCACAGGCTGATCGAAAGTAACTACATAAGATCTACCACCTTTGAAGTCTACACCTAAAGTCAAACCTTTGATCAACATGGCGATGATACCCAGCGTGATAAATGCTGAGCTAAACAAATAAGCCATTTTCCTTTTGCTGATAAAGTCAAAATTCAAATTGGTTAACGCATTTCTTGAGAAAGCATTGGCAAAACTGATTTTAGCGTGATCACCTTTTTTGGTGAATGCCTCAACAATCACTCTGGTGATAAACACAGCACTGAAGAATGACGAACCGATACCAATCATCAATGTAATTGCGAATCCTTTGATTGGACCCTGACCAAAGATGTAAAGAATCATACCAACGATAAATGTTGTTACGTTCGCATCGAAAATAGACCAATATGCTTTGCTGTAACCAGAAGATATTGCTGCTCTCAAAGTAGCGCCATTTCTAAGCTCTTCTTTGATACGTTCGAAAATCAATACGTTGGCATCAATAGACATACCGATTGTCAAAACGATACCGGCAATACCAGGCAATGTCAACGATGCACTGAGCTGTGCCAAAATCCCAAGGATGAAAAAGATGTTGAAAAACAATGCCACGTTTGCGATCAAACCACCTTTAGCATAATAGAATACCATAAACAAGATCACAATACCCAAACCTGCAAGAATTGAATAGATACCTTGGTTTTGAGCAACTTTTCCGAGTGTTGGTCCTATTACCACATCTTCAACAATAGTTGTAGGTGCTGGAAGTGCTCCGGCCTTTAGAATGTTAGCCAAATCCTGAGCTTCTTCGAATGTGAAGTTTCCTGATATAGAAGAGTTTCCGTTAGGAATCTCACCTTGTACGTTTGGCGCTGAATACACATAGTTGTCAAGTACGATGGCAATTCTTCTACCCACATTCGCTGCAGTTAGTTTTTTCCATGTTTTAGCCCCATTAGCATTCATTTGCATAGAAACTGCTGGCTGAGCTCTTTCATCTAAATCTTGTCTTGCGTCAGTGATTACTTCACCAGTTAATGGTGCTTTGCCAGTTCTTGAAGAACGGATAGCATGAAGTTCAAGAAGTTGGATTTTGTTGATGCCTTCTGTTTCCACAGCTTTGATTTCCCAAAGAAATTTGATGGTTGAAGGAATCAAAGCTTTCACATCTTCTCTTTGAAGAATACGGTTGATTCTAGAAGTATCTTTCAAATCATACACCAAACCATATTGAGATTTGATCAATGAGAATAGCGGAGAAACATTGTTATTGAAAACAGAATCCTCAGCTACAGTAGATGAATCAGTGTCAGCAGTAAGCGTAGAGTCTGAAGAATCAAAAGAATCGTCACTGTCTGTAAGAGATGTCAATGCGTCAGTCTCAGCAGGCGCGTCAGAGTCAGTCAATGATAAATCCTCTGCAGTAGCTTTTTGTTCTTTTACTAGTAGATCATTGATGGCTTGTAGTGTGCCAGATATTTCATTGATGTTGTGCACTTCCCAAAATTCCAACTTGGCAACACCCTGAAGCAATTTTCTTACTCTTTCAGGATTGTCAACACCAGGAAGTTCTATCTGGATTCTACCTGTTCCTTGTAGTCTCTGGATATTTGGTTGTGATGTACCAAATCTGTCAATCCTTGTTCTCAAGATGTTGAATGATCTGTCAATTGCACTTTCAACTTCCTTGTTGATGATGTCCAAAATCTCTGAATCAGAAGTACTTCTGTTGATTTTATCACGGTTAGCAGCTGTAGCAAAAATGGTTGCTAGATTCTGTTCTGGTGCAGCAGCCTTAAATTCATTGTAAAATTCATCAACGAAATTCAACTGCGTACCACGCACATTTTGTTTTGCTTTTTCCAAAGCACCAACAAATGCAGGATTTGGGTTGTCACCACTTAATCCTTTAATGATTTCTACAGGTGAAACTTCAAGTGTCACGTGCATACCACCTTGAAGGTCAAGTCCAAGGTTTAATTCCGTTTCTTTAACATCCTGATAGGTATAATCCATACCTAGAAGATTGTAAACCGGTTCGCCCCAGATTGAGTCCAGGTATCTTTGCTTTTCAGCGAAATCGATATTACCACTTTCATCTGTTGTCGCCTTTATTGCAGTTTTTTGAATAGACTGAGCGACAAATGTGAATGATAGGTAATAGATACAAAGAAGAGAAATGACTATGGTTAGTAGAACCACAAAGCCTTTGTTTTTCATAATTGTGTTATTTGAATTGAAAATTTTCTTGAATTGACCTGAGTTTTCTGAGGTCAATCAAATTGGAGTTAGTAATAAAAAATGTGATTTGTGATGATCCGTTCGGATCAGGATATTCCGAAAACGGAGTATATACTAGGGCGCATTAGGTGAGATGATACGCCTAAATAATATTTTAAGTGCCTTTGAAGCTGAAGTGACAAGCACATTTTGATCAATTTCTGCTTCAATCGCTTCTTCAACTTCCGGTAGTTCTTCAATCAAAATAGAATGATGACTTACATGGATTTGTGAGGAATAATTGATGGCGTCAATTGCCTTGATGACCTGATCTGGGGCTGACTCATCGTTTGTGTCTTCAGTTTGATCCGCAGATTGATTGATAGAATAGCTCATTTGGTTATTAACCGATAGGGCACAAAAGCCTATCAGAATACCCAGGATGAGAGTAATTCTTTTCAAATGGTTCAATATGTTGTTGTCTCCTTTTTTCAAAGTGTGGCAAAACTAGTTAAATACCTTTAAATGAAAAGTTTAGGAGGAAAAATTATTGATTCACCACTTTTTTGAGATAGTTGGAAACTACATCAAGAGCAATATCAAATCCATTGTGATTTGGGATAATCAGGTCAGCTTCGTATTTGAATGGTTCGATGTATTTTTTGAAAGATGGCGTAACGTGATGCTGAAATCGGTACAATACATCGCTGAGATCATAACCACGCTCTTCAGCATCTCTGGTGATTCTTCTTGTCAGCATCAGATACTCCGGCGCTTCCACGAAGATTTTAAGATCCATCAATTTGCGGACTTCTTCAAAATAGAAGGTAAAAATTCCTTCAACCATGATGATAGGGGCGGATTTTATGTGAATCGTTGCTGGCACTTTATTGTCATTGTTGAAAGTGTATTCCTGCAAAATAACATCTTCACCACTCTTTAGTTTTTTAAGATCAGCAATGAATCTGTCGCGATCAAGTGATTGCGGCAAGTCAAAATTCTCGACTCCTTTCTCATCTTTAGGTTGCTGATTTCTTGCCTTGTAATAATTATCCAGAGATAAAACGCTTGCCGTATTTTCATTCAAACAGGAAAGCAGTTGGTTTAAGAAAAGTGTTTTTCCAGAGCCACTTCCACCAGTCAGGCCAATAATCAAAGGTTCTTTCATTTTTCGGAATTATTAATCAAAAACTCAAAGAAAAGCCTGAAAGCCCTTCCGCGATGTGAAATGGAATTTTTTTCTTCGGCGCTCATTTCAGCAAAGGTAGTTGCCAATCCTTCAGGACTGAAAACGGGATCATAACCGAAACCACTTTGCCCGCTCCGCTTGTGAATGATTTCTCCTGCTACGGTTCCAGTGAATTGCTTTTTTTCTCCCGATTCATCGATGTAAGTGATTACCGTCTTAAATGCTGCGGATCGATCATCATGACTTTCAAGATTCTTGAGAAGTAGGTCAATATTGTCTTCGGTATTTTTCTGTTCGCCTGCATATCTGGCGGAAAACACTCCGGGTGCTCCATTTAAGGCTGTTACTTCTAGTCCGGTATCATCAGCGAAGCATGCAATTCCATATTTGTCGTAAACATACTGAGCTTTGAGTGCCGAATTTTCAGCGAGTGTTTCACCGGTTTCAGGAATCTCCTCCGTTTGGTTCAGGTCATCTAGTGTGATTAGCTCCGTGCCTGACGGCAATAGTTTTCTTAATTCAGATGCCTTGTGTTGATTGTGAGTGGCAAAACAAATTTTCATGATTTGTCAGGAATTCGGTTTCCTCACTGCTACGGTATAAATATCCACATAATAGATTGATGATGTGGAGAAGCTATCATAATAAAGCGGCGAAAGAAAAAGGATAACTGCATGACCACCTACATTCATTTGAGCAACAACAGTTGCTAAGGCTTGGGCATACGGTCCATCCAAACTTCCGAGGCTGGTGCTAATATTACTGAAAAGAGGTGCTACAGTCCATCCCGAAGATGCAAGAGTAAATTTCCATGGACTGTATATCGATACATAGCTGGAATCGTAAAGATCGTATTCCACAGCCACAGATATGATATTGGTCGCTCTTACTGAGTCATCCAAAGTTCTAATGTTGAAATTGTAAGATACGATATCATCAAATTCTAATGATTCGCCCGCACCTTCATCAAGAATAGCATAAATACTTCTAATCCTATCAATCGTGTCGTTTGATACCAATACTTGAGTGGTCAGGGTGTCCAATAAACTATAGTCGATTCCAGCTGTTACCAGATAATCCGCAAGTGCGGTGCTGTCAAGTGTATATTGTTCTGTTGTATTAAAAGGAACATATACTTCTGCTTGCTTACAGTCACTCAGGTATAACAAAGCGACAACTCCAGCTAGTAACAATAATGATTTTATTCCCTTCATTTTTTCAACTTCTCTTTTAGCAAAATTAACGATCCTTGAATACCGGGATCAGGCTTTTGAATTTTTTTACAGTTTCATCCAAACTTTCAGTGGAATGTCCGCCCGCAGCATTTTTATGTCCACCACCATCAAAATGCTCAGAGGCAAAATCATTTACAGCATAATCACCTACAGATCGGAAAGACATTTTAACTTCATTGTCCTTTTCCATAATGATCGCCGCGATGTTTATTCCTTTAATAGATAGTGCATAGTTTACCAATCCTTCTGTATCTCCAGATTTTAGATTGAACCGCTGATGCTCTTCTGAAGTTATTACGAAATAGGCAACACTTAATTGCGGTTCCACAATGAGTTTTTCTGCAAGTGCATATCCAATAAACCGTAAACGATTTAAAGAATTGTTATCATAAATATTTCGGCTTACTTTATTTACATCTATACCTATATCCATCAGACGGGCAACAATTCTGTGGGTTTTAGATGATGTAGATGGATATTTGAACGAGCCTGTATCGGTCATGATTCCGGCGTAAAGACATTCTGCGATTGCTACATTGATTTCTTCATTGCCATCCAGCATCAGAATTAAATCATAGATGAGCTCGGCTGTTGCAGCTGCTTTATTGTCCCAAAGTTCAAAGTCTGCAAATTTTTCAGGATTGAGATGATGATCGACAAGAAGTTTCTTGGCTGATGAGACCGCTACCAGCTCACCCAGATTTTTTATTCGATTCAAACCAGAAAAATCAAGGCAGCAAATCAATTCTGTTGATTCAATCAATGCCTTAATTTTCGCAAAACTTGATTCTGAGTTGATCACAACCTGATCATTTCCTTCCATCCAATTCAAAAAATCCGGATACTCGGTTGGAGTGATTACAGTGGCGTCATGTTTCCTGTTTTTTAGAAAATGGTATAGTCCAAGAGATGATCCCAACGCATCAGCATCTGGGCTAGCGTGAGTAGTGATTACTATTTTTCTCGGTGTGGACAAAAATCCTTCTAAAGCACTGAGTTCTTGCATGAAACTTTACCAGCCGGCTGATTGTAGTTCGCAAAACTCTCAATAAAACCCATAAATACAAAATGTGCGCGTTCTACACTGTGATTGTGTTATTTTTGCGAAAACATTCATTAACAATATTTACACAAAATCCAATGTCAGGAAATTTAACTTTTACAATGATCAAACCGGACGCTTATGCTGATGGCAATAGCGGAGCAATTATTAAAATGATTGAAGAAGCTGGTTTCGGAATCAAGGCGATGAAACTTACCAACTTAACCCCTGCAAAAGCCGGAGGATTCTATGCCGTGCACAAAGAGAGGCCATTTTTTAATGATTTGGTGAGCTATATGTCTTCCGGACCAATAATCGCTATGATCCTGACAAAAGAGAATGCAGTAGCTGATTTCAGGAAATTTATTGGCGCAACTAATCCCGCGGATGCTGCAGATGGCACAGTTAGAAAATTATTCGCAAAATCTATTGAGAAAAACGCAATTCATGGCTCTGACTCTGATGAAAATGCGCTGATAGAAGGTTCTTATTTCTTTTCAGAATTAGAGAAATTCTAAGTCCAAAAGGATCAATTTTATTTAAGGCTGTGAATCTTTACGATTGCAGCCTTAAATCTTTTCTACCCAGAAGTTATTAAAACCTTCGCCGATATGTAGCGTGATTTCAGCCAATTGTAGCAATTCGAGGATGGCTAGAAAATTAAAAATCACGATTATTTTTTCTGGTTTTTCTTTGACTATGTCAATAAATGAAATTTTGCGATCCTCTCGTGAAATCAATCGCTGAATGATATAATCTTTCTGCCCGGAAATAGTATAAGGATACTGAACAACCTGATGCGTAGGCTTGGTCTGCTCATATTCATATCTCCTCATCACTTTTTGAAAAACTTTCATCATCTTATATAGATCGAGATCTTCCATTTCGGCCTCTACATCTACATTTTGAGAAAGCTTTTTGATTTCTTTCATCAGGTTGCCTCGTCGCTCCATGCTTAAGCGATCGGATTCCATTTTTGAAAGTTCTTCAATGACTGACTTGTATCGTTTGTATTCAAGCAAATGCCTGATTAACTCTTCTCGTGGATCAATCTCATTTCCTTCTTCATCAAGCACAGGTCTTGGTAAGAGCATTTTTGATTTGATGCGCATCAATGAAGCCGCAACAAGGATAAATTCACTAGCCACTTCTACATTCATAAACTCCAACTGATGGATGTATTCCAGAAAGTCAGCGGTGATTTTTGAAATTGGAATATCATAAATATCCAGTTCGTCTCTTTCTATGAAAAAAAGAAGCAAATCAAAAGGCCCTTCAAAAAGGGGCAGTCGAATTTCAAAATTTTTATCTGTAGTAGTTTCCAAGTGAACCCGATTTCAGGTCTGTTATGACAATATGAGAAGTCGCAAATTAAATCTAAATTTGCACATTGTTGATTCTAAACTCTGACTCGCGAAACATTTATTGATGACCTGAGTTTAAGAATCATTCTTTTAATTGCCGAAATGAAGATTAAACCCGGAGCATTACTTTCACAAATCGATTCACCAGCAGATCTTAAGAAACTGGATGAAACGAAGCTAGCGCAGGTTTGTGAAGAATTGCGGGATTATATTATAGACCATGTCTCCGTTTATGGTGGGCATTTTGGCGCCAGTTTGGGTGTAGTTGAGCTTACCACAGCATTACATTATGTTTTTGAATCGCCATATGATCAAATTGTATGGGATGTGGGACATCAGGCCTACGGTCACAAGATTCTCACTGGCAGAAGATCGAGATTTCATTCCAATAGATTGTATGGTGGAATATCAGGTTTCCCAAAAAGATCAGAAAGTGAACATGATGCTTTTGGCGTAGGTCATTCTTCTACTTCTATTTCTGCTGCTTTGGGGATGGCATTTTCTTCAGAACTAAATAAGGAGCACGATAGACATCATATTGCTATTATTGGTGATGGAGCTTTGACGGGAGGTCAGGCATTTGAGGCAATGAATCATGCAGGTGATTCTAATAAGGATATTTTAATTATCCTCAATGACAACTGCATGGCCATTGATCCGAATGTAGGCGCATTAAAGGATTATTTGACTGACATCACTACGTCTCAAACTTTCAATCGCTTTAGAGATGATATTTGGAAGATCCTTGGAAAAATAAGCAAGTTTGGCCCCAATGCACAAGAAATTGTTTCCAACGTTGAGCACAGCGTTAAGACTTTTTTACTCAAGCAAAGCAATTTATTTGAATCGCTGAATCTGAGATATTTTGGACCAGTTGATGGTCATGATGTCAATCATTTGGTGCAGGTGCTGTCTGACTTGAAAAAAATCCCTGGTCCAAAAATTCTCCATTGTATTACAATGAAAGGCAAGGGTTATAAACCTGCCGAAGAGAATCAGACCAAATGGCACGCGCCTGGTACTTTTGACAAGATTTCCGGTGAGATATATAAAACTGTTCCCGACAAACCTCAGGCTCCTAAATATCAGGATGTTTTCGGTCACACATTGCTGGAATTAGCGAGACTAAATGATAAAATTGTTGGGATTACACCGGCAATGCCATCAGGTTCATCAATGAATATAATGATGAAAGAAATGCCTGAAAGGGCATTTGATGTCGGTATTGCTGAGCAACATGCTGTTACTTTTTCAGCAGGTATGGCAACACAAGGAATGATTCCTTTTTGTAATATTTACAGCACATTCATGCAGCGTGCGTACGATCAGGTAA
The DNA here is from genome assembly GCA_964353015.1 of uncultured Marinoscillum sp. GTDB lineage: Bacteria > Bacteroidota > Bacteroidia > Cytophagales > Cyclobacteriaceae > JAMZMI01. The sequence continues at coordinate 14,858 of CAYGUA010000003.1, read as the reverse complement.
TACATGATGTATGCATTCAAAAGCTGCCAGTTATATTTTGCCTTGACCGAGCCGGATTGGCAGGAGCAGATGGACCAACACATCATGGGGCATATGATATTTCATACATGAGATGTTTGCCAAATATGGTTGTTTCGGCACCAATGAATGAGGAGGAACTAAGAAATCTTATGTTTTCAGCCACTAAACATGTTGGTGGTCCTTATACAATCAGATACCCAAGAGGTGCAGGCGTGATGCCAGAATGGCGTACTGCATTTGAAGAAATTCCAACAGGAACTGGAAGAACAATAAAAACTGGTAAAGACCTGGCAATACTTACTATCGGGCACATCGGAAACTATGCGATTGAGGCATGCGAAAGTTTAGCTGCGGAAAACGTAGATGCCGCACATTACGATATGCGTTTTGTAAAGCCTTTGGATGAAGCATTACTTCATGAGGTTTTCAAAAATCACGATAAAGTTATTACCGTCGAAGACAGCACGATAGTTGGTGGTTTTGGATCTGCTATTTTGGAATTCATGGCCGATAATCAATACACTGCGCAAGTAGTAAGACTTGGTATTCCGGACCGGATTGTAGAACATGGCGAACAACCTGAGTTGCACGCGGAATGTGGCTATGATGCAAACGCAATCCTTCAAGCAGCATATAAACTGCTTAAAAAAGAGGAAGTTACCCTCTAATAAATCCGGTCAATATTCATTATTTCCAGCTTCATATCAAAAATGAAGACTCATTCAGAACTTTGATTTTGTTGAAAATTCAATAATTCTTGCTATAATGAGCAAGGAATGAAGATCAAACCTAAATATTCATTTATCCAACTGACAGCCTTAGCGGGTTTGTTATCAATTTGTATTTCCTGTTCTTCCAATTTTTCAAGCCAAAAGGAAAGCAATGAATCAGACGAGGAGATCATTGAACTAGATCTCAATGCCATCAAAGAGCGCGGTTATATCACTGCCATAATGGATAATAGTTCTACCGGATTATTTTTATACAAAGGCAGAACAATGGGCTATGAATATGAGCTTTTGCAACTTTATGCGAAAGAAATTGGCGTTGATCTTCGGATGAATATTACGGTGAGTTTAGAAGAAGGCTTTAAAAAACTAAATGCTGGAGAAGGAGATATTCTGGCATATAATCTTACAGTGACCAAGGAGCGCAAAAAACGTATTGCATTTACTGATTATCACAATTTGGTGCGCTCAGTGCTCGTTCAGCGCAAGCCAGGCAATTGGCGAGATTTAAAGCTTCATGAGATAGAAAAAACGATGATTCGAAATCCTGTAGACCTTATTGGCAAACAGATTTACGTAAGACATCATTCCTCTTATGTTGAGCGTTTGGAGAATCTCTCTAATGAAATTGGTGGTGATATTATCATAATAGAAGATGACCCATCAGTTGAAACTGAAGGCCTTATAAGGAAAGTAGCGGAAGGAGAAATAGACTACACCATCTCCGATGAAGATGTGGCCCTTGTCAACTCAACGTATTATGCAAATCTTGATGTGAATACACCAGTGAGTTTTCCGCAACAGATCGCCTGGGGAATCCGAAAAAACAGTCCAAACTTGCTCATATCGCTAAATGAATGGATTGGCCAGATGAAAAAAACGGCAGATTATTATGTGATTTATGACAAGTATTTCAAAAGTACCAAATCATCATTGCGAAGATCAAAGAGTGACTATTATTCCCTTTCGTCAAATGAACTTAGTCCTTATGATGATGAGATAAAGAAATATGCCAAAGACTTAGGATGGGATTGGCGATTGCTGGCAGCTCAGATTTTTAAAGAATCAAAGTTTGATGAAAATGCCACTTCTTGGGCAGGAGCGATTGGACTTATGCAGTTATTACCAGTGACTGCTTCAGAATATGGCGTCAATGATCTGACAGATCCTGAAGAAAATATTTTTGCAGGCACCAGACATATTTTATGGCTTCAGGATTATTGGTCTGAAAAGGTTAAAGATAGTGTTGAGCGGAGAAAATTTATCTTAGCTAGCTACAATGTGGGTCATGGTCATGTCATGGATGCCGTGAGACTAACCGAAAAATATGGAAAAAATCCAAATCTGTGGTATGAAAATGTAGAGGAGTTTCTCCTGCAAAAATCAAATTCAAAATATTTCAATGATGAGGTTGTAGAATTTGGATATTGTCGAGGAATCGAGCCCGTGACCTATGTCAAAACTATTTATTCGATTTTTGAAAACTATAAGGCACTCATCCCTCCTGATTCTGTTATTCAAAATAGCGATCAATAATTTTAGCTGAGGATAAACACATGGGGATTCCACCTCCGGGATGAACACTTCCACCGCAGAAATATAAATTTTTGATTCTTTTGCTTTTATTTGAATGTCTCAGAAACGCTGAAAATAAATTATTAGAGCTATTGCCATAAAGGGCGCCAAGTGCAGAACTGGTTCTAGATTCTATAGTTCTCGGATCCAAAATATCTTCAGATTCTATCAACGCCTCGATATTGACATCAAGCATACGAGAAAGTTTGGAGACAATATTTGTTCTTGCTTCTGCTATCAATAGCGGCCACTCTTGTCCTTGATTGTTTGGTACATTGATCATAGTAAACCAATTTTCACAACCTTCTGGGGCATCAGATTTGGTCAATTTAGATGTGATATTGACATAAATAGTCGGGTCATGATATATTGTTCCTTTTTTGAAAATATGCTCAAACTCTTTTTTGTAATCATCAGAAAAGAAAATATTATGAAGATCTAGTTTTGGGAAAGTTGACTTGATTCCCCAATAAAAAATTAAAGCTGAACTTGATTTTGGTTGGTTCAGTAAGAATCTTGGTGACTTAATATCTGGTAATAGTTTTTTATAAGCGTTGACAATGTCCATGTTGGAAACGACTCTATCAGCCGGAATAAATTCACCGTTAATTTGTATTCCTGCGGCTGTATTTTTTTGCAACACAATGCGCTCTACTTTGCTTTTATATTGAAATTTTACACCAGTTCTTTCTGCAAGACCAACCAAGGATTGTGTAATCGCATGCATTCCGTGAATAGGATAATAGGCACCAATGGACATTTCAAGATGTGGTATGATATTCATAGTGGCAGGTGTCTGATACGGGTCTGATCCATTAAATGTGGCATATCGATTGAAGAGCTGAACTATTTTTGGATTATCAAATACGTCCTCATTTGCACTATTCATGGTTTTAAAAAACCCGAGTTTGGGGATATTCAAATAAGCCTTTAGTGCATTTTTTGAAAAATAAATTTGTGGATCATTTAAGGAGCTGAACATGAATAATTCACTCAATCTATTATAAAGTAGGGCTGACCTGTTTAAATATTTTTCAACAGAAGATTTTGGTTCGCCTGTCTTGATGTTTAATTCATCAATAAACTTTTCAGGCTCGCCATATGCACGAATGAATGTGCCATCTTCAAAAAAATAATGGCAATTAGTTTCAAGTTTTTGGTAGTTGAAATGTGATTTCGGATCCTCACCAGCCAATTCGAAAAGTTCATCTACCAATTTTGGTAATGTAAAAAGAGATGGCCCTGCATCAAATCGATATCCTTTTGATGCTATTTGGGTCAGTTTTCCACCCGGGTAATCGTTGGCCTCATATACGGTAACATCATGACCCTTAAGCGAGAGCCTTATGGACGTGGCAATTCCTGCTATCCCTGAGCCGATAATGGCTGTTTTCAACTTTTTGCCCATCAATAAATATTAAATAAGTAATAAAATAAATTTAAATAATGCAATTATTTGGTTACTAATTAAGTTGTCATTGTATTCATAAAAAGAATAAATCAGTTGTGTTAACTTAGACAATAAGAAAATGAACTATCAAACAATAACAATGAAATCTCAGGCAGAATTACTCTTTGATGAATATAAAAAGGTTCGTCATGTCGACCTCACTTTACAACAATTTACTTATTTACTTAATCTATATCCATCGCTAATTGTTTGCATGAGTGATGGTGTTTTAGACAAAGAAGAATGGGATGGGGTTGATAAACTTGCAAAAGGCCTAACGCTACAGTTCAGTGATGAATTTGAAAGTGAAGATGTTGCTAAAATGGAACAAAAGTTTAGAACTGAGTTCATGTATTTACTGGAAAATATTGAAAAGTGGCAAAAGAAATTTCTCAATGCGCTGAAAAATCACATAGAAGATAGCAAGTTGGATAAGGAATTTGTACTTGAATCGATGTACCTTTTTGCAAATGCGGCTGACGGGATTTCACAAGTGGAGCAGGATACCATTGATATGTTGTCTGAGAGATTGTCGCTTAACTATTAAATTAGAATACGACCAAGCATATCATGCTAGAAGGGGTATTTCTCCTTCTGGCATTTTTATTTTACTAGGGAAAATATGTCTTTTAATATGTTGTAAAATTCCCAAACATCCACAAACGAATTGTAAAGTGGAGTTGGTGCCACACGAATTACATTTGGCTCACGCCAATCCAAAATCACACCTTTTTCGATTAATTGATCAAAAACTTCTTTTCCATCTTTGGTGAGATAAATAGAAAGCTGACAGCCTCTTTGATTGGAATCTGACGGAGTGATTATTTTGATTCTATTGGATATGATTTCATCATTGAGCAAAAGCCACTCTAAGTAATTTGTCAGCTGGATGCTTTTATTTCTTAGTTTAAAAATACCAGCTTCTTTAAAAATTTCAAGCGACCCACAATGAACGGCCATTGATAAGATATTCATATTGCTAAGCATCCACCCATCAGCGCCAGAAGATGGCACAAATTGATTGTTCATTTTAAATCGGGTTTTTAGCTCATGACCCCACCAACCTGTCAATTTCTGAAAATTTGGATTCGACGAATGGCTTTCATGAACGAAGACACCTGAAATACCTCCTGGGCCAGAATTTAAATATTTATAGCTGCACCAAGCCGCAAAATCAACATCATCATCGTGAAGATTCATTGGGATATTGCCTATCGCATGTGCTAGATCAAATCCACAAAATGCGCCAACATCATGCGCTGCTTTGCTTATTGCTTTTAAGTCAAAAAATTGGCCGGAATAATACTGAATCCCTGGCCATAACACCAAAGCAAGCTCATCACCTAAACTGTTTATTTTAGCAATGATTTCATCTGTGTTAAAAGTTTCACCATTTGCCGGTTTGAGAATTTCTAGATTTTCTTCAGGGTCAAGACCTAGTCTATTGATATGTGATTCAGCAGCGTAATGATCTGATGGAAATGCCCCACCTTCGATGAGAATTTTTGTTCTTTTCCCTTTAGGTTGATAAAATGACGCGAGCATCAGATGTAAATTGGTAGTCAGGTTATTCATGCTGACTACTTCGCTTTCCTTACTGCCCAGAATAGTTGAAAGTGTATTTTTTGATTTTTGATGGTAATTAACCCAAGGATTTCTTCCAGAAAAATGACCTTCTACACCATTGTCTTGCCAGGATTCCAGCTCAACATTTAGATTATCAACTATATTTTTTGGTTGCAATCCCAAAGAATTTCCACAGAGATAAATTGAGTCTCTTCCATTTCTTTGTGGTATGTGGAATTTTGACTTGAAGACACCAAGATCATCTATTATATCCAGTGATTTTGCGTATTCTAAATCGAATGTTTTTGCCATTGTCATATTGATTCTTTTATTCCAAACACGGAAAGCTACTTATTGTTAATGGTACAAGTCTTGGAGATTTTAAATCCTAATGTTGAATTGAAAGATTAAATTTCCTGACTCAAATCGCAATCAATTTATGGAAATATCATTGAAAGAACGTAAGGCCTTGGTTTGTGGCGCATCTCAGGGGATTGGCGCAGCAATAGCGTTGCAATTAGCCAAATCTGGTGCATCTGTTACACTTGTAGCTAGAAATGAATCTCGTCTCGCGCAAGCGGTAAATTCACTGCCAGGAAATGGGCATGGATATTTTGTGGCTGATTTTGATGACCATAAAAGTGTAGAATCGCTAATGATATTCATAGATGAATTGAAACCAGATATCCTGATTAATAATGCCGGGGGTCCAGCTCCTGGTCCAATTATGGCAGCTGAAGTAATTGATTTTGAAAAATCAATAAACAGACATCTTTTGGTGAGTCATCAACTTACTATGACCTGTATTCCACACATGAAGTCTCGAAATTTTGGTCGAGTTGTCAATATTATTTCCACGAGTGTGAGAATTCCCATTGAAGGATTAGGAGTAAGTAATACGACGCGTGGAGCGGTAGCTTCATGGGCTAAAACATTATCGAATGAAGTTGGTCAATTTGGGATTACTGTCAACAATATTTTGCCAGGTTTAACTGAAACAGACCGATTAGATTCTTTGATTGTTAATCTGGCTAATAAGGCTTCAATCTCAGCTTTTGCAATGGCTGCTCAATTGAAGCAGTCCGTACCTGCACGAAGGTTTGCTCAACCTGCAGAAATTGCGTTTACGGCCACATTCCTTGCTTCTGAGTTTGCTTCCTACATCAACGGTGAAAGTATTCGGGTTGATGGTGGTAGAACAGGGAGTATATAAAATAAAAAAACCTCGATCGGTCAGATCAAGGTTTTGGTTAGATTGGTCAATAAAGATTTTATGCAGAAGTGCTTTGTCTGATCTTCGCGATGTTGAAAGATTTTCTTTCCTTGTGACCACAATATCCACAAGTCAAATATTTCATTAATTCGCCTTCCTCAGTTTCAGTTGGTTCCTGAATCACTTCTTCTCTGTCAACTTTTAAAGTCTGATAATTACATTCTGAACAATTCAATGCGTGAAGTCTACCATTGTATTTTTCGATTTTGGTGAATCCTGAGATCTCATCAATCCATACATCATAGTCAACAGAATAAGCATTTTCTTCTGCTTGCATCCCTTCATCAAGATAAACATCTTCTTCCTCTTCACTTAGCAACTTCATTTTTCTGCCGTCAGGAGAGATTCTAGGAGTATATCTTAGTTTTTTAAGTCTTTTCTCAATGAAGAAAGGATAATAAAACTTCAAAATATTTTGAACTACCACGCCAATAATCATGGCCAACATGCCAGAAACAAATATTCTAACAAAAAACCAAAGCCATGTAGTCTTATCAACAATGGTATTAGAATAAAGCGCAATTCCAATCAAAATCAACAAAAAACCATACCACAACAGGTTGATTTCATGCATGTTGATGTAGTCGTATCTTGTTTTAAAATCGCCGGTAGTCAATAACTTTAGATAGTGACCTAACAATATGATCACTCCAATTCCAGTGATTGCAAGGGCAATAATAAGGCCGTAAGAATTCCAGGAATTGAGTAGACTTGGTGAAATGGATTCAGTCATAGCAGTATAAATAGGTTAAGCAGTTAAACGGATCAAGGACAAGTTATAAAATTCAGTAATATATTTCTCAAAGTTAGCACGAATCATTTGATAGTACTTCTGAAATAATATCGTAAAATATTAAAATTTTAGTTCCCAGTCAATAAGTGGATAATTTTAAAATGTCGGAGTTGATTTTACAACTAATCAAGATAAACGAGTGTCAGCCCAAATAACGAGCTGCAATACACAAGTTACGAATCAGGAGAAGTGGAATATTGATAACAATTTTATGATTTTATTGTAATAATTCAATTCGATTAGCGTGATATTTGCAAATCAAACTAGAAAACTAAACTATTATTAAAACTAAGGACTAAAATTAAATTGAAAATGAAAAGATTATTTGAAAAATTATTTCTATTGAGTGCAGTGACATCAATGTTGGTGATGGTGAGTTGTAGTGATGATGAAGATACTACTCCTGCAGTAGCACAACCGTCAATCTCTGTTGTATTACAAGTCAATGGACAAAGTGCAACTACAGCTCAGCCTGGCGATTCCATTTCATTTGTTATTTCTGCACAGGCAGAGGGGGGAATTAACCGTATTTACACTACAGCACAATCATTTGTGGGTTTTGATCAAAATCGTAACGATTTAGGACTGGCATCAGGCGATACCAATGTGTCTAAAAATCTAGTTCTTGCTGGTAATCCAGAATCAACAGATGTTGGTTCTACCTGGACGGCAACATTTATCGTTGTGGACGAAGTAAATCAAGCAGATTCGACAACTGTAACAGTTGATATCGTTTCTCCTGATGCTAAGGTCTACTCTGCTACTTTGCTATATGCTCAGTTGGCAAGTGAAGATTCAAAAACTTTCTTCTCGACCAATTTGGGAACAACAATTACTAAGAATGAAATTGATGCTTCTGCTGAACCATCATCTATTGATGTAGATTTCGGTTTTGCGGGAGGAGCGTCTGGATCTGTTTGGTTGGCTTCTCCAGCTAACTATCCAACTTTCGCGGCTTATGATTTAAGCCTTTGGACCACCAAGAATACTACTAACTTCAAAAAAGTGACATTAACTAGTGAGGAATACCTTGCAATTACGTCATCTGCTGATGTTGAAGCATTATATACTGCAAGTTCTGAAGCAGCCGCTGATCGAGTTACTGGTTTTGTCGCTGGTGATGTATTTGCACTTCAATTAGATACTACTAACAAAGGAGGGAAATATGCTGTTGTTAAAGTTGTATCAATTGTTGATGGCAATGCCAACGGTTCAATGGCAGATTCTGTGGATTATGTAGAAATTGAGGTTATTGTTCAAGATTAAGCTTAATTGAATTTATCAAAATCAAACCCCACCCAAAAAGTGGGGTTTTTTTATATCTCTGAGTGTTGTAATTTAGTTGCTATGATTAGAAAGGCCTTCGCAATATCACTTTCAGTATTTATCTCTCTTTTAATAGGGTGTAAAGACGACAAGGAAAAACAAGCTGCTGAACCTTCGGTTTTTATAAATCTCGGTGAAATTGGCAGTAGCATCAAAGTTTTGGAAACCATCGACTTCACACTGGAAGCCAGTTTTCCTGCTGGTCTTAAAAGTGGAATGTCGATTATTTGGCTCGATGAAACAGCGCTGGATACTATTTATAATGCTGGAAAAGACTCATTATTATTTTCACTCAATGAAAACTATTCATTATCCATACAGCCCGATTTTTCTGGCAAAAATCTAAAATTTACATTTCAAATTATTGATGTTTTGGATAGAGTCGCGGGTGATACCTTGTCCTTAGCAATTGAAGAATCGGCGATTCAACTCGTCCAAAACAAAACAGTAGCCGGATTCAATAATTTTGATAGAGGGAGTTTTTTGAGCCTTATTTCTGATACTGTTTATTTTAATACTAATATTCAAAGCAGTACCACACTGAAACAAAGCATTGATTTTGTTTTTTGTTACACTACCTCTGATAAGCGCATCCTTGCTTCACCTAATAATAAATATATAGAAGGAACAGTATGGCCGGATCAGTCTAATTCCCTTTGGCCTCTGTTTGGTGCAGAAAATAGCACGAGTATTTTTTCACTAAGTGAAACGGTCGATTATGACGTAATATCAACGGCTGAAGAAATTACGGATGTTTTATCAGGCCAAACAATCGCGGTTGATAGCATAACGAACCTGAGCGTAAATCAACTAATTGGTTTCCAGCTCTCTTCAGGAAGAGGTTCAAAAAAGGGCATTCTGAAAGTCATGGCTGTTGGTGGTAATTCACCATCCACTGCCACGTTTACTTTTGATGCCAAACTGCAGAAATAATTATTACATCTTATATCACAATCAAATGAAAGGACTGTATATCCTGATTTTTACATTATTCCTTTGCTTTCAATGCTCATCAGTAAAGGAAAAAGTTTCGACAGAAACCATGACCGATAAGCAATTAATGGACTATGCTGATGAGCTGGCCCATAAATACATCATTACGGATGGTCATGTGGATTTGCCATATAGGATGAAAAAGGCAGGTTTTATACTTAAAAAGGAAGTGATGGATGTCTCTGGCGAGACCACTGGGAATTTTGATTATTTCAAAGCCAAAAAAGGAGGACTTGATGCACCATTTATGTCAATCTATATACCATCTACTTATCAGGTTACTGGAGGTGCCAAGAACTTTGCAGATTCTTTGATTTCGATGGTAGAAAAACTTCCTGTTGCTTTTCCTGATTTATTTGCTTTGGCAAACTCACCTTCTGACATAGAAAATAATTTTAAAAGAGGATTGATTTCATTGCCAATGGGAATGGAAAACGGAGCACCACTTGGTGATGACTTAAATAATGTGGCATATTTTCATCAGCGAGGCATTAGATATATCACGCTGACGCACGGCAAAGACAATCAAATTTGCGATTCATCTTATGATACCACGGCGACATGGAATGGATTGAGTCCATATGGAGAAGAGGTGGTTCGCGAAATGAATAGAGTGGGTATTATGGTAGATATATCACACGTTTCAGACAGTGCTTTTTATGACGTCATGAAAATCGTGAAAACTCCTGTGATTGCATCGCATTCATCATGTAGATATTATACGCCTGGATTTGAAAGAAATATGAATGATGACATGATCAAAACATTGGGCGAAAATGGAGGAGTGATTCATATCAATTTTGGATCAACCTTTTTATCAAAAGAATCACAGGAAAAATTTGATATCATGGAGGAGCATCTAATTAATTACAAAACTGAGAATGGCTTAGACTTGAAAGATTCGGCCTATATAGCTTATGCCAATAAATATGCAGAAGATCAGGATGTGTTTGCTGATGTGAAAATTGTAGCAGATCACATTGATCGGGTGGTAGAACTGGCAGGGATAGAATCAGTAGGATTTGGTTCTGATTTTGATGGTGTTGGAAACAGTTTACCAAACGGATTGAAGGACGTTTCAATGTATCCAAATGTTATCTATGAGCTCCTGAAAAGAGGATATACTGAGGAACAAATCGAGCTTATTTGCTATAAGAACACCTTCAGAGTTTGGAATAAAGTAATCGAAGCAGCTGAAAAAGGATAAGTTCTTAATCCTTATTGTTTTTCAGATCTCGAATAAACCGTGCCCAGGCGAAGGGATTCGCAAAATTGTTAACAGGAGCTTGAAATTTGTTGTTCACGGCTTGTTGCTGCTGAGCCATAAAATGGCGGTAGTTTGAGTTTGCACTTGCAGGCAAGTTTTTGTGAGCACTTGCCATGTATTGTGCCGTAAGCCAGGCTTCCAGATTATCATAATCTTGTTGATTAGACAATTCCATCGCTAAAACGGCTTTTTTGAACATAGCCTCTGATGGATAAGGAAATATTTCAACCTCTTCAAGAAACTCTATATCCTCTTCCATGGTTAGGATTAATTTTAAGCTTCGATCAGAATCATGGGGTGGAATGATGAAGTGTTTTTTCTTAAATCCAACAGCGCTGAAAACGATGCTATCACCTTCTATCACCGGCATTGAAAAAAATCCATATGGATTAGTTGTGGTGCCACGGCCGACAGCAGGAACATAGATGTGAACTCCGGGAATCACTGAAGTGCTATCTGGTGTGAAAATAACGCCAGTAAATTGAATAATCTTAAGCTTTTCCTGGGCTTCACCAGTAAAGCTGTAGATTAAGAGTAAAGTCGCTATGATTAATGCTTTGTGCAATTCAGGTTTGTTTATCTGTTTAGACTGTATTCAACGTAGAAAAGTTTATAATTATTCAAAAGTAACGATAAAATATTATGAGATTAAAGAATTTCAGTCTCACATATGGCACACAAATATTTAAGTGTTTTGGCGAAGAGCCGAGGGTGAGGATAATTCACTTGCTTTATCGCAACAACCAAATGTCTATCTCAGATCTTGAATCTATTTTAGATTTCACCCAAACCAAGACAAGTCGCCATATCAACTACCTCAAAAATTCTGGTTTGGTAAATGCTTCAAAAAAGGACATGTGGGTCATGTACAGCATCAAAGATGAAGTTTATGATATGGTTGCCAGAATATTTGACTTTCTAAACAAGGATTTAATGCTTCAAAAAGATCAGGAAATCTATAATGTCATGAATTCCAACCGAGAACTTTCATCTAATAAACTTATTGCTAAAGGCTACCGCGAATGAAAAACATAAAACATATATTTTTTGATTTGGATCATACACTTTGGGATCATGACGCGAATGCCGAAAAAGTTCTAAAAGATCTGTACGATGATTATGATTTGAAGGCGAGATTGGCCGTGGAGAAGGCCACTTTTTTGAAGAAATACAATAAAATAAATCATAAATTATGGGATGACTACAACCATGGAAAGATCGGACGTAATTATTTGCGGAACGAGCGATTCCGTCTGGTTTTAGAAGCTTGTGGAGCGGATAGAACTAATGATTCATTGGAGATGTCTGATTATTTTCTACATAATTGCCCAAGGCAAAAAGGAATCATCGATGGTGCAGATGTGGTATTAAATTATTTGGTTCAAAAATATGAAATGAGCATCATCACAAATGGTTTTGAGGATGTTCAGGAGATCAAACTCCAAACGAGTGGATTAGGCAAATACTTCAGATATGTTTTTACATCAGAATCGATTGGAAGCAAAAAACCTGATCCTGCAATTTTCGAACATGCCATGAGAGTAGCAGGTGTGAAAAGTGATGAGGTAGTGATGATAGGAGACAATTTAAAAGCAGATGTAGGGGGTGCTTTGAATGCCCAAATTATACCTATTTATTTCAATCCTTTAGGAGCGGTCAAATCTACATGTCAATGGCAAATATCGCATTTGTCAGAACTCATGAAAATATTATAGCTGCGCCCTATTTATTACCTTTGTCTTGTAATGAAAACCCCTTAATTATGCCAAAAGGAACATTTTTAATTCCAAAGCCGAATAACGAACCTATATTTTCATATGCCCCGGGCTCTCCCGAAAGGTCAACGCTGAAACAGACCTTGGAGGAATTTAGAAACATCGAGAAAGACATTCCGATGTACATCGGAGGCGAAGAGGTTCGAACAGGGAATAAGATCAAAATGTCCCCACCACATGATCATAAGCATCTTCTCGGCTATTTCCATGAAGGGGATGAATCACACGTTCAGCAGGCTGTTAATGCGGCTTTAGAAGCGAAGGATGCGTGGGCATCTTTATCTTGGGAACATCGCGCAAGCATATTCCTAAAAGCAGCTGAATTATTGGCTGGGCCATATCGAGCAAAAATAAACGCAGCAACTATGCTGGCTCAGTCCAAGAATCCATTTCAGGCTGAAATTGATGCCGCTTGTGAATTCATTGATTTCCTTAGATTCAATGCATATTTCATGCAGCAGATCTATGGCGAGCAACCAGAATCAGCTCCAGGAATTTGGAATAGACTCGAATATCGTCCGCTAGAAGGATTTGTTTTCGCCATTACACCATTCAACTTTACATCTATTGCTGGGAATCTTCCTGCCGCACCTGCGCTAATGGGGAATACGGCTATTTGGAAACCGGCATACACTCAGATTTACTCTGCTCAGATCATCATGGAGGTTTTTAAAGAGGCTGGTTTGCCTGATGGAGTCATCAATCTGATTTATGTTGATGGGCCCGTTGCTGGAGAGGTTATTTTCAATCATCCGGATTTTGCGGGATTGCATTTTACAGGAAGCACCGCGGTTTTCAAATCTCTTTGGATAACCATCGGTGGCAATATTGATAAATACAAAACCTATCCAAGGATTGTTGGTGAAACTGGAGGAAAGGATTTTGTCATAGCTCATAAATCTGCTATTGCCAATCAGGTTGCTACTGGTTTGATAAGAGGGGCATTTGAGTTTCAAGGTCAAAAATGTAGTGCTGCTTCCCGTGCTTATATTCCTTCAAATCTATGGGATGAGGTAAAACAATTTATGAAAGCTGATCTGGCTGATATTAAAATGGGAAGCCCTGAAGATTTCTCAAATTTCTTTAATGCTGTCATCGATAAACGTGCTTTTGATAAAATATCGAACTACATCGATCAGGCTAAAAAAGATAAAAATGCGGAAATAATTTTTGGTGGTAATTACGACGATTCTGTTGGCTATTTTATAGAACCGACAGTGATTTTGGTTACAGATCCGAAATACACAACGATGTGCGAAGAAATTTTTGGGCCTGTTCTTACCATATATGTTTATCCTGAAGACCAATTTGAACAAACGCTACAATTGGTGGATGAAAGTTCCCCATATGCATTGACTGGTGCTATATTTTCAACAGATAGATATGCTATTGACCTTGCGACTAAAAAGTTGAATCATGCAGCGGGAAATTTCTATATCAATGATAAACCAACAGGAGCTGTAGTAGGGCAACAGCCATTTGGCGGAAGCCGTGCTTCTGGAACCAATGATAAAGCAGGCGCTCCAATGAATTTGCTGAGATGGGTAAGTGCACGCACCATCAAGGAGACGTTTGTGCCACCAGTAAACTACAGGTACCCTTTTCTGGACTAGAAAAAATTACCCTATGAGCAAAATCATAAGGCCCCAAGCATTTTGAGGGCTTAATGACGTATTTCATGTCACAGATTGATTTTTGACATGCGGATTGTCTGAAAATTTAAGTTCCTTAACTTATCTAAAAGACAACTAAGATGTTAGCTAAGAAATTTTGCGTAATGGAATGGTCAGCTGTGCTTTTCATTGTTGCCTTTGTGGCTCTATCAATCAAATTTGGCATTGAAGTTCTCATCAAGGTGATGTCTTATGCATGGCCGTTTTAATCTGATAACCTTTATCTGGAATAGTATCCATAGGCTCGAATTACCTCATGAATGACGAAGCAATCTGATTGTGAAAACAATCAGACTTGAAAGTTTTATTAACTGCTCTCACGAATATTTTAACACAAAAAAACCCCGACATAAATGGCGGGGTTTTGCTCCTCAGCCTGGGCTCGAACCAGGGACCCTCTGATTAACAGTCAGATGCT
>CAYGUA010000002.1:0-259705 GCA_964353015.1 uncultured Marinoscillum sp. | reverse complement strand
CTACACAATATGGTGCCAATGTAACCAGTCTTGAAGGTAGGGATGACTTTTTGATGTCTGATCGAATACTTGGAGAAAATGGACTGGAGCGTCAGGGAATCGGAATAGAAGGGACAGATTATAACCGAGGAGATCGGGCACAAGGTCCAATATTTGAAGGGGTTCAGTATTCAGAGTTTGATCCGGCCAACAGCGGAAATGGGGTTTTTGTTACTTCAGGAAGAGCCAATGATGTGTACGTATCCCCTAACACCTATGGTTTTTTGCATTGGACACTTCACGATAGAAATATTTTTGACGCGTCTTATGTGAAATTGAGATCTGTGACTATCGGCTATGATATCCCTAGGTCGATCACATCCAAAACACCATTTCAATCTGTAAGCGTATCTATTGTAGGAAGAAATTTGTGGAATATTTATCAAAAAACACCTCCTGGTATAGATCCAGAGGCTAATTCCACATCAGGAAATGGACAAGGACTTGAATATGCTTCATTTCTTCCATCTAGGTCATACGGGTTTAATATTAATTTAAAATTCTAAGTTGAAGAAAATTATGAAAAATTCTGGAAGACTTATAATCGCGTTTGTTCTCATAGTATCACTAGGGGTCAATTCGTGTACTGATAAATTTGAAGAAATTAACAGTGATCCAAATGTATTGTCGCAGGTTACACCTGAGTTACTCCTAGCAGGAGTGATGAAGAGTAATCTGGATGTAACCGGGGGAACATCCAATTTTTGGATGTATTTGCAGTACGGTAGATATCTTGGAGGTTTGGGCGGTAATGAAATGCTCAATTTCGGCATATTCAATGGTTTCGTGGATAGCTACTGGAACCAGTATTATCAAAACTGTATCAAAAATGCACGTCAGGTTCAAGATGTATGGGGCGATGATCCTGAATATGTGAATCGAGTTCAGATATCCAAAGCACTTGAAGTATGGACGTTCTCCGTTGTATTGTCATTGTGGGGTCCTGCCCCGGTTACTGAAGCGGTGGGGAATTCTTATTTCACCGTTCCATTTGATACAGAACTAGAAGGTTATACGTTCATTCTCAATAAACTGGAGGAAGCCAGCGATATCATGGGAGAAACAGAATCAACTGATGCCCTAGCAGTTGATCCTATGTTTGGAGGAGATAATGATAAATGGCTAAGATTTATCAACACGTTGAGGTTGAAAATTGCTTTACGGATATCAATGGCTAGAGTTCCTGAATTAGCCGCATTAGGGCGAACGCACATAACAGAGGTAATTAATGATGACCTTAACAACCTCATTACGTCCAATGTACATAATGCAGCGTTGAGTTGGGGTGATAACGACGTTGATAACTTTTCAATGCTCTATGAAAGAACGGCTATTCAGGTGAGTGATAACTGGCCGCCGATCGTCGCTGATGAAATAATTCTCTGGAGCAATGCC
Organism: uncultured Marinoscillum sp.; assembly: GCA_964353015.1. Taxonomy (GTDB): domain Bacteria; phylum Bacteroidota; class Bacteroidia; order Cytophagales; family Cyclobacteriaceae; genus JAMZMI01. The sequence continues at coordinate 258,271 of CAYGUA010000002.1, read as the reverse complement.
TATGCTGATCCACGTATATCGGCATTTACCAATCCTCCTGAAAGTTTGCTTGTGTCCACGGTTGAGATAGATTCCGCTGGTACGCCTATTGCGGTTTCTTATGGAGTCAAACATTTGGGGCGACCTATTGGCAGAGAAGCGGCATTTAATGGTTGGGATCTTAGGGGAATTGATAATCCACTCAATAATGCCGAGTTGGTGAACTATTCTTTTATCAACGACGAGTATCAAAGGGCGGACTCTGAGTTTATGTTGATTTCAGCATCAGAGACACATTTTATGCTTGCAGAAATAATGGCCAGAAATTTTGCGACATTACCAAATCCAGCTTCAGTTTATTATTATGACGGTATTCGCCTTTCGTTCGAGCGATATGGTGTAAGCGGTGCTGAAGCTTACCTGGCTCAACCTGGTGTTGCGTATAATACAGCAAGTACGGAAGATCAGGTACTTAATAACTGGACGAGCACAACGAATACCAGAATATTGGAAAATGAAGGAATCAAACAAATTGTGATTCAAAGATGGTTGACGATGTTCTTCCAAGGACATGACGCATGGTGCCTACAGAAACGTACAAATTTATTGCCATGGGCACCATACATGAACCCTGCGCAACAGACTGATCCTCTGGATTATCCTGAGCGCATGATTTATTCACCAACAGATAGGCAATCTGATGAAGGGCAATATGTGAGAGCTATTGATTTGCTCGGTGGCCAAGATCGACTAACTACCCCACTTGCAATGAATGCGGTGAAGGTATCTACTGACTGGGCGAGTTTTGTTCCTGCCTGGTCGAATGATTTTGCGAAACGATGGTATGGTTCCACTTATGATGATCTTTTGGCGACTGGATTAACCGATGTAACAGGTTTGGATCAGGCGGTAATTGATGCTGCATTGACAAATGGAACGGGTTTTATAAGAATTCAAGAATAATAATAACCATGAAAAACTCTATAAAAATATTTTTAGCATTAACCGTAACTTGTGTCTTTGTGTCTTGCGATGAGCAAGATATACCAACGGCCGAGGGATCACTTTTGGATTTTCAAGTGGAGGACACACCACCTACAGTGGATTATGTAGTTGGTGCTCATTATGCGAGATTCGATTGGAGTTCAAATCTTTATGAAACTCCTGCTATTGGTCAATATGCATCTCTTGAAGGTGATGTTACTGCTTACGATGAACACATAAGCATGGCTGCTGATGCTGGAATTGACTTCTTTATATTTAGGGTCAGATCTGGCGTTGTAAGTGAGTCTTTTAAGGAGGATTCAACATTTGTAGCTACCCTTCAGGGAGCTGGTAACGCATCCTCTCAGAATTTTGCTTTATCCTATAATTTCGGGGAAATGGAGATTTCTGGTTCAAATCGTGTTGACGTTGAAGCAGGTTTGGTAGATCAAATGGTTGGGGACTTTGTAGCCATGGGTGATTTCTTTTCTCACAGTAACTATCAAACGACATCAGGTGGCGAGGCTATAGTTTACTTTCAGGGTGCTGATCAACTTTTCGCTGAAAGTTATAGTGCGTTATTTGATACCATTAGAACCGCTGTAAGTACAGCGCACAGCGTTAACCTTTTTATTATCGCCGAGCAGCAACCATGGACACCTCCGATGAGGTTTGAGCCGAAATTCAAAGATAATGTAGATGCTGTTTGTCATTTCACCTATGCGCGAATTACAGGATCTGGAACTGGTACATATGATTATGACCGGTTTATTCAATTTGAACAATATGTAGATCTTGCTATGCGGTTCTCTAGTGATGAGTTGACCAAAATTGGCTTAGAGTACATTCCTCAAATTTCACCTTCTTATGATCCGAAGATACTCAATGCATCAGCAGGCTTTTTTCAGATAGAGCGAGAGGAAGAGTGGTTTAGAACCTTCTGCGATATTGCCAAAAGAGCATCGGGAAATAACTCAAACAACATAATCATATTAGATTCTTTCAATAACTGGAATCTTAATTCCCAAATAGAGCCATCCGAGAGTTACGGTAATCAGTACCTTGAAATATTAAGAGACGAATTTAAATTAAACTAAAGACCATGAAAACTAATTACATAATAACAGGTCTGGTTTTACTTGTGATTCTAGCGGGTTGCGAAACAGAGTTGCCAGATCCTATAGTAGGCGATATTGATGAGATTGTCAATTACCCGGCTGATTTGGTAGATCAAACCACTACTATCGCAAACATATCAGCAGCAGGGCAGTCAATGGCTACCGTTATAAATAGTGCGAATAATTCGAGCTTAGCTAGTGCGAATCAATTTGGTACTGAACTTGATGAATTTAAGAGTTTATTAGACGCCATAAATTTCATATCAAGAATACCTCCAAATGCAGTCATTTCGCAGGAGGCTATACCTGGTACCAATGCTACAGGTGAAGTTTTAGTCTATCAGTACTCGCTTTACACGTTGAGAGATGGATCAGCCGTTACTACATATGTTTCCTATCAAATAGAACAAGGAGATAACCAGTTTATTCACACCCTATTTTCGGGAGCGGCAGCAAACCCAACAAGTCAAAATGTAAGAGCCATCATCCCAATAAGTGGTGATTCAGCCAACTTTAGTTTGAATTTTGGTTCGGCTGTCGAATTGATGAGCACTACGTCTGGGAATGAAGATATCTTTGTTTTAACGGAAGGTACGACTAAGAAAACTTTATCGTTTATTGGCAATGATGCTTTAAAAATTGTAAAATCGGTTGGAGGTACTATAACGAGTGATAAGCAATGGAATAGTACTATTAATTACGGAGTTTTTGACGGTGCGTTTGATTTAGAAGGTTATGATGGACTTAACATTTGGGATGATTTAACAACTATATCCACTCTTAAAGGGAAGTCAGGTGTTGCTGCAATCGAGAATTCAATAGATGATAGACTTAATAATCATCTTCTAGATTTAAGACCATATTTTGCGTTACCAGCAAATCCTGTGATTTCTTCTGATGAAGTAAAGGGAGTTTCAGCACTTTCAATGATTTATGATAAAGGTGATACAACCTACACGTATAATTATGCTGTGGGTGATGAAATAATATATCATGAGATCAAGTGGGCGGATTCGGTGGTGTTTTTTGCTGAAGAGTCTATTGATGGATCAATGACAGACATTTTTAATTATACTCAACCCTCCAATGATCCTGAAAATGATCATTACTTAAGGTTTAGAAGAACTGTTATTGATAATTCCGTTAAACTGGTTGTGTCTGAGCCTCAGGCATGGAACAATCAAACTTTGGTCAATTATTACGGCGTTTTTGAGTATGCTCCAGATTTGAGTGGGTCTTGGCATCATTATGCGGCAGCAACTGCAAACTATGAAGCGGGTACACTTTGGTTTTCAAATTCATATTGGAGTATATGCAAGTGGACCGCAAATGGAGCTACTGGTGAGTATCATTCCAAAGATGTTAGATTTTTCGGAGATGGAAGATATAATGGTACTGAAGTTCAGGCGGATAGACCATATACTGTTTCTGGGACTTGGTAAACATCTTTTCCTTAAGTGTGGAGACATTATAAAAACTGCTGCAGACCTTTCTGCAGCGGTTTTTTTTTCTAACTAATAGTTTTAAGCAATAGTACCTTGAGAGTCTTGTATATCCTATTGTTAATAGTGTATTCTTGTTCCGAATTGACCGGTCAGGTAAAGCCTTTAAAGGTTCCCGAGTTGTTCAATCCTGAATTGAATCTGGTTGGATCTGATATACAAGGTGAAATTTTTCATATGGTCTATCTCAATGCTCAATTTGTGGAGAAACTTCTGTATAACGGAACTATACAGGACATTGAGCTGGCCGAAAGGATCATCCCAAGTCTACTTTCTTGTCAGGAGCTCAATCCAAGTTCACCCAATTATGGTGGTTTCCGGTGGGAATTGGAAACTGGTTTGGTCAACGACCTAAACGCAGTAGAGTTTTTGCTTGATGGTCTCATTCCTATGATGATCAGGAATGAACACAAGCTTTCACAATCCATAAAAGAACAGCTTAAAGAAGCTATTCGACTTGCGCTGCATAACGTAGACAGGGTAGATGTGGCTTATAGCTACACAAATATTGTTTTAAAAGACATTACTAACAGTTGCCTAGGTGGTGAGTTGCTTGGGGACACGGCGATAGCAACCAGAGGATACCGAAGGCTGAAAGAGTGGGTGAGTTTTACAGACCAGAACGGAGGAGGTGCTTACGAGTACAATGCCTTACCCTACACCGCGGTGGCTTTGGATGTCCTATCTAAGCTATCCAAGCTTGTGAAAGACGAAGAGACAAGAGTATTAGCCAAGATCATGCTGGCAAGGTTATCTCTAAGCGCTGGGTTACATATTCATACCCCGACGGGCAGATGGGCAGGTCCACATGGCAGAGCCTATCACGCTTCATATATTAGCGAAGGAGGTTGGTACAAATTGAAGGAGGCAGAGATGGAAACCTTGTTTGATTGGGTGGAGGAAGAAGTTTTACCGAGTTGGGTCGGTGAATTGATGACACAAAAGACACTACCCGACGAAATCGTTGAAACCATTTCCAGAGAAGAAGGAATGTCTATTAATACTTACAAAACAGAAAAGTATGCTTTTGGTGTAGCTTCACGAAACATGGCCGACCAAGACAATCGGTTTATTGCATGGCAATCAAATGTGTTTTCAATGGTTTTTGATAAGCCAGGTGAGCACTTGCCGGGCATAGTATATTCCAGATATATCAATAATGATGAGTGGCTGGGTGACTTCTCTGCCGCACCAGGTCGTCCAACAAACATGCTAATTCCTGATAAGGGAAATTTTCAAGGTGTTCAGCGAAAAAACAGAGCCATAGGATTATATGTGCCCAGACACATTGATGCCATGAATCATTACAATAGTGCGAAATCGGTTATAGCCTTTCCAAGATGGAACCTGAATATTGATAGGATTTGGATAAATGATGAATTAGTGTCTTCTTTTCCTGTTCCTGTTCCACCCGATGCGGTGGTGGTTGTGGAGAGCGGTAGTGTGTTGGTAGGTATCAAACCTTTTCAATTAACAGATTTGGGCTATGGGAGTCATATGGAAATCCGTCATTTGGATGACAAGGATCGAACATTGGTTTTCGAGATGTACAACTATCAAGGTCCTGAAAAGACCTTTTGGGAACTTGCATGGCCTGGAGCTTTTTTTCAAGGCTGGCCATCTAACGGATGGTATACAGAAGTTGCAGAAAAAGGTGAATATGCGGATGGGGCCGCTTTTGCCAAAGTGCTTCAGGAGGCTGAAATTATAGATAACCTGGACGCTCCATTTACCTATACAGGTAGTGAACAAAGAAAATGGAAAGTGGAGTATAAGAGAGGGGATGACATATTGGGAATGGAAGTTGATCTTTTTGACTGGTTCAGCAAAAGCAAGAGTTGGGATGAATCAGGAGATATTGTCACTCCGATGTTTTCAAGTACTTACGCCAAACAATCAACCAGTGGAAAAATTGAGGTGGGTGAATGTACACTTGAATGTGGGAAACAATCAGCATGGCTCTTTGTCTCTCCAGATGAGAAGACCATAGTAGCGGGCTATCATGGACCTGAAAGTGCTCCATTGTCATTAACAACACCTAATGGAAGTATTGAGATAACATCTCTTAAAAGAGGTTTGGTTGTTATAAATGATGGTCAAGCTTCTATTAATGCAACGGAAATACAAGGAAAACCAGTTCTCAAGGGAATTAAAATGGAAAAGGCCAGGAAATTATGAAGATACAAAACATGCTGCTTGCCTTTCTTTGTATAGGCTGCTTGCTCATAGGCTGTGAACCCTCAAAGCAGGCAAATGAAGACCCCATTCTCCATCAGCGAAAACGGCCATTACCACTTCCTGATAACTTCGATCAGGAGTTGGATATGCTTTTTAGTTTGGTTAATGGGGAGAAGTTTCATGGTCCCCGTGCATCTGTCAGGTTTTCCGAACATCTATTGGACAATGGAACCCCTGAAGATATAGCGCTCGTGGAGCGTATGATTCCCGGTATACTGTCTGGTCAAGTCACTGATCCGGGATCACCACATTACGGGGCTTTCCGATGGGAGATTGAGATGGAAGCGGTTGAGGATCTTAATGCCGTGCAGTTCCTATTGCATTCGCTCATACGAATCATTATTAATCATGAAGATAAGCTTCAAGAGGAGACAGTTGAAAATATCAAACGAAGTATTCGCCTTGGGTTAGTGAATATTGAAAAAATAGATGTTGGGCTGAAGTATACTAACATCGCCCTAAAGGATATAAACAACAGCTGTCTGGGAGGTGAATTGCTTGGCGACAAGGCATTTGCTGAGCGTGGGTATAACAAGCTGAAAAGATGGGTTGATTTTACGAATCAATCAGGCGGAACTTATGAATTCAATAGCACACCTTATACAGCTGTTGCTCTTGAAGTTTTACATATGCTTCAAAAGAACGTTAAGGATCCGGCCACTAAATTATTGGCGAAACAAATGCTCTACCGCGTTTCCCTGGGTGCAGCATTGCATATGCACAGTCCTACCCAAAAATGGGCAGGTCCTCATGGTAGGGCCTATCATAGTTCGGTTACCGGTGAAGAAGGATCTTATCGACTAGATCGGGAGCAGCTCAATACTTTTAGAAAATGGATAGCGAAAGGTGAAGTACCCGATTGGCTTGAACCCTTGCTTACGGATGAGGTGCTTGATGATCAAATAATTGAAACGGTGGGTATTGAAGATGGTATGTCCACCTCTACTTTTAAAGCGGATACCTATTCCTTTGGCGTTGCTAGCAGGAGCATGTTCAATCAGGACAATCGATACATCGCCTGGCAAACCAATTCATTCAGCATTCACTACCAACGTCCTGGAAAAGAAATCGCAGGATCCATTTATACCAGGTACCTGACAAATGATCATTGGTTGGGATATTTTGCGCCTGGTACTGGACGGGGGACTACAGGTCTATTGCCTGATGAAGGGCATTTTCAAGGTGTTCAGGACAGGAATCGCGCGATTGGGTTGTATGCACCCCGAAGTATGGGTGCGCTTGATCATTATTCCAGTGCCAAATCTGTTATTGCCATTCCTAGATGGGATTCTAAAGAGGATAAGATTTGGACGGCTAATGGAGAGGTATCGTCCTTTCCGCAGGAGGTTCCTCAAAGTGAGGTGGTCGTTTTTGAAACTGGTTCAATCTACTTAGCTGTTAAGCCTTTTTCACTTACTAATCTAGGGCAGGGAGCCAGAGTCCAGTTGAATAAAATGAGTGATGGAACCTTGGTTTTAGAGCTTTATAATTATCAAGGTGTTGCCAAGACGTTTTGGGAACTGGCCTGGCCTGGAGCATTTTATCAGGGACAGCCTAAGAACGGATTTTACTCCGAAATAGCTGAAAAAACCGAATATGAGAGTGCTGTGACTTTTGCTGAATTGGTGAAACGAGGGGAGATCACAGATTTTTCTGACCACAGAAGCACTTATTCTGGAATCGAGTCTCAAAAATGGACGGTGAGTTATGAACGCGATGGAAGGCTTTTGGGGATGGAAGTCGATTTGTTTGAATGGTTGAAACCTGCTAAAAGGTGGGATCACGATGGTGACAAAGGTTGGCCAATGCTGGAAAGCGACTGGGCAGTTCAGGACAGGTCGGGCCAAATTAAGGTCAATGGTAACACGCTTACATGTGGACAACAGCCAGCATGGCTTTATGCTTCTCCGGATAATGCTACTGTGGTGGTCTCGTATCAGGGTGATTCACCCGAGCCTTTAATGCTCGAAATGGAAGGAGCAAAAATCGAAATACCTCAAATCTCCAGTGGGCTGGTCATTTGGCGAAATGGCGAGGTGACCATTGAAGCCTTTGGAATGGAAGGAACCCCCATTTTAGAAGGGGGAGAGCTTAAGGAATTAAAAACTTATTGATTTGAGATTAGCGACTACTTTTCTTATTGGGCTTATACTCTGTCAATGTAGACCAAGACCCTACCATAAGGAATCGAAAGAGGGGTTGTGTTACCCGAGAATGGAAGGTGTGAACTTAGCAGTGGATGGAGGCTTTGAGCAACATCTTTTGGGGGAACTTGAAAGTCCTTGGATGAGACGTCCCTTTGATAGCATAGCGAATTTCACGGTTGTTGAAAAGAGTTCTTATCAAGGTGAAAAACATCTGGTGGTGAATGCGCAATCTGGCGATTGGTGGGGGATTGCATACCAGACCCGCCTGAAGCCAGGAAAGAAATACATCGCAAGTTTTCTTATGAAAGGCGATAGCGCTGAGATTCACTGTGGTGCAACCAACTCAGGCATTTTTTTAGGATGGGATAATGCACACGTTCCTTACAATGAGTGGCAACTGGTATCCTTTGATTTTTATATGCGCGATAGTGCGGCCGCTAATACAACCATCTATATATACGGGAAGAATGATACGGAAGCATTTCAATTGCGAATCGACGACCTGCAAGTAATTCAGGAGCGCCCGGATGTCCCTTAAATGGGATTTAGGTCATTTTGAATCCGAAAGAATACTCACCTAATAATTGTAAAACCAATAATAGATACGAATTAAATGATACAAGTACCAAAGCAGGATCTGGATATTTACGAACAAGTCAGAGACATGGCTAGAGAATTCTCCGACGAATTCATCCGGCCCATTGCTGAAAGATTAGATGAAGAAGAAAGCTTTCCTTCGGATTTATATAAAAAAATGGGAGAGCAGGGACTTTTTGGTATTACCGTTCCAGAGGAGCTAGGAGGAGGAGGGCTAGATGTATATGCCTATGCGCTGATCATGGAGGAATTGGCTCGGGGGTATGCATCGGTTGCCGACCAGTGTGGTGTAATTGAACTTATCGGAACCTTACTAACGAAATATGGGACTGAGGAGCAAAGGTCAAAGTACCTCGCCAAGGTGCTATCAAATGAATTAACGATTGCCTATTGCATTACAGAGGCTGAAGCAGGTTCGGACGTTTCTGGTTTGAGGACAACTGCGACGAGAACTGATGATGGCTGGGTTTTGAAAGGGGATAAGCAATGGATACACAATGCACCCGTGGCAGATCTTGGATTTGTTCTTGCAAGAACTGATCCTGAAAAAGGACACAGAGGTATGAGCATATTTATTGTCGATTTGCATGCAAAAGGAGTGACCAGAGGCCCAAAGGATCATAAAATGGGTCAGAAGGCTTCACAAATAGGAGCCTTGTTTTTTGAAGATGTTTTGCTACACGAAAATGCTCTGCTTGGGGAGCTAAACAGAGGCTTTTATATTATGATGAGTGTACTGGAAAAAGGAAGAGTGGGGATTGGTGCACTGGCAGTTGGTATCGCACAAGCTGGACTTGAGGCTGCTTTGGAATACGCTCAGGTACGTAAGCAATTTGGTCAACCTATCTCTGAGAATCAGGGATTGCAATGGATGCTTGCAGATATGGCCACCGATATTACAGCTGCCCGCTCTCTCGTGCATCGCGCGGCGGTTATGTTGGACAATGATGTTCCTGCAGGGATGGAATGCAGCATGGCGAAGCGGTTTGCCAGTGATGTAGCCGTGCAGAGAACTTCGGATGCGGTTCAGATTTTTGGCGGTAGTGGCTATATCCGAGGTTTTGAAGTGGAGCGCCTTTATCGTGATGCCAAGATCACTCAGATTTACGAAGGCACCAATCAAATACAACGCAATATCATAGCGAAAAATTTACTTAAGAAGGGAGTGAAATAGAATGTGCTATTCTTATTCAGACGGGTTTGACAATTTTTTATTTAGGGTTTAATCAAATGATATGACCAAAGTTTTTTCCTTGTGGGTTTTGATTGCGATGACTGCCTGTGAGTCAGTTAAAAATGATTCCAAATCTGAAAAAGAGCCTGTCGATCTGGTTTATCCATTACTCGATACGGAAAACTCACGTTGGTTTTTCTTCTCATCTGCATGCCGACCCTTTGGAATGGTTAACCTAAGTCCTGATACGCAGGTTGGAGGTGCATGGGGGAGCGGATATCGCTACAATACCGATACGGTCATGGGATTTAGTCACATCCACGCCTGGCAGCTTTCGGGTCTTTCGGTGATGCCCGTTGATCTGCGAGATGAGAATCAAGACGATATCTATGATAATTTCTACTCCGAATTTGATCATGCAAAGGAGCAGGTCTCTCCAGGATATCATCGTCTTGAGTTAGATAGGTATGACATTAGCGCAGAACTTACCAGTACTAAAAGGGTAGGATTTCATCAATACACCTTCAATAAGAAAGGTGAGCCTGCAGTGCTTTTGAACCTGAATGGGATGCTAGGACCGGCACTCAATAGCGGAGGAGTCATTGATCAATTCGATGAGAAGAACCTGTCTGGAAAAGTGGTCTGTGAGCCCACTATTCGTCGACCTAAGCCAACAACGATTTTCTTTCATCTCACTTTTGATAGCCCGATTCAATCTTTTGATCAGGATAAAAAATCAGGTAATTATCTAATCATCTTTGATCAAGACCTGGAAGAGCTTAAAATGAAAGTATCCATTTCCTACACTTCTGAAAAGAATGCATGGCAGAATCTAAACGCCGAATTGAGCCATTGGGATTTTCAACGGGTAGTTAATGAGTCATGTATGGAATGGAACAAGCTTCTTGGCCGGATCAAGGTGATTGGAGGAACAGCGAAAGAGCAAAGGAGATTCTATACCGACCTTTGGCATTCACTGCAGGGAAGAAGAGTGATCAATGATGTAAATGGAGCTTATCCTGATAACACAGGACAGACTTTTCGTATAGGTCAGCTTCCTTTGAATGAGATAGGTGAACCACAATTTAACCACCATAATTCCGATTCTTTTTGGGGTGCTCAGTGGACACTTACGACATTATGGGGTTTAGTGTATCCGGAAATCTATGAGGATTTTGTGCTTTCATTGATGCAGTACTACAAGGATGGAGGTAGAGTGCCCAGAGGTCCTTCCGGGGGTAATTATACCTTCGTGATGACTGGTGCTACAGCTACCCCATTTATCGTAAGTGCTATTCAAAAAGGAATAATAAAAGAAGAACTGGAAGAGATTTATCAGGCTTTGAAAAAGGAGCACATGAGCGGAGGAATTATGTCCAAAGCTGGGTATGAGCATACCTCAGGTTTCGGAGGAGGTCTGGAATATTACATTTCAAAAGGATATGTTCCCTATCCGATACCCGAAGGTAATGACTTTGGGTTTCATCAGGATGGAGCTAGTCTCACGGCTGAATATGCCTACCAGGATTGGACGCTCGCTCAACTTGCCATCAAGTTGGGACATGAGGAGGATGCCATTTACTTCCTTAAAAGAGCCAAAAATTATCAAAACGTTTATGACCCTGAGTCAGGCTGGATGAGACCTAAAGATGTGGATGGTCATTGGAAAGTTGATTTCGATCCTTATCAGTATGAAAACGGGTTTAATGAAAGCAATGGCGCACAATCCACATGGTTTGTACCTCACGATGTTCAGGGGCTGGCTGAACTTATGGGAGGAGTGGAGTTCGCAGCTGATAGATTAGATAGGCAATTTCAAGAGGCCGAAAAACTCAACTTCACATCTGGCAAAGCTCATGCGCAGGAACAGGATAGTCTTTATAGCCGTATTCCAATTAATTATGGCAATCAGCCATCCATTCAAACCGCTTTCATGTTTCATGAACTAGACCGACCAGACTTAAGTCAATATTGGTCTTCCAGGGTAGTGGAGGAGGTCTTTAATGGTTTATCTACCAGCACAGGTTACAGTGGAGACGAGGATCAAGGCCTAATGGGTAGTTTAGCTGTTTTGATGAAGATGGGACTTTTTCAACTGACTGGAGGTACTGAAGACAATCCGAAATATCTTATTGGAAGTCCGGCTTTTGATAGGGTTGAAATCCAGCTGCATCCTGGATACTATCCGGGTGATCAGCTTGTAATTCAAGTTGAAGGAAATAAAGTGGAAAGAGAACTTTCAGAAATCTATTTCAATAAGGAAAGAATACAAAATTCACGAATTGACCATGATCGACTAATCAATGGAGGAGTTTTGAAATTGATCAAAATTCCGTAGCTGATCCCTTTTTACATACGGGAATTGTGTGACTTAAGCCCACTTTTCGCAAGACTAAATCAAGAATAACTTATTACCACGTCCCAGAATACTGATAGTTAGTTGCTGTATTGCCATCATAACGACCACCAGTGAAGTTCAAAACATCCTTTGTCCAATACTCACCACTGGTAGCATCTTCGGTCCAATATGAGACCATCCACCAGGAGTTTTGCCAATTGGGACTGCCGGATTCAAATTCTTCACTTGGTGATAGCCTGTAAAAGAAGCTCCCGGATAAATCAGCCGTTGAATAGCTAAAATCTGAATAGTAATTAACGAAGGAAGCGTTCCATGATTCCGGTGTTGAAATAATTATTCTGACATCCGAACCGGTTACCGTTTTTCTTACGCGTTTATAATGATCGTTTTCGGGATCGTTTGATAATCTTGAATAATCGAACAGCTCTGTGCTACCTCCGCTTAATGATTGTGTTACTGAATACAGCACTTCATTATTCTTTATAATCTGGTGGTGGGAATTTTGCTCGTCATATTGATAAGTATAGCTTACCGGTTCACAATCAACCTCATAGCCCAGTTTCAAGATTGAAGCGCCATTTTGATTAGAAAACGAAACCTCGGCACTTCCCGGAAAATCAAAATAAGGGTGAATCATATCCAAATACCTAATCACAGTGTTATCAATATAGTCGCCTACTTTGCTGTGAGAAGTATTAACAATATTGTTGATAGCGTTCAAGTTATCCCAGAGTCTCAAAGTATCTAAATCATCTAATAGAGTCGGATTAAATGGAGCTCCATCATGTACGTTGCAGTCTCGCTTAAACTTATCCCAATTACCTAAAGGCCACATTTCGGCAGCCCAGTCAACGAGCTCGATTACCGTTATTGAATCAACCCCCATTTCCTGAAATAAAGGGATGATCGTATAAATAGCATTGGCCTCATTGGTGTTTTGAATATCGGTACATCCCGACCCTGGGTTGGGAAATAAGCAGCCACCAAAATCATTGGCTGTCGGTACATAATCGGCAGGTTCAATGTTATCCCATTCATCGTACCCTCTTGGCCAGTCAGACTCATCTAACGAGCCCACTTTTTCCATAAACATGCGAAGCATGTGGCTGGTTAATTTAGCCCTTAGTCCTTCCTCATATTCATCAAGTTGGGCATGTGTTTGGTCGTTTCCATAAGTATCGCTGTAAAGACGCCATGGACTCACCTCGCGCATGTTCCATGCAGTCTTATTTACCAATGGGTATTCATTTGTCGAAACATCATTATCCCGTTGTTGATATGCTTTTATCAAGTTTTGAAAAAGAAGAAGCGGCTGGAGATAACCGGTATAATGACCGGGAAGTGTAATATGTGCAAAATTGTACGACCAGTCCACCGGAGTCACTCCGCTTGGATTTCGCATCCCGCTGTTAAGAATCATCTGAAGCTGATACCAGGCCATGCTGAAGTAGTATCCAACTTCTTGGTTTTGCCCCACCATGGTTGAATTTCCTCGTTGATCTCCCACGATATGGGGAGCAATGGCAAATACTGTCCAATTGTTAAAGGGCCATTGCATCCGTTCAGCATAGGGTTCATCCTTAGGTTGAATGCCTTGAATATCGAACTCGTGCATAATTTCCCAATGTTTTACGGCATTGAATTTTGCCAGATTCAACTTATAATCTTCATCTCTCAAGTTTGTGGTATTCTTATCCAAACCAGGACTGGCCGTAATGGTCCACCAAAACACACCATCTGAATCTGTCCAGTCTTTGAATAGAAAGTCCTGTGGACCGCTTCCCAATTCTTCGAGTTTTGACATTAGCTGTCCTCTATTCTGATTATAAAAATCAACGCCATTAACGGTTAAGTCTTCTTTTACATTGTTATACCCGTAGGTACCAGCCTGCCTGTTCCATAATCCAATTCCTTCCACAACCTCATCATAAGATTGATCGGACATCATGTCCTTGGGATGCGTTTCGGGTATCCAATCAATCCAGCTAGGTAGTTGAAAGGCAATGGGCATTTCTCTAATATTCAAAGTTCCTTTCAGGTCAAATACCTTCCTCAATGCCTCATCCGAAGTGCCCTCTGGGAAGATATACGGAAGCATCTCTTCGTCTGAATCGAGTACCATATCTAGTCCTGCACCTGCGGCCCATTCAAATGGAGGCCTATCGTCCAGTCCGGGACCGGGCTGGTAGGGAGGATTGTATGGTCGTGCTTGTGAAGGAGCTTCAAAATTCAATGACCTGATGTAAGAGGCAATTTGCTCCCCTTCTATCTGTGTAAGGCCGCTTTTTTTAGCCTGCTCCACTATGGTCTTATTCGAAACATTAAAATATTTGAGATCCATTCCCGTGCTTGTATGGCAATCCGCACATTTGGCCTTAATACCAAGGTCATAAGACGACCAGAGTACCTGACCTTGAATAATATCCTCTTCATCTTTTAAAACGGGTTCCCAATGTGCAGGGTCATCCGGCACAAATACCTCCTCAGGAATTAGTGAATTGCCATTCGAGTCTTGAAAGTTGACTTTGATTACTCGATATCCCGCGGTTGGGCCTTTGCGCATATTGTATCTGAATGCAATGGTATTTACACCATTAATTAAGCTCAAATCATCTTTTGGGATGGTGAATTTCACGGAACTGTATCCACCACCAAATCCGCCATACTCTTTGTCTGGTGATCCGATCTGTATCGCTGAGTTGTTATTTGATATCGGTAGCCAATTTCCATCGTTTATACGCATGCTTGCCTTTTCCTGATAGGAAACATTGTGAACCAAAACAAAAAGATGATCAACTAATTCCAGTTTTCCAGATAAGTCTAATACGATTTCTTCCACATGGCCAGGGGCACCCATCACTTCAATAGGGAGTTGAACTTTATTGTCGGTTAGCTTATATAGAGCCGTGACCGATTGATCATTTTTGCCGATTTTTATCTTTGTTACTGCTGAATTAATATTTGCTACGGCACCTGTATTTCCATACCACCCTGTAAATTTCCAACCATCTTCAGCTTGATTGGCCGATATTTCTACCGAGTCGGAAATAGGGTAGTAACCACTTTTACTTCCATTATTTACGATCAACCTTGATCTGGATGCGCTGGTCACTATTTGATGTTTATTGTGGATACCAGGTTTAATATTTACCAGTGAATAAATGGTATCAAATTTACCTTCGGGGTGAGAGTATACCACATCGTATTGTTCAGCATACTCTCCTGGACTCTGTGTAGTGATTGAAGAAGTTATGACACTCTCTGATGATTTTGGTTTAAGGTTCACTTGTAGTACGTCTTGATTTATGAAAAGCTTTTGATGATAGATTTGATTTTCGGTTTGTATTGAGAAAATAACCAGCCGATAATTGGTTTCTATAAAGTTTGAATGGGTTGATTCACTATCGAACTGACCTATGAGCTTGCCGTCCAACCCATAAACTCTGATAAAAGCACGACCTAAGGGAAGTTCCAAAGTCACCTGACCATCTAAACTGGGGTTGGGGTATAGTTTAGGAGGTATGGAGGCTATGTCGGTATTTAAAGGAACAGGACCCAGATCAAAGTAAGCTTGGTTATTTACAATTTCTGATTCAAGAAAAAATTCATCATAACGGATGCTTACCTGACCATCCACCCGGTCGTTTTCATTAGTGGATAACCCAACAGTTAACTCTGTGTTTTGAGCTTTTAATAACACACTTGATAAGTATAATATCGTTGTAAATAGATTTTTCATAGCTATCCCATTTTTGTATTTCGATAATTCTAATGTAAATAGATTACACGTGTAATGGCATGATTTAGATCAGTTTCAATGGAAATAGAGCAGATTTTATTCTTTTTCCTAACTTACAAATCCACTTGGCGACCGGACTTTGCGGATTGGTAAATTGCCTCCAACACGCGAATTGACTTTAGGGCTTCATGACCATCTACTTCGGGAGTCTTTTCATTAAGAATGCATTCTGTTATATGAGCATATTGTGCAATGTGAAGAGACAGGTCAACTGCTGTGGGGTCTGAGGATCCAGAGGTAGTACCGCTTGATTTGGAATCATCTCTATCTATAGGATTTTTTAAGATGCATTGGGTAATGGCTCCAGATTCCAAGACTATGCTTCCTTCATTCCCATGAATTTCCAGTCGCTCAGGGAAGCCTGCGAATATAGCTGTACTTCCCTCTATCGTACCCAGTGCACCATTTTCAAACTCCAAGATAGCGGTACCAATATCCTCTCCTTCGATATTGTGATGAAGTGTCTTGGTCTTAGCTATCACTGATTTTACCGGTCCCATCACGTTGATTAATTGGTCGATATAATGAATAGACTGGGTAATTAGTGCCGCACCACCATCTCCATTCAGAGTTCCTCTCCAATTATTCGAAGAATAGTATTGCGTCGGCCTAAACCATTTTACATAAGCATTGCCTAGTATGAATTTGCCAAGATGTCCACCCTTGACAATCTGTATCAATTCACGGTATCCAGGTATGTATCTGTTTTGGAATATGCAGGCCAATGTCACACCGGCAGATTCACAAGCTTCAATCATCTGTTTACACCGTTCGACACTGATTTCGAGAGGTTTTTCGGTGATCACATGCTTCCCCGCTTTGGCTGCTGCGAGACAGGGGTCCATATGAAAGCCGTTTGGTGTGCAAATGCTGACTACATCAAGTTCAGGAAGGGCGACCATATCTTCGATATGTTCAAAGACCTTTATTCCAAATTTGGCTTTTGCAGCTTCCCGCTTTTGTTCATTGCTACTCGTTAAGGCTACTAATTCACAATGTTCAAGCGCTTCAATACTCTTAATATGATGTGATGCAATGCTGCCGTACCCGACAATCCCAAACCGTAATTTTCGCATATTGAATATCGGTTATTTGTTGATTTTCTGAACAATGAGCTGCCCAATATTTCTGCCTTGCTTCAGGCCTATTTCGCATGCGTCAATATAGTGAATGCCTCCGTACAATCGGCTTATGGCTGCTTCATCAGCAGCATGGTTGAAAGATTTAAAGCTTCTTTCAGGTAAACCGAAATAGGTTTCAGTATCATCCACGAACTCAAAACCATCTCCAAATATTTCTGTCAATACCGTTGAGGCAGCACCTGATGCTACACTATGTCCACTAGTATATTCTGGAAATGGAGGTGTCTGTAAAATCGGCTTCCATTGGTCATCAATGCGCTGATTGATGACCGTTTCAGGTCGGATTCTCTCACTTCTGTATTTTTCATCCCAGCAGCTCACGAAAGCGTCATGTAAGGTAAGAGCTACAAGGGCGTGAGCATGTACGGTTTCATAAAAATCAAAGCCGGCTTTTTTCGTGGCAATACCGGTTATTCCCATCCAATGGCCACCTGGGGTGATTTTTTTCATCCCTATGGTCGTGTGGCCCACGAATCTTACCATGAATGGATTGCAATCCCAAAACTTGGCAATTTCCACCTGTTCAGATGTTATGTTTTTCACGGCATTGTATACGCCCATTAGCTGTTCTTTGTAAAATGCACTTGATGTATCCATATCAAATGTTACAGGAGGTGAGGGTGCAAATTGTGAGGCGGAATCAATAAAGAAGGTACGGAGAGTGTTCCAGTGTGGTTCTATAGCCTCTATATAAGCTGGAGGTGTTGGATACCATGATCCTTCTGTGTTTTTTGGTGTGTATCCCACAAGTGTGCTGAGGCTTGAAAATCCGTCTGTTTTAGAATATTTAACTACAAAGTCAGATGCTTTTTCCCCAAACTGTTGACTTGCGGAAATAACTTTTGCATTCAATTCATAATTGTCAGAAGCCTTTTTTAGAAGATCCTGTTCCAAAGAAGAAAGTGTCTCCCCTGAGGGTAGTATAAGGCGAGCTGTGTGAATAAGTGCGAATGTAGAAGCAAGTGGAAGGTTGACCTTCTGACCTGGATGTGCGTTGAATCGATTGAGTATATGAGGGACAAGTTCTTTTTTTCCTGAAGCCAGATAAGCTGCAAGATTGATATAAGCATAGTACCTCGCAGCTGCAGGAGGGTTTACTATATCATGCACCATCACTTTTGTTACTTCAAAGAGATATTCAGAATAGTTAGATGTGAATTCTTGTGGTTTCGGTTGGGTAAAGCCATCGAAACGGACAAGGAAGAAAATCAGAATCGCAACAAATTTGTTCATTGTTATTTATTCAGTTTGTACAGATCAACGTTCGAGTTGTTTATTCCAAAAATCAGATGATTCGCATTTTTAATCCGCAATTCTTTAATGGATTTAACATCTCCAGTGACCTTCAAGCCTGATTTGATTTGTGGTAGATACTCGAACCTACCCTTTCCGTTTCCAATAAAAACCTGCCCATAATTTGCATCAATTAATCCGAGTCTTAGTTTGATAAAGCTTTGATTACCAGCGAGAATAAAATCCATATGGCCATCCATATTAAAGTCGCCATGTTCGATAGCATGAACGGGCGAAAATTGAGCTTGTAATGGTAATTCCGATTGAATAAGTTTTCCATCACGATTTTCAAGATAGATCGTTGACAGCTCATCTACATAGCTTTTGTTGGCATCTGCCAGTTGCTCGCTTGTTAGAATGTCTTCTATTTGAGATTCTGCGTAGGTCTTGTGATCAGTAAATTTTCTCCTCAAAGAGATCATTTGATTGGTTAATTCGCCTCTACTGGCGAAAGGGTAGGACTTTCCGTCAATATAAAAAGACAAAATGGGATCAATTGATCCGTTATTATCAAAATCTCCATAAACTAAGGTCATGGGCTCTTTGGCTGATGCCTTTAATTGTGAGTTTTGTCCGGTATTCCCAATGATAAAATCTAAATCCCCATCATTATCATAATCCGCAGCATCAATTCTCGACCATAATCCAGAAGGAGAATTTTTGATGGCTTTATCTGTTGTTTCGCTAAGTCTCTTTCCTTTCAGGTTCATAAAAACACGAACCTTCATAAACTCCCCGACAACTATCAGGTCTTCCCACCCATCAACGTCTAAGTCGACCCAGGTTGCGTCGGTCACCATGCCCGCCTTGGTCAATTCATTTGGAACACCTTTATCCATTTTCGAGAATTTGCCATGGCCATCATTGAGGAGTATATAGCTTTCGGGTATCACTGGATATTTACCAGGAATGACCCTGCTTCCAATGAATAGGTCCAAATCACCATCATGGTCAATGTCGCTTGGACGTGCGCAAGAAGAGCTTGAAAAGACAGCCGGTAATGCTTCATCTGCTATTGTGAAAATTCCCTTTCCATCATTGATCAACAATCTGTCCTTAAGGTTTTGATCCGTGGGTTCATAATCATGGTAACCACCCGAAGCAGCATAAATATCCAAATCACCATCTTGATCTGCATCGAAAAAAGTCACATCAGCTTCAGTTGAGCCTTTACTATTGCCTATTATTTGTGTGTCAAGAAAGTCACCATCTTCATCCTGTAATAAAATCCGACATTCCTGTCCCTTGCTCGAACCTATGAAGAGGTCATCTGTTCCATTACCATCTAAATCACCTGCTTCAATGATAGGGCCGCAGTTGCTTAGCATGGTTAGGAGCAAAGGCTGTCTTTTGAAGTCGTTAATGGGGTACTCTTGGTGCTGGTGCCATAGCTTATACGGTTCTTTAGAGAATAAAGAGTAAAATTCATTGTTAGCAATCATTCTTGATCTTCCCGCTTCTTTTTCAATTATGAGAGTGCTGTTAAGTTTAGGAGAACGGATCGCGTTCATTGTTCCATCGGGCCATGTTACCTCTAAAGAGTCCACCAGATTTTCACCTAACCCAATGTTTAGTAGATCTGAAACGCGCGATTGAAAGCCACGAACCGGACTCAATTCAAAGTATTGCACCTTGTCTCCTTGATATATGCGAACGATGGAATTATAGACACTCTTCTTTTCAGTTTCATCGACCAGTTTAATTGCGAGGTAATTGTTTTCCTGATAAAGTCGATTGGCCTGATTAGCATAAAGGGAAGCTTTTGAATTGATATTGTTCACTATCAAATCAAGGTCTCCGTCATTATCAAGATCACCATATGCTGCACCATTAGAAAAACCAGGTTGATTCAGCCCCCAGCAATCAGTTTTATCTACGAACTTCAAATTACCTGTGTTTTGAAATACATAGTTGTTGATTGGTGTTGATTTGGTGTTTCTAACAAGAAAGAGAGTATCTACAGGTTCTCGATTTATCTGTTGGTTGAAAAAATAGTCTCCTTTGAACTTGAGGAAATCTCTATCAGTCACGTCTTTGTAATAACCATTTGTGACGAAAAGGTCTTTCCAGCCGTCATTATCAAAATCTGCAAATAGACTACTCCAACTCCAGTCCGTGTTACTAATTCCTGAAAGTTGACCCACCTCACTGAAAGTGCCATTGGCATTGTTGAGGTGAAGCATATTTCGCATATTCTGGTGGTAATAACCAGATACCACTCTTCGGGCATATTCCTCATAGTTATCAGGCCCATAAAGCAATTTCTGTCGTTTGTTATCGGCAGGAAGCATATCAATGGTCATCACGTCGGCAAAGCCATCGTTATTGATGTCACTGATATCCGTACCCATTGAAAAATGCGAGACGTGTTGGAAATATTCCGTCATGCGTTCGGAGAACGACCCATCACCATTGTTGATGTAGAGGTAGTCAGGCTCCACAAAGTCGTTAGTTACATAAATATCAGGTAGCATATCCTGATTTACGTCCGCAATAGAAACCCCCAAGCCATAACCCAGAGGGTTTCCCTTAATTCCTGCATCAACGCTGACATCCGTGAATGTCAATCCGTCATTTCTGTATAGCTTGTCTCCAGCATATGGATCACGGGTTTTACGAATGTATTCCCAAGATGAAGCGGAATGATGGTCTGCATTGTAATTCAATAGATACATGTCCAGATCACCGTCTTGATCATAATCTAAAAAGGCAGATTGTGTACTAAAGCCAGGGTCGTCCAGATTGTATGCTTGACCTTCCTCTTTAAATGTCAGATTTCCTTGGTTAATGTAGAGTCGATTTCTTCTCTTATCAACGTCGTGATTGCTGGTGTAACAAACATAGATATCTAGCCAGCCATCTCCATTAATATCCACCATATTGACCCCAGTGGCCCAAAAGTCAGAATCATCGGGTATTCCCGAAGACTTATTTATTTGCTCAAACTCAAGATTTCCTTTGTTCAGATATAGCTCCGAGCTAACTTGATTGCCGGTAAAGAAAATATCAATTAAGCCATCATTGTTAATGTCTCCTAATGCAACTCCTCCTCCATTATAGAAATAGGTAGTAGATAAAAAGTTCGTTTCTGCTGATTCCTGCAGCGAATTACTAAACATAATCCCTGAATTCTTACTTTCAACCAGATCGAAGAGTTTTCCTTCATCGCATTGTCCAAATACGAACTGAGGTATTAATAAGGCTCCTAAAGTTGCAAGTATAAAACTTCTTTTCTTCATGACATGGATTGTTTATTGCCCTGTTACATTCATTCTGATCTTATAAATGGAAGTTCTAGCCGTTATATAAAGTTCGCTACGCTTTACTCCAGCGAAAGCGGCATTTGAAGGGATTTCCGGAACACTTATCTGATTCAATAGCTTTCCATCTTGGGAGTAAATATCTAAAGAAGAATTTGCCGTGTTGCTGATATATACATTACCTCGTTCATCTGCTGTCATTCCATCACCACCATGTTCAGTGAATAATTCTTTGTTTCCTAAATCTCCGTTAGGTAGCATGGTGTATTTCCATGTCTTATTATCACCATGATCAGTAATGAAAAGGATGTTGGAATTCTTTAAGCCCAGTAGCCCATTGGGTCTTACCAGGTCATTCGCAACGATTTTTATAGAAGAATCACCACGGTCGAAATAATACACTGCTTCAATATCTACATCTCTATTGCGATTATAATTAGGGTCAGAAAAATAAATCCCACCAGAAGGGTGGAGCCAAAGGTCGTTGGGACCATTAAATGTGATGTCATCAGTATTCGAAACCAAAACTTGAGAGCCCTCTGCCTCGGACCATTTTGAAATCTTACCTCCTTTGGCCTGGCAGTAATAGATGCAGTTATTCCGTTGATCAACGAATATTCCATTTCCCCATTCGGTATCCTGAATAACCTGCTCTATATTACCAGAGGTCGAAAGACGGTAAATTTTATTGGCAAGTATATCTGAAAAATAGAGGTTGCCTTCAAGGTCCGAAGCTGGCCCTTCTGTAAAATGGAAACCACCTTTGACTAGAGAGACTTCAGCTTCGGAAACAAGTCCGGAATTTACCGAATGAGTGGATCGACATCCAATTGTCAAAAGTGAGATCGTTATAATAAGATAGCTATAAAATCCCATGTCTAGTAAGGGTAGAAGTCTTCCATTATTGTTGCTGTTTTATTAATTGAATTGGGCACTTGCTTGATTCGCATGGCTCCACCCCAAGTTTGTTCTGGCTGGCCTTCAATGAAAATCTGGGTAAGAACCATGCGCATACCTTCAAATGGTATGATAGCGATGGCGTCTTCTATCGTATACCATTTTGCATCCTTGCAACCGGGTGGTGCTTGAATATCTCCTGACTTGTATTGAGCTGTCACGTAATTGAACATGATGGGGTATTTTGAATCTTCGTAATAGTTTCCAATAATGGCTCTCAAACTAGGGTTCTCGATCTCCACACCCATTTCTGCACCCATTTCTTTAAGTACTATTTTTATAGTCTCAGGACTGTCGTACTTTCTTCCTGCAGGCTCCCATTTGTCCTGGTGGTTGACCAAAAGGATTTCATTGTTGTCATTTATCACCATCAATTTGAAGTAAGTAAAATTCTTTCCTTGCGCTTTAGCTCTGTTTGAGTTAAGACTAAAGACGAGAAAGATTACGACTGTTAGGCAGGTTCGAAAATTAATTTGGGTATTTCGATGGTTATTCATTTGATATTAAGGATTGTTCTTGTAAAATTGTAAACTAACACGTGTAAAACTATATATTTTACATTATTGTACCGAATCTAAAAGAAGAAATTTCAACTTTTTTAAAACCAATAACAAAAGAGTACCCTACAGGCATATTACAATTCAAGAAATGAATAAGGAAATGAAGAAGATATCAATGCTGCTGATCTTAGCTGTCACACTTTTATTGACAAGTACTTCTGAAGCACAGCAAAGTGTTTTGGATAAAGTAGATGTCTTCATCGGTACAGGTGGTCATGGTCATAACTTTCCGCATGCGATGGTTCCATTCGGAACCGTCACGCCTGGGCCTGATTGGGAGACGGTCGGTTGGGATGCCGCAGGAGGTTATCATTACGACGCAACAAGCTTATTGGGCTTTAGCCAGGTACATTTAAGCGGTACGGGGCTTACAGAAGCCGGTGACTTTCTACTCGTTCCAACCGTGGGGCCTATTCAAATTCAGTCAGGTGCGCACGATAACCCAGATGATGGTTACCGTTCCAGGTTTTCTCATGATTACGAAAAAGCTTCCCCAGGGTATTATCAGGTTCGCCTATTGGACTATGACATTAACGCGGAAATGACGGCTACAGAGCGGGTAGCCTTGCATAAATACACTTTTCCAGAATCAGAAGACACTCATATTATGCTCGACCTGATTCACCATATCAATGGATGGAGTAATACTGTAAAACATGCTTATGTGAATATTAATAGAGATCAAACGGTGACAGGTTATCGAATCACCAGTAGCCCATGGGCGGCCAGCAGACAACTTTACTTTGCAATGAAATTCTCAAAGCCGTTCAAGTCCAGAATGATCTATGATGCCAATGGACAGGCATTCAACAAAGACAACAAATTTTACCATGATTTGCCCAGTCGCGCCAGTGATAAAATGAAGTTGATTTTCAATTTCGATACGGATGAACAGGAAGAAATAATGGTCAAGTTTTCAGTTTCCTCTGTCTCTATGGGCAATGCGCTGGAAAACCTCAATGCCGAAATTGAGGATTGGGATTTTGACGAGGTGAAGCGTGTCGCTGAATCGAAATGGATAGCGGAAATGAGTAAAGTTGAGGTGAGTGGTAATCCGGATAACGAGAAGAAATTTTATGCTGCTCTTTATCATAACAACATACATCCCACACTCAATCATGATGTAAATGGTCAATATCTAGGCATGGATCAGGAAGTACACATGGAAAAGGAGTATGACCACTATACCATGTTTTCACTATGGGACACCTTCAGAGCTACACATCCACTTTTCACTTTGCTACAGCAAAACCGTACGGATAATATCATCAAAACGATGCTAGACTTTCAGGATCAGTATCCTATGAAAATGCTGCCCATGTGGTCTATGTATCAAAATGAAAATACCTGTATGATAGGGCTTCATTCTTTTCCAGTCATTGCAGATGCTTATGTAAAAGGTATAACCACATCAGATCCGGAAGAAATGCTAGATGCGATGGTCGAATCGGCAAACAATCCTGGCATAGATAGCACGAGCGGAAGGGCCATTTACCCAGCCTACTATGGTCAGATGCACTATTTGGAAAAGGGTTATCACCCAAATGATTTAGTTAGAACGGGTGTTTCTGTGACGTTGGAGCATGCGTATGATGACTGGACTGTCGCTCTTGCGGCGCAAAAGATGGGTAATACCGAGGTGAGGGATGAATTTTTGAAAAGAGCACAATACTATAAAAACGTTTGGGATACTGAAACGAAGTTTTTCAGAGCCAAGTTGAACTCTGGCGAGTTCAGAGAACCTTTCGACCCAAGAGCCTATCACCGCGAAGACTTTCACGACAGGGATTATACTGAAGGAAATGCGTGGCAATATCTTTGGTTCGTGCCACATGATGTTTATGGATTGGCGGATATCATGGGAGGTAAAGAGGCCATGGCGAAAAGGCTCGACCAGCTATTTACCCTGCCATATACTGGTGAATCTTCTGTAGGAGATGTGTCTGGTCTGATTGGGGACTATGCCCACGGAAACGAACCCTGTCATCACGTGGCTTACCTATACAATTACGCAGGACAACCCTGGAAAACACAGAAATTGATTCATCAAATAGATGAAGAATTTTACAAGACTACTCCCGATGGCTATATCGGAAATGAAGATGCCGGACAGATGTCAGCATGGTATGTCTTTAGTGCAATGGGTTTTTATCCTGTCAATCCCGCAGGAGGCATTTACGTTTTTGGCTCTCCCTTACTTGAAGAAGCTACCATTAATCTGGAGAGTGGAAAGCAGTTTCGCATTACAGCTAAAAACCTAAGTGATAATAATATCTATATCCAGTCTGTTAAGCTGAATGGAAAACCCCATAAAAATGTGTGGTTCACGCATGATGACATATCTAACGGCGGAACGCTCGAATACACAATGGGTAGTAAACCCAGTAAATGGGGTACAAAAACAGCCCCTGTGCCTTATGCAAATGGGGAGGCGACTTATTGAAGTTGGTATGAAGATGAGATCAAAATTAGCTTTATGGATTTCTGCGTTTTTCCTTGGGAGTGTATCGCTTTACGGACAAGTACAAAATTCCAGTGGCGATGACGAGCTCGATCAAATCAGGAACGAAATCAAAGAAATCCCAACGAATCGAGAGAACTTTGATTTAAGAGCGATCAAAATGAAGCTTTGGGCTGTAACGCTGCAGCAACAAGGAATTCCGCTCCCTAATTATGTGGAAGTTGACAACCGACTGAATCAAAATACAAGATGGAACAACCTTTGGAATAATAACAAGCCTCAAGTTTTCTCGGACGATCAGATTGTTACGCTGGGTAAAATAGTAGATGATGGATATGCTGTTTTGGAAAAATATCAGGTGGAGGCTTCAAATGGAAAATCATTGGCTTTTACCTCTGATTTAGATCCGATTGATCCTTCTTCTCAGCAAGAAATCCCTTGGACTTCATACAAGGGAAATGAAGGCCTATCTGGTTACACTGGAGCCTTGGGTCCAACTAAGGGTCAAAAAGCCTGGACGTTCCCAATTGGTCTGGCCTGGGAATCTAAACCTGCCATTGAAGGTGATCGAGTGTATTTGTCATCCCCAGGCGTGAGAACTACGATGTACTGTCTTGATCTCAACACGGGGGAGAAAATATGGGATACAAAACAAATCATTGAAATCATGGGTGATCAGTTGTATCATGCACCCAATAACCAATCAAGTCCAGTCATTCTTAAAGATCACATCATGTTTCGTGAATTAGGGGCTCGAGGTAATGGAGGTCCTACCAAAGATGTGGTTTTAGTTAATAAGGAAACTGGGGAGCGAGAAAGAGAAATCGAGGTGGGTCACGTAGATTATCGGGCTGGCCATGCTGCATTTGCTGCCAATAACGAAATAGTAGTTTACCCTTATGGTGTAATGGACATTCACACCACACCACCACTTACGCAAGCCCATGATCGTGTGATGGCTAAAAACATCAAAACAGGTAAGGTGCTATTTGAACTTTATACAGGTTACACATTTGCCGAGCCACTCTTAGACGCAGGTAGTTGGGTCTATCAGGGAACGCTTGATGGTTACATGTATGGCTGGGATGCGACGAGAAAATTAGGAAACAGGCCAAAACCTAACTGGGTTTTCAGAGCAGGTGGTGCAATCAATGACAAGGCAGCCGTTTCTGACGCGTGCGTTTTTTTTGGCGCCAATGATGGGGTTTTCTATTGTTTGAATAAAACCACTGGAGAAGTGAAATGGAAGTATCAAGTGGAAAATTTGGAGACAAGATCATTTCGACATTTTTCGGCTCCATTTGTAGCAGAAGATAAGGTGGCCGTAGGTGCGGCTGATAAGAATTTTTATGTTTTTGATATGGAAAGTGGTGAGCTCTTAATCAAGTATGCTGCTGATGATTGGATTCGATCAGCTCCTGTTTTTATTGGAGACAAGTACTTTTTCGGCACCATGAAAGGAAGTTTTTATGGTCTACAGCTGAAAAAGGGTGAGGTTAAAGTACTCTTCAAAAAACATTTGAGTCATCATCCAATTCTAGCGGATTTGGCTATTAAGGATTCGAAAATCATTATCAACGACTCGGATCTCTATGCGCATTGCCTCAATACGAAAGGAGAAGTGCTCTGGAAAATGAGCTTACTAGAAAGCTTCGAAAAAGAGGGCAATCGAATTCTCAGCGACCAAATAGCAGGAGGAGCTTATTATCAATCTAAACCAACTGCGGCAAATGATATGGTCTTTTTTGGGTCTCCTTGTCGATTCATCTACGCAGCAGACGCCCATACGGGAGATGAAATCTGGAAGTTCGAAATTGGAGCTTCTATATCAGGTGCTCCGACTTATTACGATGGTAAAATCTATGTTGGTCAGCAGGGTGGGGAAGATGAGTTTTATTGCCTGGACGCCAAAACAGGTAAGTTAATTTGGAAACAAAGCGTAGACTGGGTTTGGGGTTCGGCTACCGCTTCTGACGGTATGGTCTATGTGCCGGGAATTGATGGCTATGCCTGGGCATTAGATGCCAATACGGGTGCTATTATTTGGAAAAAACCGTTCTCCAGATCGGTATGTAGTGAACCAGCAGTGGAAGATGACATTGTAATTTTTGGAAGCTGGGACGATTATCTGAAAGCCTTCAATAAAAAAACGGGAGAGCTGGTTTGGCAATACAATGGAGCGGGTACCGATTCGGGAGTGGCTATCATAAAAGAGGGAAGAATCTACGTCAAGAATAAGTGCATTGATGCAAAGACGGGAGAGCTGGTTTGGGAATTTGTAGATGGAAACAATATTTTCAATATTACCCCTGCAGTACATGATGGCAGGGTATATATGTCCTGTTGGCATGGGTTGGGATTAGGAGGAATCTGTGTGGAGGCGGTTGTTTATTGTATCGATGCTGAATCAGGCGAACTGATCTGGACTCAGATGGGAGCAGGTTTAAGCAGTCCTGTGATTGGAGGTAAGGGTGACGTTTTTTTTCCAAGTATCGCTGACCCATACTTCTACTGTGTGGACTCTGAAGGCAATGGAGATGGTACCACGAATGTAAAATGGATGTACCAAATGGGCAATAAAGTGGAAGAGTCTACACCGGCACTTTATAAAGGCAAAGCGTATGTCATGTCATCTGATGGCTATATCCATGCAATTGAATAACAGGAATATGATCGGACTTGTTCGCGCTTGGGTTACCTTCATCGTTCCGATTACGATGATTTTCGGGTGCCGTCAATCAATTAAAAGTTTTGATGAAATAGAACATACTGAAAATGCTGATTTTGTAAACACCTTCATTGGAACTGGCGGACATGGGCATACCTTTCCCGGTGCTACTACTCCTTACGGGATGGTTCAACTAAGTCCTGATACCAGGACAGTAGGCTGGGATGCCTGTGGAGGATATCACTATTCGGATAGTTCAATTATCGGTTTTTCTCATACCCATTTGAGTGGAACGGGAATTGCTGACTATGGAGATGTTTTATTTATGCCTTTCTCTGGAGTAACACAATTGACAAGTGGGAATGCGAAGGATCCTGATTCAGGCTTTCGTTCTCGATTTTCTCATCACGAAGAATCTTCACAGCCCGGTTATTATCAAGTACAACTATTGGATGATCAAATCAATGCTGAGCTAACCACCACCTCACGCGCTGGTTTTCATCGATATAGCTACAAAAACGATTCGGACAAAAAACTGATGATTGATCTCACTCATGTTTTGCAAGAAAGGCATAACGAGAATGTCGTCAATGAATTCTCAGTGATCAGTGATACAGAGCTCATAGGTTACAAGATGACAAGTGGGTGGGCTAAAAAGCAGCACATCTATTTTCATGCACTGTTCAATCAGCCATTTGATGTTGAATTTTACAATGATACCCTTTTGCATGGCGATGACAAGAGCATTAAAGCTTCAAGAGCGAAAGCGGTTTTAACCTTCAAGGGAGAAGGGTCCGTACTGGTCAAAGTAGGTATTTCAGTAGTTGATAACGAAGGAGCTAGGAAAAATATCGAAGCAGAAATTCCACATTGGGACTTTGATAAAGTCAAATCTGAGGCATTTGAAAAATGGAGTAATCAGTTAAGTAATATCAAAATAGAAGGTGCAACGGAAGATCAAAAAACGATCTTTTACACGGCACTTTACCACACATCGATTAGTCCCAACATATTTAATGATATAGATGGGAAATACCGTAAAATGGATATGAAAATCGGCCAACTTCCCAAGGGAGAAAACATGTTTACTGTTTTTTCTCTGTGGGACACCTTTCGGGCGTTTCATCCGCTTCTGACCATAACCAATCCGGATTTCGACAATGAATTGGTCAAAACCCTTCTCAGAAAATACGAGGAGGGAGGTGTCTTGCCAAAATGGGAACTTGCCGCTAATTATACTGGTACAATGATAGGCTATCATGCTATTCCTGTAATAGTGGATGCCTATTTCAAGGGCATTCAAGATTTTGATGTTGAGAAGGCTTACCAAGCCATGATTCATGCTTCTAATTACAATCCTGAAGGTATCATCGCGCATGATGACCGGATTTTGGACAAACTGATGGCTCAAGCTAAGAAGTATAATCAGCAGCAAGAATTCATTCCGGCGGATAAGGACATTGAAGTGGTAGCTAAAGCACTAGAGTATGCCTACGATGATTGGTGCATTGCCCAAATGGCAAAGGATCTTGGGAAGGAGAAGGACTATGATACCTACATGAACAGGTCAAAAAGATATTCGCAGTACTTCGATCAGGAAACAAGGTTTATGCGGGGCAAGCTATCAGATGGCTCGTGGAGAACTCCATTCGACCCTAAAGCGTCTACCCATCGCAAAGATGATTATTGTGAAGGAAATGCATGGCAGTGGATTTGGTTTGTTCCACATGATGTAGAAGGACTTGTCGATTTGATTGGTGGGAGAAAAGCCTTTTCAGATAAATTGGATACTTTTTTCACAATGGATTCCGAGATTACCGGCAATGAAATATCCAATGATATCTCCGGTCTTATTGGTCAATATGCTCATGGCAATGAACCTGGTCACCATATTACCCACTTGTACAATTATGTTGGCGAACCTTGGAAAACCCAGGCGTTGGTTGATACCGTACTACAGACACTTTATTTTAATGATCCAAATGGATTGGCTGGGAATGAAGATTGTGGGCAGATGTCTGCATGGTACATTCTAAATGCTCTGGGTTTCTATCAGGTCTGTCCAGGCTCCACGGAATACACTATAGGCCGACCATTGTTTGACAAGGTTCGCATTGACCTTTCTGAGGATCGCGAGTTTGTGATTGAAACGCTGAATAACTCGACCAAAAATAAATATGTGCAGTCTGTAGTTTTGAATGGAAAGGAGCTAACAGGCCCCATGTTTGACCATTCAGCTATCGTTGATGGAGGAACGCTTACAATTGAAATGGGACCTTTACCAAATAGAAACTTCGGAAAATGATACGAAATCGCAATTACCTTAAGATCACAGAACGAATGATATGTATGCTCTTCATGGTTCTATCAATAAATGTCCAACTCATCGGTCAAGAGAAAGGCCGATATCATGTGAAAGAAGTCTTTGATATCACCTATCTGAAGGTGGATAGCATAGAGATGAAACTTGATCTGTTTCTACCAGAGGGAATTGAAAAACCCGTTCCAGTCATTGTTTGTGTTCACGGGGGCGCCTGGCACAAGGGCACAAGAAAGAATTACCACCATGTGTCAAGAGCATTGGCTGAACGTGGGTATGCTACGGCATCAGTTTCATACAGATTGTCTGATGTAGCACCTTTTCCTGCCCAGATTCAAGACCTTCAGGCTGCCGTTGTGTGGTTAAAGGAACATGCTGATGAATATGGTATCGATCGAAATAGAGTGGGTGCAACAGGTCATTCCGCGGGTGGGCATCTAGTTGCATTATTGGCCACAGCTGGCAATTCCAAAGGCTTATGGGAAGATCTTTATACAGGATCATATGATGCTCGCGTTCAGGCTTCCATTCCATCAGCTGCTCAATTAGATTTCCAAACAGAGCGGATAAAAAATATCTCTATGACGAAGGACTTCTATCAAAAGTTCTTAAGCGGAACACAAGTGGAAAACTATAATACTTACCGGATTGCCTCGCCAGCGGCACATCTAGACGTATCAGATCCGCCTATGGCATTTATGGCTGGTGAATTGGATGATCCCAGTACACGAGCTGAACCCACGCGGCAAAGGTTAGACGCATTAGGCATTGCCAATGACTTCCTAATTTTTGAAAATGCGCCACATAATTTTTTGAGAGCCCAAGAGTGGTTTGATGAAAGTATTGACTTTATGGATCAATTTTTTGGTGACCATTTAAATAAATGAGGAGTCATCTTTTATGCCACTTATTACAAATTTCTGACTTAGAGACGCTCATCGTTAAGCTATTCTTATATCGAGGCATTAAGTAAGCTTCTCTTAGCGAAGACACAAAACATTGGATCAATAGAACTCTCAAGATAGAAGATGATTTCAATGTAAAAAAGAGAATTTTTAAGTAATATTACACGTGTACTTCAAAAGTATCAATTTTTAATTTATCTAGACTGTATAAAATGAAGCGCGCGGTTTTGTTTTCCTCAATACCGACTACAAGCAATGTAACAAGCTTGGGCTTATTAAATGTCAATAGAGAGATATGTTCATGCAATCCAGTAAAATATTTAGGTTCTTCATAGTTAGTAGTTTAGTTGTATGTACAGTTCATCTACCAGTCCAAGGCCAGAATCCTCTGCGCCTTGGGTTGGATGGACTGAGTCACGGACATGTGTTTTGGGTGTTTAATCACCCGGATTCTACGACATTCGAACTTGTCGGAATCGCAGAACCCAATCAAGAGCTTGCAGCCAGACTCGCTAAACAGTATGGATTTTCCATGGACCTGATATTTACATCTTTACAAGAAATGGTTGAGGCAACTTCACCTGAGGCTGTAATGGCATTCAATTCTACCTTTGAACACCTAAATACTGTCAGAGTCTGTGCTCCAGCGGCACATCTAGACGTATCAGATCCGCCTATGGCATTTATGGCTGGTGAATTGGATGATCCCAGTACACGAGCTGAACCCACGCGGCAAAGGTTAGACGCATTAGGCATTGCCAATGACTTCCTAATTTTTGAAAATGCGCCACATAATTTTTTGAGAGCCCAAGAGTGGTTTGATGAAAGTATTGACTTTATGGATCAATTTTTTGGTGACCATTTAAATAAATGAGGAGTCATCTTTTATGCCACTTATTACAAATTTCTGACTTAGAGACGCTCATCGTTAAGCTATTCTTATATCGAGGCATTAAGTAAGCTTCTCTTAGCGAAGACACAAAACATTGGATCAATAGAACTCTCAAGATAGAAGATGATTTCAATGTAAAAAAGAGAATTTTTAAGTAATATTACACGTGTACTTCAAAAGTATCAATTTTTAATTTATCTAGACTGTATAAAATGAAGCGCGCGGTTTTGTTTTCCTCAATACCGACTACAAGCAATGTAACAAGCTTGGGCTTATTAAATGTCAATAGAGAGATATGTTCATGCAATCCAGTAAAATATTTAGGTTCTTCATAGTTAGTAGTTTAGTTGTATGTACAGTTCATCTACCAGTCCAAGGCCAGAATCCTCTGCGCCTTGGGTTGGATGGACTGAGTCACGGACATGTGTTTTGGGTGTTTAATCACCCGGATTCTACGACATTCGAACTTGTCGGAATCGCAGAACCCAATCAAGAGCTTGCAGCCAGACTCGCTAAACAGTATGGATTTTCCATGGACCTGATATTTACATCTTTACAAGAAATGGTTGAGGCAACTTCACCTGAGGCTGTAATGGCATTCAATTCTACCTTTGAACACCTAAATACTGTCAGAGTCTGTGCTCCTAAAGGAATACATGTAATGGTGGAAAAGCCTCTAGCTGTCAGTATGGAACATGCTGATGAGATGGCTCAATTCTCTAGAGAGCATAAAACACATCTTCTCACAAATTACGAAACGACATGGTATGCTTCCAATCATTTTGTCAATAAGAAACTGAATATAGAAAATGCGATAGGCAAGCCTCGCAGAATAGTTGTGAATGATGGTCATTGGGGGCCTAAGGAAATTAAAGTAAGTGAAGAGTTTTTGGCTTGGTTGACAGATTCCAAATTAAATGGTGGTGGAGCTATAACAGATTTTGGTTGCTATGGAGCTAATCTGATGACGTGGTTGAAAAAAGGGGAACTACCTAATTCCGTATACGCAACCACGAGTACATTCAAATCAGATACCTATCAGTCGGTGGATGATGATGCTACTATCATTCTGGAGTATGCAGAAACTACAGGAGTCATACAAGCCTCATGGAATTGGCCGTACTCACGAAAGGATATGGAAGTATATGGTGAAACTGGATATGTAATTGCTCATGATGCTAACAATGTGTCCTTTCTTCAAGACAGAAGAAAGCCGCCTCATAAGGAACAATTGGAACCACGAGAAGTGCCTTATTCAAACGTCTTTGCATATTATAAGGCTGTCGTAGAGGGCGAGATAAAGGTTGATCCAAATGACCTTTCTTCATTGGAAAATAACCTTAAAGTAGTTCAGATACTGGACGCAGCGAAACGCAGTGCCCAAAATGGAAAAAAAGTTGCGATTAAGAATTATTGAAACATTGTGTGAATTGAATACGACCATGAAGACATTCTTTATAAATTTTTTGATGCTGTTGTTGGTGAATCAAGGGTTTTCACAATCTAGTTCTGAGGTTGACTGGCCCCTGTACGCCTACAATTTCGGAGGAATAAGAGACAAGTCCCCTGAGGACCAGATGTCCATGTTAAAGAAGCATGGCTATGATGGTATCTCGTTGAGTGCCAATCGAAAAAACGCCTTATTCGATTTAACTCCATTTTTGGAAATCGATGATAAGGATGAAGATTTTCACATATACTCAGTGTTTTTTAGATACAATTTCAGCGATGATGAAGATGTAAGAACCGGATACAGGAAAATCATTGATCAGATTGCCGGCAAGGACATTGCATTTTGGATGATTTTTGGTCGACCTACTGACGGGTTTACTGATCAACATATTGAATCAGTACTAAGGGATGTTGTGACTTATGGGGCAGAGAAGGAGCAAAAAATCACGCTATATCCCCATCACAACGACGTGATTCCCACATTAGAGCAAGGTCTGGTCTGGCTGGATAAGATTAATTCACCTAATTTGGATATCGTTTTTCATACATGTCATGAGCTACGTTCTGGAAATGCCAATCGAGTTGAGGAGATTCTAGAGAAAGCAGGAGATCGCCTTGGTCATGTAACCATAGCCGGGGCGGATACACTTGTAGACTTCACCGATCCTTTCTCAATCGAAAATTCTAGTATCAAGCCGTTATATAGAGGTAACTTCGATAATAAACGTGTACTTAAGAAACTAAAGGAAATCGGTTACGAAGGAGCGATTGGCTTCATTAACCACCTGATCAAAGAAGATCCGGATGTTTACTTGCCTGGTTCTAAACAACTTTACGATAAATGGCTGGACGAGCTCAATGCCCCAAGAATCCCGATTAGCGCATTCGACGCACCAGATCAGTGCATGTGGCATGCACCAAGCCGTACATGGTTTGTGTCCAATTTAGGAGGAGGCATATCGCTGGATAGTGACAGCTATGGCTGGATTTCACGTCTCGATGAAAAAGGGACAGTACTTGATCCTGTTTGGATTGGGTTGGACGAGGGAATGCACGCACCATCTGGCATGATTATTACCGATGAGTTTTTGTATGTATGCGATCGAGATGGTGTACATGAAGTTGATATCAACAACCAAGCAATAGCCAACTTCTATGAACTTCCAGGAGGTGAATTTATTAACGACATTGCCATGGCGTCAAATGGCGATCTGTATATTTCTGACTTCTTTGGAAACCGTATCTATAAACTTCCAGCAAACAGCAGAAAAGCGGAAATTTGGTTGGAAACAGACCTTCTGGAAACGCCTGACGGACTTTACATGGATGACGATAGGTTGATCGTGGTTTCTTGGGGTCCTTTGAGCGAACCTGGCACGTTCAATACTTCAAAATTTGGAGGCATTTTGAGTATTGATTTAGTATCCAAAGAGATCAAAACCCTAGTGGCGGAAGTAGGGAATCTTGAAGGAGTTACCAAAGCAGGCAAACATTTTTACATCACCGATTGGGCTGCAGGTACCCTTATCAAGGTAGATGCGAAGAAAGGTAAAATTGTGGATTTGATTAGTGGGTTGTCCCATCCCACAGATCCTGGCTATGCTCAAGAGCTTGGGGTTGTTGCCTTTCCCCAACATGGAAAGGATCAGGTGTTATTCATTCAAGTAGATAAAAAAATGCGAAAATGAATGCAGTTTCCCTAAGGTTTAGAATGAGAATTGATGTGAAAAATGTTATACGATTAGTTGTCCTAATTTTATTGATGCTTACCAAAGTATCTCAAGTTTCTTATGCGCAGGATCGATCGGGTAATGTGCTTCAAGAAGATAGGAGAGAATCGAAGGAAAATAAGTTGCCCAAGTATGCTGAATATACGAATATCTATCAGGCCATTGCTGATGCCATACCTGAAGCACAGCGGGTCGGTTTAGGTAACAGGCAAGTCGTTTTTATTCTGAGAGGCAATACAACAATAACAGGTAATAATTATGCGCGTTATGCTGTCAACGGGCTCCTAGTGGATTACATAGATCATATAGCATTGGATAGGGTAACTCGAATTTATAAAATGTCCAATACCCAAGCCTCGATCTTCGGAAGTCAAGCCTCATGTGGTATAATTTGTATCATAACGGAATAGAATTTTGGAGAACAATTTAACTCAAGGAGTGAAATAACAAAATGCAATGAAAGTAGACGATCTTAAGCTTATTCCAAAACTTCATGGACATTTCTCAATGCTTCTAATTCTTTGCCTTATTGGGCTTTCTTGTAGTCCTGAAAAGGAATTCAACCATCCGAATGTCGTGATCATATTGACAGATGATCAGGGGTACGGTGATCTGGCATTTCATGGTAATGAACACATTAAAACCCCTTTTTTGGACGAATTTGCAAGAAGCAGCGTCAGGCTCACTAACTTTTATGTCTCGCCACACTGTGCACCAACACGGGCCAGCTTGATGACGGGTCGGTATTCCTTGCGTACTGGCATCAGGGATACCTACAATGGTGGAGCGATCATGGCTTCTAGTGAGATTACTATTGCTGAGATGTTGAAACAAGCGAATTATCATACCGGAATCTTTGGTAAGTGGCATTTAGGTGATAATTATCCAAGCAGACCAATAGATCAGGGCTTTGATGAATCATTAATCCATTTAGCGGGAGGTATCGGTCAAGTAGGGGATATTACCACTTACTTTCAAGGAGATAGTAGCTACTTCAATCCAGTTTTATGGCATAATGGAGCAAGGGAAAAGCATCAAGGCTATTGCTCAGACATTTTCGCTCAAAATGCAATTGATTTTATTGAGAAGAATCACAAATCACCGTTTTTATGCTATCTATCTTTTAATGCTCCTCACATTCCGCTTCAGGTTCCGGATGAATACTATCAACGCTATGCTTCCATTGATCCATCGATGATGTCCGATGGGTCAAAAGTTAATATGAGCGAAAGGGATAAAGAGGCCGCCCGAAAAGTTTATGCAATGGTTACCAATATTGATGTTAATGTTGGCAAACTGCTCAGCAAACTCGATGAGCTTGGTATCAAGGAAAATACCATCGTCATTTTCATGACTGACAATGGCCCACAGCACTTTAGATACAATGAACAAATGCGAGGAAAGAAGAGTAGCGTTTACCGTGGTGGAAATCGTGTGCCTTTCTTTATGAGGTATCCTGAAAGATTTGAAGGGGATAAAGACGTACATTTTACAACAGCGCATTTGGATGTATTGCCGACACTTGCCGAACTGTGCAACGCTGCTCTTCCAAATGATCGGGTTATTGATGGCAAAAGCCTTATCCCTCTAATAGAGGGAAGTTCTGATGGTTGGAATGAGAGGTTGCTTTTTTCTTATTGCTCCAGAAGATATCCGGAGCTTTATAAGAATATGTCGATTCAAAAGGGGGACTTTAAGCTAGTTGGACAAACGGATTTCAATGCCTCTCTAAACGATTTTGAATTATATAATCTCAAGCAAGACCCGTCAGAAAGAAACAACCTTATTCTCCAAAATCAAAGTATGGGGGATGAATTAAAACAATCCCTAGACGCGATTTACTATGAATTGGTCAATTCAAAGAACTTATTAAATCCACCCAAAACGATTGTTGGTTCGGAAATGGAAAACCCGATTATTCTCAACCGAAATGATGCTGATGGTGAACGAAGGATGTGGGATCAGGAAGAGATATACGGGAAATGGAATGTTGCCATTGAGGAAGGCAGATACAATTTTGAATTCAAGTTTAAACATCCTGTCGAGGTAAGAGGGCAAATGTATCTTGAAGCGAATACAATTATCAATCAAATGTACAATGAGCATGAATCAGATGTAATTGAAATGAAGGATGTATATCTGCCCAAAATGGAGGGTGAGTTAATTCCATTCTACGAGGTAGGTGTGAAACGCATTCTTCCATTGTGGATTACCATAGAAAAAATTGATAATTAAACAATTTCAGAAAAATAAGAACAAGAGCGGAACACGCTTTACAGATTTAAAAAGATAACGTCATGAAAACCCTATATTGGCAAATGTCGGTAGCAATAGTTGTGATTCTGCTATTAGCTTCATTTACAATCGTCTTTCAATCTAATATTACCGCACCCAAACTGGCCGGTATTCCATTTATATTTTGGACTAGTTTTCTTCTCACGGTTTTGCTTGTTTTAATGACTTATTTAGGCTTCAGGGTATTTCCATATAAAGAAGACAAGTGATGATAAAATGGATCATATCATTTTTTGTAATCTTCTTTGGGTTACTTGTATTTGCCTCTTATAAATCTTTTAAAAAGAACAGAAGCTCTGAAGAATTTCTTTTTGGGGGGTCCAATCTTGGGGCCATACTGGGATTTCTGACTTTCGCAGCTGCATTGTTCAGTGCATTCACATTTATGGGGATGCCTGATTTTTTCAGGACGCAAGGGCTTGGTGCATGGATATTTTTAGCATTTTCAGATGGATTAATGGTTTTTTTCCTTCTTTGGTTTGGTTATAAATTGAGAAAGAAAGCTAAGGCTATTGGTTACCGAGGGCTTGCTGGTATGATGTCTGATTGCTACGATTCGCGCTGGGCTGGCTATCTCTTATTTCTCAGTTCGTTTTTGTTTTTAATTCCGTACGTGGCGATTCAGATTAGAGGAATTTCCATTTTTTTGGATGCTTCATTTCCAGTCGGAATTCCTTCTTGGTCCTGGTCGTTGGGGATTGTGGCTATAATGCTTTTATACTCTCAGATCGGCGGACTTAAAGCGATAGTTTTTAGCGATGCAATTCAAGGGCTGTTGTTGTTATTAGTCATCTGGATCATAGGTGTATCATGTTTAGATATGGCCGGAGGCATGAAAGCTATGTTCTCTGAAGTAGAAAGGATAAAACCATCATTACTGAGTATCCCAGGGCCTAATGGTCTTTTTTCTTCTCAGTTTCTAATTGCCTCAGCAATTGCCATTGTTTTGATCCCAGTATCCCAGCCACAATTCACTACCAGGCTTGTAGTGATGAAAAATTTAAAATCTGTGCATACTATGGCCTTTGCAGTGGGTTTCTTCGCTATATTGGTCATTCTTCCGACTGCTTTCATAGGGCTTTATGGAGCAATCAATTATGGCAATGCGTCAACGTCAGAATTTCTTTCGTCCGCATTATTATTTGATCAGGCCAACGCTATTGCAGCATTGGCGGTAGTAGGTTTGTTTGCGGCATGTTTGTCTACAACTAATGCTCAAATCTTTGCTTTAGGTACTGAGCTTAGGTCACTGTTGAGCGGGGAAGACAAAAATGTAATGAGAATTACCAAATTGTCATTGCTGGTCTTTTCTTTGATTGTTCTAGTCTTCACGCACGTGATGGGAGATCAACTTGCTTTGTTAGCCAGAGTTAGCTTCACAGGAACGTCCATGATTGCTCCGATCGTTTTTGGTGCACTGTTATTTAGGCGACCGCCAAAGTTGTTGATTATTACTTCTGCACTTTCATTCTTCGTGATGCTGTTTTCCGTTACGGGGCTTTTGTCAAATCATATAGGTAGTTTAAGGATGGATTTCGCATTATACATTTTTCAAGCTGTCACTGCTACAAGCATCATGCTGGTTCACCATTTAAAAACGAAGAATCAATAATTCCTTTCAGCAAAATCATCTCATTCATGTCTCTCAAAAATAAACCCAAATATTCACGTGTTGCACAGCTTAAAACAGCTGAAGATTTCAAAAGCTATCTGGAAATAGGGGGTATTGATTTGAATTTTGATAGTGAGTTGATTCAAGGACATGAATCACCTTATCAGAAACCATTTAAACTCCAATCAGGCAAAACAATTGGGAATAGATTTTCCATCTTACCCATGGAAGGCTGGGATGGAACTAATGATGGAAAACCAACATATTATACCAAAAGGAGATGGAAGAATTTTGCAATCAGCGGAGCAAAACTTTTATGGGGAGGTGAGGCGTTTGCTGTTGTTCCTGAGGGTAGAGCCAACCCCAATCAACTCATGGCGCTGGAAGATAACTTCTCCGAGATGAAAGGCCTACATCAGCTTATTTTTGATACGCATAAAGCAGAGTTTGGAAAAACAGATGACCTGTATTTAGGAATGCAACTTACACACTCAGGTCGGTTTTGTAAACCCTTTGACAAGAAAATAGCACAGCCCAGGATTGCATATCATCATCCGATTTTGGATCG
Source organism: uncultured Marinoscillum sp. (assembly GCA_964353015.1). Lineage (GTDB taxonomy): Bacteria > Bacteroidota > Bacteroidia > Cytophagales > Cyclobacteriaceae > JAMZMI01. The sequence goes on along the minus strand of CAYGUA010000002.1, from coordinate 218,259 downwards.
AAGACTTAACATTACTGATGATGGTCCAATACTTTCGGATGCTGAAATGGGTCAATTGATTGAACGATACGTGGACTCAGCTAAACTTGCCCAAAAAGCTGGATTTGACTTTGTAGACGTTAAGCATTGTCATGGATACTTAGGCCATGAGTTACTGAGTGGATACTACCGTGAAGGGAAGTATGGAGGCAGTTTTGAAAACCGTACACGGTTTTTGAGAGAGATCGTTGCGGGAATAAGATCCGAAGCTTCGGGATTAGATATAGGAGTCCGTTTAAGTGTCTTTGACTGGCTGCCGTTCACTCAGGGAGAAGATGGGGTCGGTATAGCTGAAACAATAAGCGACAATTATGAATATGCTTTCGGTGGCGGGGTAACGGGCACGGATATCAACCTTGAAGAACCGTTTAAGCTGATGGAGTTGCTGCAATCCCTTGGAATAGAGTTGGTTTGTATGACCGCCGGAAGCCCATATTATAATCCACATATACAGCGACCTGCGCTATTTCCGCCTTCAGATGGGTATCAACCACCAGAAGATCCTTTACAAGGAGTAGCGCGGCAAATCAAAGTGGCCGGAGACCTTAAGAAGGCATTTCCGGAGATTGCACTGGTCGGTTCAGGATACAGCTATTTACAAGAATGGTTGCCGCACGTAGGACAGTCAGTTTTGAGAAACGGAATAAGTGACTTTATCGGTATTGGCAGAATGGTTTTGTCCTATCCTGATTTGCCACGGGATGTAATTGAAGGAAACCAATTGGTTAGAAAAAAGATATGTCGTACATTCTCAGATTGTACTACCGCACCACGAAATGGGATGATATCTGGATGCTTTCCATTAGATCCATTTTATAAAGCTCTGCCTGAAATGGATGAGCTAAAAAAAATCAAAGCGTAATGAAAAAAACGGCATTTATCACCGGAGGGAGTAGGGGGATAGGACTAGGTATAGTCAAGGCTCTTCTTATCAAGGGATACCATGTAGCCCTGAATGGAATGCGTGAAGAATCAGAAGTCAAGGCTCTTTTGGAAGATTTAGGCGCTTCGGGAGGAAAAGTTGAGTATGTACAAGGAAATATTGGCAATACCGAGGATCGCCTGCGCATGGTTGCATTTCTGAAAGAAAAATTCGGAATCCTTAATGTTCTTGTGAATAACGCTGGTGTGGCACCAAGAGAGCGTAAAGATATTCTTGAGATTACGGAAGATGACTTTGACTACCTATTAAATATCAACCTGAAGGGCAGCTATTTTCTGACACAGGAGATCACAAAGTGGATGATTGATCAAAAGAAATTGGATCCGAACAATCAATTCACAGTTGTTAACATTACATCTATTTCTGCTGAAGTAGCTTCCATCAATCGAGGAGAATATTGCATTTCCAAGGCCGGGCTTTCCATGATGTCTAAGCTTCTGGCAGTTCGATTGAGTGAAATAGGGATTCCTGTTTTTGAAGTGAGGCCTGGAGTGATTGAAACAGATATGACCGCTGGTGTCAGGGAAAAATATGACCAAAAAATCAAAGAAGGTGTGTTTTTAGAGCCTCGGCTTGGTACGCCTGAAGATATTGGGAAAATTGTTTCAGCACTCGTTTCGGGAGATATCCCTTATTCAACGGGACAAATCCTTACACCAGATGGAGGAATTATGCTACAGCGGCTTTAGAAAGAGGTCTATTGGATGTGCCTTAATTATCTATCTATCAAAAACTTCCTAGAGATATTTTTTCCAGCGTCTACTGAAATGAAGTAGATGCCGTTTCCCAAATGTCTAGTGTCTATTTCCATTTGGAGCGCTCTGTTTGTCTTGATAATCTCTCCTGTAAATACTCTTTTCCCAGATAGATCACTGATTGAGTAGATTACCTCTCCTTTATATGAATTAGTCAACTCTAAGTACAAATCTCCTTTATTGGCGGGGTTCGGATACAATCGGAAATCTTCTGAAATATCGATTAATGAAAGCGCCAATGCTTTCTCAACTTTTACGATGAAGCTGTCCGAAACGACACCATCATAACCGTCATTGGCAGTTAGTGATACTAAAGTTTGACCCTGAATGCCTTCTTCCTTAATAGTCAAGATATTGTTTGATTGGGTTATGGAAACGATCGTTTCATTTTCAACATGCCATGAAAATGAAAGTTGATCACCGTCCTCATCAGAGAAAACGTTGGTGATATCAATGGTTTTGGAGCCAAATCCCTCTGCTAAGATCTGATCTTCAATAGGATTATTGACGATTGGAGCCATATTAGGCCCTCTTTCAATTTTGACGATAAAATCTTCCAATTTGACTCCTCCTTTGCCATCATTGGCTGTCAGGGTAAGTCGGGTTTCGCCAAGTTCACTTTCTTCGTGAATGGTTAGTTCACCGTTTGATTCTGTCAGGGTAACAATGGCTTCATTGCCTGATGCCCATATAAATGATAATTGATCTCCATCTTCGTCCGTGAAGACATTTGAAATATCGATGGTTTGGGATTCGAACCCTTTTATTAAGACCAAATCTTCTATTGGGTTTTGTACCTTAGGTGGAGTATTCACCTCGCCGCTACTCTCAGTTCGACTGTGATATCCTGCTTGCCTGAGTGAGGCGAGTAAAGCTTTTAATTCAGCGGCTTTAGCAGTTTCTGTGTTAATCAAGTTATTCGTTTCATTTGGATCAATCCTGATATTGTACAATTGCTCCAAAGCTTCTTGGTTTTGTCGGTTAGTGTTAAAAAAATCATAGGGCTCGGGTTCTCTTGGTATTCCATCTATGTATTTCCATCGATCGGTATAAACAGAAGAGATTCCTTCATAGCTGGTCAATATCATATTTTCTCTTGCCGGTTGATGTGAATCACTGAACCACGCTTTAAAGAAGCTGAAGCTATCACCGGCTTCTTCCGATGGAGCGGACATCTCCAAATTCAGCATATCCATAATTGAGGCATAGATGTCAACCAGATTTACATCATGGTTGGAGGTAGAGCCTTTTGGTACATAACCTGGCCATTTAACAATAAGAGGCACTCGGAATCCGGCATCAAAAATGGTGAGTTTTGTTCCTCTATAATCACCATTTACTTGAAGATCACCTGATCCATTACTTTTAGCTGAACCTGACGCTGCTCCATTGTCCGATGCAAAAATTACAAGGGTATTGTTCGCAAACCCATTTCGATCCAAGGCATTCAATATGTTTTCCACAGAGCCATCTAGCTCATTAATGTAATCACCATAAGCTCCAGCGCCACTCGTTCCCTGATATTTGACTCCTGGTATGATAGGTGTATGTACCGCAATAGGTGCGAAGTATAGAAAAAAGGGTGTTTCTGCTGACTGAGCATCTATCCATGCCCGCGCATCATTGTCGGTAAATTCAGCGGTACGGGTTTGATTGTTATCATTAATGTTAGTTCTGTAATCATAGTTATGATCAAACCCCACTACCTCGGAACCACCGACCATTCCAGAATTATCATAGCCTAAGTGCCATTTGCCTATGAACGCTGTATTATAACCTGCGCCTTTGAGGCGTGCAGCTAAGTTTTTTTCTCTGGGTAGTACGTTTGGATCACTTCCCTGAATGATTCCCCATTCTCTAACATTTCTCCAATAGTATTCTCCTGCAAGCAAACCGTAACGAGATGGAGAGCACAGCGAAGCTGGCGCATAAGCATTTAAGAACTTCCGGCCCTCTTCGGCTAAACCATCGATAGCCGGTGTTTGAACAAGGTTATTTGGCGCACCGTAAGCGCCCGTAGATTCAATACCTAAGTCATCAGCGAAAATGATAACGATGTTTGGCCTAGACTGTCCAAAAGCGAAACTCTGAAGTAGAACTAAAGCTCCTGCTAATAATGTAAACTTATATGGTGCTCTTTTGACTGTGGCTTTTCTGTTACTCATTTTCATAAAGTTCTTGAATGTTGATTTAGAAGCCCTTTGTTTCTCCTTATTTAATTGCATAAATCCATTCCGTGTCTACTTGAACGTAAACTTTATCTCCGTATACAGCTGGAACGCCTTCAAGCATAATGCCACCTATATACAAACGCCATATTATATCGCCAGTATCTGGATTGAGGCAGACTAAAAAAGGATCTGCAGATGATCCGGTAATGAGCTTCCCATCGGTAATGACAGGGGCAGTTAGCCCTCCACCACCTTCATATCGCCATAATTCCTTCGAACCATTGGCTACATCGTCAAACGCAATTATGGTAGCCTTGATTGGAAATCTTCGACCACCATCAAAATAGCTACCGAATATTTTATCATCGTGCGCTGCTATGGTTCCATTTTGACCAAAGTCTTTCGGGGCTGTCCATTCCCATTCTATCACACCTGTTTCCCGATTTAGCGCTGCAAGAATATTTCCTGTCTTTTGTACATACATGTGATCCCCCCACAGAACAGGTGCCGCAGAGTCGGGGAGGCCTCCGTTAAGATTGCCTCCGTTTGTCTGGGTTCTCCAGATCATCTTTCCAGTTTCTTGGTCAAAAGCAAAGTAATAACCTGACCAGGAACCTATATAGACCTTAGTCTCATCTGCCACTGGAACAGGATAAATTCCTGGAGGCCAGCCATGGCGAACCCCCTCATTCATATTTCTCCAGTTCTGTTTCTTGGTATCTTTTGATGTGTCATAGGACCAGATCTTCCTGCCATTCGCAGCATCAACAGCATACATCATGCCTTCCATATTGCCGAAGAAGAGTTTTCCTGAATTGTACTGTGCGGCTACCCAGACATTGCCAAATTCACCTGACTTCCATAGAAGTTTCCCTGTATTTTTGTCAAGGGCGTGGTATCGTGGTTCTCCTCTGATAATACCAAAAAATACCTTGCCTTCCGCTACAGTTATACCTGCCCCGAGGTTTGCACCTGCTTCGAACCGCCAAATTTCCATTCCTGATTCTGCATCGATGGCGTGAACGAAATGATCACTTCCTCCACAATAGAGAATGCCATCAACAACGGTAGGAGAGGGTGGTCCTCCACTCAAACTAATCGAGTAGAATTGATCATTGATCCAGGCACCATCACGGATGCCATGTTTCCAGTTAATCGATAAATTATCAAGAGAAATTGAATAGAGGATATGATCCCTTCCAGCCGCCAGAATGCCTTTCTCACTTCCCTGCAAATCTCCAGTAAACCCATGTTCGTTTACCTTCTCCTTTTTTAATTCTGTGGCACGGTCTCCTTCGTCGCGGAGCGCATAGAGGTTGCCATCAAGTGTCGCTATGTAAACTACCTCTCCAATTACCAACGGTCTTGATCGTATCCAATCACTTACCTCATATTTCCAGAGAAGCGATCCATTTTCTGGATCGAGGCAATACAGTTCAGAGCTGGCTCCTCCTATATAAAGTCGACCTTCATATTCGGTACCTGTTGAATAATACTGGAATGCCGCTTCTACCTTCTTATCGGCATGATGGGACCAAAGCACCTTACCATCTAAGATATCCAAAGCTAAAAGTTGACCTTGACTACCTCCAATGTAGAGTTTCTCTGAGTAAATGGCAGGTTTTCCTCTGAGTTCAAAGCCAACCTCGTTCTCCCAAATGCGATTTTTGCCGTCCAGAAGAGTAATTTGCTCACCATCCATTTGGGCAGATACCCCTGTCATATCAGATAATACCAAATCTCTTTCAGCCTCATTAATCTCAATCCTTTCACCTGTTTCCTCATTAAGACAATAGTTCCTATTTGCAAAGTATACTCTGCCCTGACTCAATACGGGTTGCAGTGTTCTGGATTGGTTGGGTTTCGGGAAGCGCCAAACTACTTTTCCCAAAGAAGGTCCTATATCGGGCGAATAGCCTGTTTGTGCACCATCAATACCATGGTAAAATGGCCAGTTGGTTTTACTGGTTCCGGTTTTATCCTTTACTTCAACCCCTTGAACTTCCTTGACATAAATGGGATAGGACTGCAGGTCTTCAAGAATAGCATAACCTTCCCCGATGGCCTGAATCATTTCAGGTGTTTTTTCTATCCTGTTGATAAGTACCCAATCGATTGCCTTGAAAGCACTCATGTCATAGCCCTGTCTCCAAAAGAGCCGGTACCACATTCGAAGAGCAGCATGTCGACTCGAAATATTCTCTTCAGTAGTGGGAATTGTAGTTATTTCCTCACGAATCTGGTCAATTTCTAAGATTCCCGTTTCCTTGATACCAGAATACATCTTGCTCGGATTTTGCTGAGAGGTACATCCCAAATGGAAGAGAAGTACAATCGATAGAATGGTTGAAGGAAAAATTAAATCTTGTCTTTTCATTTGTTTGGGTTTACAATTCCATATTGGGTACTAGATCATCACTCAATCGCATATAAATACCCACCTGAACTCAAAATATATGCTCTACCTCGGTACAAGGCAGGTGTTGATTCCAACAAAGCGTTGGCCAAGCGAATTCGAAACAGCGTGTTGGTAGTACCATCTTCATTACCTTTTTCATTTAGGGCATAGAAATAGGGGTTGTTGCGTGCACCACAATAGACATAGCCATTGTTGCCTACTACAGCGGCTGTAATCCCTGCCACACCATCCATCAACCAATTGATCTTTTTGCTATTGGTATCAAGAGCAAATAGTTGTCCGGCCCAGGTGGAAATGAAAAGTTGTTCGTGATGATAGGCGGGTGTGCCATTCATACTTCCTTGAATTCTCCCCTCTAAATCTGGTTCCCAGAGTAGTTCTGAAGTTTCCTGGTCAAAGCAACTCATTCCCGCGTGTGGAATAATGAGTTTGCCGTCAAATCCGATTGCAACTCCAGAGTCGGATCCACCCCGAGGGAGTCTCCAAACCAGTTTTCCGGACTTCTTCTCAAACTTATAGAGGAAGGAATCCCAACTTCCGAAATAGACGTGTTCGCCAATAATTAAAGGCTCGCTGCATACGGATTTGTCCGTGCGAAATCGCCAGATGATACTTCCGGTATTGGCATCCAGGCAATTGACATATCCATCTATTCCGGGGACAAATACCAATCCATCGGATACCGCTGCTGAACCCCAGACCCATCCTGTATTTTGCTTCCAAACCAGCGTGCCAGTATTGGCATCCAAACAGTAGAAATCATCTTCTCCGCCTTGCTGGCCGATGTAAATCTTGTTATTGTCGAATACAGGAGCACCGGAAATGGCCGCCCCAATCTCATGCTTCCAAATTTCCTTACCAGTTTCGGCATGTACGGCATACACAAATCGTGAAGGAGTGCCGATGAATATTTTACCATCAACAGCCGTGGGTTTTGATTGGTAATACCCACCACCAGCAATCTGATCAGTAAGCACTCTGTACCCGTCTTCTTCTTCAAAAGATTTGATAATGCTGAACTTCCAAAGCATATCACCCTTTTTCGCATCGATACAATAGGTGTAGAGGTCTGAGTTGTTAATGAGTATTTTGTTACCATCCATGGCCAGATCAGCATAAATCCAATGATCTCCAATTTGTCTTTTCCAGACTTCCTTTGCTTTCTTTCCACTGAAGTTGACGTTGTAAAGATCACCGTTAATAGACGCAAAGTAGACATTGGTTTCGGTAGCCACCGGACGCGCTCTTACCCAATCACTTGACTGATATTTGAAAATGAGCTCACCGGTATTGGCATCCAGACAGTACAGGTTTTTATCTGCTGAGCCAATAAAGATTTTATCTCCAGATACGAGGGGTGTTGAGAAATGACGGAAAGCTTCGTCCACAGGCATTTCTACTTCATATTTCCAGAGAAGTGCTCCTGTCTCTTTTTTTAGGCAGTAAACCACTCCGTCATTAGCCCCAAAATAGACGTTCTTTTCATCTACAGCTACCTTTCGGTTTACACTGTTACCTGCCTTGAATTGCCAGTTAACTTCCATATCTCTTGCCATCACAACCCGCCTGCGGTTATCGTCTTTTTTAGACGCATCAAAACAGTACACATACCCAGCCTTGGTGCCTATGAACACTAATTTGTCATCCAATAGTGGTTCAGCAAAAGTATGCCCAACGTGCACATCTCTTATGATTTCGCCGGTCTTGGTGTCTTTGCATATGATATGGTTAAGTGCTTGTGCTTCAACAGGAACTCGCTCTATATGATTGTCGGAGAATGGATATACAACATATTTTTCGTTAGCAGCTAATGGCGCATATCCTGTGCGGTAATCAATATGTCCAGCAAAGATTTGACGCTCGATTTCAAGTGTGTTTTTGTCGATGTAGGCTATTTCTTTTGCATCTCCTGTGATATATCCACGGCTTCCCATTTCGCGCAATAGAATTTGATCTTTAAGCACTACTGGTGTTGAAGTGTAAGCAGGAGTGCTGTAAGTCCCCTGAGGTAGCTGTTTAGCAGCGTTGATTACTTGGCCTGTATTGATATCCAACGTAAAAAGAATGTTACGCAATCCAGGTGAAGCCAGGTAAACCTTATCCCCTTCAATCACAGGACTCGACTCCCAGGCTAGCCCTACTGGGAATTTCCATGCGAAACGACCATAAACAGGTCCATCGTTCCCATTAAAGCCAATATTTGAGAGTGTACCCTGATAGTTAGGCCATGATTTTTCGTTTTTTACTGGAGGTGCTACTTCATTCGTAATTGGTCTGACCTCAGCTAGTCTCGTCTCAGGTTTTTCAACTAGATCCTTGTTTATCGACGCTAGTGTTTCATACGCTTCATCGATTTGTATTGAAATAAGGGAAAGTGCGCTATTTCGCTCTTCCTTATTTTTGATTGATTCGTAATATGATTGATTAATATAAACTGGCCTGTATCTATCTGTTAAAACAGCGCCTTGTTGTTGTAGAGAAAGTTCCCATAGCTTCACCATGGCTCCCCTATAGACATAATTACTTTCATCAGTAGGGTTGGCTTGCAGGTCTGCTAGTATTTGATCTATCTCTTCGTCTCCGCTGGTATACCCCATCCCAGATTTCGCTTGAGGCTGGCCTTGAACCTGAATGAATCCTGATAAGTATAAAAAAGCTAAAACAACCAAGCCTGTTTTAATCACCAGGTTATGGGAAGCATTTTGACTTTGTTTATTCATGGCATTAACTCTATTGTTCATCATCTACTATTTAACAGCGTGTACATACCCATCAGCTGATAAGACGTATAGCTTATCACGGTAAATACACAGTGTTGCTTCTTCTACGTGCTGTCCCATTTTGTAAACCCAATGAGGCTTTCCACTTTCTGCATCCAGACAGTAAAGTAGGGGAGTGTTCCCCGAAGCTGCATAAACTCGTTCACTTGCTACTGCAGGAGCAGAAAGTCCACCACCATCAGGAAATTTCCAGAATACTTCCCCGGTTTTATAATCAAGCGCATACATCCGGGTAGCCATTGGGACACCTCCCATGCCTACACCAGCTCTTGCAGAGAAATAGGCCTTATCCCTGTGAAGAGCACCCGTAGCATTGAAATTCCGATAATTCCCTTTCACTTTTGGATCCTTGATCCCTTCGAATATTACATCACCGGTTTTGCCGTCCAGATACTTAAAAACATCCTTGTTGTTGGGGACACAGATTACACCATCTTGAGCGAAAAGCGTCCCGGAATCCAACCCAACACCACTTTGCTTCCATATGATTTCACCTGTTTTCTTGTCAAATGCGTATAGAGAATGACTCCATGATCCGAAGTAGACGATATCCCCATCAATCGCAGGCTCGGCAGGTAACGACCTGGCTGTACGATACATCCAAATAATATGACCTGTGTTAGCATCTAATGCTACTGCATATCCATCGACAGTGGGTACATAGATCACTCCATCATCGGCAACAGCAGATCCCCAGACCCATCCGCCGGGCAAGGTTTGTTTCCAAATCAGCTTACCGGTTTTGGCATCCATACAGTAAAAGAACCTTTCCCCTCCTTGCTGACCACCATAGACTTTTCCATCGTAAATGACAGCTCCAACGGATATAGCACCACCCATTTCAAATTTCCAGTTTTCTTCCCCAGTCTCAGCATCGACACAGAAAAGGAATCCTCCAGGATTACCAAAGTAGACTTTACCATCTGCTGCGGTTGGCTTGGATTGATAATATGTTCCTCCGGCCAGTTGGTCTGTAAATATCCTGTCGCCCTGGTCATTTACATAGGCATTAAGAATGCTATGCTTCCAGACCTCATTTCCCTTGGTATCGTAGCAGTATAACCAAAGATCACTGTCGCTCAAAAGTACAAGGTCATCAGTACCCTTCAGATCTGCATAGAATTGATGATTGGATACTTTTTTGGTCCACTTTATTTTCCCTTTAAGACTGATAAAGGACAGACTTCCGTCTACGGCAGCTACAAAAAGACCGTTTGAAGTCAGAACTGGTTTTGATCTTATCCAATCACTTTGCTCGACCTGCCAGAGAATTTCACCGGACTTAGCGTCCAAACAATAGAATTGATTGTTTGCAGAGCCAATGTATAACTTGCCATCTGCTAATACTGGAACTGTGAAGTGCTTTCGTGTTCTTTTTTCAACGCTTTTTACTTTTGTTTCCCATATCAATGAACCATCCCGCTCATTCAAGGAATAGATAACGCCACCATTTGAGCCAAAGTAAATAGCCTCATCTTGCACAGCAACAGAAGTGTGAATTCCTCCCTCAGCCTTGAATTTCCAGGCGATTTCGCCACCACGAGATTGGAAGGCCCATTCATTATCTATGTCGTCTCTTTGAATAAGACCTACGCTATATAGATAACCATCAGTGGTGCCTTGAATGACATGGGTTTCCGTCATTACAGGTTCGGCAAGCACATCAATGTCTCCAAGAATCAGGTCCCAATGCTTCTTTTTGTTATCCAAATCTGCACAGATCAGGCGATTAAGATTTTGGCAAATAGCCGGTGTGCTGTAAATATCGTGTACTCCAAATGGATAGACGATTTGCTTGCCATTAGAGACTACAGGAGCTACCTGTGTTCGGTAATCTATGTGTCCTGCATATTTTCGATTGAGTGTTTCGCCTGTCTTTTTATCCACATAGACGAGGTTTCTCGCCTGACCTTCATTGCCGCCATGACTATTGACTTCTCTCAGAATGATTCTGTCCTCCAGGACTACCGGCGTTGACATGATAGCTGGATATTTATAAACACCCATTCTCTCGTGATGCTGGGTGGATTTCCAGATTTCTTCACCTGTTTTAAGATCGAGGCACTTGCTGGTTGTATGCATTCCGGGTGACGCTAAGTAAATGCTCTCTCCTTCAATTACAGGGCTTGCGTACCAGCCTAGGCCTACCGGGAATTTCCATACTGTTTCGCCTGTTTTGGGGCCAGGAGCGGTAGTATAGCCTGTGTTGTGTTTGTCGTGTTGGAAGGATGTCCACTCATCTTCCATATTTCCACTTTCGGGGAAACGTGAAGGATCTCCGGTAAATGGCTCGAAAATTGGCCCATCTTCATTCAACTGCCTGAAGATTTCTTCCATGTTTTTGTATCCATCATCGATGGCAGTGCAAATCCTTTGCAGGACTTCTTTTCTTTCCACTTCTCCTTTTGCTTTTAAGAGATCGGATTCACCAGTGAAGTAAGCATAGTCGCTATCGAATAATGAGTGTGTATTAGCACTCCTTTGCTGCGCGATGTACAGCCATAGATTCAGGAGGAGCACTCGCTGCTGATAGTTTTCTGGAGTAGTTGGAGACTCTTTTGCCAGTTTTCTGTATTCATCTATATCAGCACTTCCACTTGGATAGAAAGATCGCGGTTCTGATGAACTCAAAACTGTACCTTGTGCAAGGATATTCTGTGCAAGGAATCCAAGCATTAATGTTACTAGCGTGTACTTGAGATAAGTGCTTTTTTTAATCATGAGAGCGTTTTTAGATTGTGTTGTTTGATGAATTGCCTTAATTGGATTATCTGAGTGGCTTAACTTTTATGTTTCGAAATTTAATTTCTCCTTTACCAGCGGCTTGAAAACCGATGTGCCCGTCGCTAAGTGAGCTATCGATCATGTCAATTGTAAGTGTATTATTAATCCATACTTTAAGGTGGTCGCTTTGAGCTAAAATCTTGTAGGTATTCCATTTACCAATGGTATTTACAATGGCCAATGGGCGAGCTTTCTTAACAATTGATCCGGTTCGCGAATCCTGATTCGGATGAGTGTCCCAAATGTTAATTTCATAACAGTCCTCGGAGCTCATCTTCTTCTCGCTGCAACGGATAAAAACTCCTGAATTGATCAGGCTATCGGGTTTAAATTCCAATGTCAATAGAAAGTTATCGAAGCGGTCATCGGTCATTACGAAGGTGGAGTTAGAGGCGGTTCCGGTAAGTTCATTGTTATTGAAACTCCAGGTTCCATCACCATAGCTCTTCCAGTCATTGGAGTCTTTTTCAAACAAAACTTGTGAACTATTGCATGACACTAGTAAAACGCCAAAAATGACTAATTGGGCGTAACCTGAATGCTTTGTTCTTAGAGTCATATTGTTTGTATTAATTATATTCTCACGTATTCTTCTTCCATTGAATCCATTGAAATCCACTGTAACGGTCAAAATCAATGTATTGAGCATAATAAAGGTTATTTCTTTGTGGATATAAGATTTATGCTTTTAGGTACGTAAAATTTATTTAAAATTTATACTTTTACACGTGTAATATTGCAATTTTACTAGATTAAAGTCTAATCTCAAATTAATTGTTATCAAAATACTAAAAATGTGCAACCGAATAATTTTATTGGCCTTATCTCCAAGATTCTTTCAATCAACTATGATAAGCATATCGTGCATTTTAAAGGGGAACTAATATGAATTGAGTGATCAAATCAAGTGAGGAAATAGTTCATTTGACTCATCAGAAGGGCTAGCAATTAAGAAAACCTCAGTCAACAATGAAAGGATTGGAACCTCCATTTAACAAGAAGATATAATGATTCGGAAGATATTTTTTAAACCCATTATCTATTTTTTCGTGAGCTTGTTTCTATCAAGCTTTCTGACATGTCAAGATTCCACAAAAGAAGGAGGTGACGATATTGCAACTAAAGGAAGTGTTCACTCAGTTTTTTTCAACAATCAAACGATTGAGAAAGTAAAAATGGCCATGTTGACTATGCAGCGTCATTCTTGGGAGCAAGGCACAGCCATGCAGGGACTTCTTGAGATTGGAGACACCACTAACTTCTTGCTCATGGTAAATGATGTGGTTTTACGTAGCAAACCGGACGGGCGCTTGGCCATGGTTTATTCTGATTTCAATATCGCTGACCCAGCCGTCAATGGGCCCGGGGTTTTAGCCGCCTTTGAAATAACAGGTGATCAGAAATATCATGTAGCCGCAGAAGCATTGTACCAATATTTAAAACGGCCTGAGTCGAAAAACGAGCAAGGTGTAATACTACATAACACTCGATCTGGCAGTATTTTCAGCGACAATATGTTTATGGTAGCTCCTTTTATGGCCTTAATGGGTGACTTTGATGAGGCTATGGCACAGGTTGAAGGGATACGAGACTTGCTGTGGAATGAAGAGGCGAAACTCTTTCATCACATAAAAGAGGAAGGGGCACCGGTTTTTAGAGATTCATCTTTTTGGGGAGGAGGTAATGGATGGTGTGCTGCAGCGATGGCTCAAGTGATTGATATCCTACCTGAAGAAAGATTATCGGATAAGAAAAAGTTGATAAAATACTGTACTGATCTTTTGGATGGTTGTCTTTCTAACCAATTGCCAAATGGCCTCCTGTATGACAAAATAACCTTACCCAATTTTGAGGAAACTACATTACCATCGATGCTTGCATACACCGTCTATGAGGGTGTTAAGTCAGGTTGGCTCGATGATTCGTATCTGGCTGTAGCTGACAAAATGCGGTTAGCAGTTTATGATAATGTTGATGAAATGGGACTTGTGCAAAATGCCAGTTCGGTACCATGGTTTAACAAGCCAGGGGTGTCTCCAGAAGGACAAGCCTTTTTCCTAATGATGGAAGGTTCTTATCAAAAAATGATAAAATAAAATTTGGAAAAGTAGAACAGCATGATTAATTCAGTTAAAGAAAATACAAAGTGGCAAATTGGTCTTCTTGTGATGATAAGAATTCTTGTCGGATGGCACTTATTATATGAAGGATTGTATAAGTATCTATCTCCATCCTGGTCATCAGCGGGTTATTTAGCCAATGCAGATGGTTTTTTTGATGGACTGGCCCGATGGATTGTTTCGAACGAGAGTATTTTGAACGCTATAGATTTCTTGAATATGTGGGGATTGATTGCCATTGGCTTTGGTCTAATTCTGGGTTTATTAACACGACCAGCGGCGATTTCAGGAGCGTTGGTTTTGGGTATGTACTATCTATTCAATCCGCCTTTGATCGAAGCGGGGAATACCATAAATATGGAAGGAAATTACCTTATTGTCAATAAAACGCTCATTGAGGCTGTTATTCTTTTGATCATTGCGGCATTTCCTTCAACACGGTCATTTGGCCTAGACCAAATATTAACTAAGCAAACATCTTAAGAACATGAGCAGAATTACAGATAAAGGAAGAAGGAACATCCTCAAGGCTTTTGGAGGAATACCAATTTTGGGGCTTTTCAGCTTTGGTGTATCTGAAAAAGTAAAATATTTAGAGCGGAGTGATACGCGAAAGGCCATCATAAAAGAACTTGGGCTCGATGATCTTGACTTAAGCGTCAAGCAAATTAAAATTAGCAAAGGTGATCTGATACGAATTGGAATCATAGGTTATGGTATTAGGGGCCCTCATTTGGCACAGGCATTGGGTTATTTGTCTAAGGAGCGATTCGAAATGGAACCTAAAAGCGGGGCAATAGCAACTCAAATACGGATGGGCAATCCCAATGTGGCGTTGATTGGTATTTGCGATGTTTTCGATGATCATGCTGAAAAGGGAATGGCAGATGGAAGCCATGACATTTATACAGGAGGTGATTTTGCAAGGAAACATCCAGTGAAAAGATACATGAGTTATCAAGAGATGTTGTCAGACCCCAATATTGATGCGGTTATGATTGCCACCCCGGATCATCACCATGCGCGAATAACCATTGAGGCCGTTAATGCCGGAAAACACGTGTATTGTGAAAAGGCGCCTATTCATAGAGAAGAAGAGTTAGAACCTCTTTATAAGGCGGTTAAGAATAGTGGAGTCGTTTATCAATTAGGTCATCAAATACCCCAAAATGCCATATTTCAACAAGCAAGAGAAATTGTAAAAAGAGGAGTTTTGGGAGACATTTCGCATATCGAAACATCGACTAACCGCAATACTGTTAGTGGAGCTTGGATTAGGCACATCACGAGATCAGGAAAGGTGAAACCAGGAAGTGAAAAAACCATAGATTGGGTCCAGTGGTTAGGGAAAGCACCTAAAGTACCTTTTAGCATTGAGAGATTTTATAGCTGGGCCAGATACTTTGAATATGAGACAAGTATTTTTGGTCAGTCATTTTCTCATGAGTTTGATGCTGTAAATTCACTCTTGGATCTAGGCATTCCTGATCTGGTTTCTTCAACAGGAGGACAATATCACTACAAAGAGTTTGGTGATATGCCAGACGTACAACACACGACTTGCGAGTATAGAGAAAAGGGAATGTCGCTCACCTACAGTTCTAACCTGAAATCTTCTAAAAGTAGGCCAAGGACTATTTATGGAAGTGAGGCCTCCATGACTTTTGGGGCTGACTTGCAGTTATTTGCGGATGGAAATTCACATCAATATTCTCAATTGATTAAGGATGGATTGATAATTCCAAATATCTCGATGCTTGAGTTTTATTCTGGCTCAGGTAGTAGTAAAGTGGATGCCGTAAGTGGTGCATCGGCAAAATACTATGCCTCAAGAGGGCTTACATCTACAACAATCAATGGTGATGAATTTGATGTAACTCACCTGCATGTTGCTGAATGGCTAGATTGTATAAGGAACGGTGGTGAGCCATCAGGTAACATTGAAAAGGCATATAAAGAAGGAGTCACTATAGCCATGGCGGATATTGCCTACAGAGAGCAGTGTAACACAAAATGGGATGCTCAAAACAAGAAAATCATTAGGGTATAGTCGAGTATTACCTTTCTGGATTAAACTAAGATAAAATGGTAGAGCAATGAAAAGACGTGATTTCACAAAGTTGGCGAGCATAACCGCCCTTGGCTCAACAGGCCTTGCATTTTCACCACTCAACATCATGAATACAAAAGAACGGTCTGTCGATGGCATTGTGCCTTTAGGAGTTTGTAATCATTCCTTGAGAGCATTAAAACTTAATGCCACTGAGCTGATCAGTTTTGCCATCACGCACAAACTTGATACTGTCCAGTTCAATAGTTTGGACCCTTTTGAAAGTCTGGAGGACGATTATCTTTTTAGCATAAGGCAGTTGGCAGAGGCCAACGACATTCGACTTTATGTAAGTGTTGGTAGTGTATGCAATGAATCGAAAATCTTTTTTGACAATTATGGGGATGCCAAAACTCTTCTAACAAAAGGAATTCAGGTAGCCAAGGCTTTGGATTCACCCGTTGTAGGTGTTTACATTGGTATGCGAGATGATCGATACACTTTCGGAGGTATAGAAGAGAAGATCGATGGTATTCGGAGACTTTTAAAATCCTTCAGAAACGTAATGTTGGATGCAAACTTAAAATTTGCTATCGAGAATCATGCCGGAGATTTACGAACCAGTGAACTTGTTGAGTTGATCAATGCAACTGGGATCGACATCTGCGGAGCATTGTATGATTCAGGCAATGCTATATATGCTTTGGAAGACCCCATGCTGGCCTTGGACAACCTGGCTAAATATCTTCTTAACACGACGGTCAGGGATGTCATGATTTGGCCAACAGACGAAGGAGCCACCTTCCAATGGACGGCAGTAGGGGAAGGGCTAATGGACTACAAACGTTTTGTTGATTTTATAGCGGTTAATTGTCCGGGGGTACCCATCAATGTAGAAAGCATATCCAATTCTCCTCGCGCAATAGATTTTCTTAAGCCAGATTTCTGGGATGGATTCAAAGGTCTACCCGCCTCAGAAATTGCACCCTTCCTAAAACTTCTTAGAAGGGGAAATGCGATAACTACCGACAAAGCTCCTGAGGGCATGACGAAAAAAGCTTTCGATATCAAGCATCAGCAAAATGAATTCTTAAAAAGCATTGCCTATCTCCGTAAAGAATGCGGTGCAGGCTTGAAGGGCTAAACTCAACCTACTTTCGACTATACCCGTCAATTTTTACCGATCGATATATTTCTTTTAGTTTCTCCACTATTACCGGGTTTTGGGAAGAAATATTGTTTGTTTCTCCAATATCCTTATCCAAGTCATAAAGCTGGTCATCAACATACTCAGGGGCACGTCTGGCGCCTTGCGCTTCTTCTTTAAACCCGGGTTGAAGTGCTTCACCAACAATGTATTTATAGTTCTTATGACGAACGGCAACATTACCTGTACTGCTAGAAAGGATCATGAAGTCCCTAATGGGATTTTCGGTGTTTTCTCCGAGCCAATAGGGCAATATATTATAACTATCTTCTGCACCGGCGTTTTCTCCAGTGAGCGGTGGCATTTGACTATCCACTACCGAAGCAATGGTGGCATACGTGTCGATAAGGCTCACCATTTCGTCGCATTGGGTTCCGGCGGGAACTTTCCCAGGCCATCGGACAACATAGGGTACCCTAAAGCCCGCTTCCCAAATGGTATGCTTTGAGCCTCGAAAGTCTCCACCTAAAGTATTGTAATACCCTTCGGGCATTGGTTCATGAACTCCGGTAAAATTCCAATGATAGTCCCAACCATTATCCGATGTAAAAATGACAATCGTATTATCAGCAATATTCAATTCATCCAAATGCTTAAGAATGCCGTCTACTGTCCCATCTACTTCCTGAATAAAGTCTCCGTAAAGACCCGCATTACTCGAACCTTCCCACTCAGGTCCAGGGGTGATTGGGGCATGAACGGCAGAAAACGCATAATAAAGGAAGAATGGATCTTGATTTTCGTGCTGTTCTGTAATCCAACTTTTGGCCTTTTCCAGCATAACTCCCATAGACAAGCGGTCATCTCTGAAAGGAGCAGGGATACCGAGCATTGGCCTGCCCAAATAATTCTTTTCTGGGTGACGTTGCGCTTCGGGCAGATCTTCCATTTTTTCCACTAAACCTGGAACCCATTCGTTCTCCACCCAGGTCCCTACTACATCTCCGTTGTTTACGGGAATGCCCCAGTGGTAATCAAACCCCACGTCAAGGGGTCCTGGTGTCAGTTGAGTTGTATAATCAGTTTGCGTAGTTTGATATCCTAAATGCCATTTTCCAATTGAAGCAGTTTTATAACCTTTGTTTTTCAAAAGTTTAGCAACGGTTGGCCGGTTGAGATCGATGCACAATGGGTCGGTGTTACCACTTGTACCATGTGTCCTTCCATCCCGCCATTCATACTGTCCTGTCAACAATGCGTACCTTGTAGGAGAGCAAACCGATGAAGGCGTGTTCGCGTCGGTAAACATTCTGCCTTCTTGAGCGAGTCTGTTGATCCCAGGAGTTTTTACGTAAGCTTCATTGTCACCATATGGGTTGGTACAACCATAGCCAAAATCATCAGCTAACAAAATGATTATATTAGGTTTTTGTGTCTGCGACACACAGCTGAAAACTGTGAAGAGCATTAGGGTAATTAATGGGTATTTTGTCATTTTAAAAAGCATATCTGAATTAAACATATAATTGATTTTGAGAGTCTTGGAAAGCGACTAATTGAGTTTAAAATAATCTACTAGGTGCTCAACTTCTCTTGTGCCTTTTTCCCTGTCTTTCACAATTCTATAGGTTCCTCCCCAAAGGGTTTCACTTTCAAGAACGGTTTCGTACATCCAAAGCATGTCCTTGTAGGCGATCAGTTCTCTGGACTTGTTTAAGTCTGCCCAGACTGCTCCGGTGCAGTCACCTGGCGACTGCATGTCCCCAGAGGTGTAGCGAGCGGTATAATAATGCTGCACATCTGGCTTCTCACCATCATTCCAATAGATGCTAAACAAACCCCGCAACCGAATGTCAGTGACAGTGATGTTAGCCGTGCCTGCTAGTTTTTGAACGTATTCCTCCAGACTGCTAGAGGTGTTGTAGGTGCCCCCGATAAACTCCCAAATCTCCTTGAATTCAACCAGCAGAACCTCATCTTTTTCATTCAAAATGAGTACTTTGAAATAATTCCGATTGGAGGTAGGGCAATCTTCTGATCGCGTATTACACGACCAAAAACTGCAGGCCATGACTAGTAAGAGAAGGTGTTTTGTAATATTCATTTGAATCTTGATTTTTAAAAAAAATGGCAGTTATTCAATGGCATAAAAATATCCGCCACCGCTCAATATGTAAGCCCTGCCTCGATAGAGTGCAGGTGTTGATTCTAAAAGTTTGCCTGCCATTCTCACCCTGAACAAGCAGTCAGTCGTCCCATCACCATTGCCCTTTTCGCTAAGCGCATAAAAGAAGGGGTTGATAGATCCACCGCTATATACGTAACCATTGTTTCCAATAACTGGTCCCGTATGTCCACCGGGCCCATCAAAAGACCAGTTCTCTTTTCCAGTTTTAGCATCAAGCGCTATGATTTTACAATTTTCGATTTGATGTATACGCGCTCCATCAGGCCTATTGGAAACGAACACCTGCCCATCATGATAGGCTGGGGTGGAATTGGTACTACCTGTTAATTCCGGCTTCCATATCACATCTCCTGTAGCTTCATCCAGACAACTCATTCCCAGGCCTGGAGATATAAGTTTGCCATCAAAACCAATTGTGACGCCTGAGTCGGTACCAGCACCATCGTATTTCCAAATGAGCTTACCTGTACTTTTTTCGAATTTGTATAAGAATGCATCCCAACTTCCAAAGTAAACATAATTTCCCATGATCATGGGTTCGCTGCATACAGACTTATCTGTTCTGAAACGCCAAACGATGTTCCCATTTTCTGCGTCCAGACAATTGACGTACCCGTCAATTCCAGGGATAAATACGAGTCCATCCGAAACGGCGGCTGATCCCCAGTCCCAGCCAATGTTTTGTTTCCAGATCAGTTTGCCAGTAGAAGCATCCAGGCAATAGAAATCATCTTCACCTCCTTGCTGTCCTATATAAATTTTGTTATTATCAAATACAGGAGCTCCTGAAACCGCAGCACCTAATTCAAATTTCCAGAGCTCTTTCCCTGTTTCTGCATCTAGTGAATACACAAAACGCGAAGGTGTTCCGATGAATATCCGCCCATTCGCAGCTATTGATTTCGATTGATAATAACCTCCACCAGCAATCTGATCTGTAAGAACTCTGTATCCATCTTCCTGATGGAATGCTTTTATAATACTAAACCTCCAAATAACTTCTCCATTATTGATATCGATACAATAACTGTAGAGATCAGAATCATTGACTATAAGCTTATTATCTTCCAGTGCCAGGTCAGCATAAATCCAATGTTCACCAATCTTTTTCTTCCATACTTCTCTGGGCTGTGATCCACTAAAATCGACATTGAAAATGTCGCCGTTCATTGAAGCGAAATAGACGTTGGAGTCTGTCACTACCGGTCTAGCACGAACCCAGTCGCTGGACTGATGTTTGAAGAGGAGCTTACCAGTATTGACATCAAGACAATATAGATTTTTGTCAGCTGAGCCAATGAAAAAGTGATTCCCTTTTATCAGAGGGGTAGAGAAGTGTCGGAACGACTCAGCAACTGGCCTTTCAACTTCAAATTTCCAAACAAGCTTGCCTGTACCTTTGTCCAGGCAATAAATAGCCCCGTCATTGGCTCCAAAGTAGACGTTATTAGCATCCGAAGTTGCTTTCTTATTGATTGCGCCACCTGCTTTGAATATCCATGTGATCACTTCTTCTTTGGCTTTCACTGTACGGTCTTTATCGTCTTCCGATTTCAACGATGCTTTGAAAGAATAGAAAAAACCATTCTGAGTACCAATAAATACATCTTCGTTATCGAGTAGCGGCTCAGCAAACGTATGGCCCACGTGAACATCCCTCAACTGCTCTCCGGTTCTGGTATCCTTACAAATGATGTGATTGAATGCTTGTGTAGCAGGTGGCTTTGCTTCCAGATTTTGAACAGAAAAGGGAAAAACCATGTATTGCTCATTGGCTACCAGCGGGGCATAACCAATTCGATAGTCTACGTGACCTGCAAAGGTTTCTTTTTCCAGTTCCCCAGTGGTTCTGTTGATGTAGGCGATTTCTTTTGCAAGACCAGTGTTACCTCTACTGCCCATTTCCCGCAACAAGATGTGGTCCTTCAAAAGGACAGGGGTGGAGGCAAAAGCAGGATTGGTGTACGTCCCAGATGGGACAGGGAATTGTTTTGCCGCATTGATCACTGCACCTGTGTTGATGTCGAGGGTGAAAAGAATATTGCGAAGGCCTGGAGATGTTAAATGAACTTTATCTCCGTCAATTACAGGCCCTGACTCCCATGCAAGCCCAATTGGAAATGTCCAGGCTACACGACCGTAGACTGGACCATCGTTTCCATTGAAACCTCCATTGGTGAGCGTGCCATTGTATTGTGGCCATGATTTCTCATTTTTGACGGGAGCTGTTACCGTTTCTGGATCAGGAGCCAGAGGGGTTAAGCCTTTCGAAGGATCTTCGAAAAGCTCAGTTTGGATAGAATTAAGAACCAAAGCTTGTTCGTCAACCAATTTTGTATATCTGGTGATTTTTTTCTTTTGTTCTTCTTCGTTTTCAAAAGAGAGGATGAGAGACCCATTGGTTTCCAAGGGAGTAAAGCGGCCCTCCATGATGCCTCCCTGTTGTTGCAATGCGTTTTGCCACAACCTTAAAATGGTGGATCTGTATAAATAGTTGGTTTCATCAGTTGGTATGGTCTCAATTTCTCTTCTTACCTGATCGATTTCTTCATCTCCGCTGCTATATTTCAGCACAATATTTTCCTGTTTGGTGTTTTGCTTACAAGCCCATCCCTGAGATATGAGAAAAATTAGTAAAACCAGATTGACTTTGGTTATTGCCATTTTAATAATCAATTGTGATTTTTTTAGAAATCAAATATAACACGTGTAAGTATAAATACAATATTTTAGGATATTAACAGTAGCTATCGAACAGTACCGTGCTGAAAGCTGCTTAGCAGGTTTTGAGTTTGGCAGGTTTTGGAGGTCAGGCTATGGTTTGTTCAGGTTATTTTCAACAATAGAACTGGCTTTTCAAATTCTTATTCTCATACTGAATGCGTTTAATGGATTTTGTATCGTTATTTGATCAATTTCCTCTTGAGTAAATCCGACCTCAAGCATTCTAGGTATTAAGTAGATGATCAAGTCATCAAATGGTTTTATTGCGCGACCCCTTGGGAAACCGTTACCATCGTGAGACAAGAGAATTCTATGAAGTAGACCCTTTTGTTTGAAAAGCTCAATTCTTCTTATATATTCTTGGATATTGGTTTGCTTGACATCATCTAATGAAATCCAGGCTCCTTGAGATGCAAGATCTATCAAGAACTCATCATCTTCTGCAGCATTAGCGTGAGTCCAAATCCAAGCACTGAGATCCACATTGTACTTATTTAGAAGATTGACCTGAAATTTGGCCGCTTCGATATTATTAACTGTATGAACGGCCAACGTCAAACCTGTTTTAAGGTGCGTCAGAACTCCTGCTTCAAAGAGTTTTTTATCAACCTCCGACAGTTCATTCTTATCAAAAGCTAATTTGATAAAGCCAGGCTTGATTCGCGTTTCGCCGATTCCATTTTCGAATTCCTCAATCCATATTGATGAAATAGCTTCTGCGCTGGCCGAATAGGCAAAATCCGGAATATACTTATCATCAGCCGCGCCGTAAAATCCAGTATTGGTGATGATTTGAATCCCCGTAGAATCTGAAATGGTTTTCAATAAGTCAACCCTTCTTCCGAAATATGCGGTTGTGCAATCAAAAATTGAGTGAACCCCTGAGTCTTTCAATTTTTTCAGATAGGGTATCACCTGAACAAATAGTTGGCTGGTGTCATATTCTGATGTTTCACTGGCATCTTTTCCAAAATTGGAAAAGATATGTTCATGGGTCAATGTTCGTCCTAATTCTGCGGTTCTTATAGGTCCTGTGACCGTATAAATAAGATGAGTCTCATCCTGACTACAACCAGACGTAATTGTCATGATTAATACCCAAATTTTACAATGTCTCATTATACTTACAATTTTATCTGTAGTTAATTTTACTGTTAGGAGTTCAAAAAAACGTTATATAACATATACTACTTCTTGATAATCTTATATACCTTATCACTGATCTGCACGATGTAGACACCCGTCATCAAAATGGACAGGTTGATGGTTGAGCACCCTTGGCAATAATAAACTTGTTTGCCCTGAAGCGTCATGACGGTTACTCGGTCATGCTCATTAATGCCAGTGATCTGAAGTTCGGCCTCAAAAGGATTAGGGCAGATGCTAATGGCTGCTTCATCCTTTGACAAAGATAATGCTGGGGTATTTTCTTCACTGCCTATGGTGTCTGTAGGTTCGGTGATGATATACACAGGCCATTCACTAAAATCCCAACGTGAGTCAGCCCAGGTTCTTAGATTGTTAAAAGTAGTTTCACTGATAGCTCCATCTTTTGTAACTTCCAACAAGGTGTATATAGCATCTACTTCTACCGCATCAGAACCATCTCCACAAGAACCCCTTCGATTCATAAAAAGACAATCTGTATTTACCCCACTCACAGGTGTAACATCTCTCACTTCCAACTCTGAATCTGTTCTTCCTCCAAAATCTCCTCTGCTTTCTTCTATTGAAACGCGATCCCAGTCACCTTCACCGAAACCATTGAGCAAGGTGGCGACTTCATCCATGAAAACGTCACGAACCCTAAACTTTAAGTCTTCACCAAGTTGGTCAAAAAGGGCGGTGTTTCCAGGAGCAGAGGCATAAAGTCTCCATGGACTAGACTCTCTCAAGTTCCAGTGCATCCGGTTACCTGGAGTATTGGGTGCCAAACCCGTATTTCGTTGCTCTGTACATTTAAGATAGTTCTGTAAAAAACGCGCGGGCTCGTAGTAGCCCGTTCTCTCGCCTAATCTATGCATGTGCATGTGGTTGTAGGCAAAATCATTGGGTGTTACCGAGCTTCCTCTTCTGTGTCCGGGAGTCAAGGTCATTTGCAGTTGATACCATATAGATGATAAATAGATGCTTCTGGTAATTGCTTTGTCATCGCCTCTGTCCAAAGCAAAATATGAACTCCCACGGTCTTCAGAGATTATGTGCGCGGCATTTTGAAAGACAGCCCATTCGCGTGTGGGCCATTGGAAGGTTTCCTGATCTGATGATGGGATTCCCGCCAGTTCGATATTATAAAGCTCAAACTCATGGATAACTTCAAATAGCTTGATCGTATACCATGCAGCCAGACTTTGCTTGAGTGTTTCCCGCTCTCCGTTCCATTTTGCAAACTGGTTACCTGAGTCTGCCCATTGTGGTGAGGATGGATGTGTATTATTGACTGGTCCAGAGTCTCTTATCAAATTCGTGAAGGCAGCCGCGAAGGTGCCCAATTCTCGAAAAAGATTGTTGTCATTATAGTAAGGGAATGAAATAGCGGTATTTGAACTTGCCCGTGCATTTGTTCTGAAGGTCTCATAGGCTTCTGCAATGGTCTCCCAATGAGTTTCTGTAAAGGCTTGTTTATTGGTGAATGGGGCATATGAACCATTGCCAATCGCCATTGAGCCTATCAAATCTTTAGGATGTATTTTAGGAAGCCACGCGTTCCAATCAGGAAACTGAACGGATATGCGCTGAGTTCTCACATTTGTGTTACCACTGTATTTGTTTACCGCTTCCCTGATTTTATCTTCACTAGGGTTTGCTTCACCGAAAAGCTCAGGAATCATGTCCATGTCAGATTCCAGCACATTTTCCAGCCCCTGTCCTGCGGCCCATTCGTAAGGATCATTATCCGCCTGTGGTCCAGGTTGAAAAGGAGGTTGCCAAGGCCTTCCTTTTTCGGATCTTTCTGTAGATAAGTCTCTAATGTACTGTGCTATCTTTTCACCCTCTACTCTTGACAGACCATGAAAATTTGATCTGGCTATGATAGATTTATTGGAGTAGTTAAAGTATTTCAAATCCCAACCCGAGCTGGTGTGACAATCCGCACAGGTGGCTTTAATCATTACACCATTATTATTAATTAGTTGTTGCCCTGTTTCTCCCCGCCACAATTGTCCTCCTTCAGTTGATTTTGAAACCTTATCTTCAGCGCCTTCAAAGGGTCCTATCCAGCCTTCGCCTGTAAGGTAGTTGTGGCCATTCACTATCTGGTTTTCTTCTAATTTGCTATTGGTCTTCCAGAGTGCCATGTCCAGAATTCTGTATCCAGACGACTCACTGCCTGGAATATAGTCGTATTGAAATTCTAAATCATAGGTGGTGTTCGGTTCAATGCCTGCTATTGGAGTAGCAAATCGTGTAGTGCCGAATCCACCATTTAATCCACCAAATGCGTCATCTTTTTGAAACTCCCCAAAATTCGGATTGGACGTTTGCCAACTGCCCCAAGCCTCAGAATTCGTTTTTTTCAGACGATACTTCATTGAGGTAGGATCGTTGAGGTTGTTTACTTGTACATATAAAAAGCTTAGTGAACCTGTGTAATTCTTGGTTGTGAAAGATACTTGTTCAGTATTGATCCATTGATCGTTTTCGTCATAGATCATAAACACTTCAATAGGGTAGTCGATGGCTATCTGTCCAAAGGCAATTGTGTTATTCAAAACAATGAATAATCCAATAGTGGTAAGTTTAAGAAAGCTGTTGAAGACACGTGACATGTGGTCATTTAGGATTGTAATGACTCCAAAATGTTTGACCCAAATCGTCATTATCGTTAAGCTCTTTAGCTTTAGCTTTTAAGCCGTTTCTCAGCTCTTCCAACTTTGATTTGTAATATGGTTCGTTTGCCAGGTTGTTCATTTCCAAAGGGTCCTCTTTGATATTAAAAAGCTGAGTAGTTGTGATGAATTCTCCTTTTCGTTCTTTTGGCAGGTACATGTTGTTGTTGGGAACCACATATTCAATTAGCTTGAACTCATCATCTTTGATGGAGCGTTGAACATCTTTATAAGCGAAATACAATTCATTTCGTAAAACCTTGTTTCCCTCGATAATAGGGAGCAAACTTTTGGATTCAATCGTTTTTGGAATTTCTGCGCCTATGATCTCACATAGGGTAGGGAATGTATCATGAATATAGCAGAATTGGTCTCTGGTTTCCCCTTTGGGAATTCCAGGTCCTGCTATAATCAATGGCACCCGAATACTATGCTCATAAACGTTTTGCTTTCCTAATAAGCCATGTTGGCCTAAAGCAAGACCATTGTCTCCAGCCAATACAATGATGGTGTTTTTGTCTAAACCCTTTTCCTCCAAAAAGTCGAATAATCGGCCGAGCTGACTATCTAGGTGGGAAATGATACCATAATAATGTGCGATTTCTCGTGTGATATCATCTGGAAAACGTGGAGAACGAGTCAAAAGCTCATCACGTACCTTCATCTCCCCATTGTCAAAGGGGTGTATGGTCATGAAGTTTTCCGGCAAACTTACTGTTTCGCTATTATATTTTTCGGCCAGCTCAGCTGGGTATTGTCTGGGGTCGTGTGGTGCTAGGTGAGCTAAGTACATGAAAAACGGCTTTTTGTCCTTATCTTTCTTTTGATCAAGCTGCTCCGTCAGAAACTCTATAGCTCCATCAGTGAGTACTTCGGCGGAGTGCCTGCCGTTTTCTTTCGTATGCTCAAAAGGCAGCGAGAATTCTTCTATCGGCGGGTCGTGATAGAATCCTTTCTTTCCGTAGACACCATCTGCCTGGAAGTCATTGACTGGTGTATGCCAATGCGCATTGCAGGTTTTGAAAGATGCACCGCTGAATCCGTATATTTTTTTACCCGTGATGAAAGACCGATGATGGGACTGCACGTCGTTATGCCATTTACCCACATGGCACGTGA
The DNA here is from genome assembly GCA_964353015.1 of uncultured Marinoscillum sp. Taxonomy (GTDB): domain Bacteria; phylum Bacteroidota; class Bacteroidia; order Cytophagales; family Cyclobacteriaceae; genus JAMZMI01. Next base: position 191,190 of record CAYGUA010000002.1, on the reverse strand, counting down.
GGTATCCTTCTTTTTGGAAGTGTTCTCCCATAGTCGTATGCTCGGTAGGTATTACCGCGCCTTGCCTTTCCAATGAAAACAAGTTTCTACCGGTCATCAGCATGGCTCTACTCGGCATACACACTGCCGGATGGGAGCCTCCCATGATATGGGCTTGCGTGAAAGTGGTTCCTGAATTTACAAGTCTATCAAAATTGGGCGTTTCGATCTCATCATTTCCCAAGGCCGAGATAGTATTGAATCTTTGATCGTCAGTTAAAATGAGGATGATGTTGGGTCGCTCATTACCTTTTTGTGCAAACAATTGGATACAAGCCAGCAAGCCGAATAGGATAACTGGTAGCGATCTTATAGACATTATTGTTGAATTAACTTTCTAAAATCTTCTTTTACCGGATCTTTGGCTGATTCCATATAGGCGTGAAGTCCTTCGCGTGCAGTATTCAAGACTTCTGCATAGGCAGGATCTTCTGCAAGGTTGATCAGACTTCCTGGGTCAGTGGACCAATCGTAAAGCTCTTCACGTGCACGTAACATATAGAATTCGTAGCGTGCCTTTATTTTCGGATCGTTTTTTCCGGCGTTCTTCAACGCACGTATCGATCTTCCATTGTATGGGACTATCGTCCCCATAGGACCTTTTTCAAAGGCATTTTCCTGATAGCAATGATTGTAGATGTAACCATATTTGCCATCAAAGAAGGTTCTGATTTCCTTATCTCTCACATAGGTCCCTTCAACTTCGTGCTCGGGGCTTGGCACCCAATCAATAGCTTCTAATTCCTTAGTAAAATTCGGGTTTCCTTTGAGTGCTGTGGCCAAGGCGTCTCCATAGTTGATATCTTGATTTCGAATAAACACGATGGATTCTCTCCAAGCATCAGGGGCTTTGCCATCAAGAAAGGGTACTAGAGACCGACCGTCCATGGGAGAAGGTGTGGGAAGTCCTGCTATATCTAAAATGGTTGGTGTAATGTCCATAAGTGAGATCAGGTGGTTTTCGACTTTCGTTCCTTTTTTGATTTTTTCAGGCCATCGGATCAGGAATGGAGAATGATTGCTTCCCAAATACGCATCAAACTTCCCGAAAGCCAGTGGCATTCCATTATCAGAAACAAACATGACTATGGTACTTGAACTTGTTCCTGTTTCTTCGAGAACTTCAATACATGCACCTACCGCATCGTCCAAACGTCTTACGGAAGATGCGTAATTGGCCAGGTCTTTTCTTATCTCGGGAATATCTGGTAGGGCAGGGGTAATCGTAATTTCATCCGGCTCATAGATTCTTGATGGATCAGGATACCAAATATCAAACTTACCGTTCCCCCAAAAGTCAATGTCCTTGTTGGGCGGGTCACTGTGAAAAGGGCGATGAGCATCTGCCGATCCCAGGAACATAAAAAATGGTTTGTTTTCCTTTTCAGCATTGGTAATTAGATTCTTCAACCCACTTGCCAGAAGATCTGGCGTACGGCCAATCATTCCATCAGGTACTTTCAATCCAAGCTCCTCATTGGTGAAATCCCAATTGAAATCTTCTTCTGGCTGAAGGTGGTGGTGCTTATGAATGATGCCCGTCATGTATCCGGACGCTTTCAAAAGAGCAGGTAGATTAGGAGTACCGGATGCCATAGGAAAAAAGCCTTGTGAGCCATAATGATTTGGAATCAATCCAGTAAGCATGGATTGGCGGGAAGGCTGACATACTGCTACGGTTGAGAAGGCTTTTTCGAACGATAGTCCTTCGCTTGCCAATCGATCAATATTTGGAGTCACGTCTGGGGCTACTCCTCCTCCGGTGAATCCAAAGCTGTCGAAGCTAACATCATCCGCTACTAAAATTAGAAAATTTGGCCGGTTTGATTTCGTTTCATTGTAGGTGTTCTTTCCTGTAGTGCAAGAGGCTAAAATGAAGGTGGTGAAAGCAACAAGTATCGTGATACGCATGAGGGTATTTATTTTATTTTCAATTGATATATGGTGCAGAGACACTAAAATAACACGTGTAAGTAAAAGTATAAAAAATTAGCAACAAGTCAAAAGGGGGCCTATGGGGTTAACTATTAAGGATTCTGGTACTTCTTATTGAATTCCTCATCACGATCCAGATCAGAGAATGGAGAGTATAGAGCCATTGCAAATCCCTCATCTCCTGTACTCATCGCAGCGATACGTACATATCTCGAATCAGGCAAAGTAATGCTCGATGCTCCTTCAGGTATTTCCAATCGATAGGCAAAGAAATAACTATAACCATAATACACATCACCCGTTGGTCTGTGATGATGTGTGGCTGACCAAGCCACTCGGTGGTCTCTATAAAATGCAGGTTTTATGGTTTTTAATGGATTACGAAGAGAGTAAGATAACTCGGCAACATACCCATCGAATTCACGTTCATCCCAAAGTCCCAGATGGCCTGACCAGCCACCTATTGTTAGTGGCATTTCCTTACCTCCAGACTTGAAAACCACCTCCTGATCTACATCTGCAGCTGCCAAAATATGTAATACACGTGTTCCATTCGGCAATTCCAGTGTTTGTCCTATGCATTCAATCGCGTTAAAGGAAGAACTATCTGTTGGACCCATCTCAAATTCGACATTACCCATTTGAATTTTATCTGTCATCATTTCGGCCGGATACGAACTACCTTTTCCATCCATGTTGCTATAGGCTCCAAAGCCTTTAGGTCTTGGCAGATCAAAATACCCACCATAGGCGATGTAGCCATCCTCTGGTTCTTCATTGGTACTGAATATATCAGCGGTGTACGCCAAGGCTATGGGTTTAGTTAGTACTGGATTTTCCTTTGCAGCAGGGATTTTCAATAATAAAGTCTTTAATTCAAATGGTTTGAATGATAAGTTGAGCTTACCTTTCACCACAATAATTTTCTCATTTAATGGACGTTCTGCACCGTCTATTTTGGACGCAGATGCAATGGGTTTAATAGCAGAAAGAAGCACGTTTGAGGCTTCTTTTCCATAAAGTTCCTGCATTCGAATCACAACACCAGAACCATCTTCGGCCATTTTAACTGCCTGAATATTTACCTGATCAGTGCTGATGTCCACCAATGAAAGTGAGTTACCATTGCCAGTGTGCTTTGGAACTACAAAAGCTGAAGGACGTTGCTCAAAGCGCATGGCTTCTTTGTGAAGCTTACCCTCAGCCCAATCCCCCTTGTGACCAGTGATTCCATAAGTAAACTCATGTCTACCCCAGTCTTGCCACCTTTGCTCAGTGACGATCCCATCATCAAATACTTCTTGAACAGTTTCTCTAGTATCAGGGCCATGTATGAGGGTTAATCTCAGCGTATTGTCATCCACTTTATCACTTCCGTATTTATGTCCTGTGAGAATAGAAACTCCGAACTTCCCGGATTCATCTGTCAGGTCAATCCACGAGTGAGTGGGTACCTCGTACTGTTTTTCATTGCGATCTCCACGTTTGATTACACCGAGATCCATGTTGTAAGTGGCTTCCGAAGCTTGAGCGGTCATGTGAAATGCAGCCTTAAGTAAGGTTCCACGACTTTTCCAGTCAATTTTGTTGGCTACTTCCACACGACCAGCATCGTCCCCAGCCCATAGCCTAATTCTTTGCCAGATCTTGGATCCTTCATTCTCTCTTATCACCTCTATGGTCACCCGTACAGGGCCATCTTCTACTATTCTTACTGAAATTGGGTTTGATGCATAGCTTCGAGGTTCCTTAATAATGTCTTTGTAGTAAATTCTCCAAGCTGGTTTCGAAGAAGGAAAATCCTCAATAAACTCCAGTTGAATGGGTTTTTCGAGCAATTCTTTAGCGATGCTCTTGTCGTAGATGCTTGCTATATCACCGCTTTTATCAATCGTTACTTTGAACCGACTGTTTTCTAAATAATCATTTCGAACGATTAAATCAGACTCCTTTATTTTGGTTTTGGCTTCACGAATAGAGTATACTCTGGCTCCCACGGGCGGAAGGTCAACCTGAAAAACGATCTGTTTATTGCCGTTAAAATCCTCGACTACTTGAGACGGTACTTCTTTTCCCTTTGCATCAAATACAGCTATTGATGCCGCATTGGCAAGTGACTCAGGAATGTTAGCTTCCACATGATCCTTGCGAGCAAACGAAAGCTGGTTATAAACCACAACGGGCACTCCGGGAACGTCAGTATCCAGCGATTTTGATAAGGTACCTATTGCATCCCGATATACACCATCGAACTTATTCAAAGCTACGATACCATCATTCCATCCATATGAGTGTGCTTCAGGTATACAAGTGCCAGGAAGGATATCATGAAACTGGTTACTTAGCATGAGACCCCATGCAGAATTGAGTTGTTCATAAGGGTACTTTGCCCCGTTTAGCAAACTCGCAGTTACAGCAGCTCTTTCACTTGCATCAGCCAGGATTTCAGCTGTCCTATTCAATTTTTTCTGATAGGCTTGCGATGTTAATACGCCTGTTGAGTGCTTCACAAGAAGTAAATCCGAATTCCAGACGGGAAATTTTGAAGCCTGTTGCTCAGTAATCGCATTGAACATCAGATCTGGCTGAGCATTAATAAGTCTAACCGGACCTTCTTCTGTGATGGATTTTTCGACATTTTCAATGTTGACTTTACGTGGAGCGCCACCTCGGTCAGCATTGTTTTTGTCTCCACCGCCCATGTAGTAAAAGTCGATGGGTAATCCTGAACGCTCTTCGTTTTCCTTTAGTCGTTGAATTGTCGCTTCATCATTGCTATAAATGTTATGATGAGCACTTGCATAATTACCTGCATTAAGGGCAGCAATCACATAATTCCCGTCAGGACCTATCCATTTACCTATGTTAAATGGAATGCCATTAGCCGATTCCCAGGTTAATTTCTGCGTGGAAAATCCTTTAATTCCACAGTGACTAAGAACAGAAGGGAGTGAATATGGAAAACCAAAACAATCTGGGAGCATGTACTCTCGGCTTTCAGTTCCAAACTCCTTTTTAAAATATTGAGACCCCATCAGTATCTGACGAACCACAGATTCTGTGGAGGGTGCAAGTACTACGTTTTCTGTCCAGGAACTCCCGGCAGTGAACCATCTTCCTTTGGCAATCCATTTTTGGAGTTCTCCGTATTTCTCCGGATAGTACTCTTTCATCATTTGATAGCGAAAAGCACCAGTCCAATTAAAGTTAAAGTTGGGATATTGCTCAAAGTACGCAAAGTTGTCGTCCAGGGTGTTTTTGATAAATTCTCTAGCCACCTGAGGATAGGCCCATCTCCATTGATCATCCAGATGCGAATAGGGGATGGCAAAGATTGTCGGCTGGGTAAGGTCTATAGTTGCTGGATCAATATATGAATCTGGTTTTTGAGGAGAATCAGATTGTCCAAAAGAGTTTGATGCCGCAATTACTACAAGAAAAATGGAGAAGTAATATGTTTTGAACATTTGGTAAGAAAATGATTTTAAATTGATTTAACACGTGTTATATGTTGGCAAATTAACGAAATTTTTGTGAGAATCTTAATAACCTGAGTTCGATTTTAAAAAGTGGCCAATTGGTTTGATTCTACGGGTTGATATTTGATTGCGGGTTTCTTGTCAAAGAATGAGTAGGCTATCAGCCCTGATATGAGATTGGTACTGAAGTTATTACACTCTGTTTCAATTACTGATCCAGACGATTTCTTTTTCAGTTCCCATTTTATCCCGAAAAATGACCAGCTTTTTGGAGACTGTAATTCCTAATTTGAAAGGTACATTACCAGACACCTGAGTGCTCTGGTATAGTTTTAGTTTTGAACCATCTGGTTGCATGCGCCAGGTAGTCAATTGACCATTTTCTAAGGTGCTATACATGAAATCTCCAGAACGATCCTTGTGCATGCTTGTGTGCCAAATTTCACCGTCATCGTCATCCGGAGTTCCGTTGCGAAGCGTCAAGCGTCCATCCTCCTGTAATATTAAGTAGCATTCAAGCCGTGGAAATGTGATAACGTCTAACTTGTTGATTTTTTGGCCTTCTCCTAGTATTGTCTCAAAAATTGTAGCATCTAAATCTGTTTTGGTTTTATATGGGACATCACCTACTCTAATCTCAATCTCCCTCCAACCCATGGTTTTGGTATTATCAATTGCAACTGCCTTCAAATGGTAATTACCTGGTTTCATAGTGTTGAGCAGCTCATCGCTTCTGGCGTTCCAAGTGTTGGGCTTTGTTGGATTTGGTTTCAATAAGAGGCCGTTCAGGTATAGCTTTGTTATCTGTATTCCATGCTTATCTGTTGCTTCTACTTCCACGTGAAGGTCGGCATCTTCAGACAAATTCATTCCATCTTTCAAATTAGAAAAATGAACTTCTGGGTAGTCACCCTCGTTGGCCACATCTTCTGCTTCTTTTTCCACGCCTTTCAGAATAAGAGACCAATCGAGATAGTCAGTTCGTGCTAGCAGCTGTGGTTTGTACTGGGATGTCATAATATCTGTATACGCTTTCCATTCCTCCACCGCTTCGTTTAGGTGTTGCACAGCCTGTACATTGTATTGCTTTTGTTGGGTGTCTTCACGAAATGCAGCCAGTTTGGCCGCACCACGCATTTTATCAGCATAGTATCTACCAAGATAAGCCATGCCCTCAATGTCATTCAAGGTTTCCTTTAGTTCAGGATTATGAGTTATTCCTTGTCGAAGATTCAGTAAGGCAGTCAATACCGTTTCAGCATAAGCATCGAGCTCATCGGCTACTTCAAGCGGCGAGATGCCTTCCGTTTTTCCACCAACCACTTCTGCTTTACCCCAATCCATTACAGTTTGATAGCCTGTTCCCAATTGTTTAGCCCACGTATTTTGAAAATAGTACTTGTCTATGGTTAAGAATCCGCCGGTGAAGTCTATGCATCCTTCAGGTGAGATATGTGCATCATTTGGCCACCAATTGGAGCTGTTGACCAACGGAATAATATTTGAAGTGGCAGCCCACGCTTCATACAACAATTCACCATTAATTCCAGAAAAGCGATGATTTAATGTAGCTACCCAATAGTCCTTGTCTAGTAAAGGGTTATATGAAAGTTGTCCCCATTGCCGCATGCGGTACCAGTGCTTATCAATTTCGAGACGTTTTGTCGTTTCAGGATTTTTGCTGACAAATTCTCTGCCCCAAACATAGCCATCAGAGCCCATGTAAAAGCCGGGAGACACGTCGTGTGGCATCTCCTGAATATAATTGCTTACAAAATCGGGGTTTCCCCATCGTAATACAAACATGTCGTCATTACGCAAATTCATAAAGCAGGAGGCGTCATATTCCTCTACTTCCTCCCTAAACCAGCGATCAAATATTTGCGGTCTGTTTTTGACATACATATGACCGATGACGTACTTAAAGCTAGTGTTGAACTCACCGTCAAATTCTTCAAATGCCTTGGTGATGGGACCTAATCCAGATTGATGCTTGCGGAATATGAATCGCAAATCTCGTTCAGGTTGCACGGTCATCACGTTCATCATTGCCCGACCGTAGGTATTAAAAAGGAAGTTTTCAATTGAGTATTCGCCCGTGATGTGATTGTCTGCATTCTCACCCGCAGTAACGCCAATTCCTTTTATCTGAGGATAGGTGAGAAGGGCTTTTTCTACACTCTTTCGTAGGTATTCAACTGTAACAGGATTGGTCTGATCCTGGGTAATGCCATATTTTCCTGTGGCACCATAGGTAAATACGTTCCAATGAAAGAGATAAATATCAATTCCTCGATCTTCTGCATATTCAAAGACTTCTTGCCAATGTCGGATTTTTTCATCTATGGTCATTTTTTTAATGAGCTTCATGGTACCTGGCTCATTTAAATCCACGGGCCACTCGTTTCCACTTTTTTTGAAATTTGGAGTTAGTGGAACGCCAATACGGTACACATCTTCCATAGCAACATCAGGGTATTCATCCAACTTTACAATGCATGGGTAGGGATGTGCACTCCATAGGCTAAGTACATTATAACGGTATCTAGCGAGATCATCCAAATACTGTTTCCAAAATTCAAGGTCCCATACCGTCTCAATATTATTCTGGGCAGCATCACCAGAATCATCATATGATCGAGTTCGCACATCCCACGGGATATTATACTTAATACCACGTTTTTCAATGAATGGTTCTTGCTGATCAGTGACAATGGGCAGCCCGAGTTTAAGTCGTTCTGCCACTTCAATTCCTCCGTACATTGCTCCGGTGGCATCTGATCCAGTGATGGTTACGCTTCTCTTCTTGCCTACTTGGATTTGAAAAGATTCAGATTTAGCTGTATCGACTTCAATACGTAAAATGATGTTTAGCTCTTTTTGACTTTCCATGAGCGCATTTTTGAGCTCACTGGCAGCAAAAGCCAATTGGGGAATTGAGGTGTCATGGTCAATTTGAAACTTCGGGTTTACACCGGTTTTCCAGTCTGTGCCTAAAAAATCTCTTAGTTTGGGACTGAAATTGCCATTAAGATCACCTGTTGCAAGTGCAAAGGCCATACCGCCATCCGAAGCATCAAGTCCACCTTCTTTGTGTTTTGCGGTTTCTAGAAAACGGGAATACACCCATTGATACTCTTCAGACGGAGACCTTTTGAGCCATTCTACCAGGTCCCATCTTTTGTAAACTTTTCCGCCAAATTTTTCTTTGTATTGATTAGTAGTGAAATAATATTGAGCACCTAATGCCACACAATCGTCTTTTCCATGGCTTGATGAGCCATCAGGTAGTTTCCATTTATCAGCTACTTCATTGACTTCAGAGTGAGAAACAAGGATACAGTATTTCCGTTTTTCAGGATTTGCTCGAAGGAGTGCCTGATAGGCTACTTCAAATGGTCCGGCCTGAACATACCAAAATTTACTTCGTTCATGGCTTTTGTTAATTTCTTCCTTAGCGTGTTCAATAGCTGCCTCCAGTTCACGTTGATCATCAAAAAACACTTCCTGATTGAAGCCAAATCTTCTTGCTCCACCAATTGTGCTTTCGTAGTTTTCTTTCTCTTTCCATTCTTTCGAACGATCCAGTCGGTTATTGTAGTCGAAATGTGTCAGTTTTTCCTGCCAACCCATCTTAGCGAATATAGCGAGTGCCATTGCAGTAGCTGCCCAGTCATCTTCGTCCGCCAGGTTGCCATCTGCGCTCCAGCCAATCCGATCTTTCTCACTAGGAATTGGAATGTTTTGTTTATCTGCTTGGTCAATTCCAAAACTATTCAACGTTTGGAATGCCAACAAAAATGAGAGGAGTATAGAGAAGTATTTCATCACTTTTTCTTGTATTGAAACTCTTTTTCAAATCCGACATTTCTATACGCCTCTGTATCAGGGAGTACGAAATTATACTCGTTCATTTCATCAATGTTTACCTCTAGGCTTTTAGTTTCAAATTCCATCGCATGCCCACCAAGTTTTTCGTCATTGGAAATAAAATGAAAGTGAAAACCTGCTACATTGATATTACCTATGAAATCTGGGCAGAAAAACCCTACAAGTGTTCCTTGCACATTTCGCCCTTCAAATATTGGTCTGTTTGGAATAAGCACATCTAAACCTTTCATAAATGGCTTTTCCTGCCTATGCAGTCCACCGAGCTTTATGTAATCAAATTTTCCTTTGATTTTAAAGGCGTAGAACATATTCTGACTAGGCAAAGCATTGGTAATTGTATTGATCAGCGTATCATAGTTTATACTTCCTGCTATTTTCAATGTTTGATCAACATCAAAAAAGGTAGCGTTCGCATAGACAATTTTTTGAGAATCAGATGCGATAAGCACACTTCCGTCTTCTCTTGCCTGGTAAGATTTACCGTCAAGCATGATCAATTCTCCATCCAACAAACTGTATGATCCCAATCCAATGTCTCCTTGTTTCTTTAATTCGCTGACAGTTAAGTTTCCTTCAAATACCATATTAACAAACCCATACCAGATGCTATAGTGATAGAATTTATCTGAATGTTCTGGGTTGTACGATTGTGTAGAAACATTGGAGGTGCATGCTATCAGGCATAAAACAGAAGTGACGATGAGGAATTGTAAATACTTTTTGAACATAAGTAGATCTATTTGTTTCAGGATTGTAAAGGAATGCTTAACCATTTATGCTCAAATCGCTTTGTACGTTATTGATTTTCAACAATAGAGCGTAAGTATTTTGCCCCTTCCTTACTTTTTGTGGTTTCTCTATTGATGAGATTAGTCGATTCAGCAGGATCATTTGCATAGTTGAAAAGCATTGCTTCCGAATCTGTTTTCACATCAGGCGCAGCTTCAATGTACTTCCAATCACCAAAGCGAACAGCTTTTCTGCCTTTTGCATCTCGATGAACCAGGGGTGGTCTTTCATAATTGGATTTTGGATTACTAATTATCTGTGCAAAACTTTCGCTATCTGAAGCAACGTCCTTTGGTAAGTCTGATTCCTTTCCGATATAGTCGGCTATAAAAGCGAAAACATCAATAGTAGCAACCGTCGCATTTGAAACATTTTGCTCTATTTTACCCGGTTGATTTACTATAAATGGAATTTTGAACCCGCCATCCCAAATGGTGTGTTTGTCGCCCCTTAGAGCGCCATTGATTTCAAGTCCTTTGTTAATGGCAAAGTTTTCGGGTGTCTCAAAGCCTCTGTGTTCAGGGTCGGGTATGTCACCTCCATTGTCGCTCATGAAAATGATAAGTGTGTTTTCCCTTTGTCCTGTTTTTTCCAAATAAAGAAGTAGAAGCCCCAATGAACGATCTATATCTTGAATAAAGTCGCCATAAGCTCCCGCGTTGCTTTTACCTCTCATGTAGGGACTTGGCGTGATGGGGTGATGTACTGCCACAGAAGCGAAGTAGAGGAAGAATGGGTTCTCTCCATTGAGACCATCTAGCCATTCAATAGATTTATCAACCAGATGATCCATCACATTTTCGGTTACTCGCTGTGGTGCATCATATCCGGTATACTGCTTCCCGTAAAATGATTTTCCATAAGCTGAAATTTTGTCTGACCTCAGCCCGTAGATTTCGTTATTCTCCACGTACACTTTGTGGATATCATCCAGATTATTCGGAACAACGAAACTGTAATCAAAGCCATGATCATTGGGGCCTGGATAAATGTTACCAAGAAGGTTGTCGAAAGGTTCAGATTTGAACCCAAGATGCCATTTCCCGATCGCAGCATTGATATAACCCTTCTCCCTTAAATATTCTGGCAAAGTTTGCGTTTCCAGATCAATAAGTGATGATCCATTGGTGTTAACCACTCCTGTTTTCATTTCTGTTCGCCATGAATACCTTCCCGTCAAAAGAGCGTACCTCGTCGGGGAACAAACAGAACCGGTGGTATAAGCATTCGTGAATTTCACTCCATTCTTGGCCAAATAATCAATATTGGGTGTCTCAATCAATTCCTTAGAAGCACCGTAGGCGTTAGTACTGCCATATCCAAAATCATCAGCAAGGAACACGATGATATTCGGCCTGTCATTTGGTTGAGCAGGGAGACATGCTGACCAGGATAAAATGATAAATAGTAAAAATGATTGTTTCATGGCTTTGGGAGGATATTCGTTAAGGGCGAACTGGTGTACCATCTTGAGTACGTACTTGAGTCCAATCATAGTTATACTTGACTGCAGGGAACTTTTTGGCTAGTTTCTCATTAATATCAATACCCAATCCAGGAGCTTCATTGACATACATATAGCCTTTTTCCACACGTGGTGTGCCTGGAAATAACTCAAGCCATTCTTCTCTCGGGTTTCTAATGTTCCATGCAGCTTCCTGAATCCCAAAATTCCATACTGCTAAGTCTATATGTGCATTAGCGGTATGTCCAATAGGGGAGGTGTCGGGAGGCCCGTGCCATGCGGTACGCACATTAAACCATTCACCCAAGCGGGCAACTTTCATGGCCGGTGTTATACCACCAATTTGTGAGATGTGAATTCTGATAAAATCAAACATTCTATTGCTGATTGGTTCAATCCATTCATGTGGGTTATTCAATAATTCCCCCATTGCGATTGGAACACTCGTTTGTTCTCTTAATTGCTCGAACCAGCCCATGTTCTCCGGTGATAGCGGATCTTCTATAAAGAACGGTCTGAATTCTTCCACTTTCTTTATCATATCGATTGCTTCAATAGGTTGAAGGCGTTCGTGCATGTCATGCAAAAGCTCTATGGAATCACCAAAACGATCACGCGCCATTTTGAAGATGGAAATTGTTCCTCTCTTGTAGGCTTGAGGGTCGATTGTTTTGTCAGAAGGGTGGCCGAAACCAGCATTTTTGTAAGCCGGGTTCTGGGCCAAATGAGTGGATCCATAACCACCCAATTGAATCCGTATATTCCGATAGCCTTCTTCTATGTATTTCTGTATATCATCCATCACTTCTTCCGGACTATCACCAGATGCATGTGTATAGGTGTCTACAGCGAACCTGGCTTTTCCACCTAACAGGTCATAAAGAGGTAGACCAGCTACTTTGCCTTTGATGTCCCAAAGTGCCTGATCAAGGCCACTCAATGCATTGTTCAATACAGGGCCATTTCTCCAATACGAACTTTGGTAAGTCATTTGCCACATATCCTCTATATTGGCGGGGTTTTTTCCTTTGCAAAATTCGTTGAGATACGTGTCAATTTCGGCGGCTACTGTATGCGCCCGCTGCGTAAAGGTGGCACAGCCTACACCATAAAGACCTGCTTGATTGGTTTCAACTTTTACTATAACCAGATTAATGTCGAATGGTGCTGTGACAATGGATCTAACCCGGGTGATTTTCAGATTAGGTATTGCGTTTGAATTCCATCCTTTAATACGCTCATCTGGTCTGGCCTCACTCGTGTTTGGTAGTAACCCAAATGTGCCGGCTATTGTACCAAGGCCAACATTTCTAATTGCATTTCGGCGATTCATTGTTTTCATGGTGGTTTAATTGGGTTTCTAGATCGCTTGGCATGCTTTTTTTAGGAGAAAAGCTTAACTGAAGCCTCTCAGCACACGTTATTTTGGCCTCAAATGCTGAAGCGTTTATTTTATGGTTTCTTCGTATTTTTTGGTCAAGGGATCATCTGCGTTTTTCATCCAATCCAAAAGCGCAAGTCTTGATTTATTAAGCAAATCAGTATAATTATTATCGTTGACAAGATTGTTTGTACTTCCCGGGTCAACAGACCAGTCGTAGAGCTCCTCAGCACTCCGGAGTAGAAAGAAGTCGTACCTTTCTTTTATTGCAGGATCATCCTTACTTGCAGCTTTCATCGCCTTAGAAGTCCTATCGTCATAAGGAACGATTAGACCAAGCTCATCCACAGTTAGTGCATTTGGATCGTAACAATCGTTGAAGATATATCCATATCTGCCGTCGTAATAAGTTCTTATCTCTTTAGTGCGTGATAGTGTTCCAGGACTAGGATGATCCATTCTTGTAATCCAACCTGACGAATGCAATTTTTTTAAATACGCTTCAAGATTTTTATCAGCTCTCTTTTTCAGAGACCCCACATAATAGATGTCTTGATTTCTCAAAAAAACAATGGATTCTCTCCAGGCCGTATCATTTATCTCAAATAGTAGAGGTGCGAAAGATTGTCCGTCCAAATTAGGCGGAACAGGCAGATTGGCTAAATCTAGAATGGTCGGCGTGATATCCATTAAAGAGATAAGGTGTTCATTATCAACTCTTGGTTCTTTGAGTTGTTGTGGCCACCTAACTAAGAGAGGGGAGTGATTGCTGCCAATGTAAGCATCAAACTTTCCGAACGGTAGTGGCATCCCATTATCGGAAACAAAAATCACCAATGTCGATGAAGTCTTATTGGACTTTTCAAGAACCTTAAGACATTCCCCAACTGTATCGTCAAGCCTCCTGATGGAAGATGCGTATTGCGCAAGGTCTATTCTTATTTCAGGCAAATCGGGTAAGGCCGGAGGCACGTTAACCTCATCTGGTTGATAAACTCGTGAAGGTTCTCTTGGCTTATATTTTCCCTCTGAGCGATTGTAACTACCATGGAAAGGTCTGTGAGGGTCAGCTGAATTGACCACCATGAAGAAAGGTTTTTCGTCTTCTTCAGCTTTGGCAACCAAGTTTTCAAACACTTTTGCAATAGCAATAGGGTCTCTTCCAATTACTCCTTCCGGCCCTTCTGCTCCGAGTTCTGTGTGTGTGTAATTCCAATTAAAGTCTTCGACAGGAGCCATGTGATTTATCTTGTGCACCACTCCTGTCAAATAGCCGTTTTCTCGAAGTAAGCCAGGAAGCGTAACTGTTCCTTTCGCCATGGGAAAGAACCCAGTTGACCCATAATGATGTGGAATAAGTCCCGTGAGCATCGATTGTCGGGAAGGCTGACAAACCGAGACTAAAGAGAATGCTTTTCCAAATGAAACGCTTTCTTTAGCAAGCTGATCGATATTGGGTGTGACATTAGGAGCAACACCTGCAGCATATCCGAGGCTCTCATAACTCAAGTCATCAGCTACTATTAAAAGAACATTAGGGCGTATAACTTGCCCATAAAGTGCTTGTCCAATTAAGATTATAAATAGGCCAATAAATCCCTTCATGTGTTCTCCTGACTATCTTTTCCGTTTTTTACTTTTAGACAAGGATTCTGCTGCCAGACGTTCAGATCCTAGTGAACGTATTTGCTCAAGTGTGTTCTTCAAATCTTCTACTTCATTTGGTTGACTTTGCAAAAGGTCATTGGATTCTGAAATGTCATCTTGCAGGTTGTATAATTGTTCTTTGAACTCTCCCGCATAGTAATTTCTTATTCCATCATTTATCTCCTTTGCAGCAATACCTTCTATGTATTTCCATGGTCCTTTTCTGAGCGCCATGGTACCGCTCACGCTATTGACTACCATCGTCGGTCGAACGGACGCTTCGTTTCTTTGGCCAATCAACTCGTCGTAAAAACTGAAACTGTCTGCTCCCGCTACCAGTGGTGACATCACCTCTCCACTTACCATTTCCTGAATGGTCGCGAAAATATCCACTACGTTGATTGTTCGATCTGATACAGTTCCAGCTTCTATTTTTCCGGGCCAGCGAACAATGAAAGGCACTCTAAAGCCGCCTTCCCAAATTGTATGCTTATCACCCTTAAATTCACCATTGTTTTTAAATCCCGTATCACGCGACTGGATCTCTTCCTGCTGTCCTATATCACCTCCATTATCACTTGTGAAAATTATAATTGTCTCTTCCAAAACATTGGAATAGGCCAGTGCATTGATTATTTCTCCAACAGAATAGTCTAGATCATGTATGTAATCACAGTAAGCACCGCATCCACTACTTCCTCTTAGGCGTTCTCCCGGCGTAATGGGGTTGTGTACAGCAACAGGAGCAAAATACAGGAAGAATGGTTTTTCTGGATTTTCCCTTACTGACTTAAAAATCCACTCTCTTGATTTGTCCGTAATGTCATCCATGACCTTAGTTATATTTCTTTGAGGAGCATCGTAACCATGATAGGGTTGATTTTTATATGAACTCTTGCCATATGGTGATTTTCCTTTGGAGCGCAAACCATATATCTGCTCATTTTCAATGTAGACTTTTGGTAGCCAATCGATGTTGTTGGGCAGCCCGAAGTGATAGTCGAATCCAACCGTGTTGGCACCAGGAGTTAAAGGTTGAGCGGAGAGGTCCTCAACGTTTTCCAATCTTGTATATCCAAGATGCCATTTACCGACTTGAGCAGTTTGATAGCCCTGGTCTTGCAAATAGGATGGAAGCGTTTTGATTTCATCAGCGATTAGCAATGCACCTTCTGGTGGATTTAAAACGCCGTACTTTAGAGGTCCTCGCCAGGCATATTGACCCGTCAGAAGCGCGTATCGCGTAGGAGAACAAACTGACCCTGGGGTATTTGCATCTGTAAATCGCATACCTTCTTGAGCGAGTCGATCAATATGTGGTGTTCGGATCATGGACTTTGGCGCCCCATAGCAATTGGCACTTGCGTACCCAAGGTCATCTGCAAGTATGACCACAATATTGGGTTTGGATTGTGCATTTATATGTTTACAACTAATTGTTAGTATGAAAATGCTTAAGACTAAAAGGATACTTTTTTTCATGTTCGATTTATTATTTCAATTTTTAATCTATTCGATTATTTATTCTAATTCTCACCATTTCAATCAGCAATGTCACCTGCTGGTCTAGCGTCTCGTCTCATTTCTTCCTGAAATAGAACCGCCATTCCCCGCAACTTGGATGTGATTTCCGAATTCCTTACTGCCTGCTGTTCGCTTGGATCTTCTTCGAGATTGTATAAAGTATAAATTGGATTTAGAAAAAGTTTCCATTTTCCTGACCTTACGGCGGAAAGTGCCCCTTGACTTCCATGGTAGAAGAAAGCATTGAGGTATTCTTCTCGGCTGATGTTTTCACTCCACTCAAAAGCAGGATCCCAGGATCTTCTAAGTGTCACATCGGCGTTTATAGCTAAATCGCTGGACGAATATTTTATTTCGGAAGCATTGCCAACAATAAGATCCGTCAAATCTCTACCATCTATAACTACATCATTTTTAATTTTTATTCCGGCAAATGAGGCAAGGGTGGGAAACCAATCCATGGCGTGGGTGAGTTCATTTATTTCCTTACCTGCAGGAATGTTCTGGCTCGGACCCCAGATGATACAAGGTACCCGTAACCCTGCTTCATATGTGGTGAGCTTGTATCCTCGTAAAGGTTGATTATCATTTCTTCCAGGCCCACGACCATTGTCTGAAGCATAAACTACAATTGTATTGTCCTCAATGTTCAATTCCTTTAGTTTAGCCATGAGCCGTCCTACATGATAGTCCAGTTCGTGAATAGCATCGCCGTATTCGCCCAATTTAGATGTACCCTTGAATTCTTCGCTAACACCAAGTGGGGTATGGAGTGTCGTATGAGGGAGATATAGAAAGAAGGGTTTCGGTTGTTTCTTTTTCACCCTCGTATCTATCCAGTCGATGGCCTCATCGGTATATAATTTGGCAACTTTTGCCGGATCAGCGGGACGTTCAATCACCTCTCCATTTCTGATTATGGGTGTTCCGCCTTCTTTATCAAAATGCACGGTTTCATAAGCGTCGAGATTATGGAGCAGACCATAGTGATGATCAAAACCATGATTTTGAGGCAATGAGGATTCTGAAGATCCGAGGTGCCATTTACCAATACATGCGGTTGCGTATCCGTTTTCTTTGAAGAGTTCTGCAATGGTGTATTCATTAGGATTTAGTCCTGATTTTGAGTCAGGGCGATGTACCCAGGTGGCATTTCCTACCCGACGGGGATAACAACCAGTAAGTAAACCTGCACGTGAGGGGCTACATATTGGGGCTGCTGCGTAGTAATCAGTGAATCGAACACCCTCTTTAGCGAGTTTATCAATTTGAGTTGTTTGGACTTCTGTGGCTCCATACGAACTCAAATCATAGTACCCCATATCATCTACGAAAATGAATAAAATATTGGGTTGTTCTCTGCTTTGTGCCTTGAGCAACGTAGTGGCGATTAAGAAAATGGTAAAAAAAGAGTGTCTAATCACGAGTTTATATATAATAAAAAATTACACGTGTAAAATTAGTCATAATCTTACAATTTACACAACAACGAGTATTTAAATTGATTGAATAGTGGATGTTGACTTTCCAAACTCAGATAGACAAGATATTTCTAATAATGTGCGTAGAGGATATTTTCCACCTTTACTTTAGAAGGATTGAAGTCTATGGTGGCCTGCTAACTTCAAACCTTTCCCTGAGAATTAAAACATTCCCAAATTCATCAAGTCCTCTTATATCAATATCGAAAAATCCGGTAACATCAGAGGTGTAAAAGTCAATATGTGGAGATGCATATTGATTGACAGTGAAAATGGGATTCCAGTATAATTGATTTCTGAAATCAGGTATTCTTCCAAGTTTATTACCCGATGAATAATTTGGGTGGTAATACTGTTTTTTGGGTGAAAGTCCCTGCACATTAAAGGTATGAAGGTCTTGATCAAGTCCAAGGAGTTTTAACTCTCCTTTATAACTGAACAGGCTTATAATTCCGTTGAATGTATAAATTCCATAATGATATCGCCTATTGATAATTTCAATTCTTTCAATTTTAAGTGGATCTAAGCCAATGATTATATTAGGGTCAGATACAGGTAGACCATCAACAATGATAAGTGGATTGGGCGGTAAAAACACACTTTCAGACACCTCAACAAGCCTAAAGCTGTATTTTTCTTTGTCCTTACGGACAGCAATTTGAGGAATATACTCCCTTAGGACATCTTCCATTTTAGCAAAGCGCGTGTATTCATCCAGGTAATATGTGACCAGCGGTTCGCCATAAAAGGGTTGCTTGATGTTTCGAATAAGCGAATCAATTTTGGCCTCCAAGAAGGCGTTTTCCAATTGGACTTGCAAGCTTCGCCTTTCTATCAAACCTCTATCCAAAGAGTCTAGACAAAATGGACTGAATTGTATGTTTCCTCCGTGATAGTTTGAATAAAAGTCATCGAATATCTGAATTTTGTAATCTCCAACAGATTGGCCTGGAATACGAATATTGTAATTCCCAGATGAGGAATAATCGTTCAATTCAAAGTAAAAAAAACCCCAATCGTCGGTTTTGGCTTGATAGAAATGATTCAAGGAACTCAATTCCACTGGATGATTTTTGAGCCATTCCCCATTTATGGAACTTTGTGCTTGACCAATGACCAGGTCTTTTCGATATTCAGGTAAATAGCTAATGGGTTGGGGGTCAATGGAATCCCAACTATAATTCGGAAATAATTCTTTGGATAGAGAATTGTCGTCTCTTTGTGATGTGTCGCTAAGTGATATTCGGTTCGTGTACAAGTTCAGTTTGCTAAAATCGTCCGTTATATCGTGTTGAGATTCATGTTTTTGAACGGAGATTGAAAGCGTGCTTAGATTGCTGAATCCAAATAGCTCGATAGATACTTTATCTCTGGGTTTGAACACCTCTTTATCTAGCAGTATTTCAATTGTGTCTTTTTGCTGAGGTTGTAGGTAAAAGAAGCCTTCTCCTTTTAATTTCCCATGCAAGTCAATTACTGAAGCAATAAGCTGTCCTGATGGCAGTTCTTTTCGAGGAATAGATAGGCTGATATTGCTCTCATATGCTCTAAAACGTAAAAAGTTCTTTAGTCTGCCTTCATTGTGTATTAGGAGGAAACTTTCTGAATTTGATTCAGGACTGGGATTCTCTATTTCAAAGAAGATTTTTGAGTTGTCCTTTTTGATGGTGATTTGGTACGAGTGTATAGGCTTGGGTTCCTTATTAGTCAACTGACTTTTTTCGCTTGAACTGTCATTTATGGAGCTCCCTGTGCGCAACCAAGGCACGAAAGGATTCACAACAAAAAGATCACTCTGGTAAAAATTATTTACCCCTCCATTTTTCATCCATTCAGTATATGCAACAACCTTATAGCTCCCTGATGGAATACTGGAAGATATGAAAAAATCCGCGGACCCACGTCCTTTTTCAAGGCTTATTTTTTGCTGAAGTATAGGCTGAAAATTTTCATCTATGATTTCTATATATGCAACCTTACTAAGGTATGACAATTGATTTGTGCCTTTTTGGAGGCAGTATAAGCTGAGAAATAGTCTTTCACCTGAAAGCAGAAAATTGTTTGGTATGTGAATATCGAGATGTTCGTAAGCAGGAGTTTGGTTAAATGCCAAAAGTTCATTTATTCTTTCTTCTGATCTAGAATATAATGTATTTACCCTTTGCGATTGACCCCAAATAGGACCAGTTAGGGAAATGAGAAATATTAAAATTAGCGACCTAATCATTCCAAAAATCAGGTTTAGTTGTACTGGCAATAGAACTACAGTCTCCACATGGCGTGTTGATATAAACGATATCGTAATTAATCTCACCGTCGAGTGCCTGAAAAATGAGGTTGGAACGAGTATAAAGCTTTAGAGCTTCTAATGGTGTGAACATTTCAATTCCATCTTCTGATTCCATATAGCTGATGGATTCACATTCAACTTCATAAGGTGGCTGATTATACCCTTGAATATCTGAATGACTAAAAAAGGATCGTGTTTCTTCACCGGTAAGAATATCGAAGTAGCCCAAAACCTTCTCATCCGGATTGCTTGTCGAAACTATGTTACCCTGTATGGATCCAGGTTGAACATCGAACAAACCTCCCTGACGCTCATTCTGGTCCCTTATTTGCGACCAATACAGATACGATTCCGCAGGTATTGCATATTGCTTAACAAGGATACTGTATTTGGTCCTAAGTTGGGGGTCATCGGGATGAAACGAACTAAGACGAAAATCAACTATCCTGTCCTCAATTTTGCCATCCGTAGTTTCGATGAGTATTTGTGTCGTTTTATAATCTTTGAAACATCTTAATGCCGTTTCAACTCTTCGAACGAGTGTGTCTGAAACCAGCTTCCATTCGGCAGGGAATGGAGTCGTGAGTTCATAGGTTTCTTCTGTAATCCATCGATAATACTTTGAGCCTCCGGTTTCATCAGTAGTGGCAATAGAAATCTGAGCTGACCCATCAGAAAGCTTATAGTATGCAAATACGCTATCGATGGGTGGGGTATGCTTTACAATGACAGGAGTCGATTCGTAATTCAACCCATCAGCTGTCTGTATAAAGAGTTTATAGGACTCATTCGGTGTAATATCAAACAGTGTTTCAGATTGATAAACCCCAGCTCCAACCATAGGAAAATCATAGTGAGTACCATCACCTTTTTCGATCCATACTCTACTATTTCTCTCATATCTCTTGGCTTCATCTCCAAGTGGTACGGTTCTGGAAAGGATTACTGTTCGGGTTTCCTCCAGGTCGCTTATGAATGATTCTACAACTAAAAGATCTTGAAAACCTAAAGATTGCACGTCGATGGGGGTTCTACAGGCTATCAGAATAACTGAACACCAGGTAAAAATTCGATTGAATTTGAATTTGGTCATGCTAGAATTCAAAATTATAGGTGATAGTAGGAATGGCCTTAGCAAACACTGCCAGTTCGTATCCTTTAATTTGGCCACCTTCAGTCGTGAAAAAGACTGAATAAGGGTTGTTTCGAGCAAGCACATTGTAAACTGAAAAACTTAGCGAACTATGTATGGGTTTATGAATTTTGTGATTGCCTTCCAGTTTCAAGCCCAAATCTGTTCGGAAATAATCTCTAATACGGAATTCGTTTCTATTAGAATAATATATGCGTTCACTTCCTGCAAGATTGTACTGTGCAAGTGGATAAGTAACTGGACGCCCAGTATTATAGACAATATTTGTAGATAAGCTAATTCGTCTACTGAGTTTGTAATAAGCACTTATGTTCAAATTGTGCGGCTTATCGAAATTTGTTGGGAACCATCTACCATCATTTACTCGCTCTATGTCAAAATCCGAGTTGTACTGAAGCAGAGATCGGGAATATGTGTAGCTCACCCATCCATTAAGCTTTCCTGATTTCTTATTTAAGAAAAATTCCAGGCCATAGGACTTGCCATTTCCTTGAAGGATACTCGTTTCTATATTTTCGTTGAGCAATAGGCTGGCTCCCGTTTTATAGTCCAGCACGTTATTCATTCGCTTATAGAAGCCTTCAACTGAGAGTTCTATATTTCCATTTTGAAGATTGTGATAATAGCCTATAGCATACTGATCACCAAACTGAGGTTTCACATGCTTACCAGATAGCTTCCAGGTATCAGTTGGAGCAACTGATGCAGTATTCGATAATTGATGGATGTATTGACGCGATCGATCATAAGATGCTTTAACTGATGATTGCCTGGATACAGCGTATCTGAAAGTAAGCCTCCACTCTGGCCCGTGATATTGTGCTATTTTTTCTCCAGTTCTATAAGTATTCGTATCGGTAATTGTGTTGGTACTTTTAGGAATACCTTCTGAAAAGTGGTTTACCTCACCAGGTCCTATGGACATAAATCCCGAATAACGAACGCCAAGGTTGGTGCTGATCTTTTCGGTGATTTCCCAACTATCTGAGAGGTAGATAGCTGATTCAACACCTCTTTCATTATTAACATCCATTAGTTCCTGAAGTGAAACAATGCCTTTTGGTTGTATTTTCCCGGGATCAAGTTCGTAACGCTTAATGTCCAGTCCCATATCAAAAGTATGTGACTTATTGGGAAAAAAACCTAAGGCTACTGAACCTTGAATTTCCTTAACAGAAAAGGCGAAAAGGAATGCATCTTCTGGAATGCGGTCATATTTCATGTCATAACTATATTGGCTAAACGAACCTTGAATACGGCCATCCCACGTATCACTAAGATTGGTTTTCCAAATTAAAGATCCAGCCAAGTTATTCATAGAAATAAGGGAGTCAGAGCTAAGCTGAAAATCGTCATGACTATGATATCCGGTAGCGGAGAAAGTATTTCTTTCATTAAGTTGAAAGCTTATTTTGGTCATTAAATCATTAAATGAAGCAGCACTATTTCTAAAAGTTTTATCATCAACTTGGCTGAGGACCCAATTGGAATAGGTTGATCTGCCAGAAACCAGGGCAGACATTTTATTTTTGATCAATGGGATTTCCATGTTGAGTTTCCCTGTGACCGGACTAATGCCTCCATCAATGCTGAATTTTTCCATACTGGCGTCTTTAATTTTTATATCCATAACAGAAGCCAGCCGACCTCCATACTGAGCTGGAATACCAGATTTATACAAATCCATTCCATTAGTGCTCGCTGGATTTATAACGGAGAAGAAACCGAAGAAATGAGAAGTGTTGTAGATTGGGGCACCTTCAATAAGCACCAGGTTTTGATCGGCTTTTCCTCCCCGAACGTTGAATCCCCCAGAACCTTCTCCAACAGTTTGAACTCCGGGTAGTGTAAGAGCCACTTTGATAAGATCTGGTTCACCCATAGCCATAGGCAAATATTCAATCGTCTTCGATTGAAGACTTATCATACCTGTCTGTGCAGATTCAATATTTCTATGTTTATTAGATTCAATAACTATCTCCTCCAATTCAAATGCCTCTTCGCTTAATTCAATATTGAGCTTTCCATTCGAATAGATCATCACTTCTAGTTCTAAGGGTACCATTCCAATAAAATTAAAAAAAAGCCGGTTCTGACCGGTAGGGATAGCAATTTCATAATATCCATTTGCATCTGTGGTTGAACCTATGAACGGATTTTTGATATGCACCGTCACACCCGGCAATGCTTCTCCATTCTTGGCATCTTTTACCTGTCCGGTCAAATAACTCATTTCATTCCAATTTGCGTCTTTTCGGTTTCCAATGATTTGTATTTCTGTCGTGCCTTCAAGGTCACTGCTATTTTGTACTGTGATATCTCTTGCAAATACATAAGCGACCTCATTGGTATTAGATGAATTTTGTAAAACACGGGGTGCTGAACCAAATAAGCTAGGATCAAGTTTCTCTTGGATATTGAAATTTTTGATCAAGTAAATCTGCTCTTCCTGAATAAAGTAGTTGAGTGACGTGTTGTATACCAAATCTTCCAGGAGGGGCTGAATGGAATCGTAATCATTCTTGATCAGGAATGTATCATCAGTTAACCAAGAGGAAATGTACATAAACTGGAAGTTGCTTTGTCTTTCAATTAATTCAATTGCCGAAACCAGATTTGTAGTATCATTTGAAAAATGAAAACCCGTTTTAGATTTATTCTGACCAATTAGAACCTGAATTTGTAAACTCAGTAGGAGTACAAGGAAGAACTTATTCATTAAATGCCTTATAAGTGGACCTTTGAATCAACTGGTTGGTGTACTTCACGATACTGATCAAGTCTTCTGGACGCGAGGCTCTAATTTGGAGTTTTGATGCTTTTATGTAAGCTTCAATGTTTTTTTTCATCTGAGGAAACAATTTTGAAATTGAGGATTTACCATTGAATGCATATCCTTCACCATCAAACTGTAGATAATATTTGACACTTGGCTCATATACTGTTACTACTTTGGTGTCATAATAAGACTTGTAAGGTTCCTTCTCCCTTCGTGAGAGCAAACTGAGCTCCCCATCTACTAATACCTGATAATACCCAGGAGATAAGTGGGTGATTGTATTTAAAAATTTAAACTCACTTTGATAAATCATGAAGCCCTCAACAGAGTGAAGGCGAATAGATCTACCTGTTGATTCATCATAGATGATTATTGCATCCATTGTTATATCATACCTGATTAGCACGTTACTATATAGATTATTATCTATAACAACCTTGCCATTTTGCCAATCTTCTAAACCGAAGAAAGGATGCCCTTCCCGCAAATTAGGAGGGTATACGTAATCTATTCCGTTAAAAACGCTGTAGTTTAGTAGGCCGGTGAGGCTATCGTACCATTGATCTAAATCTGCTTCGGATTTAGGCAATGAATAAGTTGGCCGCTGCTTGGCAGGTTCTGATTGGGCATCTATGACTTGAACCTGACAATAAACTCTAGCACACATCAAGAAAATAATTAAAAGGATAGCTTGCTTCATTTTCATCCAGAGCTTATTTCACTGCGTGAATGTACCCATCAGCGGCAAGAACATACAACATGTCGCGGTAAATGCATAGAGTGGCTTCTTCAACCCGATTGCCCATTTCATAAGTCCAGAGATGCTCTCCAGTCTTTTGATCCAGACAATATAAGAATGGAAGATTTCCAGACCCAATATACAGTCTTCCACTGGCCAAGGCAGGAGCAGATAAGCCTCCGCCATCTGGGAAGGTCCAGTTGACTTTGGCCGTGGTAGCATCTACGCAATAGACCTTTGATGCCATCGGAACACCTCTGAGTCCTACACCGACCCTTGCAGTAAAAAAGCCCCTTCCATTGTGAAAAGCCGGGCTTGCGTTGTAATTAGAGTATTGTCCTTTATCCTCTTTATTGGTATTACCACCGTTTAATACTTCTCCTGTTTTTGAATCGAAGGACATGAAAATATTATCATGATGAGGGAGATATATTTTTCCATCTTGCGCAATCAAAGTGCCGGAATCCAGTCCTATTCCATTTGCTTTCCAGAGAATTTTGCCTGTCTTTTTGTCGAATGCATATAGCGAGCGGCTCCATGACCCGAAGTAAACTATGTCTCCATCAATAGCCGGTTCGGCAGGAATCGATTTATTCGTTGGGTACATCCAAATGATGTTCCCGGTTTCACCATCCATACAAACAGCATATCCATTGACCGTAGGGATATATACCAAACCATCGTCCACTGCGGCAGAACCCCAAACCCATCCTCCCGGAATGGTTTTTTTCCAAATCAGGGATCCATCTTTTGCGTCTACACAATAAAAGAAACGCTCTCCACCTTGTTGCCCGACATAGATCTTGCCATCGGCAATTGCAGGTCCAACGGATATTGCAGCCCCCATTTCAAATTTCCAGTTCTCTGCTCCTGATTCGGCATCTACTGAGTATAGAAATCCGGAAGGTGTTCCAAAGTAGACGGATCCATCCGCTGCTGTTGGTTTGGACTGATAGTAGGTACCTCCGGAGAGTTGATCGTTAAAAATCCGCTTACCTTCTGCAGTGTATTGGGCACTGATAATGCTTTTTCTCCAAATCAGATCACCCTTGGTATCCAGGCAGTAGGTATGCAAATCACTATCATTAAGTAATATTTTACCTGAAGCATAGGTGAGATCTGCATAGATGGGATGAGAGCTGCTTTGCTTTTTCCACTGTTGATTCTTTTTCTTTTTGTTGAAAGCATACGTGTATCCTGATATATCTGCGACGTAGATCTGTTTTTCATCGAAAACCGGCCTTGCTCTAATCCAATCCATCGTTTTGGCAGTCCACTTGATGGCGCCATTGGATGCATCTATCACATAGAGCGTTTTGTTTGTGCTCCCTATGTACAGGTCATTACCATCAATTGAAACTGTGCTAAACTGCTTTCTTGTGGTTTCGGAGGTTTCTTCCAACCGCTTTTTCCAATTCAACTTTCCTGACTTTTCATCCAGACAATACAGGTGACCGTCGTTGGCACCAAAATAGATTCTACCATTTTTAATTGATACCTGAGTGTTAATCCCTCCGCCGGCTTGAAAATTCCATTCGATTCTTCGCTTGTCAGCAGCATCCGAAAGATCTACTTCTGTTGCACTTGATTGATAGTCCATATCCAAATTGAGGGCATAAAGATAGCCTTCCATTGTGCCCTGAAAGACCCTATTCCCTGAGATAACTGGCTCAGCCAAAGCATCAATATCTCCAACATTAAATTCCCACAGCTTTCTATTGTTGTCTTTGTCGGCGCATACGAGATTGGTGTAATTCTGACAAATGGCTGGGCCACCATAGATATCAGCCGCACCATATGGATAAACCACAAATTTATTGTTAGCTGCGACTGGGGCATTTTGAGTACGGTAATCAACATGTCCTGCAAATTTTCTATCAAGTGTCACGCCAGTTTTTTTATCTACAAATACGATGTTCTTCGCTTGCCCTCTGTTTCCGCCATGACTGTTCACTTCTCTTAGCAGCACTCGATCACCTTGAATCACAGGTGTAGATGCAATCGCTGGGAATTTGTAAATTCCGAATAAGAGATGTGATTGGGTGGATTTCCAAATTTCTTCACCCGTATTCAAATCCACGCAAAAGCTTGTGGCATAAAGCCCTGGAGACGAAATGTACACTTTGTCATCTTCCACCACAGGTCTTGAATACCAGCCAAGCCCTATAGGGAATTTCCACTGATTTTTACCCAATTTTGGTCCAGGAGCTGTAGTATGACCCGTATTGTGCTTGTTTCCCTGAAACATGGTCCAGTTCTGATTCATGTCGCCACCTTCGGGAAAACCATTTGGATCTCCCATTTTGGCTTCAAACATTGGTCCGTTGGCCAGTAAATCTGCAAATACATCTTCTAGCGTGGCAAAACCCTGATCAATTACTGCTGATAGCTCCTCGATTTTCTCTTCTTGTAACTTTCCATTGGTATTGATGGTTGCACCTTCCAGAGCATAATACGCTACATCCACATCATAAAATTGTCTCAAATCTGCGGCTTGCTGTTGAAGAACGCTCATCCATAGGAAGAGAAGGGTCGTTCTGTCTTTGTAATTAGATTTATCAGTAGGGCGTGAGGCCAAGGTTTTTCTCACTTCATCAATGTCTTCGCTACCAGAAGGGACAAATGTTTGTGCTGTGACAATCTGTGCTGAGACCACTAAGAGCAACAGGGATGTGATTAAAGAAATTCTAGTATTCATTTTGTTGGGGTTTATTCAACTGCATATAAATAGCCATTCTTAATGAGGGCAAAAACTTTGTTTCCGTAAATTGAAGGAACACTTTCCAGCATTATTCCACCGACATTTAATCTCCAAATAATTTCGCCGGTTTCCGGGCTTAAACAGGTTAAGAATGGATCAGCGGAAGATCCGAAAATCAGTTTGTCCTTAGTGAGCACAGGTGCGGTAAGGCCTCCACCTCCACGATAGCTCCAGAGTTTTTCTCCGCCATTTGGAACGTCATTGAATGCGATGATTTCAGCGTGGTATCCCAAATCGGTGACCTTTCGAACAACTGAACCGAATACTCTATTTCCATTTGCGGCCACCGTACCATTTTGTAGGAATCCTCTTGGTGCCGCCCATTCCCAGTCAATGATACCGGTATATTTATTGATGGCGGCTATAAAAAATCCTGCTTTCTGAACATAAATATGATTCTTGTAAAGAACGGGAGCTGCAGAATCAGGAAGGCCACCTTCCGATCCTTCTGGTTGAGTTTTAGTTCTCCAAAGAAGTTCTCCGCTAGCCTGATCAAAAGCGAAGTAATAGCCGGACCAAGAGCCAGTGTAGACCACACCATCTTCAGTTATGGGGTTACAATAAACACCAGGAGGCCATCCATGTGCTCCACCTTTTTCGTCTAAGGGTTTGTTTGCATGGGCAGTGTTGGCTATGGTATTGTATTCCCATAATTTATCACCTGTCGAAGGATCAATTGCGAAAAAGTAACCATCCATGTTTCCGAGAAAAAGCCGACCATTATCGTAGGCCGCATTGATCCATACTGAACCTAAGTCGTCAGTAGTCCATACGGGTTCCCCGGTCAGGGCATCTAGAGCGAAGTACTTTCCAAAACTTCGGTATGTCTGGCCTATAAATACTTTGCCTTCAGCTACAGTGGGGGACGGAGAGATACTACTCTTGGCTTCAAATTTCCACAGTTCCTTACCAGTTTCGACATTTACCGCATTTAAAAAACCATCAGGGCCAGCGATATATAGGATACCGTCCGCGATGGTAGGAGAACTTTGTTGTCCAGACTGCTCCTCTGCTGCAATAAACTGATCATCTTTCCAAATACCATCCAATAAACTATGTTTCCAGTAGATTTTACCTGTGCTGAAGTTGATATTGTAGAGCAACATGTTCTCATTAGTGGCAAGCAAACCAAACTCTGAAGCGGCTAAATTAGCGTTAAATCCATGGTCGCCAACTTGTTGATTCCAAACGACTTCTGGCTGGTTGTTATTCTCTCTGATAGATAGAAGCCTACCTTCCAAAGTGCCCAGATAAATATGGTTTTGTTTTTTGAGAGGCTTGGAACGAACCCATTCGCCTACTTCAAGGTTCCATATTATTTCCCCGGTGGTTTCATCAAGGCAGTAAAGAAAGCCAGCAGCTGTACCAAAATAGATTCGATTCGAAATGATTTCAAAATCAGAGAAATATTCATATGCCCGATTTTCAGAAGGCTCAATCTGTTTCGACCAAATTATGCTACCGTCAGACTGATTTAAGGCAAAAATGGTGCGGTCAATTGAAGTAACAAAGAGCAATTTTTCTGATACTGAGATCGCTCCTCTGAGTTCTTCTGGGAGTTTTATTTGCCATTTGGATGAACCGTCTTCCTTATCGAGACATATCACGCGACCTTCTGTAGTGGAAATGAAAACACTTTCACTTGCCAAGGAGGGTTTTTCGGTTAGATACTCGTCATCAACTGGAAAATACCAAAGTGGCTTGTTTTCAGATAGTTGTATTAGTGAGACGTTTTTCGACCAGCTCATGATTGATACTGCTTCATCGGAAGTAATTGAGGTATAAGCCCCGGAATTTCGATCGAACGCATGATATTTAGCACCTATCTGGAATGCTATCTGATTTTCCAAAACGACTGGCTCGTATCGGCTGCCAGGTGTATTGTAATAACTAGGGGACATATACCGCGCCTTCCATTTGACTTCACCTGTTTTGGCGTTGAGCTTATAGCCAATGACGTCAGCTCCTGCTCCTGAGAGGAACACTTCGTTTCCCACGACCATTGGCTGTATTGCCCATCCGTTGCTTTTGGGAAATCTCCAAGCTACGCTTCCCATGGATGGCCCGGCATCTGGAGAATAACCAGATTGCGAGCCATCTACCCCGTGATATACGGCCCAATTAGTTTGGGAAGCAGCTGGTTGAGATGGATCTCCGTTAATTTCAGTTATGTATTTAGTATTGGATAAAATTTCATTGAGAATTCTATAGCCATTATCAATAGTATTGTGAGTTGTGGGCATTTGAATAGGAGTATCCACCAAGATGTTGGCTATTGAATCAAACGATTCCATTTGGATGCCTTGCCTCCATAGTAAACGATAAAAGCGATAAAGTGCTGCTTTTCTGCTTCTGGCGTTGGTTTGATCAGTGGGAGTGAGTAAAACTTCCTTTCGGATAAAATCTAAGTCCTCAAGCCCCGTGACTTTTACTTGACCTGATTCATACTTACCACAAGAAGAGATTACTATGATTAACAGAGTATATTTAATGAAGGTAGAATACGTCATTTGGTTGAATAGAGCATTTTGAGTATTCACAAATATAACACGTGTAAGTAAAATAATGAAGTGAATTAAGGATAATAAACGAAAGGGTGTTTTTAGCTGAAAAAGTTTCTGGAGTGTGAAGTATTTGGTGAGTAATAATGCCCTGATAAATACAAAAATTGTTTGAATCATTTGTCCTGTTTGAGGTTCTATTTCACCGCGTACAAATAACCATTTTTAACTTGCGCAAACGCTTTATCCCCGTATATCGCAGGGACACTTTCTAGCATGATACCTCCTACATAAAGCCTCCATTTCACTTCTCCATTTTCAGGATCAAGACAAGTAAGGAAAGGATCCCCCGAAGAGCCAAATATTATTTTATTATCTGTTACTACTGGCGCAGTTAGTCCGCCACCTCCACGATAGCTCCAAACCTTTTCTCCTCCCGTTGGGACATCATTGAAAGCAATGATTTCGGTATGATAAGCGATCTCGTTGACTCTTCTTGCTACCGAACCAAATATCCGATTATCCAGCGCCGCAATTGTCCCATTTTGGAGAAAGCCTTCAGGTCCTTGCCATTCCCAATCAATATTTCCTGTGTGCTTGTTAATGGCTGCAATAAAATGACCTGCCTTCTGCACATAGATATGATCCTTATGCAAAACAGGTGCGGCAGAATCTGGGAGGCCGCCATTTCCGAGCTCAGGTTTTGTTTTAGTTCTCCAAAGGAGTTGGCCAGATTCCTGATCAAAAGCGAAATAGTAACCAGACCATGATCCTGTGTAAACGATTCCGTCTTCTGTGATAGGATTACAATAAACACCGGGAGGCCATCCATGTCGTCGGTCTGTATCAAAAGACTTGTTTTCTTGCGGAGTATCCTTAGCAGTGAAATATTCCCAGAGCTTTTCACCTGTATTTGGATTTACGGCAAAAAAGAACCCATTCATATTTCCAAGGAAAAGTCTGCCGTTATCATAAGCAGCGTTTATCCAGACTGAGCCAAGTTTTTCCGAAGACCATATCGGTTCACCCGATTTGGCATCAAGAGCAAAGTATTTCCCATAGCTTCTATAGGTCTGGCCTACAAACACTTTTCCCTCTGCAACTGTAGGAGAGGGGGAACAACTGCTTTTTGTCTCGAATTTCCACAATTCATTTCCGGTTTCTGTATCGATGGCGTTGACAAAACCATCTGGACTTGCGATATAAAGGATTCCATCAACAATCGTAGGCGAACTCTGTTGACCGGAATGTTCTTCAGCTGCTATATGTTGGTCATTGACCCAAGCCCCATCCAATAACCTTTGTTTCCAGTTGATATCCCCCGATTTAGGATCCAAGGAGTAGACCATCATGTTGTTATCTGTGGCGATAATGCCATCTGTCGAAATGATAAGATCAGATGAAAAACCATGATCGCTGATTTTTTTCGACCAATCAAGGTTTGCTTGATTTTCATTTTCTGAGATCGAATGCAGCTTTCCGTCTAAGGAAACCACAAAGATTTGTTTATCGATTTTAACCGGCTTGGATTGAATCCAGTGTTGAGTGGTTTCTTTCCAGACCGTCGATCCGTCTCTGGGTTTAAGGCAGTAGACATAACCCGCGGCAGTTCCGAAGTAGATATTATTATCATAGAATCCAAAACCTGAAAAGTAATCGTAGGCTTTATTTTCGATTTCCATTAATTGTTGTGTCCAGTTTATGCTGCCATCTTTCAACTCAAGCGCGAATATTTTCCGATCTAATGAAGTCGCAAAAATCTGATCCCCATAAACAGATATCTTTCCTCTCAGTTCATTTTGAAGATCATTCGACCAAATGGCCTTACCGTTTTCTTTGTTTAAACAACTGACAGTACCTGAAGTATTTGCAACAAAAACTCTGGAGCCAAGAGCTATGGCATGTGCAATATGTCCTTCGGCCGGTTGATAGTTCCATATTGTGGAATCTCCGTTGACATTAGTCAATGTCAAGTCTTCTGTGTTTACATGAAGCATTGTGTGTTCTGAATTGTCGACTTTTTTTCCACTTGACTTTTCGAATCCATGATGTTTTTGACCAATCTTGAAGAATACGTGATCATCCACTTCCACGGGACTGTATCTATAGTTGGATGTATGATAGTAACTCTGAGACATGATCCTTGCCTTCCAGTTCACTTTACCTGTTTTGGAATCCAGACTATAGCCGATTACATCTGCTCCTGCTCCTGATGCTAATATTTGGTTTCCAGATACTACAGGAGTAGGGGTCCATCCATTGGTCTTCGGGAACTTCCAAACTATCTCACCCAGACTTGGGCCTTTGTCAGGTGAGTATCCTGATTGTGATCCATCCACTCCGTGATAAAGTGGCCAATTTGTGAAAGTTGTAGCACTTGAATTAGCCGCTCCTTTTACTTCAGGAACATATACTGGGTTGGTGAACAACTGGTCTAAAATGAAATAGCCATTATCAATCGCCTCATGTGCTTTTGTTGAACTGTTGGATTCATCGAGCAGCGTATTGGCCACTTCGTCAAACATCCTCATGTTCATACCTTGTCGCCAGAGGAATCGGTAATATCTGTATAAAGCAGACCTTCTACTTTTGGCAGTATTTTGATCAGTAGAAGTGATCGTAACTTCTTGCCGAATTATATCAAGATCTTCTATTCCTGTTTGTTGAACAGGCCTATCAGGAGAGGTACATCCAAATAGAAAAAGGAGCACCGCTAAAAGACTACAATAAGAAGTTAAGTGACTCTTAATACTGCACACCGAATTATCCGAACACGGCTTAGTAATCCATAGTTGTTTGAACATCTTCATCATTTTTTTACTATTCTGTGAAAGTTGTGATTGACTCTTAAAATGTAAATGCCCTTAGATAGGCCCGATAAATTGAACACTGTTTCCCCTTTCTCACACAATAATTCTACACCACTAAGGGTCAGAATAGTTATCTCCGCATCTTGCTTCACCCCAGAAACTGAAACCAACTCTGTGAACGGATTTGGAAATATTTCAATACGTTCGGCTACATCCGTATTAGTGAGAATTCCTTCTCCGCAGGCACTATCAAATTCTGCTATTACGGCTATATTTTTATTTGGAACAGTGATAACTGCTTGAGAGCCAGTAATGTCTGATAGCGACTCTGTATCTCCCTTCCAATTCAAGAAGCAGCCCAACGTAGTATCAGCAACAATGCTAATCTGCTGTCCTACTTCATAGAGTCCTGTACCTGTTCCATCTTGCACTAATAGAGAGAAGGTTTTGATATTGGAACTGTATTCATCATAAATGAGAGTGATCTCTTGCTGACCTATCACAGTCTCATCATAAACCCTTACATCATCTATCCATCCGCTGAATTCAAACCCCGCGCCATGATCAAGCGCCTGATCTCCCGATCCACCTATGGTAGCACCATTGCTATGGCTAGCTAATTCACCAAATCCAGTATCTAAAGTAGAGGGGTCATCTTCAGCATTGAGATAAAGATTCATAACTCCATTCTCAAAAGTGACTGCCGCAAAATACCATTTGAATGGAAGTATCCCTTCCTTTTTCACGGTCTGGAGAGTAGTAATCCCACTTCCGTCAATAGCGCCTGCCTCAAGTGTCGAACCATTTAAGCGTAATCCAAATCCAGCATCATTGCCACCTTCTTCATAGATATATTGGTATCCAATAGTATCTGTTGTCCTAAACCAGGCTGTTACCGAATAATCCGTGAAGCCGTTTTGAAGCTCGGCATCATTAATCAGAACCATATCTTCTGTCCCGTCAAGAAAGAGAGACTGAAAGCCTTCAACCTTATCATCACTCATGGTCTTGGCGTTAGATTGAGCCATACCATCTGCATTGCCCACTTTGTCACTTAAATCCCCATTAAATGCCCAATTATGAGTTGCCTTTAATGTGTATGTTGGCCAATCAGTAAATGCCCACATTTCATCTGCCCAACCTCTCAATCTATTAAAAACGCTAGTGGTGATATTGCCATTTTCACTAAAAAGGTAAAGTAGGGTATACATAGCATCAATTTCCACAGCGTCATTTGCATCCGAACACCCGCCATTATCCCGGCGATCATGAAATAGACAATTGTCTCCTTGGAAGGTTACACCGTTAATTGGTTCTGTGTCATAAAACTCTAATTCAAAATCAGTTCTATAGGATAGATTCACGCCATCTCGATTCCATTCATTTCCGAATGACTCCAAAACATCTAGGACTTCATCTATAAATACACTTTGCACTCTATTCCTTAAATCCGGACCTAGTTGATCGAAAGTTTCGGTATTGCCGTTTGTAGTCCCATAGAACCTCCATGGGCTGAGCTCTCTCATGTTCCAACCTCTAATGGCACCTGAAGAGGATTCCTTAGGAGTCATTCCATTGTTTCGTTGTTCAGCGTTTTTCAGATAGTTCTGAAGCCAACGCGCCGGTTCATAAATCTCGGATTGAAGACCAATTCTATGCACATGTAATAGGTTATAGGCCCAGTCATTTGGGCTTACAACTCCACCTTTTCTATTACCAGGGGTAAGGGTCATCTGCATCTGATACCAAATGCTGGATAAATAAATACTTCTTGTTTGTTGATCTCTTGTGGTATCAGTCAATGAGAAATAGGAGGTTCCCCGCCTTTCTGAAATAATATGTGCTGCATTTTGGAAAACAACCCATTCGCGTGTTGGCCATTGAAACTTCTCCTGATCTTTTAAAGCGATGTTTTGCAATTCTGAAATATTATGAAGTCCGAATTCATGAATGACTTCAAAAATCTTGATTGAGAACCAAGGTGCGAGGCTTCTCATTAAGGTTTCTCTTTCAGGTTGATAGACTGAATTATTATCTGCCCAAACGGGTGATCTTGGATTGTTTTTATTTGTTCCTTCTATCACATTATGAACTTGAGTTGAAAAATCGCCTATGGCTTTATAAATTCCATTGTTTGCATGGTTATCAGCGATATTGGATTGGTTGTTGAGAGCTTCGATTTTACTTGGAGTATCTAGCGCACTGCGTAGTGCTAAATAAGCTGAATTGATGGTGTTATAGTCTTCATCAGATAAAAGGTCTTTTGGGTGAGTGCCTGGTAGCCAACCGTTCCAGTCCGGGAATTGAACCGCAAGCCGCTGAGTTCTAAGATTCGTATTTCCATTAAAGTCGTTGATGGTACTCCGAATTTCTTCTTCAGAAGGGTTTTTAGAGCCAAACACCTCCGCTATCATATCCTCATCCGTTTCGAGTACATTTTCTAGGCCCTGTCCTGCGGCCCATTCATAAGGGTCGTCATCAGCTTCAGGTCCGGGCTGAAAGGGCGGCTGCCAGGGTCTGCCTTTTTCGGATCTGTCAAATGCTAAATCTCGAATGTACTGTGCCACTTTTTCTCCTTCCTCTCTTGACATGCCATGAAAATTGGATCTTGCAATGATTGATTTATCTGAATAGTTGAAATACTTTAAGTCCCAACCACTGGCAGTATGGCAATCAGCACATGTAGCTTTTATGTCTATACCATTTGGGTCGATGAGAACCTCGCCAACCTCACCTCTCCATAGTCTTCCACCTTCTTCAGAAAGAGTTGACTTGTTCGGGTCATTTGCATATGGGCCTTCCCAATTTTCTCCTGTTACGTCTTGTCTTCCATTCAAAATTTGATTGGTTTCATGTTTATTGTTGGATTCCCAAAAGGCCATGTCTAATATCCTATAGCCTGATGATTCTCGACCTGATATATAATCGTATTTGAACTGAAAGTCATAAGTCTTATTGGCTTCAACGCCAATTATTGGGGTAGCGAATTGTGTAGTTCCAAAACCTCCGTTTAACCCGCCATAGGCTTCATCTTTTGGAAATACAGAAAAGTTGGGTTGGCTGGTTTGCCAGGAGCCCCATTCGCTTTGAGATGATTCCTTAAGACGATATTGCATGGTGCTCGCATTGTTCAGGTTGTTCACGTTGACATATAGCCAACCCACTGTGCCCTGATAATCTTTAGTGGTGATCGAGATTTGAACCGTATCAATCCATTCATCATTACTGTTCAGCATGCTTAGGACTTCAATAGGGTAGGTGATAGGCTGCTGAGCGTAACTTGTCACTGATGCCAAAAGACACACGAAAAAAGAAAGTAGGCGTATAAGTTTTTTCATTTATGTGTTTAGAAAGATCAATTTAACTAGCGGCTAATACTATTTGAATGTCAAAAATCGATCTGACTTTATGGTTATGATTTCCTTGAGACGAATATCTCGGGACGAACTACCCGCCCAAAGTTCAAAGTCTCCTGCTTCTACTTTCCACTGTTTTTGATTCATATCAAAATAGGCGAAAGCTGAGGCTTCAAGGTCGATAGAAATGTGCTCTGTTTCGCCAGGGTTAATCCGGGTTTTCATAAAGCCCTTTAGTTCCTTAACCGGTCTGTCTACAGAGGCCTCAAGGTCTCTAACATAAAGCTGAACCACTTCTTCTCCTTCGACCGTTCCTGTGTTGGTAATGGACAAGTCTACTCGTACCGTCAAGTCATTCGAATCTTCCTTAATGTTTGCCTTTATATCAGCGTACTTAAATTCTGTATAGCTCAGCCCATGGCCAAATGGAAATTGTACCTCCTTATTGTGATGGTCAAAATATCGATAGCCTACATAAATACCTTCATTGTATGCTATTTCAGGAGAACTGGTATAATGATCTTTTGGATATTCATCGAGGGAAAGTGGAAAGGTAATAGGTAGTTTACCACTTGGGTTTACTTCACCAAAAAGAACGTCGTAAAGCGCATTTCCCATTTGTTCGCCTGAGAACCATCCCATTAGCACCGAAGGAACATTATCAATCCAATTGCCCATAGCGACCGCACTTCCCGCGATCACTACTACAGTGCAATTGGGATTTACTTTGGCTATTTCATTGATTAATCGCTCTTGTGCAGGATAGAGTGTGATTCGATCCCTATCACCTCCCTCAGTTTCTCCGATCTCGCCTGTGTTCCCTACGGTAAGAATTACAGCGTCAGATTGAGCCGCCAATGATAGCGCTTCCTTTAAATATTGTGCATTTTCATAATCCCAGTTGATGGAGACATCACCTTTCCAACTGGTCTTCACGTAGGTTGCTTTGATATCGTATTCCTGGCCTTTTTTTAGTTCTACACTTCCGCTAGAGCCAATATTATATCTGGCACCTTTTAGGTTTTCTGTGACTAGTTTATCGTTGATATAAAGAGCCGCAGAACCAGATGTATTTCTTATTTCAAGATTGTATTCACCTGTTTCCGGAACACGAAGCTTTCCTTCCAAGACTACAGAAAACTGCCGTACGCTTTCCTCTTGTTTGAATAGTTCTGGAATATCAAGTTCTGAAGACCAAGTGTAGGAGCGGTCTGAATTAAATTCCGTTCTAATAGGTTGGCCTTCAAACTTAGTATTGGTAAAATACGATACACGAAAGCCTTCTGATTTGCCGTCTGGAGTACTGATGTATTTTAAAGGTATTGCTCCAAACCCTGTTTCAGCATAACATCCAGGTGCGTAATCTACCTCAACTTGACCATCAAGTTGGGTTTTGATTCCTTGAAAGGGGGTGACCATTTGATCTCTACTGATGGCCACTTTGGAACTCCCGCTTCCTTGTAGTAATGCATAGAAGTATTTTCCATCCCGATAGTGATTACCATATTCTCCATTAGGGCCGATTACGGCTAGCTTCTTGATTTTTTTGTTCAATGGAAGCATGTTGTTTTCGTTCTTAAGCAACACCATTGCCTTAGAAGCAGCTTCTCTAGCTACGGCAACATGCCTAGGTTGATTGACGACTGTCGTATCAATCGGGATCTCCTCATCTAGCGCTCCAGTCCAAATGAATGGCATGAGTATGCGAACAACTAATTCATCCAACTCAGATATTGTGATTGTACCTGCTTTAATCTCTTCAATAAGTTTTTTGCCATAAATTTTCTCTCTGGGCATTTCTATAGCCATTCCCGCTTTAATACTTCCAATCGTGTTGTGAGTTCCGCCCCAATCTGAAAGCACAAAACCTTTGAAGCCCCAATTGTCGACGAGCACTTCTTTTAAGAGCCACTCTTCTTCGTTGCAGTATACACCATTAATTCTATTATAGGCAGACATCAAACTCCAAGCTCCGCCTTCTTGAATGGCAGCTTTAAAAGCTGGAAGATATATTTCGCGCAAAGCACGTTCGTCCACAATAACATTGAGACCGCCTCTGTTTTGTTCTTGATTATTAGCAATGAAATGCTTCAGGTTTGCAATCACCTTCTGACTTTGAAGTCCTTTGGTATAACCGATGGCTGTTCTTCCATTAAGAAATGGATCCTCTGTGAAATATTCAAAGCTTCTGCCTGTTCTAACATCTCGGATGATGTTCATGGCAGGACCAGCATTTAAGTGCCCGCCAGCCGATCTCATTTCTGCACCCATAGCTTCAGCAATCTTATAAACTAGGTCTGAATCCCAGGTAGCTCCCATTGCGGTAGAAGTAGGAAAGTAAGTTCCCCAAACCATTTTTTCTTCCTTGGGATCCCCATACCAACCTTTAAAACCATGAGGGCCATGATGGATTTCAAACATTGGAATCCCCAATCGAGGGATACCTGCCAGTGCAGGAAATCCAATGGAATCAGTCGCTCCAGTCATAAGAGAAACTTTTTCTTCAAGTGTCATTTTAGATACAAGTTCTCTAGCTCTAGTTTCATAGCTGTCAATTTTGTTTTGCTCGACACCCGTGCAAGCGTGCAGAATCACTACAACAGCTGCATAAAGAAGATAAGACTTTTCAAAGAAAAATTTTGAGTAACAATAAAGAATTGAATTGTGTGCTTTGTAAAGACTACTGTCAGCTATTAGGAGACGTATTTTCATTGAGACGAATTTTAAAAGTTTCAAAAAAAATATTCTAACAAATATATAATAAAATTACACGTGTAAGTATAATTTAATAAATTAGCGCCTTGTTGATATCCTGCAATTACCAATTAACCTATTTAAACGGCTAACTAATTGAAAAATTATAATTTATTGGTTTGGTCCTTCACAGCCTCGCTGGCGGGATTTCTATTCGGTTTTGATACGGTGGTCATTTCCGGTGCAAACCTTCCGATAAAGGAATTATGGAATACTTCGCCAATGTTTCACGGTTTATTCATCATGTCTATGGCCTTGTGGGGCACAGTGATGGGTTCATTGTTAGGCGGTATTCCATGTCAGAAATATGGCCGAAAGAATACGTTAATATGGATAGGCATACTGTATTTTATTTCGGCGCTTGGTTCAGCCATTGCGCCTGACCCATATAGCTTTTCCTTTTTCCGCTTCATCGGTGGACTGGGAGTGGGAGCTTCAACAGTCGCGGGTCCTATGTACATCTCAGAAATATCTACCTCAAATAATCGAGGCAAGCTGGTTGTACTTTATCAATTCAATATTGTATTGGGAATTTTAATCGCATTTGTCTCAAATTATTTATTCAAAGGATTTGGTGGGATAAACGATTGGCGATGGATGCTGGGTGTTGAAGCGATTCCGGCGCTGTTGTATTTTATTTCGATTCTGTTTGTCCCGCAGAGTCCAAGATGGCTTTTGCTATTTAAGAAGGAGGAGACTGCTGCTCGATTAGTTCTTCAGAGAATGGGGCTTAAAAATATTGATCAAGCGGTTGATGAAATATTACATTCAGAAGACAGAGTTGAGCAAGATGAGTCTTTTTTCTACAGGTACAAGAAGCCTTTATTCCTTGCCTTTCTTGTTGCATTTTTCAACCAACTATCAGGGATTAATTTTATCCTCTATTATGCTCCGGAGATTCTGGAAATATCAGGACTGGCAGCTAAGGACTCTCTGTTTAATTCTATTGCTATTGGAGGAATTAACCTCGTGTTTACCTTATTAGGCATGTATCTCATTGACAGAGCTGGTCGAAGGTTCTTGCTGCGTCTTGGTTCTGTAGGATATATTGCCAGCCTCACTATGGTAGCCGTTTCATTCTATGCGGATCTTGGTTCTACGATCTTATTGTTCTCCATTATGACCTTTATTGCTTCGCATGCCATTGGTTCTGGTGCGGTCATATGGGTATTCATCGCTGAAATCTTCCCAAACCATGTGCGCTCATTTGGTCAAGCCTTCGGTACCGGCGTACACTGGGTTTTCGCAGCAATCATTACGCTGCTGGGTCCTTTGGTTATTGATGCGTTTGAGGACAATCCTTGGCTGATTTTCTCATGCTTCGCATTGACCATGTGTTTTCAACTCATTTTCGCTCTGTTCTATATGCCAGAGACTAAGGGCGTTTCATTGGAGGACATTCAAAAGAAAATTGGAATATGAATTTGAATTTTATGAAGCGTCAACTCTTTTCCTTATTTGCTTTAGTCCTCACTTTTTGGGTGTTGGCGTCTTGCTCACAACAGCATGAAACACCAAAACGACCTAACATCATATTCATGATGTCTGATGATCATGCCTATCAAGCGATTAGTGCCTACAGTGATAAGTTGATATCCACTCCGAACATAGATCGCATTGCCAACAAAGGAATGCTCTTTACCAATGCTTGTGTAACCAATTCCATTTGTGCTCCTTCTCGAGCTGTGATTTTGACCGGCAAGCATAGTCACATTAACGGCAAAACAGATAACCATTTTCCATTCGATACTACCCAGGTAACGTTTCCACAATACCTTCAGCAGGCCGGTTATCAGACGGCAATGTTTGGCAAGCTCCACTTTGGCAACAGCCCTAAAGGCTTTGATGAATTCAAAATACTTCCTGGTCAGGGGACATACTACAACCCAGACTTCATTACCAAAAATGAAGGGGTGATTAATGTGGTTGGTTACGTGACAGATATCATTACCGATATGACCCTTAATTGGTTAGAAAATGAAAGGGAAGAGGATAAGCCGTTCATGCTCATGTACTTGCACAAAGCTCCTCACAGGGAATGGTTGCCAGCTCCAAGACATTTTAAGGAGTACACAAACAAAGAGTTTCCAGAGCCTGCCACATTATTTGATGATTATTCTGGCAGGGGTGCAGCGGCAAAAATGGCTGAGATGAATCTGCTGGAACACATGAACTGGTCAGGAGATTCAAAGCTTACACCCGAAACTATGCAACAACTGAATATTCCTGATGCCTCCGGTTGGGACTTCAAGGCATTTGAAAGGGAAGTAGGCAGGATGAACGCGGAGCAGCGCGAACAATGGAATAGTATCTACGATCCCATTAACGAGTCATTTAAACAAGCTTTTGCTCAAATGTCTGATAAAGACAAGATGAAGTGGAGATATCAGCGATACATGCAGGATTATTTGGGAACCATTGAGGCCGTGGATGAGGGAGTAGGTAAGGTGCTGGACTATTTAGAAGCAAATGATTTGATGAATAATATACTCATTGTGTACACCTCTGATCAGGGTTTTTATCTTGGTGAGCATGGGTGGTTTGATAAGCGTTTCATTTATGATGAATCTTTTAAAACACCTCTTCTGGTAAGGTGGGATGGTGTAATAGAGCCAGGTCTAATAAATACGGAGATGGTACAAAATCTCGATTTTGCTCAAACAATTTTGGATGTAGCGAATATTGAACAACCCGGCGACATGCAAGGCGAAAGTCTCGTTCCATTGCTCACTGGTAAAACGGAAGTATGGAATAGGAAGGCGGTTTACTATCATTATTATGAGTACCCGTCCATACATATGGTAAAAAGGCATTATGGAATAGTGAGCGAAGAATATAAGCTGGTTCATTTCTATTATGATGTAGACGAATGGGAGCTCTATGATCGTAAAAAGGACCCCAATGAATTGTACAATGTTTTCGATGATCCTACCTATACGCAAGTAGTGATAGATATGAAGGAGAAGCTCAAAAAAATGCGCGAAGAATATGGTGATTCCGAGGAGTTGGATCAGCAATACATCGAAAAATATTTGGAGAAAGTAAACAACATAGGCAAGGACGTCACAAAGGGCTAAATAACATTTATATGAAATATTACAAATTCACAATCATTCTACTAATCGGACTAATAGTAATTAGCTGTGGGGAAAAGACTAAGCAAAAGGCAACAGAGAAAGAGGAGGTTGAGAGAATAGATAGTCTCACATTACTGGCAATGCAAACCTATTCTATTTACTGTTCTGGATGCCACGGCCAGCAGATGGAAGCCTTCGCAGATCGTAAATGGAAGCATGGAAAAGACTCGGTATCTATTAAGGCATCTATTACTAACGGCTATCCAGACGCAGGTATGCCAACTTGGGGTGCAGCATTAGGTGAGCAGAAGATAAACGCACTCGTAAGCTACATTGGAAAGGGCATTGAGCGGGTGGCCAAATATGGATTTGAAGAAGAAAGGCTTGACACAGATACTGTAACTACCGATCACTACACCATTGTGCTCGATACGGTATTTCAAGGAATTGAAAGACCATGGGACATGGCGTGGCTGCCCAATGGAGATATGCTGGTTACTGAAAGGTCAGGTACCCTCTACCGTGTGGGAGGTGATGGGAAAGGCATCAAAATATCAGGTGTTCCGAAAGTACGATTAAGTGATCAAGACGGTTTATTTGAGGTGATTCTTCACCCACAATTCAGTGAGAATAACTGGATATACTTATCCTACTCTGACCTGAAAGTAAGTGAAGGTGACTCTTTGACGACTACTGTTGTCAGCAGATTTGTCTTTTCGGACAATACACTTACCGATCAGAAATTGATTCTGGAAGCTGGTCCATATACAAAGCGTCAGCATCACTTTGGAGGAAGGATCGTCTTTGCTGCTGATGGCACAATGTTTATCAGTGTAGGAGATAGAGGAGAGCGAACGGTAAATCCGCAAGACCTATCCAGAATGGCTGGTAAAATTCATCGGGTGAATGATGACGGATCTATTCCATTAGACAATCCTTTTGCCTCCGTTGATTCAGCAAGAAACTCTATTTACTCCTATGGACACAGAAACCCTCAAGGCTTAGCCATTCATCCAGAAACCGGAAAACTATGGGAACATGAACATGGGCCAAGGGGTGGCGATGAAATCAACATTATTGAATCAGGTGAAAATTATGGGTGGCCAGTGATCTCTTACGGTATTAATTATGACGGAACCATCTTCACATCAGAATTGCAGAAGCCAGGAATGGAACAACCTCTCCACTATTGGGTGCCTTCTATCGCACCTTGTGGAATGACCTTCGTGACCAGCGATAGGTACCCTGATTGGAAAGGCAATATTCTCGTGGGCTCATTGAGGTTTAAGTACCTCAACCGCTGTGTGGTTCAAGGTGATAAAATAAGCTACGAGGAAAAAATGTTTCCTCTGGTTGGAAGGGTAAGAAGCGTAGAAGAAGGTCCAGATGGATTCATTTACGTGTCTGTTGAAAGGCCAGGATATGTTTTCAAGCTGGTGCCAATAACTGATAATATCTAATTAACAATCAGATTCCGATCTGCCGAATCCACTAAAATGACAATCATAATTACCTTTCTACATACAGTATTTCAAAAAGGTCATGCAAAGAGACCAGTGCAAAAGATCGTCTTGAGCATGCTCTTTTTTGGTTTCGGTATGAGTACGTCTTTTGGACAAGAGGATTTTACCAAGTACATAGATCCGACCATTGGAAATGTTGCCAGATTTCTGGTACCTACCTATCCAACCATGCAATTGCCCAATCAAATGTTGCGGATGTTTCCTGTGAAAACTGATTACCTATCCGATCAGGTGGAATCATTTCCGTTTCAGGTAACCTCACATCGAGAAAAGGGCATTTTTCAAATGAAAGTTTCTGTTGGAGATTTTCGGAATCAATCGTGGAACATGAAAATGAATATCGATCATGATCTGGAAGTTGTTAAGCCATGGTATTATTCGACCTACTTAATTGATGATGACATCAAGGTAAGTTTTACGCCCTCACGAAAGAGTGCTATTTATAAAATTGAATTTCCCGAGCGTAAAAGGAAGAATATCATAATTAGTGGTTCCCCTGAAATGGTTTCTGGCGAAAAGGAGGAAGGGATTTTCATTCTTGAAGAAAAAATCAAGTACACCACTAAAGGAATAAATCCGATAACAAGAGTCATGTCAGCTTATGTATTTGCACAGTTGGTGGACGAAGAAAATCAAGCAATCAAGTCCGCAAAGCTTCAATCTAAGCAAGGTCGATTTTCTATTTCCTTAGGAGAGGATGCGCCCTCTGTTGTCTCGATTAAATATGCAGTATCATACATCAGTCATGAGCAGGCCAAACTTAATTATGAAGAAGAAATGGCGGATTTTCAATTTGCCCAGATAGTATCTGTGGGTAAAGCCGCGTGGGAGAAAGTGATCAATCAAATAGCGGTCACAGGAGGCACAGAGGCTCAGAAGAGGAGCTTCTATACAGCTCTATATCGTACATATGAACGCATGATCGATATCAATGAGGGGGGTAAATATTTCAGCGGATATGATGGAAAGGTTCATGAGAGCGAGCGACCATTTTATGTAGATGACTGGGTATGGGATACATATAGAGCACATCATCCACTTAGAACTATTCTTACACCTGATATGGAAAATGATATGCTGCATTCTTATACACTCATGTACGATCAGAACGGATGGATGCCTACTTTTCCGCAAGTATATGGGAATCATATGTGTATGAATGCCTATCATTCCTCCGCCATTTTTATAGATGGTTACCGAAAGGGGTTGAGGGCTTATGATGTAGATAATGCGTACGAAGGAATTAAGAAGAACATGATGGAAGGTACTTTCATTCCTTGGCGTCAAGGAACTCCTAGGCAGCCTATCGATGATTTTTATCATGAGAACGGATATTTCCCAGCACTGCTTCCAGATGAGAAGGAAACTGAACCTAATGT
This sequence comes from uncultured Marinoscillum sp., assembly GCA_964353015.1. GTDB lineage: Bacteria > Bacteroidota > Bacteroidia > Cytophagales > Cyclobacteriaceae > JAMZMI01. The sequence continues at coordinate 146,437 of CAYGUA010000002.1, read as the reverse complement.
AGACGGGTTTGAGAAAAGGCAACCTGTGGCTGTTTCATTGGGTATCAGCTATGATTTTTGGGCCTTATCAGAACTAGCAAACGAACTGGGAAAAAACAGAGAATCGGCTCAATATGAGAAAATGGCCATGCGGTATAAAAAGCTATGGCATCCGGAACATCGCTTATTCATGCCTAAAGACGGAAATGGCAACTGGATTGATATTGATCCAAAATTGGATGGAGGGAAAGGATACAGAGAATACTATGATGAGAACAATGGATGGACTTACGCCTGGGATGTACAGCATGATATCGCGGGTTTGACTGAATTACTTGGCGGTAAGCGAGCAGCAGAGGCACGGTTGGACCAGCTATTTCGGGAGCCGCTGGGAATTAGAAAAAACGAGTTTTACGTGAATGGTTCTAACTCTACCGGACTTGTAGGCCAGTTTTCTATGGGTAATGAGCCTTCATTTCATATTCCATATTTGTACAATTATTTTGGTGCACCCTGGAAGACCCAAAAGCGCACACGCTTCCTTCTGGATGTCTGGTTCAAGGACAATATTTTCGGAATACCTGGTGATGAAGACGGAGGAGGAATGTCAGCTTTTGTTGTCTTTACTGCTATAGCACTTTATCCTACGACCCCCGGACTCCCATTTTACGATATTACAAGTCCTGTTTTTGAGCAAGTGACGATCAAATTGGAGAATGAAAAGACATTCACCGTCTTGGCAAAAGGTGCCAGCAAAACGAAGAAATATATCCAAAAGGCATTTATCAATGGCAAAGAGATCCAATCACCATTTATAACCCATCAACAAATAATGGATGGGGGAACTCTTGAACTTGTCCTGGATGAGTTGCCGAATAAATTTTGGGGAGTCAATGCTGAAATTCCGGAATATTAGAAGGAAGTTAAATGATGAGTCAATTAAGTAAAGTAGCGATAGGAGTAGATATTGGTGGAAGCCACGTCATGAGTAAGGCGGTGGATATTCTTTCAGGCGAGATAATTCATCAAACAGAAGCTCACTCAAAACTCAATGGTAAAGCGCCAAAAGATGAGGTATTTCAAGCCTGGGCAAACACCATCAATAAGACTATCGCCTTGTGCTCCAATTTTGATATTGCCGGGATTGGTTTTGCAATGCCCGGAGCATTCAATTATGCCGACGGAGTGGCGCTTTTTAACAAAGGAAATGACAAGTACAATGCGTTATATGGTTTAAAAGTATCTGATCACTTAGGTCCTTTGCTCATCCTACCCGAGCTACCGCTTCGATTCCACAACGATGCGACTTGTTTCGCAATTGGTGAAGATGGATTTGGCTTAGCAAAATCGCATAACAGATCAATCATTATCACTCTGGGAACAGGATTTGGATCTGCGTTTATAGATGACGGAGTGCCGATAGTTGTCAGAGAGGATGTGCCTGAAGATGGCTGCCTTTGGCACCTTAAGTTTAAAAATGGAATAGCTGATGAGTATTTTTCTACAAGATGGTTCGTAAGGGCTTTTGAGGACGCTTTCGAAGAAAAGCTAAGTGGCGTTAAAGAAATAGTCGATCGCAGGAAGAAGGACGAAAATGTGCAGATAATTTTTGATTCTTTTGGCGAAAATCTGGCTACACTACTTGCGCCCTGGGTCCAGAAATTCCAACCAACTATTCTTATACTAGGTGGAAATATTTCTGGTGCATATCCTTATTTCTCATCGTCACTTGCACATGGTTTAGCAAGGGTGGATATCAATTTGAGAATTCAGGTTTCTACACTAAAGGAAGACGCCGCTATTCTGGGTAGTGCCAGACTACTCGATGATAATTATTTCACTAAGATCAAGGACTTTTTACCCACCAAATAACGAAACATGTCAGCTCCAGTCAACTACAGAAAGCCCTTCATCACCATCACTTTTCTTTTCTTCATGTGGGGGTTTATTACCGTAATGAATGATGTGTTGATCCCTCATCTCAAGGCTTCTTTCGAGCTGACCTACCTACAGGCATCACTCGTTCAGTCTGCTTTTTTTGGCGCTTTCTTCTTCATTTCATTGATCTATTTCCTCGTTTCCGTTACCAGTGGCGATCCCATCACCAGAATTGGCTATAAAAATGCTTTGATCCTAGGTTTGGTCATTTGTGGAGTGGGGTGTGGTTTATTTTACCCTGCAGCTCAATTTCAACAATATGGCTTTTTTCTGGGAGCTCTCTTTATATTGGCTACAGGTGTAACCATTTTGCAAATAGCAGCAAATCCTTATGCCGCGAGGTTAGGTGACCCGAAAACAGAATCCAGTCGGCTTAACCTAGCACAAGGTTTCAATTCTGTTGGAACTACTATAGCACCTGTAATCGGAGCGATTTTGATATACAAAGTATTCTCTGATGGAAATATTACAGTGGATTCTCTAAAGCTTCCTTACGTCATTTTCGGTGTGGCATTTATCCTATTAGCCTTGATGGTCAAAATGGTTTACCTTCCCAAAATCACCTCAGAAGAATCGATTGAGACGGGAGCACAAGTATTGAAGTATCGTCATCTAGTACTGGGGATGATTGCTATTTTTTGCTATGTGGGAGGAGAAGTAGCGATTGGTAGTTTTCTGATCAACTTCTTCAAGTTGGAATCCATAATGGGATTTGAAGAAGCTGAAGGAAGTAAGTTCCTCTCTTTCTATTGGGGAGGTGCCATGATCGGACGATTTTTAGGGTCGGTATCCATGGGTGCTATGACCGATAAGGTCAGGAAGTATGCATTGATGGCGATACTATCGGTAATCTCCTTTCTTTTCATTTATCTAATCACAGGTATTAAAAATGATGGCGGTAGCTTTTATTTCGATGTGCTGCCATTTTCTGAAGTAAGCCTTTTTGTTGTTTTTCTGATACTCAATTACCTAGCCTTTTTTGTAGGCAAAGGCAATGCTGCACGAACGTTGGCTGTTTTCGCATCTGTTGTGATCGCATTGCTTATCACTATGATTTTCACCGAGGGGTCTGTTGCTTTCTGGTGTGCGATTGCCATCGGAGCATTCAATTCCATACTGTGGTCAAACATCTTTACGCTGGCCATCCATGACTTAGGAAAATACACGAGTCAAGGATCTTCTCTGCTCGTGATGATGATCGTAGGAGGAGCTATTATTCCTATGCTGCAAGGCTGGATCGCTGACGAGACTGGTGATATCCAACTTTCATTTTTGGTGCCATTGGCATGTTATGCATATGTCTTGAGTTACGGTTTGTGGGGACACCAATATGTGTCACCAAAAAGTGAACCTTGAATGTGATGGAACCTGATTTAATTATTAATGGTACTGCCATTTACAAACAAACTAAATCAATTAAAAACAATAAAATAGATTCTATTCAATATGAAACCATTCCTAAATAACAATTTCCTATTAGATGGCGAAGTAGCTTCTGAGTTATACCATTCCTATGCTAAAGAGATGCCCATTATTGACTATCACTGTCACTTGTCACCTAAAGACATTGCTGAAGATCGTCAATTCAAAAACTTAACGGAGGCATGGTTAGAAGGTGATCATTATAAATGGCGAGCCATGCGCACCAATGGTGTAGATGAATCTTTCTGCACTGGCAATAAATCCGACAAGGAGAAATTCGAAAAATGGGCAGAGACTGTCCCATACACATTGAGAAACCCACTTTATCACTGGACTCACTTGGAGCTGAGACGATATTTTGGTATCAAGGAGTTGCTCAATTCAGCGTCGGCAAATCGAATTTACGAAAATGCAAGTGCCCAACTTAATAGTGGGCATTTGTCCTGCCGAAATCTACTTACAAAAATGAATGTAGTTGCGGTTTGTACTACAGATGATCCTGCTGATGATTTGCATTACCACGAGCAACTTGCCAAGGAGAAATTTGAAATCAAAGTATATCCTACGTTTAGGCCGGACAAGCTATATGCTATTGCAGACCCTGACCAATACAAAAAGTATTTAGAGCGTCTGGAAGCTATTTCTGAAATATCCATTACCAGTTACCAATCGCTACTTGAAGCGGTTGAAAATAGAATTTCATTCTTCCACCAGACGGGAGGCCGGCTTTCCGATCATGGTTTGGAGCAGCTCTACGATGTTGAATACTCAAGAGAGATATCTGCTAGGATTTTCGAATTGATCATAAATGGTCACATACCTAGCGAACAAGAGAAGCAGCAATTCCTCATGGGAATGCTGGTAGATCTCTGCCGAATGTACCACTCGAAAGGTTGGACTCAGCAGTTTCATCTAGGCGCAATAAGAAATAATAATAGTAGGATGATGCGTGAATTAGGACCTGATACGGGATTTGACTCTATGGGCGATTTTCAGCAAATAAGAGCTTTAAGCAGGTTTATGGACACACTGGATAACACGAACCAGCTTTCAAAAACTATTTTGTACAACCACAACTCAACGAATAATGATGGTTTTGCCACGATGGTTGGTAACTTCAATGATGGGTCAGTGGCAGGGAAGATCCAGTTTGGCACTGGCTGGTGGTTTTTGGATCAGAAAGACGGTATGGAAAAGCAAATTAATTCACTCTCTAATATGGGGCTGTTGAGCAGGTTTGTAGGTATGCTCACGGATAGCCGCAGTTTTTTATCTTTTCCAAGACATGAGTATTTCAGGAGAATCTTATGCAATATGATCGGACGTGATGTGGAAAATGGAGAGTTACCTCATGACATGAAAATGTTGGGAAGGTTGGTTCAAGATGTCTGTTACTACAATGCGAAGAACTATCTCGGTTTGAAACTGTAGGCGACCCTCACAATCCATTAAAAATTCGACTAATGAATTATTCGCATATCATTTCTTTAATGTTAATTCTCATTGCCTGTGATGCTTCTACCAAAATGGTTGAGAACACTGAAAATGGAATGGTCTTAATTCCAGCTGGAAATTTCCAAATGGGAGGGAAGTCTGATCAAGCGTATAAAGATGAATTTCCAGTGCATGAAGTAGCTGTTTCTTCTTTCTATATGGACGAAACGGAAGTGACCAATTCTGCCTTTCTCGAGTTTGTAGAGGCAACTGGTTATAAAACCATTGCGGAGCAGGACATAGACTGGGATGTCATGCAGGCACAATTACCTACCGGTACACTAAAACCACCTGATTCTGTTTTGCAAGCAGGCTCCCTGGTTTTTAAGCAAACAGATGGCCCAGTGAATTTAAATAACTACACCCAGTGGTGGCAATGGACCATTGGCGCAAACTGGAGACAACCAGAAGGGCCAGGTAGCGATATCAAAGACCGAATGTATCATCCAGTAGTGCACATCTCGTGGGATGACGCCAGCGCCTATGCCAAGTGGGCCGGTAAGCGCCTACCTACTGAGGCTGAGTGGGAATGGGCGTCCATGGGAGGCAATACCTATGCAAAATATCCTTGGGGAAATGAATCTGTAGAGGAAGCATCGGACAAAGCCAATTTCTGGCAAGGTATATTTCCGTATCAAAACTATGAATTGGATGGCTTCTTGAAAACGGCTCCAATTAAGTCGTTCCCGGCAAATGGCTTTGGGCTCTACGACATGGCTGGCAATGTATGGGAGTGGTGTCAGGATAAGTACGACATAGAAGCTTATGACCAATATGCGGGAAAGGGTGCAGTTGAAGATCCAACTGGCTCAAATCGGTACAACGATCCGCGTGAGCCTTATGCTCCCAAACATGTAGTTCGTGGCGGCTCATTTCTCTGCAACGATAGCTACTGCAGCGGGTATCGGGTCGCCAGGAGGATGAGCTCAAGTAAAGATTCAGGATTTAATCATACTGGCTTCAGGTGTGTGAAAGACATTAAACAAAATCAATTATGAAAACATCATTGCGTAGTAGGCTAGCTAAGAAAGTAGCTTTATTTCTACCCGGAATATTTCTGCTTGGATTCAATATTGGAACAGGGAGTGTAACCGCTATGGCCAAAGCCGGTGCAACCTATGGCATGTCTTTGCTCTGGACAGTACTGGCCTCATGTCTTACCACCTATTTCATGATAAACCTTTACAGTAGATATACGCTTGTCACAGGCGAAACTGCACTTCAAGCCTTCCGAAAGCACATTCATCCTGGTGTGGGAATCTTTTTTATTATCGCACTGACGGCTGGGGTAATGGGAAGTGTAATGGGGGTGATGGGTATCGTGGCGGATATTTGTTACGAGTGGTCAAAGACCGTAGTTGATGGTGGCATATCGCCTATATACTTTGCCGGATTCTTCGTTGCGCTGGTGTACTTCATCTTTTGGAATGGCAAGACGCAGTTCTTCGAGCGGGCACTTGCTGTGATTGTAGCCATCATGTCTGCCTGCTTCCTGATTAACTTTTTCATACTTATGCCACCACCTATGGAGATACTGAGCGGGCTCATTCCTCAACTTCCAGAGGTAAAGTCTGGAGAGAGCAGTAGTTCGCTATTGGTGGTAGCGTCTATGGTTGGCACTACGGTGTTTTCGGGTTTGTTTATCATCAGAACCACTTTAGTCAAAGAAGCAGGATGGCAAATAAGTGATTTTAAGCAACAACGCAATGATGCCATTTTTTCGGTTGGCCTCATGTTTGTGATCAGTGCTTCTGTAATGGCCGCTGCAGCAGGTACTTTATTTCCAGCCGGGATTGGGCTATCCAAAGCATCCCAAATGATTGAATTGCTTGAACCACTCGCCGGGCGTTTGGCAGCTTCAATATTTGCTATTGGTATTGTATCTGCGGGTGTTTCTTCTCAGTTTCCAAATGTGCTGATGCTGCCTTGGTTGTTATGTGACTACAATCAATCCGAAAGAAAAATGACACTCACTAAGTATCGCCTAATGGTATTGACAATTTCTCTTTTGGGGTTAGTTGTTCCTATTTTCAATGCTCGTCCAATTTTTGTAATGATAGTTTCTCAGGCCTTTAATTCAATCATTCTACCTGTTACGGTCTTATGCATTCTTTACCTGGTTAATCGTAAAGACCTGATGGGTGAGCATAGAAGTACCTGGCCGACGAACATTGTACTCATCGCTATCCTTCTATTTTCCATTTTCACCACCTCTGTTGGAATTAGAGGTGTTTGGCAACTCATAAACTAGTGAAAAAATGAATCTCAAAAAATACGCACATATACCGTTAAAACAACATTCAAATAGAGTTTGGAGAACCTATTCTGGAGGAGCCCTGATAGATAGATGGAAGCGGACCACTCCGGAAGTAGATTCAAGCATGCCTGAAGAGTGGATCATGTCCACAGTCACTGCACGTGGCAACAATCGTCCGGCAAACGAAGGACTGTCAGTATTGAAAACACCCTCTGGTGATGTCTTGCTCAACAAATTGTTGGAGATCGATCCAGAGCTTTTTTTGGGTAAAAGGCTGGCAGACAAGTATGGCACCACTGGCGTCTTGATCAAAATGCTGGACTCCAAAGAAAGGCTCACGATTCAGGTACATCCTGATAAAGAATATGCACGAAACATCCTCAATTCAGAATTTGGTAAAACAGAGTCATGGTATGTACTGGATAGTCGCGAGATCGATGGTCAAAAGAGTGTAGTCTACATGGGCTTTAAGGAAGGAGTGTCCCGACAGCAGTGGACTGATTATTTTCTGGCTCAGGACGTGCAAGGTATGCTCAGTTGTCTTCACACCTTTGAGGTCAAACCTGGGGATGCATTCATGATTTATGGAGGTGTTCCCCATGCAATAGGGAGTGGCTGCTTTTTGATGGAAGTTCAGGAACCCACTGATTATACCATGCGAGTCGAGAAGGTTACCCCAGCTGGACTCAGTATCGGAGATGAGCTCATTCATCAGGGAGTGGGGGAAAGCAAGATGTTAGACTGTTTTCACTATGATAGTTCTTCCTTTGAAGAAGCTTCAGAAAAATGGAAGGTCAAACCAAAGGTGATTGATGCTGGTGAAGAATATTCCTTAAACTCCATTTTTACCAGGGAGCATACTGACTGCTTTGGACTTAAAGAACTTGACTTGGATGGTGAATACGAACTCAGAGGAAATGGTACTTTCTTTGTAGGGGTGGTATACAATGGAGAAGGTGTTATGATTTGCGGTGGTGAAGAGTTTCCTTTTGAGCAAGGAGATGAGATTTTCTTTTCAGCAGCCATCGAAAGCGTTATATTCAAGTCAAAAACGAAATCTAAAATACTGCTTTGTTATCCACCGAGCTAAGCATGCAGTTTCCATATCCCTCATCTTGATATACTAATTAGCACGTTATGAAATTATTGAAAATCGTCTTTTTATTCTCCTGTTGTTTGGTGCTAGTTATTGTTTCCTGCACAAACACCATTCAATCGAAAGGCAATTCATCCTCGTTGATTCAAAATGAGTCCAGGCCAAACGTCATCTTTTTTGCGGTGGATGACATGAATGATTTCATCAATCCATTGGGTTACTCACAGGCTAAAACGCCCAACTTGGATCGACTGGCTAAAATGGGTGTTACGTTTACCAATGCGCATGCACCTGCTCCCTTTTGCGCACCATCCCGAACTGCTATTTGGACAGGCTTGCAAGCCTATACTACGGGTTGCTATACCACGCAAATTTATCAATACGATTACCCATCTTTGGTGCCCATGCACGAGTCCTTTAAGCAAGCGGGTTATAAAACATATGGCGCGGGTAAACTATTCCATCATAGACCTGGACATCTTGATATGGATGGCTGGGATGAATACTTCGCCAGGAACGATTTTGTAAGCAAAGGAGGATATAATACGGGTTATCATGGTGAGGATTTACCACTGCCTTCACCTTATCCATACAGCCCATACTTTAGAAAAACAGATAAGAAAATAACAGGTGGCAAGTTTCTGGAGTGGGGGCCGATTAGCCCAGAAGATGAGCCCAAAATGATGGGGGTGAAGCGTACCAAATGGGTGTGCGATTTGTTATCCAAAAGACACCAAAATCCTTTCTTTCTGGGTCTTGGTTTATACACACCTCACTTTCCTAATTATGCTCCCCAGAGATATTTTGATATATATAAATTGGATGAAATTGAAGTTCCAGCACTCCCAGAAAATGATTTGGATGATTTACCCCCTATGATTCAGAAGCGAATGAGGAACCGAAGCAAAATTCAGGAAACGTTGGAAGATATTGGAGCGGTGAAAGAAGCTGTTAGAGCTTATATGGCGGCTATTTCTTATGCTGATGGATTATTAGGTGAGGTGTTGGATGCTTTAGAGCAAAGTGCTTATAAGGACAATACCATTATAGTTTTTTGGAGTGATCATGGGTATCATTTAGGCGAAAAGGGAAACTGGGGGAAGCATACCCTTTGGCGCGAAACTTCAGGTGTACCCTTCTTTTTTGCAGGCCCGGGCATTTTGAAAGAGAAGGTAGTTCAAAACACCGTTGGACTAATCGATATTTACCCGACCTTGACCGAACTATGTGGGCTTCCAAAGCAACATAAGTTGGATGGTCAATCTATAGTGAATTTGCTTAATTCTCCTAATCCAATTGAAGACAATCGTCAACTTTTAGTGCCTTCCCATGAGCGAGGCAGTTTTTCAATCATCAGTTCAGATTTCAGGTATATCAGTTATGCAGAAGGTGGAGAAGAACTTTATAATTTGAAAGAGGATTCTAATGAGTGGAAAAACTTGGCAGGTGATCCTTCCTATGAAAACATTTTGCTTGAAATGAGGAAACAAAAACCAATTTTTCGAGCATCAGCTACACCCAAAGATTCATTGGAGTTAGTTCTTGAGAATTATACCTATCACTGGATTGGTAAAGAAGGAGTTCAACCACAATTAATTTACTAATTGACTCTGAAACTCTTCAGTGCTGCAAGACAAGAAGAGCCTCAGACATTCATGAACCGTATCCTTTATTAGTAACTTTTGGACTACTAACTATAATAGCAAAGGGCTTGAAATGATGTTTGAGGACTATGCGTTAGCCTGGCCTAGAAACCATAGACTAATCTGTTCATATCTAAACTGAATGAAATTATCCATTTGCGTTAGAATAGCATGGAAGAGCGATATAAGCTTTTGGCTCTATTTGAAAAAGGAGTAGTATCTGATATCCAAACCTAGATCTTACTTACACTAGTTTTTTATACTGATAATTAAACCCTGACTAAGACAATTTCATAAATTGGTCAGAATATAGATATGTTGCAATCCGCTATCAATTTAGTGTATATATCTATTTATCAGTGATTTAGTAAGCTAGTTCTGATTCCAGGCGGATCAAGTGAATCCCAAATTCCTATAATTGTTAGGTGTTCATTATTTCTGGCGGATCAAGTTGAGAGTTGAGATTTGCTGCTATAAGCGAACTTTTATTGAATAAATCTTGTCATCTCCGGAAACCGCTCGGAAACGAAAGCTTTATCAGTATTTATTCGTCTTTATTCGACCTTATATTTGAAATGGTCAAATGCCTTTTTCTTGTACAGAAGAATAAATTTGGGTAAGAATGAATTAAAATTAGTAAAGTGGTAAAATTCTAGTCCCCGCTACTACAAACCAGTTTCTTTCGAAACTGGTTTTTTTTTGAGCAAAAAAAACCACCCCGATAGGTCGGAGTGGTTCAACTAACCAATAAAAAGTGCTACTATTTTTTTCTTTTATCGTTCAGTTTTTTCAAACCATATGCCCCGCCTGCAGCGAGCAAGAGTGACAAGCCACCATCAATTGGAGTGGCAGGAGGAGCGCCTTGTGCAAATACCGGTGCTACGATAAGGATTAGAATGACAGATAATAGAATATGTATATTTTTCATGATTGTAGGTCGTTAAATTAGAAAATGAATTTTCGAGTGAAAACGCCTTCTGAAGTGGCAATTTTCACAATGTTGATTCCCTTTGCCTGTATGTCAATGTTCAGTGTTTCTGTAGTTGCGTTTGCAAGCGAATGTTGCTTTATCACCTTACCAGAAAGGTCATAAACGGTATATTCGGCAACAGTCAATACCCTGCCAAATTTCACATTTAAATGACCGTCTGTGTAACGATAGATCGGTTGTGATGAACCAAGACTGTTTGACAATACATTAGCAGCGGCATAGGTCAGTGTGAACCTGTTTTGATCGCTTCCTGCCACACCTGAAAATGTGAAACTATTTACTTCACTCAGGTTGTAGGTTTCTTTGGTCACTGCATCATAAAGGAAGAAAGTCTTTCCAGCATCCGCAATGTTCATATCTACAATCGAAAGGGTGAGGTTTTCGGCCAGTCCTAAATTGAAAGCTAATTCGGTTGAAACCCCGTCTACTAAAGGCAGTCCCTGAATTCCAAATCTGGAGTCATTGATCAGGCTATAAAACTGCAGATTGTTGTTTCCAATCAATTTGTCCGCATCGTATTGATAATCTATTCCTACAGTTGCATCTTCCCTGAAACCAATAAGTGTTTCATTGTATAAACCGCTTTCGGTTGACAGGGCAAGCTTGATTCGGGTATCTTTCGCGTCGGCTTTTCTGAAGAAATTAGCATCGGCATTGTTACCACTTGAGCGCATATCTTCAGAGAAAGTTACCGTGGCATCTGTTCTTGGAGATGAAACTTTCACAAAGAAACCTTGTGCCGAACCGATATATCCATTAAATGAGCCTCCATTAGGGCCAGCGATAGTCCCAATTGTACTAGCCATTAAATAATCGCCATTATCACCACGTCCAGTGTTTGATCCATTGTCATCCCATAGATATACAGCATTTGTAATCATTTGATCCGTGGTGCTGTTTTTTGCTAGAAATTTGGTTACGTCTATTGCAGAAGCATAAGGATTTGATACCAGTTGCCAGCCATGCTCATCATGATTGGAATCAGGAGCCGTATGCGTAAGGTTAGAAATTGTGATGGTGCCTGTGTTTGGTACGCCAGTGAAGACTAAGTTTTGTGTGCTCCCCGCTGCGGCGTATCCTTTGCCGACAGTGATCGCTGTGGCTGAAGCATTGACCCATCTGTCAAGTCCTGAAGCCCCGAATGCTACGGTTTCATCATAGCTGTAAGAATGAGTACCTAAAGCTGATCCATTGATTGAAGGACTGGCTACAGGAGATCCTACGAAACTGTATTTAGCATCAGCATATCGCTTGTTGCGATGAATTTTGAATGAGGCATTATGTGTATCGTCAGAATTAGTTATCACACTGCTTCCTGATTCTACCTCTATGGTTCCTACTCCTGAGACGCTTTTAGTAACGCTTATATTGTCAAAAAAGTAGGTTCCTGCACCAGTGTTTGCTGTTTTGAAGTGTACCATAAATGTTCCGGCATTCAAGGTTGCACTACCAGAAAATTTCTGCCATGTCGCGGTGATGGTTGGATTTACTTGAAGGTTTTGAGTGAAATCATTATTGATTCTAAATCTTTGATTGTTGAAACCTCCGCCTATGCTGGCTTTTGCATAGAATGAGAAGGTATATGTCCCTGATTCTGAGATTGTCACAGGAAGAATGAATATATTTTCATTTCCCGCAGTTCCAACTGCCTTAAGACTCGATGTTCCTTCATATTTATCTTCGGTTGAGATAGACAATGTAACAGTTCCAGCACTTGCAGGGACACCAGTTGTAATCGTTGGGATGCTTGTGGATTCAAAACCTTCGTTCAGTAATGAGGTTACTTCTGTTACACTTGGTGTATATCCGTCTATAGTCAGCGTTTTATTCCCATTAACAGTCAATTTTTTACCGCTAGCAATGGCAATTCCACTCGTGGCAAGATCAGATGATAGCGTTACGTCGTTATTAATTTTAAGAAAGTTATTTGTAACAGGAGAGACATCCCATGAAGAACCTGAGTACGTACTGATTCCACAACCATTCCACGCGAATGTATAAGTTGTATTCGTAGCAGGAAGAGGAATTGATCTGTAGGAATTTCCGTTTTGATCACTGAATGAGGTCATATTGGAACAACTCGTAGGTACTTTTTGTTCGATAATTGTGGTTGTTCCATTCCAATATCTAAGATTGAATGTGATGGCATTTCCAGAAACTCCCGTCGAAGAAGAGGTTAATTGGCTGAAAGTATACTCATAGACATTATTTCCCACAGAGGTCATATTAAGTCCAGAGGCATAGCTGTTAAATGAACCTAGAATTTGAGGAGCATTGCTACCTAAATCGGTTTGATAGGACATGTCAATGCGTACGGTGACATCAACTTGAGCTTCGGTCTTATGCACCAAAAGCATCGAATACAGTAATAAGATTAAGTAGATTGTTTTTTTCATAATTGTGTTTTTTAGTAATTATGAAAATTACACCCCTTAATTGGTTGTGATGTTACCAATTTTGTAATCAAAAGCGGGGGTAAATTATTACCCACGTATCTCATGGATTAACCCCCGCTTCAAATTTTCTTCAGAATTGAGGACTTAAATCACTGCTTATTGAGTATTTCCTGAATGTGCGGATACAGAGTGTCTGTTTCGTTCAGTTCTTCGCGCAGCTTCCACATTTCCTTCTTCATCTCAGAGATGATTTTCGCGTAGGCAGGGTTGGAGTAGGCGTTGTTAACTTCGGTAGGGTCTTTTTTGAGATCATAAAACTCCCACGCGTCAGGCGTTTGCTCAATCATGAATGAATTCTCTTTCCATGGCATAGAAGGTGTTCCTATTTTGGACAGGTCATACGGCAAGCCATAAAAAAAGATGAGTTTGTAATCTTTGGAACGTACTCCGAAATGTGCCGGGTTGTCGTGGTGCATCATGTGCATCCAATAGCGGTAGTAGGTGTAGTCTCTCCATCCTGCAGGGTTTTTGTTTTCCGTGATCACCGAGGAAAAACTCTCACCTTGCATATATGCTGGCTTCTGACCGCCGGCAAGCTCAATCATAGTAGGGGCAAAGTCCGTGTTGTTGATCAGCAAATCTGAACGAAAGCCGGATTTCATTGCTTTTGGATAGTATACGATAAATGGCATCCGCATCGATTCTTCATACATCCATCGCTTATCCATGAAGTCATGTTCGCCCAGCATAAAGCCCTGATCTCCCGTGTAAATGATGATTGTGTTGTCCATTTCGCCTGTCTCTCTCAGGTGAGCGAACAAACGTGCAAGGTTGTCATCCACACCTTTCACACATCGAAGGTATCTTTTCAAATACTCTTGATAGGCGGCATGTTTGGCCTCATCGTCCGAGAGGCTGTCAGCGATTTGATAGTCGTCAGCATAGCTACGCACCGGATGCCGCCTTCCGAGGGATGTTCCAATTCGGTGAATGAGACTGTCGTTTTTACCTCGTGTCGCTTCTGAACCGAAATTGGGCTGTTTATATAAGTTCTCTGGTTCAGGAATCTCAACATTGGCAAGGTAATCCGTATATCTTGGAGCAAACTCAAAATCATCGTGGGGAGCTTTGTAGTGATGCATTAAGAAAAAGGGCTGATCTCCGTCCCGTTCTTTGAGCCAGTTTATAGTGAGATCGGTAATTACATCCGTGCTATGTCCTTCGTACTTGGTGGTGTTTTCAGGCCATGCTCTTTTACCTCTCACGCGAAATGTCGGGTCGAAATAATCTCCTTGAAGTTTCAATACCTCATAGTAATCAAATGCCGCAGGTTCTTCTTTCAAATGCCATTTCCCAATGATGGCCGTCTGATACCCGAGTTTTTTCATTTCCTTTGGCAGGTATTGCTTTGCCTCGCTTAAATGACCATCCAAATCAAGCACTCCATTGGTTTGCGGATATTGCCCAGTCATGATACTTGCCCGGCTAGGTGTACATATAGAATTGGTGCAAAAGACATTATCAAAAATGACGCCTTCTTTTCCAAGTTGATCTAGTGTTGGGGTAGGGTTCAGAGAAGCAAGTCTGCTCCCGTAAATTCCAAAGGCTTGCGTGGTATGGTCATCCGACATGATAAAGAGTATGTTCGGTTGTTTTTTCTTGGGAGTGCAGCCAAATCCGATTGTCATCAAACTAAAAATAAGTAGAACCGGAAGTTGATAGATGTTCTTCATAGAGGTATGGAAATGAATAATGCCAATGCCAAATTTATACTGCCTTTAAATGGCTGATAATGAAACCCTTTGCGCAAGGAAAACTGAATGAGGGTACTATATATCTTATTGACCTTAAAAATTTAAGAACTACCATGATCATTAAATTGAATCGATGAACGAAGTGAGGTTTACGTCTTTCTCCAGGTTGAGTCGTTTCCTTAGTCGGTATCTCGATGTATTGGCACTTTCGGGCGAAATACCTAGTAGGCGGGACATTTCTTTTGCAGAGAAATCAAGTTTAATCAGGGCGCAAATCTTCAAATCGTATGGTTTGAGGTGAGGAAATTGCTCCTTTAGTCTGTCGAAAAAATCGCTATTAACAGAAGTGAACCGGTTTTCAAAAGCTAACCAGCTCATGTCCTTATTGATTTTCATACTTCGGATCAACTTCTTGATTTCATTGTTTTTTTGCGTGTCATTGATTTTCTGAAGATCGGCCTGTACACTGGTAAGTAGTTCATCTTTGGCAATAATCTGTAGGGTAGAGTTTGTGAGCTCGCGATTTTTTACCGATACAATCTCTCTGTTCTTTTTATCCTCAAGTAGTTGGTGTTGTTCCAGTTCCCTTTGCTTCAAACGATGGTTCCTGCGCATTTTTCTCCCCCAGACCAAGCTGGCAAAGCCGACGAAAACGAGCGTAACAATCAAAATAATGGTTTTCAGAAACCAAATCCAATCTTCCTGTTCCAGGTAGGCAATTCGTTGCTCTTTGATTAATAAATCTTTCATCTCCTGGTCGAGGCGCACTTGATCCCGGATTTCAATCAATTGGTGGTTGTTTGCACTCTTAATGCTGTAAAGGGAGTTGTTCATGTAATTGGCCACTTTTAGGCATTCGTTGGCGGCTTTATGGTTTCCCTGCGAAGCATATACTTCGGCCAATTGAGAGTAGGTGTCCGGAACAAAGTTGAGATGGCTCAGGTGTTTTTTAGCAGCCAATATGGATTTTTGGTAGTACAAGGCAGCATTGGCTGGTTGTCCCCACTGCTGATACATTTCGCCTGTTAGCGAACAAAAAATCACCATGTAGGAGGGGATACCTTCAGATAGGCTTTTTTCCATATTCATTAAAAGGACCTCAGCTTCGCCATATTTTTTTTGTAGGGAGAGTAGATATGCCCGCTCAGCCTGGATCATTTTGAGGTCATAATCCTGATTCTGGGTTACAGCTATGCAACTATCCAGATAGGCACTGGCCACAAGAGGTGCGCGTTCATAGCGATAGTGAATGGCCAGCGCAAAATAATTTTCCACTAAGTATGGTGGCATTCTCTTTCCTTTTTCAATCAGCGTTTTATTGATAGCAAGTGATTTTTTATAATACTCCAGCGCTTTTTCGCGACGCTCAAAAAGACTGTACAATATGGCCAGGCCATTGTAGCTATCAGCAAGAGACGCTTTGTCACCCGTTTGTTGTGCAAGCAGCACGGCACGCCAATATTCATTGTAGGCCCTGCTAAAATTCACCCGGTTAGTTTGAACCCGGGCAAGTCGGTTCATTTGTTGAATGGCTGAAAGTGTATCCTTGTGTAGCAGGCTATTCCCTATTCCTTTTTCCAATCCCGAGATCAACGAATCACTTTTGCCTTCCAGTATGTTTTCAGAGTCTATAACCTGTTTCCAATCTTCAATTTGCGGCAAGTCGGTAATTCCCGATGCGCGCAGCACCAGCGATCCGAAAAGGAAGCCAAAAAGGAGTGCGAGTCTATGTGTTTTTATGTGGGTATTCATTTTATTACACTTATTACGATGTTAAATAGCTGTAAATAAGCATGATATGTTTGTAAAAAATAGTTAAAAGTGTAAGCTAGTCTATATGCAGTCTATCTCCGTTTTTGGGAAATGAGCTATGAAAGTAACAATTTCGAAATTAAGTTGAATAGTCCGTACTCATGAAACTTGATAGAAAGAAATGGGTCTTTATCGGATTAACGATAAAGGGGTTGTCTGATTTCGATTCAGTTTCTACTTTGTGAAAACGGTTGTTCTTTAACCATCGGATTGTTTGAACTAATATTCGAGGTGAATTAGGAGCTTGTCTTTCTGATTGGGAAGGATTTTATAAAACACAATTGGTTTGAATTTAATTAAAAGGTACAAAATGAGAAATTATTGGTTAGCCTCCTTTGTAGGGGTAGTTCTCTTGTTAAGTTCATGCTCCCCATCTATTCCTGAAGACGTAAAGGAGGTGTACAAGGATCTTCCTCAGGAATTGGATTTCAACATCCATGTGAAGCCTATTTTGTCAGATAAGTGTTTTCTCTGCCATGGGCCAGATAAGGCAAAGCAGCAGGCTGGGTTGCGGCTCGATCTCCCTGAAGGCGCTTATGCTGAACTACCACAACATGCCGGACTTGTTGCAATAACACCGGGTAATCTCAACAAAAGTCAGGTTTTTCATCGGATCATCTCCGATGACCCTGAGATAATGATGCCATCACCTGAATCCAAGTTGGAGCTCACGGCTTATGAAAAGGCTGTTCTGATCAAATGGATTGAAGAGGGGGCAAAATATAAACCGCATTGGGCATTTATTAAACCTGAGAAAAGGAACCCTCCTAAGGTTGAAGGTGGCTGGGCACGAAATCCTATCGATCAATTTGTTCAGAAAAAGCAGAAAACGAAAAAGCTGATGCCATCTGGTGAAGCGAGCAAGGAGTTGGTGTTGCGACGTTTAAGTTTCGACCTCACAGGACTACCACCAACATTGGAAGAAATCAATGCATTTCTGGGCGATAACTCCAGTGATGCATATGAGAAGCAGGTCGATCGCCTGCTTGCTTCCCCGCATTTCGGGGAAAAGATGGCCGTTGATTGGATGGATCTATCCAGATATGCCGACACCTACGGCTATCAGGTGGACCGCTTTCGGGACACCAGCCCATGGCGCGATTGGGTAATCAATTCATTCAACGAGAATATGCCTTATGACCAGTTTGCGAAATGGCAATTGGCTGGTGACCTGATGCCCAATCCTACCAAAGAGCAACTTCTGGCTACAGGTTTTAACAGGCTGCATCCACAAAACATGGAGGGTGGTATCATCGATGAAGAGTTCAGGGTGGAGTATGTCGCTGATCGTACGAATGTAGTCGGTCAGGGGTTTATGGCACTTACCATGGGCTGTGCCAAATGCCACGATCATAAGTTTGACCCTATTTCACAAAAGAACTTCTTTGAGTTTTATAGCTTCTTTAACAACCAGAACGAAACCGGTCAGATATCCTGGGACCCTAAGGATATTCCTGTCCCTAATATGTTATTGCCAAATGAGCAGCAGGAAAAGGTTATCGAATACCTGAAAAAGGAAGTTAAGCGGAAGGAAGATCAGTTGGCTTCTGTTCAAGAAACGGCTAACAAAGCTTTTGAAAATTGGCTGGAAACAGGTGGTTTAAGTAGTGTTCAGCCACAAATGCCTACGAAAGGCCTGGTGGGGAGATTTGAATTGGATGGGAAACTTTCCAATTCAATGAAACCGGGCCAGGTGGCTAAAATTGATCGTCAGTTTTCGAAACACGAAGTGCCGGATTTTGCAGAAGGTAAAAAGGGTAAAGGGCTATTGATGAACGGAGATGCCTGGCTGGATCTGGATCCGGTAGGGGTTTACAAGCGAAATGAGCCCTTCAGTATCAGTATCTGGGTGAACGTGCCGAAGGAATTGAGTGAAGGTGTCATCTTTCATAAAAACAAAGGAACCCGGTTACACAGCTACAAAGGCTATCATCTTAATATAAAAGACAACAAGATTGAAGTGATGCTGGCGCATACATGGCCAGATAACGCCATTGTGGAGGTATCGGAAAAGGAAATACCCAAAGAGGAATGGGTGCATTTGATGATGACTTATGATGGATCGAGCAAGGCTGGTGGTCTGCGTATCTATATGAATGGAGAAGATTTGGTAACTAAAGTAGAAGTTGACAATCTCTACAAGGATATTATCTACAACAAACTGGTTGATCAAATTTATGATAAGGCCATTGAACCTGGTTTGCAAGTGGGTGCCCGTTGGAGGGGCAAGGGAATCGGAGGGGCACGCGTGGATGAAGTGAGTGTTTACTCACGTGAACTTTCTGCCATTGAGGTCATGATGATCGGCAATAAGGAGTCCTTGATGGCCTTAATTGGTAAAACCAAAAGTAGTCTGAGCGCACAGGAAAGCAGGTGGTTGGAAGACTATTATATGAAGAACGTTTCCAGGGAATACCAAAACGCGATGGATGTGCTCACGACAACCAGAAGGCAATTGGTGGATAGTATAGAGCAGGTACAGGAGGTAATGGTGATGAAAGAAATGACAGAACCACGAAAGGCCTATATCCTGGAGCGTGGGCAATACGATGCGTACGGAGAAGAGGTCTTCCCGAACACTCCGGAAAGCGTGTTGCCATGGAAGGATAAATACGAAAAGAATAGATTGGGTTTAGCCGAATGGCTTTTTGATGAAGACCATCCGCTTACAGCCCGAGTGGCCGTGAACCGCTACTGGCAAAACTATTTTGGTAGGGGATTGGTTCGTACCACCGAGGATTTTGGCAATCAGGGCGAGATGCCGAGCCATCCCGAATTGCTGGATTGGCTGGCCATTGCGTTTATGGAGAGTGGCTGGGATGTGAAGGCATTGCAAAAATTGATTGTGATGTCGGCCACCTACCGGCAGAGTTCTGTTGCTTCGCAGGAAATGCGCGAAAAAGACCCTCAGAATATCTATTTGGCGAGAGGGCCAAAGACCAGGCTGTCCAGCGAAATGATGCGGGACAATGCCCTGGTAGCAAGCGGGCTGATAAATGACAAGATTGGTGGGAAAAGTATAAAGCCATATCAGCCTGAGGGTTTGTGGACGATGAATGCTGACACCTATGTGCAATCAACAGGAGAGGAACTGTACCGCAGAAGCCTTTATGTGTATTGGAAGCGGACCGTTTCCCATCCCACGCTTTCTACTTTCGATCAGCCGGAGCGGGTGGAATGCATGGTCAGAAGACAGAAAACGAACACACCACTTCAAGCCCTGGTTTTGCTCAATGATCGGGCATATGTGGAAATCTCTAAGGTAATGGGGGAAAAAATTACAAGGGAGCTGAATCAGGAGGAGGCCATATCCAGAGCGTATCAAAGCCTTACAGGTATTCAACCTAAAAAAGAAGAGCTAGCCGTTTTGTTAAGGGTTCAGGCTGACGAATATCAGCAATTCAAGAACGATTCCAATCGGTCAAAGGGCTGGTTAGAGGCTGGAGAATATAAGATTGATAAATCGCTGGACACGAATATGGTAGCTGCCAATGCTGTGGTAGCGAGTGTAATATTAAATTCAGACGCCAGTATAACAAAAAGATAGATTATGGGACACGATCACGATATACTAAGATCAAACAATCCTGAATTTAACAGGGAAGAAAACAAAATTGATCGGCGACAATTCCTGACCAAAACCTCGCTTGGGTTAGGAGCTTTGGCGTTTGGCTCCTTGTTAGGAGCGGACAAAGCCATGGCCCAGGCCATGCCAAAACCTATGGGAGGAATTCCTGGTTTGCCGCATTTTGCCCCTAAGGCCAAGCGAGTTGTTTATCTCTTCCAGAGTGGAGGGCCTTCACAGTTTGAAACCTTTGATTACAAACCGAAATTGGTCGATTTGTTTGGTAAAGAATTACCGGCAAGCGTCCGTGGAGGTCAGCGGCTTACCGGCATGAGTTCGTCTCAGACTTCTTTGCCCATAGCACCGTCCATGTATAAGTTTGATCAATATGGAGAAAGCAGGGCCTGGGTAAGTGAGTTGATGCCGCACACGGCAGAGGTGGTTGATGATTTGTGTTTTATCAAATCCATGCATACGGAGCAGATCAACCATGATCCCGCCATCACGTTCTTTCAAACAGGTCACCAACTAGCCGGCAGACCATCGATTGGGTCCTGGTTAAGCTATGGGCTGGGTTCATCCAATGAAAATCTTCCAGCCTTTATTGTATTAGTATCCAAGAATGCCGGAGGACAGCCACTTTATGCGCGCCTTTGGGGAAATGGATTTTTGCCTACTGAGCATCAGGGAGTTCAATTCCGCTCCGGTACTGATCCCGTGCTTTACCTCAACAATCCCGAAAACTACGATCATGAGGATAGAGGAAAAATGCTGGATTATCTCAAGCAAATGAATGAGATTCAAAACAGCACCTACGGCGATCCTGAGGTTGATGCACGTATTTCACAATACGAGATGGCCTACCGCATGCAAACCTCCGTGCCGGAAGTGACGGACATTTCCGATGAGCCCGATGAGGTTTTTGAAATGTACGGAAAGGATAGTCGAGATCCGGGAACCTATGCCGCCAATTGTCTTTTGGCCAGAAAACTCCTGGAAAAAGATCTGCGCTTCGTACAGTTGTACCATCGTGGATGGGACCAACATACCCACCTTCCCGGAGGGATCAAAAATCAATGCAAAAACACCGATCAGGCTACTGCAGCATTGCTCAAAGACTTGAAACGTCGCGGTTTGTTGGAGGACACGTTGGTGATCTGGGGTGGTGAATTTGGCAGGACGGTCTATTCACAAGGCAAACTAACGGCAGATAATTACGGTAGAGACCATCACCCGAGATGTTTCACCATGTGGATGGCGGGAGCAGGAGTGAAGCCCGGCTTCACCTACGGTGCAACGGATGATTTTAGCTACAATATCACCGAAAACCCGGTTCATGTACATGATTTTCATGCCACATTGATGCACCTCATGGGAATCGATCACGAGCGATTAACCTTCAAATCTCAAGGAAGAAGGTTTAGGCTTACTGATGTGAGTGGTCATATAGTAAAAGATATATTATCCTAACCACCCTAAAAATTGCCAATGAAAAGCAGGAGAACATTTATAAAAAGCGCCGCAGTTGTTTCGGGAACTGCCTTGACTTTACCTTCATTCTCGTTCAATATTCTGACTAATAAAAAGGAAGAAACGAAAATTCTGGGGCACGGTGGTTACCAATACGAATTGGATAGCAATTGGGCGCAGATGAGCAAAATGCATGTTCCGATACTTAATTGCCATGAAATGGTGATGGACAGTAAAGGGCGCTTGATTATGCTTGGAGACCACACGAATAACAATATTTTGATATTCGATAAGTCGGGCAAGCTGCTCGATTATTGGGGCACTGCTTATCCGGGTGGGCATGGACTTACCCTTTCGCAAGAGGGGGAAGAGGATTTTCTGTTTCTCACGGATTCCGGCTGGTTTATGGATCGGAGTGGTAAAATGATTCACCACAATGGACGTGTAACTAAAACCACCGTTGATGGACGTGTCATGTTTGATATAGGCCACCCGCAAACCATCGGCATCTACAAGCCTGGAGACCTGTTTTGTCCAACGGAAACGGCCATTGGTCCAAACGGTGATATCTATGTGGCAGATGGGTACGGTAGTGATTACATCATTCAATACAATGCCTCAGGTGAATACATTCGGCATTGGGGTGGTCATGACAATGCAGATGAAAATTACAACATCAAGAATGCACATGGTGTGGCTATAGACTACCGGGATAAGAACAACCCCATGGTCATTTGCACATCGAGAAACGAGCATTCTTTTAAGTTTTTCACCCTTGACGGGAAATATGTCCGCACACTTCATCTACCAAATATGTCCGTGTGTAGGCCGGTGCTGGATGGCAATAATCTTTATGCTGGGGTTTGCTGGTCCAAACCAAAAGACAAACCTTTCAACTGGAAAGAGCATACCGGGTTCGTCACAGTTCTGGATGGAGATAAAGTGGTTTCCAATCCAGGAGGTACGCCACCGGAATATAAAGGCAAGGAACTGCAGCCGTCCTATCAACTGGCGGAAGCACCCATTTGGCATGGTCATGATGTTTGTATCGATGAAGATAAAAACCTTTATGTATGCCAGTGGAATGCCAATCAAACACCACCAATCAAACTAAAAAGAGTTTAAAGGATGAATTTTGAATTATTTCTAGGTCGCTTTCATCCGTTGGTTGTCCATTTGCCCATCGGTTTTTTGTTATTGGCGGCCATCATGGAGGCTTTACCGATTATTTTCAAGGACAAGTTTAAAAATCTGGACAGTGCAATAGCTATCGCCTTATTAATGGGCGGTTTTGGTGCTGTGCTTTCGGCTGTTATTGGTTACCTGCTGGCTGGAGGCGGAGGCTACCACGAACAGACCTTGTTTTGGCATAAATGGATGGGGATTTCGCTTGGCGTAATGTCTTTTCTAGGTTGGGCTTTTAAAGCGGATATTATCCCGCTTTCGAAAGTGAAGTCACGTTATTTCGTCTTTATACTTGTTGCAGTTGTCTCTGTGACGGGGCATTTAGGGGGCAATCTTACTCATGGAAGCGATTACCTCCTGCTGTATGCACCGGATTTTGTGAAAAAAATGGCCGGTATGGAAACACAGCAAAAGGTAAATGACATCCCTGCTTACCCTGACTCTATCGTGGTGTTTAATCATTTGGTTCAGCCGATTTTGGAAAACAAATGCATGAGTTGTCACAACCCCACAAAAACGCAAGGTGGACTGTTGATGACTATAGACGGCTTGAAAAAGGGTGGAGAAACAGGGCCAGCAGTTACTCCGGGTAAAGCAATTAAAAGTGAGCTTTTCAAACGGGCAACTTTACCCCAAAACAGCAAAAAATTCATGCCTCCGAAGGGAGAGCCTTTGTCCTACACGGAGCTGAAGTTGATCGAATGGTGGATCGAATCAGGAGCATCGTTTGATGCCAAACTAACTAAAAACGACCGCTCGACAGAATTGGACGCCCTGCTGCTTCGGGATTACAAGATAGACACACGTCCAAAACCCTATTATGAAAGGGTGCGGGTGGATTCCGTTTCAAGAAAACAGTTGACAGAGCTCCGGCTCGCGGGGTGGAAAGTGAGCCGACTTTCCGCAACGCACCGGATGTTGGATGCAAATCTGGATCAAGAGGTGCTTACTTTGGATTTGTTGGATAAACTACTCATAGCCAGGGAGCAGCTTACCTGGCTTGATTTGAGCAACAAAAGTCTGGAAACAGGTGTTCTGAAAAGGTTAGGTGAATTTACCAACCTCACCAGTTTAAAGCTGAGCCGTTGCACGTTTTCGGAAGAAGAGCTTGCCGGGTTGAAAGACCTGCAGCATTTGGAGGTGCTAAACCTCTATGGTACCAATCTTTCAGATACATCTGTATCTGCTTTGACCGGAATCAAATCACTCAAAAAAATCTATGTTTGGCAAACAAAAATTTCGGAAGAGGGTCTAATCATGCTCCAAAAGGCGCTTCCTAACGCCCAGATTATCAGTGATCGCACCGTGAAAAGTTCATGATATGGACAGACGTGGGGCGGTAAAAAGGATCATAATAAGCTCGGCAGGTATGGCGCTCTCAGGATGCGCCATTTTCGCTAACAAACCTCCCAGGAAAGTCCTTTTTGTTGGGGATAGTATTACTCAAGCTGGGGGTTACATACGCCACCTGAATAAATTATTCAACGATCAAGGAAGAACAGGGGAGTTTGAGTTAATCAATGGTGGTTTAAGTGGCGAGACTATCACCGGACTTACGGAAAAAATTCACCCAGGCCCCAGACCTTGCCTCTTCGATCGGCTGGACCAGTTGCTAGATGAACACCGACCGGATGTGGCCTATTTCTGTTATGGCATCAATTGTGGTATTTACAATCCGCCTGCTGAAGAAACCTTCAAAAGGTACAGGGAAGGGATCGCACAAATTATTACAAAATGCCAGTCAAGAAAAATTGCTATTCGTTTGGTTGCGCCAACGCCGCTCGTTCTTTCTGACCGCATAAAGGAAGATTTGTTACAGAATCCTCAGGAAAGCTACTCTTATAAAAGTCCATATCCCCGATACAACGAAGAGGTGATTCTTCCTTTTATCGACATACTCAAATCATTCGAAACGAAGAAAATCTCGTTCATAGACATCCATCACCAGCTGTTGGAGGTGGCAGATCAGGCCTATGGGAAAGACCCGATTCACCCCAATGATTTCGGGCATGAAGTGATTGCCAGTGTGCTCATGCAGGGGTTTCGGTAGATT
Source organism: uncultured Marinoscillum sp. (assembly GCA_964353015.1). Taxonomy (GTDB): domain Bacteria; phylum Bacteroidota; class Bacteroidia; order Cytophagales; family Cyclobacteriaceae; genus JAMZMI01. The sequence continues at coordinate 121,382 of CAYGUA010000002.1, read as the reverse complement.
ACAATCACCCTTTCAATGCGACGGTTAGCACAACAAAAAAAGGGCCTCCATTCAGAAACCCTTTAACTAACCAATATATGTAAATTAAACTATGAAGACGGATTAAAAACTCGTTACTACTTTAATGTCTTTCGAATCGGGGCTGGCCCAACCATCGAAATCGGTCAATATTTTTTCAAACGGGACTTTGCTGGTGATATAAGCAGCTGTGTTGAATTTCTTCTCACCCAGCACCTTCATCACAAATTCGAAATCTTCAAGTGTTGCATTTCTGCTACACATCAATGTGGTTTCCTTCGCATGTATTTTAGGATGGGTAAACTCCAACTCGCCTTTGAATAGGCCTACCAATACAAAGTTGCCACCATGCCGCATGTAGTCCGTGCCTCCTTCGATGGCCCGTTTGTTTCCGGATGCATCAAATACATGTTGTGCCAAATGCCCCTCAGTCAATTCCTTTACTTTTTCTACCGGAGTTTGCAACGCGTTTACTACATGGTCTGCGCCGAACTGGTCTCTCACCATATTAAGCCTATGGTCATTGACGTCAATGGCCACAACCGTTGCTCCGAGGTATTTGGCCAATTGGATGATACCAATTCCGATAGGGCCGCAACCGATCACCACAACTGTCTCGCTCGGTTTTATTCCCGCTCTTCGGATCGCGTGAGCGCCAATCGCCAAAGGTTCCACAATCGCTATTTCTTCCAGCGTCAGGTTGTTAGCACGAAGCAACAATCGATTGGGTAGGGAAATGATTTCCTGCATGCCACCGTCCGTATGAACACCAAAGACTTTGATGTTTTGGCAACAATTTGATTTTCGGCTCTTGCACGCATCGCATTCCTGACAGTTGATGTAGGGCATGATCACCACCTTATCGCCTGCCACAATTCCCTGAGGATTAGTATCGATCTCAATGACTTCAGAGGCCAATTCATGTCCGAGAATTCGTGGATAGCTGAAAAATGCCTGGTTGCCCTTAAAAGCGTGCAGGTCGGTTCCACATATGCCCACTCGTTTTATAGCCAGCAATGCCTCACCTTCCACCTTGTCCGGGGCGTCTTTGGTTTTCAGCGCAAACTGATTCGGTTCTTCACAGATGATGTACTTCATAATGTTTTAGTTGTTCAAATTTATATTTATCAAAATTGGTACCCAGGTCAAAGCTTTGTTCATAGTAGCAGCTATCCATGCGGACTCAAATGTGTATTATTGCTTTGTTGCAATATTAAAGATCAGATCAAACTATACCTAATGACAACAATTGACTCCCATCAGCATTTTTGGAATTATGATGCTCAAAAGCATAGCTGGATGTCTGATGATATGGTGACTATCAAAACTGATTTTACGCCTGAGATGCTCAAGAAGGAATTGGACGCCAACAACATGGATGGCTGTGTGGCTGTGCAAGCAGATCAAACGGAAGCAGAAACAGAATTTCTGGTTGATTTGGCTGCTAAAAACCCATTTATCAAAGGCGTGGTTGGATGGGTTGATTTGAGGAACGAAAATATTTCAGACCGGCTTGCCCATTTTTCCAACGACAAGGTGATTAAGGGGTTTCGGCATGTGGTTCAAGCCGAGCCCGATCCGGATTTTATGCTGGGTGCTGATTTTCAGCGTGGTATCAAAGCCTTGAGCAATTTTGGGTTTACTTACGACATTCTGATATTTCCAAACCAATTGCCAGCGGCCATCAAGCTTGCATCAAATTTTCCAAATCAGGCTTTTGTTCTGGACCACATTGCAAAACCGTACATCAAACGAGGAGACATTGCCGGATGGGAAGCGGACCTTCGTGCATTGGGCGCTCTGCCAAATGTGTATTGCAAAATAAGCGGAATGGTCACTGAAGCAGATTGGGCAGGATGGAAGTACGATGACTTTGAACCTTATTTGAACGTCGTTCTCGAAGCTTTTACCAGCAACCGAATCATGTATGGCTCGGATTGGCCGGTATGTCTGGTTTCTACGGAATACCGGAAGATGAAAGCCATTGTGGACCGCTTTATTTCCGCTTTGAGTGCCAATGAGCAGGCTCAGATAATGGGAGGGAACGCAATAAAATTTTATGGATTAAATGAGTTGTATTAGGAGTTATGGATTTGAATTTAAAGAATAAAGTAATCGTCCTCACAGGAGGTGCCGGGATCCGGGGGAGTATTGGGGAAACCATTCTTCAGGCTCTGGCCAGCGAAGGAGCCATTCCGGCTATCATAGATCGAAACGAACGCGGGCAGGAATATGCCTCTGAATTGCAAGCCAAAGGGATCGATGCTCTTTTCGTGAAAACAGATGTTTCAGACCCCAAACAAATTGAATCGGCGCTGGACCAGATCATAGCAAAGTACCAACGGATAGATGTAGTCATCAATAATGTAGGGGTGAACGACGGAGCGGGATTGGACGCCACTTACGAGGAATTTATTGATTCGCTCAAACTGAATCTGGTTAGTTATTTTTTAGTGGTAAAATACGCTCTTCCTAAGCTTAAAGAGTCTAGAGGGAATATCCTGAATATAGGTTCAAAAGTAGGTTATACCGGTCAGGGAGGCACTTCAGGGTACGCTGCATCCAAAGGCGGTGTGCTGGCCCTCACGCGTGAATGGGCGGTTGATTTAATTAAGGATGGGATTCGGTGTAACAGTATAATTATTGCTGAAAGTTGGACGCCTGCCTACGACAATTGGATCAAGACTCTGGCGAATGGTCAGGAAAAATTGGATAACATTAAAAAGAATATTCCTTTCGAAAATAGAATGACAACCCCAGAGGAAATTGCTAATGCGGCCCTGTTTGTTATTTCCGAAAAATCATCTCATACTACCGGTCAACACGTTTTTGTTGATGGAGGATATGTTCACCTGGACAGAGCAATGCTGTCTTAATAACCCAACCCATGACTGAAAAAAAACCTATTCCTGTTGTAAGTAAGAAATACCTTCTTCCTTTCATATTAGTAACTTCTTTGTTTGCGCTTTGGGGTTTTGCCAATGACATAACCAACCCAATGGTGGCGACTTTTAAAACGGTCATGGAGATTTCAAATCTCCAGGCGTCATTGATCCAGTTTGCCTTTTATGGTGGGTATTTTACTATGGCCATCCCTGCAGCCCTATTTATCAAAAAGTATTCTTATAAGGCGGGTATACTTATGGGACTAGCACTTTACGCCACGGGGGCACTGATGTTTTTTCCGGCTGCAAGTATGGAAATGTTCGGTCTCTTTCTGGTTTCCCTTTATGTGCTGACTTTCGGACTGGCTTTTCTTGAAACGACCGCTAACCCGTTCATTCTAGCTCTTGGAGAACCGGAGACCGCAACACGGCGACTTAACCTCGCTCAGGCATTCAACCCAGTTGGTGCGTTGCTTGGGCAGTTTGTGGCTATCAACTTCATTTTGGTTGCTCTTCAGTCTACTGTTTCGGATTTTGCCACTTTGGATACTTTGTCAAAGGCAGCTATTCGGACACATGATCTGATGTTGATCCGTAATCCGTATGTTGTACTAGGCCTGGTTGTACTGGCTATGATGGTGCTCTTTTTTATGTCGAAAATGCCGGCGAAAGGCGACAATGAACGCGATCTGAATGTTGGCGATTCCTTCAAAAGGCTTTTTGCCAACCGAAAATACACCTTTGGTGTGATAGCCCAGATGTTTTACGTAGGAGCCCAGATAATGTGCTGGACATATGTGGTGCAGTATGGGGAAAATATTGGATTGACCAAAGCCGAGGCTCAAAGCTTCAACCTGATTGCAACCTCTCTTTTCCTTGCATCCCGATGGATTTGCACTTTCCTTCTAAAATATGTGAGTGGCCCACGTCTGATGATGGTGTTTTCTATTGGAGCGATAGTAACCATGCTCGGTACCATGTTCATTGGAGGAACGCTTGGCCTGTATTCACTGGTTGCGGCATCTGCATTTATGTCATTGATGTTCCCTACTATATATGGAATTGCCTTAGAAGGGCTTGGGGATGATGCCAAACTCGGTTCAGCAGGTTTGGTTATGGCCATCGTGGGAGGAGCAGTAATGCCTGTTGCCCAAGGAGCCATTCTTGATTTGGGTGGGCCGGGTTACGATGACTTGTCTATACTTGGGGCACCTGAGGTTAACTTTTCCTTTGTGCTTCCGCTAATTTGTTTTGTTGTTGTGGCGATTTACGGACGATCGTCAGCAAAAGCGAGTGACTAAAAATGAGGAATAAAAGATATTGCATGGCCTGTGACCTGAAGGATGATCCGGCCCTGATAGAAGAATATAAATCCTACCATGCAGCTGGCAAATCATGGCCTGAGATTACAAGAAGCATCCGCGACGCTGGCGTTACGGATATGGAGATCTACCTGATCGGGAATCGGATGTTTATGATCATGGAAGTGGATGCCACTTTTGATTTTGGAAGGAAAGCCAAAATGGATGCGGAAAACCCTAAAGTGCAGGAGTGGGAGCAACTGATGTGGAAGTTTCAGCAGGAGCTTCCCTGGGCCGCAAACGGAGAAAAATGGATGCCATTGGATCGGATTTTTAAACTTGCATAATTTTCAAGAATACAAAAAAGCCAGTATGAGAAGAGAAGCTATAATCGTGATTTTGATGCTACTACTAGCGGGTAGCACCCAGGCTCAAAAACTAACAGCCAAGTGGCAGCCGATGCTGGATTCCGAATTATCTATGTGGGAAATATGGATGGGTGCCCCACACGTTTCAGTGGATTTGGATGGTGTGGAAAAAGCGGAGAATGTACACACCGGGGTAGCTTTGGGCCTGAACAATGACCCAAAGAAGGTCTTTTCAATGATTGAGCAAAACGGAGAAGCTGTATTGCAAATTACAGGTGAAATTTATGGGGGTCTGACCACCCTAAACGACTATTCAAACTATCATTTCAAGACCTATTTTAAATGGGGAGAAAAGAAATGGGCACCCAGATTGACGGCCATTCGCGACAATGGGATCCTTTATCACTGTCAGGGCGAACATGGGGCGTTTTGGAATGTCTGGAAAAGCTCACTCGAATATCAGGTGCAGGAAGACGATATGGGCGACTTTATTAATATCGCTGGAAGCTATGCCGATTGCAAGGCGCAACGATCGTTGAATGAAAATGGGAAACCAGTTTTCAGTTATGATCCAATGGGTGAGTGGTACACTTTTCAGTGGGGGAAACAAGAAGCCGGCCTCTGTGCGAAGGTTGGGGACAATGAAAAACCAAACGGGGAATGGAACCTGTTGGAAATCATCGTTGTAGGGGATCGCGCCATCCATATTGTGAATGGTGATGTGGTAAACGTGGTGAAAAATGCCAAACGCGACATTGATGGTCAGGCCACATCCCTGACTTCAGGTCAGCTACAAATCCAATCGGAGGGGGCTGAGTGTTATTACAAAGGAATGGAGATTAGGAGGGTAAAAAAATTCCCGAAAGCCTATCTGAGTTTGTTCTGAAATGATTTTTTGATAAAAATCACCCGCCTTTCCGTTCAATAATTGGCATACCATCAAAAATACCCCCTTTCTTTAGCAAATATTTTGCCCTAGGGCTGGTGTGATCTCTTCATAAATTTGATCATCCATAACTACTAGAGATGAGTATGATCAGAGGAAGAGTCAAAATTACCGATATAGCAATGGAACTGGGTGTTTCAACATCCACAGTGTCACGTGCCTTGAGCAACGAGGGGCGGATTAGCGACAAGACCAGAACAGCCGTGATGGAATTGGCAAAAAAATGGGGCTACAAGCCAAATCCATTTGCCATAAACCTGTTGAAAAAGCAATCCAAAAATATCGGATTGGTACTTCCCGAATTTACCCATCATTATTTTTCCCGCGTACTCGACGGAGTGAACAGGGTGCTCAATGAAAAAGGCTATCACTTGTTCATAAATACGCACGAAGGCCAGTTGGATCGGGAGATCAAAGCGGTAAATATGCTAAGCGGGATGCGGGTAGATGGTATCATCGCGTCGTACGCGCGGGCCACAGCCGATTTCTCACATTTTCTTGACGTGATTGAGGACGATGTGCCAGTCGTGTTTTTAGATAGAATGTGTGAGGATTTGGATACCTCCTATGTCGTAACTGACGATTTTCCGGGTTGTGTTGAGGCCATGAATCATTTTGTGGGATCAGGGCATACCAGGATAGCACACATTGCCGGTCCTGAGAATCTCTCCACAAGTTTCAACCGGCTAACCGGGTACAAGGAAGGCCTAAAGAGAAACGATCTTCCGGTCAAAGAAAATAGAATAATATCTTCTGAAGATAGAAACTGGAAAGAACGTTTCAAAACGTTGGTTTTATCGGATGATGTGGATGCCGTTTTGTGCTTCAACGACTACATGGCGTTTGATGTAGTGGAGATACTCAAAGGGCATGGAAAGAACATTCCTGAGGATGTTTCAGTGATCGGTTTTGCCGATGAGCCGGTAGCTACTTATATGACTCCAAAATTGTCTACGGTGATGCAACCGGCAGAAATGATGGGAAGGCGAGCAGCCGAAATGCTTATATGGCATATTGAAAACCCGGAATGCACCGAATTCCAGTGTGAATCACTGCCTACCAATCTGATTCTGCGTGAATCCACTCGTAAATTGGATAGTAAGCGAAACCTGAGATCTTCTGTTCGGGTGTTGAAACAGGTGGTATAATTTTAAACTAAGATACTTTTGAAAAGAGATCCATTAGCCTTGCGGAAACCGATGATCCCAAAAGAAGTCCTCCGTCTTTTTTAGAGAGACATGCTTGTGGAAATCAAGATGTCGGGCATGTATGGCATAGTTGAATTCAGGGGTGATTATGGCGGAAGGTAACTTCATGATCAGTTCCTTAGCTCGTTCATACCAATTACTACCTATGTTTTGTAAAGTCGGATAAGCCGAAAGCAATTGCCAGTCAGAAGGAAGTGTGTTTATCTCCATGTTGAAGGTGGAAATGCTGGCTGCTATTTCAATATGCATGATTTTGAAGTTGCCAGCAGGACGAATCCCGTTTGTGTGAGCCAACAATTCCAACGCGCATAATGAAATACTGCCCGAAGTATAGATTACAAATTGCCGTTCCTTATGCCAACGGTTGGCCAACCCTGAAGCCAAGAGTTCGCCGGCGTACTCTTCCCGGCAAAGTCTGTATACCATCATACATTATCACCGTATTGGATGGCCGTGAGCCGGTTGTCAATGTGTTTTATGCCGCTTATTGTGGTGAGGAAGTTCATTGGCTGATCATTGTCAAAGAAGAAATTCACTTTGTCCAGCCATTCATTGAATTTTTGGTGTGTACCAAAAACGTTGATCCCGTGCTTGTATAGTGATAACATCGCAAAAACATGCTCTTGCAAATGCGGCTTCATGGGTAAGGCAGTCATTTTATAACTTCTGAACGTTTTGATGTTCATGTTTAGCGAATCGGAAAGAATTTCATCTTTCAGGCCTGAAATTTCCTTCAAGCCGGAGAGATAGGCCGTGGTAATATTCGTATTTCTCACGGCATATAGCAGCTCCGGATCAGAAACCCGTGCTGGAACGCTATCCGGAATTTGATAGGGCTTGCTCATTTGTTTGGGCTTTCTTTTCTTCTTCCTTCAAAAATATCCAAAATTACTCTTTACAAAAAGTAAAATTACTCTTATCTCAAAATAATCATCCATAAAAACAAGTAACAAGAGCTTTACGCCTCGATAGAGAAGTTTTGGTTTCAACCCTTTGCGCATGGGTGATAATGAGAACTGTTGAACCTTAGGCTAAAAATTCTATAGTTATGTATCTAATCCGAAACCTCTATTTGTTATTTCTTATATCTGTTTGTTCGTTGGCTTTTGGTCAGGACCTCCCTTTTGGTTATCCGAAAACGGATCGAAGCAAAACCAACATCAATCAAGGTTGGAAGTTTCACCTTGGCGATGCGGATGCCAGGTTTTATCAGGCGGATTTGAATGATTCTGATTGGGAAACGGTCAACGTGCCTCATACACTCAAATTGACATCTCTCACGCTTGACGGGCTGGAAGATGATAAAACCCAACTTATCTTTCATCGCAATGTTGGCTGGTATCGAAGGAATGTAGAAGTGACTGGCTCTGGAAGAAAAATCTTTCTTGAGTTTGAAGGTGTTCATCAGGTTACAGATGTTTGGGTGAATGGAAAGTATGTGGGCAAGCACAGCACAGGAGGCTACACACCTTTTCATTTTGATATTACTGATTTTGTCAATCAGGGAACGAACCAGGTGACGGTATTGGCTGATAATCGTAGAAACGAAGTGGTTCCACCAGACCCGGGACCTTTTGACTATGTGAAATTCAGCGGCCTTTATCGGGATGTTTATTTGGTTGAAGCGAATCCGGTCCACATCACCTTCAATTGGGAAAGCCTGAATTCAGGGGTCAACATTACCACGCCTACTATCGACCCGGTCAATAAAAACGCCACCATCAATGTGAAAACTGCGGTGAAAAATGAAGGTGCAGCTGTTGTTTCCTCAGAATTAAGAACCAGAATTATCAACGAAGAGGGTTTGGTCGTTGCTCGGATGGTCGATAAAATGGATATCCAAGAGGGACAGGAGTATCAATTCAACCAAATAACGAGCCTGGAGGATGATGTGCGTTTCTGGGGTATTGATGATCCGTACTTATACAGGGTGAATAGTGTGGTTGTAGTGGATGGTAAGGAATTGGATTTTGTAGAAACGAAAATTGGTCTCAGGAAATTTGAACTGGATCCGGTTCGAGGGTTTATTCTTAATGGCAAACCTATTGAACTCATCGGGATGAACCGACACCAGCAATATCCCTATATCGGAGATGCAGTGCCCAATTCTTTGCATTACAAAGATATGTTGCAATTCAAGGAGTTTGGTTTTAACATCATGCGCACGGCGCATTACCCTCAGGACAATGCGCTGATCGATGCGTGCGATGCGCTTGGTATTTTGGTTTATGAAGAGGCACCTACCTGGATTTCCATTTCGCAAAACGACGAATGGTGGAGCAATGTGGATCAGGCTGCCCGAACCATGATCAGAAACCATCGGAATCATCCTTCGATTGTTATGTGGGGGGCAGGGGTCAACCATCGGGGCTATGTTCCGCAAATACACAATACAGTGAAGCAGGAAGACCCAACACGATTGACCGCCTCACAGGGCGCACGCTGGACAGGCTGGCAATCTTCCGGCCTAACAGACATTAATGCCAACATGCTTTATGGGCCATTTATCTGGGATCGATCGGAACCCATGTTTGCCATGGAAGGCAGGGTAGGGCCAGCCGCAGTTGCACCATTTAAGCAAGATCCAATGATGACCGGATTGATTTCCTGGACGGCCCATGCGTATTACACCTTTCATCCGACTCACAATAAGTCCAGGGATAAGCTGGATAGGACACGCAGCGGCATGATGACGATCTTCAGATATCCTCGTCCTGAATATCAATGGTATAAAGCTGAGTTGAAGGAGGAACCTTTTTTATTCGTTCAAAACAATTGGGTGCCGAATACTGAAAATATCACTGTTTTTAGCAATGCCCAGGAAGTGGAGCTTTTTGTGAATGGTAAATCTTTAGGAAGGCAAAAGCCTAGTGCAGATACGGTATACATCGGGCTGGATTACCCGCCTTTTCACTTTGAAAAGGTAAGCTACGAAGCGGGTAAGTTGGTTGCGAAAGCCTATTTCGAGGATGGAAAAGTGCTTGAAACTATCCGGCAAACACCAGGCAAGCCATATAAAATCGAGCTGAGGTTGGATACGCTAGGAAGGTCATTTGTTGCAGATGGAACGGATATTCTGATGGTTTATGCCACGGTGGTTGACAAGAATGGAACAACGATCCCGGATGCCACTAATCTGATCAACTTTACCCTAAAGGGGGATGCCACAGTTGTTGGGGATCAAGCGGATATCAATGCCAATCCTATGTTTACCGAATATGGGGTAGCTCCCGCCTTGATTCGTGCCGGTAAGAGCGCATCTGAGATTGCCGTTATCGCCAGCTCAAAGGGACTGAAAACTGGAAATGCCAAGACCAAAACTGTGCCTGCTTCATTAGACGAAGTGGCTAAGGGAGCGCTCCCGATATACGATTTCAGGAACGAACGGGTAGATATTGGGGCCATGGATCAATTGCGGCAATTTGGATGGAAATACTGGAATGGGGCAGATGATAAAGAAGTGGATTACGCATTTCAAGCATTTGATGGAGCGGTTGCTAGTCTTGAAAAAGGCTCAGAAGATGGTTTGATCCGCTGGTTGGGCGAAATGAATGTGATTGGAAAATACGGATTTGCTTACGGAGATGGTGTCATCGCTATAGATGATAAAGGGATCAATTTGGTGCTCGAAAACCTTCCAAAAGGAAGTTATAAGCTTACCACGTGGCACCATGCTCCCCGAAGCAATTCTGACTCCATGGATCCCAACAAAGAAAAATTGAAGACGCTTACCGTGCATCAATTGCCCTATGAAAAGGAGATAGTCCTTTCTTCGCCAAATCTGATCGGTGATAAGGAGGTGAAAGCAACCGTAACGGACGGAGGAGAGATGCAATGGGCGCAACCGGGTATGATGCGTGTGGTTTTTGAATCCGACGGAATAAACCCCGTTAAAATCAACTTCAATGGAAAAGAAGGGAAGGGTATTTGGTTGAATGCCTTTGAGTTGAGCGAGTGGAAATGAAACTCTTAATGTCTCCTTCGGGGAATGGGAGAAAATCCCTCGCCTTTAGGCGAAGACTTTAGTTTGAATTGGTTGCTATCTTTGATAGATGCAGCATTATCGAAAGACCTCCCATAGTCTTTATGACTTAAAGTACCATTTGGTTTGGATTACTAAATACAGAAAAAGGGTAATGTCCGGTGAAGTAGCTAAAAGAACGCGTGAACTCATTAGGCAAATATGCAAGACAAATGATGTTGAAATTCTGAAAGGACATATTTCTTCAGATCACGTGCATTTTTTTGTTTCAGTACCACCGCATATTTCAGTGAGTCATTTGGTTCAGCTATTGAAAGGTAAAAGTTCGAGGAAACTGCTTTCGGAGTTCAAAACATTGTCTAAGCAGTTTTGGGGAAGACATCTTTGGGGCGTGGCTATTTTGCTGCGAGTTCTGGTAATGTTACCGATGAGGTAATTATGGAATACATTAAGAATCAAGACATTGAAAAAGAAGATGGGGATTTTGAAATTGGCCAACCTTAAGCCGACTTACAGTCGGTTTCCAAATCTACCGGATTCAAGCCGGTAGTAGTTTAATTGAGAGGGTGAAAGCTTGGTTGTTTTTGAGTAAAAGAACTTAATCACTTGAGTCAATTTGGAATTGTCAATCCAGTAGTTATTCCACCACCAGTCGATGAAAGGTGCTTTCGCTCTTCGTTTTCAATTCTACCAGATAGATGCCACTGGAAATGCCCGTCAGATTAATGAGCGTTCGGTCGGATACTGGTACATTGTTTTGACCATAAACCACATGACCGCCCAGATTGAAGATTTGCACGGTGAAGGGTTCGTTACCATACGTTTCTATGGCAACAAGCATCCCGGTTCGCAAGGGGTTTGGGTAGATCGAGCTACCGCCGGTAGCGTTACCAAGTATGATCTCTTCCTCTTCCTCTTTTTCTTCCTCTTCTTCCTCTGGAGCATCTACCATTGACCAGACTCGAACCCAATCGTAAGATGTGGTTCGTTCTGCTTCGCTTCCCGACATTCCTCCATCGGCGGGTACGGGGTTCCAATCGTAGGTTTCTGTTACCAGTTTGATGTACATCGGCAGACTGAACTCAGCTACCGGAGTTACGGTGTTTACGTGATTCCCATTAAGAAAAAAATGGATTTCTGTTGGGCTTTTCCACCAGGCCCCATATACGTGATAGTCTTCGTACACTTTGGTGGGTGTTGCTGCATTGCCTCCTTTGGAACCTGTTGGCTCACTGCAAGTCACGTTTCGGCTATGGGTGTTGGAGTGCATGGATTGATCAAATGAGGAAGCCCATGAAGCTGTAGTATTCAGTTCACCAACACATTCCTGAATGTCCAACTCGGTGACGCGTCGGTCACATCCTTCGTTCTCATTGGCATAGCTAATCAGCCAAAAAGTGGAAGACATAAAGGTTTTGTTTGCCTTCATGCGGCATTCGAAGTATTGCCCAACCTGTCCCTTGTTTCGCGAAATAAGATGGCCTCCCGCATGGGTAAACTCATTTCCATTTACTACTTCCTTTTGAGGGAGTAAATAATTGAGCATTTTCAAATTGCCGTCGCTCACGGTTGATACATCCGTCTTGAATATACCGGGAGCGCGACCTACCCACCTGCTGGGATCCGTGTTTTTCCACTTCACCTCATCCAAAGAATTTCCATCAAATTCATCAGAAAGGGTAGGCACCAGTTCCCATTTTTTGCCTTTTGGGGAAGGGTCTTCATCGGCATTAAATGTTGGTGCTGTTTGCGCAAGAGTCAGTTGGATGGTGATCAGGCAAATAGTGAAAATGGATGTTTTCGTAATGGTTGTCATACAGATTGTTTGGTTTCGGCCCGGCTTGCTCCTCAAAGCCCTGCGATAAGACTGAACCAAAGGTATTTAATGAGCTAATGGAAGGGCGATGCAAAGGGTTGCCCCGTCTGCTTGTAGGGACATGGTAGGACTTAATCTACGAGCCGCTGGTTGAGGCAATTAATGGAGTGAGTGCAGGCGAAAGGTGAATTCCATTTAGGTAGTCAAACCTATCGGTCAATGTCTTTTTTTTTACTAATTTCCACTCTTATCTACATGTTAGAAAAAGCCAAGAAGATTCTCATTGCCCCCGATAAATTCAAAGGAACCTTAACTGGGCTGCAGGTGTGCCGGGCGATCGGTCGTGGACTTCTGAAACTCAATCCCTCTCTCGAATTGGCATTTCATCCGCTTGCCGATGGGGGGGATGGATCGTTGGATGTGCTGGCTAATTTTATGCATCTAAATGCGGTTTCATGTCGGGTTGCTGATCCGTTGGGCAGACCCATCAACGCCAACTATTTTGTTGCCGAGCATCGGGCGTTTATTGAGGTGGCGCATGCCTCGGGTTTGGTGCTGCTGTCGGAAGGCGAGCGGGATGCCGAGGAAACGAGCAGCTACGGAACCGGTGTGATGATCCGGGAAGCCCTGGCCGGAGGAGCCAAAGAGATTGTCTTGTTTCTTGGAGGGAGTGCTACCAACGACGCAGCGATGGGCATTGCTGCCGCCCTGGGATATCGTTTTCTGGATCAGGCGGGTGGTGAATTGCAGCCAATAGGTAAGAACCTGCTAAAGATCGACCGAATCGTGCGACCCGCAAGGCCAGGCTTTGCGGATGTCCGGTTTACGCTACTGACCGATGTACAAAACCCCATGTACGGGCCAAACGGAGCGGCACATGTGTATGCCCGGCAAAAAGGCGCTGACGATGCAGCCATTGCCCGGTTGGATGATGGACTGAAAAACATGGCTAGGGCCATCGGTAGGGATTTGTCTGTAGAAGTGGGTGGGATCGTAGGAGGTGGGGCGGCAGGCGGTTTGGCCGCAGGTTTGGTAGCTTTTGTGGGTGCATCCGTCAAATCGGGGATCGATGAAATCATGCGGCTGACAGCATTTGAAGAACAAGTGGAGCGTGCAGATTTGGTCATTACCGGCGAGGGACGCCTTGATCAACAATCGCTGCAAGGCAAGGTGATCGACGGAGTGTGTCGAATGACCAAAAGACATGCAAAAGAGGTGGTTCTTTTTGCTGGTGAGGAGACATTGGGCGAGGTGGCATGCGCTAAACTGTCCTCATTCCCACCACAGGAAATCATGGCTCTGGCCAAAGGCCAGCAGGATGCCTTTGCGAATGCTTCGGCCTATTTAGAAAACCTGGCCTATTCCTTTGCCGGTTTGCATAAGCTAGGGAAGGAGGCCTAGTGTCTTGGGTTTGTGAAAGACTCCAACAGACAAGCCATTGATGAGGATGTTTAGCCATTTTCACACCCATGATGAGCAGTTATGTTGTGAATGTTGCAGTTGAGTGATTGCCGGACATAACTCCGGCAATGGCTGAGATTTTGGTGCCACAGAGGCAGCCTTGAATTTCATCGTGATCGCTTACAAAATTATGAACCTATTCAAGCAGGCAGTTGTGGGCAGTGACAAACTCCACCAACTCAAAACTTTGCGATACAAAATATTCGCCAAAGGAGGCTACATCACTAATTCGGGCAATCAAAAACTGCTCAACCTTTCACTCAGTATGAAGAGAAGAAAATGATTTCAGAGAATTTGGGATAGTAATCCAATTTTAGCTGGCCTTTTGTCCCAACTTAGAATTCCTAATGACAATTTTGGGTTTAATAATTGCCCTTGCAAAATTGTACACATATAAAGACGGAAAAATATCCAACCCTCTGAAAAGTTCTCCGTTGACGAGTGAATGAAAAAAAATTACTTATCCATACTGCTTGCTCTTTCCACATCTCCTCTTTTCGCTCAAGTCTCCTCAAATTCTGAGCTCTTTCTTGACCTGAAAAAACAAGATAGCCTCTTCTTTGCGTGCGGTTTCAACAATTGCGACATGGCCTATTTGGAGGAAGTCATCCACCCTGATTTGGCCTTTTATCACGACCAAAGCGGAATTCAGGATCGGACGAAATTCTTTGAAAACACAAAAAAAAACTTGTGTGGCAATCCGGACTTAAAACACATTAGAAAGTTAAAGGAAGGTAGTCTGGAGGTATTCCCGATGTATTCAAATGGGGAGCTTTATGGCGCCATTCAGCACGGCGTTCATTATTTCTATCTTCGAGAACCCGGCAAACACGATGTGAAAACGGGTGTCGCGCGTTTCACTCATTTGTATCTGATCGTTGAGGGCCAATGGAAACTCAAAGAATCCTTGAGCTATGATCATCAACCTGCTAATTGATTTTTTGGTGAAAATATTCGCCTTTGTTGGAGTTTCTCTAACAAACACGCCATTGATGAGGATGTTTTAGCCATTTTCACACCCATGATCAGCAGTTATGTTGTGTATGTGGTGGTTGATGATTGCCAGAGATAACTCCGGCAATGGCTGAGTGCTCGCGGGTGATAACACCCGTAAGGGCAAGGGAGCGCCCAGCGGTTAGCGGTCTGCGGTTAGCGTCTAGCGTCCAGCGAAAAAAAGCGAAAGGCTAATAGCCAACAGCCAATAGCTAAAAGTCGATGGTCTATTGACTATTGACTATTAACTGTGGACTGTGGACTATAGTCAGCGCAGCGCTAAAGCCCTACCGAACCTCCCGGCTGCTCGATACCTCTGCTGTGGGGAAGTCCTCAGGAATGGGGATGGTCACCTTGCCGGTGGCGGCCCACTGCGTCCCTCTCAGTAGTGAAGTGATATAGCCCACACAGGCCACCGAGTAGTTGGCGTGCCCCATAGGAGTATGAAAGATTTTGCCTTTGCCGTAGGTCAGCGCTATGAGGATGGGCTCGTGGCGTCCGGTTCCCTTGTTGTTTTCATCCGAATAGGCAGTGGCCAAAACGTCCATGTTTTCCGCCGGTCCGCGCAGTTTGTTGTAGAGCTCGTCTTTGGCATGCATCCACAGTGGGGGCATGCCTTTGGTGATGGGGTGGTCGCTGTTGCGGATCTGGATTTGATATTCGCTTTGCGGCCCGTGTGCGCCCCCGTTTCCGGCTTGCGTGTCGCGGATGAGTTTCCCATCGTTGTTGTAGTACACATAGGGGCCATCCTTTTCGGTGCGTCCGCCCCAGCCACCCAGGCCGATCATTTTGTTGTATTCCACCCATTCGGGGAATGAATTGTCGGCGGCATGCACCACGACCAATCCACCTTCGCTACAAATGCCTCCAGTGCCTGCTGTGTCTCCAGCGGCCAGGAAGCGGCATTCCATCCGAAGTTGGAAATAACCACGTCGTAGTTCGAGAAGTCAGGTTTGAATTCCGGATCGGTGACAGGTTTTTCTACCGGTGTGGTAGCTGGCAGGCCCGCGATGGGATATTTAGGAATGAGATCGTCCCCCTTCCAGGTAAATGCCATTCGGCTTACAGTTACTTCAAACAGCTCCGTTTCCTCCAGGTATTGCTTCATGATCGAAGTAGTTGCCGGCCAGTTTTCGTGGTTGTTTTGACCATCCACAATCAGCACCTTTATCTTCTTTTTGCCTAAAGCAGTGGAGGCTATCAAGCTGCCGCAGCTAAATAGGGCAACAAGCAGGGTAGCGAACAAAAGGGTTTTGTTTCTAAGCATGGCTAAATCTTTTTTGGCTTGAATTTAAAGGTTATTTCTTTCCGGTCAGTTCTTCCAGCGTCCAGAAGTCTTCGCGGTTCTTTTCTTCGTTGCGCACGCTGTTTACCTGCCAGGGCACAATTGGTGATTCGTCATTTAGCTCTTTTCTGATGTAGGTGAGCACGGAAGCAATCCATTCATTGTCGTGCTCTTTCATTGGGATCATCGTTCCCTGATATTCCTTGCCATCCAAAGGGCCTTGCAGGCCATTGAGCAGGATTCGAATGAGGTTCTTCGGATAGCCCGTGACCCGTGGGGAGCCTACAAGAGGCGGAGCGAGGTTACCTATACCCACACCGCCTTTGCCGTGGCAGTCGACACACAAGCCGGTGTAAATTTTATATCCGTTGATGAGTAATCGCTTTTGGTTCGAACTGAGCAGTGCGTGTTTTTTGCTGAGCTGTTCGATGGCCGGTGGCACTTCCTTCAATCCTTCTTCGCCCGTGTAGGCAATCACCATGTTGTGACGATCGTTTTTCATCAACTCATAAATCACTGCTTTGGCTTCCGGTGTTTTGCTGGAGCGCATGGATAGGCCAAGTTGGATCTGTACGTTTTGTCCGGGTCATCTATCAGCCCCGCGAGGAGGCGAATGACCTTCGAATCGTTCTCTTCCAGATAGGGTTCGCAGTTTCGGATGGCGGCAGCACGTACGCGCGGATCTTCATCTTCGAGCAATTCCAGTAGCAAGTCTTTGTCCAAAGCGTCCAATCCTGCCAGGGTCCATAGCGCATGTACCCGTTGAATACCGAAATCCACCTCTTTCGATCCAAACCATGGAGCGGTTTCTATGGCCAATGATTTCAAGGCTGGAACGACTGAAAGGTCGCCCTTCAGTACGATCAGCTTTTGTGCATTCATGCGGTACCAGCCGTTCGGGTGTTTCAAATAGGGCAGGAGTTCTTCTGCTGATTTATCGAGCAGTTTTTCCGTCTTTGTCGGCACGTACTCATCGTGTACGATGCGGTAGATTCGTCCTTTTCCAATGTTTTTGTCAAATTCTTTTCGCTCCACTACGGGACGAAGGAAGCTGCCTTTGCGCACCCAGTTTCCCTCCTGGATAATGCCACGATACATATCCACCACATACAGGCAACCGTCAGGGCCCGTTTTGGTATCTACCGGACGGAAGTTGGCGTCCGTAGATGCCAGAAACTCCGATTTTTCGTAGGCATTGCTCAATACAACCTTGCCGTTGATATTCTCCACCTTCGCCCGTCGTACAAGTCGCCCCACAGGCTCAGGGATAAAGAGGTCTCCATACATCGGGAGTTGATCACCAAGAAAGATTTCCTGACCACACGAGGCGGTGAAGTGGTTGAGTGTGCCGTCTTCTCTCAGTCGTCGCAAACCTCCCTGCACATCGGGTGTGCCGATGATGGGCCAAACCGCTTCAAATCCGTCTTCCCACTTTCCTTTCATTTCCAGATCACCGTATACCGGGTGTATTTGGTAACCCAGTGCAGGCGTTTCTCCACCTGCCGAAGAGTAATACAACCTTCCGGTTTCGTCCTGCGTCAATCCCCATTGTCCGGATGGTGGGCTTTGCATGGTGTCCGTTTTGAGTGTCCCATTCACAAAGCGATAGCGCAGTTGGTCGCGGGAAAGGTAGAGCCAGTTGTCGATGTTCCAGGTCATGTTTCCGGCCTGATGTTCCAGGTTGGCGCGGTTGATGTTATCGTCTTTGAGTAGCAGGATTTTTTCATCTGCCACACCGTCTCCATCCGTATCGCGGTAGCTCCAGAAATCCTGTTTGTAGGTTTCTCTCACGATCAGGCGGCCATCCAGGGGAAGGATAACCCTTGGCAGCAGCAGGCTATCAATAAAGACCGTGCTTTTGTCCATCTTCCCATCATTGTCCGTGTCTTCCAGCAGCATGATTTTACTCCATGGCATGTCCTGATTGGTGCCGTCTATGTCCTGCATGTAGGTGTCCATCTGCGCTACGTAGAGTTTACCATCGGCATCCCAGGCTATTCCTACTGGTTCATTGATCATGGGTTCACTGGCCACTAGTTCCATGTGGTAGCCTTTGGGCAGGTGAAAATGTTTCATACTTTCCTCCGGTGAGAGAAAGTTCACGGCTGGATCTGGATCAATTGCCGGTTTTTCGTAGGCAGCTTGTCGTACTTCGGGTTGCTGGCAGGATAAAAAAAGGAGTGTAAAGAGTGCAGAAAGACACAAGCTTTTGATAAGCGTTAAATGCGGATTCTTCATTAAAAACTAATTGATTAATAGCCAGTTGAGATTTACAATTTTTTCAAGTCCCCATTCCGACTTGAAGACAACTACAAGGTCGTGGATTCCATTTGCTTCTTCGGATAGCTCGGCCGTCAGAGTGGTCCAGTCATTCCAACTTCCAGTGCTTGTTACGGTAAATTCGGCAACCAAAGGTCCATTGTTGCTATCCAGATGCACTTCAAAGCTACCAATTCGCTGACCGGATGCAATACGTGCTTGTATGTTTTTGCCTTTTTTTTCGCCAAAATCTACCCGATCGAATTTCACAAACCCATTTGGCTTGGTATCGCAAACCATCCAGCCGTCGGGTTCATTTCCTCCTACAAAGGACGTACTAGCCCCCTGAATGTAGCTGTGCCTATCGACTTGTATCGTATCGCCAACAGTAGGTGTGCCGATTCCACGCATGGTAGGTTTCACCTTTTTGATAGATCCATCGTCGTTAAAGACCATGTAATCTGCCCGCATAGATCGGAGTTTGTTATATCCGCTGATGTCCCACCAATGGTAAAAAAGAATCCATTGATCCTGATAATTTACAATAGAGTGGTGATTCGTTCCATTGGAGATATTGTCCATTATTTTGCCACGATAGATGAATGGCCCCAGGGGATTGTCGCTCGTAGCATAGCCAATGGTGTATCCTTCCTGCGCAAATACATGTGCGAAGGTGAAATAATAGATTCCATCCTTTTTGAAGACAAAAGACCCTTCCTTATAACCAGCTGGTAATCCCTCTATTTTGATGGGTTTAGCTAATAGTTCTTTCATGTTTGCTTTTAAGGGAGCAACAAAAAGCTCTTCGCCACCACCAAAATAGAGGTAAGCTTTCTCATTGTCGTCCAGCAACAACCCAGGATCTATTCCACTTACGGCCGGGATGAAGCTTTTTTCCCATTTGAAGGGACCGGTAGGACTTTTGGATGTGCCCACACCAATTCGTCGAAATGCATCGTCGTTGATGGCCTTGTCAGGAAAGTAATAATAGTAGGTATCCCCTTTTTTGATGCAATCGGGAGCCCACATGGCGTAGGCATCTTTTGCTCCCCATGGCACATCGTTATGATCCAGGATGTTCCCATGATCCTTCCATGTTGCTCCATTTTCCAGCGAAAAGACATTGTATCCCGGCATACAGAAACGGGGCGCTTCAATACCCTCAGGAGGTACAACATCCGAGGAAGGGTAGATGTATAGTTTACCATCAAAAACCCTAGCAGTCGGGTCTGCAGTGAACATGTGTGTAACAAGTGGATTTTGCGCGTTGACATTCAACATGTACAACGCTGATAAAACTGTTAATGCGTACTTCATCTTAATTGGTAGATTGTATCACTATTTGAGTATCCTTCATTCCTTCAGCACTTGCGGTGATTCGTATTTCACCAGCGGCTTCTGAAGATTGAATAATCAACATGAGTTTTCCTGTAAAGGCCTCCATATGACTACCTTTCAAAGAGGTGAGTGAACGAGGATCACCGTTTCCAACACCAGCAATGGTTCCATTTCCTTCAATCTCGAAGTTGACCATATTGGCCGCATTCGGACAAGGAATGCCATTGGCATCCACGATAGTCGCTGCTATATAACTCAAGTCAAGACCATCCGCTTGAATGCTGTTTCGATCAGCTTCTAGTCGAATACCGGCAGGTTTACCGGATGTATTTACTGTCTTGGTTGCAACAGCCTTTCCATTTGTGTAAGCAACCACTTTCAGCTCTCCGGCTTCATAAGGCACTTCCCATGACAGTCGGTAGGGGGTTTTAAACGTGGTTTCTTTATAGCTATGATATTCGGCTGGGATGGTGGTGAGGTCTTTGCCTTTTACTTTTTTTCCTTTTGATTTTCCATTCACGAAAAGCTCCACTTCCTCTGCGTTTGTGTAGGCATAGACAGGAATCCTTTTACCTTCCATTCCTTCCCAGTTCCAATGTGGCAGCACATGCACCATCGGTTCGGTTGTCCACTGGCTTTGATAGAGATAATACCTGTCTTTCGGGAATCCAACCAGATCCACTGGAGCAAAGTAGGAGGAGTGCGATGGCCAGTCGTCGTTCCAATGGCCATGTGTAGAATTGTCTCTGCCTCCATAAGGTGTTGGTTCTCCAAGATAATCAAATCCTGTCCAGATGAATTCACCTAAAGAAAATGTGTTCTTTTCCTGCTGTTCAAATTCCATGTCTGGTGCGTAAGCCCAAGGTGGCCCAACGATCACGTCGTAGCTCGACGCATGACCAGTTTCGTGTTGTTCTTTTGCTTCTATGGGCAAATGGTAGATGCCACGGCTGCTGGTTTGCGATGAAGTTTCCGAACCGTAAATGATCATGTCTGGATTAGCTTCTTTGATGTCATCGTATTCCAATGGCCAGTAGTTCATGCCCACAACATCCACCTGATAGGCTAATTTGTTTTTGAAAGGAGCAGGGTAGTAGTTGAAACCGATGGTTACTTTTCTGGTAGGGTCTTCATGGTGACAGATGTCAGTGAGTTCTTTGGTAAGTACCCAACCGTCTTCCTTGGATTGTTCCAATATTTCGTTACCGATGCTCCACATAATCACTGACGGGTGGTTTCGGTCACGTTTGATCATGTCTCTGAGGTCGCGTTCATGCCATTCGGCAAAGAAGTTATTGTAGCCGTTCACCACTTTACCCATGGCCCACTCATCGAAGGCTTCCACAATAACAAGAATACCCAGTTTGTCGCATATTTCCAGCATCTCGGGGGCGGGAGGGTTGTGGCTTGTTCTGAGGGCATTTACCCCCATACTTTGCATGATTTGCATTTGTCGCTCTATGGCTCGGTAGCTTACTGCTGAGCCAAGCGGCCCCATGTCGTGGTGCATGCATACGCCATTTAGATTCACTCTGCGACCATTCAAAATCAGTCCGTCATTACTGGTGATTTCCAGCGTTCTTACTCCAAAGGAAGATTCATATTCATCAATTACAGTTTGTCCAATGATGATTTGAGACACCATTTTGTAGAGATAGGGATTTTCAATGTCCCAATTAGTCGGATTGGCGATGGTCAGGATTGTGGTAGCAATGCTTTTACCTGCTGATGAAGTAACATCTTGTGAAGAAGATGTTATTTCAGCTCCAGAATCGTCAATAATGACTGTTTTCAGCGTGATTGTTTGTTGCTTATTTCCAGCATTGTTAATGGTTGTTTGGATGTCGACTTTCACTTCTTCTTTTGAAATAGAAGGGGTAGTGATGTAAGTACCCCATTGGGCTATGTGTATGGGTTCATTGTATTTGATTCTAACATTTCGATAGAGACCAGCACCAGGGTACCACCTGCTGCTGAGATCTTTGGGGTTTAGCCGCACGGCTATCACGTTTTCTCCCCCAAACTTCACGTGTTTGCTTATGTCAAATTCAAAACCCATGTAGCCAAACGGGCGATTTCCAACCAGTTCTCCATTCACCCAGACATAAGCGTCATTCATTGCCCCGTCAAATTCGACTGAAACAACTTTGCCTTTCATGTCCGAATCAACGGTAAAATGTTTTCTGTACCAACCCATCCCGGTGACGGGAAGACCACCCGTTCGTGCATTGTGCTCTGTGCTGAATGGACCAAAAATAGCCCAATCATGTGGCAGGCTTATCGGCTGCCATTGGCTATCATCGTAGGAGGTTTCTTTGGCATCCAATTCGGCTTTTATAAAACGCCAGCCCTTGTTGAAGTTTTGATCGGCGATGTTGCTTCCCGGGTTGCTGCAACCGATAACGAGGAACACACATATTAAGGACAGATAGAGGTTGATTTTGTTCATGCTAGTTTTGTGAAAAGGGTTGAAAGGGGTAGTGAATGAGGTTTACATTTTGGTTGTTGACTTGTCTCGTAATTCATTGTAACGGTCAAAAAGTATCTGGGCTTTTTCCGGGAAGCGATCGATAAGGTTGTTTTCCGGGGTTTCTTTGATGTTCACATCCAGATTATATAATGCTTTTGGTGTGCGCGTTTGGTCTGTTTTGTCCTTTGGGTCAAATTGAATGACCAGTTTCCAACTGCCGTCATAAATGGCTGCTTCCCGACCGGTACCGCCTTGAATGATCATGTCGGGATGACCTTTTGCCTTCTTTTTATTGTAGATCAGCGGAAGCAGGTCATAGGAATCCACAGCCTGTCCTTCTGGTATTTGTTGCTCTGTCAAAGCTGCCAGTGTAGCAAGTATATCCAGTCCTATAGCTGGTTGATTTGTTCGGTTGGTCTTGATTTTGGCCGGCCAGGATACGATAAATGGAACCCTGTGCCCACCTTCTTCAATTTTGTTCTTTCCTCCAGTGAATATGCTGCTTGGTTGATGCCCGGTTGCCAATGTTTCAGGTCGGGTTAGGCCGCCATTGTCAGAGGTGAAAATGATCAGCGTATTTTCGTAAATCCCTTTTTTCTTGAGCATAGCTACCATCATGGCTATCTGTTGGTCGAGCTCTACGATCATGTCCATGTGCGCCACACCGGTGCTTCCGGCTATCTTGGTGCCATTCAGGCTGTCCGGGGGAGTGTGCGGCAGGTGCACTGCCTGCGAGCAGTAGTAGAGGAAAAACGGCTTGTCAGCTTTTGCCTGTTTTTCGATGTATGTCACGGCTTTATTGGCGAGCATGGGGCCGATCAGATGCGGATCCCAGTTGAGGTCTCCAAGACCTTCCGATTTATCGAGTGTCACGCCAATTTCGCTCATCTTTTCCTGTGAGATGTAACCAATTTCAGAATCTGGCTGAAGCGGCAACCATCGGTCGTTTTCGTGCACCATGTAAGGAACGTCCTGTACGCCAGAAGGCAACAGAAACGAGTAGTCAAATCCGTTTTGATGCGGGCCTCCACCGATGCGCCGGGTAACGTCAATGTCCAACTCTGGTTTGTATCTTGGTCCACGGTAGATTTCGGTCGAGTCACTTAGCCTGTTCCAATCGCCACCCATGTGCCACTTGCCGAAAAAGGAAGTGGCATAACCCGCATTTTTCATCAGTTTGCCTAATGTGAGTCCATCGTCTTCCAGCGGCGATTTTTCATATGCTCCCCATACTCCCCAGGGAGCAAAGCTGCGGTAATTGTAGTTGCCCGTCATGACGGCATATCGGGAAGGAGCGCAAAGGGCAGCAGGCGAATGCGCATTGGTGAAGACAACACCTGACTGGGCCAATTTGTCAATATTCGGCGTTTCCACCACTACTTTTCCTTCGTAGAGCTTTTGATAATAGGAAATATCACCCGTCCCAATATCGTCTGCCAGTATAACGATCACATTGGGTTGTTGTGAAAAGACCACTAGCGTAGTTAGCAATAGAATAAAGGAATAAGCTACTTTGTTAATTATTTGCATAAGTTGTTGCATTTATTGCCAGGTCAATGTCTTCGTCCACTCGAAGCTGTCGCTCTTCGAAATCTGCTAGTTTATTGAGCCTGGATAAAAACTGTTTATCATACCTCGGGAAATCAATTTCCTTGTATTTCTTCCAAGACACTGAGGCATTTGTTAAGTGTTGCACGGCCTCTTCCCTGTGTTTTTCATCACCCGTAAGTTTGAAAAATTCCAGACTGATTGCCCCGCGGATTTTGTGGGAATAATAGTCGCCCAGATAGGCCATGGCCTCAATGTCTTTGAAGGTCTCATTCAATTCCTTGTTGTTTGCCTCTATGTTCAATTTCCCAACTGCTTCGAGGGTGGATGCAGCGAAAAGTGTAAGGCGATTGGCTATCTGCTCTGGTGTAACCAGATCGGTACTTTGTTTGGCAACTATGAGTGCATTGTATTCCTTGATGTTAATAATACCCGATCCCTCCATGGTGGGGTTGTTAATGAAATGTTCGACCGTTTGGAAACCCTTGCCTCCGCTGGACATACACAATTCCGGTTGCCAATGATAATCCCAGTCGCGCCAGTGGAATTTTGTAACCTGAGGGATAATCTTAGATGCATTTTGCCATGCCGTGAAAAGAATACTGGCGTCTGTGTCAGGAAATTTTGATTGGATGATGCTAATGAAACGATCATTCGGAATATCCGGATTGTATCCCATGCGTCCCCAAAGTAGAAATTGATACCAGTGTTTATCAATTTCAAGCTGGCGAGGATTGTCAGGGTTTTTACTAATAAATTCTCGCCCCCAACAATATCCGTCCGATCCCATGTGATAACCTGCTGTCTGCTCAAGTGGCATGTTTTTGATATAAGCGCTGGCAAATTCAGGATCGCCCCAGCGGTGCATGTAGATGTCATCGTTTCTCATGTTCCACCAGGATTTCAGGTTGAGTGGGGCCATCCATTCCAATAAGGGATTTGCGAAAGGTGGATTTTCTCCTGAATACATGTGGCCCTTTGAATATTTAAAACTCATCTCAAAGGAATCCGGATAGTTGCCCCAATACTTCATCACTTTTTCTGCATCTGTCCACCAGAACCGATGGATAAACCGAACTTCTCGCTGGGGATGTTCTCGTTTTGCATCCATAATCCCTTCACCATAGGTGTCCCAAAGCCACTTTTCTCTATCCTCATCCACCATTGGCGTGCGCATATTTTCACCTGCTGTTACTCCAATTCCAGTCAGATCCGGGTAGGTTAAAATGAATTGCTTCACAGATTTACGCATATAATCTATGCTGATCGGGTTTTTGAAATCATTGGTAATTCCGTATTTACCTACTTCGCCCACAGTTTCTTCATTGTCTCCGGGAGGGGCAGCACCATTCAGGCAAATGTTCCAGGTGATGAAGTAAACCTCTATCCCCCGTGATTTGGCATAAGCCATCACCTCTTGCCAAAATTTGATTTTATCGTCGATCGAAATCTCTTTCAGTACGACCAGGTTCTCCATGATTTTTTTACTCGGCATTTCAGATTTTAGCCATGCACCTGGTTCTTTTTGAGGGTCGATACTGGTACCACATACGTTGTTTAGCGCCACATCCCCATAGTCTTCTAACTTCACCATAGACGAAAATGGATGGGCATTCCAGAAGCTGATGGCGTTGTACCTGTTTCGGGCCATATTGTCAAAAAATTGTTTCCAGAAATCCAGATTCCACATTTCCGCAATGTTCTTTTGGGCAGCATCGCCACCATCGTCAAAGGTATTTGTACGTGCATCTAATGGAATGTTAAATTTGATGCCACGTCGCACGATATAGGGTTTATCAGCAACGTTGATTGAATTAAGTTTTTCGCCTCCGGCAATTAATTCTGCCAGTTCCAGCACTCCATACATGAGCCCATTCGCATCTGCCGCGTTGATAGTTGTTTCCTTATCATTAGAAACGATCTTAAACCCCTCTTTTTCGCAACATGAACTATCCAGAGCAGTTCTTATCCTAAACTTCGCTTCTTGATTTATTTCATAGTGTTGTGCGCTGAGGGCTTGAGTCAGACTCTCCCGGGCAAAGGCAACCTGAGGTATGGATGTGTCCAATGAAAGGCTGATTTCTTTGTTTTCTGTACAGGAAAACGCCAGAAACGAAATTAGCAATGCGAAATAAAAGGAAAAGGGGGCAGGTTGAGTCATCGTTGTAATTGAATTATTTTTTCTGATATTGAAATTCCGTTTCGAAACCGACATTCAGGTAATCTGCGGTTTCCGGCAAAACGAACTGGTACTCATACATATAGTCCATTTCCACTTTGAGGTTTTTGGCCTTTAGCTCCATGGCGTGTCCGGCCAGCTTCCGGTCGTCTGATATAAAGTGAAGATGATAACCAGCCACATTGATTTGTCCGATGAAGTCAGGACAGAAAAAACCGACCAGCGTTCCTTTTACATTTTCTCCTTCGAATATGGGTCTTTCGGGTATAAGGATATCCAAGCCCTTGTTAAAGGGTTTTTCCTGTTTCTCAAGCCCACCACATTGGATGTATTCAAATACTCCGGTTATCTTAAATCCGTAGAAAATGTTCTTTGAGACCATTTGAGTATTGATGGACTTTCTGAGAGAATCATAACTTGGTACATTGGCCATTTCAAAGGTTTTTTCTGTATCGAAAAAGGTGGCATTGGCATAGATGATTTTCGCATCATCGTCGGCAATGGAGACTTTCCCATCGTCTGTGGCTCGATAGGGGATGCCGTCCAACATAATAAGCTCTCCATCGAGCATACTAAACGAACCCAGTCCAATGTCTCCTTTGGTTTTTAACTCCCGGGCAGAAAGGTTGCCCTCAAAAACCCGATTTACAAAAGCATACCAAATGGAGTAATGATAGAATAGATCCTGAGCCGAATTGGAAGTTGCGGGTGAAGTTGGTTCTGGTTGGGGTGAACAAGCGGACAAGAGTGTTGCCGCAAGCGCAAATGATAAAATGAGTTTGGGAAACAGAATGCTTTTCACTTTCATATAGATTTAATTTATTCGTTCTACGAGTATGTAATAAGCCGGAAAATAAGATCCGGCAATGGTCTGAAAGCTTGCTTCCAATGTGGTTTCGCCGGCTACCAGGTCCAACGTCAGGGAGGCAGATTGCGAATCGTTGTTGGCCTCCACATTCATTTGCTTTTCTCCAACTTTAATCGTCGCTGTTTTAAATTCGATGCTTTTTCCTTTGCTTAAACCTTCCATTGATTTGGTGGCTGGAATTTCCTCAACTTCTGCTGACAAGTCCAGTTGACTTTCCAGCGGCCAACGCGATAGGCTGAATTTATATTTTCCTGCCTCAGCCACCTTGATTTCGTAATACCCCTTGGTATCCATCTCACCTTTTCTGATCAAATCCTGATTCCAGGGTATATCCCCATTTGTTTCGTAAGGATGCATGTCATGAATGGTGATTAAAACCGGATTTTCCTCTTTTGTACCAATGAATGTAGGAGAGTGCTTCCAGTCGGCAATTGTAGATTCCCACCATTGATCATAAAAATCCTGCATGGTTTTTACCCGATCCGGATGGTCACTGGCAATGTTGTTTTTTTGGTTCAAATCAGCAGCGGTGTTGTACAATTCTGTGTGATTGACCAATCGCCAATCCCCATCCATTACAGTTGGGTTCTTGTATATCTCTGGCCATTGTCCACGCTGTGTATCGATCACCAGCACGCGGTTGGTTAACGGTTGTTTTCCTATGAGTGACGCACTGGCATCCGAACCATCGAGGGGCTTTTCCGAGGCGAACGGGATGCCTGCGAGGGTTGTTAATGTAGGTAGTAAATCCACATGTGCGATCAGGTCATTGTTCTTTTTTCCTCCCACAAGACCTCCTTCAGGCCAGTGGATTAGAAAAGGAACCCTGTGGCCTCCTTCATAATGACTACCCTTGGTGCCACGGAGTGGGTTGTGGCCGAAAGTTTCTTGCGTCTGTTTGTTGTAGGCCACTCCACCAGCGGTTCCATTGTCTGTCGTGTAGATAATTATCGTGTTATCTAAAAGACCATTCGTTTTAAGGTAGTCTTCAAGTCTTCCAAAGTTGTCATCCAGATTGGTGAGCATTCCGTAAAAATTCTTTTGATGATCGAGCAGCGAAGCATCCTCATACATTTCCCTGTATTCCATGGGAACATTAAAAGGGCCATGAGCTGCGTTAGTAGCCAGATACATGAAAAAGGGCTTTTCCTTGTTGCCGGTGATGTATTTGATGGCCTCATCGAACCATACATCTGTGCAGTAGCCTTTGGTTTTTTCTGGAACGCCATTTCTGAAATAGGTATCATCGAAATAATCGTTGTTCCAATAGTCGGGCGTTTGCTGCACCCCGCCACCGCCTAAATAAAATGCTTCCTGAAACCCGCGATCCTGCGGTCTGTAGGGATACGAGTCACCAAGGTGCCATTTCCCGAACATGGCCGTGTTGTATCCATTCAATTGGAACACTTCCGCCATGGTTTGTTCGTCCGAATTGAGGATACTCGCGCCAGCTATCGTATGCCATGCACCATTTCTATTGGCGTTTCGTCCTGTCATTAGACCCGCACGGGTGGGAGTGCAGGTGGTACCCGTGTGAAAGTTGGTGAGTTCTAAAGCCGTTTGGGCAAACCTGTCGAGGCGAGGTGTTTTGACTATTTCATTGCCATGGAAACCCACATCTCCGTATCCCTGATCATCTGTGACGATGAGGATGATATTCGGTTTTTGCCTGGTTTCGCTACACGACCAAAAAAAAAGGGACGTGATAACGATCACACGGAAAACATGGGTAAAATAGTGTAACATTCCGATGCTGTTTTAGAAGATGTTTGGGTACATCTTCTCAAAAATAAAGAGACTGTCCCATAGCCGTTGCGCAATGGGTTTATCACCGGGTTAGTTGGTTCCAATCTTCATTATAGCACTAAAAAATAGTTTTATTCCACCGTCGAATGCTGTTTTTGGTAATCCGATGGTGTTATTCCAAATTCCTTTTTGAAACAGGATCTGAAATATTTGGCATCAATGAAGCCCACTTCATACATCACCTCATTCACGGAATATCGATCCTTGGCGAGAAGCTGAGCCGCTCGTTTTAATCGGATGGTACGCACGAAAGCATTGGCTGTCTGACCTACAAGAACCTTTAGTTTTTTATTGAGGTGAAGTTGCGACATGCCGCATTCGCGGGCGAGCATATCCACCGTGAACTCAGTCATACCAATATTCTCTTCGATATAGGCCATCACGCGCCGCAAGAAGCGTTCGTCCAGAGAAGTGATTTCAATCTCGGATGGTTCCAGGTCAATGTTTTTTCGAATTTTGCTGAGTAATTTTTTACGTGACGAGATGAGGGCCTCCATTCGGGTTTCCAACTCGTGCATTTCGAAAGGCTTGCCGATATACGCATCGGCACCCTTTTCATAGCCCTTCACCTTGTTGTCGGTGGATTTTTTTGCTGTAAGAAGTATCACGGGAATGTGGTTGATCCGGTCGTCATCTTTGAGTTTCTCACAGAACTCCAACCCATCCATACCCGGCATCATCACGTCACTCACCACTAGGTCGATGTGCTCTTTCAGGCAAATGTCCAGCGCTTCCTGCCCGTCGTGAGCTGTGTGAACAACATAACTGTTCTTAAAATGGTCTTTGAGATAAAACAAGATATCCTCATTGTCCTCAACCAGAAGGATGCTGTTTTCCCGTTTAAGCCTATCAGTATCTCCATTCTGGGAGGCCGGTTCGCCGGTATCGATGAGCCAATTGACGTCTTTGTGGAGTTCTGTCAATTCTTCATTGTTTTCAAGTATGGTATCCTCCTTAAATGCATCCTTCGTGTATGGCAGCAGTAGCGTAAACTTGGTGCCTACGTTTTCCTTTGAAGTGAACGCGATTGTTCCATGATACAGTTCTACGAGTGCTTTGGTATAGGATAGGCCAATCCCAGAGCCCGATTCGGTCTTCGCCTGAGAACTTGAAAAACGTTCGAAAACATGCTCTTGCACCTCTTTGGACATTCCGGCCCCCGTGTCCTCCACATCCAGCTTCAGCATGTGTTCATCTGTCACTTCCAGGCTCACCGTGATTTCATCTTCCCTTTCCGAAAACTTGAAAGCATTCGATAACAGGTTAAACACCATGCGCTCCAGCACGTCTTTGTCATAATAACCGGTGATCGGGTTTTCGCAGATATAGGTGTATTCTATATCCTTTCTTTTTGCAAGTTCATTGAAATTCTCGGCCAGCAGCTTGATGTATTCTCCAATGTTTCCTTGTGCTACACGCACGATCATTTTGCCTTGTTCTACTTTTCTGAAATCCAGTAGTTGGTTTATGAGGTTGAGCAGTACCTGAGAGTTTCGATAGATTTTGTCGTAATAGGTGATACGTTCGTGCACTTGAAGTTCGTCTTTCGAATTTTTGAGACGATCGATAAGACCCAGAATGAGGGTAAGAGGAGTACGGAATTCATGTGAAACATTTGTGAAAAAGCGGAGCTTCAACTGACTGAGTTCCTCGATTTTTTCTTTTTGAAAATGTTCAATAAGCAATTGATTTTTTCGTGTATTGGTGATGATGGTGTATTTGCGGAAAAACCACAGGCCTAAGACAAGCAGACCCATATAGATGGCTCTGGCCCAATAGGTGTTCCAGGCCGGTGGCGAAATAACGATCTTAATAGTTCGGGCATCATTGTTCCAATAGCCGTCCGCGTTGCTGGCTTTTACTTTGAGAGTGTAAGATCCCGCTGGCAGGTTTGTGTATTTTGCTGTTCGGTTCTCCGCGCCTGAATTGAGCCATTCCGTATCAAAATTATCCAGTTTATAGGCATATTTATTATTTTCCGGCGACACGAAGTTGAGTGCGGCAAATGAAATGGAGAAGCTGTTTTCATCGTAGGTAAGGTCAATTCGGTCCAGACGGTTCAGGTTGTCTTTAAGCAGCACTCGTCCATTAAATTCCTTGCCGGTCTGTATCTCCTGATTGAGTACAGTAAAATCTGTGAAGACCAGGTTTACGCCAGTTTTGTCGGATTCAATTTTGTCTGGAAAAAAGGTATTGAAACCATTCACCCCTCCAAAAATCATTTGTCCATTCCTCAAATGCTTGGAAGCCATTTCGCTAAATTCAACATCTTGCAAACCGTCGCTCAGTCCATAGTTCACGATTTGGTGGGTTAGGGGATTGTATTTACTCAGTCCTTTGTTGGTTCCCATCCAAAGGTTTCCATCCTGGTCTTCCTCGATCGATTTGATTACATTGCTTGGTAGCCCGTCATTGACCGTAACCCTATCAAACTGATCGGAAGCTATTCCCGTACCGGGGATAATGCCGTTCAAGCCGCCTCCCAAAGTCCCAACCCATATTTTATCGGTTTTTGAGACAAAAATGGGGATTACATAATCATAACTCAAACTCAATGGGTCTGTTTCTGAATGTGTGTATACGATGATCTCTACCTCTTTCTTGTCAAAATCCGGGGCAACCAATTTGTTTAGTCCATGGTCAGTACCCACCCATAAATTTCCTTTTTTGTCTTCGGCTATGCTCCTGACGATGTTGGAACTAAGGCCCTCTGCAGTAGTATAGTTTCTGGAACCAATGATATCCCCATTCGCATTCATTTTGAGTTGGAACAGGCCTTTGCCGTAGGTAGCCAGCCAGATATTGGTTTTTGAGTCTTGAAACAAATCGAACACAGGCCCGCCGGGGCGAAACGTTTGCACCGTGGATTGGTGATATCTTCCAGATTTGTCCCGATCTATAGCTTCAAAAAAGGAGAGATATCCCGTGCCGATGAATGTTCTATGCCTCTTTTCAAACGAAGCATCTAAAAGTGCAAATGCATAGTTTTCCTGATTGGGGTTCACCTCAAAATTTTGAAACCCGTTAACAAAATCCACCCCTTTCTTTTCATCATTCAGTGCCAGGTTTATGCCACCACCCTCGGTTCCAAACCAGATATTTCCTTGGTGGTCTTCTTCGATCGACCGGATTTTGTTGTAGGAGATGCTTCCTTTTTCACTATTTCTGCGGTGGTGGTCAAAGCTTCTCCTTTTTGGGTTGTAAAGGTTCAGCCCTCCACCATTGGTCCCAACCCAGATCATTCCTGTGTTGTCCTCCATCACAAAGGTGGCGATGTTGCTGCTAAGGCTTTTCGGGTCAGACCAATCATGTGCAAAATCATGTGTTTTCAGTGCTCCTTCATTTTCGTAAATCACGTGGACACCTCGTCTGTTGGTATACCAGATATTTCCGTTGCTATCGGAGATCAATTGAGAAACCTGAACCGGCCTTTTAACTAAATGGAACTGGAGTTCATTGTTGCTTATCGATTTGTAAGGCATGGAAATGAGGGAACTGCCTGTGGAAAGAATAAGGGATGTGTCATTTGTGGTAAGATGCCTTACTGATGGTATTAACTCGTTTTCATAATTGATAAACTGATGGTTTCCCTGTTTGTCCAGGCCTAAATACCTGCTCATGCCTTTACTGGTGCCAAGCCAAATAGTGCCGGATGGATCCTCAACAACTCCAAAAAGCTGAAAGCTTTCGGAAGTAGGATACTTGATTATCGTAGTTCTTTCTTTGTGTTTGTGATCAGCTTCCGATTCTGGTGCCAAGGTCAGTATATTAAATCCATTCAGGCTGACAGCCCATATATTATTGGCTTTGTCTGTGAAGATGGATTGGATGTGGTTATCCGTTAAAAGCTGAGGGTTTTTCTCGGTGTTGTAATAGTGGATGAACGTATCTGTTTTTCTGTCCAGGAGCATAACGCCCATGTCGTCCGTTCCGATCCATAAGTTGCCCAAAGTATCCTCGGTTATGGAACTGATAAGGTTAGATGATATGGAATACGTACTGCCTTCGTTGCGGATATAATTCTTAAAGGAATACCCATCGAAGCGATTGAGGCCTCCATGTGTGCCCACCCAGATGTAACCAAACGAATCTTGAAAAATGCATCGAACATCATTTTGCGACAAGCCTTTCTGCGACGAGTATTGCTCAAATAACCCGTGCAGTTGTACCGACTGATCCTGCGAAAAGCAAGGGGGCATTAGCCACATGATGAGCAGTGCAATCGGGAAGTATTTCTTGAAGTTTAGCAGGCTTGTCATAAACGAATATCCACGTGTTTTATGAGGGTGTTTTAAAATTAAAGAAAAACCGATGAATTGGCGCTGTAAAGGGGAGTATTGTAAAATTAATAAAAGGAGGGTGTTTATGGTTCTAAATTTTGTTTGAAAACACGTTTTTGGGTGGTAAAAAGAGATAATTTTAAATTTAGCCACCCTCAAAATGAGATTTTGCCCCCCATACACGAATTACGCCCGCCTATTCCGTATTAAAATTCCACGAGGGAGGTTCAGGGCTCCAATACATTTGTTGAACGAGTTTAAGGTGGTTTTCCTTAAAGTAAATCGCCACTCGAATTTCATCAAACAAAACAAACAACTTTATTTATGAAACAACGCTTACCTTTTAAAATGCCAATAAGGAGAAGGCTCACAGAGTCTCTGCTTACGCTGGTGATCGTATTCACCAGCCTTAGCGCTTTTGCTCAATCCACTATAAAGGGGAAAGTAACAGGCGCGGATGATGGAGAAGGATTGCCAGGTGTGACAATTCTTGTTCAGGGAACAAGTCAGGGTACCATAACGGATATTGATGGTAACTATCAACTAAAGGCGGATGATAATGCCAAGTTAGAAATCAGTTTTATCGGTTATAAAACGCAAGTAGTAAATGTTTCCGGTAGAAGCACCGTTGATGTGAGTCTTGAAATAGACGTTCAGGCTTTGGACGAAGTAATCGTAATCGGTTACGGTGAGCAAAAGAAGAAGGAGAATACAGGTGCAGTAGGTAGGATTGATTCTGAGCAACTTGTTAAGAACGCTACTGCCGATTTGGGTACTGCCTTACAAGGGCAGATCGCTGGGGTAAACGTTCAGGCCGTTTCCGGTCAGCCGGGTGCGGGCTCCAACATCCAGATTAGGGGGTTGAGTTCGATCACAGGATCCAGCCAGCCTTTATATGTCGTGGATGGCATCCCTTATGCAGACGATCCCAAATTGAGCATGAATGAAATAGAAACCATTGATATCCTGAAAGATGCTGCTTCAGCTTCTATTTATGGTACAAGGGGCTCAGGTGGTGTAATCTTAATCACTACAAAAAAGGGTAAAGCGGGAGTAATGAAAATCTCGCTTGATAGTTACGCTGGTTTTCAGAAAATTACTTCAGGGGAGCCATTGATGAATGCCGAGGAGCATTTATATCAGTGGTTTGTATTGCAAAGCAACTTGAAGCCAGATGCGAATTACCAAAATACATGGACGGTTTTGGAGACGAATCCTGCCAATTTTACGAATGACACGGATTTAAGAGATATTATAATCAACGACAATGCGTTCCAGCAGAATCATAGCTTAACTGTTTCTGGAGGTAAGGAGGGGATCACATTCAATGTGGTTGGTTCCTTTTTCGAGCAACAAGGTTCTATTATAAACTCAGAGTACAAACGATACAACGTTCGTGCAAACATGAGCTACAAAAATAACGACTGGACGGTCAATAGTGGTTTAGGTTTTAGAATAGAGGAGCAAACAAGAGAGCCTTATTTATTCCTATTGGATGCCGTTAAATATACCCCAACGCAAACGCCTATCGATCCAAAAGCGAGTATTGTTCAAGACGCTGGTCAGGGAAACGAGCTTGTGGCTCTTGGTAACCTGATGGCTAAAATCAAGCAGACGGATGTCGAGGATGGTTACCATTTAAATGGATTCATCCAGGCAAGTAACGACTTGACAAAAGACTTGAAATTCAGTACACGTCTAGGTACCAGTTTTACAAATGATATACGTACCATTGTTAACCCTTTGTTTGTGCAGTATGACAATGATGGATTATTGGTACCACAAAGTGCATCAACCAGATCTGGAATTGAGAAAAGAAGCACCAGCCAGACGAGCTTGGCATGGGAAAACTACCTGACCTACACGAAGCAGTTCGGCGATCATAAGGTCACTGCTCTGGCTTTGTACTCTATGGAAAAATATACCTACAACTACTTCTTTGCTCTAGGCAAAGATTTGGTTAGTAATGATGTGACAGTGTTGAACGGAACTACCGCAGATGCCAATGCAGGTTCGGGTAAGTACTGGCAACAGGATAGGACCAACGGCTTAATAGGAACGTTGGGTAGACTTCAATATGACTACAAAGGCAAATACTTGTTTAGCGCAAGTGTGCGTCGGGATGGTTCTTCAAGGTTCTCTGATCAGTACAGATGGGGTGTTTTTCCTTCGCTTTCAGCAGGATGGAATGTGTCTGACGAAGGATTCTGGGCACCAGCCAGAAACGCGGTTTCTACTATGAAAGTGAGGGCAAGTTATGGTACCACAGGTAATCAAAGTTTCCTTGATTATAGCAACGCTGCTACAATCACATTGAACAGGGATTATCCATTTGGTTCAGACGATGCGCAGATCAACTTGATTTATGGAGCGATCCAGGAAGCGTACGCTAACGCGGATGTGAAGTGGGAAACTTCAGAATCTGTAAACCTTGGAGTTGATTTTGGATTTCTTAACGATCGTTTAACATTCTCGGCAGATATTTATAATACCGAAAAGAAGGACATGTTGTTCCCATTGGCACTTCCTCCATCAACGGGAGCAGGGACGAGTGGAACCGTGATACTGAACGTGGGTAACATGACCAACAGGGGAATAGAGCTAGCTTCAAATTATCGTCACATCATCGGCGATCTGGAAATCAGCCTTGGAGGAACGTTCACCAGAAACAGAAATGAAATTACCAAAATGGGTGGTTCTCAGGACATCATTTATATGGGAGGAAGTACTGTGGTTGTTGGAGTTTCTGGTGAGGATAATGTAACAGCACTGGCTAAGGGCTATCCTGCTGGAGCATTTTTCTTGATAGAGACCGATGGAGTGATTGATACTCAGGAAGAATTGGAATCTTATCAATACATCGTACCTACCGCCAAGATGGGAGACCTGAAATATGTGGATCAGGATGGTGACAGCACCATCACGATCAATGATCGTAAGTTTATGGGTAGCGGGGCACCTGACTGGGAGTTTGGTCTTAATACTCAGGTCGATTACAAAGGTTTCGACTTCTCTATGTCATGGTATGGAGCCATCGGTGGTGAATTGATGAACGGTAGCAAAGCATATGCATATAAGTATAGCCGCCACAAAGACTTGCTTTATCAGTGGTCTGCACAAAACCCAGAGTCGACAGTGCCTGCCAACAGAGGAGGGAGCCACGAGAATTACAGAGGGCAAACCGATTATTGGTTAGAAGATGGGACTTATGTCAGATTGAGAAATGTGGCTTTTGGTTATACTCTTCCCAAGACACTGACTCAGTCCATCGGAATTTCTAAACTGCGTGTTTACATTTCTGCCCAAAACCCAATAACAATTACGAGCTACACCGGATACAATCCTGAGGTTGGTAATGACGGGTTAAGTACGAGAGGTTTGGATAGAGGTAATTATCCGGTAAGTGCAACTTACAGGGCTGGTATCCAAATGGAGTTTTAAGAACGATAATCCAAAAAGAGAATGAAAAATATAGTTATAAAATCAATAATAGCAGCGGTTGGCGTGGTAGTAACCATCGGGATGACCAGCTGCGAGGATAAGTTTCTAACGGAAGTAAATCCGAATGAAATATCTACAGGAAGCTACTGGCTCACTATAGCCGATCTTGAAGGAGGGCTGGTAGGTGTTTACAATGCTTTCAAAAACGAAAGTATCTACAAGGTAGTGCCCGAAACGAACCGTAGTGACATGGACTGGCCTGGTTGGGGAAGACCTAACACCGGTAATGAGTTCTTCCTACAGACCTTCACTTCGTCATCCAATGACATCAATCAGAAATGGGCGGCATTGTATGAAGGAATCTTTAAGGCCAATCAGGTTATAGAAGCGTATGAACGAATCAACGGAACGTTTGCTTCTGATGAAGCACAAGAGCGTGCCGATCAAATCAATGCGGAAGCTAGGTTTTTTCGTGGATTGTTTCACTTCTACCTGCACAATTCTTTTAACAACGGCAAGGTTATAATATATGATTTTGTGCCTAAAACGGTAGGGGATTTCTACCAGTCAATAAGTAGTGCAGATAAGGTCGAGGAATTCTATCGGGCAGATTTGGAATTTGCTTTGGAGAACCTCCCTCCGAAATGGATTGAAAACATCCACATCGGAAGGGTTACAGCAGGCGCTGCTGAGGCAGTTTTAGGTAAAAGTTACCTGTACGCAGGTGACTATACCACAGCTGCGGCATATTTCAAAAACGTGATTGAGAATCCAGAGTATGGTTATTCACTGGTTCCGGATATTGGTATGAACTTCCACTCTTCCAGTGAATTCAATGCCGAGTCCATTCTGGAGGTGAGCTATTCCATCCAGTTTAAATCAGAAGTTTCTAAGTGGGACAAAGAAAATACGGCTAATAACCTTCCTCAGACCCTTGCACCTGCAGGTTACATTGGCGGTTTCAGGAATATCTACCCTGCTTGCTGGTTAATTATGGAGTATAAGGAGGAAAAAATGGATTTGAATGATGCCTCCAATTATGCCATTGCCCGGGATTGGGACGGTAGCCCATTGCAAGCAAAAGATGGCACTGATTCCGTTAGGTTGAGATTATACTCGAAACGTACTGTAAAATCAATCGCTTTACCGGATGATCGCGATGAATTGTATTACCTGGCATACCCGTCTCAAAAAGGACAATTCAACAACGGTGAAACTTCCTATTGGAAAAAATTCACAAACTCTGATGTAGCAGACACTGAAAGGACATTCACGGCAGATGGTCGTGGTGGGTCAAATTTCAGATTGATCAGACTAGCCGACGTGTATTTGATGTACGCGGAATGTTTGATTAAAGGGGGAACAGATAATGCAGGTGTTGATGAGGCTATGAGGTTTATCAATGCGGTAAGAAAGAGATCTGCACTTGAACTGATTGGTCCAAACGGGTCAGGCGATTACCCAAGCGCTACCCACGATAATGTAACCTATGATGCAGCTTCATTGATGGATCACCTGATGTATGTAGAGCGGCCATTGGAATTGTCCCTGGAAGGTCATGCAATCCGTTTTCTTGACCTGAGAAGATGGGGTATTATCAAAGAACGATTTGAGGAGTTGGCTGTTGGTCTTTATACCAACCAGGACTTCCCATATGTCGACCTGGATGGTAAGCCGCAAACCAAGTGGGGAAGTGTGCTGGTAAGAGTGGCCACTGCTGCCGAAGCTCATGCGAGGTATGTGGACCGTGCTCAACCAGCCAATAACTTCAACCCAGAAATCCATTCTTACTACCCAATACCAAATAGTGAAGAAACTGGTAATCCTAATTTGTACAACGAAACGAATTAATAAAGATGAAACTTAATAAACATATAATTATAGCATTTCTGGGTGCATTGGTACTGATGGCCTGTGAAGAGGACTATAAAGAACCTTCAAACTTCACAGATGTTGGTTGGTATTCCTCACAATTCAGAAAAGATGTTGCCAATGGGCAAGAGTATAATGTCGGGATCAACAAAGTAGTAAGTTTTGCGGATGTTTCTATAAACGAAGAGAGCCATTCCTGGTCGATACCGCGCAGTGCCTACTTTATTGGTGGGTCTATCAGTAGTAGAGATTCAGTATTCGAGGATAAGAAAATCCATGTTGGAGACACTTCTACTACGGACAAGATCATCAATGTGGTTTTCACTGAAAGTGGCTGGCATAAAATTGTGCTTAGAAACGTTTTTAGCGATTCGGTAGCGTTCAGAGGCCATGATACCATCCCGGCTGTGGAGCAGCCGGACGGTAGCTGGTTGTATGAGCATGTCATGGATATCAAGGTTTATGACACCATACAAGGTATGGCGAAAATGTACCAGAACGGTGTGGAAATAACACCTGATGTTGATACAGTGTATGTGGAAAATGGCGGCACGTTGGAATTGGTCGATTTTTCAACCAATGAGCCAAATACCAGGTCTTTTAGAATTGGTAATACCACGAGTAGCGACTCCTCAGCGAGCTTGGTTTTGAAGAACCTTGGTGTCTTTACTGCAGGATTGTCTGTGAGTAGACAAGGTGAAGGTGTGCCAAACGATTGGGATAAATTCAATTTTCCCAACATAATCAAAGTTACTCCATCGAGCTTGCCATTTGAAATAGCCGGGCCGATCACTGAGACCGAAGACGAGATCATTCAGGTTCCATTTTCCGGTGAGTTTGCCAATTTCTTTGTAGGTCAAAATTCATTCGTGACTGTGAGTGTAAACGGTACGCCTTTTAGCATTGCTTCACTTGGCACGAATAGCGCTGACGGTTCTATCCTGGAAATCAAATTGAATAACCCGATCTATCGGCCAGATGTGATTACTGTTAGTCTGGCAGATGGTAGTGCTATGACTGCTGCTGATACCAGAACACCGGTACCATTTACCGATGTACCTGTGGATATGTTCAAGCACCTCCTGATGGATCCGTATCTATATGGATTTGAAGATGGTGGAGCAGCTTCCTGGGCACCTCATGCTGAAAACAAGGCTACAACCACGATTTCTGTAACTAACGAGCAAGCGGCTTCAGGAACCTATAGTTTGAAAATGGTTTCTACGGAGGCTGGCAACTGGTCGCATTTCGAAACGAGCCCTGCACCATTCCATATTGATGCGGGAACGTTATTACAATACCGATATAAATTTTATATCCCGACAGGTTCAAGCATTAATATTAACGGACCATGGATTCAACCGGAATCTCAGCAGCAGTATTGGATGAATAACACAGCAAGTGCACCTAAAGATGAATGGTACACGTTCACTTCAACGAAAACCACTTGGGGCCCTGCGGCTACAGCAGATAATTTCTACGTATCCATCCGCCACAATAGTGCCGGAACGATCTACTACGATGATATAGAGATTTCGGCTTACGAGGCGCGTCCTTAACAGTCTTTTATTGAAGAACCCTGGGCTTAGGTTCCGGGGTTCTTTTTTTTACTCCTGAATAATTTTCTGATAAATGAAGGCATTAATCGGCTTGTCTCTTGCCACTCTTTTGGGTTCTTTATTGCTTTTTTTCGGATTGAACGAAAAAAACGAAACTCTGGAAGTTATACGCTATGAGCCGAATTGGGAATCCTTAAAAAAGTATGAAACACCAGAGTGGTTCAAAGACGCCAAGCTGGGGATATTTATTCATTGGGGGCCTTACAGTGTGCCAGCCTATGGCAGTGAATGGTATCCGAGAAACATGTATCAGGATTCCGTGATTTGGGGAGGTTCCGGTGAAGTTATTAAAGCTAAGCCTTCCAATATTTATGAATACCATAAGGAGACCTACGGGGACCAGGGCCAGTTTGGATACAAAGACTTTATTCCCATGTTCAAAGCAGAAAAATTTAATGCGGAGGAATGGGTAGCTATTTTTAAGAAGGCCGGAGCGCAATACATAGTTCCAGTGGCCGAGCATCACGATGGTTTTGCTATGTATGAGTCCAACATTACCCGATGGAATTCAGTGAGCATGGGGCCGGAAAGAGACGTCCTTGGTGAGCTGGTGAAAGCTGGTAAAAAAGAAGGTTTAAAAGTTGGTGCATCCTCTCATTTCGCATTCAACTGGGATTATTATAACAAAAAGAAAGGGTTCGACACATCAGATCCACGCTATGCCGATTTGTACGGCAGAGAGCACGAACCGTACATCCCTGCAGATTCTGAGTTTCTCGAACTGTGGTGGTCAAGAACCAAAGAAATTATTGATAAGTATCAACCGGACCTTTTATATTTTGATTTTGTCATTGACCGGGAAGAATACCGGCCCTATCATCCGAAACTTGCTTCTTATTATTATAACAAGGGAATCGACTGGGGCAAAGGAGTAGTTCTCCAAAATAAGAATTTCCATAATTTCGAATCCTTTCCTCCAGGTACCAATGTCCTTGATTTGGAACGTGGTAAAATGTCAGATATCAATAAATATCCGTGGCAAACGGATACTTCTATCGGAAAAAATTCCTGGTGTTATGTAACCAATTGGGATCCTAAATCCCCCAACACGATTGTTGACGACCTCATTGATATTGTAAGTAAAAATGGAAACCTTCTTTTAAATGTTGGCCCAAAAGCGGACGGAACCATTCCCGAAGATCAGCAGGAGGTGCTTTTCGAACTAGGAGAATGGTTGTCACAAAATGGTGAAGCCATCTATGCCACTCGGCCATGGGTCATATTTGGTGAAGGGCCGACTGAAGTAGCCACAGGACATCACACCGAAGGAAAAAACAAAGAATTAACGTCAAAGGATTTTAGGTTTACTACCAAAGGGAATATCATCTACGCGATCGCCATGGATTATAGTGAAGATGGAACCTATCAAATTGGTTCACTCGGATCGATGAGTAAATTTCTTGAAGATCGGCCGATAAAAGAGGTTACACAGCTCAGCACCGGTAAAAAAGTAGAGTGGAATCAAACCAATGAGAATTTGAAAATTAGCACAGGAGCATCGGTGACAGGTAAATATGCCTGCGCATTCAAAATTTCAATTTAGACCGATAGTACCTTTTGTTTGCAGAGGTATTAGTCCGGTAAAAAGGCGCTTTTTGAGCAATACCTTTATTAACACCACCATTAGATGAAAAACATGATTCAGATGCATCGAAAAAGAGTATTTGGCAAGTGCTTACTCTTACTTGCCGTTGTGTTGCTTGGTTGCGACTATCGGTCAAAGGAAACCGGCCAGGCAAAACCCAATATTGTTTTCATCTTCACGGACGACCAAACCTATACGGCGCTTCATGCACTGGGCAATGAGGAGATTATAACGCCAAACATGGATAGACTGGTACAAGGCGGCACCACCTTCACTAATGCATACAACATGGGGGCCTGGAATGGCGCTGTTTGTGCCGCGTCCAGAGCTATGATCATTTCAGGCAGGTCCGTGTGGCGGGCCAATGAGTTTCGCCATAACTGGATAAAGGGAGACTCCCTTGAAGCGAGCTGGCCCAAACTGATGGAACGTGCGGGGTACGATACCTACATGACTGGAAAATGGCATGTAGATGCACCTGCTGATTTACTCTTTAATAAAGCGAAGCACATACGTCCTGGTATGCCAAAGGACAACTGGGACCATGCCGCAATGGTTAAAAAGTTTGCCAATGAGGTGGCCACAGGAAAGGTGAAACCCGAAGATATTATGCCTATTGGTTATAGCCGTCCACAAGGCCCCAACGACCAATCATGGAATCCCGCTGATCCGATTTTTGGAGGTTTCTGGGAAGGTGGCAAACATTGGAGCGAAGTTCTCAAGGACGATGCGCTCACATTTATAGATTCTGCCAAATCAAAAGAAAATCCGTTTTTCATGTATCTGGCATTCAATGCACCGCATGATCCGAGACAAGCACCACAGGAATATCAGGATATGTATGACCTGGATAAAATCGCACTACCGGAAAGCTGGATGCCGGAATATACCTATCAGGAATTGATGGGAAATGGCCCAAGCCTGCGTGACGAAGCATTGGCCCCCTTCCCAAGAACAGAATATGCCACCAAGGTCCACATCAAGGAGTATTATGCCAGTATTACCCATCTGGATGCTCAAATAGGAGAAATTCTCGATGCGCTGGAGGCTTCCGGTAAAATGGAAAACACGTACATCTTTTTCACAGCAGATCACGGCCTGGCTATGGGGAAACATGGCTTGATTGGAAAACAAAGCCTTTACGATCACAGTGTGCGCCCACCCTTGGTTGTCGTGGGGCGGGATATCCCAAAGGGAAGGCAGGTTGGGGAGGATGTATATCTGCAAGACGTAATGGCGTCTAGCCTCCATGTGGCTGGCATACCAAAGCCAAATTATGTCGAATTCAATAGCTTCATTGATCTGGCAAAAGGAACACGCGAAAAGGGTAATTATGATGCAGTTTATGGAGCGTATATCGATTACCAGCGAAGTGTGAGAAAGGATGGGTTCAAATTGATCGTTTACCCAAAAGCCAATAAATCCCTTCTCTTTGATTTGATAGCCGATCCCGAAGAAATGAATGACCTGTCGGAAAACCCTGAATATAGGGAAAAGAAAATTGCCCTTTTTGAGGATTTGAGTGCTCTTCAAGAGCATTATGGCGACAAGCTTAAATTAACCTTGAACTAACTTAATAGAACAGACTGATGAATAAATTATACCTGATAGTAATCCTGTTGATTTTCGGCTCATCCATTCGGGCACAGGAAAATGTTATTGCTTTTAATGCCGGGTTTGAGGATAGGGATCTAGCCTGGGGAGACATTGTGGACGACTGGCTTTACAAGAGATGGGGAGAAAGTACTATGACTTCAGCAAGAAATGCAGCCTCCGCTCGCAGTGGTGGTTTTGGTGTCGCAGTGACAATCGGCACCACGGGTGGAACAAGTGTTGCAGGTATGGCGGGCATTCGAAGGGAAACGACAGGGCTGGCTCCAAATAGCACGTATAGCCTGAAGTTTTATATCAAAGCGCTGAACGAAGGCCCTCAGGAAGTAATTGTATCCATTGCGGATTTTCAAACGAATCCGGTTTTAGCAATTAAAACAGAAACTTTGGCTTATGAAGGTGGGGACTGGAGAGAAGTTGAATTGATTTTTGATACGAACAATGCTGCATCCACCTATGGCCAGATACGATTTGATATCGATTTCAGATCCAAGGTAGGCACCTATTATGTGGACGATTTCAGCATTGTTACCACGGTTGTTAAGACAGCACAATCCATAACATTCCCAGAATTATCGTCTAAGCAAGTGGGGGATGGAACTTTTGATCTCATGGCAACTGCCTCATCCGGTCTACCGGTTTCCTACACAAGTTCGAATACTTCTGTTGCGACTATTTCGGGAAGCACCGTTACAATTGTGAATGATGGAAGCACCGATATTACGGCATCTCAAACAGGCAATGAAACATTCGCTTCAGCAGAAGACGTAACACGTATTTTGGTCGTAACCGACCCAAACAAAACAAGTCAGGCGATCACCTTTCCGGAAATTCCTGCAAAAACCTATGGTGATGCTACCTTCGAACTTACAGCAACCAGTTCTTCACAGCTAGATGTGAGTTACACTGCACTCACAGATAATGTTAGCTTGAATGGTAATGTGGTCACTATTCTTGCTGCCGGTCTGGCTTCTATTCGTGCAGAGCAAAATGGCAATGCATCTTTCAGTGCAGCAAGTCCGGTAACACGCAGCTTTGAAATTGCGAAAGCAAATCAAACGATTACAGTAGAAGCAATTGGTGATAAGGGAGTGAATTCACGAAGTTTTGATGTGGTGGCTACCACCGATTCCAATTTAGCTTTGGAATATACAATCACTGGCCCGGCCACCTTAAACGGAAAAAACATCAGCTTGAATGGAACGACAGGTACTGTTACCGTTACGGTTTCTCAGGCAGGCAATGATAATTTTAACAGCGCCAGTGCCACGGTATCATTCGACGTGGTTTCTTGTGATACTCCGGGTATCACTTGCTTTGATGGAAAGTTTTATGTTTCAAAAACCGGTGATGACTCAAACCCGGGAACAGCGGAAGCACCTTTTCTGACCATAGGGAAAGCAGCAAGCCTGATGCAGGAAGGAG
Source organism: uncultured Marinoscillum sp. (assembly GCA_964353015.1). Lineage (GTDB taxonomy): Bacteria > Bacteroidota > Bacteroidia > Cytophagales > Cyclobacteriaceae > JAMZMI01. The sequence goes on along the minus strand of CAYGUA010000002.1, from coordinate 76,818 downwards.
AGCAATGCATCATAAAGGAAGGGATTTACCGGGAATCAATTGTTCCGGCCAACAACAATGTGACATTTTTGGCGGCTGTTGGAGAAAAAGTGGTGGTATCGGCTTTTGCTGAAATCAGCTCCTGGCAGCAGCATTCCGGTGCTATCTACAAGGCTTCCATTCCACTATCGCTGGGCGATCAGAACTTTGTTTTATACAATGATCAAATAATGAACCTGGCCAGATGGCCGAACAAAACCAATTACAATCCTTTCGACCTGGAAGCTAAAAAAGTAACGGGTACAACTAGCGCAATGGCGGAAGCAGCCATACCGGATCAGGGCTTTGAAAATGGGGGAGTCCTTTTCTTTTTGGGATATCGGAGTTGGACCTCCTGGCGTGCCATGATTACCGCCAATTCCGCAGGATCAATAAATTTCAATACAATTCCTGATGACTGGCATTTTGCCGGGAGCCATAGCCCTGCCGAGGGTGGAGAATGTGTGCTGTACAATTCGCTTGAAGCACTTGATTCGAACGGAGAGTGGTTTGTTAATGGAACGACAAAGACCCTGTATTTTCAGGCGCCAGATGGAGGAAACCTGACTGGAAAAAAAGTAGAGGTACGCCAACGGACGGTTCTGTTGAATTTGAACAACAAACAAAATGTGCAGGTTGATGGAATTGAATTCCATGGGGGGAATCTCAATTTGAATGGAGCAAAGAACTGCACGATCAGTAATTGTGATGTTTTGTACGGTAATCATAGCCTGGGCGCTACAGGTACAGGACAGAAGCTTTCGTTTCGACCGGGGACGGCATCCATTGAGATGAACAATTCCTCTACAGGCAATCTGGTGGAGCGCTGCAATATACAATGGGGATCAGGTTCTGGCGTACTCCTGAATGGTAGCGACAATACCCTTCGAAACAATTATATAGGAAACTTTAACTATGGTGCTTCGTATGAGGCCCCCATTCGGCAGTCAGGTAAAAACAAAATTGTAAACAATGCCATTTTTAATGGTGGTCGCGACCTGATCAACGGTGGTGGAAACGGAGCTGAAATCGGTTACAACGATATGTATGCATCCAACTTAACGAATGACGATTGTGGTGCCATTTATATGTGTTGCGGGAAATATGGAGATACGCGTATCCATCATAACTGGATCCATGATATTTCGTCAAGAAATGATAACTACAATCGATACAAAGGTTGCGGAGTTTACCTGGATAACTCCACTGAAGATGTGATCGTGGACCATAATGTGATGTGGAATTTGGAATGGTCAGGCATTCAGATCAACTGGGCGGGAGTCAATCTCCAGCTATATAACAACACCATCTGGAGCAACGACGGGGCAAATAGCAGCACGATGGCCAGGTGGGTGAATGGGTATGAATTCACTAATGTGCCACTTTACAACACCCTGGCAAACAATGGAGAGCTTCACTATACAGATGTTAGTAATTCAGTGATTCTTGAATTGCAGGCTGATCCATTTGAAGGTTTGTCAACGAGAAATTTTATGCCCAAACTAGGTGAGTCTGCCATTGATGGTGGAAGGGTAATTTCCGGATTTACGGATGGGTTTACCGGTACCGGGCCGGATGTAGGGGCGTATGAACGCGGACTTCCATATTGGATTCCCGGTCCCGATTGGCAACTGGAAGGAGTGCTTAAAACAGATTGTAATGGGGATCAGGGCGGTTCGGCTTTTATAGATAAATGTGGGAGCTGCGTAGGTGGTAATACAGGAGTGGCTGAAACAACAGGAGCATGTCCAATTCCAGATTGCAACGGTGATCTTGGTGGAAGCGCATTTTTAGACAAATGTGACCAGTGTGTAGGAGGTAACACTGGAAAAGTAGAAGAAACAGGGGAGTGTGAGGTGCTAGGCCTTGACGGGCAATCGGGATTCTCCATCTACCCAAACCCCAGTGCAGAAAGGATTGCGCTGAAAGGTTTAGACACGGACTACAACTTTGTGGTTACCGAGTTGTCAGGGAAGGTGCGGATGACTGGCTCAGTTTCGCCGGGTGCAAGTGAAATCGCTCTCGGGGATTTGTGCAGTGGCGTGTACGTACTGACTCTGAAGAACGGTCAAACGTTTAAGTCTTTTACCATCGTTAAAAAGGAGTAGTATATGCGTGTTGCTAGGATAGCGGTTTTTCTGATTTCCCTTTGGTTAGTAGCCTATGCTTCTTTTTCTCAACAAAAAGAGCGTCCTAATTTTGTTTTTATCCTTACGGATGATCAGTCGTACGGTATGATGGGTACTACCGGTAATACCATTGTCCAAACACCGAATCTTGATGCGCTCGCTGCAGATGGAGTATTATTCACAAATGCGCATGTGACCAGTGCCATTTGTACACCCAGCAGGGCCAGTATTTTATTGAGCGAATATGAGCGAAAACATGGAGTAAACTTCAATTCAGGCACAAGCATGGATTTGGATGCCTGGAATTCCAGCTATCCGATGGTGATGCGAAACAACGGGTACTACACGGGTTGGATTGGGAAAAACCATGTGCCTGTTGGTGACGGTGGATACACTAGCGGTGTAATGGAAAAAAGCTTTGACTACTGGTATGCAGGGCACGGTCATTTGGGTTTTTACCCAAAAGATAGACATGACATATTTGATGGGGCGAAGGCGGATACCCAGGTCGAGGTTGTGAATGAGGGTGTTCAGGATTTTCTCTCCAATGAGCAAAAGCTGGAAGGCGCTGTGAAGTTCTTGGATCAGCGCCCAAAAGATCAGTCGTTCATGCTTTCAGTGTGTTTTAATTTGCCCCATGGTGCCGGTACTTCATCTATGAAATCGAAGGAGACGGACGATGAACTCTACCGAACAACGTATCGTGATCACGAAATCCCAATGCCTGAAAATTATATAGCCAAGGCCGACATTTCAAACCCAAAACTACCCGCAGGTCTTCTCAGGGCGGAAGAGCGGCAAACAGGTTATGATTATGTCGATACGCCTGAAGAGAACAAGGAGCGAATCATTCGGGAATATCAGGCTATGACAGGTATCGATCGCATGGTCGGTGAGCTTCGTTTGAAATTAAAAGAACAGAAGTTAGATAAAAACACGATCATCATATTTACGTCGGATCACGGTTTGTTCAAAGGGCAATTTGGATTGGGGGGCAAGGCGTTGTGTTATGAAACTACTACACATGTGCCATTGATTGTTTATGATCCGATGGCCAAAAAAGGAGACAGAAAGAGGGTCACCGATGCGCTCGTTCAAACGATAGACATAGCTCCGACGATGTTGAAAACGGCTGGAATTGTTATTCCAGAATCCTACCAGGGAAAGGAATTGACAGGTCTGTTGTCCCAAAAGCTTGAAGAAGTAAGGGAGTACCTGTTTACTGAAAATTTATGGTCTACGCAGTTTGGTAATCCGCGCTGCGAAGCTGTTCAAAATAAGGAATGGAAATACATCCGGTATTACAAAAACGAGACATTCCGAGCGAGCAAAAAAATAGAAACGGCTAAGCTTCTGGGAATGAATGTGAACTCCGTGCTTTATAAAACCCACGATTTGGATATTGCCATTTATCGGGATTTCGTAGAATCGCCCCTCAACGGCGAACTGCCGGTTTATGAAGAATTATACGATTTAAAAAACGACCCCAATGAGGTTGTCAATTTGATCAATGTAGCGCAACATGCGGATGTTTTAAAAAAAATGAGAACAGCCTGGAGGGAGCAGATCACCATAGCCCGTGAAGAAGGAAACCCGAGAGTGCTGAGATATACCGCCGATAGTGAGGCGGAAAAAGGTGTTTTAATTGAACCAAAATAATGAGAGAAATGATAAAGAAAATACAAGTATTCTTTTCACTTTGTATGCTTGCATCAAGTGTTTTTGCGACGGATTACTATGTTTCTAAAACAGGAGATAACGCGAATTCCGGTACTGAGGAAGCACCCTTTTTGACCATCACTAAGGCAGCCTCAATCATGGTGGCCGGAGACGTTTGCATCATTAAAGCGGGTGTGTACAGGGAGACTGTGAGTCCTGCGAATGCGGGTTCTGCCGGCAACCCGATTGTTTTCAAAGCCTTTGAGGGCGATACCGTAGTAGTGTCCGCCACTGAGCTGGTAACAAACTGGGCCCTTCACTCAGGCAACATTTATAGTACCCAAAAGAACCTTGTATTGGGTGAGGTGCAAAATATGCTCTACGCTGATGGTCAGGTTATGGACATAGCCCGGTGGCCGAATAATGTAGACAATGATCCACAGACCATTGACGCAGAACCCATAGATAACGGATCCTTGTCCCACATTGAGCGAACAACCATTCCCGCTATTGATTGGACGGGAGCTTATGTTTGGTATCTCGGAGCACATTCAGGTGCCAGTTGGACCAGGCCGATTACTGCTTCGTCATCAGGTAGGATCGACTTTGCTGCACTGCAGGATAAATGGCCATTCAACCCTCATAACCCAACCGTATTTCGAAACAACAATAGAGGACGAATGTTCCTATTCGGGAAGTTGGCGGCCTTGGATCACCCACGCGAATGGTTCTATGATAAATCAAAAAACACCATTTATTTTAACGCTCCAAACAATGCGAATCCCAATGAATTGGTCGTGGAAGTCGCTTTCCGGGATGCTTCCATATCCCTGAATAAGAGTTACATTGTGATAGATGGACTTCACGTTTTTGGAGGTAGAGTAGATGTAAAAGCCGACGATTGTGTAATAAAGAATTGTGTCATTCGCTACGGACATCAGGCGCTGGATGAACTCAATAATACCGATGCACAAGACTCAAAAGGATCGATTACTATAGAAGCGAGCAACACATTGATCGATCACAACCTGTTGGAAAATGGCTCAGCCAATGGAGTGGCAATGCTTACTGCATGGAAAGGGAGCACGAACAATACTGTAAACAACAATATTATTCGTGGATTTAATACGGTCGGAATTCATGCCAATCCGATTCGATCCAATACTGCGAATATGACTGCCACGAATAATACTATTTACCGAACCGGAAGGGATGGGATGTACAATAGCGGTAGCAACGGAGTGATTGCTTACAACGATCTTTATGATTGCATGAGGATAAACAATGATGCTGGAGTCTTCTATACAGTGGGCAATGCAAATGACAAAAACACGGTAATCCATCACAATTGGTTTCATGATTCATCCGGGCCTTTTTATGCCGACGGGCGAGCGGCGGGAATCTACCTGGATAATCACAGCAAAGGCTATATCGTGCATCATAATGTAATCTGGAATATTACCTGGGCTGGAATTCAGATAAACTGGGACAATTGGAATATTGATATCTACAATAATTCAATCTACGAAAGTGAGTCAGCCATGGGGCGATGGGAAAATGGCTACACCATTGATGATATCGTGTTGAAAAATAATTATGCGAGTAAGCCAAGCACAAGAGGGAATAATGATAATCAGCAGTATGTTATCAATGGTTGGATTGGTACGGACGTCTCTTCGACGACCAATATCATCAGCGCTGATTCTCCATTCGAGTCTATAGAGGATCATAATTTTATGCCTGTTTCCGGATCAGCTTTGATTGATAAGGGTGAAGTGATAGCAGGAATTACAGATGGTCATTCCGGTTCAAAACCAGACATTGGTGCGTATGAATTTGGTGGTGAGTCGTGGGTGGCTGGTGCCGACTGGGAAGCCTTGGAAACTGTTGTCATAGAAGAAGAGGAGGAAGAAGAAGAGGAAGAAGAGATTCTTGGTTTGAAACTTGGAAACAGGGCTTTTGTTGTTGGGCCAAACCCGGTTCGCGACAGGTTATATGTTCGGTTTTCTGAAAACAAACCAGTAGAACCCATTGCCATGCTCGACATGCAGGGCAGAAAGTTACCTGTTCAACCTTTGCAGCATGAAGCCGGATTGCAGTTGGACATGCGGAACGTGCCAAAGGGAATGTATTTACTTATCCTGAAGACAGCCGACGGAGAACAACATGTGATGCGGATTCTGAAGCCTTACAACTAGTATGAGGCGATTGATCTGGTTATTTGGTTTGATTTTTTATGTGCTGGGAACACATGCCCAACCGAACATCATCTTCATTGAATCCGATGATCAAAGTAATCAGGCCGTAGGGGCGTTTGGAAATCCGATGTTGGTCACGCCCAACATAGACCAACTCGCGAAGGATGGGGTTTCGTTTACTTCGGCCTATAACATGGGTTGCTGGTCGCCGGCTGTATGTGTGCCTAGTCGGACTATGCTTTTTTATGGGAAATACCTTTGGGACTCGCAAAAAATCAATGCCGAAAATGCCCCAAAGTCTATGCCCGAGCTCCTTAAAGAAAATGGGTACCAAACCTACATGACCGGCAAATGGCATGCCTGGGGCAAGAGCCCAAAGGCCATATTTCATGGAACAGGAAGTATTCAGCCGGGACAGTTAAAAACCTATTATCAGAATGAAGGCCATGTCACAGATATCACAGGGAGAGAAGCTGTGGACTTTATTGAAAATTACAAGGATGATAAGCCATTCTTTCTTTATGTGGCTTTCAATGCGCCGCATGTGCCAAGGCAAACGGAGCAAAAGTACTATGACCTGTATCCTACAGATAAAATCGAGCTTCCTCCCAGTGTAATAGAAGGCCCTCTGAATCCGAACATTGAATACAATTATACCAATGCACCATTGAGCAAATCGACCATGCGGGAGCGTGTGCAGCAAAACAATGCCATGGTTACACATATGGATGATCGCATCGGGGATATAATCGCGAGCTTGAAGGAGAAAGGATTATATGAAAACAGCATCATTGTTTTCACCTCAGACCATGGAATCAATTTTGGTGAAAATGGTGTGGCCGGAAAAGTGTGTCTGTATGAGCCCAGCGTCACGGCTCCATTGATCATTAAAGCCCCCAATTTGCCTCAATCCATTCAACTCAAGAACCGAGTTTATCTACAAGACATTTACCCAACTTTGATGGATATATTGGGAATAAAGGTACCCGATTACGTGGCGTTTAAGAGCTTGAGGCCGATTATAGAGACCAAAGAGGACACACGTCCGTCCATTTATATGGCGATGTTCGATGATCAGCGGAGCATTATAAAGGGAAATGAAAAACTAATTCTGTACCCAAAAAGTGGTGATTTGGAATTTTACAATCTGGCAACAGATCCGTGGGAGACAAACAACCTTTCCACAGGCAAAAAATCAAAAAAGACAATTCAAAAACTGTTGGTTGACCTGCAAGACTGGCAGCAAAATGTGGGGGATACTGTAGATATAAAACGCCCATTCATTCAGTTTTTTTAATTGATTATCTAATAATCGTTCAAATCCTTCTATTATGAAACAGTTTATAATTGGTTTCTTATTGGTTACTCTATTTTCAAAATGTGGTAGCACACAAGAAGCCCCCAAACTTCAAAAGAAGCGCCCAAATGTGATTATTATTCTTTCTGATGATCAAGGTTGGGCAGATGTAGGTTTTAATGGATGTACCGACATTCCCACTCCTAATTTGGATGCTTTGGCCGCAAGTGGAGTGGTGTTTTCACAAGGATATGCTTCACATCCTTATTGTAGCCCAAGTCGGGCGGGGTTGCTCACGGGAAGGTATCAGCAGCGCTTTGGGCATGAAAACAATATGCCTTATGAAAACGCCACGGCAAATGATGGACTTCCTGTGGAAGAATATCTTATATCTGAAGTCCTCAATGAGAATAATTACCATACTTCGGCTATTGGCAAGTGGCATTTGGGTGATTCAGCCAGATTCTGGCCTGTCAATCAGGGGTTCGATGATTGGTTTGGGTTTTTTGGTGGGAGCATGAGTTATTGGGGCGAACCAAAACACGGCAACCCGATGGACGGTGTGTTGCGAAATGGGAAACCGGTGGCACTTTCAGAAATCACGTACCTGACAGACGATTTTACAAATGAGGCTGTGAATAGGATTGAAGCGTATAGCAAAGATGAAAATCCTTTCTTTATGTATTTGGCTTACAATGCACCGCACTCTCCGCTTCATGCAACAAGTGATTACCTCAAGGTGATGGACCATCAGGAAGACGGTCAGCGAGCAGCCTATGGAGCCATGGTGTATGCCATGGACAAAGGAATAGGAGAGGTGATCCAAAAACTAAAGGAAACCGGACAATATGAAAACACACTTATCTTCTTTTATAGTGATAATGGTGGCGCATTGAATGGTGCGAATAATCAACCATTCAGAGGCCACAAAGGAATGTTGTTTGAGGGAGGGATCCGGGTGCCATTCTGTGTGAGCTGGCCTGCGGCATTCAAGGGTGGATCTACTTATAGTGAGCCAATCAGTGCGTTGGATATTTTCCCAACCATCTTGGAAGCTACCGGTGCTGTACATCCGCTCCCAGCATCTTTGGATGGAGTGGATTTAATGCCATTTCTTACAAGCATCGATACTAAAACTACCCCGCACGATGTGCTCTATTGGAGGTATTCCGACGGTGTGGGTTATGCTGTGAGGCAAGGAAATTATAAAATGGTTCATTCTGGTTATAAGGAAAAAACCTTATTGTTTGATATTGAGGCAGATCCTTTTGAAAATAAAGATTTGGCTGAGGAAATGCCAGAAAAAATAACAGAACTACAGGCACTGTACGACACGTGGAACAAAGGTACCGTGCCTGCAAAGTGGTACGATCCTCACGGTGAAAATGTACTTAAAGAAGAGAAAAAAAGACAATATTTTATCGATCAGGCGAAAAAAGGTGAAAGGAAAATAAACCTATGAAGACGTTCAGCAACTATTTATTTATTGCATTGGGGATTTTCTTTCTAGCTGGATGTGGTAGTACAAAGCAGGAATTGAAACCGCCTAACATTGTTTGGATTGTATCTGAGGATAATTCAAAACATTACCTCAAACATTTTGACGAGAACGGAGTGTCTACGCCTAATATAGAAGCATTGGCACAGCATGGCGTCACTTTCACAAGAGCCTTTTCCAACGGAGCGGTGTGTAGTGTGGCCAGATCTACGATTATCTCTGGGTGCTATGCGCCGAGAACAGGTACACAATTTCACAGGAAGAGCCAGATGGTCCCCATGCCGGATTCGCTAAGGATGTTTCCTGCATATTTAAGAGAGGCAGGATATTATGCCGGTAACAACTCAAAAGAGGATTACAATTTCGTGAAGGACGAAGGAGCCTGGACCGAGTCGTCCAAAAAGGCACACTGGAGTAACCGAGTTGGCAATCAACCTTTTTTTTACGTGCATAACATCGGGCTCACACATGAGTCTAGCCTGCACTTTCCGGAATCTGATTTGAAAGATAAACCAACTTCAACAGACCCAGAAACGACTTTTGTAGAACCCAATCATCCTCAATCGGACGTGTTTAAATACACCAATGCACGATACCGTGATCTCATTGCGCAGATGGATAAATTGGTAGGAGAAGTGGTTACTAAATTGGAGGCGGATAACCTGCTAGACAGCACTTTTGTGTTTTATTACGGCGATCATGGCGGGGTTCTTCCCGGTAGCAAAGGCTACATTCATGAAACGGGATTGCATGTGCCATTGGTAGTGTACGTCCCTAAAGCATACGCACATTTAGTAAATCAGGAAGTGGGTACGTACTCGGATCGATTTGTGAGTTTTGTCGATTTAGCCCCCACGGTGCTGGCGCTTGCAGGATCTCAGATTCCCAAACAAATTGATGGCAAAGCATTTCTTGGTGCAAATGCAGGTCCTGATGCCGATGTGACTTATGGCTATGCGGATCGTTTTGATGAAAAGTATGACATGGTTCGCTCTGTGAGGAAGGGGAAATACAAGTACCTACGTAACTATCAGCCATATTACCCGGATGCTTTGATGAATGACTATCGATACAAGCAGGCCACCTACCGGGATTGGGAAAATCGGTTTAGAAACGGTGAGTTAAACGATATTCAATCTGCATTTTTTCAACCGAAAAGAGCAGAGCAGCTTTTTGATGTGGAAGCAGATCCGTATGAAACGAATAATCTAGCTGATGCGCCGGAGTACTTAGAAGAGCTTGGCGAAATGCGCGAGTTACTTACAGACTGGGTTAGAGATATGCCAGACCTGTCCTTTTACCCAGAGAATTTTCTACGAACGGAGGCCTTTGGCAATACTGTGGGATATGGAAGGCTACATAAGGGAGACATCTCAAATTATATCACTATTGCCGACCTTCAATTGTCAAGTTTTAAAGCGGCCAAACCTGAACTTAAAAATGCCCTCTCATCTTCCGATCCATGGATGCGATATTGGGGATTGATTGCATTGAGTTCATTGGGTGAATCTGATGAAGAAACGATTGAATTTGTTAAGCAGATACTTGAAAATGATCAACTATTAATTAATCGAGCTCGTGCTTTTGAATGTCTCGCCCTGTTAGATGCAGACGTAAACCCAGATGATCTTGTCCAATTGGTATATGAATCAGAGGATGATCTTGAAACACTTCTAATGCTCAATACGATGGTCTTTTTAAAGGATACTCATGATTTCCAATTCAATATCAATTTGAAGAAAATGAAGAATAAAGTGTTAGAGAACTCAGATGTTGAATCGAGGCTTATTTACCTGACGAAATCATTATGATCGTAAAGTACCATAGCGTTCGGCTTTCTGTAGGATTGTCCAACGCTGAATCCCTTCCTAAAGGCCTTTTTTAGAGGAAATTTTACTGAATTAAGCGGGGATATTAATTTATCCCCCTTGATACTAACAAAATGCCACGTATCGTAGAGTGTATTTCCCCATAATTTCGAAGAATCGATTTACACAGATTTAATTTTTTCTAAATGATCAAGCAATATTTTTCTTTAATGACCCTTTTAATGCTTTTTGGAGTATGGTCTTGTAATAATGCAAACACGACACCAAAAAATGAGCTTATTGAAGCGTACAGTGCCAATTGGGAATCAATGGCTAAGCACAACGCAGCTCCGGAGTGGTTTGAAGATTCTAAATTTGGTTTGTATTTTCATTGGGGAGTTTATAGTGTTCCAGCGTTTGAGACAGAGTGGTATCCATACTTTCTATATAGAAATGAGAGACCAGAGTTCGCAAAATACCATGAGAAAAATTATGGTTCATTAGAAACTTTTGGATACCATGATTTTATTCCAATGTTTAAAGCAGAGAAATTTGATGCCGAAGAATGGGCTGATTTGTTTCAAAAATCTGGGGTGAAATTTGCTGGACCTGTGGCACAACACCATGATGGATTTGCGATGTGGGACAGTGAAGTAAATCCATGGAACGCAGCAGATATGGGACCGAAGAAAGATATTACAGGTGAGATGTTGACGGCTTTGAAAAAACGCAATATTAAAACCATGACGTCTTTTCACCACGCAAGAAACAGACAAAGACACAACGGAGATACAGCCAAGTGGGATACTTATAACAGTCATTTCGCGTACAATCCTAAATACCCAACTGCTTCGGAAGATCCTAAATTGAGAAAGTTCTACGGCAATATGCCACAAGAAGAATTTGATCAATATTGGTTGGATCAGGTGAATGAGGTAGTTGATAAATATTCTCCAGATTTGATTTGGTATGACGTATGGTTGAATTTTGTAGATCAGCAAAAGATAAAGGAAATGTCTGCATACTACCTAAACCATGCAAAAACGACTGGACAAGAAGCTGTGATTGTTGCAAAACATGATGACTTACCTAAAAGTATGAGTGTGCTTGATATTGAGCAAGGTGGTAAAAAAGATGTCTCTGAAAATGTTTGGATGACGGATGTGACGCTAAGTGACAAAGGAAGTTGGAGCTATACAAAAGGCCAAGTCTATAAGTCACCTGAGATGGTGTTAAGAAACATGATTGACGTATGGAGTAAAAATGGTGTTTTATTGCTCAATATATCTCCAATGGCCGACGGAACAATCAATCAAGAGCAGCGTGATGTTTTATTAGAAATTGGAGATTGGCTCAAAACTTACGGAGAGGCTGTGTACGGCAGTCGTCCTTTTCATATCTACGGCTTTGGTAATGCAAGTGCTGAAGATGGAGCTCATGGAGGACAATCTGCAAAAGTGGAGTATGGTGTAGATGACATCCGTTTCACTACATCAAAGGATAAAAAGACACTTTATGTCTTTTTACTAGGCAAGCCGAAAGTAGGCGAGGTTATTAATCTGAAAAAACTGAACAATATAGGTTATGGCCCTGCAACACCTGTGAAGCGCATGATTGAATTGAAATCAGGTGCTGAGGTGGATTGGAAAGAAGAAGAGCGAAATTATGTATTCACTATTCCTGAGGCAGAATACAGTGACCTGGCAAATGTTTTTAAAATGGAGTTAGAGTGATTTAGTTGATATAGTTGTTTATTAGGGGCCCGGTATATCCGGGCTTTTTTCTCTCAACAATGCATAGAAATCCGTCTAGATTTTAAAAGGAGGTAAAATTGTGCCACGCCATAGATAAAGATCCAGTTGATGAAGAAATTGATAGTAGGCTTGAGGGGATGAAAAATGTGGTGACATGTCTTTCAATGGATTGAAACAATCCTTTTATCTGAGCAGGTAAATGAATCATTGGCTAGGTTGGTTATTATGAAAGAATTCACTGCAGATACAGGAAGCTTCAAGCATGAATGCATTTATGAAATAGCTGCAAATGGAAGCATCAAAATGGACAACAAAGTCACGCCTATGGGCTTTGAAAATGCGCCTTTATTACCTCGTATGGGGCTAAAGTTGGGTCTGGCAGAAGGCTTGGAAAATACTAGCTGGTATGGTCGAGGGCCACATGAAAACTATCCTGACCGTAATGAATCAGCGCATTTGGGACTGTATCAGTCAACAGCGACGGATATGTTTGTGCCTTACGTTGCGCCACAAGAGAGCGGTGGGCGATCGGACACACGCTGGCTAACTCTTGGATTTGCAGATGGTAAAAAGGCAGCTTTGAAAGTGGAATCAAACGAGCCGTTTCAGTTTTCGGCACTACACTACGATGCAGTGGATATGGATCAAGCCGCAAGACCCTCGTTCGTGACTAGCAGAAAAGAGACCATTCTTTGTATTGATTCAAAAATGCTCGGTTTGGGTAATCAAAGCTGTGGACCTCCACCTCTGGCAAAATACATGTTGCCGGTGAAAGGGTATGAGTTCAGTTTTATCCTGAGCATTCTTTAATACTTATTATCATCATTCATTAAATCATTTAACCCTTATCGTATGATACTCAAAAGACCATTTTTCGTTTGTTTGCTTGTATTAGCTAGCGTTTCAGTACTCAAAGCCCAAACCTGGAAAAACCCAAATGCACAAATTGAAGATCGAGTTGAAGACTTGTTGTCTCGCATGACTTTAGAAGAAAAAATTAGTTATTGCGGATCAGTGATTCCAGCCATAGAGCGTTTAGGGATTCCGGATTTTGTTTGGTATGGTGAAGCTCTTCATGGTATCATTGATTGGAATTGCACTCAATTTCCACAAAACGTGGCTATGGGTTCAACTTGGAATCCAGATTTGATGTTTGATGTTGCAACGGCTATATCAAATGAAGCCAGAGCTTTAAAAAACATGGGGAAGAAAGAAGTCATGATGTTTTCACCAACTGTAAACATGGCTCGCGATCCGCGATGGGGGCGTAATGAGGAATGTTACAGCGAAGATCCACATCTTATGTCAGAAATGGCCAGGATGTACGTAAGAGGGATGCAAGGCAATGATCCCAAATACACCAAAACTGTAACCACCGTCAAACATTATGTAGCCAATAATGTAGATTATCGAAGGGAGTACAGTCACTCACTAGTCAGGCAGGAAGACTTGTACGAGTATTATTTTCCAGCTTATAAAACCTGCATTGTTGATGAAGAAGCGACTGGTATTATGACTGCCTTGAATGGACTTAATGGTGTTCCGTGTTCAGCTCATGACTGGCTGGTCAATGGCGTGTTACGCAATGACTGGGGATTTGAGGGATATGTAATTGCCGATTGGGCGGCTGTTCAAGGCGTTGAGAAAAGAATGCGTTTTGCAAAAACTCAGGAAGAGGCTGCCGCCATGGCGATTAAGGCTGGTGTAGATCAAGAGTGCTTTAGACACAAAACAAAACCAGCCCCTTTTGTAACAGCGCTTAAACCTGCCATTGACCAAGGCTTGTTGACGGAAGAGGAACTTGATGTCTCTGTCAGAAGGTTACTCAGGTTAAGATTTATGACAGGTGATTTTGACGACCCGTCTCTTAATCCATATTCCAGGATTTCAAAATCTGTACTGGAGTGCGATGAACACAAGCAACTTGCATTGAAGGCGGCAGAGCAATCCATCGTTCTCCTAAAGAATGATGGAATCTTACCACTTAAAAAGAATGCAGATAAGCTCGCAGTAATAGGTCCGTTTGCAAATCGCTGCTGGATGGGTATTTATTCTGGTAATCCGAAAAGTAAGATTAGCCCTTTAGAAGGGATACAGAAAAGTTTCACAGGGGAAGTGAAATATGCCGAAGGTTGCTCAGTTACAGGAGATGCTGAAGATCAGGAAAAGATTGATCAGGCAGTTGAGATGGCAAAAAATAGTGATTACGTAATTCTGGTTATGGGTAATGACGAGTCTACGGCTACAGAAACACGGGATAGAAACTCTTTGAGTCTGCCGGGAAAACAACATGAATTAATAAAAGCAGTGCAGGCCGTAAATGAAAATGTCATCCTGGTACTGATTCCAAGTGGTTCAACGTCTATTGGCTGGGAGCAGGAAAATCTTCCAGGAATCGTCTGTGCCTGGCCCAACGGACAAGAGCAAGGTACCGCAGTTGCTAATGTGTTATTTGGAGATGTGAATCCGGGGGGTAAGTTGAGTACTAGCTGGGTAAAGTCAGAAAAGAATCTTCCTCACATGCACGATTATAACGTGAAAACATGGAAAGACGATTATGGTCCCTTAAGCGCTAGAACCTACATGTATTCAAATATAGAGCCACTCTATCCTTTTGGATTTGGCTTGAGCTACACTGAATTCGAGATTGACAATGTGGAACTCAGCACAACCAATCTCGAAGCGATGGGAGATGTTACGCTGACTGCTCGTGTGAAGAATGTAGGAGAAATGGATGGGGACGAAATAGTGCAAGTTTATGTCAGAGATGTTGATGCAACATATACGGCTCCTGCAAAAGCTCTGAAGGGGTTCCAACGGTTGAGAGTTGTCGCAGGAAAAAGTGAGAAAATAGCTATTAAGTTGCCTTATGAAGCATTCTCCTATTACAATCCTGCCAGTGATGAATTTCAGGTAGAATCAGGTGAGTTTGAGATATTGATTGGACAATCAAGCGATAAAATAGTAGCCACCAAAATGATAAAGGTTGATGGTGGGTCAATTCCTAAAATTCGTGTAGGCCAGAAGAGTGGTTATTATGATCCAAATGACCCAAATCGTTCGAAGAACTGGGATTACTTGTATAAAACTTCAGGATCAGGTATCACTAAAAATGAAGGTACGAAAGAATCTGACTCAGAATGGATTGAATACGAAATAGTGTTTGTGGATCCCGGTTTCTATGTCAACACCTGGGATGCTGAATTGACTTTCAAGAAAAGTTCCAAAAACGCGGAAATTGAAACGTCGATGGAAGGTGTCAAAATCAATACATATGAATTGAAAGGAGGAAAGAACCTTTCAATCAAGATTCCAATCCCTCCCGAATATGGCAAACCCGTTCGATTGAGGATAAAAACGCTAAATGGGGAAGTTACACATGAATCCATAAAGGTCATTCCTCCTGGTAAGGCTGATCCTTTCATTGTGAAAAAGGTGATAAAAAGTTCGAAATAGGAAACAGAAAAACAAATTATGGTAAAAGTGAATTTATGTGTTAAAAGAGTTGTGCGTACAATGTTAAGAGCTCTTCTACTTGGGTTTCCTATATGGTTTATGGCTTGTGCATCAGATCAACAAGTTAATTCTGTTTCTTCACCAAATTCTAAAAACACCATATCTATTGAATTGGACGAGACCGGCGGTGTTTTTTATGGTGTTTCTCACCAAGGTTTTAAGGTTTTGGATCACTCCAGGTTAGGGTTTCTGTTGAAAGATTTATCCCTGAAAGATGGATTCGAAATCATAGGAAGTGAAATCACTGGAGAAAAAAACACCTGGAAAACAGTGTGGGGTGAACGAGAAGAAGTGCTGGATCACTACAACCAGCTGGTGTTAAGTCTAAAACAGAAGGAGTCAGGATTATTATTGAATGTCTATGCTCGGGCTTTCGACGATGGAGTGGCATTAAGATATGGTTTTCCGGAGCAGGAAGGCTTGAAAGATTTTGTGATAATGGATGAGCTTACAGAGTTCAATTTTTCCAGTGATTACTCAGCCTGGTGGAATTTTGCAGATTACGACAATTATGAGAAAGTCTACTACAATTCACCGATTAGCCAGGTTGGTGATTCGGTGAAATTCGAAAGGCGTATAGGAAAAGAGGAACGTGCCAATATGGCCAATACACCTTTTACAGTCGAAGTGAATGACAACTTAGTGGTAAGTATTCATGAGGCTGATTTAACAGATTATGCCGGAATGAATCTGCTCAATACTTTGAAAGGTACAAAGCTGAAAGCACATCTTACGCCTTGGCTGAATGGGGATTTAGTACGAACCTCGGCACCAATGAAATCACCTTGGCGTACCATTCAGATCGGCGAAAATGCTGGTGAATTGGTGGAATCCAATATGATCATGAACCTAAATCCTCCGTGCGCTTATGAAAATACTGACTGGATTGAGACCTATAAGTATATTGGAATATGGTGGGAGATGCACACTGCGCGTACTGCATGGGCAGAAAAAAAACAGTTTGGGAAACCTTTGCCTAAAGATCGCCCGCATGGAGCTACTACAGAGAATGCAAAATACCATATTGATTTTGCCGCCAAGAACGGCATAAAAGATGTCTTAATTGAAGGCTGGGACAAAGGTTGGGATAATATGGAAGCCGATTGGAAAGGATATGAAATCTTTGATTGGAGCACATCCACAGACGATTTTGACCTTCATGAGGTTTGTAAATATGCAAAAGACAAAGGCGTTCGCATGATGATGTATCATGAAACCATTTCTGACATAGATCACTATGAACCTCGGATGGATACGCTCTATAAGATGTGCAAAGACCTTGGGATAAAGACCGTTAAAGTTGGATACACTGGAGATGTGAATTGGAATAAGGAAACTAAATCCTATCGCCAACATCATCATGGTCAATACATGGTGAGACATTATAAAAAAATGGTGCAAACTGCCGCTAAATATCAGTTGCAAATCATCAATCATGAACCCATTAAGTATACAGGTGAGCAGCGTACATATCCTAATTTGATGGCAAGAGAAGGAGCTAGAGGAATGGAATATAATGCTTGGAGTGTGGGAAATAGCCCTGAGCACACTCTGGTTCTTCCATTCACGAGAAATCTGGGTGGACCCAATGATTACACAGTTGGCATATTTGAACCTATGCTTCCTCAAAGAGCATGGGCTCCATATGAAATAAGGGTTCGAACAACCGTTGCAAAACAACTAGCTTACTTTCTTACCATTTACAGCCCAATTCCTATGGCCGCTGATCTGCCTGTACATTATGAAGCGCGTACAGAGATATTTCAATTTGTGAAAGATGTCGCTACCAACTGGTCAGAAAGCAAAGTCTTGAATGCTAAGATAGGAGACTACTTCACGGTTGTTCGTAGGGAGCGAGGTACAGACAATTGGTATTTAGGGAGCATGACAGATGAAGAAACCAGAAATTTCAATATTGATCTTTCATTTCTAAAAGAGGATGTACAATATGAAGCCACGATCTATGCAGATGGAAAAGATGCTGATTGGGTTACCAACCCATACCCTGTAGAAATCATTAAAAGGAAGGTTACATCCAAAGACACTCATGAAATCAAACTGGCAACCAGTGGAGGCCAGGTAATCATTTTTAAGGCGCTTTGATTAACAAACTATCGTAATGAACCATGCACTCTTAAACAACAAATTTCAGGTTAAAAACCATTTACTTAATATGAGCAAAATCTATATTCCTTTTTTGGTAATCACCCTTCTGTATATTGGGAATTTCAAGCTTTCTGCTCAATCAACAGACTGGCAAAATCAGGGCATTTTCGCTATTAATAAGCTGCCAGCCAGAGCTACATCGTACTCCTTTAAGGATGAGGTTTCTGCACGACAAGGAGATCGTCAAAAATCACGAATGCTCTCACTAAATGGAGAATGGTATTTCAACTTTTCTGAAAGACAAGAGGACAAGCCAGAAGATTTTTACAAGTCAAACGACTACAAATCATGGGAAAAGATACAGGTGCCATCCTGCTGGGAAATGAAAGGATATGGCACCCCGATTTACACCAATTCAACTTATCCGTTCTCACCAAATCCTCCGTACATAGATCGGGAAAACCCGGTTGGATCATATGTGAAGCAATTTGAGCTTCCCGAAGGTTGGGGAAATCAGGAAGTCATTCTTCATTTTGGAGGTGTTAGTTCGGCATTTTACTTATGGGTAAACGGCGAATATGTTGGTTACAGTCAGGACAGTCGATTACCTGCCGAATTCAATATCTCATCTCATGTAAAAGAAAGTCAAAATACCATCGCAGTAAGAGTTTATCGCTGGAGTGATGGAAGCTACCTGGAAGATCAGGATCACTGGCGTATGAGTGGATTACATCGAGAAGTTTTGCTACTCGCTCAACCAAAAATTGCGATTAATGACTTTTTTGCAAAAACGAAACTGGACGATTCTTACGAGAATGCAATAATCAGTATTCGTCCGGAGATTTCTATTGCTAAGAGCCTGGATCCAGGTGATTATCAGATAAAAGCACAATTGTACGATTCAGATGGACAACCTGTTCTTGAAAGTGACCTGAGTATAAGTGCCTCGAAAATTGTAAATGAGTATTATCCGCAGCGTGATAACGTATATTTTGGTTTGCTCGAAGCGAACGTCGGTAATGTCACCACATGGAACGCGGAGAATCCATATCTCTATACCCTGGTCCTTAGCTTGGTAGATAAGGCAGGAGAGGTCGTTGAGGCAAGAAGTTCGAAACTAGGCTTTAAGGACGTTAGATTCTCCGATAAGCAGGAACTACTGATCAATGGAGTGCCTGTAAAGATCATTGGTGTCAATCGCCATGACCATAGCCATACGGGTGGTAAAACCATGACCCGAGAAGAGATGGAAAAAGACATCTTTCTTCTAAAACAACACAATTTCAATTCTATCCGAACATCCCACTACCCCAATGACCCATACGTATACGACCTCTGCGATAAGTACGGCATCTATGTAATGGATGAAGCAAACATTGAGTCTCATGGGGTGAGAGGCCAACTAGCCAACGATCCCACCTGGGCCGCAAGCATGATGGATCGGGTGATACGTATGGTCGAGCGAGATAAAAACCATCCTTCAATCATCTCCTGGTCATTTGGAAATGAGTCTGGAACCGGTCCCAACTTTGCTGCAATGTCTGGTTATGTAAAAGACTTTGATCCCACACGCTTCATTCATTATGAAGGTGCTCAGGGAGATCCAAACCACCCGGCGTATCTCAAGGTAGGAACCGAAGAATACAAAAAGGCTTCAGACGAAACCTATATAAATCCCACTGATCCTCCATTTGTGGATGTCATTAGCAGAATGTACCCTGACTTTCAGCAATTGAAAAGTATGGTTACAAGTCCATACGTTAGCCGACCTGTAATGATGTGTGAGTATGCGCACTCCATGGGTAACTCATTGGGTAACCTCAAGGAATATTGGGATATGATCTATGAATATGATAACCTAATCGGAGGGTACATCTGGGATATGATAGATCAGGGAATAGAGCGAACGGCCGAAAACGGAAAAAAATATTTTGCCTATGGCGGAGATTTTGGAGATACCCCGAATGATGAAAACTTTTGTATGAATGGAGTTTTCAACTCTGATAAAAGCTTACGCCCCCAATCCCACGAAGCGAAATACGTCTTCCAACCAATAGTAATCACTTCATCAGGTATCGGAGTGCTGAATCTGAAGAACCGCTTCAATTTTACCAACCTCTCAGAGTACACTTTTAGTTGGGAACTGGTCGAAAATGGTAAAGTCATCCAAAACGGAAGCTTCGAAGGCCCTTCGATAGATCCGGGAAAAACGGGGCAAGTGACAATTAAACACAAGAAATTAAAAGAAAAGGCTGGTAATGATTACTGGATCCAAATCAAGATGCTCTCAAAAGAGCAAGAAGATTGGGCGGATATCGGCTATACCATCGCAGAGGAGCAGATAGAACTTATGGATGGACAGAAGGACTTCATCAATATAAAAGCTGATGCACCTACACTTATTGAAAATGATGAAAGCATTACAATTACAGCTGCTAGTTGCTCAATTGTGTTTAGTAAGGAGATCGGTGCACTCACCAGTGTGAATAAGAATGGAACAAAAGTTATCGAAAAGGCTCTACTTCCCAACTTCTTTAGATCTGCCACAGACAATGACCTAAGAGGCTGGAAAACTGCGAAAACCCTGGAGGTCTGGGACAGAGCAAGCGATACAATGATCCTAAACAGCATTGAGTCAAAGGAATCTGAAAAGTCAGTCACCATTTCTGTAAGCAGAACTATTCCGGAGGTCGCCCAAATATCTGAGCGATACGTCGTTTATGGTGACGGCACCATCGATGTAGATTTTGAGCTAACTATCGATAACGATGCTCCTGAACCGATTAGGGTGGGTATGCAGACTGGTGTTAGCAAGTCACTCACCAGTACCGAGTACTACGGCAATGGCCCTCATGAAAACTACATAGACCGAAACCAATCATCCTTCAAGGGATTGTACAGTGCCAAGACATCTGAGCTTTCAGAATCCTATTCAAAACCGCAGGAATATGGCAATAGAACAGGAGTGGAATGGATTTCATTGAAAGGTAATAAAGGTGAAAGGCTTTCGGTGACTGCTGCTGACAAACTCTCTTTTTCCATTCTTCCCTTTACGGATGACATTGTGAGTTCTGCTGACTTCACGTGGCAGTTGGAAGAGGATGATTTCTTTACCTTAAATATTGATTTGATTCAGGCAGGAGTTGGAGGCAATAACTCCTGGAGTTTAAAAGCCAGACCATTGGAGCAGTACCGCTTGCTCGAAAAAGAATATTTATACGGATTTAGATTAAGCTTCTAAATAGTTCCTGCTATTCAGTTTAAGTCGTGGGCCACTCCAAGTGGTGCCACGACTTTTACTCTCACTCAAACTTACCAATATCATGAAAACATCTTTAGCCATCCTAACTCTCCTACTCATTGCCTTCTCATGCGAAATGAAAGAAGAATCAGATAACCGTGAGCAACCAGAAGAGCAATACACACAAGAAGACTATGATTTTCTTGCGATAGGAAATCCTGACAAGATGAGTGCAGCTTCCAAGCGCGCTCTTCGTAACAATTACCACCAAAATGAAGAGTGGTATGGCAAATTCAGCCAACAGTCGCTGAAGGGAGATGTAGGTTATGAAAAAGGAGTGATCCGTCGTGATCCTACAATGGTAATTCAGGTGGACGGACTTTACTATACTTGGTACTCAAAATCAGTTGGAGAAACCTTCGGATTTGGCACAGGCGATCCTGACAAGAAAGTGTTCCCTTGGGACAAGACCGAAGTATGGTATGCCACTTCAGAAGACGGTTGGGATTGGAAAGAGCAAGGAGTAGCTATCACCTACGGACCAGAAGGTGAATACGATGACCGATCAGTCTTTACGCCTGAAATCTTAGCACATGAGGATAAATACTACTTAGTTTATCAATGCGTACAATACCCGTATCTCAATCGCACATTCAACACCGTGGGTATGTCCATAGCAGATAATCCTAATGGCCCTTGGAAGCGACTAGAAGCTCCGCTTCTTGAAGCTGCAAAAGATGGCGAATGGATGGGAGAAGAAGACAATCGCTTTGCCGTGAAATCTCAGGGAAGCTTTGATAGCCATAAGGTGCATGACCCGACCCTTCTGTATTACAAGGACAAATTCTACTTGTATTACAAAGGCGAAAGAATGGGCGAGCGCAACACAGCAGGCGGTCGTGAAATCCGCTGGGGTGTTGCGATATCAGATGAGATTACTGGGCCATATATCAAGTCAGATTACAATCCGATTACGCACAGTGGACATGAAATCTGCGTTTGGCCTTACAAAGGTGGAATTGCTTTGGTATCCTCGCATGATGGCCCTGAGCGTCAGACCATTCAGTACTCGGAGGACGGCATCAACTTCGAGATCATGTCTTATGTGGACTGGGTGCCTTCAGCAATGGGCCTGGTAACAACTTTAGATACAGACAAACATCCAACCGCAGGTCTAGAATGGGGTTTGCATCATGTATCCAAGTTTTATCCTGGCGAACCATGGTGGCGATCTGATCAATACCTAGCTCGGTTTAGTTTTTCTCGAAATAGAAATACAAAAGCGGAGTTTGCTGAAAGTCGTAAAGAATAGCTAATTAATACATGACCAAAGAACATAGACCAAAGTACTTTGATTTCAATTATATGATGATTTTTTCTAAAACAATTGAAGTTGCTAAACGCAAACTAAAAATTGGGATGTGCCTATTAATGACACTCCTGGCTCTCAGTTTAAGCGCGACAGACTATTATGTCGCCAAGAGTGGAAATGATGAGTCTCTAACACAAACATCGTCTCCTTGTCAAGTTAAGTTTTCCAGATTACTTCTGTTAATGAATAATATACAACCCTAATGATGAGAAATTTTAAAAAACTGGTGTTTCTTCTGGTGATAGGTATCCTGATTTTGCCACTGAGACTACTCGCAACTGAATATTATGTATCCAAAGATGGTGATGACAACAACGCTGGAACAGCTGGTAGTCCTTTTTTGACCCTTAACAAGGCAGCATCTATTGCCAAGGCAGGAGATGTTGTGAATATATATACTGGAGTATATCGAGAAATCCTCAATCCATCGAATTCAGGAAGCGCTGGAAATCCCATTGTGTTTCGTGGAGTAGAAGGAGAAAGCGTCGTTATATCAGCCATGGAGCCGCTGGCTGGTTGGACAAAAGATCAAGGTAATGTTTATAAAACCAAGGTCGATTGGAATTTGGGTCAAGAGAATTTTGTCATGTGGAAATCAACTGCGTTAGACCTAGCGCGTTGGCCAGATAATGTTGATGGAGATAGAATGACGCTCAATTCACTTAGGAATGATGGTGGAAGTCAGGATGAGGTTATGACCAATGCATTCCTGTTGGATAGTGACATTCCCGATTGGGATTGGAGCAACGGAGGCACGGTGATGTTTTATGGAGACCGACCAGGGTCAGGTTGGACAACTTGGAGGGCGTGGATAAAAAGTCAATCTTCCGGCAGAATCAACTTTGATGCGATTAAAAACCAAAATTGGATCATTACAGCTCATCCACCTGGAGATTTAGGTGATTATTTTTTAGAGGGGATCAAAGAAGCTCTTGACTATGAAAATGAATGGTTTTTTGATGTAAATACAAGTGAATTATTTGTGATCATTCCAGGAGGTATACAGCCGGCTGATGAAGAAATTCAAATGAGAAAAAGAGTTCAAACCATTGACCTTTCCAATAAGAGTTATATTGAAATTCATAATCTGGCAGTTTTCGGTGGAGGGATTGCATTAGGTGAACATTGTAAATTGTTTGGCTTAACAAGTCTCTATGGAAGCATGACACGTGGGATTAATCCAAATTTTAATTCGGAAGTCAATGCTGTGAATATTGATTGGGGCAAGTCAGGCAATGTCATTGAAAAGTGTGAAATCGCATACGGTGATGGTACTGGAATATGGGACGCTGGATCAGGCACGGTCATCAAGAATTGTTACATTCATGATTTCAACTTTTTGGGTTCTTATGATGCGCCAGTTATGATGCGAGGACCAGGTGGTGGTAAAATACTATATTCAACAGTATCCAGAGGAGGGAGGGATGCGTTACAAATCACGGCCAAAAATGCTGAAGTGGCATATAATGATTTTTCTCATAGCAACCTTATCGCCGATGATTGCGCGTTGCTCTACACCATAGGTCCGGATAAAAATATGTCTATTCACCACAATTGGTTTCATGATGCGACGGGCAGAGGAAAGTTGAAAAAAGCCGCTGGTATTTATTTGGATAATGATGCAGGTGAAATCAGTGTGCATCGCAATGTGGTTTGGAATGTTGAATGGACCAATATCCAGATTAACTGGAATGGCAGAAATATTAATATTTTCAATAATACCCTGATGAAAGCGGATGGTGGCACAATGGGTGCCTGGCACAACGCTGGAACAGCCTTCTCCAATGTGAGAGTTTGGAATAACATTACTGATAAGGAATCATCTGACCAAGGCGGAAATCAGGAAACGGAGAGTACATGGGAGGCTCAGTCGGATAAAAGAAACAATATCATAGACAAGACTTCTTTTATTGATCATGATAAAAATGATTTCAAATTGAAGACAAATGGCCTGGCAGTTGATGCGGGCATAACGATCGTTGAGCCAATGTTTGGTCCAGATACGAAAATTTTAGATTATACATCAGGCTATGTGGGATCGGCACCAGATATAGGGGCATATGAAATTGGTGACGAATGGGTGCCTGGTATAGATTGGGATCTCCGATCAGGGCCTGCTGGCAATTGCTATGGTTTACCAGGAGAATTATGTAACCTGATTGCGGTAACAGGTGTGAGTATTTCTCCTTCCGTTCTTACATTGACAAATATTGGAGATTCAGCAACTCTAGTTGCAGTCGTTCAGCCAGACACAGCGTCAGAAAAGGGCTTAGTATGGACTTCTAGTAAACCAACCGTAGCTAGCGTAGAAAATGGATTGGTGAAAGCTGTAGGTAATGGACAGGCAGAAATTAGCGTAAAGACTGTGGATGGAGATTTTACAGCCATTGCTCAAGTAACTGTTGATGCTCCATTGTCCGCTCCTACCGGGGAAAGCCTTTTATCAATTTACCCAAATCCCTGGCCTGATGACCAAATCTTGATTTTATCTCTGGGTAAGCAGAATGTCAAGGCGAAAATCTCCTTTATTGATGCCTCCGGACGGCAGGTTAAGGTTTTTAAAGGAATGTATCGTCTTGAAATTCATAAAAATGAATTACCATATTCAGGTCTCTACATCATTGTTGCTGAGTTTGAAGATGGAGTCACGTCTCGTTATAAACTCATAGTGAACTAGAATTACAAATTATGCATTCTTTTCATAAGTTAATAGGTGTTGCTTTATTGGTTATATCTGCCATTCAGACACAGGGTCAAGAGCCACCCAAGACCTTCAACAACCCAATTCTGTCAGGCTTCTACCCTGATCCATCGATTTGCAGGGTTGATGATACCTATTTTATGGTCAATTCCAGTTTTGAATGGTTTCCAGGCTTGCCGATCCATAGAAGTAATGATTTGGTGAATTGGGAAAAAATAGGGCATGGACTGTCGCGGACATCCCAAATTGCGTATAAGGAAGGCTTGCAAAATTCACAGGGAATTTTTGCTCCTACAATTAGATACCATGAAGGCACTTTTTATATCATCACGACCATGGTGGGACAAAAAGGTAATTTCATTATTACAGCCAAAGATCCAGCTGGCCCCTGGAGCGACCCCATTTGGATCGAAGATGCTCCCGGTATTGACCCATCACTCTTTTGGGATGATGATGGGAAGTGCTACTACACTGGGGCGTCAGTTGTGGATGGTACGCGTGGTGAATGGCCAGGAAAGAACGGCGTTTGGATGCAAGAAATTGATCCTGACAGAGGAGTCTTAATTGGTGAAAGAAAACAATTGACTTACGGACATGCGTCCAATGCTAGATGGGCGGAGGGGCCACACCTATTCAAGATTGATGGCGAATATTTACTGTTGATTGGTGAAGGTGGTACTGGGGAATTTCATGCAGTGACGGTCTTCAATAGCAAGGAGCTCTGGGGTCCTTATATTCCTAATCACGCAAATCCGATCATGACGCATCGGCATTTAGGCAAGACTCACCATATAGGACAGACTGGTCATGCGGACATGGTGCAAACTCAGAATGGGGATTGGTGGAGTGTGATGCTGGCTAAAAGACATGTAGATGGTTTTGTGACGCTGGCAAGAGAGACGTTTTTAGCAAAGGTGGAAATGACTCAGCAGGAGAGTGGCGTGACACCAATTTTCAACCCCGGCATTGGCCTTTTGCAGGAAGAACAGCAACGACCTGATCTGCCATGGTCACCAGTCTCAGAGATTAAGATACGTGATGAGTTTAATGGGGATGAGCTCGGTTTGGAATGGAATTTTTTGCGGACTCCACGAACGGAATGGTATTCGCAGAAGGAGGGAAAGCTCATTGTTGAGCTTCGTCCCGAGAAGGTAACAGAATTAGTGAATCCTTCATTTATTGCACAAAGAACGCGTCATTTCGACTACAAAGCCACTACTAGACTTTCATTTAAATCTAGGCAGGACTATGAAAAGGCTGGTTTAGTCATTTATCGTCGG
The DNA here is from genome assembly GCA_964353015.1 of uncultured Marinoscillum sp. Lineage (GTDB taxonomy): Bacteria > Bacteroidota > Bacteroidia > Cytophagales > Cyclobacteriaceae > JAMZMI01. The sequence continues at coordinate 50,241 of CAYGUA010000002.1, read as the reverse complement.
CATGGCAATAATTATCAATTGCTCAAGACTAAAGATGAGATCGTGTTAATAAAAGCATTTCAAGAAGGAAACAAAGGGGAGTTTGTTCCTGAGCTAGTAGCTTCTATACCATTCAAAGGCAAGGAGGTGTTGTTGAGCGCTATGGTTGATGGGTTGAAGGTGCAATTTCTCTACGGTGAAAGTGAAGAGAAATTAAAGTCCATCGGAGCGCCTCAGGATTATACCTTGATTTCCGATGAAGTGGCACAGAAATTCAATGGAGTTTATGTTGGAATGTATGCTACTTCATCAGGTGAAGAGAGTAAGAATACTGCGGAATTTGATTGGTTTGAATTGAAGAGTAAAAATTAACCGTAAACGATTTTTCAAATGTGAATGGTATTCAAATAGTGTACATGTACGAAGTATTTTTGGTTTCATCGTAACATTGATTTGACTTTGAAAGGGCACGTAACACTGGTTAATACAAGAATTTGAGACATTAAAATATTAAAAAGTAGAATGTTCAAGACAACCTTTCAGCAACATTCGACATGAAAACGCTTATGCAAACATCAAACCTTAATATAAACCATCTGCTCGTTGTGGCATTATTGTCTTTAACTTTTGGGTGTACAAGTCAGAAAATCTGGAATATTGATAACTACGGGGCAGTGGGCGATAGTACAACTATCAATACGGAGGCTATTCAGCAAGCCATTGACGCATGTCATCATGCCGGTGGGGGAGACGTACTAATAAAAAATGGCACCTATTTATCAGGAACGATCATTTTGAAGGACAATGTGACTTTGAGAATTGAGAAGGGCGCCAAGCTAGTGAGTAGTGTCAATCCCAATCATTTTCAAAGTATTGATCCCTTCATTGACGCTACAGGTCAATATAGAGGTCAATGTCTTATAGGAGCGATTGGTGCCAAAAATATTGCTATTGTAGGAGGCGGAATCATTGATGGCCAAGGCGAGATGTTCACGGTAGCGAATATTAAAAACACAATGAGTAATCTTGGAGAAGCATTGATCGTCCCAGAAATGCCAGAAGTGGATACTGCAAGTCAGAATTATATCAACAAAGACATTAAACCGTCTTACAGGCCATTTTTAATCAGACTTGTTCGCTGTGAAAATATTGAGTTGCAAGATGTCAATCTTCGACAGCCAGCAGCCTGGACGCTTCATTTTTTTCAATGTAAAAATTTCAAAGTTGATGGTATCAGCATATACAGTCATGCAAATAAAAACAATGATGCTATTGATATAGACAGTTCTACGGATGGCGTGATTGTAAATACCACAATAGATTCAGGTGATGATGCTATCTGTTTTAAGACGACTAGCCCTATAGCCACTGAGCGAATTGTAGTGACGGATTGCAAGATTAAAAGTGAATGGGGGGCGATAAAATTTGGTACCGAATCGATGGGCGATTTTCGTGATATTGAAGTAAGGAATTGTCTAATTCATGATACTCGCGGAGGGGGCATTAAGATTTTGAGTGTCGATGGCGCGAATATTAGCAATATCAATATTGAAAACATTGAAATGCAGCAGGTGGATATGCCCATCTTTATTCGTTTGGGAGAACGCAGATTGATCTATCGCGATACTGAGCGAATGCCAGTTGGCTCAATAGAAAATATCAGGATATCAAAGATCAATGCCACGACAATGCCACTTGAAGCGTCACGCATGTCACCGCCTACAGGCATTTTTATTACGGGTACTCCAAATTATCCTATTGGGCGCGTGAAACTTGAGCACATCAAAATCATACTTCCAGGTGGCGGAGTTTTATCAGAAAAGGAATTGGAAGTGCCAGAAAATGAAACCAAATATCCTGAGTTCACATTTTTCGGGGAGATGTTACCAGCCTACGGATTGTATGCCAGACATATTGACGGACTGCAACTGGATGACATAACGTTTGAAACAGTCGAAGCGGATGATCGAGAAATGATCGTGTTGGTTGATGCTAAAAAAGATTAATTGAAATGAAAAAATTATCAATATCCATCTTGTTGATTGTTGCCTGTTTTGGGGTTACAACTAAGCTTTTTTCTCAAAAAAAGAAACCAAATGTATTGGTGATTTACACGGACGACCATCGGTTTACGGGTATTCATGCTTTGGGTGGTGAGGCCGTTCTTACCCCGAATATGGATAATTTGGCATATGAAGGCATTGTATTTACCAAAACCTATTTGCAAGGCGCTTTTAGTGGAGCCACTTGTATCCCAAGTCGGGCGATGCTGTTGACAGGGCGATCGGTTTTTGAACTGGATGGTATCGGGCGCAATATTCCTGAAAAGGATAAAATGATGGGAGAGGCTTTCCGCGAAGCAGGATATTATTCACATATCGTAGGAAAATGGCACCAAGATGATGAGTCGCTTATGCGCGGTTTTGATTCTGGTGGGAAAATCATGGGAAGATCGGCTTACCTTGTGGATCACTTCAGAATGCCTCTTTGGGATTGGAACAAAGAAGGGAAATATAACCCACAAGATGCCTATCTGATGGTTTATGAGGAAAATGGAAAGGTGGTACGAAGATCTTTTTCAAAGGAGGATAAAAGAGGGCCTTTTGGAACAGAAGAAAATGGGCCTCATACTTCTGAAATCTTTGCTGATGATGCTAGTGGCTTTATCAAGTCGTATAAAAATAAGAAGCCATTTTTCTTATACTTAGCTTTTCATGCACCGCACGATCCTCGCCAAGCACCAAAAGCTTTTAAGGAAATGTACCCCGAAAAGGATATGAATCTCCCTCCTTCCTATCTTCCACAGCACCCATTTGACAAAGCGGATTTGCAGGTTCGAGATGAAGCATTGGCAGTTTGGCCAAGAACAATTGCAGTTTCACAGAAGGAATTATCAGATTATTATGCCATCATCACTCATCTAGATGAGCAAATTGGTCGCGTCATTCAGGCACTTAAAGCTTCGGGTCAGTACGAAAATACAATTATCATATTGGCTGGAGATAGTGGTTTGGCAGTCGGTAATCATGGATTGATGGGAAAACAAAATGTGTATGATGAGGATGGCATACATGTGCCGTTAATTATTTCGGGAAATTTGATAAAGGAAAAAGGAAAACGAATGGATGCCTTTAGCTATACCCACGATATTTTCCCGACAGTCTGTGATCTTGCAGGTGTTCCAATTCCGCCATCGGTTTCTGGCCTTAGTTTGCTGCCAGTGATTCAGGGCGAAAAGGAACAAATTCGTAATTTCACGTACCATGCCTACAAGCAGTATGAGAGAGCCTACCGCAAAGGTGATTACAAATTGATCGAGTTTGTACGTGCAAAAGATGCTAACAATGAGGATGGAGAGTTTACTGCTGGTTCGCGAGTGACACTACTTTTCAATGTGACAGAGGATCCTTGGGAAACCAATGATTTGTCATGGAAGGCTGAGCATACAACGCGAGTGCTTCAAATGCGATCAGAAATGATTGAAAAATCCATTGAACTCAATGACGAGAACAAACACCTTGGGTTTGAATACAACTTTTGGGACTATTTCTACTAGACAGATTTGACTGCATGAAAATGAAATCGGGAAGGCAAAAACTACTATTAGTAGCTATTATATTATGCCAATTCGGCCATGTTTTGCTTGGTCAATCCGCAACGGATAAAAATCCAAACGTGATCCTGATACTTACAGATGATCAGGGTATTGGTGATTTGGGATGTCTCGGAAACCCATGGTTGAAAACACCAAATATTGATGCGTTTCACCAAGATGCAGTGCGCATGACCGACTTTCATGTGAGTCCTCTATGCACGCCAACACGCGCGGCAATCATGACAGGTCACTATCCGATCAACAATGGAACATGGGCTACATTTAAAGGTCGCGACGCTCTTTCCGAGGGAGCCAACACAATGGCGGATGTTTTCAAACAGAATGGATACAAAACAGGCATTTTTGGCAAATGGCACTTGGGTGATAATTACCCTTCTCGACCAACAGATTTAGGTTTCGATGTAGCCGTTCATCACAAGGCAGGGGGAGTTGGCAAACTGTCAGATTATTGGGGAAACAACTACTTCAACGATGTGTATTATGTGAACAATGAGCCGCAGCAGTTTCAAGGCTACTGTACCGATGTGTGGTTTGATCAAGCCATAAATTTCATTGATGAAAACAATGAAAATCCATTTTTTGTCTACTTGCCCACCAATGCTCCACATGATCCTTGGTATGTAGATGAAAAATATTCAACCCTTTATAAATCTCTCGAAGGAAATGAAATTGTCAGCGCGGCATTTTACGGAATGCTTTCAAATTTGGATGAAAACTGGAAGCTTTTCTGAAGAAAAGTGGTTTGATTGAAAACACCATCGTAATCTACATGACTGATAATGGCTCAAGTGGAGGCATTAGCCGTGATGGCAAAATGGGTTACAACAATGGATTCAGGGGAATGAAAGGCGCTAAAACAGATGGTGGTCATCGCGTTCCGTTTTTCATTCGGTGGCCAAACGGCCATATAGATGGCGGCAAGGATGTCAATATGCTTGCGGCGCATGTGGACTTGATTCCTACATTGGCTTCTTTATGCCAACTTTCATTGCCAGACGAAATGCCCCTAGATGGAATAGATTTTTCTTCAGCACTTTTCAAAAACAAAAATAAGGCACAGGATCGTACGGTTTTCGTACATCATCGCCAGGATTGGAGACCTCCTTTTGCTGTGGATCAAACATGTATTATGCAAGACCATTGGCGACTGATCAACGGAATAGAACTTTATGACATTGAGCGAGATAGAAATCAGGATGTCAATATTGCCGCCAAGTATCCGGCGGTAGTAAAGCATCTCCTTCAGGAAAATGAGACATTTATTGATACAGCCAAAAATACCAATACTTATTTTGAACTTCCTGCATGTGTCATAGGGAAAGTGGCACAAAATGAAATCAAACTGACGATTCAACATGCCATCGGGGAAGATGGAGGAATTTGGAAATCGGAACAAGTAGCTGCAGGGAAGAAAAACGGAAACAACACCCATTCCATTACAGTGGCTAACGATGGTGTTTATGAAATTGCGTGTCGCAGATGGCCTAAGGAATGCCCAGGGCCAATCTTGGGTATACCCAAAGAGAATCCCAAAAATTGGTTTTATTATCAGGCCATTCATCCACAGAAAGTAAGAATAAGCATTGCCAATCAAATGATGGAAAAGGAAATCGGAGCATCTGACGAAGAAGTGACCTTTTTGCTAAACCTTCAGAAAGGGAAAACTTTGTTGGTCAATGATTTTATCGAGGGAAATGAAAAGTATGGGGTGTATTATACCTACATCCGAAAGTTGGAATAGAAATGAATGTGCTCACAAGTGCTTTGAAGCGAACATAGCATTTTTTGTTTTTCAAACTCAATTAAATAATGCCTCGTTGTGTCTCTTATAATCCTATTATTTCATACAGAGTAGCACCAAGCCAATTTCAAACTGATTGAATGTCATAATTGATACAAGCGAATCTATATTAAAAAGAACGGCTGGATTTTCATGATGAGCTGAGAAAGCGTTTGGAAGAAGAAGAAGCCCAAAAAAGGCCTTTGATTATTAGTTCGAAAATATAGGCACGATAGAGTATTATCCTAACCATTGTCCATTTCCAATTTTGCCCCCGTAATTGAAGGCAAAATCTGACCGTTTGATAGTTGTTTCAAGTCTTACATTTGTCACGAATCATCAATTCAAATGATTTCAGTGATAAATAAGACAATGAGAATTGTAGACTATTCGATATGCCTTTTATTGGGAATTTATTGCTCGATGTGTTGAAAGATGGCAATGATAATTGGTATGATGTCAGCACAAATCCTACTGACTTAATCAGTTTTCCGAAGATTACCGATTGGAATACCGTTTCGCAAGCGCATAGGGCAGAACGAGAGCTGATCGTAAGTGAGATTACCAAATTTGAACTTTCGGTAGCGAGCATGACGCTCCAGCAGGGGGATATGGTGCGGTAGCACCACTTGAATTACTTTCTAAGAAAGAATTGAAGCAGTTGAAAAGGAAATGATAACACATGTTTCTTTTGTCATACAGCGGTTAATAATTGAAACGACCAGATTTTTTTAAAAACAAAAGTTATGAGAATGAAACTTCATTATGTCTTGGCGCTTAGCCTTTTTGGATTATTTCTAAGACCGACTATTAAAGCACAAGGTGTCATCACCATTGACCATAAAACACAACGATATATTGGTGATATTTCCACATTGGATCGTGGTAAATACACAAATGCCCATATCTTATTTACAGGCCCAGATGCGGCTTTTGAGTCCTTCAAAACCGAATACAACATTGATAAGAGCTACATAGGCGGTCGTCAATTTTGGAATCCTTTTGGCAAGGTCAATAACGGAGTAATTCCCAATGTAAAGAAGAATTATAACGGGGTGCGTGAGGTGAATCCATTCCTAGTAGCCACAGGAACAGCCGGACAGCTCATGTATGACGATAATCTCGATTATTCCATCGAAGATGTTTCTGCTTTTAGCCAACAAGCTGCTGAGTATGTTGCTCAGAGTTACAGAGATGAGTGGGACCTTGTTCCTGCTTTTATCGAACCATTCAATGAGCCTATGGTTCATGCCACGGACTTTTACCCAGAGGGACGGGAGACTCCTACAAAGTATATCTCAGAGAAAATTGATGTCGTAATCACCAAAATCTGCGAATATCACAAAGATCTCGGGCAGGCCATTCATGCCATTCCCGAATTGGCCAACATGCAGGTGATGGGTTTCGCTTCGGCTTATCCCGAATTGGAAAACAACAATTTTGACTTATGGAATACACGCTTTAAGAAGTTTATAGACATTGCTGGTGAGGATGTGGACATATTTTCCTTGCATCTATATGACGGTAGCGGGATCAATAACAGCGGTGGACGCAGGTCTGGATCAAATGCTGAGGCCATTCTTGATATGATAGAAGCGTACAGCTTCATAAAATACCGAAAGGTGAAACCACTTGCGGTTACTGAATATGGACGCCTCGTTCCCAATCAACCCGGATGGACTTCCAGCAATGGAATGACCAATTATGAGCCTATAGAAACATCACAGGCCTCTCGTTCGCAGATTCATCTGGCTATGAGTTTTATGGAGCGTGCCGATCACATGGTCATTACGATTCCTTTCAATGTAAGTACCAGAAATCCTAAGTCACAGTACTCCAAATCGAGCATCTGGATAAATACGATAGATGGTATTGAATTGACTCAGCGAAAAAACTTTTACGAAGTTTGGAAAGACGTAAAGGGTGAAAGAGTACGAATCAACTCGACCAATGTGGATATTCAGACGCAGGCATTTGTGAGTGACAAACAATTGTATGTGGTGCTCAATAACTTGAATGACGACACCCAAACGGTCAACCTAGGGTTATTGGAACCTACAGGTTTGCAAAATGTACATGTAAAGCGATTGAAGATTTTTTTAGACAAACTTCCTGAGTTATCCGAATCAAAGGAGGATGCTGCACCGTCAACGCTGAGTTTGGAATATGGAGAAACTGTTGTTCTCACTTATAATTTTGAAAACCCAATTACTTTCCATAACACCATACGCAGCACTAAGTATTATGCAACGGAGTACCTTAAGCCCATCTCAGCCAATGAACTGAACGCTTTTACCCTGGAGGCATTGGCAGTTGGCAATGGAGAAGCTACGTTGCGATTGGGCGTTGGCCGTGCGCATGGTTTGTCTTTAAAACCAACGGTAACCGTCAATGGGACTGAAATCAATACCAATGGTGATATTATTCGTGGATACGATCAAAACACGCGAAAGCAGTTTTTTGGCACATTGGAAATTCCGGTTAGTATGAGCCATCTGAAAGAAGGTGCCAATGAGGTTCAGGTTAAATTTCCAGATGGGGGTGGACACATCAGCTCAGTTATCCTTCAAGTACAAAAATCAGAAAAACCTGTGGAAGATTTTGTTGTTGATGGCGGAAATGTATTAGGAAATGCAGAGACTATTGCTAATAACATTGAGATATTTCCCAATCCAGTACAGGCGGGAGATTCAGTAACCATAAATTCAAAGGAGTCAATAAAACAATTAAAAGTATTCTCGCTAAATGGCTTGCTGATTTATCAAGGAACGAGCACCACCATTTCAACAAAAGGGTTCAGATCCGGCGTGTATGTGGTGAATATAGAATTGGAGAAGAGCTGCCAAAGTGTGAAACTGGTCATCAGATAAAGCCATTTGACCAGTACAAATTAAGAATGATCTATCTGAAAAAAAACAGGGTAATGATGGGGCCATTCAATAATGTGGAATCAATTTTTATGCAAGTGTTGCACAAAAGAAATTTTAGACAAAATGACCACCCAATAAGCCATCATTTTCACCCATACCCTCTCTCGCTGAAGCTTAATATTGTACTGAAATCTCGAAATCAATAGCTATGAAAAAACACGTTTATCTACTAAGTACAATCTTTTTTTTTGCTACTTCAGCCATCCTATATGCACAACAAAACATCAAGTATGGAGAAAATTATGTTGTGTTTGAAGCGGAAGACACATCCTCGCCACTTACTAAATGGGCGGTTAGAACACCACCCGACGCTAAGTATTACAAAGGCGATGAAATCGAAGCAATAAATCAAACCTATCTGGAATACACAGGTGCTTGGGCAGCCGGCTTGAACCCTGGAAATGAGACGGAACTTAAATACACATTCACCTGCCCTAAATCGGGTGAATATCGCATGTTGATGCGCCTCTATCAGCCACTAGCTCCTGAAGAGGCTGGAGATCAGAAAAATGACGTTTTTGTACGCCTAGAAGGAAGCTATACGAGTGCTACAATACCCGCAAAAACCGAACTTGAAAAAAATCATAAGTTCTGGGGACGGGGTGTTAGGAAATGGGGATCATGCCATAAGCTGGAAATAGGAGGTGCTCATTATGATGCACGATACGGGTTGACTGAAGGTGAGGAATACACCTTTTATATGTCTGGAAGATCAGGGGGAGCCAGTATTGACTACATCCTGTTTTATGAAGACACACCACGTGTGAATATCGTCAACCATGATGACCTGGTTTACAAGTTTCCTGAAGCATATCGGCCCTCCTCCCCAGCTGTTGCGCCGACGGTTGTTTCTATCAACGCTGGTGATTCTAAAGTTCGAAAAGGCACGTCATTTCAATTGCAAGTCGGCTTTGAACCCGAAAATGCGATTCGTGATGTGGTCTGGAGCTCATCTGACGCACTCATTCTATCTGTAGATCAAAATGGATTGCTCACAGCCAAAGGAGATGTAGGGCAAATGGCAACAATAACAGTAAGCAGCGAACTAAATGAGCTTTCCGCTTCAGTTGAAATTTCCATTGTGGAGTGGTTCGCTATTGCGGTTGAATCAATAACTATTTCACCGGAAGAAAGGGTGATTCCAGAACAAAGCATAGGTTTATTCACAGCACTAACATTGCCGGTAAATGCCGACAATCCCTTTGTAGTTTGGTCAAGCAGCGATGAAAACGTAGCATCAGTTGATCAATCAGGAAAAGTGACCGCTATCATCAAAGGGCAAGCAACCATCCGTGCAACTTCCAGTGAAAACAATTCGATTTTTGGCGAAGCTACCGTGGTAGTAGATGAGCTTGTTCAAGCATATGTGAAGTTTGATGACGAGAACAAATACCTGAATGGGGAATTTGAAAGCGGCAGTAATCTGACGTTAACAGGAGAATATCATGCAGGAACAGCACAAACCCTTCAAAATCCTGTGAAGGTCTTTCTTCGTCATATTCACGTCGACAATGGTTGGAATATTGTAAAGGATGTGATCATTGAGTTAAATGAACATGTTGGCAAACAGACAAGTACATTTACTGCAAGTATTCCTTTGGATGGAGTCACACCTTCAGCTAATCTCCCTGAAGGTGATTTTTACTACCTTTTTGTTAAATGCTGGTTTACGGGTGGGGCGACTGCCGATAAAGGGATTCAACCCATCACGATTACTAAATCCTCTACAGTGATAGCAGTGACAAGTATAAGTTTAGATACTGATCTTGTAAAGCTCACTGCCATTGGTGAAACCTATCAATTGGTTGAAGCAATCGAACCAACAAATGCTGAAGACAAATCCGTAAAATGGATTTCCGCAAATCCGCAAATTGCGTCAGTCAATGAAACAGGAATGGTTACAGCCGTTTCCTTCGGTGAAACAACAATTACTGCTAATACAACGGATGGAGGAATATCTGCCAGTGCACAAATCATTGTCGAGAAAATCGAAGTATTGTCACCAGAAAAGGCGATAAGCATTCAAATATATCCGAACCCTGCCACTGGATGGTTTTCGATTAAAGGTGTCAATCCAAATGATTACTCAAGGATAACCATTTACAATACGAGCGGACGGCTTGTGTACTCGGATTTATTAAATAATCAGAGCCCGACCATAAGAACGGATGATTTTGAATATGGTCTCTACATGATTAAACTGAACGGTGCTGCGGGAGTGGTAGTGCTCAAGCTTATTGTACTTTGAGTTTCGGTGTAAACGATTAAAAAATGAAAAAGCACCATAATCGATTTCGTCCCAAGTTCAATTGCCAACATGGAATAGGTGGCGAACAAGTCCTTTGAATTAAAAAAAAAGAGATAAGATGAGAACATGCAGCCTCATATTTGGCATATTATACTTTCTTATGACCTCATGTGCTGTCGTTCCTCATGAATATCATGTGGATTATAGTAATGAATCACTAGGTGATGGCTCACTTGCCAATCCATTTAGAACGATTGATCAGGCAGCCGAAATCATGGTGGCAGGCGATATCTGCTATATACATAAGGGAGCCTATCGAGAAATTCTTAATCCTAAAAATTCGGGAACTGTCACGAAACCAATAACATTTACCCAGTATGAAGATGATGTGGTGATCATAGCTGCAACCGAGCCCATATCAGGGTGGAAGAAGCACGATGAAACCATTTATAAAGCATCCGATGTAGAAATGCCACTAGGCAATAGCAACAATGTCTATTTCAATCATCAAAAGTTGCAAATTTCCCGTTGGCCAAACGATACGGACAACAATGAATATTCGCTGGATGCCAAATACATAGACATGGCTGAAGGCACTTTTTCTATGTCTTACATCAGTAACGATGAGATACCGAACATTGACTGGACTGGTGGTATCATTCACTACTTGGGTGCGCATAGCGGATGTAGTTGGGAACGCACGATCACCAACTATGAAAGCGATTTCCACAGGGTTCATTTTGAAACATTGCCAGATCATTGGCCATTTGGCACAACTCATAGTCCAGGCAGGTTGGAGAATGGCCACCGAGGCATCTTCTACTTAATGAATAAGCTGGAAGCACTGGATGCTCCAGGAGAATGGTACTATGATAGCGCGAAGAATGAATTATATGTCTTTGCTCCAGATGGAACAAACCCAAACAATGCTTTGGTGGAGATCGCTTCTAGAGAACAAACAGCCCTGATTAAAAAGGATTATATCCATGTGAATGGTCTCAACTTTTTTGGGGGAATGGTGACCGTTTCTGGCAGCTATAATGAAATTACAAACTGCATGGTGAAACATGGGGTCGAAAAGCTGATTACCAATCTGGATGGTGCTTTTCTACCCGATGCGGCCATTCAAATTCTAGCCGGTAGCCATAATGTCATCGAGAAATGTGTGCTGGAAAATGGCAATTTAACTGGTCTTTTTCTAAGCAATGATTCAGAAGACAATAGAGTAGAAAACTGTATTGTTCAATATTTTAATACCATAGGAATACATGCTCATTTACTAAATAGCGCAGGTGATAGGAATAAAATCGTAAAAAATTCTTTCTATGGTTCCGCACGCGACGGAATAAAGGTAACAGGTAATGACAGTGAATTTGCCTACAATCATGTCCAAAAATGTTTGATTTCTGGAGCTGATGGAGGATTGTTTTATGTCACGGGAAGAAGTATTCCAAAGAATATAGAAGTGCATCATAACTGGTTTCATGATGCACATGCCGATAAACATGCGGGAAAGAAAGCTGCGGGCATCTATCTCGACAATAATTCAGCAGGCTACATCGTCCATCATAATGTGATTTGGGATGTGCAATGGGGTGGTCTTAATTTCAATTGGAATGCTCTGAAAAATGAAATCTATAACAATACTTTCTGGGATATAGGTGTGACAGATCAATCGGTTATTAACAGTTGGGTGCCCGAGAGAAACGGTGAAAGAACCAATGTAAGAGATAATTTGCTTTACAACAACCTGACGGACGTTCGTCCTTGGTGGCACTCAGGCGATGGGTCAAAATACAAGGTTGATGATAAAGAAATCCTTGGTGAAGAAGCCGACAATGACTTTTCCAACAATGAGCAATTTTCAGAACCACCATTTTATGTAAATCAAGAAAAACACTTCATGCCTCTTCAGAATTCACAGGTGATAGATAAAGGCCGCACGATCGAGGGAATCACGGATGGGTACAAAGGTGCAGCTCCGGATTTAGGAGCTTATGAGTTTGGAGGAGAATATTGGATTCCTGGAGTGGATTGGACACCCAAAGGTTTTGCTTGGAAGGTGGAAACTGATTATCTCAATCTAGGTGAAAATGCTAATAAGTAGTTGTGTGAAAAACTATAAAATAACGATTGCTTCGGGAGGTGTATCTCTTTAAAATTGTAAAAATAAATATGATATATATTTTTGAAACAATTAGAAAAATGGGTGGTAAATATTTTTCTATTGTCACTATACCTCGTATAAAAACATTTTTTACAATTTTATTCTTTTCCATATATGGATTTGATGGACATTGTCAAAATGTATCCAAAACCGAAAAGCAATACCTATCAGGTACCAGTAAGGACGACATGGTCGATTGGGAGTTTTTCTGCTCTTCCGGGATGAATAGTGGCGTATGGACGACCATTGGTGTCCCGTCTTGCTGGGAGCTGCAGGGGTTTGGACATTACAACTATGGGCACGATCCTTTGGAAGATCGCGTCAATGAGCACGGTTTATATAAACACGAATTTGACGTTTCATCGGACTGGGCAAATCGCGAAGTGAAAATAGTATTTGAAGGCGTAATGACGGATGCTGAAGTCAAAATCAACGGAAAACTGGCTGGAGAAGTGCATCAAGGAGCCTTCTATGAATTTAAATATTCAATTACCGAATTATTGAGGTTTGATGGAAAGAATCTACTAGAAGTGAAGGTGAATAAGGCCTCTTCCAATGAATCGATCAACTATGCCGAACGAAAGGCAGACTTCTGGATATTTGGTGGCATTTTTCGACCTGTCTATTTACAAGCATTTCCCAAAAATCACATTGAAAGATTGGCTATAGACGCTAGGGCCAATGGGGAGATAACGGCAGATGTATTTGTGAATACAGACAAAGGCTCAGACCTTGAATTGATTTTGTTGAATATAGACGGAAGTGAGAATCAAAAGCTATCGCATGAGAAGCTAAATAAAAACGGTAATACATGGAGGATTAATACGCTTGCAACAAATATAAAACCCTGGAACCCTGAGCAACCGAATTTGTATCAGCTTCAGGTGAAATTGCTCGATGATCAAAGTGAAATCTTGCACGAAACATCTCAACGAATTGGCTTCAGAACGGTAGAGGTGCTTGAGAGTGATGGGATTTATGTCAATGGTCAACGCATCAAATTCAAAGGAGTCAACCGTCATTCTTTTTACCCAAACTCAGGAAGAACCACTTCCAAAGCACTGAGCATCGAGCATGTTAAAATGATAAAGGACATGAATATGAATGCCGTGCGCATGTCACATTATCCGCCGGATGTTCATTTTCTGGATGTTAGTGATTCTTTAGGCTTGTTTGTGATCGACGAGGTTTGTACCTGGCACAGTCCTCATTTGGATACAGAAGTTGGTAGGAAGATTGTAAAGGAGATGGTTACTCGTGACGTCAATCATCCGTCCATTTTACTTTGGGCCAACGGTAACGAAACAGGATGGAATACGGAGCTTGATGATGATTATGCGCTTTGGGACATCCAAAAGAGAGAAGTAATTCATCCCTGGAATATCTTTAGAAAGACGAATACCCTTCACTATCTTTCATATCATGGCATGGCTAACGATGGGCCAGCAAAGGATAAAATCTTTTTCCCCACAGAATTTCTGCATGGCTTATACGATGGGGGGCATGGTGCCGGTCTGCAGGACTATTGGGATCAGTTGTGGAACTTGCCATTGTCTGCTGGTGGATTTCTATGGGATTTTGCCGATGAAGCGGTGGTGCGCACAGATAAGGACAATGTGCTTGATACGGATGGCAACCATGCCGCAGACGGAATTGTGGGGCCTTACGGAGAACAAGAGGCCAGCTACTTCTCCATCAAAGAAATTTGGTCGCCCATTTACATTGAAGACCGATTCATTCGAGATGACTTCAATGGCATTTTCAGGATAGAGAACAGGTATCATTTTACGAACCTTGATGAATGCTCAATGATAGGCAAATGGGTAAATTTTGAAGGGCCAAATGGAGCCGCCAAGTATTCCGTTTCGTCACAAGATAAAGTCATCCTCCCTGCGATTGGCCCCTCACAGAAAGGCACATTTAAGGTGAATCTACCAGAAAATTGGAAATCAGCGGACGCCTTACATTTGACGGCAATTGATGCACAAGGTAAGGAGATATATACATGGTCTTATTCTGTAAAAAACCCGGAAGCTTTAAATGAAGGAATAAAAAGTAAAGTAGAAAAGGGCAAGATTAAGAGTGGAATAAAAAGCGGCCAGATTCAGATAGCCACATCAGATTTTCAATTCCTTTTTGATGAAAAAACAGGAATGCTACAGGCAGTAAAAAAGGGGAAAAAGGTAATCCCATTAAACAATGGGCCAATCATACTGGATCATAAAGACAAAATAGAAAAGGTAAGTGTATCCTCGCTGGATGGTAACATTGAAATTTCGGTGCTTTATGAAAGCACGGATAAATCGCCACAGTGGGCCAGTCACAAAGAATTCAGTTCAGATCTCATTAAATGGACCGTTTACCCAAGTGGTCGGTTGGACTTAAAGGTGGAGATTAAAGGGAAAAGAATTGTGAACGGATTCAAAGGCATCACTTTTTCTTTCCCGGAATCGGAAGTTAGTGGTATGAAGTGGCTTGGGGATGGTCCGTATCGGGTATGGCGAAACAGGATGGCTGGCACGAAGTATCAGATTTGGGAAAATGAATACAACAATACAGTTACGGGTGATCCAGGGATGGTTTATCCCGAGTTCAAAGGGTTTTACTCCAATTTGTATTGGGCGGAGGTGAAAGGGAAAGATGCAAATGGCTTCACCGTGTATTGCCAGTCTCCAAATACTTTTTTGAGAATGTTGACACCACAAGCGCCAAAAGACGATCCCAACGACAGAGTCACTCCCATTTTCCCAGAGGGAGATATTTCATTTTTGAAGAACATTTCTCCGATTGGTACAAAATTCCAAAAGGCAGATCAGATGGGTCCTCACGGTAATACAGAGAACTATTTCGGGAATGATGACGACCCAATTGTAATCAATTTGACATTCAAATTTTAACATCCTATTTGAGATAAAAAAGTCATGAAAGAGCAATTCAAAACCATTCCCATTATTCTGATTTTACTCATTTGCTGTCTTGTATCCTGTGTAGAGAAGGAAGAAGCTCAGCGCCCAAATATCCTATTCATCATGTCGGATGACCATACCACTCAGGCCATTGGTGCGTATGGGAGTAGATTGGCGGTTTTAAACCCAACACCAACCATCGACCGTCTGGCCAAAGAAGGAATGATGATGCAAAACGTCTTTTGCACCAATTCCATTTGCACACCATCCAGAGCTACAATCATGACAGGTCAGTATGGTCAAGTGAATGGAGTTGTGGATCTGAGTGGTAAGCTTGCACCGGAAAACCAATACCTGGCATTGGAGATGAAAAAGAATGGCTATGAAACCGCCATGATCGGAAAATGGCATTTGAAACATGCCCCAGAATCTTTCGATTACTATAACGTGCTCCCCGGACAGGGCGATTATTTCGATCCGGTATTATATAGCAGAGAGGGTGGCGAAAAAAGAGAAATCCGGTTCGAAGAGGATTTGGTTCGAGAAGTAAACGCTACTCAATACGAAGGACATTCATCTGATGTGATCACCGATATATCGTTGGAATGGCTCAAAAACAAAAGAGATAAGACCAAGCCTTTCTTCTTAATGCACCATTTCAAGGCGCCACATGATTTCTTTGAATTCGCACCAAGATATGCCGATTACCTGGAAGACACTGAAATACCCGAACCCGAAAGCCTTTGGGACAATAAAAACAATGGCTCCATCGCCACCAAAGGTGAAAATGATCATTTGATGGACACGATCGGATCCTCTATCGGTCACCGCAACATCATACGAAATATGGGGATGCACATGGGCATTGATCCTGAAATTCCTGATCCTGAATATAAGCGCATGGCTTATCAGGAATATCTGAAAAGGTATTTGAGATGTGTAAAAGGTGTGGATGACAATGTCAAACGAATTTTCGATTACCTGGAAGCACAAGGTTTGATGGACAACACCATCATCATCTATACAGGAGATCAGGGTTTTATGCTCGGTGAACATGACTACATTGACAAACGCTGGATGTACGAAGAATCGCAGCGAATGCCGTTCCTTGTGCGCTACCCCAAAACCATTATAGCTGGCAGTAAGTCAGATGCCATCGTTAATAATGTGGATTTTGCACCAACGATCCTTAATCTCGCTGGTGGTGAAGTACCAGCATATATGCAAGGATCTAGTTTTAAACAAATATTGGAGACTCAGATTGAACCCCAAGGTTGGAAACAAGAAACCTACTACCGATACTGGATGCACATGGCACACAAGCACAACAATCCAGCTCATTTTGGCATTCGCACCAAAGACTATAAGTTGATTTTTTTCTATGGTCGCGATTATCAGCAAAGAGATACCAGCGCGCAAAATTGGGCGCATAACCCGGCTTCCATGTCCGACTTTATCACACCAGTGGCGTGGGAGTTTTATGATTTAAAATCAGATCCAAATGAGATGAATAATAGATACAACGATCCAGCCTGTGCTGAGATCATCAAAGACCTCAAGTCAAGACTTAAGACTCTTAGGATGGAAGTAAAAGAAGATGATTCACCCTTCATTGAAATTCAGAAAGTGATCGATGATCACTGGGGTGACTGATATTTGGTTTTGTGTTAACTGGTTACACTAGACCAAAACCAGACAGTCTATTAGACCTCTTCATTTAGCTGAATATGACCCCCTAGGGCTTTTGCCTTCTGAATATCTTTGGTATCCCCTAATGATACGCTGAAAAGGATTGATTTAGGTAGGCTGCAAGAAACTATAATGCATTCCAAATGAGATTAAGAAAACCAATAATTTACATATCAGCTGGATTGATACTGCTTGTATTGACTGCACAGGTAGCTAATGACTTTTTCAATCGTCTGAAAAACGAACGAGTAGTTTCTGTAGACGATATTGTTTGGCAGCAAGTTGGCCCGGGAAATGCAGGGTTTGCCAATCTTTTGCGCTATCACCCTACAATACCCGGCAAAATCGCCACATGTCCGGATATGTGGAATGCTTACCAATCTGATGATAATGGAAAAGTTTGGTATGGTATCACTGATTCAGATGGTGATGGAGACTTTATGCACCTTAGGGATTTATATTATTCTCCTCAAAATCCTGAATTTGGTTTGGCTATTGGTTCATCTCAGCTTTTTCAGACAGCTGATACAGGCCGGACCTGGCAAACAGTATTCAACTGTCCGTGGTATAAGCCAGATGCCGATGGTGATGATCAGGAACGATGGAAGAAAAAAGTTGCTTCATTAGCCATTGACCCAAATAATAAAGACACATGGTTTGTGGGTGGGGGGTCTTTTGCGAGGGGACAAGAGTGGCTTTCATGTTACCAGACAGTTACAGCAGCCCAACCTCGAGGGATAGAGGCAGACAATCAGGGAATGCTTTGGCGAACCACCTCTGCCGGAGCAAGTTGGCAATTGGCAAATTCGGGTTTAAATCCGAAAGCCCAGGTTGGGCGCATTGTAGTAAATCCAAAAAACTCTAATCAGGTTTTTGCAGCGTCGAACTATGGGCTTTATCGTTCCGATGATGGTGGCTCATCATGGATTCAAATCTCTAACGGGAAGCTGGATAACGACATTATAATGGACTTGGATTTCTATTACAATGCGGTCTCAGGTAAGTTTAGTATTTACGTAATTGATCAGGTACATTATGTGGCAAATGGCAGCACCACTAGCTGCACTGGTGGAATCTTTCGGTCGGATGATAATGGAGAGACATGGGTAAAAATGAATGGGGATCTGGGGCTGGATATCAATCGTTTAACCGGAAATACACCAAACAATTACTATAAATATATCGCAATTTGGTTCGGTATTTCTGAGTCTTTGGCCAAATCCACCTATTCTGACTTACCAACTCATGCACTTCAATTCTTCAATATGTTGAGTGTTGATCCAAGCAGGGAAGGAGCGCTGTACATTGGTTTTGCCGATCCACAAGTGGCTAATTCTATCGTTCCAGGGCGTTTGTGGACAACAAGCAACAATGGACAAAAATGGATCAATACGGCGCGGCTCTATGAGAATATTTGGGCGAATGATAAAGCCTACTGGGAAGAGCGTGGAAATCCATGGAACGAAAATATGGTCGTAGGTCACGAATCACCACATATGCAGTCAGGGAATAACTATGCCTTGCGTTCCATGCGTGGACTTGCTGTAGGAGTAGATGGAAGCGTGATGATTATCTCAGACCACAGCACCATGCTAAGCAAGGACCATGGAGCAACATGGAATCAGGTGGATGAAGACTATACACCCGATGGCAATATTGTGGGTCATGGCAATAGCAATCTACCAGCCTTGACAATCGGACAGGACAAACGTCTTGACCACATGGTGTTGGGTTCTGGAGAACATCGTGTTTGGATTCCGACTGATGATAGTCCGGATGATAGGCAGGCGATGAAGTTTATTGGTTCGGCACAGGAGACAGCCATTAGCCTGGCGTTTGATCCTTACGACAGTAAGACAGTTTATTCCACCTCTAGCAGACAAGCGAACAAACAGAATATTTTCCGAAGTGTAGATGCTGGATACAATTGGGAAAACTGGGGAGTAGCCACACCTGCCACCAATGCATGGTTGGATGATTTCTATACCAATGCATTAACCATCGACCCCATCGACCCTAAATACATGTATCATGGAATCACTCGAATCGTAGATGTTTCTAAAAAGGAGGATGGTGGATTCTTTGTTTCAAGTGATGGCGGGAAAACCTTCCGACAAAGCAATAACGGATTACCAACTCCGGTGAGGGTGAGTGATATTGCTTTTGACCTGCGAGACAGTACCCGAGCCTCATTGTTTGTTGCAGCGGAAAAGAATTCGTTCAATCAGGAATCCCCACTGGCAGCTGGTGGATTGTATCATTCTGACAACAGAGGTGCGAACTGGGTAAAGGTAAATACACCTGCCGCGGTTCAGGGAGTCAACTACATTGCCTTAGACCATAGCAATCGTATGTACATTACCACCGGCTATCGTGGGGGAGGCGCAGGGGTTTGGTATACCGACGATTTTGGTGATAACTGGGTTCAGGTTTTTGAATATGCAGGCACCACTTGTATCGATGTTTCTCCCTTTGATTATAACCTTCTGGTGGTAACAGTAGATTACCTGGAAAAGAATCCGGGAATTTATGTGAGTAGAGACAGGGGGGCAACATGGGGTAAGAACAATATCGGGATTGTGACTCCACATAGAATAGAGGATATTGCACTCAATATTCACAAGCCGGGAGAAATCTGGGCGGCAAATCTTGGGACAGGTTTTTACAAAGGGAAAATCAAGGATGGTGAAAAAGTACAAGTGATAGATCTGGGGCAAAATAGTTTAGAATATAGACCAGGTGCAGATCTTCAACTCACAGCAAAAATTGTAAATACTGATTATGCCAATGAAATAATAAGTTGGAAGTCAGAAAACCCAGCAATTGTAAAAGTGGACAACAATGGACTACTCACGCCCTCTGGAACAGGAAATACGAAGGTGTGGGCGACTACTGGAAACGGTAGATTTTCTGATTACTGTGTGGTTGTAATACATGAATTGGATATAGAAGAGGAAGAGGAAGAAAAAGAAATTGTTACTGCAATAGATAAAGAGATGGATGACCAAATATTCATTTATCCACTTCCGACACGGGAAATTTTTTCTATTGAGGGAATATCAGAGGATGTATTGGTGAGAATCTTTACCTTGAGTGGTGAGGAGGTTTTGCGCACGCACCATCATCAGCAAATTGATATTTCGCACCTGTTGTCTGGTTTTTATCTAGTTCGGATTACCCAGGGGCAGAGCGAAAAATCGTTAAAGTTGCTAAAATTTTAAACTTTTTATTGAGAGTTGATAAATACAAAAGCAATGAGGGTTGGTTTTTTAATAGTAACTGTTGTATTCACATCAAATCTGTTTGCCCAGCGCGACTGGGATCCGGTTCCTGTACCTGCAGAACCAAATAATTTAGAGATAACCTGGGAGCTTGTAGAGGCACTTTCTGATGATTTTAATTACGAATCACCTTCGCCACAAGATATGGGTGAGGCATTTTATGCGAAATGGAAAGATAGTTTTATCAACAACTGGACCGGTCCCGCAAACACGTATTGGACACCCGATGCTTCCAAAGTGACAAACGGAAATCTGGAAATCACAGCTTCACGAAGAACAGGAACACAGGTGAACTTTCAATCCATATCGGCCAAGACCAAAATCAAGTACCCCGCTTATATCGAGACCCGTATGAAGATAATGAATTCGGTGATGGCCAATGCGGTGTGGTTGCTAAATGATAAAAGCACAGAGGAAATTGACATTGCAGAAGGCTATGGAGCCACCTATGCCAATAGCAATGGTACGTCGAGAGATTGGTTTGCAAAACGTATGCATCTGAGTCACCACACATTCATTCGAGACCCTTTTCAGGATTATCAGCCCAAAGATGCCGGAAGCTGGCATTTTGATGGTACCTATTGGAAAGACAGCTTCAGGATCATAGGTGTCTATTGGCGCGACCCTTTTCATTTGGAATACTACATCGATGGAAAATTGGTAAGAACCGTATCAGGTGCCAGTATGATCGATCCAAACGAGTATTTGGGTGGCAATGGGCTATCGGAAGAAGAGACGTTGATTATTTCGGGCGCATCCCAGGGATGGCAGGTGAACGATGGCGTCTGGCCTACGGATGCCGAATTGGCTGTAGGGGCAGATAATGTGTTTAAGGTGGACTGGATACGCACCTACCAGCGTGTAGATGTTGTTATACCTGCCGATACGGTTTCAAATGTATTGGCCATTCCAATTCAAACAGGAGCGAGCACGCTCATGTTTTCGAATCCCCTGGGTGATCTTATAACCGTCAAAAAGGGCGCTGATGTTGAAAAAATTGATTTCTTTAATCTGAGTGGTCGGCTGATCAAATCATTTCCAAAACAGTCCTTAATGGAGGGCAAACTTTCCACTCGTGAACTGCCAAAAGGCATTTATCTGATGCGTGCAACAAATGAAAAAGGGAGTATAGCATCTTACAGTGTTATTAAACAATAAAGCAAATTGACTATGTCATCCAGAAAATCATCCTCCAAAATAGCTTTTGTGTTTTATATGAGCATCTGTTTATCCCTCCTGATGGTCGCGCCAGCAGCCGCTCAGAAAAACATCGTTTTTCTTTTTGTGGATGATGCCGGTTATCATGATTTTGGTTTTCAGGGAAGTACGACCTTTAAAACCCCCAACCTGGACAAACTCGCTCAGGAAGGAATGGTTTTCAAACAGGCATATACCACGGCTGCAGTTTGTGGGCCCTCCCGGGCCGGTTTGCTTACGGGCATATACCAACAACGATTTGGTTTTGAGGAAAACAATGTGCCGGGATATATGAGCGAATCTTCAAAACTCATGGGTGATGAAATGGGGCTTCCACTACATCTAAAAACAATCGCCGATCACTTAAATCCGCTTGGCTACAAATCCATCATATTGGGCAAGTGGCACATGGGAAACGCGGATAAATACCATCCGTTGAAGCGTGGGTTCGATGAGTTTTACGGATTCAGGGGAGGGGCACGAAGTTTTTGGCCACTTACTTTGGCAGAAGCTACTGGCAGGCCTGAGGATAGGTTGGAGCAAGGTTTTGCGAACTATAAAGAACCAGATGACTACCTGACGGACGATCTGGCCAGGGAAGCCTGCAGTTTTATTGATAGAAACACGGAAACGCCATTTTTCATGTACCTGTCATTTAATGCGGTGCATTCTCCACTGCACGCAACAGAGGAGGATTTGGCAATGGTAGAGGGTTTAACCGGAAATCGCAAAATCCTGGCGGCCATGACAATTGCGCTCGACAGAGCTTGTGGGATGGTACTGGATAAATTGAAAGAACAAGGTTTGGAAGAAAATACCCTCATCGTATTTTCCAATGACAATGGTGGTCCGGATGGGACAATGACCTGCAATTATCCATTGAGTGGATGCAAATCAAATAACCTGGAAGGCGGAATAAGAGTACCAATGATCATGAAACTACCTGGGGTTATAGATGCAGGTTCTACTTACGACAAACCAGTGAGTATGCTCGATATGCTTCCGACTTTTGTCAATTCAGCAGGAGGAGATGCAGCTAAAATCGGCGGTCTTGATGGTGTGGACCTTCTGCCTTATATCACGGGACAAAATCAAGGAAGGCCACATGATATCCTCTATTGGAAAAAGGAGAACAGAGGTATTGTGAGACAAGGGGACTGGAAGATGTTGCGTTTTCCTGACCGACCAGCGGAGCTGTACAATATAGCAAAAGACGAGGGCGAGCTAAATAATCTCGCTTATGAATACCCTGATAAAGTACGTGAAATGTTTAAGGTTTTATGGGCATGGGAAGGCGAATTGGAGCGACCCTTATTCATGCTCCGAAGAGAATACGAAGTGAACGCCATGAAACGCATGGACGAAAAACGCACGCCGGTTTTGGATTAAAGATATGGACGCTAGTAGATTCTTAATTTGTGTAACCAGTATTGGCATACTACTATTTTGCAACGGCCTAAACGCTCAGGAAATAGACTTTTCTTTCCGTGATTCGAGCCTCTCGATCGAAGATCGTGCGGAGATACTTGTATCGCAAATGACCACAGCCGAAAAAGTGAGTCAGCTGGTGAATGATGCTCCTGCCATTCCCAGGTTGCAAATTCCGGAGTATGAATGGTGGAATGAAGCATTACACGGGATCGCCAGAAATGGCAAGGCTACCATCTTTCCGCAGGCGATCGGTCTGGCAGCTACATTTGATCCTGAATTGGCCCAGCAAGTTGCTTCTGCTATTTCATCGGAAGCCAGAGCTAAATACATTGTTTCGCAAGAAGCGGGTAACCGCGGCAGGTATGCAGGCCTTACTTTCTGGACCCCTAACATCAACATTTTCAGAGACCCGCGCTGGGGAAGAGGACAGGAGACTTATGGCGAAGACCCTTTTCTTACTTCAAAAATGGGGGTTGCATTTGTAAATGGACTACAGGGTGATGACCCTGAATACCTTAAATCGGCTGCATGTGCCAAACATTTTGCTGTGCACTCAGGACCAGAAGCCAGCCGTATGGAATTCAATGCCATACCCACAAAACAGGACTTGTATGAAACCTATTTACCCGCTTTTGAAGCGCTGATTACGGAGGCGAAAGTAGAAGGCGTAATGGGCGCATATAATGCCGTTTATGGAGATCCGGCTTGTGCCAGCCCTTTTTTATTGCAGGATATTCTTCGGGATAAATGGAAATTTGACGGGTATGTCGTTTCAGATTGTGGTGCTATTGGAAGAATAGCAACGGAGCATAAGTATGTAGAAACCAGAGTGGAAGCAGCGGCCAAAGCACTTGAAGCAGGCGTTGAATTGAACTGTGGGGGCACCTACGGGCTGCTGCAAAAAGCACTTAACGAGGGGCTGATTACAGAGGATCTTATTCACGAGCGTACGAAACAACTCTTCAAGACACGTTTCAGGCTGGGGATGTTCGATGAGGAGAAAACGCATCCCTATACGAAGCTTGGCGTAGAAAATATTCACAGTGATGCTCATGTAGCACTTGCCCGCGAAACGGCCCGAAAGTCGATTGTGCTATTGAAAAACAAAGACAATGTCCTGCCGCTTTCAAAGGATATCAAGGTCCCTTACGTTACAGGCCCATTTGCAAATTCTGCGGATATGTTAATGGGAAACTATTATGGTATCAGCCCCAATCTGGTCACTGTGCTGGAAGGAATAGCCGATGCAGTTTCATTGAGTTCGTCGTTGAATTACCGAAGTGGCGTATTGCCCTTTCATGACAATCTGAACTCCCTGAATTACGCACCGGTTGTTGCAGGATTATCGGATGCCACTATCTGCGTTGTAGGACTTACAGCTGATAGGGAGGGGGAGCAGGTCGATGCGATTGCTGCCGAACATCACGGGGATAAACTCGATTTACAACTACCCAAAAGTCAGCGGGAATATGTGAAACAGATCATTGAGAAGAAAAAAGGACCTTTGATTTTGGTAATAGCCAGTGGTAGCGCCGTGTCATTGGAGGGTATTGAAGAATATTGTGATGCCATTCTTCAGATCTGGTATCCTGGAGAGCAGGGTGGCCATGCAGTGGCCGATGTGATTTTTGGTGACTATTCACCCACCGGACACCTGCCTGTTACTTTCCCAAAAAATGTAGAACAGCTGCCTCCTTATGAAGATTATAACATGAAGGGGCGCACGTATAAATACATGACGGAAGAGCCCATGTTTCCTTTCGGTTTTGGTCTGACCTATTCGAAAACCGAATTTCAGAATTTAACACTAAGTAAATCCAAACTAAAAAACGGGGATCGCTTGAATGTAACAGTAGAAGTGCGCAATGTCGGGGGTTATGATATAGATGAGGTGGTTCAATTCTACGTCAGCCCTGTGGAAACGGATGGCCATCTGCCTATTGCGAGTCTCAAAGGTTTTCAACGAGTGGCTTTAAAACGAGGGGAGAAAAAACGCATTTTATTTGAGGTATCGTCAGAAGAGCTGAAGGTGATAGATAGAGATGGAAACAAAATTTGGAGAAAAGGCGACTATAAAGTGATCATAGGAAATTCGTCTCCCGGTGCATTGAGTAAAAGGCTGGGTTCGGCTAATCCACAGCATCAGACGATAGTTTTAAGGTAATGAAATTAATAAATCAGTAAAATTTAAAAGCATGAATAAGCTAATTCAGATGGTGTTTCTCGTTCTGCTTTCGGGGCAGTTCACTACAGCACAGATAAAAACCTGGCAGGCTTCCAAAACAAATACGGCCATCCATACAACTCAGTGGGAGGTCAATGACCTCACGTATACGGTCAAACAAAAAGTAAATGAACCTTTTGGCAAGAACATATCGGCCGTTGTTAGTAACGAGCGAGGAGAGGAACAACGTGTGCCTTTGTTTTACAATGGGAATAAACAGTGGGTGTTTCGATACTCAAGTTCTTCAGTGGGAACCAAAACTTTTATACTTGAGTCTGATATTGATGAATTAGACAGAAAGAGAGGAAAATTCATTGTAACAAAAAATGAAAAGAAGGACAGACATGGAGGAATTGTATTGAATAAAGAAAACCCGAATAAGTTGTTCTATGAAGATGGCTCACATTATTTCAATTTAGCCTTTGAGTGTGATTGGCTTTTTGCGCTTGATTATGGTCAAAAGGATATTCCGAAAACCAAACATCTGTTGTCGCTTCTGAGTGAGAATGGGTTCAATCAAATCGTGATGAATGTATATTCATACGACGTAACCTGGCCGAAAGATGAGAAATTGATGGATCATCCAGAGCATGAGTACGGCGGTAGAGAGGATATTTTTCCTTTTTTAGGTTCCAATACCAATCCAGACCACACGGCGTTGAATGTTGAGTTTTTCAGGCATTTTGATAAAGTCATTGCGGAAATGCACGACAAGGAGTTGGTCAGCCATTTAATGATTTATGTCTGGAACAAATTAGTTAATTGGCCAGACATGCAGACGGAAGCAGACAACATGTACTATGATTATGTGGTGAAAAGGTATCAAGCTTTTCCGAATATCATTTGGGATGTTTCCAAAGAGGCTCTTTTTTATAAACGGGCCACCACTGAGTACATCATAGAGCGTATCGAACGCACTCGGGAAATAGATTCATATGACAGGTTGGTGTCGGTACATGACTATGGTTTTTGTAGAAAAAACGCAGAGTATGTTGATTTCATATCGATGCAAGACTGGAAACACACCATCTACCAGCAGATGTTTTCTGCTGCAAGCGATTTTCCTAACAAACCGGTTTTCAATATTGAGCATGGTGGTTATGAAGAATCCCCTTATGTGGTTTTTCCGGGTGCTTATGTCAATGCAGAAACGTGCTTGAGACGCAATTATATGTGTGTATTTGCAGGAGGTTACTCGACCTATTATTGGCAAGGTACTTCATGGAATGTAGTGATTCACAATCCATTCGAACAGCCTGAAAATTTCATTAAACCACAATTTGCCTATTTTTCTCACATGAGAAAACTGTTTGATTCCGTTCATTTTGAAAACTGTGCACCTCAACCGAACTATAATTCAAGTGGGTATAATCTCACAAATAAACAGGATGGAATAATACTGATGTATACACCCAAAGACAACCAATGGTCTGGTGTACATGGACAGATTTCCAAAGAGTTCGAATATGAAAATGCGACTCAGCAATGGTTCAATACATTGACCGGTGAATTCACCACGGAGGTGGGTTATGACAAAAAAGAATATGCTTTTTGGGACACAAGACCTTGGCAAGGAGAAGCAGATGCTATCTTGATCATTAGAAATTTGAAAGCAAAATAATGAGTTGAATGCAAAATAAGTGTTCGGGTGATAATCAATGAGTTGAGGCAGTATGATGCAGTTCTTACTGGATCTGTTTTGATTAGATAAAAAGCTAGTTTCAATATAAATTATTTTACCACTTTTAAAATGTCTCTCTTGAAAAAAGTAGTCTTGTATTATTCGTTGTTCATTGCCGCTACATTTGTTTATGCTCAAGATTGGGTCAATATACCAATTCCTGCCGACCCAGGTCTGGGAAAGAAATGGGAATTGCAGGAAAATGTCTCGGATGACTTCAGTTACTCCTCGCCAAAAACGCCAAAGTCGGATGACTTCCTTAATAAATGGGATGATTATTACCATGCGAATTGGTCAGGTCCCGGGCTTACAATTTGGCGCAGGGAAAATTCATTGGTTGAAAATGGAATGCTCACTTTAACGGCCAATCGAACTGGAACGAATAAGGTAAACTTGGGATGTATTCACTCCAATAATACTGTTCAATATCCAGTTTACATTGAAGGCAGGGCAAAGGTCATCAATTCCGTATTGGCTTGTGCATTGTGGCTACTGAGTCCTGACGATACACAAGAGATTGACTTTATGGAGGGATATGGTTCAAGTTATTCAGAAGGAGCGTTGAACGATTTAACATGGTTTGCAGAGCGTATGCACATGAGCCATCATGTATTTATAAGAAGCCCATTTACAGATTGGCAACCAAAAGACGAAACGTCTCCAGGCTACCCAACATGGATTACCGTAAAAAAAGGAGGGTCAAACATCTTATGGCGAAACGGTTACCATACTTATGGAGTCTATTGGAAGGATCCGTGGCATTTATATTACTACATTGATGGAGTTCTAGTAACCAAAAAGGAAGGTAAGGATCAAATAGACCCACTATTTCATACAAATTCAGTAAGCCCCGGAGACACGAAGAATGATACAAGAACTGGCTTGAGTAAACCAATGGATATCATTATTGACACGGAAGATCAGGATTGGCGATCAAATCAAAAAATAACGCCTACCAACACTGAATTGTCCAATGTTGAAAACAATACCTTCAGGGTAGATTGGATACGCGCCTATAAACCAATCACAGATCCCAATTATGTCCCACTGAATACACGTACAATAAACACGCAACTACGACTATTTCCAAACCCAGCGATTGATGTGGTGAAAATTGAAAGCGTGCAACAGGTTACAAATGTGATTATATATGGAATTAGTGGTGCTGTTATGAAATTAGAGATTGTGAAAGATGATAATTTGAGCATCGTCAGCCTAAGAAACGTAGCACCCGGAACGTATATCATCAAAGTACAAACAGAAGATGGGATGTGGTATTCAGAAAAAATCTCAAAATTGTGACAAAGGAAGTGCTCTTTGTTTATTTCCAATTTGCTGTTATTTGGTGAAGGGAATCATCTCAAATGGCCATAATTTCTTCTAACTCGAAAGGAATATTGTTTACCCCCTTTATTGAAGGTGAAATATCCCAATGCTCAACGTCTGGTGATTATATATTCGTATTCATGAAATGACCATAGCGCATACCAACTGAGGATGAAAATTTAGAACAGAAAACCTTCATCCCTTAGG
Organism: uncultured Marinoscillum sp.; assembly: GCA_964353015.1. Taxonomy (GTDB): domain Bacteria; phylum Bacteroidota; class Bacteroidia; order Cytophagales; family Cyclobacteriaceae; genus JAMZMI01. The sequence goes on along the minus strand of CAYGUA010000002.1, from coordinate 21,579 downwards.
AAAACTATACCTTGGGAATTCCATGCAGCCATTAAAAAAATAATAGACACATGAAATGTCCATAAGCCGGGCATACCATCCGAGCATGGATATAAGTGCAAAATCGGTGGTTAATGCAGTTTTAAGGTGTTCGGACATTCCATGTGACCAATAAAAAACAAATTACATACACATGAAACGATTAAATACCTATATCCAATCTTTGGCCGCAGGCATAATTTTATTGCTTTTTGTGAGTTGTGCAAGACAACCGGCTGACCAGGTTTCAGAATCGATATTCCAAAAAGATTGGTCGTCACTTCAGGAACACCAAACACCTGAGTGGTTTTTAGATGCCAAGTTTGGGATTTACTGCCATTGGGGGCCTTACTCGGTTCCGGCATTTGAAAATGAATGGTATGCGCACTGGATGTACTGCAATGAAAATAATCCAGAGGCTAAAAGAGGAGAGCGGTTTTATAAACATCATATCAATAAATACGGCCCGTTGGATGAATTCGGGTATAAAGATTTCATCCCAATGTTCACAGCTGAAAAATTTGATCCAGCCGAATGGGCTCAAATCTTCAAAGATGCAGGTGCCAGATTTGCAGGGCCAGTTTCCGAACATGCCGATGGGTTTGCGATGTGGGATAGCCAACTGACCAAATGGGATGCCATGGATATGGGGCCGAATCGAGATATTATGGGTGAGCTCTCCAAAGAAATAAGAGATCGAGACATGAAATTCATTGCTACTTACCACCGCCATTGGCTCTTTGGCTGGTACCCCACATGGGATGAAACTACTGATGCTTCTAACCCTGAATATGCTGGGTTGTATGGTCCAAAATTGAAAAAGGGAGATTTTCAATATCCGCCCAATCCTCATGAGCTTGACGAGGGAGTGACTCGATACTACCCTGTTGCGGATAATGCCTTCAATCAGGAATGGCTGGATCGACTTAAAGAAATTGTGGACAAATACGAACCTGATTTGGTTTGGTTCGACAATAAAATGGATGTGATTGGTGAAAGTTATCGCAAAGATTTTCTTCAATATTACTACGGAGAAGCAAGTAAAAAGGAGCAAGAAGTAGTTGTCACTTACAAATTTTACGATCTGCCTGTAGGAACAGCGGTGCTAGATTTGGAAAGATCGCGAATGAGCGAGAAACGTGCTTTTCCATGGCTTACTGACGATTCTATTGATTGGAAATCATGGAGTGATATCGAAAACCCGGACTACAAGACCACAAACCGCTTGATCGATTTTCTCATAGATGTAGTGAGTAAAAATGGATGTTTGCTTCTCAACATCACACCAAAGGCTAATGGTGAAATCCCTGAGCCTGTCAAAGAAAGGCTTAAAGAAATGGGGGCGTGGTTGGCTGTGAATGGCGAGGCGATATACGGAACCCGACCTTTTGAGGTCTATGGAGAAGGTGACGCCACGGTTACTGAAGGCCACCTGAGTGAGAATAAAAACCCGGACAACACGGCGAAAGACATTCGGTTTACTACAAAAAGGAATGTGCTTTATGCTACCTCTTTGGGCCAACCAGTTGAAAATCTATCCATTAGGTCTTTGGGGACAAACACAGGCTTACTAAAGGCGAATATTCAATCCATTATCCATCTCAATTCTGGTAAAGAAGTAGTATGGAACCAGCGAGCCGATACACTTGAGATTCTCATCGCAGGGCTGAAGCTGGATGAAATAGCGAATGTATTTAAGATCAATTTAGATGTTGACTTATAAATAGTCACAAGCAATTCTAAATTGGTAAAACCTATTTGCAAACGATATATAAGCTTTGAGCAAATCAACTAAGCGTTTTTTTCATTGGATTGCTAATGCTAGGAATGAATATCATTTCATAAAGAACAGGATAACTACTAATAATTGATAAATAAATGCGCATTCTAAAATTTTTCATATTTATCACGATTGTTATCGGTTGTAGTCAGAAAACTTCCATTCCTGAAAAGGATGTGTTTCAATCATTTTCTTCTATTGAACTGGAGGCTAAGGTGAATTCCCTCATGGCAAAAATGAGTCTGGATGAAAAATTGGCTCAGATAGAAGGAATCCGTCCAAAAGAGATAATGGTGGAGGGCAAGTTTTCTATTGATAAATGTCGTGAAGTTATTCCTCATGGAATTGGTCATTTTTGTCAGTTTTCCTCGGGGCTTACGATGAGCCCAACGGAGCTGAGGGATTTTGTGAGGGAAGTTCAGCGTTATTTAGTTACTGAAACCAGAATGAAAATACCCGCAATCTTCCACGAAGAAGCCATTACAGGATTTGCTACTCAAGGAGCGACTACCTTTCCTCAGCAGATTGGTATGGGTTGCACATGGAATCCTGAATTAATAGAACAAAATACCGCATCGACAGCCAAAATAATGCGATCGGCGGGAGCCACTTATGCACTATCTCCGATGCTAGATATTGCTAGGACTGCCCACTGGGGAAGAATAGAGGAAAGCTATGGCGAGGATGCATACCTGACCTCTCGACTGGGAGTAGCGTTTGTAAATGGATTGCAAGGGCCAGACTTAAGAACGGGAGTAGCAGCTACAGCCAAGCATTTTGTGGGCTATGGAACGCAAAATGGAGATCGCAAGGAGTTATATGAAGAATATTTAATGCCGCATGAGGCTGTCATCAAATTGGCGGGAGTTAAAAGCGTGATGCCATCTTATGGAAAATACAATGGATTAGCTGTGGTAGCCAATAAGGAGATGATAACTACAATGTTGCGTGAGGAAGTGGGGTTTGATGGGCTGGTGGTAAGCGATTACGGCGCAATCAATTTAGTGTACAAGGGGCACAAACAAGCTAAATCTTCTATGCATGCAGGCGCATTAGCAATAAACGCAGGAACCGATATTGAATTTTCTACACCCATTTGTTTTCCATTATTACCAGCGGCCATCGATAGCGGTTTGGTTGCTTTGGAGAAAATTGATGACGCGGTTCGTAGGTCTTTAACTATGAAAGCCAAACTGGGCTTGTTAGACGAAAAGTTGATAATCGGACAAGATGGCCAATTGAATTTTGATTCGCCTACAAATAGAAAATTGGCGTATGAATCCGCTTGTCAATCCATCGTTTTACTCAAAAATGATGGCACTTTACCATTAAAAAAAGGAATCAAAAAAATTGCTTTGGTAGGCCCCAATGCTGCAACTGTTCATGGTCTTTTGGGTGATTATACCTATCAATCAATGATATCATTTTGGCATAGCACACCATTTGATCCAAATGATCCGAAGCTTGTGTCCTTAAAAGAAGGTTTAGAATCTAGACTGGAAAAGGGAATTAAATTATCGTATGAACTGGGCTGTGATTGGAGTTCTCCACTTGAATCTATCATAGACACTATTGGTTTGGGTGATGATCGATTAAGTAAAGTTAAAATGATTGCCATCAAAGGACTACCACAACCAGATTTGAACAATGCACTAAAGATTGCAAATGAGAGTGATGTGATCATAGCGGCAGTAGGAGAAAACATCTATTTATGTGGGGAAGGTAGAGAAAGAAGTGGAATTGACCTACCAGGTGATCAGGAAGCATTTGTCCAAAAGCTCATTGCCACGGGAAAACCCGTTGTTTTGATTGTTTTCGGAGGAAGACCTCAAGTTATCAGCAAATTTGAAAAGGATTGTGCAGCCATTATTCAAGCTTGGTTTCCGGGAGAAGAGGGGGGTAACGCACTCGCAGATATCATCGTTGGCAATGTGAATCCATCTGGCAAGTTATGTGTTACCTACCCAAGGACAGGCGATAAGCAAGAACTTAATTATAAAAATGGCTATGGCGCTCATCCCCCTCAATATCCGTTTGGCTATGGTTTGTCGTACACCAATTTTGAGTATTCAGACATTGTATCTTCTGGAAATTCAAAGACGATGAATGAGGCTATTACCCTTACTTTAAAAGTGCGAAATATAGGAACAACTGATGGCACTGAGATCGTACAGCTTTATGTCTCACCCATAGATCAGAACTCAACGATGAAACCCATTCAGTTGAAAGGATTTCAACGAATAGCATTAAAGAAAGGAGAAGAAAAGGAAGTCGAATTTAGTATTTCCCCAGAACTATTGGTTCAATATATAGGGGACAAATGGATCGTTGAGTCAGGACGATATTTGTTTAAAATCGGTGCTTCTTGCACAGACATTCGACTTACTACTCAGGTAGATTTAGAAGGTCAAAATCTCACATTGAAAGGTAGAAAAACCTTCTTTTCATCAAATTTATAACAGTTAAAATGAGTGATCAATGAGTATTAAATTTTCAGTAATTCCGTTAGTTTTTTTTGTGTGTGTCAATGGTCTGGCTCAACCCACATTTCAATCCGATCATGAACCCGATTTGAAAGGGCAAAAATGGCAATCCGTTGAAAGCCTTTCAGATGAGTTTGAAGGAAGCACAATTGATCTTACCAAGTGGCAAATTGACCCTACCGCCAATGGCTGGGGATGGATTGGACGTGAACCAGGTTTGTTTCTAGCAGAGAATGCAAAGATTGTAGATGGTAAGCTGGCTGTTACAGTAGGAGTTCTAGAAAAGCCACAAACGATTGACGGGAAGGAGTTTCTTTATCAGGGAGGGATTGTTCGTGCCATCAATCCTGGGAAAGTGGGCTACTACTATGAATGCAAGATGAAAGCGAATGCCACGGAGATGTCGTCAACCTTTTGGCTCATGTCCAAATACGATTGTGAGAAGAAACAGGAACTTGACATTCAAGAATGTGTAGGAGTCACTTCAGAACTTACGCACAGTTGGGCGAAAAATTGGGATCAAATCTATCATTCCAATACCATTCACAGACCAACAGATTGTGTGGAACGCACGCAGATACAAAAATCAATAGTTCCAGAAACCAAAAACCATGAGCGTTTTTACGTTTATGGCTGTTGGTGGAAATCACCCACAGAAATCCAGTTTTTCCTAGATGGGAAATATGTCTATTCGGTCACGCCAAACATGGATTGGGACCAACCTGCCTGGCTGCACATGGCCATTGAAACTTATGATTGGAATCCTGTGCCAGCAGATGGAGGCATGGTCAAGCGAGGCAATTGGGAGCAAAGAACTACTCAGTATGATTGGGTGAGGGTGTGGTCTCTTGAATCCAATCACTGATACATAAAAGACCTGGGTTTCGACCCAAATCGTTTAGTCGGAACCATATTATTTACTCTCCAGTTTCCAGGTTCGGACCCAATCGATTTTCATGGTGTTGATTGTGTTGTCGGATAGGTCGCTTTTCGGAGGAAGTCCCCCGAGCCAATTGGCTTCATTGGTCCACAGATCAAATATAATTTCCAGGTCCCGCGTGAACATTCGATCTGCATAAACTTTACCGGATCGGTCATGGCCTACCACCACATGACCGGCAAGCTCTCCGTCCAAATAAAATTGGATGTTGCGGGCGTCTTTCCACCATACACCATAGGTGTGATAGTCGTCATTCCAATTGACATTTTTAAGCGGATTGGCATCTGATAATCCTGATCGGTTAAAATTGTCTTCGTCACGTATTTCCACAGGGGTTTTAGTGGCATCTGCATGAAAATATTGTGAATTCATTCGGAAGGGCATTTCCGGCTGACAACCACACGAAGGTTTCGAATTGTTCTCTATGATGTCGATTTCATCCCGATCGGTGGCATTGCCGTTATTGAGCCAGTAGGTATTAAATGCAGAAATATGAGCCGTTTTGATGCTTGCCTCCGTGTACATCGGATAGCTAATCCTCGTTTTGGAGTGGATTCTGGCTGTCTGAAACCACCGGCTTTCGGGATTACTTTCGTTCAGAGTTGCCCGTATCCATAAGTTACCGTCCGCAACTCCTGAGTTATCTGCAGATGTTGACATAAAAACCGGCACGCCATAATTCCAGGTTGACCTTTTCCATTTAGTATTGTCCCAGGTTTCAAACTCATCAGACATAGCCTCCAATTTGACCCATTGCATGGTCTCAGGAGTGGAATCTGCCAATGAAGTGAACGAGGGGAAATTTGGGTCAATGTTTTCAAAATCCGTTGCAGTAAGCCCCTGGACCTGCTCTTCTTCCTCTTCCTCTTCCTCTTCTTCTTCTTCTTCCTTCTGTTCCTCTTCCTCCACCTGTTCCCTGTCATCTTCTGCTATCGTCTCATCATCCCCGCCGCAGCTGAGAACAAAGGTCATGCTTGCACCAACAAAGAATACAAAAAGAAAAAACCTGATAAATCGAAGGATCAACATACTACTATTCTTTAAAAGGGTTACCCATCCTTTTACGGACAAAATTTACTTATTACAGTGACAAAAGTAATTTTGGTAGCAGCGCTGGTCGGGAAGGAATTGTCTTCATTTGAGGGGGTGTTTTAAACGTTTGAACTTATCTGCAAATCATTCTGTGATTTTTGAAAAAACCTATAATGATTTTAACTCAGCATTGGCTCAAAAAGGATTTTAGTTATCTGGCGTAGTTAGTCTTTAACTACAAACTTCGTTTTAAAATCGTTCGATTGGAAAAGATAGAGACCGGCTGGCAATTCGGGTAGTTGTATTTTTAATCGTTTGGACTGCCGGTCAAAGCTGCTTTGAAGTGTACTAATTTGCTTTCCATCAATGTTCAATAGCTGAAACTCAGCTGAGCCACTCCAATTCATGATGATCAAAATGCCATCAGTGCCAATCGGGTTAGGGAAAAGAATAAATGGTTTACTCAAGTCTTTGGTCGTGAGTGGTTTGGGTGCGAAATATGCTTTTCCGAAATCAAAGGACTCATGCCCGATTTTGTGACCGATGATCCTGCCAGGCAGGTCGTCGGCAGGAGGGTGGATACCACCCCAGATTCGGGACAAACTGCACTGATCCGAAGCGTCACGGTAAGTAGCCCACTGCAAGGTCACATCCTGACTTGGGCCTTCCTCAAAAACAAGGAATTCGTTCTTTTTAGTCTTGAATTCGCCCATGCCTCCAGGAAAATAGTCACTTCCTGTCAGCTGCGTCAGCAGCTCGGCAGCAGCCCGGGAATAGGTGGAGTGACCCGATACGTAACCAGCGAAAGGTGGGGTGACGAAAGAGGGTCGCTGATAGGGCCACCAGTTTTCAGCCAAAATCCAACCAACACCGGCTTTGTCTGTTGCCGTGTTACGTATATGTTCATGTCCACGCCAGGCATATACTTTGATTTTGCCCACGTGCTCATTCTCGTTTCCGGCCAATGTGTCACCCGCTTCAACCAGTTCAATAAATCCGGGTTGTAGTGGAAGGCCAGCTACATGGTAGTTTGGTTTTGTTGGGTCTGAACTTTGTCCCTTGTCAGCCATGTAGCGTATAGCCGAGATGGGTCGAATGTAGTCATACCAGCCTTTTATGCCCCAGGCAGTAATGGCCGCATCGTGCATTGCACCGCCCAATAGAAAATACGCTTTTACATCCCATTCCAGATCACTTAGTATAGTACCTTTGCCCTCAAAACGTTTTTCCAAATCGGGATGGTCGGTCACATAGTTTAGCAGCGTGAACCAATGACCCGGAGGCGTTTCCGAATCTGGCCCATCGGCCCAAAATTCAGCCAAAACCCGGGTGTAGTCTCCTCTAGGTACCATTTGGCTTGTATATGTTTTGTTGGTCACTGGATTGATACTATGTCCCTGGCTAATATCTCCGCCATCAAGCAGGTTATAGAAGTTGGGGTAGGTTGCTTTGTCTGTTGGAAGCTGTATGAAAGGTATGTTGCCGAGCTTGGCAGGGGAGATGTCCCACATGACCCCATCTGTAGGATCGAGATGGGAACTCCAGGCCGATACCAGAGAAAAATTCCATTGATATAGCGCTGATTCTGAGGTGGCAATGGCCGTATCCAGATGGGGAGGATGCCCTGGATCATGAAAAACCTGATAACCGTAATCGTCTCTTTGATAGGTGGTTTTATCCGATGGTTTCAAGGCAAAGGGTGTCACTTCACCCCATTCAGGACTTAAAAATTTTGGAGTGGTTTCATCCACAGGATTCCCTGCCTGATCGATAAAGCGGCTTAAGCTGAGCGGTTGCCAGCGATTTGGGTTGGTGATGGACGGATTACCGGGAAAAATGGGTGCCAGAGGTGGATTTATCGACTTGTAGTAGGCATTGTCGTATTTTGTTTCTTCTCGGGAATGATCACTTTTTCCAAAATCAATCACCGACTGGCCGATGTAGTTGCCAAGAGCTATCGGACTACCAAAAACGTATGCGCTAGTTGAGCTTATCTCTGTATCATACCCTAGTCTTTCCATTAGTCCATCGAACAAAGCCTGTGTTTCCTCTTTGTGCGGGGAATGAGCAAAGCGATAGCTCAATACCCTGTAGGCGGCATAACTGATGGTTTGATTCATGGCCTCTTCGGGATCTTCATCGGTTTCAAACCCTTCAAAATTGTTTATGTACTCACCGACCTGATTTCCCACTAAATAGGTTTGCGCTAACTCAGGATGGTAAATGGCCCAGGCGTCATACATGGCCACAGCCATGTGAAAGAGGTTTCTGGAGTGCACTGTTGGCCTGGCGTAATCCTTTCGAATGGCTTCCAGGAGCACTTCATTCCACAGCCGAGCGATTGAATGACCTTCATTCAATTGTTTAGGGTTCAATTGAATGTTCAATGAAATCTCTTTGCTGTAACATCCATTGAATGTGACCAGGCGTACCTCACCCGAACCGGAAATGCCCCATTTTACAGTGATTGAATTCGTTTCTTCTCCATCCAGTAGTTCACCACCCGATACAGACCACTGGTAGGAAGTACCGGCTTCAGCAGGATAAGTATACACTTCGGTACTTAGATTCCCTGCGTTGGCGACACCAGCAATGGGGTAGTGCTTCAGGTATTCGCAGGATCCGTCGTTGAATGTGGCGTTTGGATCGTAGTTGCACGATTTGATGTCCGTACAGCCAAATCGCTTGTTGGCTTTGTAGTCCAATACGGTCAGCACACCAGACTCATCCACGTTGATATGTTTATCTACCAACAGGTCGGTGAGCTCTGTTGTCGCCCCCGATGGCCATTTGATTTTGAGGGAACGGATCAACTTGTTGCTGCCAAGTCCAAAATGAACAGGCAAAATGGAGTGCGACAGGATGGAAGCCCCGTGGTGATAGCGATATAAAGTGTCGGTGGTGGTGATCAATTCAAGTATCGACCCAAAAGCATTTCGATTCGATACAATGCCTTCCAAAGAAACCTTCAGCCAATGCGTATTTTCATTGCCCGACTCCATAGTGTTGTTTTGAATGAGCCGGAGGTGATCGTTGGTGTTGGAAAACAACAGATCCAAATCTCCATCATGATCATAGTCGAAGGCAATCAAGGCATTTGATTCAGATGGGTCGCCCAGCCCGACGCTCTTGGTTTTGTTCAGAAAACCGGACGAACCATTGGTAAGCTGGTTTTGATAGTAGAAGTTTTCTACAACTGAACCATAGCCATTTACTACCATCAAGTCCTCGTCCAGATCATGGTCAAAATCCCCAAATTGAGTGCCCCAGGCCCAATCAGTTTGGGTGACCCCATTGGTCTGCGAGACATTTTCAAAGGAGTTTCTCCCCGTGTTTTTGAAAAGCGTACTCTGCAGGATATTGGTGATATAGATGTCAAATAATCCATCCCGGTCATAATCGCCCACGGCGATCCCCATCCCTTCTTTAAATGGATCCGTCACATCAAAGGCTTCTGCACTTTCCACGAATGTTCCATCTCCATTGTTGATATGGAGTTGGTTGGGCTCTGAAAAGTCGACAGACACAAAAAGATCAAGGTCCTGATCGCCATCTACGTCAATAGGCATGCCCATCCAGCAGGCCTCATTTTCTTTGTTTCCACCAATCTTAGCCGCGTCGGTTACATCAGAAAACGTCCCATCCCCATTGTTTTTCCAGAGATTGTTGGTGCTGCAGCCATTGAAATCGGCAATGAACAGATCTAAAAACCCATCGCTGTTATAGTCCCACCAGGTGGCTGTCGTGTATTGACATTCGTCAAATGCAGGGAAACCCGCTTCGGATGTTCGTTCTTGAAAGTATTGACCATTTATGTTTTGGTAAAGTTGTAAATGACCAAAGCTGGAAAGGAAAAGGTCGGGATATCCGTCGTTGTTATAATCGCCAAAAGACGCACCCAGTTCGGTACGTAAGCCTGTGGGAAGGCCCGCGCTGTTTGTTGCATCGGTCAACAAACCGAAAGTAGCCGTATGGTCTGTGAAGGTGCCATCGTTGTTGTTGATGAAAAGCTTATCGGATCGAATCTCATCTGAGTTTCCAAAATTGGCTCTGGTTACCACATAGATATCGGGATGTCCGTCCAGGTTCACATCGGCTATGGCCACACCATTGTTGTCGTAGGTGTCGATAAGGCCGGATTGTCTTTCTACACGTTCGAATGGTTGGGCTTTGGTTTGCTGGAATAAGAACAGCACCACAACCGTTAGTAAATGGGCGTTTTTCATCTCTTGGAGTTTGCATAACAATGTTAAGCGCTTTTTGGAATAGAGGGGGTTGATAAAAGGATGCTAAAACAGGGGGTGGATTATTCCGAAAAGGTGGTCATTGTCGTGAATGGCAATCGGACAACAGGTTTTGGCGCAAACGTTTGTGTCCGCCAACATGCGTTATCAGGTTAAATTTACTTTCGAACATAATTGATCCTTCAACACATGATTGCAAGCATGAAAAGAATTTTACTCGGATTGGCCATCGTGCTTTTTACCGTGCCACTAGTTGCTCAATATTCCAACAATGAAAACTTCAACAAGGACTGGCTCTTCTACAACGACAAAGCCGAGGAGGCTCTTAAGTCATCCTTCGACGATTCGCAATGGCGCAAACTGGATTTGCCTCACGATTGGGCAATAGAAGGTCCTTTTGATATAAAGTACAATGCTCGCGTAGGAGGTCTTCCTGTACATGGTACAGGATGGTATCGAAAACATTTCACCATGCCGGCCACAGCCAAAGGCAAAGTGGTGCGTGTCGAATTTGAAGGTGCTATGTACAATGCGCATGTATGGGTAAACGGTGAATTCGTTGGAAAAAGACCCTATGGATATATTGGTTTTGAATTTGATATCAGTCAATACCTGAAATACGATGGGTCTGATAACGTGATTGCCGTTCGCCTTACTCCTGAGGATTTGTCGTCCCGATGGTATCCGGGAGCGGGTATCTATCGCTCAGTTTGGCTCAAAGTGGACGAGCCGGTTTTTGTAGGGCAATGGGGAACATACATCACCACGCCAACAGCTACCGCCGCAAAAGCAGTCGTACAGAACGAAACAGAGGTTTTTAACAAAAGTGGTGCGGCAAGGAAGGTGAAAGTGACCCATGAGTACTTCAATCCAAAAGGGGAGAAGGTAGCCACCGCCACTGAGGAAATTGAAATTGCAGCAGGCAAGTCCGCCATCTCTGCTGTTTATACCAATGTCGTAAATCCAGATCTTTGGGATTTGGAAACGCCTAACCTCTATCGCGCCATTACAACCGTTACAGAAGGCGATAAAACCTTAGATACTTTCAATAGCCGTTTCGGAATCCGTTCCATTCGCTACGATTTGGATGGCTTTTATATAAATGAGAAAAAGGTTCGATTTAATGGCGTGTGTTTGCATCATGATAACGGTGCTTTAGGTTCAGCGGTCTATCGTCGTGCCGATGAGCGCAAGTTGCAAATCATGAAAGACATGGGGGTGAATGCGATCCGCACCAGCCACAATCCACCATCAAGAGAGTTTCTTGAATTGTGTGATGAATTGGGTCTGATGGTGCAAGACGAGGCATTTGATGTTTGGAAAAAGGAGAAAGTGGCCAATGGTTACAATGTGTTTTTTGACGAATGGGCAGAAATTGATCTAAGAGACATGATCCGCAGAGATCGAAACCACCCGTCCATTGTGATGTGGAGCATAGGTAATGAAATCATGGAGCAATGGGATGCAACCAATGGCTGGAAAGTGGCGCAAATGCTCAATAAGGTTTGTAAAGCAACCGACCCCACGCGACCATCAAGTGCGGGATTCAATTCTTATCCCAACGCATACGACAACAATGTGGCGCAGCAGGTGGACATCTCTGGGATGAATTACAAACCTGTGAAATACGCCGAAGTACGAAATAATTATCCTCAATTGCCATTGTTTGGTTCTGAAACATCCAGTTGCACGAGCAGCCGTGGAGTGTATCATTTGCCCATAGAAAAATACCAAACGCATGAATCCAAGCAGGTAACGAGTTACGACCTGATCGGGCCACCGTGGGCATATCCACCCGATGTGGAATTTTACTTTCAGGATCAAAATCCATTTGTAATGGGAGAATTTATTTGGACAGGGTTTGATTATCTGGGCGAGCCTACACCTTATGGTGGAAAAGACAATTCGACCAATGGTCATTGGAATTCCGACTGGCCGTCACGAAGTTCTTATTTCGGAGCAGTGGATCTTTGTGGTTTTCCAAAAGATCGTTTTTATCTCTACCAAAGCCAGTGGACGACCGAACCGATGATTCACCTGCTTCCACATTGGAACTGGAAGGGGATGGAAGGACAGAACATCCCTGTGTATTGCTACACCAATTGCGACGAAGCAGAACTTTTTGTCAATGGGAAATCCATGGGGCGAAAAGTGAAAGGCGAGGACAAGACTACTTTGATTGTTGATTTTCTTCGATACGAACCTAAAACATTCGATTCGCCATACAGACTGTCTTGGGATGTTCCATACATAGCAGGAACGATCAAGGTGGTAGGCTATAAAGATGGGAAAGCTGTCAACGAAAAAGTAATTAACACGGCTGGCGCACCGGCCAAAGTAAGTCTCTCGGTTGATCGAAAAGTGATTGATGCTGATGGAAGAGATCTGGCATATGTCACTGTACGAGTGGAGGATAAGAACGGTAACCTGTGCCCGAACGCAGAGAATCTGGTCAACTTCAGTGTCAAAGGTGCAGGTAAACTCATTGCTGTGGACAATGGAAATGCTGCCACGACGGAATCTTTTCAAGCCAGCTACCGAAAGGCTTTCAGCGGTATGGCATTGGCCATTCTTAATTCCACGGAAAAAACGGGCACAATGACATTAACAGCCAAATCCAAGGGTTTGAAAAGTGCAACAATCACGGTTGCAACAAAATAACATGTGGATGCAAACGCTATCAACGAACTGTGCGAAAAGGGCAATGATCTATGGTCTTGCTCTTTTTTTTGTCACTTCACTTAGCGCTCAGATTTTCAATGTGAAGGATTTTGGGGCCATGAGTGATGGTGTTACAGTAAATACGCAGACTATTCAAAAGGCCATTGATTCCTGCTATGTGAGCGGTGGGGGAAAGGTGCTTTTTGATGGTGGAGGTGTGTTTGTTACGGGTACGATTTATCTCAAAAGCAATGTGACTTTGCACGTGGCTAATGGTACGACCCTTCTTGGCAGTCCAAACATCGACGATTACACTACGGATACCCATCACATCATGTATAGACGCGAATCGCACATGGACAGGTGTCTGATCTATGCAGAAAATGCGCATTCCATTGCCATAGAAGGTTATGGTACTATCGACGGAAATGGGTATCCTACCAACTTCAGTTCTGGGGGCAGGCCCATGTTGCTAAGGTTTAAAGACTGCACGAGAATCCATATCAACGACATTCGGTTGATCAATCCTGCCGCCTGGACGTCAGCATTTCTGTATTGTGACGACATCAGCGTAAGTGGAATAACCATTATTAGTAGGGTCAACAATAATGGAGATGGATTGGATTTTGACGGTTGTCAAAATGTACGCGTGACCAATTCCAACTTTGATAACAGCGATGATTGCATTTGTTTGCAAGCCTCACTGCCCGACAAGCCATGTAAAAACGTGGTGGTTTCCAATTGTATTTTCAAAACCAAATGGGGCGGCATGCGCGTCGGTCTGCTGTCCAGAGGCAATATCGAAAATGTGACTGTCACGAATTGCACCTTTCAGGATATTCAGGACTCAGGCCTGAAAATTCAACAAAACGAAGGAGGAGAAATGAAGAACATGACCTTTTCCAATTTGGTGATGGAGAATGTGCCTCGTCCGATTTTTATGACCTTCACCCAGCAACGTGCCGCGGTGAACTATCCTGAAGGGGAATATGAACCTTTGAAAAGGATGCACAACATGATTTTCAGCAACATGGTGGTGGACAATTCAAAAGGGGATAAAAATTCGGCCATTTTCATAACCGGATTGCCCGATCATAAAATAGAGGATATTGTCATTCGGGATGTGCAGTTCATTGTAGCGGGTGGAGGCACCAAAGAAGATGCTGAAAAGAAAGACATCAATGAATACACGCTTGAGGTCATGAAAGGGCATTGGCCCGAATTTTCAGGAGTGGGCACACTTCCTGCCTACGGAATTTACGCACGACATATTCATGGACTCACACTCGATAATATTTCCATCCGAACTGTCAATGAAGACCAGCGTGCGCCTTTGATACTGAATGACGTGAACGAGGCGGAGGTCAGCAGCATCAGGGCCAATGGAGTTGTGTTGAAAGACAAACAGATTATCAAACAATACGGATCGAAATGAAAAACAGGTAGTGGTTAATGGGATTGATATTGAGTTTGATTCATTGCTATTTTTTATAAAATTGAACTTGAGCGCGAATAGGTTTGGGTTATTTACTCTTGCCATTTCCACCAAATGGGAATTGAAAGAACCATCTTGGAATCAGGGAGATAATAGCAGTATGCGACAGAAGCGATTCATCAATATACCAACCGATAATTTCGATTTGAATAAAATTCCATTAATTTCCCAATCAGTCAGTCTGTATGGAATCAAAAATCAACAGCGAATTGCTGATCCCACTGTGCTACTTTCTTTTTTAAAAATAACCTTATCCCAAAATACACTTCAATGAAAACAATCTGTTTGATCGGTATCCTGTTTCTCAGCTCTCTCGTCTCGCACGCTCAGGATTGGCGTCCCTTGTTCAATGGAAAAGACCTAAGCGGATGGGAAAAACACGGTGGAAAAGCCACTTACCAGGTTCAGGATGGAATGATCGTTGGTAAAGCAGTCCTTAACACACCCAACACCTTTTTGTGCAGCAAAGAAACATATTCAGATTTCATCCTGGAGTTTGATGTGCTCCTGCCAAATGATCTGAATTCTGGAGTGCAGTTCCGTAGTAATATCAGGAAGGAAGAAGATCGCGTTTTTGGCTATCAATGCGAAATAGATCCGGATGGAGACAGACGCTGGACTGCAGGCATTTACGACGAAGGAAGGCGAAATTGGCTGTATCCGCTCACGAGAAATGAAAAAGGAAGAAACGCCTTTCGAATGGGGCATTGGAACACCATCCGAATAGAATGTCTTGGAAGCGATATCCGTACCTACGTAAACGGAACACACGCAAGCTGGCTGATCGACGACATGACACCAGAAGGAATTTTCGGGCTACAGGTGCATAGCATCGGAAAGGACAAAGAAGGATTTATTGTGAAATGGAAAAATATAAATATCCTCACCAAAGAGGTTGCCAAGTACAGAAATGATCCCGATCCGTCTGTTCCACAAATCAGCTACCTGAAAAACGAATTGACCGAATGGGAGCAAAGCAAAGGTTTTCGTTTGCTTTGGGATGGGAAAACTACAGAAGGATGGCGAGGTGCCAAACTCGATGAGTTCCCAAAATCGGGATGGGTAATACAAGATGGAGTGCTTACCGTGCAAGCCACGGATGGAGGAGAGTCTACCGGTCCCGGAGACATTGTGACGACAAAGAATTATAGCAATTTCGAATTGGAACTGGAATTCATGTTTACCGAAGGAGCCAATAGCGGGATTAAATACTTTGTGGATCCCACGCTCAATAAAGGATCAGGATCAGCGATCGGTTGTGAGTTTCAGATTCTTGATGATAAAGTACATCCGGATGCCAAAATGGGAGTAAGTGGCAATCGGACACTGGGATCACTTTACGATTTAATAGCCAAGCAAGAAACCTCCAAGTGGCGCTCAAGAGGGCCCGGTCAATGGCAAAAAGCACGAATTGTTTCCAAAGACGGAAAAGTGGAGCATTGGCTCAACAACGAAAAAGTAGTGGAATACGACCGCTATTCTCAGATGTTCGAGGCATTGGTGAATTACAGTAAATACAAGGATTGGGAGAATTTTGGGCGCTGGCCCGAAGGGCTGATCCTGCTTCAGGATCATGGAAATGAAGTGAGTTTCAAAAGCATCAAAATCAGAGAATTTTAAATAGAACCATCATGTCATCAAGAAGAAAATTTATAAAGAAGACTGCTCTCGCCACGGCAGGATTGAGCTTTGCTATGAAGGCTTCCAGCTACAATGCCATTCTGGGTTCCAATGACCGGATCAACATGTGTTTCATGGGGCTGGGCAGAAGGGTTCCAGGCTATTATCCTGCGGTGAATGATCAATTCAACACAAAGCTGCTTTATCTCTGTGATGTGAAGCAATCACAAGTGACCAGAGCCATGGGTGAGCTCTCGGAATTCATTGATTACAAACCCAAAGTGGAGGAAGACATCCGGAAAATTCTGGACGATAAGAAACTTGATGTTGTTTTCATAGCTACTCCCGATCACTGGCATGCACCAGCCACGGTGATGGCGCTGAACGCCGGCAAACATGTGTATGTAGAGAAGCCTTGTGCGCACAACCCTAGGGAAGGAGAAATCATCGTGGAGCGCCAAATGGCCACCGGCAAGCTGGTGCAGATGGGCAATCAACAACGTTCTTCAGACCACACCATTGAGATCGTAAAAAAGATTCAACAAGGCATTATTGGCAACCCATACAAGGCAGTAGCCATCTACAACAACCAAAGAGGAGAGGTGCCAAACCAAATAAAACAAGCACCACCTGCAGATCTCAATTGGGACTTGTTTCAGGGACCGGCACCCCGACAGGATTACTACCACAATACGTGGGACTACAACTGGCATTGGTATGGCTGGAAATGGGGAACGGCCGAAACCGGAAACAATGCCGTGCATGAGTTGGATGTAGCCCGATGGGCCCTCGAAGTAGATTTTCCAGAGTCCGTGCATGTAGATGCCACCAAGCAACATTATACGGATGACGGGTGGGAAATGTACGACACCATGTATGCGACATTCAAATTTGCAGACAACAAGACCATCTGCTGGGACGGTAAGAGTCGGAATGGATTCAACACCTACGGAACCGGTCGGGGCACTTTAATTTATGGATCGGAAGGATCCGTATTGGTGAATCGGGGCATGTACAAAGTCTTTGATCGTGGCGGAAAACTCGTTAAGGAAAGTGCCGGGACAAGTAATGAAGGCGGACTGGCTCTTGGGGGCGGTGGCGATACCACCACACGACACGTAGAGAATTTATTGGAATCCATCCGTGGCAAAGAAACCCTCAATGCACCGATCGCCGATGCGGTCAAAAGCAATCACATGGCCCTATTGGCAAATCTTTCCTATCAGGCTGGTAAGCCGTTTAATGTCGATGGCAAAACAGGAAAAGCTTTGGATAAGGATATCAATGCGATGTGGGGCAGAACCTACGAACCAGGATGGGAATTATGAAATGTCCACAGAGCTTGATGGAGCAATCCCGAATGAATTAGAAGAACAAAATGCAGATTTGAAGTAGTTTTAGGGTGACTGAATATTCCATTGCGCTGGAGAACCGGTGGCCATAAAAAAAGACACATATGAAAGACAGAAGATCATTTATCAAAATAAGCTCGTTGGCTACTCTGGGAGTCATGAGCTCCGGTTTTGCTCTGAACAGCTGGAAACCGGGCGACAAAATACTGAATATTGGAGTGGTTGGATGTGGCGATCGGGGTTCTGGAATTATTTCGATTCTAAATGATGTACCCCATATCAAAGTGGTGGCGGTGAGTGACCTGATCCCCTTTCGATTGGAGGCTGCCGTAAAGCAATCCGGAGCAAAGGGGTATGCGGATTATCGTGCTTTGTTAGACCACAAGGGATTGGAAGCCGTAATCGTTGCTGTCCCATTTGGTTTGCACGGTGAAATTACGTTGGATGCCCTGGCCGCTGAAAAGCACATCTATTGTGAAAAAACAATGGTGAAAGGACTGGTTGAAACGCAAAAGGTGCTCGATGCTTATAAGAACTCCCGCAACCTTGTTTTCCAATCGGGTCATCAATACAACAGTTCGGCCCTTTACCAAAAAGTGCATCAGATTATCGCGTCAGGATACATAGGAGAGCTCACCGGTTTTGTTTGCCAGTGGAATAGAAATGGCGATTGGCGCAGGCCTGTGCCCGATCCCAAATGGGAACGAATGATCAATTGGCGCATGTATAGAGAGCATTCCGGAGGACTTACCGCCGAGCTTTGTTCACATCAGATTGATTTCATCAATCGGGTATTAGAGGAAGAGCCTGAGAAAATCAGCGGTTTTGGAGGAATCGACCATTGGAAAGACGGAAGGGAGACCTACGACAACATTCAGCTAAATTATAAATATCCATCCGGCGTGAATGCCTCATTCATGTGCACCACCACCAACGCGTACGATGGCTATCAGATCAAAGTGCTGGGGAGCAAAGCCACCATCGTTATGGGGCTATCCAATGCAAAGATTTTTGTGGAAAAGAAAGCCATGAAAACCGAAATTGTCGATGGAGTGAGCGGTGCAACGGCTCAGGCCTGGGAAAGGGGGCAGGGAGCACCCATTGAAGCGAGCGGTGACGATAGCACCCTGCAAGCCCTGGAACAGTTTTATCGCTCCGTTACAGAAGGGGAAAAAGTATATGCGGACATCAAGTCGGGCGCATTAACTTCACAATGTGTTCACATGTCTCTGGATGCGATGTACAACAACAAGATCGCGTATTGGAATCAATATCCAGCGTTGAGGTTTTAAGTCTGGAGCAGGTGTTTTGATTATTTGCTAAAAGAAAACGCCTGTTTTTGTGAGAACCGTCATTCTGTGTAGTGAAGGATTTTACTCAGCAGCAGACAAATCGCCATAGAATGGATAATTGATAATGAATAATTGAAAGATGCTGAATGTGAATGCGCCAAGTGATGCGTATCATGCTCTCGGCACTTTGGTTTAACCTTTGAACTCCACTATTTTGTCTGAACAGTTGTGCGGGTCGGAGCACTTTGTTAGTTTAGTTTCTAATGTGCGAAGCTCGGGCATGGACTCTGACTAGTCGAATCCAAAGGTTTTATCAATTATCTCTTTTAAGCAATGAACGCTCAATTCTATCCTAAATCACCTGAGCTTAGTAACTACGATTTCATCAAGCCATCTGCCAAGTTTCGTAAAGTGGCTTCTGCGGTTATTTTTTCCATCATTCTCTTTTTTATCTTCTACATGATCCTGATCGCCCTTGCAGGAGCAATCATGGTAGGGGCGGTATGGGCGGGAATATCCTTAATTGCTGCCCGGCCGGGTTTTATCACCTTAGTTGTTGGAGCAGGCATAGTTTCTCTTGGTGTAATGTTTTTTGTCTTTCTGTTTAAGTTTGTTTTCTCACGAACAAAAAATGAGAATCCACTTCGGATAGAAATAAAAGAAACGGAGCATCCTCACTTCTTTGCTTTTATAAAATCCTTAAATGCAGATACGAAAACCGACTTCCCAAAAAAGATTTTTGTATCTCCGGACGTAAATGCCATGGTTTTTTACAATTCCAGTTTTTGGAGTTTGTTTTTTCCCGTGCGCAAGAATCTCGAAATCGGTCTGGGCCTGGTGAATTCGTTGACCGTAAGCGAGCTTAAATCAGTGCTGGCTCACGAATTTGGCCACTTTTCTCAGCGTAGCATGAAAATAGGCAGCTATATCTACACCGTGAATCGGGTGATATACAATCTGGTTTATGAATACGATAATTGGGATAAC
This sequence comes from uncultured Marinoscillum sp., assembly GCA_964353015.1. Classification (GTDB taxonomy): domain Bacteria; phylum Bacteroidota; class Bacteroidia; order Cytophagales; family Cyclobacteriaceae; genus JAMZMI01. Next base: position 1,675 of record CAYGUA010000002.1, on the reverse strand, counting down.
ACGCTTTCCGGATGGGCGCAAACTGGAGGGCTTTTTGGTTTTTTTGCCGGGGTAACATTTTGGATGGTGGAGCGGGTGAGAAGTCTCTTGAAACTAGCTTACAATCTGATGAATGTTAGTTACCTGAAGCTTTCAAGAGAAATGGAGTATCATGCAGACTTAATTGCTGTAAGTGTCAGCGGTAATGAATCCTTTAAGAGCGCTCTTCGAAAAATTGAATTCTCATCGTTTGCATATGAATATACCACCGGTTATTTGAATGCCCTGACTTCAAATGAAAAGGCTAGTCCCAACCTTTACAGGGATCATTTGCATACGCTTTTTGTTCTGGCGAAGCACAATGATGTAGCGACTGTTAATGGCGTGTTAGAAATTACGGATCAGGATTATGAGAACAATCTGGTCAAGTCCCGTGTAAACGTGAAAGACCAATGGGCATCACACCCCACTTTGATTGAAAGAGAAAATAACATTGCTAAGGTTAACATCGATGCGGAAGTAAATGGAGCTTCTGCCTGGACACTTTTTTCAAAAGCCGATGTTTTGCAGGAAGTAGTCACTAAAAAACTCTATCAAACGGGGTTTCCGACAACATCATTTAAAGATCTGGAAAAACATGAATACGAAGAATATGTTCAATCGGAGATCAATAAGTATAAAATATCAGATGAGTTCAACGGCTTTTATCAGGATAGATACCTTTCCAAATTCGACTTCAAGAGCCTTGTTAACTCCATTCCAAAATTGACCTTTGATCAGGTATACTCCAATGAAAATATTGAAATGATCAAACGACTGGAGTCCAATAAGGTGGATTTGAGAATATTGGGACAAATCAGCTTGAAACAGATCCCGACTAAATATTTCGAGTTTGATAACAAAAAATACAAATGGAAAGAGGCAAATCAGCTAATCCAGACACTGAAAGTTGAAATTGAAAAAGATCAGCAGCTGGTAGATGAACTGGACAAGGAATCATTTGTTTTTAACTACAGCCTTGCCAAAAAGACTAATTCCGAAAAAATACTTGAAGATTACTACCTCAGCTATTTTCAATTGATCGACGTGTTTCAGGTTCTTGATGCAATCAACGAGAAATTTCAAAATTTCGCGAACCGACTGTATTCACAGGTACGGTGGACCGAAAATGAGATTAAAATTTTGGCTGGTGAATTATCAACTATTGAAAAGGAATATAAGGACTTTTTGAAAACGCAGCGGGTTGAAACGTTAATTGAACATGTTGAACCAGCGGCACAAAAAGAGGTCATCAAAGAATACATGGACACCAACACCTACTATGCCAAAACTTCGGATTTTGATGAGCAAGGGTTCATGAATCTTTCGAATTTGATGCAGGATATTTATGCTTGTTATGGCGTTCAATACGGAAACAACTTAAAAAAGCTCACTGATTTTCAACTGGAGCTAAAAGGCAGTCTTGTGAAAAATTAAATGATCGAACGCGCCTATTGATTTTGTCAATCAGACCAATATTTCAAAAGCTCATCTACGTATTGTGCATCGTTATCCTGTTACGTCATTCTTAATGCAGTTGTGGCGCATGGGATGCCTTGCAGTGAAGGATATTTATAACATACTCTCACTGGTAAAGTTGAGAGTTGAAAACTGAAAGTTTAAAGTGGGAAGCACTCACCCCCAAAAGGCCCCAGAC
>CAYGUA010000001.1:0-315071 GCA_964353015.1 uncultured Marinoscillum sp. | reverse complement strand
ACTAAAAGTAGGCGAGAATCAAATTTTAGTAAGTGTGGACAATGGATATGACCGCCAGGTAATCCCGTCTCAGAAATCTGATTTCTTCATTTATGGAGGACTTGTAAGGGACGTTTGGCTGGAGAAAACTGGAGCTTTGTTCATCGATCAAGTGCAAATAGCTACACCACAAGTCTCAACCAAATCAGCGAAAACAATGGTTCGAATCACGTTTGATGGCCAATCCGGAAAGGGGGAAAAAATAGAACTTCAGGTTCGTGATCCAAAAGGAAATCTTGTAAACAAAAAGTCCTTTCTAATTGAAGGAAAAGAGCTTGAGTATTCCTTTACCATAAATAAGCCTATGCTCTGGGATGTAAGCGACCCGAATCTTTATACGCTGGAGGCCAACATAGAAGGCAGTGATAAGGTTACAGAAACATATGGTTATCGATGGTTTGAATTTAAAGAGCATGGCCCATTTTATCTGAATGGGAAACGACTTCTCCTGAGGGGTACACATAGGCACGAAGAATCTGCCGGGCTAGGTGCTGCTCTTTCGAATGAAATGCATCGTCGTGACATGGAAATGATCAAAGAAATGGGTGCCAATTTCGTGCGCCTTGGACATTATTCTCAGGATCCCGAAATCTATAAAGCATGTAATGAGCTAGGAATTTTGGTCTGGGATGAACTTCCGTGGTGCCGTGGCGGGCTAGGGGATGATGTTTGGAAAACCAATACCAAACGAATGCTATCTGAAATGATAAATCAAAATTTCAATCATCCAAGCGTTATCATCTGGTCGCTGGGAAACGAGATTTACTGGCTCCCGGATTTTGAGGGCGGAGATGAAGTGGAGCCAATGAACCATTTCCTCACGGAATTGAATGATTTGGCGCATGAACTTGATCCGTTAAGAAAAACAGCCATAAGAAAATATTATGCAGGCTCAGACATTGTAGATGTATTCAGCCCGTCTATCTGGTCTGGATGGTATGCAGGCACATACGATAGTTACAAAAATGCGCTTGACAATTCACTGAAAAAGTATCGTCATTTCCTGCACATGGAGTACGGTGGCTCTAGTCTTATGGGTCGGCATAAGGAAAATCCGATTTCAGGAGACGGTAAGATCATCGCAAATGATTTTGAAGAACCCATCAATCAATATGCAACTCAAAGCATCGCCAACATTGGAGACTGGAGCGAAAATTACATCGTAGATTTGTTTGACTGGACGTTGAAAGTCGCCGAGACGCATCCGGATTTCGCTGGATCAGCTCAGTGGGCGTTTAAGGATTTCGGCACACCACTGAGACCAGAAAACGACATTCCTTACATCAATCAAAAAGGTTTGGTTACCCGCGATGGCAAGCCGAAGGATGCGTATTATGTCTTTAAAAGTTATTGGGCAGATGTTCCTTTTGCCTATATCGAATCTCACACCTGGACAGAAAGATCTGGGCCTGAAGGGTTGGCTAGATCATTGAATGTTTATAGCAATTGTGAAGAAGTTCAACTTATTGCCAATGGACAAGACCTTGGGCTTAAAAAGAAAGACATCAATTCATTCCCAGCAAGTGGGCTGGTTTGGGACTATTCCTTAAATGAAGGTGAGAATACATTAATTGCAAGGGGTTTTATTGGCAATAAACAAGTAACCGTGGACAGTTTAGTGATTAACTACAGTTTTTCGAAAAACGAAACCCCAGATGACCTCCTGCTGTCCGCTGAGACCTTACCCAATGGTAACTTGTTGATTACTGCGACGATGGTAGATGCAAAGGGTCAGCGGTGCTTGGACTATGAAGAGCGCGTGTATTTCCAATGCTTGGAAGGCGGGGAATTAATTATTAATCAAGGAACGAACACTGGAAGTGAAGTGATCAATATGGCAAATGGAAAAGCAATGATTGAATTGATTCCAAATTCGAACGCCGATAAAGTGGTCATGAGCGTTCTGAATCAGGATTTTAAAGGCACTTACCTTGAGGTTTCAATTTCCAAAAATGGAATGGAAAGATAAAAGAAGACGTGGATTGATCCAGTGCCTACTTCATCTTCATGGAAAATTGGAGTATTATTTGGGCACTGCTTATTCTTTATTTATACAACAGAATAATAGTTTGTTTTAGCATTACACAATTCATAGAGTTATGTGTTTAATTATCAAACACATGCCTGTTTAAATTTATATCTTCAAAATCACCAGCTGAAGAGAAGAACAAAACGAAATCATATTTAGGCCAAGGTTCTTATCTGCGCGAAACAATCCAAAATTAGGGTTTGAGGGACGCTAATTTTGAAGGCAATTGGTCAATGACCAAAAATTAATTAAATCGAGATTTGAATATTACCGCTTAATAAGCTTGGTAACATTAGATCTGCCAATACCATCAAGCCTGACTAAATAAAGGCCAGCTTGAAGTTCACTAACATCGAGTGATTTTAAATCATCGATATTTCTATGGATGACCATTTTACCTGATTGATCATAGACCGACAAAGTGTGGTAATCTTCCAAAGTATTAATCGTCACAATGGATGTTGCAGGATTAGGAGTCAGCCATACCTTTTGTAGAGATTCATTGGATACATTTAAAACCGGCTCTGGGCTGGTCACAGTTATTTCAGTAGATGCCGTAAGGCCTCCATCAGCTGTAGTTACAGTAATTGTGGCCGTGCCACCAGCAATTGCTGTCACTAAACCAGCAGAGGTAACTGTGGCAACTGTGGAGTTACTTGAACTATATGATACAGCCTTATTCTCAGCGTTAACCGGACCTACTGTGGCAGTTAATTGTTGAGTTTCTCCTTCTAATAGTGAGATGCTCTCAGGACTTAGCGAGATACTCGACACTGCTACAGGATCTCTAAATCCTTCACCAAAAACCCGTAGTTCTGTAAGGCTAACCCATGGGCCAGTGTAAACATCCGCCCCGGAAACTGTGATTTTCACATATCTGGCTGCAACCCCATCTACAACATTTATGATAGGAGTGGTGGCAGTACCAGGAGCAGTATTATTTGATCGATCTACTATGATGGTATATGTCCCGCTTTCGGTAATTGCCCCCTCAATAATATATTGATATGCTCTACCCTCAAAGCAAATAATTTCTATCTGATTAATAGTAATCACAGCTCCCAGGTCGACTGTAGCTAACTGTGGGAAATCGGAAACCGACCAACGAGAAACCACATCTCCATCTACAAGATTAGCAGGAACATTCGCTCCATCTGGTGTACCTGTGGCACTTACTATCTGGTTTAGTGCCCAATTAAAATCTGTTGAAGGAGCCGTTACATTGATGACAATCGAGTCGGTAAATCCTCCCTCATCAGTCGTCACAGTAATGGTAGCAGTACCTTTTGAAACCCCAGTTACTAGGCCATTTTCGCTCACTGTGGCAATATTCGTATCATCGGACTCAAACGACACGTTTTGATTCGTTGCATTTGCAGGAGAAATAACTGCCTCCAATTGCAGGGTACCCCCAATGGCAATATCCCCACCAACCTCTACCAGATTCACTCCGGTCACATCTACCTGAACACTAACCGAAATATCAACCCCTAGTGAGGTCCTTGACACACCTTCATTATCAGTTGCTTTAGCTGATAAGGTGTAATTTCCCTCGGCTGCACCTGTCCAGGTTACGGTAAAGGGAGCTGAAGTGACTTCTCCTAGTTTAGTAGTTCCTTCAAAGAACTCCACCTTTGTAACTGTACCGTCAGAATCATCTGCTTCAGCGGTAATGGTGATGTCGCTACCAGGTTCGAAATTTGTGTCATTCGATGGAGATATGATGCTCACCGATGGAAACCTGTTCTGCTGGGTGCCATCGTTTTCAAACAACTCATCAAAATGTGCGGTGGCCTCACCAGCATCCTGAAGGTAGACACCCGCCTTCCAATAGCTTGGCCAGCTCCAATAGGAGACATCCATATTTACCTTTTCTTCACCATTAAAATCGATGATCATATTTCCATCTACCAGCCTAATGTCACAGTTAAAATATCCTCCCGGGTCTTCGCCAAGATCGATATGGTCATTGTTAACTCCTCCGTCATCTGTTTTTATTACAGCCCAAATGTGATTAGCTGGAGATTTTGTCTGGTGCTTATAAATTCTTAATAAAGGTTTGTTGGGACCAGCTCCTGCATTCGCATCATCATGTATTTGCAAAACAGTTACCTGATCGCAAGTTTGTTCAACAATATCAAGTCTGGCATGCAATGATCGATTAACATCATTGAGATCCCAATTCGTTTCATGTCGGAGCTCTGTACGCCTGCTGTCGCCAGACTGATAGAACAGGATCTTGTCACCGTCAACAACATGGAAATACTCGGGATGGGTATAGCCATTGTTAAGAAGATCCCTGTCAGCTATGGTAGAACTTGTTGGAGCTTGAAGTTTACATTCAGCCAGATAAGGCTGAAATCTAGGAATGTCGGACGGAGCATCATATCCTGTAGGAGGAGCTGGAGCGGAATGCGTAACGTCTAAAGCAAAAAACGAAACTTGTGCATATTCGCCGGCATCTCCGGCGTTATTTTGATTATAGTTTCCGGCTTTGAAGTACATCCAATCATTGGCAAATCCACTATTCGTCATATCCACTTCCTGTACGACATCATCCTTGCCCTCTCGCATGATGGTCACTGTTAAAGTATTGTAAACTACCTTAATCTCGTAGCTGAATTTTTCACCTAAGGCAACCCCATCTTCCGGATCAGCGGCATTATCGCTTCTGCTCCCAATCATCTCGTACCACTGCTCAGCGCCTGTTGTGGGCTCATGTGCGAAATATATAGAACCTTTTGTGTTTCCTGGGAGCTTTCGGTAATACAATCGGCAAGGTTCGTCACTAGAAGCATGTATTTGTCCGACAATCACGCGACCTATCTTGCGATCTTCATCAGAGGTTCTCGACACATGATCTACTGCCACAGTAGCAGTCAAGACTCCATCAACTCCTCCAGCAGCTTCTTGATTTGCTAATGTAGAAGAAGAGAATACCCAGTTATTACCATTTATTCCTGACGTTCCAATGCTGGTGTTTTCGCCTCTTAGCATTTCTCTCAACTCACTTCGCGGATATGTACTTCCACCTGTTTGCCCATCATTGGGACAATTAAACACCATCGCCCCTGTAGAATGGTCGGTATAAAACCAGTTCGAGTTTTCAAATCCATTAATTAGATCTGTAACAGAATTTTCTATTTGGCTAGGAAGTGTGATTTTCCAGTGGGAAAGATCAAAATTACCGCTTGGAGGAACATTCGGATTTAAATCTTGTGCCATAGTACCATGGGCTAGTGAGCTCAATGCGCACAGCAACAATATGAACCGGTATTTAAAAAGCTTAAAAGAACAATCCAATAATCTCGCGAAACAATGACTAGATGCATTCATAGTTATAAATTTTTAACTGCTTGGAAGTAAAATACCTAAACATGGTGTAAAACTGGTTTTCCATTATTTTCGGTTTTTTTCATAAATGGTCTACAATAAATTGGTAGACCAAATTCAAATATACTAACTTCATGCTATTATTTTATGAAAATGTAAAAATGAGGTATTACAATCGTTCATTTATAATGATTCTGGCAGTTGTTTCAGGATTCTTAATCTTTAATAGTTCCTCTTTTGCAACTGAGCATACGGTAAGTTCAGCCAGTGAATTCAATAGTTTGAATCTGGTGGCAGGTGATGTGGTTACTTGGCTAAACGGCACCTATACTAACCAGCAAATCAAATGGAATGGCCAGGATGGAACAGCTTCGAGTCCAATCATACTTAAATCGGAGACGCCTGGTGGAGTGATTTTTACTGGCTCTTCCAAGATAAATTTCTTTGGTAGCTATCTTATTGTAGATGGTTTTTATTGGAAGGGGGGTGAGGGAGCGAGTGATCATATTGAATTCAGGCGAAACGGCTCTGATTCTGACTTTGGTATGAATTGCACCATTAGAAACTGCGCCTTTGACAACTTGTTTACGGCTGAGCCAAGCAAGAGCCGATGGATTGTATTGCATGGATCCGGTAATGTGGTAGAGAATTGTTCATTTCTAAATAAGCTGAGTGCGGGTGCGCTCATTTTGGTTGAATTGTCTTATGCAGGTAGCATGACTCCTGGTCATATTATTAGAAATAACTATTTCTACAACATCACACCTAAAGATGCTTTTTCTACCAATTCAGGAGACTGTGAGGCGATCAGAATCGGGGTGAGCACATATCAATCAGTAAGTGCACAAGTATTGGTTGAAGGGAATTACTTCCAAGCTGCTGATGGCGAAAACGAAATCATAACCAATAAGAGTGCTGACAACATATTCCTACACAATACTTTCAAAAACTGTCGTGGATCACTGGTATTGCGCCATGGTGCTGGTGCTCATGTAGAGGGCAACTTTTTCTTAGGTGGAGGAAAGCCCAAATCAGGAGGTATCAGAATCAGTGATAGAGATCATGTGATCATCAACAACTATATGCAGGGTTTAAACAATGACAATGACATTTGGAATAATGGAATCACTTTGGTGGGAGGGGGAGAATCCTCTGGAGGTACTGGCAATGGTTATCAAAACGTAGATAATATTACGATTGCCCATAATACGATTTATGATTGCGATGATCCCATATTTTTCAATGACAGAAATTCTTACGATCCAAAAGGAATTATTGCTTATAATCTTATTTATAGCAAAAATGGTGATATCGTAGCGGGTGATATTTCAGGTACTGGTCAGGGAATGACGTATGTAGGAAATATCTTCGGAGGCTCTCAAATTGGAATTTCTGTAACAGGAATTACCGAAGGTGATGCAGATTTTTCAGCAAGTGGAGAAATCTATAAACCAAGTAGCACTGGCCTTGCGGCCAATGCAGCCGGAAGTGAATATAGCAGCATCGTCAACATAGATATAGAGGGAATCGCCAGGCCGAATAGTGACCTTGATGTGGGAGCACATGAAGTGTCCGGAGGAAGTGGACCCGTGATTTATTGGCCGATCACGGATGGAGATGTAGGCGCTGGTGTAGGCGCCTGCTTCATTGGTGCTGACGGGAACATGTTGAGCGAATGTGGTGCAGTTGGTGATTACCTTACCGTTTCTCCAGTCGCGGATTTTTCTGATACCGGTGGTACAAAGTCTGCTAATATATCTTCCAATGTGGATTGGACTGTATCAACAGATCAAGCTTGGATTTCTGTAAGTCCAACTTCTGGATCAGGAGTTGGAAGTATTGATATCACATTAATGTCTAATGTATCAACCGTTGTGCGAACAGGCACAGTGACTATTAGTGGATCAGGTGTTGAGTACAGATCAATTCATATAACTCAAGCTGGCTATGTTGCACCAATTGCTGTAACGGGTGTAAGTATTGTGCCCGCTACTGCTACCGTAGCAGTTGGAGGCACACAGCAACTTACGCTAGCGTTCACTCCATTTGATGCTAGCAATCAGGATGTCAGCTTTAGCTCCAACAACACTTCTGTAGCCACAGTCAGCACAAGTGGGTTAGTGACTACTATATCAGAAGGTATAGCTAAAATTTCTGTGACTACTGATGATGGGGGTTTTACTGCTTCCAGCAATATAACAGCAAGTGCTCCATCTACTGGTTTCAATTGGGCCTTGAATCAGCCATTAACTGCTACAGGCACTCCTGATGGAGATAATGTTGCATCTAATATTGTTGATGGCGATGTGGCTTCTCGTTGGTCGGTTTCCGGTTTTCCTCAGTCTGCCACTATCGATTTGGGCGCACTGATTAAGATAAATCAGACAGAAGTTGTGTGTTACGACAGCAGAGCGTATCAATACCTTATTGAATGCTCCCTTGCAGAGGACGGGACTTACACTACAATTGTAGATAGATCAGAAAATTCAACTCCTGGAGCTGTCGCAGCACCTATCATTGATGTTATAGCGGACATTGATGCCAGATATGTAAGAATAACAGTTTCCGGCGCAGATCAATATACTGGTCCATGGGTGAGTCTTACGGAGCTGAGGGTCTTTGGGGAAGGCGAACGAGCTGCGATTGCTGTTATAGGTGTTTCGTTGGATCAGTCAAACTTGGAATTGATCGAAGGTGAGACACTGCAGTTGTCAGCACTCATTGACCCAAACAATGCAACGGATAAGGGAGTAAGTTATAGTTCAAGCAATGCTTCAATCGCTATGGTAGATGCAAATGGTTTGGTAAAAGCGGTGGCGGAAGGTACGGCAACCATTACTGTGACTACCAGTGATGGGAACTTCACTGATTCACTTGAAATCAAGGTAATCAGTCAACAGCCATTACTATCTATCAATTCTGATCTTACTGTAGTTTACCCAAATCCTGCAAGCAATTATATTTTACTACCAAAGAATTTACATGGTAGCTATTCGATTTTAGATATCTCGGGGAGAAAAATAAATTCTGGATTTGTAAATAATAATCAGGTAGATATTAACTGGCTGAAGACAGGTGTTTACTTTATTGATGTATCAGATCATCATTTGAAATTTATTAAGAATTGATTTCATAATAGTCAACCATTTTTTGAACTTAGATATTAAGGAAATATGAACGAATCCAGACGAACATTTGTAAAAATAGCAGCGTTAGCTGCAATTGGTTATCCGATTTTGACCTCACCCGTACGGGCTTATAATGCAGTTGTCACAGAAGAACCTTTGAAGGTACATTTGTTCTCCAAACACCTACAATTCTTAGATTTAAAAAAGGCAGGACAGATAGCTGCAGAACTCGGTTTCGATGGTTTAGATCTTACTGTCAGGCCTAAAGGGCATATTCTACCAGAAAATGTGAAGTCAGATTTGCCAAAAGCATTACAGGATATTAAAGACGCTGGTTCAAGTTGCGAAATGATCACAACGGCAATTACAAGTACTTCAAATCCTATAGATGTAGACATCATCAAAACCGCGGCAGCCGAGCATATAAAATATTACAGAACAGATTGGTTTAAATATCACAAGGATATGCCTATGTCAGAATCCCTCAATATCTATAAAAGACAAATCAATCAACTGGCTGAGTTAAATAAGCAGGAGAATATTGTGGGCTGCTATCAAAACCATGCAGGTACCAGTATAGGTTCTTCCTTTTGGGAAGTGCAGCAGTTGTTAGAGCAGGTAGATACGTCTTGGTTTGGTACACAGTATGACATACGGCATGCATTAGTTGAGGGCGGATTCTCGTGGGAAAACGGTCTCCGGTTACTCAAAGATCAGATAAAAGTTATTGTGCTTAAAGATTTCAAATGGGATAGAGTTGGGGGAAAATGGCAGGCTGTGAATGTTCCAATTGGGGAGGGAATGGTTGATTTTACCACCTATTTCAAAAGATTGAAATCATATGGATTAAATCCTCCGGTTTCACTTCATTTGGAATATGATCTGGGAGGAGCAGAAAAAGGAAATTACGAAATCAAAGTGGATCAAAAGGTTGTATTTGATGCCATGAGAAGGGATTTGAATGCTACTCAGAAACTCTGGAAAGAGGCATGAATTGATTTAAATGGCAGTAAAATTAAAAAGCGGTTGAACCATGGATATAAGTACAGAAAAAATAATGATTTCTCATTTTGTGTTATTTCTAATTTTGCGATTGGCAACAATAGATACAATCGTAGCGCAGAATCCGGCTTTACCTCCAAGTGGCAATTTCGATTTACCTGATTGGAAAATAACACTTCCAGATCAAACAGTAATCAAAGAAGCTGAGTTCAACAATTTTTTCAAGAGATCAAAATTTACCCCAATCCTGCCGTCTAGGTTATCACCGTAGATTTAGGAAATAGAAAACTTCTAAATAGCACTTTAACATTGTTTGATACCGCAGGAAAAATTCTGCAAAAAGTGAGAATTACCAATAAGGAGGTGTTATTGCCTCTTTGGGGAGAAGCTGGGCTGTATTTTGTAAAAATTGAAAAATGTTCCTTTACAGAAACCTTTAGGGTGTTAAAACAAAAATAGCGAAGATCAATACTCTGGATTTAATCTCTATTTTGCTGGTTATAGTTCAAATACTGAATCACCTCTTATTTGAACCCCTTGGTTTAATTCTATTTTATATATCTAACTAATTTAAAGAGAGTTACAATAAAAAAAACCGAACTCACAGCAGGTGTAAATTCGGTTTATTCTCCTATTCTAGGCTCCAAAAAACGCGAATTTGTGCTTTACTATTCATTTACTGTCATTGCTGTTAACGAATAGTAACGTAAGTGCGTATAAATTGGATTATGTTGTTAATCCAATGAAAAATATGAGGCATAATTACACCCTTGTGAATTGGTTTCATATTTAAAAGAGAATTCTGCTGCAAATTTGACTCAGTCCAACCGTACAAGCGATTAGAAATAATATCTGTGATTACTTAATTCCATTTTTCTAAATAATCTAAGGTTTACAATTAAAAAACAGTCTGATCTATTTTAATGATAGAATTGCTCCAATTACCTTAAGGTATAAAGTAAACTTGCATAGGTACATTGTACAATAAATCAATAACTCTTAATAACCCCAAATTTTCACCCTCTTTCACAAATTCAGATATCGACAGAATCTGAAATTTGCGTGCGCACAAGATGGTGTGTTTGGGATTATCGATTGGTTGATGCAGTAGAGCATCTGAAAACAAGAGGGATGAAAATCACTTTAAAAGCACTAAGTAAATTGCTTCGCAACCCGTTTTACAAAGGTGTAATTAGACATAAAATACTTGGTGATAAAGAAGTGTCAGGTAATCATGCGCCCCTTATTGATGGTAAAATCTGGGAAACGGTTCAAGGAATACTTGATGGTAATAAGAAAACAGGTAAAACAGATGATGTATTTCCCCTTAAAGGATTTGTACATTGCGAGCATTGCGGTCAAAAACTAACGGGCTATTCTGTTAAAAAGAAACAAAAAACAGATGGAACATACATTGAAAAGAAATCCCAGCCTGCATATTATAGATGTACTTGTTCTAGCAGTATCAGCGCGATAAATATGCATGATCAACTTAACCAAGCTCTTCATGGGTTGAGTTTAGATGAAAGCCTCTTGGATCTTTTCAAAGAAGTATTGAAAGAAAAATTTGAAAGATTGTCCGACTCGACTCGATCAGATCAAGCTGTTTTGAAAAAGCAAATGACAGAAAAGAAGGTCTTCATAGATAAACTTGAAACAAGATATATTGAAGGGGCTCTCGACTCGGAAACCTATAAAAAGCACAGAAGGCAAACGCTGGAAATGATCAATGAATTAGAGAAAAAATTAACATCGACAAAAGAATTATGGAACCCCTCCAAATTCATTGATTTTAGTATCGATTTGGTGACAAAAGTTGACTCTATGTGGTCTAAAGGGGATATATCACAAAAGAGAAGGTTACAGAAAATAGTGTTTCCTGAAGGGTTAAGCTATAGTAAGAAAAATAGCCATTATCGAACCCCTAGAGTGAACTCAGTGTTCAGCGTAAGTAACTCATTTAGAGAGAGTTACAATAAAAAAACCGAACTCACAGCAGGTGTAAATTCGGTTTATTCTCCTTTAGTAGTCCGTAGGGGAGTGGACTATATATACCCTATTTATCAATAACTATCATTAAATGCATTTTTGGGCTGTTTAGGACATTTATTAATTTGTGTTTTCATCCATTTTACCCTATTTTACGACAGTTATAACGACAGTCAATTTGGCAACCCTAAGTTTCTTTATCGAAAGACATTTAAAAAGAATGCATTACCTCATATATGTCAGGTATGATCATTTGGGTCTTAAGGCGTTATTTTCAACCAACACAAAAGCAACTGTTGAACAAATCAATTGGCTTTTAGAATCCGCAAAGGAGAAAATAAAAGTTAACCAGCCCTTAAATAAAAACTTTCTAGGTTATAGTAGGGTCAATCGGGATTTGATAGAAACATACATGAAGGTTCAAGAGGCAATGTATGATGCAAAGAAGTATGGAGATTTATCTGTTCATCGAGTTAAGGCTATCTACAACGAATTGCACAATAAATCTGAGGTTAGAACCTTAATTGAAGGTATTGACAAAATCATTGATCTTTATTCTAATGAATTGTCAGAAAGTTCAATTCAGAATTATGATAATAATCTACGTCGGCATATTGAAGGATTCTGCAAATTCAAGGTTAAAGAATACAAGTTGCTTGATTTAAATTCAGTATTTGAACTTGAATTCAAATCCTATTTAACCAATGAGGCCAAATTATCAGAAAGTTCAATTGACAATCAAATAAAGTACCTTAAAAGTCTTTGTTCAAAACTTGGTGATATAGGCATTGAGTACAATAAAAAAGTTGATTCATTTAAGCGTAAATCCAAGGAGACCTCTATCGTTTTCCTCACGCCAAATGAAGTGGACAGATTGGTCACTCAAGTTTCGAAAAGTGATTACCTTAATACTCAGAAGGATGTTTTTATTTTTCAGTGTTTTACGGGTTTCAGGGTTGGTGACCTTCGAAGATTTAGTTCAAATTGGATTGTGGATGAAAGAATTATTACAAAATCAGAAAAAACAAACTCCAGGATAACAATCCCCATACTGAAGGAGGCAAAAGTAATATTGGAAAAATATGATTATCAACTTCCTGTTACATCAGATCAGAAATACAACAAGGCTATTCATGATTTTCTAGAGGAGTTTAAGTTTAATAGAATTATAGAAGAGAAGGATTCAAAACCACTACACGAAGCTGCTACATCCCATACTGCGCGTAAGACTTTCATAAGCTACGCACATAGTCGCCTAAGATTGAGTGTTGCAGATATTTCATTGATCTCAGGAACATCCAAGGAAACGATCATGAAATATTATGTTGGATCAAGCATCGATGATATTGAGCAAAAAATATCAAAATTGGATAATATCTTGTAATCAGTAGGTCATTGGTTCGATCCCGATAGGAGGCTCTCATAATCAGGCAGTTACGTTAAATCGTGACTGCCTTTTTTATTTGATACATACAAAATACATACTTTTTCTAGATCAGATCAATTGCTGGGGTCAATTGTGATAATCATAAATTTTGCAGAACCTAGAAAGGAAAAAGCTTGTACTTCTTCTTGAGCGACATAGCGAATGCAGATAAAGTCAGATGACCTGTGATCCATTCTGCTAGTAGCAAAGAGATTGCACGTCACAAATTTTCCTACCGTCAAATTTATTCCTAAATGATATGCTAATTGATAGTTTGTGCAGTTAGCTAAACAGAGCGTTAGCAAACAAGTGTTGTAAAAGCATAATCCTAATCGCTTAGAATAGATTATTTGAAAACGAATCGAACAATTCCCTGAATAATGAAATTTGTATATCACATTGCTTAGAAATCCCTTGCATTCAGGCTGCTGATAAGGCCTTAGCCAGAAAGAGCGTTGAGAACTATTAATAGCCGTTTGGTTAGGGCACGCACGGCAGAGCGCAGGGTTTGTGAGCTGGCAGAGCGGCTATTTAGCATAAAGACTAATTAAATAATTTGGCGATACTATAATGGTCTAACAGACTCAGCAATACACAATAGCTTTGTTATATAAAATTTTCGGTAATGTTAAATAATGAACTGTCGTGTTAAGAGGTAATAGTACATCTGAAACTCAGGAAAACTGTTCTATCTATATCTTCACAAGATGTATTTTAGAAAACATCGTTTGGAGCCAGCTCCAAGGCCGTATAGATATGATTTCCTGGACAAATTTTATAAGGATCTTTACCATTCTTTTTGGACCATGGAGGAAATCGATGCGGGTGCTGTTTCCGTAATACTCGATACATTTAACAAGGGTCAAAGATCAGAAGTAAAAAACATATTGCTGAAGGGAATGGTACTCTCCCAACGCATCTTCGAATTCAATACTCAACTTATTCCTCGAATTATTTGGTCACAAGCAAGGGCATACCTTGGCTTGCTAGGCGCACAGTTAAATGTGTATTTAGAATCCTTTGCATTTTTGAGTTCCATTATTGAATGCTACCCAAATCAAGCTGAATTAACCAAACTTGAAAATGCGGATAAATCAAGTTCGCTCCCAGCATTAATCAGCCAGCTGATTGAAGTCAGTTCATTTCTTGGTTCGCAGAAGTTACTTGACAAATTTGATCGAAAGGTAGAACAGCAATTGATTAATTATTCTGAATTTATCAAGTCACTCAAGTAGCCTTGCAATTTCTAGCTCACAGTAAATCTTGGATTTCAATCCTTGTCTATAGGCATCATATTTTAATCCACTGATAATTTGAATGCCATTTTGGTAAAGAACAACCTTGAAGCTAGAGAAGGTGTTTCGATTAATACAAAAAACCATTAGAGACCTTTGTTCAAAATAATCGGGAACAACAAATTCTTTGAAGAATAGTCTTTTCTTATAGTCGATCCAAGTGGATACATCTTTAGTATATTTTACTTCTACGATACCATTTCTGATATGATTTGTATTTATCGTTTTCATTACCGTCTTAGCAACTCCAATGGAAAACTCTGCTTTGCTTTTTTTCGATAAATCAAGAAGGAAGTCGAAAAGGAATTGGATCCAATAATCAGAGCTTCTATTTGACCAATGTTCATTTGCTAAGAGAATGGAGGTGGATTGTAAATCATACGGCTCATCCAAATATCTAAATCTCAAGTGATCTTGATAATAACTCTCGTTTTGCGGGATGCTATTTCTAGCAGGTTTCATTCTTATTTGTTTGCCCTGATTTAGCTTCATAAAGCTAAAGAAGTGAGTCTTGGGTTTTCTCCAATTTTCCTTAGGAAAACCAGGGCAAACTGCCAATGGCCGAACGTTGTGATATCATTTTAAACAATAAAAAAATGCCACAACAAAACACACAATCTTATGCAGGACCCGGGGATTTTCAAAATGTACCGGTGTTAAATGGTCAATTCAATTCACAACCGAGGCAGCAATGTGCCGCAGTAATGGATCTTTCAGGATCGATGATGGGTAAGTCATTGGATCAATTGAATATTGGACTTAATGAATTCTTCAAAGGAATTCAAAGCGATGTAGAAGCTTTAAATCGTGTCGAAACCATGCTTATTGGTTTCGGAGATACATATGAAGTACTTCGCGAATTTGACACTTTAGGGGATGAAAAAGCGCCACACATTTCTGAGTGTTTAGGAGGTACGGTCTTTTGCCCGGCTATAACCTTTGCCATACAGGAATGTGAAAAGAAGAGACTGGAGTTCAAATCACAAGGCATAACAACAGGTAAGCCGGTGATCATTTTTATTTCAGATGGACAGGCCTGGGACTCAGGGGAGCTGGGAGCAATGGGTAACCAGATTAGAGCCTTGATGGACAACAGTAAGATTTTCTTTCAAGCATTCGGTGTAGAAGGTGCGGACATGGATCAGTTGAATAAGCTTTCACATGACAAGGCACCAGCTAGATATATCGGGGATGCAGAAAACTTTGCAGCGCTATTCAAAAAGTTATCCAAATCAATGGTTTCGAAATCAAAGGAATTAAGCAGCGATCCAATTGGCTCGTTTCAAATGACCATCTCATGAAAGCGGTTACAATAGGGACATCTATTAAAGGGGGGTACCATTTTGAAGATGGTACTCCCTGTCAGGATGCACATACATATGGTCAATATAAGAATTGGAACTTTACAATAGTTTCTGATGGGGCAGGATCTTGTCCTAAATCTCATTTAGGAAGCCGAATTGCGGTTGAGGAATCCAAACGACTTGCGAAAATCTTTATCAATAACCATCCCGAGCTAGCCTTGGATCATAGAAAATGGGCGTTGGCATCTTCTAGAATTTTTGAAAAGGTCAGAAATCGACTCAAGCGCACAGCTCGAAAAAGGAACCTGAAATTTGGGGACTTGAGTTGTACCCTAATTCTGATTATTCACAATGAAGAAAAACTCTATATAAGCCACATTGGAGATGGCCGAGCAGGAGCTAAAATTAACAATCGATGGCAGGCAATTCTCGATCCAGTGGAAGGTGAAAGTAGCGGGTCAACATGTTTTCTCACGACTTCTTTTTGGAAAGAACCGGGTTACTTTCAGTCCAGAATTTTTGATGGACATATTAGTTCAGTTGTGGCTATGTCCGATGGTTGTGAGCGTGCAGCATGGCTGATCGATCGATATGATGAGCAAAGCAATTCCTACAAGAAAGTAAATCAGCCATTTGCTGAGCTACTTGATTATTGTGTTGATAAAATCCTTGTCCCTTTTTCGTCCAAAAATGGCCAGCTCTATAAAACCTTTAGCTCTTTCGTAAAGGAGGGGAATCATGTTTTGAAAAATGAACATGATGATCGAACCATGGTCTTAACTCACTTTATAAATGAATAAAAATGTTTAGAGCTGCAGCAGGTCAATCCATTACTATTGGTAGAGTCCCTCTCGCATCGGGCGGTGAAGGGGAGGTATTTGATATCATCGGTCAACAAGGTAAAGTAGCCAAAATATACTTTCCTAAAAATAGAACAAAAGACCGGTTTCAGAAACTATCCTATATGGTGCAAAATCCTCCATTGAGGGGTGCTGATCAAAGATTTCAAAGATCTGTTATCTGGCCTGAGGATATTTTGATGGATTCGAAAGGGAATTTTGTTGGATATATCATGCCTAAAGTTTCTTCGGGTATAGAACTGGGTTATTTCACAGTCTTTATGAGGCACACAAAGGTCAAATCTACGTCATGGGATAAATTGAGCTTTCACAATGGACCAGAGTTTTTCTTTAGGAGAATGGTAGTCTGTTACAATCTTTGCAAGGCAATTGAACTTATACATTCTAAAAAAGAATACCAACTGTGCGACCTAAAGCCATCGAATATTCTCATAGATACTACAGGATTTGTTTCAGTTATAGATTTGGACAGCATTCAGATTAGTTCGGCTACAGCCAAATTTCTCAGTGGCCTTTATACGCCCGAATACACAAGTCCAGAATTTATAAAGAAGCAATCTCCAAATCGATCAGTAGAATATGATCATTTCTCATTAGCGATCATACTTTATCAGCTTCTGATTGGGGTTCATCCATTTCAGGGCATTTTAAAAAGAGATTCTGAGGCAGTCTTAACTGATTGTATCAAAGAAGGAGCATTTGCCAATGGGAATAGGAGCGGGCTATTATCCCATATCCCAAAAGCCCATCAAGTATTTAATTATCTTCCAAAGGAGGTTCAAATGGCTTTTATTCAAACATTCGATGATGGACATAAGCAACCACTCAGGCGGCTAAATGCATCCGAGTGGTCAAAAATATTCAAAACTGTAATTGTTAGAAATCAGCCTCAGATTAAGCAAAATCAATCGCAATTTCAGAAGGTCAATAGCCAACAAAAGCAGGCACCCGTAAAGAAGGTAAAAAATGTATATCAGTCATCACCTCCAAATCTAATGATAATGCCCAATGTGCCACTACCAAAAAAGCGGCCACAGATCATTCATAATTCGGTTATACCAGTTATAAATAAATTAATCAATCCAAAAACGGTGGCATTGGCAAACCCGAATAGGCTGAAGGCACAGGTCACGCCACTTGTTTCAAAAGTGAACGGATTGATTATATAATTCATATAGAATAATTGCAAGATGCCAAAAAGACTTATCTCTTTATCTACTGATAGTGGTAATCATGACCACTACGCTTTATCAGTTAAATTAGAAATATGGAAGCGAATTCCTGATCAAAGGATCCTGGAATTGGGACATACTTTTAAACCCTTTGATATTAAAGAAGCGGCATACTTTCTTAATCATACCATCTCTGATTTTCCTGAGAAAACCATTCACATAATTGCTCTTGGCGATGAGTCATTGCAATCATTTTTGCTATGCCAATTCAAACAACAATATTTTCTTGCCCCAGACAATGGGATCATATCACTTATTACCTCTCCAGAATTGGTAAGTGTATATCAACTACCAAGTGTTAAAACAACTTTTTACGCAAAAGATATACTCGCAAAAGCTGCATGTGATTTGATTCGAGGTACATCCTCTGATTCTCTAGGTGAAAGGATTGATACCTATGTTAAACTCATACCTGATCAACTCAGAGTTTCCCAAGGTATGATTTTTGGCAAAGTGGTGTACATTGATAATTATGGCAATTTGATCACCAATATCACAAGGGATTATATCAATTCCATCATGTTGAAAAATAAGTATACTTCTTTTGCAGTCAGGATGGGCTCAACGATAATGAATTCCATAGTTGAAAATTTTTTCGATACTGAACCAGGAGATGTCTATGTGTTATATAACTCTTCCGATGAACTACAGATAGGAATATATTTAGGTAACGCGTCTCAGCTTCTGGGAGGGACACTTGATAAGAATGTAATTATTGAATTTGAGTAATTATTATCACTGTTATCCATAAAGTAGTAAACCAAGGAAAACTCAATACAAGGCAAATTACTTACTCATATTAAACACCTGAAAAATGAAAAAGCTAAAAGACTTATTTTATTGGTTGAGTGATACCGACGAAGATTTGCTGAATACACCTAACATGCCTAGAAAGGCGAAGAGTCGTCAACTCAGCTATGGCATCTTTGTATTTCTCACCATGCTTCTGGCATTTATTTCTGGTCAGGAGCTCGCCAAAACATTCTTTTACGAATATGATGGACAACAGGTAATAATCAGCACCTTTGATTCATTGATCTCTTTTTTTCTTGGTTTGCTTTGGGCTGCATTTATAGGAATGATCGATCGAGAAATTGTATCAAACAGAAATAAGAAAGTTGGTTTTGTCCGGATTCCATTGGCCATAGTTATCGCCATAGCAGTATCTGTTCCTTTAGAGATGAAGGCTTTAAAAAATGATATTGAAGCCCACCTTATCCAGAAGAATAACCTGTCCAACCATGACGTGATCAAAACCAGGGATGACGCATTGGTTAGTTTAGATATTGAACTTAAAAGGTTAAAAGATCGGGTAGATGAAGAAAGACAGCAGATAGCCTACTGGTCAAGGGTGATGGAAGAGGAGAAT
Organism: uncultured Marinoscillum sp.; assembly: GCA_964353015.1. Lineage (GTDB taxonomy): Bacteria > Bacteroidota > Bacteroidia > Cytophagales > Cyclobacteriaceae > JAMZMI01. The sequence continues at coordinate 296,065 of CAYGUA010000001.1, read as the reverse complement.
AAGGGATTGAAAGCTAGTGGGAGATCTGGTGTTGCTGGACCAGGGCCAAATTATTTGGAGGCTGATAGGAACCTAAAACTTCATGAAAAACTGAAGTCCGAATACGAAGAAGACTTTAATCGAGCCGAGCCGGCTTATGATAAAAAGAAGTTAGCTATTCAGGAAGCATATGACTCAAATTTCAAGAAAGGCAGTTTCGGCATAGCGGCACGTTATGATGCGCTACATGAAATGAAGAATGGCAGTGTTGCAGTGAAAGAAATCGCCATTGGATTAATGATGTTATTGATGCTTTTGGAACTTACACCTGCCTTAATTAAGATCCTCTCGAAGGAAACAGCTTATGACCAACTCAATGCCGCAAGAGACCTCATCAATGAGCAGGTGATCAATACAATGTCCAATCAGCTTATTCAACAAATAAACCTAAACCCTGCAGCGGCTAATAATGCAGGACAGATTTTCGGACAGATCAAATTGGCCATTACCAGATAGCCAAAATTAGAGGCATCATGTATGAGACTAGCAATGTATTTACTCAGTTTGATCTTGTTTGAAGTTTGTTTTTTGAATCTTTAGTGCTTCTACATGTCCCTAAAACATTGGTTAAACTCCAATTCAATTTCTTGAATTTCCTCAAGTGAATATCGATTAGAAAAATGGATTGGAATGGCTTTCTTTATCTCTGCTAGTCGCATGACTTCTCCGGATGCGGCGGTATAACTATGTTTGTTTTTTAAGGCTTTGTTCTTATCTTCTGATGAGTAATAATTCTCTATAAAAATTTGGTCTGCACCTTTAAATAGAGTAATTATTCTTTGATGATTTTCATGGGTTGCGGCATGATCCATGATGAAGCCTATTGATTCAAAAGGGACTTCCTCAAACAAGTAAAAAAGGGATCCTGATCGTATTGGAATGTTTTCCACCAATATTAATTTATTATGATCATTCTGCGAGTACGCTTTTTTGAGTTCAGAAATCCAAGCTCCTGGCCTATAAGAAGATTGATCTGATAAGAATTTTACTTGAATGTTGGGCTTGAATAGATATGCAATAGATGGTATTCCATGATCTAAAACGGAGTAGGAGACATTAAAATCATCATGATTATATACAGTATTGGTTTCTAGAATGTTGATATTCTTCATTTCCCAATTCGGAGCTTCTAAATGATTTACTTCAATTTTCCCGTCTTCAAGAATTTCGTAAACTTCTAATTTCAAAGAACCAATATCCGCCAGATTCCAGGTAAAACCTTGAAGGATTCCCACAACATTAGTGGTTATTGATTTTGGACCTACAATTCGGATAGTATTTCCTGAGCCTTGCACATATCGAATAAATGAAGGGAATCCTACAAAGTGATCGAAGTGAGTATGTGAAATAAATATTGCTTTCACTGACAATGCATCACTTATATCAAGGGCGATTGGAGATCCGCAATCAACTAAAAACTTTATATCTGAGTTGTTCACACTAATCAAGTAGGAAACATCGGTGGCATCATTACACACAGACCTTTTTTCGAACATTTGCCTTTTCATAGACTATTTGATTTAGGGAGCATTTTGATCGACATGGAAAACCAGGGAAAATTTATCTGGATTCAATTTTGTCAATAAAATTGAAAAACTAATGAAGACCTATAAAGTAAATGGTTTCGATAAATTTGATCCCCGCTCAAAGGATGAAATTCTACGTGAGGAAATTTACAGTGCTAACAGATATACAGGCATATATCTAGATCCTGATTTTGATATTACGATACTAGCGGAAATTGAGAGAAATGGTGTCTTCGATAAAGATAAATACCCTATTTTCAGTGACTTTCATGGGCTATCATTTTCTTATACGCAACCTCTCATTATCGAGTTTGAAGATCGCTTATTTAGCAAGTTCAGGACATTCAAAAACTCGATCAATGGATTTGTAAATTCCTTATTGAAGGATGATATAGAATACTGTCACTATCTCAAAAGTTATTATGAAGATCGTGATCCAAGTACCTATGACTTGGACTTTGATCGATGGGGAAGCATAACTTCCAAGGATTTATTTATCCCTAAGAATCTTTTCATTGCTAAAAGCCTAAACCCAAGAGCAAAACAGAAGGAAAAGTTGAATGTGATTTTGCGTGTTGAGGTTTTCAAGAGTTGTCGTTTTGATGAGGATGGATGTTAATATCAAGTTGAAAATTAAATTCATGTGTCTGAAATTAAAGGATTGATAAGAATAATGAAAAAGTTAGATGCTTATATTTTACCGATCGAACAAGCCATGATCACGATGGTCAATCGTGAAAGGAAGCTGAGAGGTTTGAAGGAACTGAAGACCTCAGCTCACCTTTCTTGCATAGCCAGAAAACATAGCCAGGTCCAGCTCAGACACAAGGATATTTTCCACGAATCCCCTGAAGATTTTTCAACTCATGGGGAGCGGATCAAAAGAGATGGTTATCTCGCTATGAGTTCTGCTGAAAATGTAGCTACTGCGCCTGAACTTGAGATGAGCCATGTGGGGTTGATGAACAGTCCCGGGCATTACAAAAACATTGTGGGGGATTGGGAAGAGATAGGAATAGGAATTACCATAGACAGAGATGGACAATTGTATGTAACCCAGCTTTTTGCAAACCCGGTTATTGTTAAGGATCCTAGAGCGATTAAAACGAAATGGATTGCAGGAATACAAAAGATGCGGGAGAAGCATAAACTGTCTTCAATTCAATTTTACAATCCAAGGACGTTTGAAAATATAGATCATGAACTTGAGGGAAATGAACTTTCAGCTCTTTTAACCAGGGCGGGTAAAGAGCTTGCCAGCCAAGGGGTGAGTTTTAGTGAATCAAGGATTTTCTATTTTCTGGGTTTCAATAATTCATCATCTGATGAACAGATGCGGCTCTTGAAAAACCCGAAGACAACGGGAGTGGGCTTGCACTTAAGTCAAATGGAGGACGGAAGAATCTTAGGTCTGGTGTTGATCTTACTAGGATAATCTTCTCTAAAACCAGGGAAAACTCCTTTCAATTCAATTTTGCCTTAAATTCAATTATTATGAATACCACAGAACAACTCATCAATTTAAAAGAGGGCTACATTCAAAGATTAAAATCATTGGCCGTGCCCACCAACGATCAGGAATACCTCGATTTGGTATTTATGAATACTGCCATGAAGCAAGAGCTAAAGAGCAATATTACGGATGCCGTATTTTTAAGAAGTGATATTGATGAGGCAACAACCAGCTTTGCGATAAGAAAATTTCAGACTTTATCGGATGAGATTGATAAGATCTATCAAGAGAAAATGCAACAAGTGGATTTTAAGCCTAGACTGAAGCAATACTTAGATCAGTTTCAACAAGAAGAAAGAAGTGAAATCGAAAAGTATATGGTCTTTTATCTAAGGGCTTTGATCGGTACTGAATATATCTCATACATGAGCGTACTTGCTTTCTGCAAAAGAGCTGAGATCAATCCAAATTTTGTGCTCTCATTATCAAAGAATCACCGTTTATACACAGATCAGTTTATCAAGTTTTCGGAAGATAGCCTTAACACTGATAAGTCCGCATATGAGAAAGATTTGATTTTTATCACCTCGATCTACAAACTCTTTGCTGGCATAGCATTGGATGATGAAGATTTGACTTCTTTATATAAATCTCCGTTACTTTCTTTCTTCGGTATAGAGGCTGATGAACTTGCGAATCTTGAAATTTCAGATATTGATACTGACAATAAGTCATTTGATACTGACTATGCATGGAAGGATGAAGAAGATGAGGAGGAGTTTGATCTAGAGGGCTTATTGGACGATGATGTGGAAGAGTCATCAGCTCAGGAATTGGAAACGATGGATGAAAACTTTAAGGGCTACAAGTCCAACAAGGAATACATCGTAGAAGAAGGTAAGTGGATATCTGCATTGGTTGCTAAGAAAAAAATAGAGAAAGACAGCTATGGTTATGATAAAGAAAAGCTGCCAGACCTAAATAGGCAACTGGAGCATTATAAATCTACTTGTATCCGGAAATTGCAACTATCCAGGCAAAATGGATTTACACCCAAGTTGATCGCACTATCCGAAAAACTGAAACTTTCTGATTTCCAACTCAATATTTTGAAGATGTTGCTTGTGTGGCAATTGCCGTTCAATGATGATCGAGGTTTTGAATTGACTGTCAAGGAAATTTTATTGGCTTTGCTAGTTGATGAAATAGAAATGCTCAACGCAAAGGCTGAGTTCTTATCCAAAGCCAAACTCCGAAAGTATGATTTGATTTCGGTGGATACGAAGTTTGGTTTAGATACCAATATTTTCGATTGCTATGTCAACCTGGATGCTCGATTAACTGCTTATCTCCAAGACGATGCTTCTGAAATTTCAGATTTTGTAAAAGGGTCTGTCTTTTTTGATTCATCCATTCAAATGGATCGGGTCATCCTGCCTAAGGAGACCAAGATGAAACTTTCCAAAGAAATCACCAACCATCCCAAACAGATCAAGGTGAAAAAGGCGATGGGTATTGATCAGTTTGTACAATACGGCAACTCCTTAGTCTTTCTTTTTGTTGGGCCTTCTGGGACCGGTAAGACCATGTTGTCCTATGCTGTCGCTAATGAACTAGGTAAAAAATTATTACTTTTTGATTTTAGCAATTTCAGTCAGCTGTCTAGCTTGACCAATGAGGATAAGGTTTTCTCTTTATTATTCAGAGAAGCCAGAATCAAAGATGCCATTCTCTTTTTTGATGAATCCGAATTGCTGCTTTCTGAGCGTTTCAATGACTTGTTGATTGAAATTGAAAAGCACAATGGCATTGTGATTTTTGCTACCAATGCGGAGTTTAAAATCAATGAGGCCATGCGTAGAAGAATCAATTCTGTGATTCAATTCAAAGAACCGGGTCCACAGTTGAGAAAGGAAATCTGGGAATCGCATATTCCTGAGGCTATGGTTCTGGATGATAACGTAGACCTAAACCAATTGGCTTCTAAATACGAGCTTAATGGAGGTTTGATTAAAAATGCCGTCATGGGAGCCTTGCGCTATGCTGTATCTGAAGATTCAGCAGAGATACCCATTATCAAGCAAATACACCTGGAGACTGCCGCTCGTGAACAATTGCAAAACAAATTATTCCTATCAAGGAAGGAGGAAGAGATCATCCCTAAAAAAGGATTCGATGATCTGGTTTTGGAAGAGGAAGTAAGGTCGGGACTGGTTGAGATTGCGAATTATGAAAAAGCCAAAAAGGTTCTGAAAGGCGAGTGGGGGTTCAATGGCAATTATGAGTCGAATTCTGGTACCATAGCCCTGTTTTATGGTCCATCTGGCACGGGTAAGACATTAGCTGCGGAAGCGATCGCCTATGAAACGGGCAAGCAAATCAAGTTGATCTCCCTGGCTCATGTAGTATCCAAATATGTAGGGGATACAGAAAAAAATCTGGAGCAGATATTCAAAGACATGTCTTCCGAGGATACTATTTTTCTTTTTGATGAGGCAGATGCGATTTTTTCAGTGCGGACAGAAGTGAATTCTTCCAATGATCGCTATGCCAACATGACTACTGATTATTTACTCAGTTTGCTAGAACGTAACAATGTTTTTGCTATTCTTACAACCAATGTGATAGACAATATCGACCCTGCATTTTTGCGCAGAATCGATTATACCCTGGCATTTGATGTGCCGGATGAGGCTATGCGCAAGCAGTTGTGGGAGTTATTGATGCCAGCACAATTACCATTGGCGGATGATGTGAAAATTGATAAATTGGCAAAGCAGTATCGCTTCAATGGAGGACAGATCAAAAAAGCCATCAAACGAGCAGCCATCAAAAAAGCCCTGGTGGTTGATGAAGATCGAAAAATCACCATGGATGATTTTGTTCAGGTGTGTGATGAATTATCCAAAGTGGATCCGAGCTCAAAAGGACAAATTGGATTTAAGACACAGTGAGGGTGGCTGATGGAAAACTATAATTTTTGAAAATAAAGGAACATGAAATAACCATAAGCCGAGCATACCAACCTAGAATGAGTATTTGAGAAAAGACAATCATTCTACAGGAGGACAAAGTTTGGGTTATTCCATGTGACCGTTGAAAAAAAACCATACACACATGAAAATAAATTGAAGCATGGAACATTTATTTTATGTTTTGCAAGCCTCATGTTAGACTCCTGAAGAAGGACATTTACCAGTTATTAGGAAGTGTTTTTTAATTTATACCTTAAAGGGTATATTTGGTATGTTAAATTAAAAAATATACCCTTTGAGGTATAATTGCTGATTATTTGTAAATTCACACCCTAAAGGGTATAAAAATTATGCAAACACCATTGGCGCAGTTTATAAAAGAGAAAAGAAAACAAGCCGGAATGAATCAAGAAGATCTTTCATTTGCTGCAGGAGTTGGTTTAAGGTTTGTTCGAGAACTGGAACAAGGGAAACCAACATTGAAAATGGACAAGGTCAATCAAGTGTTAAACCTTTTCGGACATGAATTAGGGCCAATAGCAATTAACAGGGATGAGAAAAGCTAAAGTACTTTATCAGGATAAATGGGCTGGGATCTTAACCGAAGATGAGGAAGGATATCATTTTCAATATGAATCTGAATTTTTTGAAAAGGAAGTCGAGTCAATTAGCTTGACTCTTCCAAAGCAACAGGAGCCATATCATTCCAATGTTCTATTTCCATTTTTTGATGGCCTTATTCCTGAAGGTTGGATCTTAAATATAGTTGAAAAAAACTGGAAAGTCAACGAAAAGGATCGGATGGGAATTCTGCTGGTTGCGTGTAAGGATTGTATAGGAGCGGTATCAATTGAACCACTAATATGAAGTGCTTATACTGTTATAAAGACTCAGATAGTGACTTTCACACGAGTTGTAGCAAGAAAATATTCGGAGTTTCAGAACCCCCAAGAGTACCGTATACGGAAGCAGATATGTTGAATCTTGCGGAACAAATGATTAAGGGGAAAACTACCATAACAGGCGTTCAACCAAAGCTGTCACTGCAAATAGAGAAACCAGATAATGAACCAGAAAAATTGACAATTGTTGGTTTATGGGGGCAATTTATTCTGAAACCTCCGTCACCGAAGTGGAATGAATTGCCTCAAATAGAGGATTTGACCATGCATCTTGCTGAACAATCAAAGATTAGAACCGCTCAACATTCGTTGGTAAGACTGGCGTCAGGTGAACTTGCTTACATCACCAAAAGAATGGATAGAAAAGATGGGGTCAAGAGGCATATGGAAGATATGTGTCAACTGTTAGGTAGACTCACTGAGGATAAATATAAATCATCACATGAGCAGATAGCCAAGGAAATAAAGCGCAGCAGTATCCATCCCGGATTAGATTTGGTAAGGTTCTATGAGTTGACCTTGTTTAGTTTCCTAACTGGAAATGCTGACATGCATTTGAAAAACTTTTCGTTACTGAAAAATGATCATGGTCAATATGAATTAGCTCCGGCTTATGATTTAGTTTCCTCGGCTTTGGTGGTTGAAGGTGATGACGAAGAGCTAGCTCTAACACTTTGTGGTAAAAAGAAAAGACTTAAGAAATCTGATTTTTTTAAGGCCATGACGTCTTCAGGAATACCTGATAAAACGGCAGAAAATATTCTTAACAAATATGCCAAACTTCAAAATAGGTGGTTGGACTTTGTCCATCAATCCTTTTTATCTGAAGAAATGATGGAGAAGTATTGCCAATTAATTACAATTAAGCATCGCCAGCTTTTTAGTTAGTGCATCACCAATGTTTGCAACGACCTATTATACAATAAGATAAATCAGATTTTAGCATACTTTCCAAAAGGTCAAGCGTATTTGAGACATTTTCAACAGACCCTATATAGAAAAACCACGGAAAACTCCCACTCCCCCAATATTGAGCTAAACTTTAAAGCTCATGAAAACCGATATCATAACTACGGCTTGCAACGACCTGTCATGTAATCAAGATAAATCTAAGATACTTGAGACTTACCTTGAAACCTACGGGCGAACGCCACAAAAGGTCTCTGATTTTGCTGTATACAAAAAATTCGATCAGTTAATTAATACACTCGATATTGAAGAGGTTTTCACTATGGATGATCATGAATTGGAATTTGTCAAAGTTCTGATCATGGCTGGTTTACTCGCTGTTAGAAGGATAGAAGGAAAAGCGAGACTCCTGATTAAAGTGGGCGAAACGAATTTATTAGCGATTGAAGACGCCTCACAGGATGTCTATAATCTTCTTGTTATGCTATTAATGGAGATGAGTATTGATTTGGTGCATAATACATCAAGGTGTGAAAGATTTGTTGTTGATAATGTCAACATTTGGGATAGGAATAATCAGGTTATTTTGGATTTGGCTATAAAGAAACTTTATGCAATGGGTGGGTCAAAAGAACAAATAGCAGAGGCTTTGAATATTCCGGATATTCGAGTTGAGTTTTTCTTAACCTACCAACAGGACGAGGCGGCACAACTTGATAATTACAGATGGTTTAAAGAAGACAATTTGATAGCGATTAGCGAATTGAGGGGTCATAAATCATTGATAAGCGATTTATTTGCAGATGTATTGGTAGAGGCTACATTAGCTACAACTAAACAGATCTCCTTGAAAGACATAATCATCAGGAATATGAAATTTTCCATGAATTGATTTCTTATTAATTTAAATGGCCCTAACGAATGGCCTGATGGGAAATCAGGATGCTTAAAACTTAGATAAATGGATTTTTTAAAACCCATAATAGCAACCATCGCAAAGAAAGGCGGCAAATGCATGCTGATTGGAGGGAGTGTCATTGATCAGATACTTGGAAACGAAATCAAGGATTGGGATATTGAAGTATTTAATATTTCTTATCAGGAGCTATATGAATGTCTGGAACATTTTGGTAGTCCAAATATCGTAGGCAAGAGTTTTGGCGTCATTAAAATTGTGATCGAGGGACGCGATTGTGATTTTAATATTCCCCGTCTGGAAAACCGAATAGGGATAAAACACACTGATTTTCATGTAGAACTTCGTAGCGATCTTTCTCCAAAAGAAGCTGCTAAAAGAAGAGATTTGACAATCAACAGTATGTATTTCGATCTTCATGAGCAGCAACTCATAGATCCTTACGATGGCTATAAGGACTTGAACGACGGAGTGATCAGAGCGACCAATAAGGAGACTTTTGTTGAAGACCCATTGAGGGTACTTCGGATCATGCAACTACTCCCCAGGAAAGGAAAGGTGGTGGATAGTGCCACTATGGAATTATGCCGGAGCATGGCAGATGAATTTCCGACCATATCAATGGAACGAATATTTACAGAGTTTGAAAAACTGCTATTGAAAGCGGATAAACCTTCTTTGGGACTTGAGTTCTTGCGTGATTGTGGATGGATCAAATGGTTTCCAGAGCTCAAAGATCTGATTGATTGTCCACAGCATCCCGAATGGCACCCTGAAGGAGATGTCTGGGTTCACACGCTGTTGGCGGTTGACGAGGCTGCCAAGATTAGGCATCACGTGGAAGAAGACTGGAGACTACCATTTATGTTTGGGGTATTGCTGCATGATATAGGGAAGCCGGCCACTACCGACCGTTCTACCTTTACGGCGTATGGTCATGACACCATAGGGGAACCATTAGCCGCACAATTCCTTCAGCGAATGACCAATAATAAGCTGCTGATTGATCGGGTCAGATCGATTGTGAAATTGCACATGCAGCCAGGTAATCTTACCCGACAGGAAGCCTCTAAGGCAGCATGGAAGCGCTTAAGTAATAAGCTTCGATTGGACGTGCTTGGATGGCAGAGTTTTGCTGATAAAAAGGCCACTCTCTCAAAATCCACAAAGAGCAATACCAAAAAGCCTTCAGACATGTGTTTTACCTATTTTGAAGAATTTGGTGCGGCACCCATAGCTCCTATACTCAAAGGCCAGCACCTGATTGAGTTAGGTCATAAGCCAGGCCCTGAAATGGGTAAACGCTTGAAGCAAGCTTATGACTTTCAGATAGAAAATGATGTAAAGGATTTGGATAGTTTGATTGAATATGTGAAGGGGTTAGAAGGGAGAACATGGGTTTGATCATCTTAATTTTATTATGGTGCGAAAAATTATTGATCTATTTATTCAGTGCCTTATTAGCAATGGCTGGCTGTAATTAAATTGTTATTGAAATTATCTGGGGGTAATAGTGTTTGATTTAAAGCGTAAATAGCCTATTTTAATTTTAGGAATTAAGAGGAAAATAATGAAAACATCAATTGGAAAATATAGTGCAGGTGGTATGGAAAGTCATGATAGGGCGGGGTATTGTGAAGTAACTATTCATTTCAAAAACACTGATTCTCGTTCTGTAATTTGCGATTTAGATATGTCATTTGGTTGGAATGAAAATGTTGCACAGTATGCAATTGATTGGCAAAAGGCTACAGAAATTGGGGGCATTTATGCTTTAGATAAAGCCAGAATTAAAGGTGGTCAAGTTGTTATCCATAAAATTAAAGGTGCAGAAGTAGATGTATCTCCCCCCATTGCTGCAACTGCAGCTGCTTTTGCAGTTTGGAATGCTGTCAATTATAACCCAGAGGATGAGGTTTTAGAAATGATGTATCAATCCATACGAGAATATTCAATCAATGATGTTTTTAAAGGGTTTTGAATTTAATAATGAATTTGGGGCTGTTTAAACACAAAGAGCAATACAAAGAAGCCATAAGATATGTGTTTCACCTATTTTGAAGAATTTGGTGCTGTACCTATAGCTCCTATACTCAAAGGCCAACATCTGATTGAGTTAGGTTATGAGCCAGGTCCTGATATGGGTAAACGCTTGAAGCAAGCTTATGACTATCAGATAGAAAATGATGTGAAAGATTTGGGTAGTTTGATTGAGTATGTGAAGAGGGTAGAAGGATGAAAATTGGTTTGATCAACCTATTTGTCGGGAATAGTACGACTTAGAAGATACAATTAGGATCATCAAAATGATATGAGTCTACTAAACATGATTGATGGATTTTTCGATAATTGGGAGTTACTGGAGATAAAATATTTTTTAGCAATCACTTCAAAAAAAAACAACAATTTATAATTAGCGAGGAACTCTATTGAATAATAATAGGAGTTGATATTTTATTTCCACTTATTAATCAGAAATGATAAAAATCATTTTGAAAATTACCTCTCTTTTTCTAATTTATTCATCCCAAACGGGGTGAAGCTCCTTTGCCATTATGGTTAGGGTTTTTGAATTGTTTATCTAATTTTCTTGAAGATGGCAAAATATCATTGTGGTTCATTTGGTTGTCCGGGGCATTTTAATATGTTCGATAGTTGTATTACTTCAAAGCATTACTGCGGTGAATTAGGTTGTCAAGGGCACCTAAACTCTTGGGATAGATGTCTTCCTAAATTAAACTTTTGTGGTGAAGTTGGATGCAAGGGGCATTTCAATATGTTTGATAAATGTATGCCAATGTTAACTTTCTGCGGCGAACTAGGATGTCCTGGTCATCGTAATCAATTTGATAGATGTCTAAGTCTAAAAAAACACTACTGTGGTTCTCCTACTTGTATTGGACATTTGCTTCCAGGTCAGAAATGTTTTAATTCATTCTGATTTTACTTTGTTATATTTATTCAAATAAACTACTGTGAACTGTCCATAATGAGACCATCTTTTCAATATGCTTAAGATCAAATTATTTGCTACTGAAAGAGATTGTGAGCAGGAAAAATAATAGATCTACAATAAGTTGTTGTAGAGTTCTTGATCCAATATGTTTATTTCCTTTAGCAAGGAAATTGTGTTTAGGTCAAATACTTCATCTCTGAACGATTGATTTATAACATCTTCAGATTTTATAATATTCAAGTGTTTTTGAAGTATTGACACAGTCATATTCATTTCCTCAAATTTTCCAATAAAATCTAACTTGCTGGCATTATACAATGCAATCTCTAAGAGTTCGTGATCTTTAATCGTTTTATTTTTAGACCACATATTACCGGCAAGAATTTTCGTCATCAAATTGCCGTGATATTCCATTACTTCTTTATCTGACCAGAACAAATATGGATCCTTATATTTTTCTATTTTTCTATTAAATCGAAGGTTTGAAGAATCTGTGGATCTCTTCATATAGAAATAGTGAGAAATACTTCTATCAACAGGATCTCTAAGAATGCTGAATTTAAACCATGAATTATCCAATGAATTGATAATTCCACTGTCCCAATGCCCTGAGATTAAGTCGAATTCTGTGAAATCAGGATTCTCGTAATACGAGGTTTGATCTGCTATATTAATCGGATATGGAAATTTAGAAACTTCAATAAGAAGTGATTTAATAAACAATCCTCCTGTTTTGGGTATATGTAAAAAAAATACTTTCAATATTTGTATTATGAATTCCTACGAAGATATTGAAGGCTGGATGAACTTCGAAGATCTATACGAAGAAATCATAGAATCTCTTTCAGACAATTCCAAGATTGTGGAAATAGGAATATGGAAAGGAAAGAGCACATATTTTCTGTGCAATTTGATTATGAAAGCAAGAAAGAACATTCAAGTAGACGCGATAGATCATTTTAAAGGTTCCAAAAATGAAATTGGAATATATCACAGTTTCCAACAGGTTCAAACTCTAGAGAGTGAAGCAATAAACAACCTTAAGAGGTTTTGGGAAACCAATAACAATCGTTCTCCCTACACACGAGTTGACAATACTCTCAAGATAATTAAAGAAGATTCCACTAATGCATGTAAAACATATGCAGACCAAAGCTTAGATTTCGTTTTCATTGATGGGGGACATTCTTACTCAGAAGTATCCAATGACATACTTTCATGGATGCAGAAATTAAAAGTCGGAGGAATTCTAGCAGGACATGATTACCATTCAAAGGATCACCCTGAAGTCACGGCCGCTGTTAATTACCTTCTTCCAGATGCCAAAAAGGTGAGTACGAATTGCTGGAAGTATGTCATACCTAATGTTCGATCGTAGAATTAGTTGAAAAATTATACGAGCCAGTTCTGTAAACTCCAACGGAGGTATATTCATTATCGCTAAAATCAGAATCAATAAATCTCACATTTAGCGCGTATCTGTCTCTAGAAGTTGTGTTTTTTGGAACCATGTGAAACATTCCGCAATCAAGAATTACAAGATCTCTTGGACCAACAATGACTTCACATTCATTTTCAAGATGATCAAATGCACCTCCTGAAGGTATTCTGCCATAATTATAAGATTTCTTCACTACTCGTAGACTTGACTCACTATCTAAACCAAAGGGATATGTTAGCATATTACATGCAGTGAAATACAATTTAGTGGGATCTAAATCTTGGTGCCAGGATTGACCTTGATCTGAATTACTTGGTCCATATAGAAGAAGACTTGACCACAACTCCATTTTCTTTCCGTAAAGATTTTGAGCAATAGCCAACATTCTTTTAGAATCAATTAAATCTGAAAAATTTTTAAAATTTAAATGCAGTCTCAAGAAATGCATTGTGGATTGTTCAAATACTCGTATAAAATCCCGATCATGACTATACCTATCTACATCATTCCTGACTATGTAGTTGCACAAGTTTTTGAGGTTGCTATTTTCGGTCTTCGTATAAAAATCATTAATTACAATCAGACCATCTTGTTTGTATTGATCTATGCTTATATCCATATGAAATCTAAAATTTACATTCATCTAAATTTATGAAAAATTTAAACGAAGGTTGGAATTCATTGGCAGGACTTTTTCTCATTAAAAGCTCCCTTAATATTCCGAAAGAAGAAATTGACTTTATCGTGAGTTATTGTGATAAAAATAGTAAAATATTGGATGGAGGTTGCGGTGCAGGAAGGCATCTAATGCCCTTAGCAGACATGAATTTTGAAGTCGATGGTGTTGAAATTTCTAAACCTCTTGTCGATTACATTAATTCAAGAATCTCAGATAAAAATTACAAAAACAATCCTGAAATAATTACCAGTGATTTAAGGCGATTCTCGGCAGCAAGAAGATATGATATCATTCTACTCTTGAATGGAACAGCTAATCTATTCGATTTCAATAATCTTAAAAACGTTGTAATCAATCTTGGAAATAATTTAAAATCAAACGGTTTAATGATTGTAGAATTCGGAATGAGAGAGCTATATGAGAGATACTTGTTAGAGCAGCAACATAATTGGCAAATAATGTTAACAGATACTAAATTCCTTCAAGCACATATAGAATATCATTCTTCCTTATTAGAAGGAAATGAAATTGAAGGGAAGAGGAAGTACACTTTATTTGCAAGCAACAAACTGCTAAAAGAGGAAATATTTTTCTTTCGAAATCATTTTTTTGACATTGAAAGGTTACGTGTCTTGTTTTTGTCACTAGGGCTTGAATTACTCCATTGCTTTCAAGACTATAGTAAAGTAGACTTTTCTCTAGGCGATGAAAGTTGCATAATTGTTGCAAGATTTAATACGACTAATTTTTAGATGTTAATGTTTTTGTCGACCTCTGAAATATAAAAATCGAAAAGGTATATCTAGACAAAATCGACTTTTAAACAAACCATTAAACAGAACATGTGATGATTCCTAAAGTGGTACATTTCATATACGGATTTAAACATCATGAAATAAAATTTTATGAGTTTATAAATATTATTTTGTCATTCAGAGTTTTAAAGCCAGATTCTGTTATAATTCATAGTCCAATACCTTTAGAAGGTAAGTGGTTTCTGCTGACAAAAAGTCTAGTAAAAAATATCTCTATTGAACCAATTGATATGAAAAATTTGAAGGAATTTGATCATTATGCACATAAAGCAGATTTCCATAGACTTCAAGTATTAAAAAATAGAGGAGGAATTTATCTTGATATAGATGTTTTCTGCTATCGGAACTTTGATAACCTGCTCGCCTTTGATAAAACTATTATGGGTATTCAAAAAAATAGAGGACTATGTAATGCAGTAATAATATCACCCAAAAATGACGATTTTATAAGTCATTGGATTACAAAATACACTTCTTTTAATAATGTAGAATGGGATTATCACTCTGTTGTTCTTCCATATGAAATGTACTTGAAAGATAAATCAATGTTGGAGTGTCTTCCTGAAACAGCTTTCTTTTTTCCTCTTTGGCACAATAAATTAAGAGAAATTCTGGAAGATGATTACCCTTTTGAAGCTAAGGGGTATGCTTGCCATCTCTGGCAAACAATATGTAAGGAAGAATTAAAACAGATAAATCCAACATTCATACTTGATTCAAATTCTTTCTATTCAAAAGTGGTCAGAAAGTTTTTTGAAATTAAGAAATGGGGAAAATACACATAGAATTAGTAGAGCAAAGACCTGTCAGGGTGCGTCGTTGAAATCCTTAATTGGATGTATTATCGAAGCACCTTGATAGAATCCTTTGCCTCTATATTTCCAGGTTGATTTAATTTTAGAAATGTTTTTAAAGGGTATTTGTAATTCCATGCAAATTGCACCCAGGGCAATATCATCCGATGTGTATTTCCGTATGAGTTGTATGACTTCAAATTTATTATCCAAATCACATGGGAAAAGGCTGTCAAAATGTTTGTCTATGTAGAACAACTCCGGTTTTCTGTCCATTTCCAGAAATGAAATTATAGATACCACTGAATCATTGCTGAGAAGTTCAAACCCACCTTGAGCCCATTTTTTCCCATCCACACCATGTCCACCATATTTTAGGCCAGTGTCAGGTATAAAATCATTTAGAAAGTATGTATCAGGATCAATCTTTATTAAAAAATCAAATTCATATTGGACTGCAACTGATAGCCTTTCATAAATCACATTAAATCCATTTCCGCTAACGTAACGGGTCTTAGCTAAATGTGTGAGTTTTGTTTCTTTTAATGAGTAAGCTTCTTTCAATCCATTCTCTATAAGAATAGTTATTTTATGACTGTGAGTCTTAAGAAATTCGATACTCCTGTTTATTAAAGGGATCTCTGATGTTTTACATATTCTAGTTATAAAAACTAATTTCAAGGTGGTCAGATTAAGGTTAATTTAAATTTTTTATATCTATCATGAATTGGAAAAATTGATCGAAAGTTTTTTCAATTTTATATGATTCGCCTTTTTTTCTGCTGTTTGAAGACAATATATTCCAGCCACCCTGCTCTTTTATGGCCTCTATAGCATTAAAAACATCTTCGACATTATTACATAGAAACCCATTCTTAGTGTGATCCACCTGCTCAGCAAGTCCTCCTCTGTTTTCACAAATAATTGGAAGACCAGCAACCATTGCCTCTAGAATGCTTATGCTATGATTTTCGATATGTGTATCATTTAAATATAATATTGCTGATGCTTGGTTAATTTGCTCTATTATTTCCTCAAAGGTAGAGTCTCCTAATAAGTATACATTAGGATTGCCAGTTTGTCTAGCATATGATTTAAGTGTTTCTACTCCATTGCCTCCTCCAATAAATGTAAAGCTGATATCAGAGCTTTGGTATTCTTCAAAAATCTCTTTGTACCAAGGTGAAATCTTTTGCTTATCCAAACTGCTAAATCTGAGAAGGTTTAATTGTGTATTACTAGGTATGCAATCTGCAAATTGCTCAACCCTAACTCCGTTTTCAATAACTCTAATATTACTTGATTGATTTATTGGAATAGTTGAGAACTGACTTTTAGAAACTAATATGTAGAAGTCGTACCCATTTAGGTTTGGTAACATCGAGGTATGTACATATGCCACTTGTTTGCATTCCTGAGAAGCTATTTTTGGAGAGTTGTCCTCTTCTCTCCATATGTGATACACTATAATATCTGGTTTCCAATTATTTACGTAATTCTTAAAATCTTCCCAGTTTTCAAGTTTAATTAAATTCTTTAAGTTACCGGTAAGACTTGCTGATCGCTTTGAAGTTCCCCAATTTGCAGGTCCATCTTCATCAAAGTATATTAGAGGAGCGCTGAATTTTTCACAAATTGAACATGCAATAAAACCTGCACCTCCTTGTAAACCGTGAATCCAGTGAATAACATTCATATTAACCACCTAGGTGAGATATTGTCTTTAAATCTATCAAAGAATATATTGTATGGGAAGTGACTATTCTTTTTAATCAAATTAAGTTCACTTTTTTTCAGATTATTAAGTGCATTATGAAAACCTAATAAAGCTGGAAGCTTAATTAGCTTAAAATTTTGTTCAATTTTTTTTATTAATTGGTAATCACTTTCTCTTTCCTTGCCCGGACTGTTGGGCCAACCCACTGCATCATCAAAATACATTTTTTTCAAAACATCAAGCCTCACTAACAACATTGCAGTATCTACAGATTTTAGGACAACTTCTTTTTGGGGAAACCAAATATCGTAGGGTTCAAAATAAGAAGCAAAGATTCCAAAAAGTATTGCATCTGCATTATATGCATTGGCGAGCGGTATGCATATTTCAGGTAAAGTTGGAATTATGATGTTGTCGTCATCAAGAAAGTACACGAAATCCCTTGATGCCAATTGTATTCCAATTTGTCTTTGGCTATTGCCAAAATCACAAGTTTTTGGGCCAATGATAAAGATATGAGGTATGGATAGTTTTGGTATTTCAATAGTTCCATCTGAAACTATAATCCATTCAGATTCTTTTGGAATGAATTCTTGAATAATCAGCAAATTTTGAGGTCTACTTACTGGTGTAATAATTGATAATTTATTTGAGAAACTCATACAGGATACAATCTTACTGCCATACTAATTCTATCACTCATTCTATTGATATTTTCAGGGACACTATGAATCAGGTCTGGATGAATGAAAACACAATCACCAGGCTCTAATTCTAATACATTACCATGCCCTTTAACTAAAATCAATTCTTGAGAATTGAATAGTGGATAATAAACTATTGTTCCAAAAATGTGCATCGGGTCAAGACAATGGTCTCGATCACAATGCCAATTTATTTTTTCATTAGTTCCAGATTTGATGTTGTGAATCATTAATTCTTTAATTACCAGATGCTTTGCAAATGATTGAGATATTTTTTTTTCAAGAATGATGAAATCAGCTTTTTCTTCTATAATATCATATCTATTTGATGTAAATCCAAGTTCTATCCTTTCCTGACTTAAGTCGATCCTTGCTTTTTGGCTTAATAATGATTTTATCTTTACATCAAATTGTTTTTTAATTGAAGTATCAATCAAATCAATTTTTTCTATCAGTTTCATATCACTTTTCATAAACTCAATTTTGAAAAATCTAATGGATTCAATTTTCTCTGTTTTCGGATGAGAATATTGGTTCTATCATTAAATGAAGTTATCAGTATGTTTAGGTGAGATTTTTGATTTAATTCAGGAGTCCATTCATACAAATCGAATGGAATTATTTCATAATATTTTTGCTTTGATTCAAAATTGAATGAATAATAGTTCCATTCAATAATTGGATAATCAACGGACATATCCGCAGATCCTGAAAACATCTTGTGTTTTCCATCAAAATGCCTTCTCAAGTCAATATCTTGATATATTATTTCAGGTATATTTTTATGTTTTCGAGAAATGTAAAGCTTAAGTCTGTATTGCTGAATTTCATTGTTTTGTCGTAAGAAAGAAATGATTTTTTCAAATGCATACTGGTTTGGATTTTTTCCTTTAAGTAAAGTATTACTAAAGAAATTGAAGTATGCAATTGCTTTATTTTTGAGTGAAAATTTCGGTTTTCCTATGAGAATGCTTTTTTTATGCTTAGATATTTCAGTGAGTAATAGGGGCAAAACAATCGATGAAAATTGATATCCACCCATAATACTATGATGAAGCTTTATCAGAAGAAGTGATTCCTTTGGGGATCTTAATAATCTGCATTTAATGAATGAAAAATTGAATTTAAGTTTTGAGAATTCAAATATCTCTTCAGAGCATTCAATGGTTTGTTTATCAATTGTTTCAAATAGTTTGTCTTCATCAAGGTTATAAATCCCGATTACTTTACCATCTTCTAATCCATAATTGAAGCGTGAAATTGCATTAATTCTACTTGTTAAATTAAACTTAAAAATGTCAAAATTTATTTCACTACTCAGTCTAATATTGATTTGAGGGTGTTCTTCAAATGTACTATAGAGGAAATATTTTTGCTCAGATGAAAAGTCTATTCCTTTAATTATACGTTGTTTGAGATTGTTTATATCTAATTTGCCGTTTTGATTTTTCGGCCATTCTAAAATGGTTAAGACAGATACTATTTTACATTCCAATCCCATTATTCTCAAATGAGAATTTATATCACTTTTATTTATTTTCTTTGAGCTGAAGAGAAATAGGTTGTTCGAATGATTTAAAAGTATGGCTTCTCTAATTTCAAATTGTTTTTTAATCAAGTTGGTGACATGACTCAAACTTATTAGAATGCCATTTACCTTGACAAGGTCATCTTTCCTTCCTCTAAAAATGTAATGCCCTTCCTTAGTCTTTTCTGCAAGGTCGTTTGTTCGATATGAGGTTAAACCTTTTTTTTTATCCTTAAAATAACCACTGTTTTTAACAGGCTTAAAGTATTTCGAACTTAAATGTGGTCCAGAAATAATTAATTCACCTACACCAAAGTTGTTTTTATTGTGAATTTCAAAATAAATATTGTCGATTGGTTTGCCAATGGGAATTTCTAGGGTATTGAGCATTTCGTTTATCCAATCTTTTTTGATTTCAAAAATGCTTGCGTGAATTGTTTCACTTGGACCGTACATATTCCAAATTGTAGGACATTTGAAGTTTTCAAAGAGTGCTTTACATAAATTATAATCAATTACCTCACCGGTAGATATTATTAGCTCTAAATATGATTTTTTGAAATTTAATTTATTCAATGATTTATTTAACCAGTTTAGAATTGTTGGAGTTGACTGTAATAGATTGATTCGGTTAAGGATTAATTTTCTTACAATCAAATTTGCACTAATGGGCTTTGGTAATTGAAAGTACTGCCCCCTGGTGTAGAGAGTAAGGAAAAAATCTAGAATAAATAGATCAAAAGTAATATCAGAAACACCAATAATTCTTGCTGGAGAATTCGAAAGGCACTTATGTTTTTTTGTGCAATTCTCTATCAAATTCTTAACAGCGGATTTCCTGATTTGAATAGTTTTAGACTGGCCAGTTGTACCACTTGAATTTATTAAATACGCTATATTTGTTTTACATTCAGTTTTTATTTGGCTTAAGTTTGAATTAACAGCAGCTTCATTTTTTAATTTATCAGAATGCAGAATTTTTGACTTAGGATTTTTAACAATCTCTATATTCCTCAAATACTCAGTGGGGATAATTATTGCATCTGGATCACATCTTTCGATTGTTTCTTTTATAGTTTGAGTGGGTGCACTTAAACTTAATGGCAACAGAGTAAAACCTAAATGGAAAACGGAATAAATTGACATTAGATCAAGCAGGTCATCAGTTTGAAAAACAGCTACTACTTTCCAGTTTTTCGACACATTTTTTTTTAATTCATGCGTGAAATTTTTTAGCTCAAATAGTTTAACAGTTTTATTTCCATTTATGAAAACTTCATCTTCATCTTTATAGTCCTTATTTTCCAGCGCTGAGATGAGATTCACGGTGATTTCAGTTTAAATGTGAGAGTCGTTAAATCCTTAATATCTAAAAACTCTTCGTAAGTAAATTTGGCATCAAAAGCCTGATTTATTCTTTCAATTATCTCAATAATATGGAGTGAACCAATTTCATTGTTCAGATCCATATTATCGTCAATAATAACATTAGGTAAGTCTGTAACTTCAGATATGATTTGTATGAGTTTATTTTTGATTTGGGATTTCTGTTCACTGATATTTGATTCTGCAAAATGTTTTCTGATATGTAATAAATCAAAGAGTTCGCTCTGTTGTTTTTGAAGTAGATTTAAGAGCTGTTTGTTAAAGGCTGAGTCTTCTTTTCGAAACTGAATTTCGTAGAAACTGGACATAAACTTTAAATAAGTTGTAAAATCAATGTCATTAGCCTTTGGGGTGAAATTTTTGTCATTCGGACTAATGATTGGTTGCGAATCAAAATTGGATCTGTGTTCAGAATTTTCAGCTATATTATTTGGTAATAATGTGGTGACATTTTTAATAAAACCTTCTATGCTATCCGAATTGAAAATGAAGTTAATTGGTATTTCTATATCTAACTTTAGAGATATATAATCTGCTAGTTCAACCATATCGACTGAGTCAATATCATTATCCATGAAACTTTTCTTAACATCAATATTATGTCCAAGTTTGTCACTAATAATCTTTTTGAGATCATACATATCTGTAATATTTAATTTCGATAAAATTGCACAGGCATTAGTTCCACTTAAACCAAAGGAGCAAACTATTCCCGTTGAATTGGGCTCAAATTTGTTCGAGGAATTCCGTGGGAAGTATTGAGCACTAAATCTTTTTGAAAGAGGGTAATTTGGAAGCTTAAAAACTTCACCTTGTTCCAATTGAACAATCATTTTGATTATCCCTAGTGCTCCTGAGCTATAGTGTGGGTGACCAAAGTTTGCTTTAAAAGCTCCAATTTTAGGCGTTCTAATCCCGTTTCCAAAAATGGATTTATAAGTTTCAAATTCTACTGGATCGCCAACGACAGTGCCAGTTGAATGAGACTCAATTATGTCTATGTCTTTGGGTGTTAGATTGGCTTCTTGCAGGCTATCCAATAAAAGCTCCCTTTGAGATTTTCCACTTGGCATTCCAACACTAGTAGTTTGGCCATCATGATTTGATTTTACTGTATTAAGAACAATTTTGCTTTTTATTTTAGAGGATAAAAGAATCAAACCTACACCTTCACATGGGACGTAACCATCTCTTTTTTCTCCAAATGGGAGACACGTTCCAGATTTTGAATAGATATTGGCATTATTAATGGCTAAAAATGAATAGGCAGAAGAAAATAATTGTACTCCTCCGCAAATCGCAAAATCAACTACTCCTGATTTTAAATCTTGGAATGCTTTTTCAATTGCAACCAACGACGAAGAACATGCTGTATCAATTACTAAACTGGGACCGACAAAATCGTATTTAGAATTAATTTGACCAGAAATGAAACTTGGTGTATATTCTTTTATGAAGTTTTTATTGCTTAATGAAGGAATTTGATATGTTGGACCCGCACCAATATAGACTCCAATATTTCTTTTATTTTTCAAAAATTCATTATTCTCAATCAATCTTTCAGCACATTCGACTATAAGTTGGGCTTGTAAATCTTCGACGTTTTTATTTTTCGATAGTTTATTGATGAATTCATTAATAAAAAAAGTCCCAACAGGTTTAAAATCAAGTACTTCTTTATCAATTAAAGATTGAAATCTATCATCGTCCATCTTCTTGAATTGGACCTTTGAACTATGGAAAAAATTATAAAGATCATTTTTACTATTTATATTGGGTAGAATGAAATCATAATCGATAATAAAAATATCTTTTGAATATGAGGTTATTCTATTTTCAAGTTGATCTTGCTCAGAATTATCTGTGGTCAAAAGAAAATTAATTTGATCTACGAATCTATGGTTGATTATTAAATCGCTGACATCAACTTTCCCCCCAAATTCTGTAGATAAGAGAGACTCTAGTTCAAGGATTTTTAAAGAATCACCACCTAAGTCGAAAAATGAGTCACTCTTATTGAACTCTTGAATTTGCAAAACATTTTTCCAAATCTGCTCCAGATTGAAATGCCCGCTTAAATGTTTATTGGAATTATTCAGTCCAATTAACTTACTTAAATCTATTTTCCCTGTTTCTGAAAGGTGGTTTTTATTCATTTTGCGAATTACCGCTGGCAGAAACTTAATTCCGAACTTCTTGTCAATTGCTTTTTTTATCTTATTTTCATCAATTTTATTAGCTGAATGGTAAACAACATATAATTTCCCTTCAAACTGGCCGTATTCAACAAAACTTAGTGAGAATTCTACCTTTAATAGCTCCTCGATTTCCCTAGGATCTAGTCTAAAACCACCAGTTAACTTTATCATTCTGTCAATTCTCCCAATGTATAATAGATTCTCTCCAACAATTTCAACCTTATCACCAGTGTAGTAAGAGTTAAGATTCTTAACTATTTTAAATGGTTCACTTGACTGATTTAAATATCCGCTTCCGACAAGTAGTCCTTGAATAATTAGTTCTCCCTCTTCACCAATTTCAAATTTTACATTTGGCAATGGCTTTCCAATTGGAATAACGCTGTTTTTTTGTAATTCACCAGTATCAATATCATTGCAAAATGAAGTTACAGTAGCTTCAGACACACCATAACAATTATAAATTTTGCAGTCAGGATTAATCCATTTAAGCCAATCTAAGACTAGATTACTTTCTAATTTCTCCCCACCAAACATTAATACTCTTAGTGAATTTAGTTTTTGATTAAGTGATTTGATATATATCGAAGCAAGGGAGGGTACTATATTTAAAAATGTTGCCTTACTTTTAATAATTATTTGGAGTAATTGATTAATTGAGGTTTTACTTAAATCGGGTGCGGCAATGACTTTGGCTGAAGCAAAGAATGGTATGAAGATGTGATTAATTGACATGTCAAAGTAAGGAGCGCTTAACCAAAACATTTTTTCATTTTCAGATATGCCATAGTATTCGATAAAAGTTTGGATATAAAGTGCAAGTGACTTCCTAGAAATAATTGCTGCTTTTGGTGTTCCAGTAGAGCCACTTGTGGCAATTATGTAGGCTGGTTTATCATCATTAACTTTTATTTCAATGTCATTTTTACCCAAAGGGAGATGCGATTTTTTAATTTTTGAAATATTAATTCTTGGCGCATTAAAATCAATTTCACTTTTATTGTCAATAATTAGTAAATCAATTTTGATTGAATGTAGAAAATCGAAATATCGAGAACCTTTTTTTACCTCAGATGGGACAATAACAAACGTATTTTCTGAATAGAAACAAGCTAAGCATCCACAAATTAAATTTGCACTTCTTTCTAAGCATAAGGCTACAATTTTACCCTGACCTATTTTATCTAATTCACATTGAATTGATTGGATCATTGACTGGATTTGATCGAAATCCACTTCAATATTGTTTTCAAAAACAGAAAACTGAGTTGGGTATTTTAAAACCATGTTTTGAAATCTTTATACACTTTTAATACCAGATCTTTACAATATAATTTTAGGGTATCTATATCGCAAGGGACATCCAAATCTGTGCATGCAGAGATCGTTATATCATTATCATCATTATCATCATTATCATTAATTTGAGAATCACTAATTACATTATTTAAGAAATTCTTAAATTTTTTATGATTGCATTCTGCTTTAATTTTATTTAATCTAAAGAAATCAGAATATAATTTCATAACCTCAGGTGTAGAAATTAAATAAATTTTTTTAAAATTCATTTTGAGTATCTCACTTTTAACAGATGTGCTTAAAAGTGGTATTTCAACGTTAGGATAATTTGAATTGATTTTAATTTTAAGAAGTTTTGCAACTACTTCTAGTGTATTACAAGGAATAATAATTCGAATTTTTGAATATTGTAGGTTATTGGCATTTTTAACAAATGGAATAACTTGTTGGTAAAATTTATCAACGTATAATTCAATAGGTTCAAAATGTTTATTTTCAAATCCAAACAAAATATTATCATCTAATGGAATGTTTGAATCTGAATATTTAGAAATTATATCAAATTTTGTTGAATAAGATGAGTTCAGAACTATTTGATCAACGATCCTATATTCGTCGTAAAATTGATTTTCTTTCAGAAATAGTTGAATATAGCTCCTTTCAAAATTTGAGAATTCTTCAAGAAATCTCAATGTTCCAACTCTTCCATAATCGCCTATAATTATGTCAATACATCTATTTTTATAATTTATTGGTGACATATGTCAAAACTATTGATTCATTTATAATAATGGTTTTAAAAGGTAAAATTGTCAAGACCGTGTCTATTGCCAATGCTTTTTCCAGACTAATAATGAACATCTTTGCAATTGACTCTTTTCTAGTCCAAACTTCATGGAATCGATAATTCGAACTTGAATAATCTTTATTTATATATTCAATCTCACTTGATGTAAATCTTTTTAAAATGGTGTTAGATTTTTCTTTAATTAATTCTATATCGTGTCCATAAATAAAATTACCTCTCAGGGTAGCACATAAGGAAACAGAAATGAAATTGCCTGAATATGATATGCAACACAAAAAAGTAATTTTACTTGTAGACTTAATTATATACCGGCCTTTATACCGGTATATAATATAAATAATACTCGGATAGTTTAACTTCATCAGCTCCATTAATTCAACTACGACTATCTTCCTTTTTTCCAACCTTTTAATATTCCTATCCTTCTTAATTATTAAGAAATGAATTACTTCTTGTTCGTTTTTAAAATTTAGCAGATACTTCATCTGATTTTTAATAATAATCCGCGCGCATTATAACTAAGAATATAATTATTACAAAGCAAAACATGAGATACACAAGTGATTATTTTGAAGGCTAAGGCCGTAGCAAAACAGCACCTTTTCAGTAAATTCAGTAATTGTGTTATTCATCTGATATAAATCAATCATTACTAAAACCAAGGAAAACTCCCTCCTCATCATCTTGCATTGAAATAACCATGCAAGATGAAACCTTTAAAAACCTCCTTATTACTATTAATCCTTCTATCAAGTTGTGTCTCCATCAAGACCTGGGAAGAAGATCAAGCAAAGCGCGCATCTCGTGATGTGGAAGTGTTAGATAGTTTGGCTTTATTAAGTGCTCAAGCTACTAACATCAGAGAGGGAGTATGCTTGCAGAGCCAGTTATTGGATAGTCTGAAAAAGCAGTTGATTGTCCTCCATCAGAATCAGTTGATCTTGCAAAATGGCCTAGGTCAGGTGGCCAGAGAAAAGGACTCCCTGGTGTATGATATCACCATGCTTGAGTACCAAAATGGTTTGCTCAAAAAGAGCATAGCCACCTGCAATGCATACAGTCAGGATGTTGTGTTGGAGAATCTGATCCTGGAGGACTCACTAGCAGCTTTGGCTGAACAAACGCCTCATCTGTCAAACAACCATGCCAGGCGCTTAACCTTTGGCGGAAATTCCTACGATACATATTTGGTAGATCTGAGATCTAGTGAGATCCGTTTCTTTTGGAGGGGTTCGTATAATCTCAAACTCAGAAGTCTTACTGCTTTGAAGGATCTCGTTGAAAGTGCAGGATCTGAAAAATTGTCGTTTGGGACTAATGCGGGTATGTACACGGAGACCAATGATCCGCAGGGGTTATATATTGAGAAGGAACAAACGCTCATCCAATTAGATACTGCCAGCTCCGGCTATGGTAATTTTTATCTGCAGCCTAATGGGGTATTTGGGTTGACTCATTCAGGATCTGCTGTAGTCGTTCCTACTGCGGATTGGCAGGATCAGGATAGTATCAGCTATGCTACTCAATCTGGTCCAATGCTGGTGATTAACCGTGAAATCCATTCGGCATTTACACCAAATTCCAGTAGCAAATATATCCGCAGTGGGGTAGGGTTGATAGATCCCTATACTTTGGTATTTATTATCTCCAACGAGCCGGTTTGTTTCTATGATTTCGCCAGTGTTTTCAAGGAGGTCTTTTACTGCGAAAATGCCCTCTATCTGGATGGTGCCATTAGCAGGATGTATATCCCAAAGCTCAATCGCCAAGAGCTTGGGGGTGATTTTGGCGGCATGATTGGTATCACCTCAAAATAATAAAGCCATGAGAATCCTGTACCTAACCTTTCTCCTTTTTTGTGTCAATTGGGCATCTGCACAGTTTGACATGAAAACCTACTATGTCCAGCATCGTCATGAAACGGAGCAGCAGTTTTTGGACCGGTTTCCTTATGCTCAGTATCTGAAAGTGACTGCATTTACAGATTTCAAGACTTTGCAGGCGCACCGGTATTATTTGTGGAGCCAGCGCAGAACGAATATTGGAGATTTGTTTCTTTGTCATCTGGCGGAAAGGTTTCTCCAGTATTATAAGATCTACTTGCATAAAACCGAGGATCATCTCCAGATAGGGGAAGCTTTTATCAGTCCAAAACGGAACTTGTTCAATGACAAAGTGAATGAACTGTACCAGCTCATCGGCTATCACTTATTGAGTCAGGTGGCAGAAACCATTGAAGCAGGAATCAAGAACGGCGAATTCAGTAAATACTCTCCCGGAAATCAATTAATCATCGATCGGTTGGAGCGGAACAAGATCTATGTCAATGAACAGCCATCTACCTGGGAAAAGGTACTGTCCAATGTTGCTAAAGGAAATTTTAGTTATCTCTCAGATCGTATGGGTAAGAAAATCGATGAAACATTTGGATTGAGTGATCAGGGAACTCACCTGAGTCTGGCCAATTACAAAAACTATTTTCCTGTAGACGGTAAAGGGCATGCCATCAATGTATTCAGTATTCAGAGTAGCTATACGACCATAGGTTATTGTGTCTGGATGCTCAGGCCCTATGTCAAAGCTTCTTATTTGGCACATGCAGATGATGGCACCTCTATTTATGGCAAATACACTTCTCAAAGAAAATCGAGTAAAGTGTATTTGGCGGCTACTGGCGGGTTTACCAATGAAAAAAGCCAACCCGTAGGGCTCACGATGGAAAATGGGAATATCGTCAATGCGGTATTGCGACAGAAGGATATGGACGGTTTGGTGATTATCTATCCAAATGGTGGGCTGGCGGTTTGTAATCTGAAGCAAGGACAAATTTCCCTGGGTGCTTATGGCAAGGTTACCCCTCGCAAAAGTTTGGTAGACTATGCCAACTTGATCCAGTGGGGAAGAAGCAATCACGCTACTATGTTCCAGACTCAGCTCTTAGCCTATGAAGATCAACTGTTGATCAATGTATCAGATGCTCAGTCGGACATAAGAGAGCGGCGCATTCTGGCAGTAGTAAAGGATTCGCGAAATGGTGACCTGCATAATGTTATTTTCGACATAAAATCAGGGTATAATTTGGCGATCATTTCGGAGGAGCTCTTTAAGCTTTTGAAAGCGAGAAACAAGCAGGTTATAGCGATGCTTAATTTGGACGTTGGATCTTACAATATCCTAAACGTTCATGACGACAAGGGTAATCTAGATAATCGCGTGAAGGGTCCTACGAGTATTTCTAAAGCAACCAATTTGATTGTTTATACGAGATAGTTAATGCTTTATTGGTGCTGCTGAACTTTCATTAGTGTTTAGTGCTCATGAAAACCTCCGACCTTAATTTAAACGGTAATTAGTTTTAGAATTAGAACGGATACTTAGAGTACTGTGTAGACCGAGGAAATCATCGGCGGGCTGTTATCAAAAAGTTGTATTTACTCAGTTTGAGCATTAACAATTTTTTGAGTTAAAACAACTATGACCCTGCCTTCAGGGAATTGAAAGGCAGGGTTGAATCAAGAGTATCTTTTCAAGGTCATTTCAATTTTTGAACCGATTTAAGACCCACCTCATGTTCACAATGTTTGATGTAAAGTTTGATGTTTCGTTCTGATAGTGCTTTGAGTGTCTTGGCCTCCACTATAGGATTGATCCTCCATGTAGACTTTACTTCCAGCCAGAGGAAGATCTCCAGGTCTTTATTGAGCTCCTCCCAGGCATCTATTTCGGATGTGAAGTAGCCGATAAAGTCGTTGATCTGCTTTTCTAGTGGTTCATCACTGAATTTCTTTTCCACCGTCCAGCAGTCCAGAATGGGGTATTTGAATTCCGTATTTTCCAATGGTCGTAAGCCATATTCTGAAGCGAAACAGACAAATTCCAATTTGGTGCGGTCAATGTCTAAGGTCTTAATGACAAAATTTTCCACTTTGTTTTTCTCAGACTCTGAATCTTTCAGTGAGTTATTTGGAAAATAAATAGCCAGTTGAATGAAGTAGTTGTAATCTTCTTTGGTTTTCATTTTTTTGTTCTTTTGGAGCAAACAAAGCTGAGATTCAATTTTCCGGAGTTTTCCATTCAAAAGTCTAATATGACTGGTTTGACGGCACATTCCGACTAATCTTTTGCATTGTTTGAAATAGGAAAACTCAGGATAACCGCAGACTCTGATATTTTGCAATTAAAAACTAAAGAAATGAGCTTCATCAATCAATATATCGACACACAATACTATCAGTACTATAGTATACCTGTAGACTATCTGACTATAAAAGGAAGTTACACTGCTGATTGGGTAAAAGTTTTCCCTGATGGGTTTGTTGATCCCGACCACATCAAATGGATCTTGCAGAACGGATATTTTGATAACCTTCCTATTCCTTTAATCAGACAGGAATTATATCAACTGGCTGTACGAGCAAACAGCGATGTGGTGGAAATCGCAAGACAACTTGGGGTAAAGCGATTGGTTTGCGCCATTCAACTTAAAGGCTTTGATGATAAGAAAGAAGTGGAATACAATCTTGAAAAGGTGAATGTTGACAAATCAAAAGATATTGTATTTTTAAAGTCAATACCGGATGCTGATTTTTGTAGGGAACATGGTATTCATGTTCTTGATGAAGCATTAAAAGTCGCAAGGATAGACAGATTGAAACGATCACTATTTACTGATTTGGACCTGTATTCTATCAATGGGTGGTTTTCCATTCCGGTATAAATTAGTATTGAATTAAGTTCATTTTATGCTTTCAAGACAACAAAAACGGGAGAAGAAAGATATTCACTGGCTAACGGCTGAGGGTATGGTGGCCTGTAATCCGCGTGATAAGGAAGCTTCTCATAGAGCAGCGGTTCAGGGTATCGCCACTGAAATCCAAGAGGATGTCACTTGCAAGAAATGCTGGGTGAAGATCAGAGAGGAAAAGTCAAAAGGGTAATTATAAGCCAGTGTTTTGAGACAAATAGCCATTTCAGATCTTCATGGACAATTCAAGACTTTTTTGGCCTTGATAGATGCTATTGAATTAAGTCAGGAAGATGAATTGTATATTCTTGGGGACATCATTGGACATGGATCGAATCCTCGAAAGGCAACAGAAAACCCACTCGGAATCATCAAGCACGTCATCAAGCTGAGAGCTGAAGGCTTCAAGATTGAATGTATACGCGGAAATCATGACCATAGGGTTTTACAGGAGCATGATATTGGCAAAAGAAGGATAGGCGAGCCCTTTCTGACTTTCCTTAAAGAAATGAAATTTTACCTAGAACTGAATGATTTCCTCCTGGTACATGCCGGTTTCAATTTAGGAATTGAAAATCCATTTGATGATCTGCATGCCATGATGAATCGGTTTGATTTTAAGTTAGATGCTCCGCATCCGTTATTGAATAATAGAAGAGTGATCCACGGACATATTGTTCAGCAAAAGGAATCTATAGAAAGTAGCATAGAACAACGAGATTGGTCGATATCTATTGATAATGGTGTTTTCCTAAATAGAGCAGGAACAGGCAGTCTCTGTGCCTTGGATTTAACGAACTGGCAAGTTCATTTCCAACCGAATGTGGACTGAAAGACATTAGGTCATTAATTCATAAATCCTTCACTTCTATTATTTGAGTTCGGTGTTTTGATAAAACTGCGGAAAACTCATAGTATACCTTCTTTGCCATGACAAGCCAAAGAATACTAAAAATGATAGACCCAATTTTATTTCTTCGACTAATGAATCATGAAAGAGGAGAGCTCGCCATGATGAACTACCTGGATCAATTTGATATGCCAGAATCCTGGACCGATTTCCCAATTGTTCAGAAGTACAAAGATCAATTGAATCTCAATGAAATTTTAAGGGCTATTGAGTCTCCAACAGAAGAGGATAATTATTGGCATGTATTGCCCGTAGCAGGAAAATTTCAGTTGGTTGAAAAAGGAGATGCGGTTTCATTTCAATTCAAACATCACGATGAAGCTGCATTCAAATCACTTGGAGATTTTGAAGAAGAGGATTTTCTCAAGTTATTGATCACCTTATTGGAGGCAAGCATGGATCTTCATTCGGAGAGTAATGCTCAGAGTATTCAAAATCAAATTTTGTTTTGGCATGAAAACAATGCTCCCTTACTTTATCTGGCAATAAGGCGTATGAAGTACTTAGGCTTTGGAGAAGACAAAATTGCGATGGAATTGAAGATTACTATAGATAAGGTGAACGGTGTATTGACAAGGAAAACTCTGGAAAATTAGAATATCCTGAGCTTTGTCTATCAAAAATTAAGAAAGTCATGAAAAACAAAATAGTCATATCAAAAGAGGTAATCCTGGGCAAAATGAAAAGCTCCAGAAGATCAGATATGGTTATGGAAGGTAATCATGTCATCCCTTACCGAAAGGTGTTCAAGTCTAAAAAGGCTTATGACCGAAAAAGAGGTAAAAAAGTTGAATATTAGTTTTAATAAGAATATTCTATTTGATTTCTCTTTTGAAGTGAAGCGTGACTTGGAATTTCAATAGAGTATTCAATTCACCCATAGAATTGGAATATTAGGCTCCTTGATCTATAAGAAATTCAATAATTTTTTATCCTTACAAAGCATGAATAAGTACAGCGTTTTTTTCGAAGATTATAATTGGGATTACGAATATATTAATTGCCCAAAATGTGAAAACTCAAAATTGGCAATTGTAAATGGGGATAAATTGCCATTTCAGGTGCAATTGAGATGTCTTGAGTGTAATCATCACTTTAATGCTCAGAGTCCATCTAAAGATGTTTGGATTAAGTTTGATGAATTATCTTAATATTTAATTTTCAATCAATGTCTTTAGCTGTACAACTTTATACCCAGAATAAGGAAATGCTTGATGCCTGGGCTGAATTTTTCGCTCAGGAATCAAGTGTTGACTTAATACATAATGATATTCTTGAAACAGATGCAGATGCAATCGTCAGTCCAGCAAATTCATTTGGGTTTATGGACGGTGGTTTGGATTATCAGCTATCTGAGAAATTTGGTTGGGATATTCAAGATGTTCTTCAACAAGAGATACAAAATTCAACATTAGGTGAACTATTGATTGGGTCCACCTTAACTTTAGAAACTAAGCATCCTATCATTAAGTATATTATCTCTGCCCCAACAATGAGGGTTCCGATGAATTACCATATTTCGACATCAATCAATGCTTATTTGGCGATGAAAGCTATATTGATTGAGGCTATTAATCATCCAAAAATTAATAAGGTAGCGATTCCGGGTTTATGCACTGGTGTAGGTCGTATGCCTTTTGATATTGCAAGCGGTCAAATGTTTTATGCTTTTGAGGAGGTCATCAAGGGAGTTAAGAGAAACTTTGTGGATTTTGGTGAAGCACAGGCTTTCCAGATCAAGTTGAATCGAAATTCCATGATTTGGGATTAAAATTCCAATAATAGTGCCTCATAGTAGATAGCTCGTCTTCATTGTTATTCCCAGAACGTACAAATTAGGGGGATCTGCTGAAGTTTAATTCCGAGCGACAATTTTCGTGTCATCCTTCAACCTCGTTCGGAAAACTCTGGAAAATTAGAATATCCTGAGCTTTGTCTTATAAAAATTAAGAAAGTCATGAAAAATACAATAGTCATATCAAAGGAGGTAATCCTGGGCAAGATGAAAAGCTCCAGAAGATCTGATATGGTTATGGAAGGTAATCATGTCATCCCTTACCGAAAGGTGTTCAAGTCTAACAAGGCTTATAACCGAAAAAGAGGTAAAAAAGTTGAATATTGAATCAATAAATTAATTGAAATGAAATTTTTAGCATCATTTAAAAAAGGAGCAGTGCAGTGAGGTAAAACTTAAATGCACTGTCATGAAAAAGGGAAAAACGATCAAAAGAATGTTTGGGACTGATGAGTATGGTTTCGAAATGGTCCCTGCAAAGATCTCAAACATTCGAGTCGCCAGAATTCAGTTTGGCGATGAGCGTGGTTGTAGTTATTGCTTCCCACATGGATGGGAGACCAGCAACTCTACAAGATTCACCAATGCTCAGCGCAGCTGGAAAAAATACCGCAAGGCTCAGTTTTTGGACTGAGTCTTACGGTGGCAATTCTGGACAACCAGAGAAACCCAAATTAATCCCATCTTTGCCTAATCAATTAAACCTGTGTCAATTATGATTGTGCTAGAACCATATCTCGATAAACCCACCAAGAAGGCTTAATCAATCTCGATTGTCTGTGCTTTTGAGGTGGTCTTAAAATACTATCACAATCTGCCATCAGCTGATGGCGAAAAAAGCACATATGAAAAAGCAAAAATTGAGAGGTAACGACCTCAAAAGAATAAATTATCAAGACAATAGAATAAGAAGTATAGCCATTGATGTAATGGCTAAATATTACAAGCATACATCTCTGGATGAGCAATTGGTACTCTTATCAGATGTACTGCAAAATCCTGAGACTTATAGAGATCATATTTATTTGGCACCTATAGCCATTGAGCTATTAGATGAGGAGGAAATAGAAGAAAAAAGTGAAATCTCCTTATTGGAGGAGCCACTGGATTTCAAGATTTTCGGTAAAAAACTCATCACGCCGCAGGCTATTTCACAAATGGAGTTGGCGATGCAGTTGCCAATTGCAAGAAAAGGGGCATTGATGCCAGATGCACATCAGGGTTATGGTTTGCCTATTGGCGGGGTTTTAGCAACCAAGGATGCCGTGATACCCTATGGTGTAGGCATTGATATCGGTTGCAGGATGAGTTTAAGCATTTTTGATGTGTCTGCTGACTACTTAGATAAAAATGCTTTTAAGTTTAAGGCCTCACTCTATGAGAACACTTTCTTTGGAGCCAAGGAGACTCGCTTCAAAAGTCAGACCCATGAGGTGTTAGATGACAGCCGGTTTCAGGAAACGGGATTACTTCGTCAATTGCACGGCAGGGCAGTGAGACAGCTGGGCACCTCCGGATCGGGTAACCATTTTGTAGAGTTTGGCATTGTTCATCTTTCTGAAGGAAACGAATTTGGATTGCCTGAAGGAGCGTACTTAGGATTACTTTCACATTCAGGATCCAGGGGTTTGGGGGCGTATGTTGCTAAGCATTACACCGAAATTGCGATGGAGCAATGCTTGCTCCCATCTCATGCGCAGCATTTTGCCTGGCTGGATCTAAATACCGAGGAAGGGCAGGAGTATTGGTTATCGATGAACTTGGCGGGTGACTATGCAAAAGCCTGTCACGATCAAGTGCACTTTCATCTATGTAAGGATCTTGGATTAAGTCCGATTGCCAGGATAGAGAACCATCACAATTTTGCATGGAAAAAGCACTTTGAGGATGTGGGAGAAGTTATTGTCCATAGGAAAGGAGCTACACCTGCTGCTGCTGGAGAGTTGGGGATTATTCCCGGATCAATGGCCAACAATGGGTATATCGTGAAGGGAACAGGTAATGTAGATAGTATGGATAGCGCTTCACATGGAGCAGGACGGAGAATGTCTAGAAAGCGCACCAAAGAGAGCTATACGGGAAGTGAAATGAAAAAAGTGTTGAAAAAGAATAATGTAACACTTATTGGTGGAGGAATAGATGAAGCGCCGATTGCCTACAAGGATATAGAGGAGGTGATGGACTCTCAAAAAGCGCTTGTTGAAGTCGTTGGAAAATTTGAGCCTCGAATCGTCAAGATGGATAAGCATTAGTTGAGTTTGGAAAAACCAGGGAAAACTATCTCTGGTTTTTCTTTGGGGTATCACTAAAACAATAAGACCATGTATTACAACGACGCACAAAAAAACTTCTACAATCCACCAAGTTGGAATCAGAGCCAGAGAGATTTGTATGGACCAAATTCAATCAATGGTGCGCAGTTCAATCAGATGGGGCAAAATTATAATAATGCCCAGGCTAACTTTTACGATTTGCCTAAGGTCGATTTTGGATCTTTTCAAAATGACTTCTTTAAGAAGAATAACAGATGGTAGGTCGGTTTGAAAGGGAATTATTAAAGAGGGTGTCTAATTAAGGCGCCCTTTTTTTGTTCCAAATAGATGATGCCAAATCACTACCCTATTAGTAATTTCAAAACCAGGGAAAACTCGGGTTGCTACATCTTTGAGTGAACCAAAACAAGACAGTCATGCCATTTACAGTAGACCCTTTCGGAAACGTATTCGATCAGAACTCATGGAGGAATGATCCAATCGGAACATTAAACGGTAATCAAGTGATAGACCCACTTGGAAAGCCTTTAGGCAATTACCAGTATAATGCAATGGGGCCAGATAACTTCTGGCCTGATAGCCAGCCCTATAAAACCGCTGGAGATCAATATGATGTTTATCCTAAAGAGCAGCTTAATTTTGAGCCTTTAGATTTGAATAAGGCATTGGATATGAACGATCCTTTCAAGTCAGCTAGTGATCCTTTTAAAAATCCATTCGACTTTAATAAAGGGTTTAATGGTGGATTCAATTTTTGAATGAATGATAATGAAGGCATACCAATATATCGGCCCAATTGAGATTCTCGATCGCATAGATCGAGAATCTTTAGGTCAAGCTATTTCATCTTCAAAAGATCTAATTGATTGGTTGGAGAGGATGGTGTATGCTCAAGACTTTGTGACACTGACTTACATTGTAGATCAGGAAGGAAGTTTAAGAATTGCGCCACGAGAGACGGAACATGTGGCATGTGCAGGAGGAAACTCTGTTTTAGCTGCAGGAGAATTAACTGTAGAGTTTATTGGTAATGAAGTGAGCGTCGCTGAAATCACTAACCTCTCAACAGGGTACTGCCCAAGTCCATCTTGTTGGCCTGCCGCGAAGTTGGCACTTAAGAAAACGGACATTCAATTCCCGGATTACTTTACTAGCTCCTACATATTTGGAATTTGTGATAACTGCGGGAACCGCCAGGTCATTAAAGATGATGTGTATGACTGTTATAATTGTGGGGAAACATTAACCTCAAGAGCATAAATATAAGAATAACTAAAACGCATTTTAAAAAAGTATTGAAATGAAAACTTTACTTTGGTTAGACGACATTAGAGATCCAAAAGACAAATTTTGGCAAGATTGGATCACACAGAATGTGGGTAATCCAAACGACTTTTCAATCACTTGGGCAAAATCATTTGAGGATTTTGAAGCGTGTGTTTTGACGTCTATGCCAGATGTAATCTGCTTTGATCATGATTTGGGAGAAGAAATCAGCAATACAGATAATCTGGACTCTCCAACTTTGAAGAAGTCGGGATATGATTGTGCGAAGTGGTTGATTGATCATTGTTTGGACAGTGGTGCGAAAATGCCAGATATTTTCATTCAAAGCTCAAACCCCGTTGGAGCAGAAAACATACAGAAGTTGATAGATAATTACCGAAGGCACTGCGGATAGCTTCAATGCTCGCACAGCTAAATAGCTAGATAGTCTATTTTGCGAAGAACTTTGGAAAACCTATAAATCGTGAAATTGCTTTCCTAAATATCAACCTTGAAACAGGAGGAAATCATGAAAATTCAAAACTACTCAGCAGAACCAACTCATAAATTGTATAGTTGGATACCCAATGGACTTGAAGCGGAAGAGATCCTCTTTTTTCCAGATGCGTGCCCTGGCAAATCACCATTGCCAACTGGCACAGTGGTTAAAACTCGGCAAGAAGACTGGAGGAAGTTTGCAGTCTCGGATTGTGGATGCGGAATGCTATTAGCGAAATCAAGCATATCAATTCAGGACTTTGATAAATCTGTTTGGGATGATATTCACGCTGCGCTCAAAGCCAATAAAGGTAAACTTGGTGATCTGGGATCTGGCAATCATTTTCTGGATGCAGTGAAGTCCTATGATGATGATGCGCTCTATTTTTTGATTCATACAGGGTCAAGAAAGGAATCGAATTTGGTAGATCATCTGATAGATAAGCCTGGGGAGTTTGACTCCACTTTTGACTCGGTATGCAACTGGGCTGAAGATAATCGTCGTGCAGTATTACAAATTGTAGAACGTCACTTTGGGAAGACCACTGCGATTCTCGACAAAAACCATAATCATTTCGAAAAGATGGATGATCATGTGATTATCAGGAAGGGTGCTTCGAAGTTGGAGCCAAATGAAATCACGGTAGTACCATCGCATATGACAGGTGATATCGTTACTGTCAGGGCAAAGGATAGTGTGAAATCTGTATTTAACTCCATGTGTCATGGTACGGGTCGAACCATGTCACGTTCTGACGCCAAGGCGTTTTCAAACTCATTTGACTATGATCAAATGAGGGAGGAAATATATATCCCTGAGGCAATACAGAATATCTCTATAAAGACAGATGCGCCTTATTGTTACCGAGACTTGGATGATTGCATGGCGTTGATTGATGACTTGGTGGAAGTTGTGCAACGATTTAGACCAATTGCCTATTTGGGTCAGATTTAGGGGAAATTTCCTCTATAAAATCGAACAGAAGGGGTAAGGTTGGTTGAAAACTACGGAAAACTAGGAGCTTGCCAATTTTGATCTAAACCTTTTCAATTATGATAAAACACGGAATATCACATGGACTGTCTGTCCTTACTTGTACGATCATTGGTTCTTTGCTGGTTGAGTTATTGCGACCCTATTATCCTGTCTTTTTGCAAAAGTTGGATAGGATCAGCTTGAGTTTTATTGATCGTTTTGGCTTGGTGTTTAGCATTGAGCAGTTTACCATCATATTGACAGCTAGCCTTTTGGCGATTTTGTGGGGAGTGTTTTTCAAACTATCCCATATGAGAAATTAGTTGTACTAGCATTAAATAAATTGGTATACAATAAAGCTGGCTGATTTGATATGTTGTCTTTTTAACCAATTATTGATATCACATTCATCGTGGTGAAAAGCAATTGGGAAAACTAGGGACAACCTGAGTAGCCTCATCTTTACTCTAAATCTAAACAAATAACCATTATGAATTACTCAAGAGATTTATTCGGAAATATCAGTCAGACAGGTTTTGGGCACGTAGGTTCAATTAGCACTTTCGAACCTCTTGTTCCAAAGGTCGGAGAGCCATTCATTCCAGCTGGCACCAATGCAGTCAGAGATGGCTTTGGAAACCTTAAAGGTTTTGTAAATGAATTCCCATTGCCGGGTGGTGCGAGCCAGACATTCACGCCCATCAACTGTGGTATTTCTGGGTTACCCAAACCATTAAATAACATCAATATCTTCCCTTTTAAGTAAGGGTTGATATTGGTGGTTTCTTTAATTGGGAAAACTAGGGAAAACTGTAGAATGATCATTATTGCCATCTAAAACTAGTCCAAAATTGATAACTGTCGATCAACTTTCATTTGCTTATAAACCAGAACGAAAGGTTCTAAATAATATCTCGTTTGACTTAGGAAAAGGTGAGACATTGGGGGTTGTGGGAGCTTCTGGGTGCGGAAAATCTACCTTACTTAAGTTACTTGCAGGCTTGTTGCCATTCGGAACAGATGTCCTCCCAAATGGCCCTATTGTTATTGAAGACTTGACACCGATTGACTTTCGAAACACAGGGAGATTGTCATACATGTTTCAAGAGGCTTCACTGTTGCCTCACCTTTCTGTTCGTGAAAATATTGCTTTTCCGTTATCAATCCATGGTAGGACCGATAGCCAACTGATCACAAATCTGATTGACATTGTTGGCCTGGCTGATTTTGTAGACTTTTTATCTCACGACCTTTCAGGAGGAATGAAAACGAGGGTTTCTTTAGCCCGAAGTTTTATTACAAAACCCTCCTTGCTATTGCTTGATGAGCCTTTTTCAGCACTTGACATTGCTTGGAAGAGTAGATTGTATAATGAACTTGAATTGTTAAAGGCGTCCAATGACATCACGGTAGTATTGGTTACTCATGATGTTCAGGAAGCATTATTGCTTTCAGATAAAATAGTGGTTCTGAATTCAAAGGGAGAGGTCCAATTGAAAATGGATGTAAAGACTGACTGTCCAATAAAGTCACGAATTGAAAATATTCCTGCGTTTATGGACAGTATTTATAGTGAATATGCGACCCCATTACAGAATGCTATCATTAACGGAAATGAAATGAATTATGCATAGGCGCTTCTTGTATCTCCTTTTAATTGTTGTTGTAATAATTCTTTGGGAGTACTTTGGGAGTACCTCCAATACTTTTCGATTACTGCTTTCTTCTCCGTCATTATCCTACACTTTTTTTGTTGAGAATGCCAAAGAATTATTGCACGCTACAGGGATAACTTTTGCGGAATCATTTTTCGGCCTTCTGATCGCCACAATTTTTAGTTTTGCTGTAATGATCATTTGCCTGTATTATCCCAAAATGATGGGGTACATACTTCCAATAATGGTCTCTTCACAAGTGGTTCCTTTAATCGTTTTGGCACCATTTTTTATTATCCTGTTGGGACTAGGCATCGCTTCAAAAGTGGCTATGTCGGCGTTACTTTGCTTCTTTCCAGTATTTGTTAATTTTGCCCAGGGTTACCAGGGTATTTCATCAAACATCCATGACTTACTTGTTATCAATAATGCAGGCAAGTGGGCGAGTATTCGAAGAGTATATTTTCCATTGTCACTTCCTAGTATATTTGCCGGTTTAAAAGTTAGCACTACGCTATCTGTCATAGGGGCTATTGTAGCTGAGTTTACAGGAGCAGAAAGCGGACTGGGTAAAAATTTATTTTTAGCGGCTAAGCGGCTTGAGCCAGAATTGATGATGACTTCTTTACTGCTAAGCGCTGTATTAGGTGGGAGTATGTTCTTATTGATAAGATTGCTGGAGCAAAGAATTGGTTATTGGTATAAAAGACGAATATGAAAACAATTAATAGAGTTTTAAACGTGTTGGTGTTAGTCTTATTGATTGGCATTTTTAGTAGTTGCAAGGAAAAGACTTCTTCCCAGGTCTCAATGAGACAAGAATGGTTTCCATATAGTGGTTATGCAGGTGAATTAGTCGCTGCTGAAGAAACAAGTAGTCTATTTAACCTTGATTTAAAGATAGAGGCTGGTTCCGATTTAATAGATCCCATTAAAATGGTCCTAAGTGGAGAGAATGAGTTTGGGGTTGTTAGTGCCGACCGAATACTATCTGCAAATGAAAAGGGTGCTGATCTTGTTGTAATAGGGGTTGTAAATCACATATCGCCCACATGTTTTCTAAGTGCAGCAGATATTGAGTTGGCTCATCCTCGCGATTTTCTAGGAAAACGTGTGGGCATTTTGACAGGAACCAATACAGAGTTTGTCTATGAAATTCTAAAGGCCAAATTTGAAATGAATGAGGACAGTTTATCAGAAGTCGAAATTCCATTTGATCTTTCAACGTTCATAAGCGGAAACTATGATATTCGACCAGCGTTTGTTTATGATGAACCTGTATCATTGGATTTACAATCTTTCAAATACAATCTGCTGAACCCTGCTGATTTTAATATCAGGTTTATTGGAACAGTATATTTTACTACCAGGGAGTATGCAAAAACTCATCCTGATATTGTACAGGCTTTTGTCAGCAGTATTTCAAAAGGGTGGGAGGTAGCTCTTTCTGATCCGGAAAAAGCAATTGGATATTTGACAGAATATGATAAAGGGATAGACTTTCAGCGAGAATTGTTATCGCTGAAAAAGGGCATGGACTATTTTCAAGGTCAGGAAGATAAAGTGCTTTATGTTGATCAAGACCGCTGGGAAGAGATGGCTACATACATGATTGATTTGGGATTGATTGAATCCTTTGATTACAAATCAAACATTGATAATTCATACGTTGAGCACTATCATCGATGATTTTTGAGTTGACTAATAAAGAGGAGTTTAAAACGCTCAACCTAGAATCCTGGAGGCTTAATTGTGAGTACTTTATTAATAATAATTACATCCATAGTGGTGTGAAAGAATTTTTAGTCCAAAAGATTGAGCAATGTATAAGTCAAACATCAACTAATAAGACTCACCCCAGAGTTATCGACATTGGTTGCGGAACTGGCTGGTTAGCCGGAGCATTGAAAGACAAGCCAATTGATTATGTAGGAATAGATATTATGTCAGAGTTTGTTAATAGCAATAGCATTAAATACCCTGATTTCGGGCAATTCATTCCTGCCGACATTGAACAAAAAGTTCCTTCTGGCATCAAACAGGGAGATATTATTGTTTGTGCATTCAGTCTTATTGAAATGCCATATCTGGAAAAAGCACTTTCTAACCTCAATGATTTGATGTATGCAGGATCAAGGTTATTGATAATGGGTCTGAATCCCTTTTTTGAAATATTCAGGGACACCAATGATAAACTTGAATTGGAGCAGGGGATTAAGATGTTTCGAGGAACATCTAATCAATTGGTGATCTCAAAAAAAATTAAACGCGAAGATTCAATATCACCAGCAAATTATTATCGTATCCTGTATGATATTGATGATTACATTCACAAAGCTGAGGGTTTATCATGGTCGATTTATGAAGCTTTTGAGGAGGTGAATAAGGTGACAAAAACAGTAGATCAGCCGATATATAATTATATTTCATTTATTAAAAACTGAGCTCTTGAAAGAATTGACAATTTGTTTTTTTGGATCAAGCACAAATGATTTAAAAGAATCTAAAATCGTTGATGAAATCATTTCGATATCGAACCAAGAAAATATAGAGCAAATTGAAATCATTCATGGTGGTTATCAAGGCACGATGGATCATCTCTCGCAGTTATTTAAAGAACATGCGTCTAATAATTCCTCTATAATTATAAAAGGCATTCTGTATGAAGGGTATTATTATGATCCAAATCAGTCTGCATCCAACCAACCCAGCAAAAGGAATGACATAGCCATTACAGCACAATCTATAGGTCAAAGAACGGATTTTATGCTGGATAATGTTGATGTGTTTATTGGACTTCCAGGTGGAACAGGAACGCTAACGGAAATTCTATCTACACTTGAATCCATCAAATATGGTAGGGGTTATGATGTACCAAATGACTTGAAAAAACTACTTATCCACAAATATTGGATGCCTCTTCTCAAAGGTTTGGAGCAGGGCAAATTATTGGATCTACCAGAGGGCCTTGTTTTTTTTGGTGCAGAGGACATTTCCAGAAAATTTAGATCGGCAATTAATACGTCTTTTTCAAATAGACTGGTAAAGAATGACTTAAAGACTGAGAAAAAGTATGTGTCTGAAAAAACACCTGAAGCATTCAGAGATCTGTGTCATGATTTAAATATGGCTATTCAGAAAGTTTATTTTGATGCCAACTACATCACCGGAATTGATTGTGCATTGGCAGAAAAATATGAATCCAAGAGTAAAATTCAAATCTTTTCAGTGGCCACGAATGATTATCAGGAGACCTTAGCTGATTATTTGGATGAATATCAATCTATTTTGTTAACGTCTGATTCAAATGAAGAACAAATTAGTGTACAGGACATACTAAGTGATCAACAACCTTCTGGAACAATTGATGAATTAAAATATGATTATACTGAAAACCCGATAAGTGAAAAACCCACCAAAGAAAGCAATTTTGATATTTGGGTAAAACACCTAAAAGAGCATCATCTGTCCGGGACAGCGTTTTGGATCAATTTGCCTACTAAGATTGGGAACCGTCTTTTCAATGCCTCAATATTTGCTTTATTCAGCGTTCGACTGCCTAATAATTTAAAGGAACAGATAACTCTCAATCTAAAAGGCTTTTTAATCAGTCAACTGTCTTCTATATACCTAAATGAGTTAAATGATCAGCTGATTGAAGAATCGGTTCAGCGAATGTTGTCAAAAATACTGGCAAGAAATTTCTCTCATCACATTGGTTCTCATGTGGCAACCCGATCAACATTGACAGCATATGAAAAACGAGTAGGCAATTTATATGGAAGTGATATTTTCTATACGGTAAACGGTGTTGGTGCCCAACTTTTAAATAAAAAGCCATATCAATACTTTGAGATTTTCAACAAGATATTGACACTTTACATTGTCCAAAGAGAAGAATATATAGCCAATCCTCTTCGAGGTTTCCAGGCTTTTAGTCTCTATCGGGAAGTAATTGTTCCTTTTATTGAAAATCGTTTTGTGATGGACAACATTACTGCCAGTGAAGGAGTAAGATATGGTTCAAAAAGAGATAATCAATTAAAGATATATGTCAAAAAAGATGGCCTTGACATTGCTTTCAGGTATCGAAAAGGCAAGGCAATAATTGCTGAATACCCTTCAGATTTCCCCTATTTACCTGGCCTATCAGAAACCCTCGATTTTTTCAACAACAAGGAAATATTTGGAGCAGCGGATATAAAGGTTGCGCTGCCACATCCCCATGCGTTTTACAGTATTTTGGAAAATATCATTCGCAATGCGGCAAAACATAACAGAAAGAGAATACTGTCAACTAATTCGGATTTAGAAATTTATATCGATATCGAAACCAAAAAATCAAAAGAGGTTGTGGATGTTGTGATTAGTGACAACGTCTCCTACTTGGATCAGAATGATTATTGGTCTTTCAAGGCGAAAGAAAAAGAGGAGTTGATAACCTCTGCTAATGAACCTCAGGTGAATAATCTTGGTTTGATGGACATTAAAATCAATGCCAATTTGATGATGGCAGATCAAAATTTTGCTTTCAGGGAAAAACCACCAATATCAATTGAGTATATAGATGGTAAGCTAGCATTTCG
Organism: uncultured Marinoscillum sp.; assembly: GCA_964353015.1. Classification (GTDB taxonomy): domain Bacteria; phylum Bacteroidota; class Bacteroidia; order Cytophagales; family Cyclobacteriaceae; genus JAMZMI01. The sequence continues at coordinate 252,317 of CAYGUA010000001.1, read as the reverse complement.
ATTTCAGATCTTTAAAAAGAAAGAGGTCGCGGTTATCGGATTTCAACAAGATGAATGTTTAAAAAGTGAAACAATTGATGTATTCAAAACGATTGAGGATTTTTATAGACAGCATGAATCACTCACCTTAGGTTATGATTTCGTCATTGTTAATTCAAGAATAGGTAAAATAACTCGATTCGATTTTGTGGGTAGAGTACTTCACGTAGATTCATTGGAAGAATTGAATGATGAAAACCCACACCCCGAAGATTTTTATTTGACTTGTTGGAAATACTGGGTGAGTCAATTAGTGCCAATTCCTATTGAATTTATGATCTATCTTCAGCAGGGTAGAGACGAATTTCCAACAAATGAATGGATGGCATTATCGAATCGCATAAATGCCTGTAAACAGGCAATTACGTTAAGACCCTTTTTTGTAGATGAAGCCGGCTTTAGTGACAGCCTTGTACCTAAAAGCAAAGAACGAACCTTCTCCATTCTTGTAGATCGTCATGGTGTACTAATGGAGATAGCGGCATCAGAACGTATTGATGTTTTTAGGGATGGATCCTATTGCTTGATCGATAAGAAAAGCACCGACTTTGATACGTTACTTTACTCTTCTTTAGAAAGAGATCCGATTATTCTTTTCAAATATATTGAAGCTGGAACATCTAATATTCTCTTGTTAGACGAAAGAGTTGTTGAATTAGGTTGCGAGGAACTAATCGGCCGGGAATACGCAAACATGTTGGAGTTTGGTTGGGAAGGCAATGCTCTTCCTGAAGACAAAAGCACTTTTTTCATGGCACTTTGGGCGGCAGGTATTTTTGTGGGAACTCACATGAAATACAATAGTGATTCATTACCTATTTGGAAGTCTCTGAATCCTTCCAGTGAATATTTGCTGGAAGTCGATTTTGAAGGAGAGCAGTTGGCCTTCAGTAGCAATGTGTTAAGTAATAATTGTTCGGAATTGGAGTCACTTGACTTTGTTCAGGAATTGGATATCGAATCATTCGATTTTATTGTTATGCATCGGACTATTGCAAAAGCTTTGGAAGATAAAAACCCAGGTATTATATTAACTTTAATGAACCATTCCCAGATTATCATTACATCAGGATCTTCAGATAAGCATGGGATTAATCATAATGTGCCTTTTATTTCCATCAATGATATTTTATCATGTTTGAATAGTCAAAGAATTGATAAAGTCAAGCTGATAGAAAAATTGATGCACTCCGAAATGATATGAAAAGACATCTATACATTTTTCCGAGGATAAGAAAGTTTGGCAATGAATTAACGGGCTTCTGGAAAAGTCATCAAGGTTTTAGTAATGAAAAGATTGAAATTCATATTAGAAATTGGAATATGGATCAGCTGGCACATGAAGCTGAGAAAATAAAAACTGAAATTGAAGATGATAACATTGAAGGCCAGATTGGTATTCTTGCTCATACCAATAGTGTTAGACAATTTGAAAATCAATTACGAAATCTTGGCTTGCATTTTGAGTTTGTCGTTAGACATTCAACGGAAATAGGAGAATGGATGGAGGATTGGACATCAGGCGATCCTGTAACTGAAACCACCCGACCCTTAAATTTGCTTAGAGATGCCTTATTGGCCAATAATGAATCACTCATTTTAAAATGTTTTGATAGAGTATGGAGCAAGGCATTAGGCAAAGAAACACGAAGCTCTTCAGGCCATAATCAAACAATTCTTGGGAAAAAGTTAAATCCAGACGATGCTAAAAAAATTAATAAGGTTTTGGTTTTGGGGAGGTCAATTAATGAATCATGGTATAAAGCATTTATCGATCATCAATATGATAAAAAATTCAATCACATTCAAGGCTCTACATCCAGTTCATCTGAAGGAGCTTTTTACATCTTGAAAGAAGAGGAATTTAGTTTTGATTGGATTATCAAGAATTTTTCGAGTAAAGACTCTCAAATATATATTGATGTTGATTTGGATTGGGATAAGACACAATATTATGGCTGTTTGAAAGCAAAGGAATTAATGGACCAAACACCGTTTGACGCATTAAATATTGTTTTTATAGCTAATGAAGAATTGCAGATTATGCTTTCATCAACAAAAGGGTTTATCCATTATTTACTGAGAGCCATACCTGTTTATTATCCTAATGCAGCATCTGATTTGCCTGTTCTATTTAACTCCAAATCAAAATGGAAAGCGATAAAACTGAGCATGGACGAACGAGGTATTATTGATAATATTATTCACGATCAGAGATATGTTGCCAGCCTTTCGGATTTAAACAAGTTCCTTTTAAGAATTTTAAGTTATGAAGAATTTCTAGGTGAAGAAATTATTCAAGATTACAAAGACTTCATAGAATTAGCTGATCTAAGTGGTTTGGAGGAATTTGTATACAGGATTGAAAAGAAGCTTAAAGGCCGATATTCCAAGTACAAGGAGGGAATTCAAATCAAGGCCAATGCCATACTGGTTGAAGATGATCTGATGGTTTCCAATGAATTAAGTACTTCTTTGAGAAAATACATTGATAATAAAAATGAGATAAAAATATTTAATCGGGGACTTGAAGCTCTTCAGTTTTTAGACAACCAGCAGGAGCTAGAATATCCCCTAGTCTTTTGTGATCTGGAGCTATTGGAGAATCATGATGAAAAATATACCACTTACCAACAGTTTTGGGGTGTTGATTTGATTGAAGAATTAGTGAAAAGGCATGAGTACATCGTTATCTGTGTGTTGACCTCAAAGCCTAGGTCTTATGTAGAAGGCTTGCTAGGGCAAATCAATGCAAATCTGGTAAACAAAGTAATTATCTTATTTAAAGACCGGAATAATTATTATTTGCCTGTTCAATACGTTTGGGAAGATCAATTAGCTGAAATAGATAAGCAAATCAGCAAAAATAAGGATGATTATCTTCAAAGTTTATTAGGGCCAAGTGGTAAGGAATGGAAAGAATTAAAGGAGTTGTATTACCATTTAAAAAAATTTAAGCTTGAAGATTTCAACAAGCTTTGGCATGAAATTCAATACAACCTGAACAATGACAAACTTCCCGAGTCTTATATAAAATGGAAGAGCCCAAAATCAGAAAAGGATAACCAAAGTGAAAACAGGGAACTATTGTTAAAGGGAATTGTGGTAAGGCTTTTAATATTTAAGCAATACTGTATTTATGAGGGTGATAAGGGTTTCGTATTTGATAAATTCATTAGAGATAATTTTTATTTGAATTTTGATGAAACCAACGAAATGAGGGAGGTATATCTTAACAATGAATATGGTAATTTAAAAGTTGAAACCATTAAAGGTAGACTTTCAAAGTACAGCATTAAGATAAAAAAATCAGGAACACCTTTCATTTTAAAATCGATCGAAGAGCAGGAGCTATTTCCAGAGGAGAAAGACTATTTAAACACTTTAATTTAAGAATTTGATTTTGTGTTATAATTTGAAAATACAGGTTTTTCAAGTGTTGAATTTTTTTTAAAATGTTGTAATTATACCGCTATTAATCTGGAATGTGTTTTGGATGAGTAATTGCTATGCGCCAGTTTTTTTACCAAATACATTCCAAACAGTGATAAAAAGAAAAGCCGAGAATTTCGGATATGATCATTTCCTTTAACTTTCACAATCTATAGCTAACTAGTCGAACTTGAATCTATCTTTATTAAACTCCCAGCCAACGCCTAAGAATAAGGCCAATTAGATAAGGAAGACCCATAAGGCCCAGACAGTTTTAAATTCCACGAAATCCAAGTATCAGGTGGTTTGGAAGTATATCAGAGTGAAGACCATTTCTTCTGACTTTGTGAATTGACATTACCCTATAGCCTAATCAAAAGCAGATTACCTTCTACGGTAGTATTAAGGATACCGTTTGTGTCTTTCTCCACAAATCCCTTTTCAATAAGTGTTCTAACAGATTGATAGATCCAACCTCGATCCATACCAAGTTCCTTGACAATATCTGAGGTGGTATAAAACTTTAAGCTAGAATTAGCCTGGGCAAGTAACAAAAGGATTTGAAACTCGGTCATGGTAACCCCTGCAGTATCAAGAACCGTTTTTGTTTTCTGAAATTTTATCAGGTAATCTTCAATGGTCGATATCTGAGCCGGGAGTAACATAGAATCCTAAAGTTAAAAATACCTACGCAATAAAACACATGAATTAATCAAATCACTTTCATGATATAAACAGGTCATTACCCACGTAAAAGCATCTGATCAATAGGAGTGACCCACACAGTTCATTTCGTTAAAACAGATACTGCAAGAGAGAGAACGAAGAGCCAGGAAAGCCCAATAGGCTCATTTTGCCAATGCAATATTAATCTACCAATGACTAACGGTATTTAGTAATAAATTGAGCATTTTTAATAGTATTTATCTAAGAATTCTTACTTAACATAAAACTAGTTATACCTACAGTGCTGTACTTTTTCAAGAAAAAGACCTTCAGGAAATAGCCCCCCACCCCCTAAATAAAAGCATTTTCCCATGACCAAATGGGAGGGGGGATTACCTACAGATTCCACGAAAGAGGATAAGGATTTCAAATACCTATTTATTATATTGCTTATAAGTTGGTTCTTGATAATAAGGCCCTAAATCATTTTTGATTTGGGGCCTTATTTATTTCACCGATTATTAAATCAAAATATGCTTGATTAGGCTTTGATAATTTTGATATACCGATTGACTTAAAATCAAAATATGCTTAACTTATTTATCAATATTAAGTCAAAATATATTTCATTATGGCACTCCACTTAAAGCATACTCTTTTCGAAGAACAACGGATGCATCAGGTATTTAAACCTCTCATTTTATCCAATGAGATCGATATGAGTTATAAACCTGAAAAGGAAGTCGTTACACAAATGACAGAGATTTTGAAGACAGTGCTTTATTATTCTAGTCTGCTTACCAAACAAGAAAAATTTGAGACTTTTTATAATGTGCTTAAATGGTTGAAATATCCTGAACCAATTTGGCCTTCACATCAATTGACGAGGATGCAGATGAACTATATCATTAAAATGAAAAGACTTGGTCGGGGAATCCAATTCAATCAGAAAAGAAAAGGTGAACTAGGTCATGAATAGTTATGAAGGGAAGGGGTACTCAAGGGGTAGGTAAGGGGTACCCAAGGGGTTACCAACACCTTAGTAAGGGGTCCCAAAAGGAATGCCACATGTCGCCTGCAAGTATTGCATTTCAAGAGCGCATTATGGTAGGTATGAAAAAGGGGAGGACCTTCGCTTTTCTAGTTTGATTAAACTTATCAATGAGTTTGGAATTACTCTTGAGGAATTCTTTAAAAATTTTCAATAATACTCCTTGATATACTCATAGGCTCTGTCAAACAATACCTGATCTTTGTGCAGCTGATACTTCAGTAAAGCCTTTCTGAGTGACTTCTGAACTTCACGCTCTCCAGCGGATGAGTTTTGCCAACCAGGAAAGCGAACCTGCTTCACGATCTCATCTATGTCTTTGACGATGCGTTCTACCACGGCTGGTGTTTGATCCGTTTTTAATTCAATGAACAATTCCGTTAAGGCAGCCTGAGGTGTTTTCTCTTCTATCAATGATTCTAGTTCCTTTTCTGCTTGCACAGTTTCTCTGGCCAACTTACAAAGTTCCTTCACGAACTCTATGGATGTAATCAAGCCTTGCTCGGCTTTGTCTCGCAATGCCTCTAACCGTTCACTTAATTTCTTGAACTTCGGATTCCCTGCATGCTTCTTGAATCGCTTGATCAAGATGCCTTCCAGCTTCGCCGCATTTCTTGGGTCAGGATTATTGAAGATATCTTCTATCACATCTGCATCCAGTACAAATTCATCGAGATGATGCACTTCACCAACATGAATGTTTTCATGGATCAGCTTGGTAGTCTGTGCACCCAGGGTAAACCACAACAATTTCCCAGTATGATCTGATGCTGGTCTCACCGATTCAAAAACCTGAGACAACCATTTGTAATCAACTTGAAAGTGATCCAGTACCGAATCTGGTGATAGTGACTCCCATAACTTGGACAGGTATTTATAGTCCCTTGCAAAGGCATCCTTTTTCTCATCCGTGCCAATAGCATTTTGTGCGGCTTCTAGTCCTTCAAATCCCTGAATCTTACGATCCACTCCAACAAAGTGGTTGAGGGCTTTTGCCACTGCTTCAGGCAATTCTTCTTTCAGGTTTGAGAGATTGGTTATTACTTTCATTACACTCTTCTCATCAAACTGCAACGCTTTGGCCGCATCATCGAAAACACCAAAGTAGTCTACAATGCGCCCAAAATGCTTGCCTTTATAAAGCCGGTTGGTTCTGCAAATAGCCTGAAGCAAGGTATGGTCCTTGATAGATTTATCCAGATACATGGTTTGAAGAATAGGCGCATCAAATCCGGTAAGAAGTTTGGCAGTGACAATGATAAATTTCAATGCAGAATGCTCATCAATAAACTCCTCAACGATCTTTTCCTGCTGACTCTTATCAATTCCCCACTTTTGCTTAAAATCAAAATCATCATTGGCTGATGTGGAGATCACGACTCTGCTTGCAGCGGGATCAAAATATTTATCCAGCTCCTCTTTATACTGCACGCAGGCATATCGATCTGGGGTTACAATCATGGCCTTGAACCCATGTGGCTCCACCTTCTCTCGGAAATGCTGAGCAATGTCCTCCACGATCTTAGCAACGCGCTCCGGACTTTTAAGAAATGCCGCCATCCGGGCTGAATGCCTGTTCAGCGCATCCGCATCTTCATCCGACAAGGCTGAAGATTCTTTAAAATCAGCGAATAACTTATCAATATTCTCAGTATCTACATGCACATCAACCAACCTTGGCTCAAAATGAAGCGGTTTGGTAGCATCATCACGAATAGAGTCATGGAAGGTATATCGAGACATGTAGCCGCCCTGATCTTCCTCTGATCCGAAAGCCCAAAATGTATTTTTATCTGCTTTATTTACTGGGGTTCCTGTAAGCCCAAAAAGAAAGGCGTTAGGCAGTGCGGCGCGCATCTGGCGCCCAAGGTCACCTTCCTGTGTTCGGTGCGCCTCATCCACCATCACGATGATGTTCTCTCTATCATTCAGATTGGCAGGAGCATCCCGAAACTTATGGATCATGGTAATGATGATCTTCCGTGTATCCCTTTCCAAAAGTGATTTTAGCTCACTGATACTTTCCGTGGTGATTACGTTGGCCACATCTGCCGCATTGAATGTGCCACTGATTTGTGTATCCAAATCGGTACGATCTACTAGTATCAACACTGTGGGACTTCTCAGATCAGCCAGCTTGCGCAACTTCTGCGCAGCAAATACCATCAACAGTGATTTACCCGAACCTTGAAAATGCCAGATAAGTCCCTTCTTTATTCTTCCCTCTCGCACACGCTCAACAATCTTATTGGCACCTTCATATTGTTGAAACCGACAGATGATCTTGATCCTCCGTTTCTTACTATCGGAAGTGAAGAGTGTGAAGTTTTGTAGGATATCCAGCAACCTGGCTGGACTCAATAAATCAGACAGCTCTTTACCTATCTCGCCAAGGCCCAGTCGTCTAGCCAGCTCGTCCTCTGATCCTTCAATTCTCCATGGCGCCCAAAAATCTAAAGGAGTGCGCACACCTCCATAATAGAGATGTTTACCTTCAGAAGCAAAAGAAAGCACATTCGGTACAAATAACTGAGGTACAGCATTCTCATAGATGTCGTGCACCTCGTGCGCACCGTCCAGCCAACTGATAGACGAGCGAATAGGTGTTTTTACTTCTCCGACAACTACAGGCAATCCATTTATGAGTAAAATGATATCAGGAATCTTAGTCTCCCTATGATGAACCCTGTATTGATTGGTTATGATGTAGCTGTTGTTTGCCTTATTATCAAAATCAATCAATCTGACAGGTACATGCCTGTTATTCTCTCCAAAAGGCATGGTTTTCTCGCCTGACATCCACATGAAAAACTCTTCATTGGCACGCACCAGACCCACCTGGTTAACAGTAAGAAGTATCGCACGAAGTTTATAAATTACTTCATCTGCCAGTGCTGGATTTGCTTGTATTTCCGGGTTGATGCGAATGAGTGCATCTTTCAGTACAGACTCTACAAGCACCTCATTGATACTGCGGTTTAATTCTGTGGCAGATCGGTACTGCCAGTTTTGTCCGTAAGTCGTTTGCTCATCCGCAAGATCATTCGTATTCAGATTGATCCCACTTAGCTGATGAATGATGTAGTGTTCAACAGTATTGAGTTCATTAAATCCCATCAGCCACTTTACTAAGTTTGGACATGATCATCTTAAATCGCTGGTCCTGCGCTTCGTGAAATAAATTGCCTATGATCGCTTCCTGTAATTGCGAACTTTCTATGATTTTGGATGCACATTCCATTAGATAATTTTTAACGAGAATATCCGAATTTACTATTTGTTCAGTTATATCGGAAGTGTGATTCAATAAATACACAATATCCTCAAAATCATGACTGGCATAAAGGTCTTTTATCCCACGATCAAAAAATGCATCAAATTTAGTGGCAAGGAAATAAGGCAATGGCAAAAGGCGTATTGAAAGCTCATCTAGCTGGTATACATAAGCTAGATCAAACCCCTTTTTGAACCAGCGATTACCAGGCGCCCAGCCGACCGGCTCAGTTGCCATGACATCTACCAACACGTCCTCATACCGAAACCGACAAACTACGGACTCTTCTGCAGTTTGTACAAAACCACGTGCGACCAAATCCTCCCGGAGTGACTCCAAGGCACTCAAACTGGCTACTTCCATGGTAAGATCAAGATCTTTGGTAGGTCTCACATCATCGGCAGATGGGTCATCGATATACAAACTCACTACCGCCCCACCCACATAGACTACCTGCTCATTGAGCACTCCCAGAGCATTCGCAATCTTTTTGGTAACTGCACGATTGATTTGTGTATTCTTTAGCATATCCGCTTTTGGAGTTCTTCTATTGCGATATTTCGCTCACGTGCTCTGCCTACTCTGAGCGCATCGCACAGAGCCATTACTTCATAAAAAGCCGGATCTTTGAGGCAGGCCACTGGCACACTTGGATAAAGAGGCTCTATGGCCTGACCTCTCACCTTACCTTCATGATAAGGCCAAACATATGGCGCATCACTCATAATCTCGTTGCTTAGCGGAGGCGCTGCATGGGCAGTAGGCACACCTCTTACCAATGCGCCAGGTTGCTGAGGATATACATAGCGCAGGCCATATTGCAAAAAATCCATTAGCGCCTGTCGCATTACCTGCTTTTTGTTTTGAAAAAGTAAGCCGGCAATGGACGAGCGGTTGAGGCTTTCGCTCACTTCACTGGCGCTGATCTCCAGCTCGTGGGAAAGCTCCTTCATGGTCCAGGGTTGCTCACGTTTGATGGCGATTTTGAGTAAGATGACTATGTCCTGAGGCCGCATGCCACTGTGCTTTTTCATTGGATGTGTGCTTTACTGGAAAGTAAAGATATGCTTTAAATTCTTAATTCGCGAATCGCGAATCGCAAAACAAATGATCAATGGCCCTCTTTTGAAGTTGCTATTAGTTTACACTCCTCCCTTAGCGCTTTCAATTCGTCAAGCGCACCTGGATTCCCTGCAATATTCAAAAGTGGAAGATGCTCTTTGATCAAGTCGTATTCAATAGCATCTAAATCACTCTCCATAGTCACCCAATTCACCAATAGATTCTTATTGATCCAACTAATAATGCTTTGTTCGTCTTTTGAGGAGAAGGTATAGTTGTTCTTGTTTTTCTTGCCAACAAGTGAACCTGGCTCAGGTCTGAAGCCTAATACTGCTCCCATACTTCGGAAAAAGGTACCATGACCTCCAGCCCTCAATTCTTGCCCTAAAAATCGTTTCTTCAAACTTTGTGAAGCTATGCCAGTATAAATAATGTTGTGATTGCGTTCAACTAAGATTTGATCGAAAGGTGCATTCAACACACTAGGATTAACGATCCTAATGGCATAAAGCCCGGGCTGATCTGGTACATGATCATCGATCTCGGCAGCTGACTTGAAGTTCTTTTCATTCATTAAAACTTTGGCGGCCAAAGATGGATTTGAACTCACAGAGGAGATACTTGTCTTAGGCTTGGGAGTAGGAAGTACTCTACCAATACCTGTTTTACTTTTTAGTGATACGGTTGAGCCTTCCCTGTTGAACAGGTGTTCATAGTTCTTGGTCCTACCGTGGATCTGAAAGGGGGATATAATAGATCCGTCCTTTTTGGAGTATAAACCTGCCCGGTTTAGTTCATCAGCGATCTCCGTGGTGGTCATTGGTCCACCATGCTTCAATATGACTTGCTGTATGGCTTCATGAAGGGTCACGTAGTTCAGGACATTACAACCTGAGAGTGGTTCTTTAAATGCTCAAAAGCTACTTCTACATATTTGGGCTTGAATAGTTCTGATTTTCGAAAACTCCAGTCTTCCAATCCTAATAAAATAGCCTCGACATTTTTTCTTTTTTCAGATGCTGCCATATAATCTACGCTGGCCAAAAGCTCTATGGAAAACGAAGATTCAAAACCTCTTAGCAGCTTTATTACCTGCTCAAGTCTTTGCCGTTGATCAGGACTCAACGCCTTGGAAACGTAGGTCTTTATTTCATCGAGTTTCTGATAATTCAATTGCAATGCTTCGAAAGGCCCCACTTTATTCTGCTCCATCCCTTTGAGGTATACACCGTTCAGATGAAGAAGCACGTGGTTTAGCTGAACTGCATATGGCCCGTAATGATGGGCTTCAAATTTTAGTCTAAGGTTTTCACCACTTCGCTGTAGAAAATACGCAAGTTTATTGGCTACAAACAAGCTACTCTGCTCACCCATAGCTTCGTATTGGAACAGTAGGTAGAGCAACATGGCTCTCGCTGGAGTTAACTTCACCTCTTTTTGAGTTTCTTCTTTTTGAAGAACGCTTTTTATATCGTCGTTTGGCTCATACACGTAGATCTGTGCTTCCATTTCACCAAGAGACTGCTGTATCATAGATTTTACTCTTGACCACTCCAAACCTCCATTGCCGCATCCCAACGGCGGAATGGCTATGCTTTTAATGTTCTTTTCATGGAGCACCTTTTTCATTGCTTCCAATCCTGTGGAAATGTATTCGTATTTCGAATTCCCCTTCCAATGCGCCTTTGTAGGAAAATTGAGAATCCACTTTTGAGCCATTAGATTCCCATCCTTTACTACCAGAATTTCACCAGTGTGAAAGCTTTTAGCCTTACAGGCATCCTTGTATATCTTGTAATTCTGAGGATAACGATTTTTAAACTGCAACGCAATGCCTTTTCCCATCACCCCAACTGTATTTACAGTGTTGACGAGTGCTTCGGTATCAGCGTTTAAGAGGTTTCCTTTGATAAACTTTAGCATAGTTTAATAAAACAATTTACACTTATTATCGATATGGACATCCATTTGCATCCCCATTTGCTGAATTATACTATCAAAATATTTCTTCCTTTCAGCAGTCTTAACTACCAGGCATTTAACACATGTGATGGGAATATGACCCCTCACCAGATATTCTGCTTGTTTGTAGTCTTGTCGTCCAATGCCGCTACTATTTGACCAATCTCGATCATTAATAATATTCCATTTTAACTTATCAAAATCAGCTTCATTATTGAAGTGGTCAGCAAGTGCCCTCTTCGCATTCATATCGGTAAAAAAGTATTGCAGTCCATTCTGCTTAACTGTATCATGATCGCTTACAATGAAGACTATTTCATCCTGCGCACGTTTGGTTACTCCTTTGTAGCCATTTTTGATCAGATAGAGCATGGGCGTGTGCCCTCCAAAATAAAAGGGAACATACTCACCTAAGTTCCCATAATCTGGAATTTTGACTTGATAGGCGTGTCTATCTGTTATCAATTGTCTATGACCAATCTCTACATAGCCGGGATCATAGTTTGCATGTTCACGACAGCATAGCCCATTCCTCAAAATGTACTCGACGTTTTGCCAGTGCACCATGCGGTAAATCAGTGGATTGGTAGGAATCGACATTTACTTTAAAGGTCTTGAAATGGTTTCACATTTATATTCAATTTTTCATAAATCTCCTTTGCCAGCGCTTTCACCTCATCTAGCCGCCTATTATTAAAATGAATTTCACTTTGATGCTCAGGCCACTTACTGGTATTGCCACGGACAAGATAAACCAGCTCAGCTTCGATAGCCTCTACAAACAACCGATGCTTAATGTCAGCATTCTTTACACCCACAAAAGGCTCAAACACAAACACGGTCAGGGTAACCATATCAAGCTTCTTCCAACCATATCCATGATAGCCGTTTTTGCCGTTCGCTTTTAACCCTCCGCTAATTCTCGACCCAATTGATTGGCTGGCATAACCGACATAAACTATGTCCTTTCCATTTTGGATAATATAAATTTTCGGTTGTTTGCTGTTAGTGACTGGTTTAGTGAACGGAACACCTGAGCCTCGATCATCTAATTTCCCTTGTATCCTCCGTGCTTTTTCAGGACCGGTGATAATTAACTGGTAGCGATATGGTCCTTCATATGTCATCCCCCTAAAAAATCTGATTGATTAAACTCTTTTGAAGGGATTGGGAACTGGAAATTTTGGCTTCAGTGTCTTCAATCGTTCTCAAAATTGAATTAGTATTTAATAAGATTAACTTTTGAACCGAAATCGGAGGAACTGGAACGGGGAAATTCTCTACATCTACTTTAGTAATATTTGGATCTTTCCTAGAGCTTATTGCCACTTTTTTCCAGTAATCAATTTTTGTATTTAATACTAATAGTAGGTATTCAGGTAATACGATTTTTTGATCCATCATTACCGCTGAAATTGCCTGATTTGTAGCTGCTTGAATTTCCAGCAATCCTGTTCTTCCAATCTGATTAAACCCACCGTACATCGCCACTAGGATTGTTCCAGCATCTCTTAGCTTGCAACTAGTTTTAGCTAAAGCAATATCCGTTATCTTTTCTTCGGTGCTTAGAATTCTATCATTATTCAAATCGAGAGTCTTAACCCATGGATGAATACCTTCATTAAAGAATTCATTATTTGATCTAAGTGGAGTTGAACCAGCTTGAACCTTTGAAAAATCCTTAATTTTCATCATTTTCCACCCTTTTGGCATTGCCGATTTGTGGGAATCATCTCCAAAATCGACACTTGATTTACGAAGTACATGATTGGTTTTATAAAGTCTCTCCAAAACCTCCCTCTCCCTCTCAATCACCTCATCCATGGCCCAGAGGAGTTCGTCCAACTGGGCTTGCTGGTCTTTGGGGGGCAGGAGGAATTCGTAATTGGCCAGGTCTTTGAATTTCACCCGGGGAGAAAGCCCGCCTGCGGAATGCTTTACTGCATAATCGAAGAACTTATCATTACAAACTATAAACGGCAATAGCTCTAGCATCAGATTAGCCTTTGCTCTGAAAACGGTAATATCTCCGGAACATATCCCACTAAAAGACGCTTGAGCGGCTTTCTTTAGATAAGCCCTTCTTCTGCCAAACAACACATCTCCTTTGGAGAATTTCTTACTAAAAGTTGTAGTCTCCTCGAGGTTTCCAGATCGGGTCAAATGGATGTTTTCAGTATCGATATGCTCTAGCCCTACTACATGCTCTATGCCTTCATTGTAGATGTCTTTCGCATTCTCTTTTGGTTCAAATACCACATCGCCAAACTTGACTGGTGTCCAGTTGGTCTTATCTATTTTCAATTTTTCTTTCACAGCTGCCTCCATTAGTTTTCCAGTATTTTAAATAATTCACTCATGGATGACTTTAAGTTTCTTCCTGAATCTTCCCAATTTTCAAAGGCATCTTCAAAAGGTAGAATTGGATTATCACCATTCTTTTCAGGTTGCACGTAGAGACTGATTGCCATATTCCCTTTATTAGCAATTACTTCATCAATAGTTTTAAGCGCTGCAAAATTTTCCTGGCTTTCAAACTTTTGATAGGCTCCAAAGATTTTGTCGATGTGTTTGTCTTCCAGAAAGCCCATCGTCTTTTCCTGCTTCATGTCATTCACGGCATTGATGAACAGAATCTTTCCTTTCTTATTTGGCTCTTTGTTCGTTTTGGTAATCAACAAACAAGCTTCCATCGGGGAGTTGTAAAACAAGTTTGGTCCCAAGCCAATCACACATTCCACTAAATCCTGCTCAATCATTTTTCTCCGCATCTCCGCTTCGCTATCCCTAAACAATACCCCATGCGGCCATAAGGAAATAGACCGTCCATTCTTGGCATCCAAACTCTTTTGTATGTGCTGTTGAAAAGCATAGTCGGCACAGCCTTGTGGCGGTACACCCCATAGGTTGCGGCCATAAGGGTCGTTGGCAAAGCTTTTTTGGTCCCATGCTTTGATGCTGTAGGGCGGATTGGCCAGGATCACGTTAAAAGTCTTCAGTGCATCGTTGTGCAGAAAGGCCGGGTTTGCCAGGGTATCGCCCCGCACAATGCTAAACTCCTCTATGCCGTGCATAAACATGTTCATGCGGGCAATGGCCGAGGTAAGCAGATTAATCTCCTGTCCGTAGAGTTTGAGGGTGCGGTATTCCTTGCCTTCGTCTTTGAGATGCAGGGCGCAGTTGAGCAACAAACCACCAGAGCCGCAAGTAGGATCATACACGCTCTCTCCAGGTTGTGGGTCCATGATCATGGTCATGAGTTTTACCACGGTACGGTTGGTATAAAACTCCGCTGCGGTATGTCCACTATCATCTGCAAATTCCTTGATTAGGTATTCGTAGGCATTGCCCAGTTTATCGTCAGGGATGTTGCTCAGGCTTAGTTTGTGTTGAGAATAATGTTCTATGAGGTTGGTAAGTGTTTCATCACTCAGTCGGTCTTTATTGGTCCAGCTGGCATCCCCAAAGATCCCAAATAAGGTTTCCGGATTGGCTTTCTCTATGGCTCGCATGGCTACCTGCAAGACCATACCCACATTCGTGGTGGTTTCTCTTACATCTTTCCAGTGCGCACCCTCCGGCACCAGGAAATGGTGGTGCTCAGCAAAGGCAGCATATTCCATGTCTCCATCGCTTTCTGCCAGGGCATTTTCAAATTCCTCATCATACACATCACAGATACGCTTGAAGAACAACAGCGGAAAAATGTACTGCTTGTAATCGCCCGCATCGATGGTGCCCCGTAACTGGGTAGCCGCTCCCCAAAGGTATTTTTCTAGTTGTTGTTGGGTCATGAGTTCTTGATGCCTTTGTTCTCGTTTGCTTTTTTAATAAAATCCCTTTTCTTCAAATATTCTTTTAGGTCTGGATACAGCTTATTGAGTACGTCGACCACCAGGGAATATGTAACCAATATTTGATCTCTTGTAAAATCACCACCTGAATGACTTCCGTCATTACCGATCCACTTGATTGCCATCAATGTTTCACTTAAATCAACTCCGAGAGTTGGCTTAAGAGATTCTATTTTATGGTGAAGTTGATTTCCTTTTCCTCCTTTTTCATCTACCAGTATTTCTAAGCTTTGCCGCAACTTGTTTACACAAGCATCATAGTCATACCAAAAATGGTTAAAAGACATGATCAGTTTTTTCTTAACCTCTTCAGGAAGGGCTATAGGTAATTCAAAAAGGTGTAATTCCGGTTGAAAATGCTTGGGATATATTCTATACTCTTGCACCTGATAATAGGTTTCACCAACCTCATTTCCTTGGGCAAAATGCTTTTGGATTCCAATTACATAATGGTAACTATTACATTCCTCATTTGAACACATCAATAAAGCAGTATTTTCCAATCGTTTAGTCCTCTTCAACGTTTTTTCAACAAGATGTAGACTTCCAGTTCTACATCTACTACATCGCCAAGGTGCTGTGGACTTGTTCGAAACAAATTCGTTGTACCAACTATTTTTATCAAAAGTGATCATTGAATAAATTTCGATAATACGGTTTTAAATTTCTCTTCGGCTTTCTGGCTCTCTTCCCAAGCCTCCTTCAAATCCGCAAGTGCTTCTTCCACACTTGGCAAATTGTCTTCAATAACCTTCTCTACATACAATGGAATATTGAGATTGAAGTCGTTCTCCTCAAGATCTTTGAGATCGGCCACTTTCACATAGTTCTCCACATCAGCATATGACTTGAACCAATCGAATATCTGATTGACATGTTGTGGTTCGAGGAAATTTTGCGCTCTACCCACACGCACTTGTTCGGAAGCATCAATAAATAGCACCTTATCTTTCTTAGTTGCTTCTTTACGTTTTTTAAATACCATCACGCAAGCAGCTAGCTGTGTTCCGTAAAAAATGTTTGGCCCCAGACCAATGACTGCTTCCAGTATGTCTTGTTTAATCAGCGCTTCTCGAATGCGCCCCTCTGCGCCTTTCCTAAATAAGGCGCCATGAGGTAACACCACGGTCATTCGCCCGGCGCTATTCATGGACTTAATCATGTGCTGTACCCAAGCCATGTCACCATTTCCGGCAGGAGGCACACCAGCAATATTTCTTCCGTACGGATCATTGGCCCAGTTTTCGGCTCCCCATTCCTTTAGCGAAAATGGTGGATTGGCGATCACGCAATCAAAGGTCTTCAATCCATCTGCTTCAAAAAAGGCTGGATTACGCAAAGTGTCACCTCTGTGAATCTGGAAATCCTCAATTCCATGAAGAAACATGTTCATTCGGGCAATGGAGCTGGAAGTCAGGTTCTTTTCCTGTCCGTATAGTTTCAAAGTACGATAATCTTCATTTTGCTCCTTTAGGTGATCCACACATTCCAGTAGCATACCACCGGTTCCGCATGCCGGATCGTAGATGGTTTCGCCTTCATGGGGATCAAGGATAAGACCAAGTAGATGCACAACTGATCTTGGCGTATAAAACTCACCTGCTTTTTTATTGGTGAGATCCGCAAAGTGCTTGATCAGGTATTCGTAGGCGTTTCCAAGCAAATCCGAATCTACATTGCTGTTGGACAGATCATACTGTGAGAAATGCTCGATGAGATCGATCAACAATCTATCCGAGAGCTTATTCTTGTTGCTCCATTGGGCATCACCAAAGATGCCATAAAGAAACTCCTGATTGGCTTGCTCTATTCCTCTGAGTGCCTTTTCGATGGCCAAACCCACATTGGAGGTGGTTTCTCTCACATCCGTCCAATGACAATCCGCGGGAATTTCAAACCGGTGAAACTCTGGCAGTGAGGCATATTCCTTGTCACCATCAGATTCTTCTAATGCCAGGCGATATTCTTCATCATAGACATCAGAAATCCTTTTGAAAAACAAAAGCGGGAAGATATACACCTTAAAATCTGAAGCGTCAACGGGACCTTTTAAAATCCATGCTGCTTTAGACAGATATTGTTCAAGTTGGGAGAGGGTAAGTTTGGTTTTGGTCATTAGATTTTAAAGATAAGAATGAAAAACTTTCAAATGACTCTTTTGAATTACCAAGTAGATTTTATTTACATAGTAAAAGTGAATATCCGGAGTTTGAGAGCTAGGAAATAATGGCCCCCCTAACCCCCTTGATATAATGAAAGTAGGAGAGGCCTTGAACATCCGTATGCACGGTCGCTGAGGTTTCTAACGTTTATTTTACTTCGACCCCCGTCGAAGGTTTTTTTGATCATGTGGGTTTGCAGCTACTTGCGTCTGCTACTCCCACACCAGGGGATAATTCACACCATCCCTTTTGCAGTTTCTTTTACTTGTGCGCTTCCCGCCAAAACAAGCTTAGCCTGAGGTGAATATTAGGTCATGGTTCTAAGTTGATTTATATTGATTGCTGATATCATTTGGGATCTGGAGTGTTCAAAAGTTTTTGCAATCTCTTCTCAAGTTGATTTTTTGTTTCCTCACTAAGAGTGGAATTGGCCAGCAATCTTCTAATCTCTCGCATCTCTCTGGTTTTCACAGATGCTCGTATTGAGTGCTCTTTTTTAATGTTTCGGTTTTTCATATATCGATAATTTGAATTGATCCAAACAGGAGAGGAGCTGTGAACGCTTGAATAAATTTCGTTCGCCTAGCTTATAAACAGGTATTTGTCCTGTCCTTATATACTTATTGAGGGTAGGTTTAGAAACACCTAAAAATTTGCAGGCTTGCATTTGGTTGAAGATTTCGTCTGGGGATTCGGTTTTTCCAATTTTTGAAAGCTCCTCAACCAGAATTCTTCTTATAACATTTTCCAATATTTGCTCTATTGCGTCCTGCATGACGCAAAAAACGACTATTAGTATTTTATTAAGCCTATTCTTCCCCCATGGGGGGATTGGGGGGATTGCCTAGTCCAAACCTTGAGTAATGATCCTCGGTATCTTTGGTATGTGCCCTTACCGTTTCATATTGGCTAAAGGGTATATTAAAGGTTTTCATTACAGACAAGGCAACATCCTTAATTGAAATGGGTATTAATAATTCGTTTTTATTTAATACGAGAGCGTGAACCAAAGCTGCGGCCTCAACTCCTGTACCCGTCCATTCATTTTCCGCATTAGACAATCCAATATGATCTATTCGACTGAGCAGATCTTTCCCAATTTGTAACTTTTTAGACTTAAAAATCTCTTCTAAATGATTGGCAGTATTAACATCAGTTTGACTAATTCTGAGCTTACGTTCTGATGATTCGAAACGAATACTTGGTGCGAGAGCAGAATTTCCATTATTAACGATATCAACCCATTTTTGAAAAATTGTACCGTACTCTTCAAGGCAAATAGGAAATACTTTCCCCTCAAATGTCTGTGGATTCTGGAAATGATTCAGATATTCTTGCCTATGATTCCTTAGCTGGTACTTATCCAACATAGGATTTTTATCTGAGAAGATTTCACTTACTATTCTTTCTATTAACCTTTCCTTGTTATACTGAGGTTTATGTAATGGAAAGTCATTTTTCTCATTCCTCAAAAAAGTTAGAAGTTCTTCGCTACGATTATCTTCTTGAAGAATTTTAATATGATAAATTCCTGAATCAATTGCATCTAAGGTGTAACGGAACAAAAAATGATTTATAAGGTATCTGTAGTCATTTCCTTTCGCTTCATATACTATTTGTACAAAGGCATTTACGAAAGCTGATTCGATCAAAGGAGAGATAGAATACATACGACAGTAATAACGACAGTAGTGCAATAAAAAAGCCTTGCAACATTCTGATTATCAGCTAGTTACAAGGCTTTCTAGTAGTCCGTAGGGGAATCGAACCCCTGTTACCAGGATGAAAACCTGGCGTCCTAACCCCTAGACGAACGGACCATTTTAGTCAAACAATTGGCTTTTTGAAGAGCTGTTTTGTTTTTGGTGGTGCAAAAATAGAAGTAATCATAAACTATACAAACCCAAGACGAATATTTTTGAAAATAATTTTCTGACCAATTAATTCTTACCCAATCACCAAGATTTATTCAATGCTGAATTTTAAAAAGGAAGGCTCATTAATGATATTTTTTCAGTCAATATAGGATTAGAGCAAACATAATTTTGATACACTCTGGATTTACACGAAAACTAACTTTCATCAGACCAGAATATGAATTATCCTTTTTGCATTCGTGTTGTTTTATGATGCGCATCTTTTTAAATTTGCGTTCAATTTAATAGTTCACAAAAATTACCATCATGTCAAAAGTAAAAATTGGGATTAATGGATTCGGTAGAATCGGCAGACTTGTATTCAGAGTTGCTGTTGAGAGCCCGAATATTGAAGTTGTAGGAATCAACGATCTTATCGATGTTGATTACATGGCTTATATGTTAAAATATGATTCAACTCACGGTAAGTTCAAAGGTGATGTTGAAGTAAAAGATGGCAAATTGATCGTAAATGGCAATGCTATCAGAGTAACCGCCGAAAGAAATCCTGCTGATCTAAAATGGAGCGAGGTAGGAGCTGAGTATATCGTTGAGTCTACAGGTCTTTTCCTTACTAAAGAAAGTGCACAAGGACACATCACTGCTGGAGCTAAGAAAGTAGTAATGTCTGCGCCATCTAAAGACGATACACCAATGTTCGTAATGGGTGTGAACCACGAGTCATATACATCTGACATGGTATTTGTTTCAAATGCATCATGTACTACCAACTGTTTGGCACCAATCGCTAAAGTTTTGAATGATAAATTCGGAATCGAAAGCGGATTGATGACTACAGTTCATGCTACAACAGCTACTCAAAAAACTGTTGATGGACCTTCAGCAAAAGACTGGAGAGGTGGACGTGGCGCAGGTCAAAACATCATCCCTTCATCTACAGGTGCAGCTAAGGCTGTTGGTAAAGTAATTCCTGAATTGAACGGCAAATTGACAGGTATGGCATTCAGAGTACCAACTCCGGACGTTTCTGTTGTTGACCTTACTGTGAACTTGAAAACTGCAACAACATATGCTGAGGTTTGTGCAGCAATGAAAGAAGCTTCAGAAGGACCATTGAAAGGAATTCTAGGTTACACTGAGGATGCGGTTGTTTCTAACGACTTCATCGGTGACCCAAGAACTTCAATTTTCGATGCGGAAGCAGGTATCCAAATGACACCAACTTTCTTGAAAGTAGTTTCTTGGTACGACAATGAGTGGGGTTATTCTACAAAAGTTGTTGAACTTTTAGAGTACATCTCTTCTAAATAAGAACTGATTAATATTAATGAAAAGGCTCCCATTGGGAGCCTTTTTTGTTTTAGGAGCAATTCATCTGTTTTCCATAGCAAATAACTTCCCGCTTTCGCCTATATCTCCCGTTAGCACGGGAGGATGCCGGCTCTATCGAGGCTAAAGACCAATTATTTCTTTTCATTGCAACGATTTCTCACTTAAATGGTACTTATACCCAAATAAGAAAAACCAATGAAGAGCTTAATTTTTTCACTAATAATCATCACTCTTTTGGCTTGTGATGAAATCGGATCAGCAGAATGCTCAGATACCGCCAGCTGCATAGCTCCAGATACCCTTACAGTTGATGATCTGCCATTATTACGCGAAACCATTTTGAGCCTTGCCGTAGATTCTTATTGTGATTCAAGCAGCCAATGTAGTTTTATCGGTTTTGGTAGCAAACCTTGTGGCGGACCCTGGGAATATCTTATTTATTCCAATAATGCAGATACGGCATCACTTTTCGATTTGGTAAATAGATATTACGAACTTGACAAGGAATACAATGAGAAAAATGGTATAGGGTCAGATTGCGCCATTGCTGTGACTCCTGATAGTCTTAGTTGTGATAGTAATGGATGCATCGCCTATAGGCAAGGAATCGCTTATACAAATGGAGTATGTTGTAACTAAAAAAGAAGGGATGTTCTAAGAACACCCCCTCAACCAGCTACAATCTTCAATTATTTAATATTTATTTTTCATCGGCTTTTGCCAAAATAGGTAGTATCTAAAAAACTGTGTAAGTGAGGTTTGGGTATAAATTCAGACCTTATTTTTTATTATTACACAGATGCTTTTTCAAATATTTAAAAGAATTAAGAGAGTAATCCAATACACAATCAGATACACCACCTTCCTGAAGACAATGTTGACAGCTATTTTCATAAAGCTGTTCACCAGTCATCACATCAGCTAAACATCCGCAAGGTTCAAATTGACTTAGTTTAGTCCCTTTTGCGGCCTTTTTAATTAAGATGTTGAAGTTCTATTGCACATAACTAATGTGTCCGTGACATTATGATGTCTGATTTGGTTGCCTAAGGTATTAAGTACAGGTTAAGTTTTATTTAGAAGACGCAGATTTCAAATGTTTTTGTCATTTTATAATTTTCAAAAAGATGATTTCTCCACAAAATTGAAATTCTTAAATTGGATTAAGGGCAGTATTTATTCTCTTAATGAAAGCTTTCTACAAAAAAGCCCAGCTCATCTGAGCCGGGCTGAGGAGTTGTTTCTATTTATCAACTCATGTTCTAACTCCACATTTATCTTTTGATCAGTCTTTCAGATTTATCATTTGTTAGTATAATATATATCCCCGGTGAGAGACTCGAAACATCGAGTTTCAAATTTGTTCTTCCATCCAACACTCTTGTACCATCTAAATCAAGAATGAATACCGGCTCTGATTGTATGCTCTGAACAAACACAAACTCCGAAGTGGGATTTGGGTAAACTTCAAATGCCGTTTCCTGTATGCTCAATAGGGCAGGTTCGGTCAATTCAAAAGCTCCGTTCGTGGTGCCTTCATAGTTTAAATCATCAATGGTCACTACCACCTGATATATACCAGGTGTGCTCGGAGCAGATGATTCACTATTAAAAGTAATAGAATAATTGAGCTCAGCAGGAGTCGTTATGACTGTTGGAGACTTTATCGTGCCATCTGCTTCTTGATCTAAGTCAGAGAGTTCAATTGTTGCTGTTGCCTTCAGAATGGTAAGCTCTGCATCACCATAACTGAAACCATAGTTGGCGGCCGATCCTCCACTGATTGAAATTGGATAAATACCTGCATCGCTATTGTCAATAGCGGTCGTATTTACTTCTGGAGCAGTCAATAGCACCGACTCATCTTCACTATTTACAAAACCTTTGATTATTGGTGTAAACGTGGGAATAGCATCACCATAGGTGATTTGCATATCTTCTGCACTGGCGATCAAGATAGCTGGATTTACTGTGAACGTGTGACGAACAGTCTCAGCTGGCAGATAAAAATCATTTCCATTTTGTGATGCTTCGATTGTCACGCTTCCAATTCCTGTAAATGAAACCTGGTCAAAAACGATGCTGGCAGGACCCTCGATGACAGAATAACTCACACCAAGCTGGCTTGATGCTGTAGCTCCTAGTGTAGTGCCAATTCCGTATTGCTGATCGGCAATGCTACCGAATGTGATCGTCTGTGTCTGTTGAAAAGGCGAAACAGTCACCACAGCAGAAGCTGTTGCTGTATTACCCGATAGATCGGTTCCTGTTAAACTCACAGTGTTTTGCCCTAGGTCTGAGGAAGTAAATACCGATTTATCCAAAGTGAGCGTCAGACTACAGTTATCTGAAGAGCCATTGTCCACATCAGAGGTTGTTATGGTAGCTTGTCCGATAGCATCTAATCTCACCTCAATATTTTGTGCAATAACAATAGGAGCTATTACGTCCACAATCGTAACTGTGGCAGTTGCACTTGAGGTGTTACCACTTGCATCTGTGCTTATGAATTGTACGCTGTTTGCTCCCAAATCACTACAGGAGAATGAATTCACATCGATTGTCTTTTGATCAATTCCACAATTGTCAGAACTTCCATTGTCGATATCGGCAGCAGTGATATTTGCAGCACCGGTAGCGTCCAATTCGATTGTAATATCCTGAGTAATTACTACGGGATCGGTGTTGTCCTCTACGTTCACTGTTGCTGTAGCGGTGCTAGTATTTCCAGATGCGTCTGTGACGGTCAGTATTACTGTATTTGCTCCCAAATCATCACACAAGAAGTCTGATACGTCTAGCGTCATATGATCTATGCCGCAGTTGTCAGTGCTTCCATTGTCAATATTTTCTGGCGTGATGGAAGCCAACCCACTTGCATCTAGAGATATGGTGATGTCCTGTGCCATCACTACAGGTGGAGTGGTCTCACTTACTGTAACTGTTGCAGTGGCTGTTCCGGTATTTCCTGAGTTGTCAGTTACAGATAAGTTCACGGTATTTACACCAACATTTGAGCAATCAAATGAGGTAATATCAAGCTCCATACTAGCAATACCACAGTTGTCGATCGAGCCATCATTTATGTCAGTCGTAGCTATGGTTGCTTCACCATTTTGATTAAGTGTAATGTTGATGTTCTGAGTGCTTACTACTGGCTCAGTGCTGTCTTCCACAGTAACTATTGCAGTCGCAACGTTGGTGTTACCCACAGCATCTGTAACCGTAAGCGTTATTGTATTTGCACCTAAATGATCACAAGTAAATGTGTGGATATCGAGACTTTTATCCGCAATAGAACAATTATCAGTGCTTCCATTGTCAATTTCTGAAGGATTTATAGTAGCTGAACCATTTGCATCAAGCGATATAGTGATGTCTTTAGCAATTGCAACAGGTTTAGTATTGTCATGAACTGTAACAGTGGAAGAGGTGGTACTCACATTTCCAGATGCATCAGTAACGGAAAGTGTCACTGTATTTGCACCAAGATTATCGCAAGTAAAAGCTGAAATATCGAGTGATAAGTTGTCAATGCTGCAGTTATCAGAACTGCCATTGTCTACATCTTTGGGTAGGATAGAGGCCAGACCATCAGAATCTAAAAAAATGCTTAAGTCTTGTGCTAATGCCACAGGTGCTGTTGTTTCATTTATTGTTACCGTTGCAGTTTCTGTATTTGTATTTGTCTGATTGTCAGTTATAGTTAAGGTTACAATGTTTTCTCCAATATTTGAGCAGTCAAAAGTTGTAACATCTAAATCTATACTTGCGATACCACAATTGTCTGTTGATCCATTGTTGATGTCGGAAGCGGTGATGATGGCCTCTCCATTTTGGTCCAGCGTAACACTTATATTCTGCGTTATTGCGATCGGATCAGTGTTATCTTCTACTGTAACAATTGCAGTCGCTGAGCTCGTATTTCCAGCAACATCGGTTACTGTTAATGTCACCGTGTTTGCGCCAATGTCATCACAATTGAATGTGCTAATATCAAGCGCCATCGCTGAGATGGAGCAATTGTCTGAACTTCCATTGTCTATATCAATGGCACTAATATTTGCTGAACCATTTGTATCAAGAGAAACGCTTACGTCCTGCGTAATGACAGTCGGTACCGTTAAATCTTGAATAGTTACAGTGGCAGTAGCATGGCTACTGTTTCCGGAAACATCTGTTGCAGTTAGTGTTACTGTATTTGATCCAAGGTTATCACATGTGAAATCCTTGATATCTAATGTCATTTGGTCAATACCACAATTATCAGAACTCCCATTGTCAACATCTGTAGAGGTGATGGAAGCTAGTCCGTCTGCATCAAGAAACAGACTAAGGTCTTGAGTGATCACTGATGGGAAAGCGGCATCTTCAACTGTTATTTTTGCTGATGCAGTGGCAGTATTCCCAGAACCATCAGCCACTGTAAGCGTTACCGTATTTTCGCCTATATCATCACAATCAAATGAAGATTGATCAAGTGATAAAATCAGATCACCAGTGCCTGTTCGATTGTCGGATGATCCATCGTTTACATCGCTAGATTCAATTGTTATATTTCCGGTTTCATCGAGTTGTACCGCAATATCCTGTGTTACTGCAAGTGGATTTGTAGCGTCTACAAACTCGTTATATAGAGTGGCAATAGCTGTTGCATCAAGCAACCCTGTGTAGTATCGGAAATTGTCTAAACCATCAGTGTATCTTATTCCATTTAGATCTTTGTTATCCCCAATATAAATTTGGGCATTAGGTATGGTGTAATGGTTACCTATGTTTACTTTTTGTTTCTCGATATTGGATTTAAGCACATTATCGATATAAATTTTGTAGCGAACTCTTGAGTACTCTGCCCCCCCGCCGGCGGAAGCAGCAGATTGGTCCAATGTTAATAAAATGAAATGCCATTCCCCATCGGCAATGCCACTGAAAGTGTAGGTGTGTGGGGCTGGTTGATTGCTTGTACTGGTGCCGGCAGTAAAGAATTTTCCGTAGAAGCTGAGATTGCCATTGGCAAGTGTGAATTTCCATCCATAGGTAGTGTAATGATTAATTACTTCCTTGATGGTGCTGCTGTTGTCAGATGTTTTTATCCAAAAAGCCACACTAAAGTCATTTTGTCCTGATCCATTGTCAGAAACCCAGCTTGGATTATTGAGAACATCCCCATTTAGTGAAATCGCACCAGATATTTGATTTTCAACCCCTGTAATGAAGGTTAAAGCAGTTCCTGTTTGAGTGAAATCAGTTGCATTAACGGAGTTCTGTAAAGAGCCACTAGTGAAAGTGTATTCCGATCTTAGTGTCTGGGCTATAATAAGTCCAGAACTTAACGCGATCAGAAAGAAGAATGTAAATAGTTTTTTCATCGGTCATTAATTTTGATTGTATTGATTCAAAACTATGATCGAAGAGAGGCTAAATTTTAAGTCAATTGCTGAAACCCCAATTTCAGTTTCTAAAGGTTTGATTGCACTTTTAAAAGATCTACAGGCTATAGGTTTTTCATCAGTCCTATGAACTCATCGGTCTTTTCTTTAGAAAGCGATACAGACTTTTCATTGTCCATGATTATGTAGCCTCCATCGGCCTTTACATACTTTTTGATATGCTGCAGGTTGATCAGGAATGATCTGTGCGGACGATAGAATTGATTAATCTTACCTAGTAACTCGACAAAGTATTTTAGCGGCTTGCTTATCAGGTAATTGGATGATATGGTGTCGATTTTAGTGTACATGCCATCTGCTTCCATAACTACTATATCATTGAAAGGCACGAATTCAACACCATCACTTACTGGCAGACCTATTTTTTTAAAAGATGAGGATTGAAATACGTTTTTGAGCTCTTCGATCTGTTTGGTGAGCTTAGACTTGCCTAGAAACGTTGAAGCTTTTTGTACCACATCTTTTACTTTGCTAGCCCTTACAGGTTTTAGAATGTAATCGAGAGCAGCCAGTTGAATCGCCTGAATGGCATATTCGCTGTAGGCAGTGGTAAACACAATTTCAAAATTGAAATCATCACGATCGATGAAGTCCAGAATCTCCAAACCTGTATGACCTGGCATTTCGATATCCAAAAATACGATATCCGGTTTCTGCTGTTTGATGATCTCAACACCGTCAAGCAGATTACCAGCTTCCTGAATGTCGGTAACGTTTTTACAGTTTTCCTCAATCAATATTTTGAGGAGGTTTCTGGCTTTTGCCTCGTCATCTATGATGGTTACTTTCATTCTTTGATGGTGGGTATGGTGATGATTACGCGTGTTCCGCTCGGTCCATTTTCGTCGGTTAGATCTTCAGTTTCAACCCCTATTTTTTTGCTGGTCATTTGATTGAAAAGCTCCAAACGGGAGGCATTGGCCTCCGTAGCAAAGGACTTGTATTTGGCAGGACTATGCTGTTTTAGTTCCAAAGCTTTGGCCCGACCCACTCCATTGTCAGTTATGGTGCAGATAATCGTTTCTTCGTCTGACGACCGAAAATCGACGGTCAGGTTTTTATCTCCTTTTTTTGAAAAAAGCCCATGTTTGATGGCATTTTCCACATAGGGTTGTATAATCATCGTCGGGATTTTGATAACCTCGGTATTGAGTCTAGGCTCAAATGTGACATCAAATTCCATGGACTCTCCAAAGCGCAATTTCTCAAGTTCCAGATATTGATTGATGCTTTCTATCTCATCGGCCAATGGAAGATGGCCAAGACTGCTGTAATGAAGATAGCCTCGGATCAGATCGGCAAACATGGCCAGATAATCACTTGCCAAATCCTTTTGGTTGAGCACAATGAACTCCTGGATGGAGTTGAGGACGTTGAAGATGAAATGCGGATTCATCTGGGCTTTCAGTGCTTTCAGTTCGCTATCACGATATTGTTTTTCCAAAGCCAGTCGTCGCTGCGATTCACGCAGTTCAAGCGCAATTATTTCGGACTGTCTGGCTTGTTTGAGCTTTGAAAAATAGAAAAAGGAGGAAATGACAATAAAGATGGCGACCAGCAGAGAGCTGATAAAGAGGATTAGATTTTGGCGACTTTCTGTCTCCGCCAAAAGGGCCCTTTCTTCAGCGAGATTACGTTGATTGGTGATTTTTTCTGTTTCGTATTGGGTCTCTAACTCAGCGAGTTGCTCATGCTTTTCAATATTAAAAAGGCTGTCTTTTAGGTTAATATGTTTTTGATAGTTGATGATGGCTTGTTTATAATTCCCGTTTAGTGAGTCGAATAGAAACATTTTGTGATAGTAGTCAATGATACTTTTCTTTTCACTGACAGAGGGTAGCATATCTTTTCCTTTTTTGAAATAGATGTTTGCTTGCTTGGGTTTGTTCATCATTAGATAGCAAACTGAAATCGAGGAGTAGGCATTGAGCGTGGAGCTAGGGTTTCCCCCCTGTTTTTCTGAATAGGAAATGACATCTCTATAGTGCTCTGCGGCTTGATTGAATTTTTCCTGACGAAACAGCGTGTTTGCTAAGGTGATTTCTATTTCATATTTACTCAAGTCGTCTTCTAAATCTTGGGCTAAATGAAGTGCTTTATCATGGTAATGAATAGCACTATCACGTTGATTCATTTGAGAGAATAACGTTCCAAGTCGGCTGTAACCATTCATCAATTGGCGCAGAGCGCCTACTTCTTTGTAATATTTATTGCTTTGTTTGATAAAACCGTAGGCCTTTTCCATATCTCCAGTGTTCATGTAGATATATGAAATATTGGCTTTGGTTCGGTTAATGCTCTTATATGCCTGAGTCTTTTCGAAGTACTTTAACGCAACCAAATAGTATTCTAAAGCTTTCTTTAAATCACCTTTACTTTCTACCACATTGGCCAAGCCAAAATACGTTTGATGCTTAACTGAGTCAAGCTCATATGTCTCGCATACATTGAGTGCTTCAACCAAGCTTTTTTGGGCAGAATCAAAATCTCCCCAAATAGCATGGGTCATTCCCATCAAATTGAGCGCATTAACTTCTAAAGAGGGCTTATCAATCTCCTGAGATTTGAGAATAGCCAGATCGAAATAATGTAAAGCTGAATCTTTATTTTCCCGAACATATGTGCGAGCAATCGTATTGAGCACCACAGCCTTGACGCTATCATTCTGTGAAGCGTTTAGTTTTTTAAAGAGATCATTTCTGTCAGGAATTTGTCCCGAGCAAGCAACAAGGTGAACTAAAGTGATTCCAAAAACCAGAAGGTACTTCATAGGCGATAGTTGTAGAATAGGTTTAAAGAAAATAAGAATCTCCAACCTAAGATGTCTTAATTTCTGAATCATTGCTTTGAGTTGCTGAACGGCTACTTTTATCAGCCTTTATTTTTTAGAACAACGTTTAAAACGACCCCAACCAGTACCAATCCCATTCCTGCATAAGTCATCAGATTGAAAGTCTCATCAAAAATCAGCCAACCAAAAGTTAAGGCATAGATAATACTGACATAGTTGATAATTGACACCTTCGAAACTTCCTCAGATTGATAGGATTTTGTCATAAAATATTGTGCTATTTGAGTGCAGAGTCCAACAGCGAGAAGTATCAGCCAATCCCATCCTTCGGGCTGAACCCAAATCGTAGCAGACCATATTCCCGTGACAGGTAACATCACAAGTGGGAAATAAAAAATTATAACCAGTGGATGCTCTGAATTTTTAAGTTTCCGTACGAAATTATAGGCCAGACCCATAAATAAAGAGGCGATGATTCCCATGATCAGATGTTTATGTGAAATCCGCGAATCAAATCCTTGAACCATGATTACACCAGCAAAACTCAATGCGAAAAATATCCATTGAACTGGTTTTACTTTTTCTTTAACTAAAAATATTCCCAAAATAGCGGTGAAAATTGGAGCTAAATACTGAAGCGTTGTGGCAGTTGCCAATGGTATCTGCTGGAGTAAGGTGAAGAATGTAATTAGGGCGATCGCGCCAACGACACCTCTCAAGATTAGCACGGGCTTGTTGTTTCCCCATACTGATACTTTTTGTTTGTTGAGATAATATACACAGATTACCAGCGAAATAACAGAGCGAAAAAGGATGATTTCTATTGCAGGGATATGGGGGATAAGCTTCACGCAAACTTTCATGAGTGAGAACACAAAAGTTGCAATGAGCATATATCGGACGCCTTGAGTCAGAAAACTCATTTTTCGATGATTCCGTCTGCCATTACAAGTTTTCGATCCGCCATATTGGCTAGATGCTCATTGTGTGTAACGATGACAAAAGTTTGATTCAGTTTCGATCTCAAATCAAAAAACAAATGATGTAATTCCTCAGCATTTTTTGAATCCAGATTACCAC
Source organism: uncultured Marinoscillum sp. (assembly GCA_964353015.1). GTDB lineage: Bacteria > Bacteroidota > Bacteroidia > Cytophagales > Cyclobacteriaceae > JAMZMI01. Next base: position 222,285 of record CAYGUA010000001.1, on the reverse strand, counting down.
TCGGTTCATCAGCAAAAACAATTGAAGGGCTATTAATCAGCGCTCTGGCTACTGAAACACGCTGTTGCTCACCGCCGGAAAGCTCTGAAGGTTTGTGGTCAGATCGGTCGGAAATATTGAGTATTTTCAATAGTTCCTCGGCTCTGGCTTTAACTTCAGCTTCATTTCGCCCGCCAATCAAGCCTGGGATCATAATATTTTCGAGTGCAGAAAACTCGGGAAGCAGATTGTGAAATTGAAAGATGAAACCAATTTCTTTGTTCCTAAAATTGGCCATTTTCTGAGATCCCAATGATAAAACGTTTGTGCCATTAATAGTTAATGATCCTGAATCTGGTGAATCCAGAGTCCCTAAAATATGGAGCAATGTGCTTTTGCCAGCTCCAGAAGAGCCTACCACTGACACAATCTCATTCGGCTTGATATGAAGCTCAATTCCTTTCAATACAGGAATGTGTCCATAAGCTTTGAAAATACCTTCTGCTTTTAGCATGTCGCAAATATAGAGATAGGTTTTTTTAACCAAACCAAATGATTCAATTCTTGAAAAACCAAGCCTTATAACGTAGATTCGCAACAGAAAAATTAACGACACGGCAATGAGCATTGCCTTTTACCTCAAATAATAATCAGACATTCATGAATATCCACGAATATCAAGCCAAGCAGATCCTGAAAGGATATGGTGTGACCATCCAGGAAGGAATTGTAGCCGACACCCCTGAAAAGGCATTGGAAGCTGCGAAAGAACTTAACAGAGAAACAGGAACTACCTGGTACGTAATAAAGGCACAAATTCATGCCGGAGGTAGAGGTAAAGGAAAGGTGAAAGAAACAGGCTCAAATGGAGTTGTTTTGGCCAAAAGTTTGGATGAAGTTTCTGCAAAAGCAAAAGGTATCCTTGGTGGCACGTTGGTGACGCACCAAACAGGACCAGAGGGCAAGAAAGTAGGTAAAGTTTTGGTGGCTCAGGATGTGTACTATCCAGGTGCTTCAGAGCCTAAGGAATATTATCTTTCCATTCTTTTGGATAGAGCCAAAGGTTGCAATGTGATCATGGCTTCAACAGAAGGAGGTATGGATATAGAAACCGTAGCAGAGGAATCTCCTGAAAAAATCATCAAAGAATGGATCGATCCGGCAATAGGATTGCAAGGTTTTCAGGCAAGAAAAGTGGCTTTTGCATTGGGTTTAGAAGGGGAAGCATTCAAAGGAATGGTGAAGTTCATTTATTCATTGTACAAAGCTTATCTGGCAACTGACTCATCACAATTTGAGATCAACCCAGTATTGAAAACATCTGACGACAAAATCTTAGCTGTAGATGCTAAAGTAAATCTGGATGACAATGCATTATATAGACACAAGGATTTGGCCGAACTAAGAGACTTGAGTGAGGAAGATCCTTTGGAAGTTGAAGCCGGTCAAAATGGGCTGAATTACGTGAAGCTTGATGGCAATGTAGGCTGCATGGTAAATGGCGCTGGACTAGCTATGGCTACTATGGATATTATTAAATTATCTGGTGGTGAACCTGCCAACTTCCTTGATGTTGGGGGTGGGGCAAATGCACAAACTGTTGAGGCTGGTTTCAGAATTATCCTTAAAGATCCTAATGTTAAAGCTATCTTGATCAATATCTTCGGAGGTATCGTTCGTTGTGATAGAGTTGCAAGTGGGGTAGTAGAAGCTTATAAAAACATTGGCGAGATTAGAGTGCCAATCATCGTGAGACTTCAGGGAACAAATGCTGAAGAAGGCGCGAAAATCATCGAAGAATCAGGTTTGAAAGTAACATCTGCAATTGTATTAAAAGATGCAGCAGAGAAAGTTAAGGCCGTTTTGGCATAAAATATCTGCATCATAATATTGTAGCCATCATGATTCGTTGTGATGGCTTTTTTTATACATTTTTATTCCCCGATATTCAAAATTTGGAATTTGACAGTTGCTCGCTCTTATTTTATTTCAATAGCTTTAGCCTTTCAACTAAACCCAAAAGATGAAAATAATTCTAGCCCTAACTTCAATGATGCTGTTTTTCGCGGCAAGTTCACAGGATTTCCCTGTTTCACAAAAAGACCCTACTGTTACTGAACTTTTCGTTGACGTTCCGTTGGTGACACCTGGTTTTGGTACTTCAGCTCCCTCAGATGCAATTGTTTTGTTCGATGGGAAGAATTTGGATCAATTTCAGATGGCACAGTTTGGATCACCACAAGATATGGAGGGATTTGAAGTGATGATTCCAAAAATCCAAACCAACTACAAAGGAGAGGAAGCCAAATGGACATTAAAAAATGGTGAATTAGAGGTTTTTCCGGGCTCAGGATCAATTGCGACTAAAACGTCCTTTGGAGATATTCAACTTCATGTCGAATGGACTGCCCCAATCATGCCTGCCGACAAAAAAGGTCAAGGAGGCGGAAATAGTGGGATTATTTTTATGGGCATATACGAAGTGCAAGTATTGAATTCCTATAAAAACGAAACTTATAGTAACGGTCAGGCCGCTTCTGTTTACAAGCAGGTTATCCCACTTGTGAATGCTTCAAGACCACCCGAGCAATGGCAGGTTTATGATATTGTGTTTATGGCACCAAAGTTTTCTGAAAAAGGCACCATGTTGAGTCCTGCGAGAGTTACAGTTTTTCACAATGGCGTTTTGGTACAAAACAATGTGGAGTTGCTAGGCCCTACATGTTATCGAGGCACACCATATTACATCAAACATCCAGAGAAATTGCCACTAGTCATTCAGGATCATGGTGATAAAATGCGTTTCAGAAACATTTGGGTTAGAGAATTGTAAAAAAAAAAGTGAATCGTAAATCTATTCCACTCAACACCCGATCACATTCTCGAAGGATGTCGCTCATGACCATCTTGGTTGGTATTTCATGCATTTTCATCACTCAGGTGCTGAAAAATCAGGGATTCAGCACGATGGGCTCGATAATAACTGTGGTGATCGTTTATCTGCTTTTTTTAGTTTTGATCAAGCGATCCACATTCTTTTTACAAATATTGGAAAGAGAGGAAAAAGACAAACTCAGTTTTTACAGGTCTTTTTTTACCCTAAGAATCTCCGAGAAAATCATAAAACTGAAATCAGTTGACAAGGTGGTGATCAAGAAATATGGTCTGCGAGAACTCAATATTTATTTGATAATGGATGACAAATCATCTATCCTTCTAAATACCTTTCGACATAAAGAATTGGCGTTATCCTTCGAACAGGATGTCAAGAATCTCATCAGGTAATAAGGTCTTAAATGATAAAGCGGAGAGTTAGTTGGTTGCTTTGGATTTGTGTATTGTCATTTGCCAGTGCGCTTATTTTTTGGCTTTTGAATCAAACCTTAGCTTGTAAAATCACATTCATATTCACATTTGCCTTGTTGGCCTATGCGATAAATTTTATTGATCATTTACAAGGTTTTTCTTTCACCCTGATAATTTTTGCGGCAGTTACCGCATCTCTTTCATTTCCTGAATATTTCATTGGCTTTGGTGATTTTGAATTCAAAGAGCTCATTATTCCTTTGTTGATCGTCATCATGTTTGGAATGGGCACAGCCATGAGTTTCAAAGATTTTGTAAATGTGATCAAAATGCCCAAGGGTGTCTTGATTGGTTTATTATGCCAATTCACCATCATGCCTTTAGTAGGATTTGGATTGGTTTATGTGACTGATTTGCCACCGGAAATTGCTGCTGGAGTGATTTTAGTAGGTTGCTCTCCAAGTGGATTGGCATCAAATGTTATGTCATTTATTTCTGGTGCCAATCTCGCACTGTCTCTTACCTTGACTGCTGTAGCGACTATTGTAGCCCCGATTATGACACCCTTTTTGATGAAGCTTCTGGCAGATCAGCTTGTGCCAATTGATTTTACGGCCATGTTGATCAGTATATCTCAAATCGTATTGCTGCCCATAGGAGCAGGGCTTGTTTTTAATCATTTTGCACATGGCAAATTCCCTAGGCTTGACCGTGCATTACCAAAAGTATCCATGGCCGGAATAGCCATAATCATTACTGTCATAACAGCCGCAGGACGTGATTCACTTATGGACATTGGATTACTATTGATAATCATCGTTCTGATTCATAATTGTCTCGGTTATACCATGGGTTATTTTCTAAGCAGGTTGTTGGGCATGGATAAAAAATCAAGTCGAACTATCGCCATAGAAGTGGGTATGCAAAATTCCGGATTGGCTTCTGGTATTGCTTTGCAAATGGGCAAAGTTGCAAGTATGGGATTGGCTCCTGCCGTTTTTGGACCTTTAATGAATATCACTGGATCATCACTTGCCACATGGTGGCGCGGTAGACCATTGAACTAAGCATTTTGGATTGTCAATAAAAATTCGAGAGAAAAATATGGCGTTTAAATCGCTCAATTGCAATTAGTCAAATACAATTGAGTCAGTAACAGAGAAAGGAAATATTCGCTTGTTATATTTGAATTTGATTTTAATCGCATAAAAAACAGCCATTGAGCGAGAACCAACCATCTGTTTGTCAGGAAAAAGTTTTTCAGGAGATCTATGAAGCCAATGTAAAGCCTCTTAGAAATTTTCTCTATTACAAACTTGGTGATTTGGAGAAGGCATGTGACTTTGCTCAGGAGGCATTCACCAAGCTTTGGATCAATTGTACAAAAGTGATTTTCGAAAAGTCGAAAAGTTATCTTTTTACCACAGCAAACCGGATTTTCCTCGATGAAGTGGACCACCAAAAGGTTGTTTTGAAATTTGAAAAGCGCTCGGATACCAAAAGTGCAAGAATGGAATTCAACCCTGAATTTATGTATCGTGAGACAGAGTTTAAAGCAAAATTGGAGAGATGCATTTCGACGCTTTCTGAAAAACAACGCGCTGCTTTTCTTCTAAGTCGCATAGATAAGATGTCTTATAAGGAAATAGCAATATCACTTGACATCAATATCAAGACAGTAGAAAAGCATGTGAGCAATGCGCTTAAAAGTCTGAAATCCTCCTTGGATGAGGACGAAAATTATAAGTTGTGAAAGTAGGGTTTCTGATTACTTACCCGTTTCAATTTCAATAAGACAATGACAATGTCAAACGAAGAACACTCCGAAACACTCATTTCCCAATGGCTTGATGGTCAGCTTTCTGACGAACAAGTATTGTCTAAAATATCAAAAGAGGATTTCTTTAAATACAAACAAATCCTTCAGGAAGTTGATACCTGGACACCTGTCAATCAGGGTTTTTTACCAGAATACGAGAAGATAATTTTGTCTGAGAAAGAGGCTAAAGTTGTAAAATTCTCTTTTCAAAGAATCATGTTAGTGGCTGCATCTTTATCACTTCTGATCTTGGCTTCTGTTTTTTATTTTAAATCAATTGGTTCTGGAACAACTTTTACAGCGCAAGCTGGAGAAGTGAAGGAAATTGTTCTTCCGGATGGGCTTTCTAAAGCCTTTCTTGCTGGAGGTGCTACTTTAAGCTGGAAGTCTGAGGATTGGTCAGAAAATAGTCGAAATATTAATCTTTCCGGAAAGGGTTATTTTGAAATTGAAAAGGGTGCTCCATTTTCTATTAAGCTTTCTAAGGGTTCAATAGAAGTATTGGGTACTAGATTTGAAGTGGAGGAGTTTTACAGCAATCTTGCTGTGATCTGTTTTGAAGGAAAAGTAAAATCAACAATTGAGGGCAAGTCGGAAGTTATTTCCGCAGGTGAAAGTTGGTTATTTGAAGATAGTAATTGGAATAAACAAGTCTATCCAGATGTGAGCCGGCCTGATTGGTTACAAAATGTTCATTCATTTAAAGATGCATCTTTACTTCAGGTATTTAGCACCCTTGAAGCAACTTACGGACTTCATGTACACCACAAAGACATAAACACAAAGCGTAAGTACACAGGTACTTTTCCCAAAGATGATCTAAATCTTACATTGAGAATTATATTTGACCCAATGGATATCAATTACCGCTTGGAAGGCGATGAATTGTATCTTTCAAATTGATATTAAGTCAGGTACCAGAGATTCCTACTATGCGAAAATCAATTGTTGCATTGATGCTTTTTTGTTGCATTAATGCATTCGGCCAAAATCCTATCAAATTATATCCGTTGGGATATGCGTTACAGCATTTCGAAAGCATTGATAGTATTAGCTTTTCTTTTGATCCCGAAGTGGTAAAGCTTATACAAATAGATTTCGATTATAAGGCCATTTCCATAACTGAGGGTTTAGAGTTTATAAACAGAAGTAGTCCGATTGCCATAGATGAAATATCGCCCGGATATTACATTTTGGCTTTAAAAGAAAGGAGTTATCAAGTGACTCTTTCAGACAGTCTTGACACCAAAAATCTCTCAGATCATTTTGTAACCATTATTATCAATGGAAATCCAGTATCATCAGGAAAAAGTTCAGCAGAAGGGATTTTCACATTTGATTATAAACCACGTATTGATGATAAAATCGAGGTTTATGCGCTAGGGTATAAACGACATCCTATCACCTTGAATCAAATTTTAAATACAGAGAAATTATCATTACAACTTACACCGGCTACTGTCTATTTGGAAGATCTCGTCATAGAGGATTATCTCACAGAAGGAATCAGCCTTGATCCAATAGATCAAAGGATTTCCATTAAAGTAGCTGATTTACCATCATTGCCGGGAGAAACTGATGGAGATATTTTTGCCTCCCTTGCCTTACTACCAGGAGTAAGTACACCAGACAACCGACCAGGAAACCTTTTTATCCGTGGAAGCTCTACCGATCAGTCTCTTATTTTATATGATAATATTCCTATCTATCACCGTGGACATTATTTTGGTACCATCTCTCCATACAATCCTAAACTTGTAGAAAGTGTCAATGTATATCGCAGTGGTATGCATCCTCGGTTGGGCGGAAGAGTAGGAGGAGCAGTAGAGATCAATTCAGCGACTGAACTAACACAAGAATCTACTTATGGTCTAGGGCTTAATTCACTTTATGCTACAGGATATGCGAAAACGGCATTATTGAAAAATAAAATAGGATTGGCGGTTGCGGGGCGAAGATCATTTCCCGTGACATTGAGCTCACCGAAACTAAAAGCCATATCTGATATGGTGTATGATGCTACTTCTGCTGATAATTTATCAATCAATCCTGAGGCTTCTGATTTTCAGGTGCTTTATGAAGACTACAATGCCAAACTGGAAATACCAATCAATAAGAACACAAAATTGTCAATGACGGGTATATATGCAGGAACCTTCACAGGTTATACCACCGCTGTAGACAGCATAAAAGACAAGCAAGTCAATGGCTTTCGAAATATTGGTTTTAATGCCAATCTAATTACGATAGTCAGTAAAAATGTTGCTTCTAGAAGCTCATTCACTTATTCTGACTACAATGTATTTTTTAAACAGGGAAGGAATTCCCAAGTCAAATCACTAGAAAATTTAACCGACCTGAGTGTGAATCAAGAATTTGAATTTGGTTCAATGCAATCAATATTGTTCACAAGTGGCTTTTCCTTGAATTATCAAAAAATTGATTTCCTTTTTAGAGGGATTAACAGTCCTGCTAATCAGCCAGCTTTTCCAGTTTCAAATCAGGGCTTAACTGATTCATATAGCCTTTCGCCATACTTCAGTATGTTAGTTAATAGTATTGAGCGACTGTCATTAGGAATTGGAGTAAGGGGTACTTATTACACTAGAAAACAAGATTTAGCTATTTTACCACGTACCTACTTTAGTTATGACTTCCATAATCAATTCATGATCAAAGGTTCTTTCGGTTTATATCGTCAATATCTTAGTCAGGTTAAATATCTTGAATTCAGCGGATCTGGTTTCGACAATGAACTATGGTTATTGGCAGATGATAAGATAGATTTTATAAAAGGATCTCAAAGTATGTTGGGATTTTTATTGTCCATGGGAACACTGGTTTTTGATGTTGAATTTTACAATAAAACCGCAAATAATATGACTTATTCGGTTGAAAAAAGACCAGAGAATGGTTTTGTTTTTGACAATGCCGATCAACAAACTTATGGTGTGGATCTTTTTGCAAAAAAGAAAATATTTGAAAATGCGGATGTATGGATGGGTTATACCTTTAGCCATATTTTCCTCAGTTTTGATTCTTTAAAAAATGTGAGGTATCATTCAAAATACGATCAGCCACATGTTTTTTTTATTGGTGGGACTTTAAATAAAGGAAATTTTAGTTTGAGTGGAAACTGGCGATACGCATCAGGATTATATGCTCAAAGTCCTGAATTTTTGGTAGCTAAAACTTCGTTTGATCAAATGTCCGCCGGCATTCCAAAAACTCCTGGAAGACCCCCAATAAAAAGCCCATTCAACGGTTATCCGCATCGGTTTAAAAACGTGCATACCCTGGATATCTCAGCCTCTTATAAATTACCTAAAAAAGAGGGAAGACCATATCAAACAACATTTGGACTATCGATACTCAATACATATAACCAAACAAATTTGACAGATCAGGTTACAAGAGCAGCTGAGCCTTCGGTTTTGCTTGTCGATCGCAACGCGATTGGTTTTGCTCCAAACCTGATGTTAATGGTGGAGTGGTGAAAGTGATCTCTATTCCGTTTCCAGTTTCATCGATTTCATTGCCTGACCCAACTGATAAACAGCCAGCGCATACATCGGACTGTGGTTGTAGCGTGTGATTACATAAAAGTTGTTGTAACCAAACCAATATTCCTTTCCTTCATCTAGTTCCAATTCTATCAAAGTCACAGATTCGGTTGTTGATTGATTGTTTTCCATTTGAAAACCAAGATTCTCATAATGACTCAATTTATGGCTAGGTTTTAATGACTGCTTTTCAATGGATATTTCAGAAGAATTAATCGCCTTTTGAACAACTGGTTCGCCATTACTCCACTTATGCACCTCCAGATAATTAGCCACACTCGCAATTGCATCATCTACTGAGTTGACCAAGTCCTTGCTTCCTCCATCATCATAACTTTTGGCATAAGCCAAATAGCTACTTGGCATGAATTGACAATAGCCGATGGCTCCTGCGTAGGATCCTTTTACACTGGCAATATCGAGGTTTTCCTTTTGAGTTAATTCAATGAATTTTTCCAATTCCGAAGTGAAAAATTTAGAACGTTTTGGATAGCCAAAGGCTAGGGTATAAAGCGCATCAAGTACTTTGTAGCTTCCTTTTCTTTGACCAAAAAAGGTTTCTACACCGAGTATACCAACTATAATTTCTTCGGGTACACCAGACTCAAAACTGACTTCTTTAAGCGTATTTTCATTTTCTTGCCAAAATTCCACACCTGCCTTTATCCTTTCGTTGGTTAGAAAAATATTGCGGTATCGAGTCCAGGTCATACTTTTTTCTGCCGGTTTTTCCATCTTCTCAATGATGGTAGGTTGGTACTCTGCCTGAGTCAAAATAGCTTCAATATCACTTAGAGAAACTTTATGTTTATAGGCATAATTTCTCGCAAAATCATCCACAGCAGATTGGTCTATCTGAGCGGAGATTTCAAATTGAAAAATGATGAATAGAATAAAAATAATTTTGGGTAAAATATTCATACGATTGATTTCGACACTTTAAGTCTTAAAATTGTTCACTCATCGATTAATTCAAATTAATCTCAAACAAACGCCATAAATTAGAGTCTTATTATTTCATAGAATTCACCAATTCAAAATGAAAACAGGTTTATCCTTTTTGTTAATCTTTATAGTTGCTTTTTTCTTGATTCACGAGAATGGATTTGCTCAATGTTCTTTTAGCAAGAGCAAGTCAATTATTATTGATAATACAAAGGTAGCAGGTAGTAGCGATTTCGTTGACTTTCCTGTCTATTTATCAATAACTGCGGATCAATTTAAAACAACTGCAAACGGGGGATTGATAGAAAATGCCAATGGCTATGATATCCAATTGATGCTAAAAGACTGCAGATGTTGGTTAGACTTTATAATTCACTCTTATGACGGGGCTACTGGGAATTACGAGATTTATGTAACTGTCCCATCTTTGAAGGCAACTGCTGATACGAATCTTGAAATATTTTACGGAAACGCGTCGGTTTCTACAAATCCATCTTCAGATACAACATACAATTCTACTAGAACGGCCAATTGGATTGCGACACAAAATGAGAATAGAAATAATCCCGCTACTTTTTACAGTGTAGGTAGTCAAAAAGAAGGTGATTGCACTGGACCAGGTGGAGTGGATTCTATGGATGGAATATCTAATTTGGTTCTTTGGTTGAAGGGTGATTGCGGGGTAGAAGACGGTAGTAGTCATTCTGTCTTGAACGGGGGTGCTGTGGGCAGGTGGCGTGATCAAAGTGGGTATGGTATTGATGCCGTAGAAGCATCAAATAGACCAGATTATCAGACCAATCAAATATTAGGTAACCCAGCACTAAACTTTACTGCTGCAAATGGTGATCGTATTCTATCATCTGGAATTTCTGATGCAGATGCGTATATGATTTTCATAGTAGCCGAACCAAGATCGTATGCGAGCAATAATATAGGGCTTATTCATGCTGCTCCAAGTGGTAATGCATTCAGCAGCACTACCTCAACCAAATCCATAGGTATGTGGGTTTCGAATTCAGGTGTTTTTTGGGGAAGGCTAATTCAGTCCAATGGTACATTTGTCAATTATAGCCAGATAAGTGCGGCGGAACTTGGCACTTATTTTATAATGACCAATTATGCTGACGGTTCTGGTACAACTGGGCAATACATAAGAGGTGTTGAAGCAAGTGCCAGTAGTTCTTACAATGGCACAATACAATCCTGGACTGATTTCGGCATAGGGCGGCAAGGAACGGAATCATGGGACGGGCATATTGCTGAGGTGATTGTTTATAATCGAAATTTAAGTGAGAGCGAAAGAGGACAAGTAGAAAATTATCTGGCTTCAAAATATGGAACAGAAATTCCACGGTTGACTGGAACTACAGGACCTGGAGGAATTGGTGAAATAGATGGTTCATCTAAACTTGAAGTTTGGTTTGATGCAAGTGATTTGGATGGTGATGGCATTTCTGCAGGAACATCCGAAAGTGGGCAAATGGCCGGCTCGATATCTTTATGGGCCGATAAAAGTGGTCATGGTTACGATCTTTCTACCGGAAGCGCAACGTTTACAGATATTAATGCAGGTTTAAACAATTTATCCTCTGTTGATTTCAATGGTTCAAGCCATTATCTCCAAACTGCAAGTGTCGATTTAGCAAGTTCCAATGCTTTGGAATACTTTATAGTATTTGATGATGCGGCTGTTGATGCGGCGAACAACAATACGTTGGTAAACTGGGAAAATTCAGGTGGTATTGGCGGATTTGAACTAGTTTCAAGAACAAATGTAGGTAGGTTGCGGAGTAGACATTCCACAGGAGGTGCTTATGTAAATGCCAATCTTGAAGGATTCACAAACTCAGATCCTTATGTTTTAAATTCGAGCTATGGACCAAGTGGAAGAGATCATATCCGCAACGGATCCTTAATTTCTTCGAATGCAACATCTATTAGCTTAAATAATCCAGCATCAGCACCACTTGTATTGGGAAGGAATCATTCCAGCGCGGGAAACTATTTTGCTGCGGATGTTGCTGAATTCATAACTTTTAGTGTTGAGCTCAATAGTGCCGAAAAAGAGATTGTACAACAATATTTATCGGGGAAGTACAACATTACTTTATCTGGCACAGACTATTACACAGGCCATGCGGCTGATTATATATTAGGAATACAGGGAATAGGAACTAGTGATGGTACATTAACAGAAAGTCATGTAGAAAGTAATGCGTCAGGTGGTTTGAAAATCACCATGGCCAATGGAACATTCAATGCGGCCAATGAATATCTTTTCGCCGGAAATAATGGAATTTCAGGTGGTACTTCCACAGCCAATCTTACTTCTATTCCCATTGTTGAACAAAGAATTTCAAAAGTTTGGTACCTGGATAAAACAGGTACCATTGACGCCAAACTTACTTTCAATATTCAAGAATCTGTCGGAACGGATATATTCCCTGCTGGGAGTGGCTATGTGCTTTTATATAGCTCCACAATTCCTCTGGATTTTCAGAATTATACAGCTGATCACTCCATAAATCCAGTAGTTAGTGATGAGGACATTGCATTCATCATTCCAAATGCCCAGTTACTTGATGGCTATTACACCGTTGGAACCACAGATGCAGCAAGTAATCCTTTACCAATAGAATTGATGAGTTTTGATGCTGAGGTTTGCCAAAATGAGGTTTGCATTGAATGGATTACGGGGACTGAAATTGACAATGACTTTTTCGAGATTGAAAGATCTATAAATGGAAAGGAATGGGACAATTTAGGTAAAATCGAAGGTGCCGGAAATAGTACTGATTTGATAGCTTATAACTTTGTTGACGATGTACCAGTAAAGGGAATTTCATATTATAGATTGAAACAGACAGATTTTGATGGGGCTTATTCTTATTCCAATATTGAACGAATTGAATTCACCTTGATTATGGATTATGGATTTTACCCAAATCCTGTAAAAAACCAGCTTATAATTACTGGTGAAAATGTTGTAATGTACAATCTTAGGTTGCATCAAATTGATGGAAAAATGATTCCCTTCATACCTATTAACCAAGGATTAAACCAGCTTAAGATTAATTTAGAGAACCTACCGAAAGGCATTTACTTCGTTACACTCGAATATCAAGGCTCTTCTCATACTGAGAGATTGATCAAAATAGATTAGGATTTTATTCTGTCAGCAAATCTTTATTGAAGTCATACTGAGCGAACCAGCCAACAATTTATCGTTGAAAAGCTCAAGAGTTTCTTTTTTGTCTTGTAGACCGAGTGCATAAATCAAAGGTAAAAAATGATCTGGTGTAGGTATGGCCAACTGTAATGCCTGACCCTGATTTCTGTAATCTAATAATGGCGCGTAATTTCCATCAATCAACCAGTTATTGATCTTTTCATGTGCTTCTATCGCCCAATCATAACCATAATCGACCTTATTGAAATTTTGAAAATCAACCAATCTGAGATTGTGAAGAATATTTCCACTACCAATAATTAGTACTCCTTTCTCTCTCAGTTTGCTCAACTTGCCTGCCAACTCAAAATGATAGGATGGAGGTTTTGTAAAATCAATACTGAGCTGAATGACCGGTACATCAGCATTTGGATACAAATGTTTGAGCACACTCCATGCTCCATGATCCAAACCCCATTTTTCATCTAATTCAACTAATACCGGATCAAGCAATGCTTTGGCTTCTTGAGCTAATTTAGGATCTCCGGGAGCAGGGTATTGTACATCAAAAAGAGCCTTTGGAAAACCACCAAAATCATGGATCGTTGGAGGCAAATCCATCACTGTTACTTTGGTGCCACGGGTATACCAATGCGCGGAAATACAAAGGATGGCGTTTGGTTTAGGGATCTTTTTCGCCACATTTCTAAATCCAGCAACGAACTCATTCTCATCTATTGCATTCATCGGACTCCCATGACCTAAAAACAAAACGGGCATTTTCTCCGATGATGATAAGTTGTCGGAGATTTGACTTAAATCATTCAATGTTCCCATACTCATGGCAAAAGGTGTGAGGCTTAATAGCTTGATAAAATGTTTACGCTCCATTCAAAACGTGATTCAATAAAGGTTGATTCAATGTACATACATCTAAATGTAACAATAAGTTCATAAAAAAGGAGATACCAATGAATGATATCTCCTTTTTGTCAAATTAACCGTTAACCTTCCGGTTTGTAGTCGTTGATATAATCTGCAGGATTTACTACCTGATCATCTTTATATACTTCATAATGTAGATGAGGGGCAGTACTTCTACCTGAGCTGCCTACATAGCCGATTATATCACCTTTTTGTACCAAATCCCCAATTTTCACAGGATACGAATCCATCTGTGCATATTTGGTTTTATAAGAATCATCATGTTTGATAATGACAAAATTCCCGTATCCATTTGGTTGAAATTGGACCAATTCAACTGAACCGTCTGCCGTTGCAATGACTGGAGTGCCTTTTGGTGCGGCGATATCTATTCCCCTGTGCCACCTTTCAACCTTGTTTATTGGGTCCATTCGCTTTCCAAATTCAGAACTTACGCGTACTTTGACCCCTTCAGCAATTTTCACTGGAAATATGGATGGGATATTATCTTCTACCACATTATCTAATAAATAATAGATATCGTTCAGTGACCTGACGCGCGGACTATCAATGATTTGGGATTGCTTGAAGGAAAATAGGAGGGCTAATGCCAATATAAATGGAACAGCCAAAAGTGTTCTAAATGCAACTTTGTTTTTAGATTTTTTTTGATTCATCATCTTGATTCTTCTTTTAATTATGGAAAAATTGAAGAAGCTAACGAGTCCCGAGTTTGAAGTTTGAAAACTCAATTCCAGAAGTGTCATTTGGTATTCGAGTTTGTTTTTCTGCGTGGCAATTACTGCCGCATCAGCTTCAAATTCATGAACTTCAATCAACCACTTCTTAAATAAATAGATGAAAGGATTGATCCACAGAAGAGCAAGAATGAAATCAATCAGCAGTCGATCGTATGAATGTTTTTGACGAGCGTGCTGCTGTTCGTGGGCTAATACTTTTTCGAAATCAGGACTATCCAACATATAATTAGGGATGAATATCTGATTGAAAAAGGAGAAAGGTTGGGCAGAGGATATTCTAAATATCTTCAGCTCAGAGTTTGAAGTTATAGGTTTGTTTTCATATATTAAAGCATTGATTTTAAATAGGTTACGAAGGTATCTTAACAGTAAGATCCCGGCCCCAATAGCATAGGAAATAGCCAAAATATTTTGAGAATTGATACCCAAAGGACTAATGGATTTTACGGACTTTACCCATACGGTAGAGTCTAAATTTTGCACTGTTGGAATGTAAGCAGATAATGAATTCTCTAGTAGTAAAGTGTATGAAGATGTAAATTGAATGCATGGGAGCAATAGCGGTAACAATATAGAAACCAATAAATAAATCCGATTGATTCTGAAGCAAGTGTGTTGCCTCAATAAGGTGATATAGATTAATGCCAATACGAATTGATAGCTTAGAAGCTGAATAAGATAGGCTCCCATATTAGTCAGTTGTTTGTCGGTTAATTTCTGCCTGAATCATTGACTTCATCTCTTCTAATTCAGAAATATCCAGATCATTTTGACTTGTGAAGAACGATGCAAATTGCTTAGGTGAATCATTAAAGAAAGTATTGAGCATGCCTTTGAAGGCGTACTTCATATAGTTTGATTTGCTAACCAAGGGAGTATACTCTTTGGCCTTGCCATGTAATTCAAAACCGATAAACCCTTTTTTCACCAATACATTAACCACAGTAGATACGGTAGTATATGCCGGGGCAGGGTTCGGGAATTGGGATACAATATCTTTAAGATATGCTTTCCCTAGTTTCCATAAATACTTCATCACTTGCTCTTCTGCTTTGGTCAATTCTTTCATGGGCCAAACTTATAACTATATTTATAGTAATACAACTATTTTAATAGTAATTAAATCAGAATCGATAATAAATCAATGAGACCAACATTTTACTCCAGTAATTTTTATAATCGATCGCTAGATGTATCAATATGTTACTTTTGTCTCGGTTAAAATACTCAAACAAAAAATTAACAAACATGAAAAGAACTATTCCACTAATCCTGATAGCGTTGTTGACAATTACAATTGTTTTGGTTTCCTGTGATAAGGAAGAAGATCCAAATAATACAGATGAGACTGAAAATACTGAATCCGGAACAAAACCAGAAGCAACTTTGATAAGATTTGCTGCGAATGCAAAAGATTGTGGTATTACCGATGGATTTGCCAATCAGCAACACAGCTTGCCGGAATTAATTCATTTGAATTTGGATAAGTGCAATGGAGACACCAATAGACCAACATTGACATTGAACTTTGAAAAAAGTCAAACTATCGGAGCAGGTACTTATTCTGTGACTTCTTCAAATACACCCGGAGCTGGTGAGGTTTACATTTATGCAGTTAAATACAACTTTACTGATTGGGTAGCATCAGCTGGCTCAGTTGTAGTGACGCAAAATGCTGATGATGATACCAAAATAGATATTGAGTTAAAATCTATCACCATGCAAAATCAAAATGCTGAGGATACCTTAAACCCAGCTACTGATACGCTTACAGGTTATATTATCAAAATTTGATCTATAAAATTTTCTAGATCACCATTAAGAAAAAGCCAATCCTGAATTTTCAGGATTGGCTTTTCTATATTAAGATCAATATTACTTATCCAATTGCCTGCTCCAAATCAGCAATCAAATCTTCAGCATCTTCAATACCTACTGAAAGTCTGATAAGGGAATCAGTCAAGCCACCAGCTAGTCGCTGCTCTCTTGGTATACTTGCATGAGTCATGCTTGCAGGATGTCCGGCCAATGATTCTACACCACCCAAAGATTCCGCTAAAGTGAATATTTTCAGCTTTTCAAGAACTTTAAATGCAACATCCTGACTGTCTTCTTTTAAGATGAATGAAAGCATACCACCATAATTTCTCATCTGTTTGGTAGCTACATCATGGTTCGGATGATTCTTAAATCCTGGCCAATACACATGCTGTACTTTTGGATGGTCTTTGAGATAATTGGCTACAAGTTCTCCATTTTTACAATGTCTATCCATTCTGATATGAAGGGTTTTTACTCCTCGAAGGACAAGGAAGCAATCTTGTGGTCCTGGCACAGCTCCACTAGCATTTTGAACAAATCCCAACTTTTCATCCATCAATGGATCATTTGTGCCAACAAAACCCATAATCACATCAGAATGACCAGAGATATATTTTGTTACCGAATGCATCACTAAATCGGCTCCCAAATCAAGAGGATTTTGCAAGTATGGACTTGCGAATGTATTATCAACGACAGTCGTAGCATTGAATCCATTTGCTATCTCAGCAACCGCCGCAATATCGACGATATTCATCATTGGGTTCGTTGGTGTCTCTATCCATACAAGCTTCGTGCTTGATGAGAAAGCATTTTTTACTGCTTCCAAATCTTTCATATCTACGAATTTGAATTTCAAGCCAAACTTCTCATAAACTTTAGTGAAGATTCTAAATGTGCCTCCATATAGATCATTGGTGCTTATAATCTCATCACCAGGCAATAAGGTCTTAAGTATAGCATCTGTAGCAGCAAGTCCGGAAGCGTAACACCTGCCAAACTTAGCATTTTCCAATGCAGCAAGATTCGCCTCTAATGCATGTCTGGTGGGGTTTTGGGTTCTAGCATATTCATACCCTTTATGTTTTCCCGGAGATTCCTGAGCATATGTGGATGTCTGATAAATAGGGGTCATGATGGCTCCTGTAGTAGGATCTGGTTCTTGCCCAGCGTGAATGGCTTTGGTACCGAATTTCATAGTTTATAATGGGGTTTTTAGCTATATAATGATCTTATAAATCAACTGTCTTCAAAGGTATCAGAATACAAACATGAGATGGGTGTATTTCGAGTTTGAAAAAAAATGAAAAAAATATGCAATTTCCTGAATCATTTATGCTGGTTCGTTTGTTAGGTATGTAGATTAGGCGGTGATAAGGGCGTGGCATTCTTCATTGAGTGTCGCGCCTTTTCTCTTTTATGGCATTTATTTAGCACCTAGCCAATCATTCCTTTTCTTCAAACTTGCCTTTGATGCTTTTGCATCATAACTCAACTTAATAGTCGGATTTTGTATGGCTGTAAATTTTGAAGATTTCAATTTACCTGTCTGTTCGTAGGAGACCGCATAGGATTTTCCAGGTTCCATTTCAGAGAAAACACGCTCTAAATCGTTTTCAGATTTAATTTCAACTCCACTTACTGATATGATTCGATCTCCATCATTTAGTCCAGCTTCATACAATGCAGTTCCTTTTATGAGCTTGGATGTAATGATATTGTTTTTATCAATATGCACTTTCCCTGTGTAGATTTTTCCTGGTGTGGCAAGCGCAACTGAAATGCCGAAATAATTGTAGAGCGATTTGAAATCAGGAAGTTGAGAATCATAGATGTATTGATCGAAAAACGCATTTGCAAAAACTTGGTCATTTGTGAGTTCCCCAAGAGTCTGCCTTAAATCTTCTACATTATAGGGTATTTCAGGTTGTCCATATTTTTTCCAAACCAGCTTCAAATAGTCATCAAGGGAAAGGCCTGAAAACTGATTTCTAATACTGAGATCCAGCGCCAGTCCAAGCAATTCACCATAAGTATAATAACTGATGTAATTATTATCATAATTGGTCTGATCGTTGGCAGTTCCTGCATCCACAAAAATGGCATTTTGACTCATTTGTATTGGATTCCGAAACGATCTGCCTGGAGAATTCATTACTTTATTGAGTACATTTTCTGCAGTACTTAGAAATTTATCTTGGTTGATGACACCTGCACGGCACATGCTCAGCTCATCGTAATAGTTAGTAAATCCTTCTCCAAACCACAATTCCTCAGATTGATTTGGTCCATCAAAATTGAAAGGCTCCAATGATTTCGGCCGGATGCGTTCAATATTCCATCCATGAAAAAATTCATGAGCTATGGAGCCAATCAGATAGGGTGCATGATGTGCCAGATTACCCTGACTGGAGCAAACGGTGCTGTTTCTATGTTCCATGGCACCTCCGCTTGCCCAAGGATTATATTCACAGAGAAATGTATATCTCCCATAATCGTACTTAGGTAGCTCGCCAAACACAGCTTTTTCTTGAAGAATAATCTGTTTGATCCAAGACACATAATTGTCTAGTTCCTGATTGTTTCCTTCATGAATCATTGCAACTTCAATGGTTTGATTGTCCACTTGCCATCTTCTCCAAACGATCTCACCAACCACCACAGGGCTGTCGTAGAAATAATAATAATTCGGTGCGCTTAGAATGGTGTCATTCTCACGGACAAGTTGAGTACCTACTGACCATTCTGGATAATCATCCAAATTGATTTGCAATTCAATTTTCCTGTCCGCCAGGTTTGCACCATACACAAATGTGGCTGGCATGTTTAGATGTAATTTACTTGCGTCTATTCCAACATATGTGCCATCGGCGTGATTCCCAAAGAGGGTGTATTCAAATATTACACCGTTGGTATTTAAAGGAATTTTCCAGCTAAAAGGTGTTGATTTGATGAATGCTATTTCCTTTCCTGAGTTAGCATCCTTCGCTGATTCGTTATAAACATTCTTCGCGAAATTGTGCAACGCATATCTTCCGGGAGAAGCATTGGGCATCCGAATTTCTAGAGTGTCCATTGTTAGTTCACTAAACTTTACTTTGATACCAAGCTCATGATGCTCAATATTACTTAAATCAAGTTCATAAGTGATTGATTTCTGAGCAATTAAGCCGGTTGAAATGACTAGACATATGGAAAGAAAGTAAATTCTCATTTTAGTATTATTTTCTACTGACAAGGTTCGCAAATTTAGATAGGCCTGACCTATCCATCCTTGTAAAAACCATGATTCTGTGAATTTTACCAAAACTTTAACGACTATTTAAATTTGTAACTGATGCAATTATAAAGCTGTCTACCTTTGCGGCCTATGAATTACTTATCAGTAGAAGATCTAGCTAAAAGCTTTGACGAAAGACAATTATTTCAAAATCTCACAATGGGATTGGACCAAGGTCAAAAGGCAGCTTTGGTTGGTGTAAATGGTTGCGGAAAATCTACTTTACTCAAGATAATAGCTGGTCTCGAAAAGCCAGATCGGGGCGTGGTGTCCTTTAGGAAAGGTATTACCGTATCCATTCTCCCACAAAATCCAATCTTTAATGATGCTGATAATGTGGTTCAGGCAGTGTTTTCAGAAGACATAGCTGAGCTGAATGTTATTCGTGACTATGAAATCGCTTTACATAAAGCCACAATCGATCCGATGAATGCACCAGATATTAGCCCTTTGCTGGAACGCATGGATCAGCTTAATGCATGGGATTATGAAAGCAAAGTCAAGCAGATCCTTGGTGAATTAGGAATTCATGATTTAGATCAAAAGATGGGCGAACTATCTGGCGGTCAAAGAAAAAGAGTAGCCATTGCCAGAGCTTTGATTGTCAATCCTGATGTGCTGATATTGGATGAACCTACCAACCATCTTGATTTAGGAGTAATTGAATGGCTCGAAAGTTTTTTGGCTACAGCCAACACCACCTTGCTCATGGTGACTCACGATAGATATTTTCTGGATAGAGTCACCAATGAAATCATGGAAATAGATAATGGTGAGCTGTTTAGATATAAGGGTAACTATCAAAATTTCCTTGAAAAGAAATCTGAAAGAGAACAACAAGATGCAGCCACAGTAGACAAGGCAAAGAATTTACTACGCAAAGAATTAGACTGGATGCGTCGGCAACCAAAAGCTCGAGGAACCAAAGCCAAATATCGAGTGGACGCCTTTTATGAAACAAAAGAAATTGCATCTAAGGATCTATCGAAAAAGGAACTTGAAGTAAATCTAAAGGGCGAAAGACAAGGTAAAAAAATCATGGAGCTGGAGGATATTTGCAAAACCTATGGCGACCTTAAGATTCTTGATCAATTCAGCTACACATTCCGAAGGAAAGAGCGTGTTGGAATTGTGGGTCCGAATGGGGTAGGGAAGTCCACTTTTCTTAATCTCCTTACGGGAAAAGATAAAGCTGATTCAGGGAAAATAGATATTGGACAAACTACGAAATTCGGGTATTATACTCAGGAAGAGGCAATTTTCAATCCCTCACAAAAAGTGATTGATGTGATCAAGGAAGTTGCAGAAGTCATCAAATTGGCGGATGGTTCTGAGATTACTGCTTCTCAGCTTTTAAATCAATTTCTATTTCCACCAAAAATGCAATTCAATGTGGTAGGGAAACTAAGTGGTGGTGAAAGGAAAAGATTGCAGCTTTTAAGGGTTTTGATGTTGAATCCTAACTTCCTGATTCTGGATGAGCCAACAAATGATCTTGACTTGATGACGCTCAATGTGCTTGAAGATTATCTTGATAATTTTGAAGGTTGCCTGATGATTGTATCCCATGATAGGTATTTCATGGATCGATTGACGGATCATTTATTTGTTTTCGAGGGTAATGGGAAAATCAAAGATTTCCCAGGTAACTATACTGACTTTAGAGCACAAGGTAAATTACCAGTTTTGGGTCAGACTCAATCAGTTGAGAAAGAGGTCAAAAAAGTAACACCTCCACCAGTGGCAAAGCAGGACAAGAAAAAACTCTCTTATAATGAGCAAAGAGAGTTTGAAGGCTTAGAAAAAGCTATAGCCAAGTTGGAATCAGAAAAGGAGCAGCTCATTGTGAAATTGTCCGGTGAAACTGAATATGAATCACTGCAGAAACTTTCAGAACAGATAGAGCAAATCAAAAAAACAATTGATGAGAATGAAATGCGCTGGATCGAACTCAGCGAACGGGCCTAATATTGGTCGGCTATGCCGCCGACCAAATGACTTCTTTGAAACTGTTGTTTTCTCCTACTAACTCAAATCTTAATGGATAAGGCTTGATGCTCAGCCATGAGTGAATTTCATCAAAATCATCACCTTCCACTTCAACTCCAGTAGCTGTCAGATAATCCTCTATGGATTTCATTTCACTATCTGAGAAGTAATCGTCGTAAATATCAAAGAGCTTATCCAGCAGGAATGAACCATATTGAAGCTTGATTTCCATCAGGTAATCTTCCAGGCTTTCTGCCAATAGTGGATCATTTTCCCTGTCATTTATGTGGGTATTGATCGTTCTAACCTTTTCGATGAGATTATTCAACTTATTGATGTCCATTATTTCGGGGTTTAATATGAACTAATAAATATTTTTAAAATTGTGAGTGGTTTTTGTTCTCTGTTGGTGGTGTTATTTTTCAGAGCCTGGATAGATGAGTTTTAATCCTTAATTATCAAATATTCAATTGGTATTTATTTGGGTTTACTAATTTGTTAATATTTAAATATATTTCAAAATAAATATTAATTATTCAAAATTAGACTTTATTAATATTACTTATGATTTTTTTACCATAAAAATTTCAGACAAATTTTTATTCAATGAATATGATCAGATCTTAATTCAAAAACCTCTGTTTAAGCTCAAAATTCAAGGTTTTGGATCAATATACCGCAAAAGTGGTATTTTAATTCGCACAATCTCCATCTACCTTAGAATCTCGAAACAGGTCAATCGCTGTATCTGTTCACCGCTGGTTAAGGGCCTTCTCGAACGAGAGAAGGCTTTTTTTAATTCTTTTAATTTTTATTGGCTTTACACCAACAATTCTAAACTTTTCTATGTTATCAACTCATGGAAAAGAGCACCGTAAAGACGGCCAAAAAAAATGTGTCCAAGGCGGCATTTCAAAAGGCATTCATCACTCACTTACTAACTACAGGAGAAAAGCCTGTATCCATTTTTGATTTCGCACAGAAGCAGAAGGCATCCGAGGCTGACTTCTACAAGTTTTTTAATTCTTTCAAATCTTTGGAGCGTTCAATCTGGGCTGATTGGTTTACTACAACTGTAGAGACTTTAGAAAAAGACGAAGCATACACCAATTACTCCATCAGAGAGAAACTTCTCGCTTTCTATTTCACTTGGTTTGAGTTGATTTTATCTAATAGAAGCTACGTCATCTTTCGTTATGAAAAGATGAGTAAAAAGGACTTGAATCCATATTTCCTATTTACGCTAAAAGAGAAATTCTCAGAATTCATTTCAGACTTAATAGCGCAAGGCAAAGAGTCAAATGAAGTAGCCGAAAGACCTTATTCGAGTCAGTATGACAAGGCTTTTTGGTTGCATTTTATGTTCATAAATAAGTTTTGGACTGATGATGATAGTGAGGATTTTCAGAAAACAGATGCTGCTATCGAAAAGTCAGTAAATCTGGGTTTGGATCTGGTCGGAAAGGGACCTCTAGATTCAATGATTGATTTTGCAAAATTTTTATTTCAAAATAGAAAACCTTTTTGATGAAGGAACAAAGCAGTATTCCGGTTGGAAAAGTTTCCAGAGCGGCAAAATTTGTAACAACAGGAGCTAAGGTTGGTGGAAATTATCTGAAGCATTACTCTAAGAAATTAGTAAACCCATCAACCACCAGAGAACAACTCGATCAGGACAATGCCACGGATATTTATGCTTCACTAAGCGAGCTGAAAGGAAGCGCATTGAAAGTGGCTCAAATGCTTGCGATGGATAAGAATCTATTACCGACGGCCTATCAGGATAAGTTTTCGATGAGTCAATACAGCGCGCCACCGCTTTCTTTTCCTCTTGTTGTGAAAACATTCCAAAAGTATTTTGGACAATCTCCACTTTCCCTTTTTGATACATTCACCAAAAATGCAGTGAATGCAGCCTCAATAGGACAGGTGCATAAAGCAACTCTAGATGGACATACCTATGCCGTGAAGATTCAATATCCGGGTGTTGCAGAAAGTGTAAAATCTGATTTGAAACTAGTAAAACCTTTCGCGCTACGTTTATTTGGATTGAATGAAAGGGAACTAGATCAATACATGGATGAAGTGGAAGGCAAACTGCTGGAGGAAACTGATTACAAACTTGAAGTAAAAAGATCCATATCCATCTCTGAAGCGTGTAGTCATATAGAAGGACTCATTTTTCCGAAATATTATCCAGAAAGGTCGTCAGACAGGATTATCACCATGGATTGGATGGATGGTAAACACATCAAGGAGTTTTTAAGTAACAACCCAACTCAGGAAATTAAGAACAAATTGGGTCAGGCCATGTGGGACTTTTATCATCACCAAATCCATAATTTAAAAGAAGTACATGCTGATCCTCATCCTGGAAATTTCATTATGCAGGATGATGGTACTTTATCGGTAATCGATTTTGGTTGTGTTAAAGAAATACCTGAGGATTTTTATAATGCCTATTTCCGATTGATGAGTAGGGATTTGATCGCCAATGATGAAGAGTTGGTTCCTTTGCTACTAGGGTTGAGCTTTATCTATGAAGACGACACTCCAAAAGAGAAGGCGTTATACATTTCCATTTTTAAGGATATGACCATGCTGTTAGGTCGTCCTTTTCATTTCGACACTTTTGATTTTGCTGATGATGATTATTTCAGTGAAATCTATGGTTTGAGTGAAAGAATTTCTGGAATGAAGGAGCTGCGTAACTCTAAACATCCAAGAGGCTCAAGACATGGCTTATATGTCAATAGAACCTATTTTGGCCTATATCAGCTGCTCAATGCGCTGAAAGCAAATATTACTACTACTAAGCCTGATTGGCTCGCATAATGATAAGGAATTGTTGTTTTTCACTATCTTTTGGAGATGAAAAACAACACCCCTTTTTTTATCCTTCTTTTTCTTTTCTCATGTGGTGCACCAGAGCCTGATTTTCCAGAGCGATTTGTGGCTCAATGGCAGTCCATAGAAAGAGATCTGCAAACACAGCTAATCACAACTCCCGGTGATGCAATTATTGATTTGCCAGAAGGAAACTTCATGTTCACCAGATCATTATTGATTGATGGGAAAACCAATCTAACAATTAGGGGGCAAGGAATTGATAAAACTATTTTGTCCTTTGCCTTGCAGGAGGAAGGAGCCGAAGGTATAAAAGCAGCCAACTGCATTAATCTTATTCTCGAAGGATTTACGATAGAAGATGCCAAAGGAGACAATATCAAGGTAACTGATACACATGGTGTCGTTTTTAGAAATGTCAAATCGCAATGGCTAGGTGAGCCCAAAATGGAAAATGGAGCCTATGCCTTTTATCCGGTGCTTTCAAAAAATGTATTGATCGAAAATTGCGTTGCTATTGGTTCCTCCGACGCTGGAATTTATGTTGGTCAGTCAGATTCAGTTGTAATTAGGGAAAATGAAGCTTACTACAACGTAGCTGGTATTGAGAGTGAAAATTCAAAATGGGTTGAGATTTATGATAATTATGCCCATCACAATACCGGAGGAATTTTGGTATTCGACTTACCTGGATTAACGCAAAACGGACATACGACCAAAGTTTTTTCTAATCGCGTGGAGGTAAATAATTACGAGAATTTTGCTCCTGCTGGTAATGTTGTGGCCACTGTTCCTCCTGGAACAGGAATTATGCTTTTAGCTACACGTAAGATTGATATTTTTGATAATCTCATCAAGGATAATCAGACAGTTGGTGTGGCTATTGTCAGCTATGACATTGTAGAAGCAATGGCAACTACCGATGGGTCTCAGCTCAATGAAAATATAGAAAAGGCACAAAAGGATCTCTCATATGACCCATATCCAAATGAGGTATTTATCCATGATAACACCTTTGATAATGGATTTCTTTTGCCAACTCTCAAAAATGATTTCGGTCTGCTTTTTATGATGAAATTTCCTTTGTCTACACCAGACATAGTTTGGGATGGAATAAAAAATCAATCCGGAGTTTTTGATTTCTGTATTGATCAAAGTGATTTCAAGTTTGCCAACCTTGATGCGGCAAATGATTTTGCTTCTTTAGATATGGATGCTTCTTCATTTATTTGTGAAGGAAATATAGTTCAACTGGATTTAAGCCTATGAAATCTAAATTGTTGGTAATTAGCATTTTAATTGTTTGCTGTCAACCTAAAAAAGCAGATAAACCGATCATCTTGGAATCGATCAATCTTGGTGTTTCCACGAAATCAAATGATCCAGAAAAACTATCGGATTGGAATTTTTTCCAAGGTCCGATAAATGAACTGATCCCTAATGATGGCATCATTCCTTATGAATTAAACACACCTTTATTTTCTGATTATGCTCTGAAATCCAGATTTATAAAAATACCAAAAGGCGAAAAGGCTGTTTATCAAAGCGAACAGGTGATGGCTTTTCCAGAGGGTACAATTCTAATAAAGAATTTTTATTATCCTGAAGCATCCGGCCTCACCCAAACATCCAAAAGAATCATTGAAACTAGGTTGTTAATTAATGAAATGGAGGAATGGAAAGCGCTTACTTATGTCTGGAATGAAGAGCAGACAGAAGCTTTTTTGGAGATTGCCGGCAGATCTGTTACGGTCAGTTGGAAAGATGAAAATGGAATATTGAAAAACGTAAATTATTCTGTTCCTAATCTTGTGCAATGCAAGAGCTGTCATGAGTTTAACGGAAAATTGATGCCAATAGGACCAACAGCCAGACAACTGAATAAACCGCTGAATTATGAGCATGAAACATTGAACCAGCTTATTAAATGGCAGTCTGAAGGTCTGCTTACTGCACTGCCACCATCATCCGAATGGCCAATGGTTCCTGTTTGGAATGATCCTAAGTCAGGCTCATTAAATGATCGTGCAAGAGCATGGCTAGAAATCAATTGTGCTCATTGCCACAGAGCAGAAGGACCCGCAAAAAATACAGGTTTGTATCTTACCTATTTCGAATCAGACGAATATAAACTCGGAATAAACAAACCTCCTGTAGCTGCAGGTCGTGGATCAGGCGGCTTAAAATATAGCATTGTGAAAGGTAAACCTGAAGAATCTATTTTGCTTCATCGAATCAGTTCCCTTGATCCGGGTGTTATGATGCCTGAGGTAGGAAGGAAAATGAATCATGATGAAGGAATAGAGTTAATTAGACTATGGATTAGTCAATTATAAAGTTTGGTTGACAAGCTTTATCTATCTTTCTATTTTAAAAACAAAATTAAATACCCCATGAAATACACTGATGGAATGCTCAAGGATGATGCTTTAAAAGGCAAAACAATTTTAGTCACAGGGGGAGGAACCGGACTAGGTAAATCTATGGGAACCTATTTTTCCAAACTCGGAGCTAATTTGGTTATTACAAGTAGAAAATTGGATGTTTTAGAAGCGACTGCCAAAGAAATGGAGGCTGAATCTGGTAATCCGGTACTTGCTTTGGCTTGTGATGTGAGAGATTATGAGCAGGTTGAAAATGTAATAGCACAAACCAAAAACAGATTTGGAACTGTCGATGTACTCCTCAATAATGCTGCAGGAAATTTCATCAGCCCAACAGAAAGACTTTCAAACCGTGCATTTGACACGGTTGTTGATATTGTTTTAAAAGGTTCTTACAATTTCACCTTGGCCTTAGGAAAAGATTGGATCGAAAATAAACATCCTGGTAATGTCTTAAGTATTGTTACCACTTATGCCTGGACAGGTTCCGGTTACGTGGTGCCATCTGCATGTGCCAAGGCTGGTGTGTTGGCGATGACAAGATCTTTGGCTGTGGAGTGGGCGCGTTATGGTATCAGATGTAATGCTATTGCTCCGGGCCCTTTCCCAACACAAGGCGCATGGGATCGATTACTTCCGGGTGGTTTAAAAGACAAGTTTGACCCGGCTAATAAAGTGCCAGTTGGTCGAGTTGGTGATCATCAGGAGTTGGCAAATCTGGCAGCTTATTTAGTGTCCGATTATTCGGCTTATGTTAATGGTGAGGTGATTACTATAGACGGAGGTGAATGGCTCAAAGGTGCAGGCGAATTCAATCAACTTGATCAAGTGCCTGAGGAACTGTGGGATGCTATGGAGATGGGCAGAAAAAAGGAGGGAAGTAAATTGAAGATGATGTGGCTGTATTTGAACGGAATGCGGAAAATCAAATTCAAATAATCATTTCATTTCAGTCTTGGACAAAATCTTGATCAATTTATAAGAAATGCTACTGGCATCTTGTGGTGGATTTTTTATTGATTTCTTTTCGATAATGAGGTCATAAACATATCCCGATTCATAGTCAAACCCCTCGATGCTGTTGTAATAATAAAATAGAACCCATTGATCTCCTCCTATTTGATCACCTTCTTGAATCAGCAAACATTGGCCATCCATTTCACCAATGCAATTTTGCAAGTAATAATTAACCCGCATATTAGCCTCTTTTCCATTGTTTAGAGATAAGCTTGACTTTTCACTACATTGAGAAAAAGTCGTAATTAAAACTAGAGCCAGAAGTATCTTTATCATTTGATATTTGAATTAATTTCAGATGAAAACATGTATATAATAATGGTTGTAATTCTAATTTGAAATCAGCTTTAAGCTAGTAAAGCTATCGACCACTCATCAATTATTAAAACATTCGACTGAGCATTATTAGTACATTTGTACTCAAACATTCCAATGAAATGCAACAGATTTACGATAACTACAATACGGAAGATTTTCAGGTTTGGAAGTTGTTGTATGATCGTCAGATTCAAAATTTACCAACAGCCGCAAGTGAAGCTTTTTTAGAAGGCTTATCCAAAGTCAATTTTGAAGCAGAAAGAATCCCTGTTTTCAGGGAAACCAATAGAATCCTTAAGGAATTAACTGGCTGGAAGCTAGCCGTGGTGCCGGGTATAGTTCCAGATTTCACATTCTTTGAGTTAATGTCCAACCGATATTTTCCAGCCACAACCTGGTTGCGAAAGATGAAGGAACTAGATTATCTGGAAGAGCCTGACATGTTTCATGATGTATTTGCCCACGTGCCCTTATTGACTAATCAGCATTTTGTTAATTTTCTTGAGGAGCTTAGTCACATAGGGTTGGAGTATGTTGGTGATGATCATGCCATAGAGCTTTTATCTAGAATTTATTGGTTTACAGTGGAATTCGGTTTGATCAGAGAGCACGGTCAACTCAGAATTTATGGTGCAGGCATTCTATCCTCAGCAGGTGAAACGAAATATTGCCTTTCAACGCAACCTGAGCATCATGAATTTAATGTTACCAAAATTATGAATACCCCTTACAGGAAAGATGTTTTTCAGACTCAATATTTCATTATTGATTCTTATGATCAATTATATTACAGCATTCCTGAAGTAAAAGAAACTTTAAAGTTGATCCTTCAAAAAAGAGGCTGATTTTCGATGACAGCTTAGCGGAAGGTTCATAACTTTGGACTTTCGTTCGGTTGTGGGTTTTCTCACAGCCTTTTTTATTTCCAATGAAAGTAGCAATAGTTAAATACAATGCTGGCAATATTCAATCTGTGAAATTTGCATTAAGCAGATTAGGCGTAGAACAGCCGATCCTTACTGATGATCCAGACGAAATTAGATCTGCCGACAAGGTGATTTTTCCCGGACAAGGGGAGGCTAGCACAGCGATGAAGAGCCTTAGAGAAGCTGGTTTGGTGGAGGTGCTTAAAAACCTCAATCAGCCGTTTTTGGGCGTTTGTCTGGGAATGCAGTTAATGTGCGCATGGAGTGAGGAGAACAACACAGAATGCATTGGTATCATACCAGAAAAAGTGGTCAGATTTCGAAATAATCCGGGAATCAAAGTTCCTCATATGGGTTGGAATAATATATCAGATTTGAAATCACCATTGTTTAATGGAATAGCCAATAATAGTTATATCTATTTTGTGCACAGTTATTATGTGCCTCAATGTGAGCAAACTATCGCTACTTGTGATTATGTTTTACCTTTTAGCGCTGCAATTCAGAAGAATAATTATTACGCAGTGCAGGCACATCCGGAGAAAAGCGCCGATTCAGGAATGCTTATTTTAGAGAACTTTTTGAAATTGTAACATGGACATTATTCCAGCAATAGACATCATCGGTGGAAAATGCGTGCGGCTGACAAAGGGTGATTATGCTCAGGTCAAACAATATGCCGATGATCCAATGGCAGTAGCCCAGCAATTTGAACGAGCAGGTATCAGACGTCTTCATCTAGTAGATTTAGATGGCGCTAAGGCTAGCCATGTGGTTAATTTAGGGGTTTTAAAAACCATTACAGATAATACGAATCTACATGTTGATTTTGGTGGAGGAGTAAAAACGCGTGAAGATCTTGATAAAGTATTGAACGCTGGAGCTAAACAAGTGACAGCTGGTAGTATAGCGGCTAAAGATCCTGATTTGGTTAAAAGTTGGATTGAAGAATTTGGAAGCGATAAAATCATTCTTGGGGCCGATGTGTTGGATGAGAAAGTGATGGTTTCAGGTTGGCAGGAATCGTCGGGTTTAGATTTGTTTGAATATTTGGAAGATTTCATAGCTAGTGGAATTGGTGAAGTTATCTGTACAGATATTTCAAAAGATGGCGCACTTCAAGGACCTTCTTTTGATCTTTACAGTAAAATATTGGCACAGTTTCCCCAATTAAAATTAATTGCCAGCGGAGGAGTAACAGATTACAACGACTTGGTTGAATTAAGAAAAAATGGTCTTTCCGGTGCGATTGTAGGTAAAGCGTTTTATGAAGGACGAATCAAATTGGATCAATTAGTACAATTTTAATATGCTCACAAAAAGAATCATACCCTGCCTGGATGTCAAAGACGGTCGCACTGTAAAGGGCGTCAATTTTGTGGATTTGCGTGATGCGGGCGATCCTGTTGAATTAGCCGCACGATATGCACAAGAAGGGGCTGACGAGTTGGTCTTTTTAGATATTTCAGCCACACTTGAGAAACGAAAAACATTAGTAGAATTAGTAAAACATGTGGCTGAAGCAGTTCATATTCCTTTTACTGTCGGTGGTGGTATTAGCTCGGTTGAAGATGTGAAAGCATTACTTGATGCAGGTGCAGACAAGGTATCAATTAATTCATCAGCGGTAAAAAATCCGGATTTGATCAATGAATTGGCACAGGAATTTGGATCTCAATGCATTGTTGTGGCCATTGACACCAGAGATGTAGATGGTGTTGACTTGGTTCATACACATGGTGGCACAAAGCCTACAACCTTAAAAACATTGGAGTGGGCTAAGGAGGTAGAAAATAGAGGTGCTGGCGAAATCTTGCTTACTTCCATGGATCATGACGGAACCAAAGCTGGTTTCGCTCTAGAATTAACCAGATTGATTTCAGAGACTTTGTCTATTCCAGTCATTGCTTCCGGAGGTGGAGGAACTGAGCAACATTTTCAGGATATATTTGTAGCCGGAAAGGCAGATGCGGCTTTAGCTGCAAGTATTTTTCATTACAAAGAAGTAGAAATTAGCCATCTGAAGGCTCAACTCAATAAATTAGATATTCCAATAAGGTTATAATGGATTTGGATTTTAATAAAGGAAATGGCTTGGTTCCTGCCATCATTCAGGATCAAATTACTGGTAAAGTATTGATGCTGGGATACATGAATGAAGAAGCTTTGGCTACTACGAAAGAGTCTGGTAAAGTGACGTTTTTCAGTCGTACTAAAAACAGGTTATGGACCAAAGGCGAAACATCTGGTAATTTTCTTTTTGTGAAAGAAATCATTGCTGATTGTGATAAAGACACTTTATTGATAAAAGCTAATCCTGTTGGTCCCGCATGTCACACAGGAGCAGATACCTGTTTCAATGAAACGAACGCTGATCCTTTTCAATTCCTAAGCTATCTCACTGAAGTAATAGAAGAGCGAAAAAATAGTAGTCCAGATTCCTCATATACAAGCAGTTTATTTGCAAAGGGTGTAAATAAAGTAGCTCAAAAAGTGGGAGAAGAGGCCGTAGAAGTAGTTATTGAGGCTATGGATGACAACATTGATCTTCTAAAAAGTGAGTCTGCCGATTTGCTTTTTCATCTCATGGTACTGCTTGCACACAAAAATCTATCATTAAAAGATGTGATTGAAGTGCTTGAGCAAAGACACAAGAAATAATTGAATTATCTTCTACCGCTTCTGATTGTCTTGATAATACTCAAAGAGATATCGAGCCCATCAGCTCTTGCCTTTCTTAATTCCGGATCCAAATCTTTAATATCACCTCTGGTATAAGACTTACTATTGTATCTGATAAATCTGTATCTAATTTCAGGTCTGAGTAAGAACTTATCATAAATATCAAGTGTCAAGCCTGTATGGATTTGAGCTCCTAGTGCCAGACTATAATTAATTCGACCATTGTAAATGTTATTTTCTGTTGTTCTCAGCGTGCCGGGTATACCAAAGATGAGTCCACCACCTGCCTGAAATTCAGTAATATTTTGATTTCTTAAGTCAAAGAATTTATTTGCCCCAGCGGTGATAAATTTCTTATTCCATGAATATGAGGTTTTTGTGGTAACTCCATTTACTTCTTCATAATGGAAATTCAGATTCACTGTCATTCCTAAGGTACCATACCAGAAAACATCATTTTTCATCGCACCTTCCAGACCTATTTCAGCACCCAATCCACCACCGGGACTATAAAAAGTTTTTATTCCTTTAAAGTCTTGTGAGATATAATTAAATCCAATGCCCACATTTCCTCTTGCAATGAAATTCAAATCTTGTGCTAAGCTTGAATAATGAATCAGAATAATGATTAGAAACGCTGAAAAAATCGATTTTTGGGGCATTTGATAAATTGAATTAATTGAAAGTACCAAGATAATCAATTCGAAAATCGCGGAGCAATTGAAGCTTTGAATTTCCGAAATGGTCTGAACTTATATTGTAATTATAGGATCATTTTTTCAAATAGAAACCTTTATTGTGAAGTCAAACTTCACGATTGATAATATTTTCGCTAGATTATAAAATTAAAATATGTTCTGACCATGACTAAATATGATGTTTGCGTAATAGGTGCCGGACCAGCTGGATATGCGGCTGCCATGCGCGCAATAGATTTCCACAAAAAGGTGTTGCTCATTGAGAAAAAACAAATAGGAGGCGCGGGCATTCATCATGGTGCCTTATGGAGTAAAACATGGTGGGAACTGAGCCGAGAAGCTGCTTCTTTACGCAAACACAATAAATCCTTCAACCTTCAGAATACCCAATTTAGTTTTTCAAGCCTGAAGGCGGAAGTGAGGGAAGCAATCAATGAAAGGATGTCTCAACTTGAGCATCATATGCAAAACATTAATGTCTCAGGAGCTGGAAACCACTTAGATTTTATACTTGGCAATGCGAAAGTGATTGAAAATCATAAGGTTGAAATCAGAACGATCAATGAAACTAAAATCATTGAGGCTGATAACATCATTCTAGCTACAGGTAGCATACCTAGAAAGCTGCCTAATTTGCCAATAGATGAAGAACATGTTTTCACAAGCGACGGACTAGATAAATTGGAGGAATTCCCCAAAAGTATGGTGATCGTTGGGGCAGGAGTTATAGGCTGTGAATTTGCTACTATTTTTTCAAATTTTGGTAAAACCAAAGTTCATCTAATTGATAAAGGTGATCGCATTTTACCATTTGAAGATGAAGATGTTGTAAGGGTAATTGAGCGAAATCTGGAATCAAAGAATGTGCTTATTCATCGTAATTCTCAATTAATAGACATGAAAATTGAGAATGAAATGGTGGTTTATACCTTGGAGTATACAGATGGTTCAAAAGAGGTTTTTCGAGTGGAAAAAGCGCTAGTTTCAGTTGGTCGAGTGCCAAACTACAATGGGCTATTCGATCCATCAGTGAAAATCGAAATCGACAGCCGAGGAATCAAAGATGATAATACTAAAACGACAGTAGACAATATCTATGCAGTTGGAGATATTACCGCAGATATATCCCTGGTAAATGTTGGTGAGCTGGAAGGACGTTTTGCCATAGAAAGAATATACGGTAAACCGGAGCGCGATTTAGTTTATGAGAATATCTCGTCAATCATGTTTTTACATCCCGAAGTTGCAGGAGTTGGTATGAATGAAATTCAGGCTCAGCAACAAGGACTTCCTTATAAGGTAGTAAGCGTTGATTATTCATGCATTCCGAGAGCCATCGCCATGAGAAATACTCAAGGTTTCATTAAGATTCTTGTGTCAAATGATGAGAATCAAAAGATATTGGGGATGAGAGTGGTTGGTGAGCACGCTTCTAGTGCCATCCAGGCTGTTGCTCTTTTGATTTCAATGGATAAGGGAATGCAGGAATTAGCAGAGCTTATACATCCTCATCCTTCGATCATTGAAGGTATTCAGGAATGCGGCAGAATGCTTCTTGGAAAATCAATGCTAAAACCAGCGGTTTTAAGGAATGCGATGACTTGCAAAACTTATGAGAATGGTGGATATAAAGATCTAATTATCATTTAAGCGTTTTCCACTCTATTTCATCCGGTAATTCAAATACGTCTTCTGATATCGCTTCATTTTTAATGAAGCTTTGAGCTGTCATTATGTAGGACAAATCACCAAGTGATTTGTCCTCCTTAAAAACAATCCCGTTCCATTCCCAGATGTTTTTTCGAGCTCCGTTGCTATATTCCCATATTTTCAACTCATGGTTGAGCAGGGTAGTGTCTCCATTAGGCGTTGCTCCATCATCTTCCAAAATAATACCTGATATTTCTGCTGGTGAGTTGTAGCTTATCAAATTTGACCAACGTGAGTCTACCTTTATCAATCCTTTTTTAGAATCTAAATTGGCTTTATAGGTAGTATTTCCATCAATATATTCAATGGTTCGCTCAGTACTTGACATACCAAATCTTTCAAACGTAATTTCCTTTATGAAAATCTGACGCCAGCCATTACGATCTATGTATAAGGTGGCCGTGCCGGATGCTCCTCCGGTAATTTTATAAACGATCTTTCCTGATTCAATGGGGAATTTTGGTTTACCAGAATTTGCCAATTCTAATGAATTACCAGATTGAGCTGAAGTAAGTAAACTAAGGAACAGAAGAAATAAGGCGGCTAATGATTTCATATGATTGGGGTTAGAATATATCAATTTACAGAATTCCCATAAAAAAAATAACCCTGGAATAAAATTCCAGGGTCCCAACCAGCTATAGACAAGATTTCTGATCTTACTCAGAAACTATAACCCAAAAGTAGGGCGGTCTACATTATCTCTACTGCCAAATCACTTCTAAATTCTGCCAATTTTTAGTTTTTCAATTGTTTTTCCGCCTTTTGAAATCAGACATTAGGACGATATTAATGTGCCGTATTATCAAATAAAGGCGTCTTTTAAAAGCACAATCCTGCCATCTTACTGAAATATTCTGCCATCTTAATAGAAAACTGATATTTCATCGATTGTTTTTCTTTTCAATTCAGGAACGAATGCATTATTGGATGGCAAGCCAACAGGAAGCAATAAAAATGGTCGCTCATTATCAGGCCTGTTCAGTATTTTTGAGAGGAAGTTCATAGGAGATGGCGTATGAGTAACAGTTACTAATCCGGCATGATGTATCGCAGCAATCAATAAACCACAAGCTATTCCTACAGATTCATTTACGTAGTAATTATTTTGTTTTTCATCCTCATCCTTTTCATAAACACGTTTAAATACTACGATCAGCCATGGTGCGTTTTCCAGAAATGGTTTATGCCAATCAGTGGCCATTGGTTGTAAATCATTTAACCATCGATCGCTCATGCGTCCATTATAACTATCATATTCTTCCTTTTCCGCGGCTTCTCTGATTTGCTTTTTTATCTCAGCATCTCCAACTACACAAAATGTCCAGGGCTGTTTATGTGCTCCAGAAGGGGCAGTTGAAGCTGTTTTAATTATGTTTTCGATGACCATTCTATCCACAGCCTGATTTGAGATGTCGCGAACAGTCCTCCTTTGATCCATAAATTCAAAGAAAACTTGAGACTTTATTAGTCTTTCTTGATCCGAAACTTCACGGTATTTATATGGGACATGAAAATGATTACCAATTTTTTTTCTTGAGCTATCGGTCATAATTTGGGATAATTAATTGGTTTTCAAGAATTGATGAATAATCGCTATCAGATTATTCTCTGCTGAAATAGCTGTTTTGATAATTTCGTTAATGTCTATCGGTGCTAGATTATCGGGATCACAATCATCTGTAAGCACAGATATGGCTGCAACAGGTAAACCAATTTGATTGGCTGCAATGACTTCAGGAACGGTAGACATACCTACTATATCCGCTCCAGCATTTTTTAAATATCTATATTCTGCGCGGGTTTCCAGGCTAGGTCCGGCTACAGCTACATATACGCCTAAGTTTAATGGTATATTAAGTTCATCAGCTGCTTTGATGAGTTTTTGGTTGAGTTTCTGGTCATACGGTCTACTCATATCAGTGAAAATAGAACCAAATTTTGAAGCTTCATGTCCCCGTAATGGATTTTCAGGTTGCAAATTGATATGATCTTCCAGTAACATGAGTTCTCCTTTTTTCCATGCTAAATTCATGTTTCCTGCTGCATTGGATATCAGTAATTGTTCCACTCCCAAATATTTCATTACGCGAACTGGCATTACTACTTCACCCATAGAGTATCCCTCATAATAGTGAAATCTACCTTGCATAGCTATAATTTTTTCACCTTCAAGTTCACCAAGAATCATTTTGCCATTGTGCGATTCCACTGTTGCAATCGGGTAATTTGGTATTTCGGAATACTCAATGGATTTAATGACCTTCATATGGTCAACAAGCCCGCCCAAACCCGTACCTAAAATTATGGCTGTTTTTGTGTCACCAAAGCCTTGGTTTTTCAGGAAAGACACAGCTTCCTGTACTTTTTCAAACATCATATTTTTTATTGAATATATCCGAAAGGAAAATTAAGGCTAATTGAACAGTAAAGAATGAAATCTGTTTTAAATTGGCCTCAAAATTATCTCCTTGACAAAGTGAAAAACCATGACTACTAAATTTGGACGATGGTTATCTCTCTTACAAAATATCAATTAAACTCATTTTTATGAAAAAAATAATCGTTTTAGGGCTTCTGATGTCTTCCATAAGACTGTTGGCACAAAGCCCTGTGGCCACAACACCTTTTGAACTGTTTGGTGATCATATTTTCATTCAGCTAAGTGTGGATGGATCTGAGCCAATGGATTTTATTTTTGATTCCGGTTCAGGAATTACAGTGATAGATACAAAAGCTGCTGTTGATTTGAAGTTGGATTTATCACACAAGGAATCAGTTGCAGGGGCACAGGCATCTATTGATGGCGCTAGAATCAAACACAATAAGGTCACAATGGGTGCTATTAAAATTGAAGGTGATGTGACTTTAGAGGCCTTTGATTTGAATCATTTGGCTATCAGTATTGGTAAAAAAATTGATGGGATTATCGGTTATGATTTGCTTCTGCATCATGTTGTGAAAATTAATTATGATGATATGATCCTGGAAGTATATAATCCTGATCAATTTCCAAAAGCTGGTAAAAAAGTAGGTTTTACCCTTCATAATTCAATACCAGTGATTGAGGCTAAGGCAACACTAAATAATGAACAAATTGTCAACGGTACATTTTATGTAAATACTGGTGCTGGTACATCACTTGATTTTAATGCTCCCTTTGCGAATGAGAAGAACATCATTGAGAAAACCGGGAATCATTATTCATACTTAGTAAAAGGAGTCGAAAACACAGAAAGCAAACATTATGAAGGTCGGGTAAAATCTTTTGATATGGGATTTTATGTCTTCACTGATATGCCAGTAGGTATAAGTCAAACAAAAGGTGGATTGCAAGGTGATAAGAAAATTTCTGGTATAATCGGTAACAAAGTTTTGAGCAGGTTCAATATAACTTTTGATTATAAAAATCACAATCTCTATTTTGAACCAAATGCAAATTCGGCTAAGGATTTTATGGTCAATTGTAGCGGCTTGGATGTTCAAATGAGTACGGATATGACCAAAGTATTGATTCATCAGGTACAAGATGAAGGACCCGCTAAAAAAGCTGGTGTAAATAGTGGAGATGAGTTGATAAGTATCAATGAAATTGCGACTAGTTCCATGACATTGTTTGAAATAGAAGATTTATTGAAAATTCCGGGTTCAGAGGTTAAGTTGGAATTGAAACAAGGAACTAGTATTAAATCAGTGACTTTGAAGTTGGAAAACCTGCTTTAAGAAATAATTAGATAGAATTTATAGCCTGTAAGATCATCTTGCAGGCTTTTTTTATTTCCTCAGTGGTAATGGTCAAAGGTGGAGCTATTCGCATGGAATTGTCACAGAAAAGAAACCAATCAGTCACAACACCCAGTTCAATGGCTCGATCAATGATTTTCTTCAGGGTGTCAAAAGAGTCAAATTCGACTGCCATCATCAGACCTTTATTGCGGATATTTAGAATTTTGGGATGTTTTAGTTCTTTGATAAACAAACTAGCTTTTTCATCAACTTGATCCAGAAGTTTTTCATCTTGAATCACCTGAATCGTAGATAATGATGCAGCAGCACTAACAGGATGTCCACCAAAAGTTGTGATATGACCAAGAATGGGATTTTCTTTTAATGAATCCATTATTTCTTTTGAACTGATAAAGCAACCGATCGGCATTCCTCCGCCCATACCTTTGGCGCTTACCAAAATATCAGGCGAGAATCCATATTGTTCAAAAGCCCAAAAAGTGCCGGTGCGTCCAAATCCGGCCTGTATTTCATCGAGGATAATTAATGCACCTACTTCTTCACATCTTGCCTTTACTTTTTTGAAATAATCAACATCAGCCAGACGAATTCCAGCTTCGCCCTGTACAGTTTCAATGATTATTGCTGCTGTCTGATTATCAATTTGCACCAAAGCCTTTTCGTCATTGAATGGTATTGAGATATGACCAGGTATAAGTGGCCTGTAATTTTGCTTAAACATTTCATTGCCACCTGCAGATAATGCGCCATGAGATGAACCGTGATAGGCATCAATACATGATACAATTTTTGGTTTTCCAGTGTATCTTTTGGCTAGTTTCAAAGCTCCTTCAACAGCTTCGCTTCCTGAATTTACCAAATAGACAGAAGACAAATTATCTGGCAAGGTAGAAGCCAGGGCTTCTGCCAATTTTACTTGCGGTGATTGAACAAACTCACCATACACCATCAGGTGCATATATTTATCAACCTGATCTTTTACAGCTTTAACTACTTTCGGATGTCTGTGACCTATGTTACTAACACCTATACCTGAAATCAAATCCATATAAACCTTTCCATCTGGTCCATACATATAAATACCCTCTGCTTTCTCAATTTCTATGAGAAGTGGAAAGGCTGTTGTCTGTGCCAGATTTTTCAGAAATAGCTCACGATTTGATATCATGTTGCAAAGGTGAGGATGATCTAAA
The DNA here is from genome assembly GCA_964353015.1 of uncultured Marinoscillum sp. Taxonomy (GTDB): domain Bacteria; phylum Bacteroidota; class Bacteroidia; order Cytophagales; family Cyclobacteriaceae; genus JAMZMI01. The sequence continues at coordinate 183,204 of CAYGUA010000001.1, read as the reverse complement.
GAAATCCAATAATAACCAGAAATACTTATGATCGATCTTCAACAAACAATAGTCTGAATGAAGCAGGATGAATTGTCAAGCTAAGATCTGGCTGGTATGATCTTTTGTATTAACTTTTGTAATGATGTCTGAAATGACACCTTGTTCGTCAATGATGAAGGTAGTTCTCACTGTTCCCATATATGATCGACCATACATCTGCTTTTCTTGCCATGTGCCAAAGAGCTCATGAACAGATTTATCTTCGTCAGCTATCAAGGGGAAGGGTAAATCATATTTCTGGATAAACTTCTGATGAGACTTAACATTATCACTGCTTACGCCAAGTACCACAAATCCTTCTGATAACAGCTTTTCATAATTATCTCTTAGATCACATGACTCTGCAGTACATCCAGGTGTATTGTCCTTTGGATAAAAGTAGAGGACGATTTTTTTGCCTTTAAAATCTGATAGTTTGATTGGATTTCCATCCTGATCTATGCTCTTGAAGTCAGGAGCTTGATCACCTACATTTAGTGACATATCAAAAGGTTTTAGTATAATAAGATTTGTTTCCGGTATTATCTGATACCTCCAATACAAACTCACCTTGAAATGGAATGTTTTGATTTAATTTTTCAGACCAGATTTGTTTCTTTTTAGGTTCATAATTCATCAAAACAAACTCGCCGTTGATACTCGCTTTAAAATCATGAATTCCTGAAAGCTCATCATCGATTTTGAAATAAACTACTTCTTTCTTTATGATTACTGGAGTGATCGTAGGTGCGATTGTGTCTTGAGCCAAAGTAAAGGTGACAAGATCACGTGTGTCAAAAGTGATTCCCCCATTTTTCCATTTACCTCCCATATAATAAAGGGATTTACCCGAAACTGAATAAACCGATGTGGTGGAGTCCGGATATAGTTTATCTGGTTTCAGCGTAATATCCACTCCAGCATTCAAAGGAACGTCTTGATGTGGAAATCGGAATAACTCAAGTTGTCGAAGCGAATCAAATGATTTTTCAAATTGTAAATATAATGTGTCGAATAAGGTGCTTTTTTTGAAATGCAAATCAACCGAGTGATTATAAAATGAAGTTTCAGTGTGAGATGGAATCTCCGAGTAAATACCAGTTCTGATTATTTCCCCGCAAAAATTTATTGAATCAGGAAGACCCGACCTGAGATCCCACAAATAATAGGAGATAAGCTTGTCATTTCTATATGGGTTCAATTCAACATAAGCCTGACCGAAATAGAGTTGAATCAAATTTGGTGTGCCTTGGTGCACTGACTTGAAGTGAATATAGTTTCTGAATATCTCGTAATTCTTAATTTTAGGATCTGGTTTATTGACAATCTTATGATTGTTTACTTTGGTTTCAAATGTTGAAATATTGCCGTAGGAATCTGTGAAATAGATTTGGATGAAGTGTGTAGAATCTGAAAAGTCAAATCCATTTGAAGGCTTAAGATACATGTCATGGGTATTTCCATCGTCTACAAACAGTTTGTTGTATTTGATTCCATGTTCTCTATATGCTGCATAATCCATATGAGCCAAAATGTTTCGCTGTTGCGAAAAAGCCAATTTGGAAATCGATTGGCTAAAAATAGTATCACCATCTATTTTCATAACAATATCTGAAATGCCATTTTTACTCCAAACCCCATCCTGTCGGTCATATCCATATATTTCTACTCCAATTTTGCCTTGAAGTTTGATTGGAATTCGTGTGGTGAAAAAATGTTCGGTCTTGATTACCTCAAACTCATGTCTGCCAAAAGTATGATTGACTCGTGAATCAGGATCCAATGTCACAAATGCAATATTCTTAATTAGTGGTGATTGATGATCCACAATTTCCTCAAAGCCATATTGAAGGGGATCTAAAATATCCTGATGCTCATCTCGGATTTCAAAATGTAGGTGTGGTCCACTCGATGATCCAGTATTTCCCGAATAAGCAATGATGTCGCCACGTTTTACAGGGAATTGTGTGGCCTGAGGAAACAATTGAATATCAAAAGATTCCTGTTTGTACTGATTTTCAAGTACATATCTTGCTACTTTTTCTTCAAATTTATCCAGATGGCCATAGACAGTCGTCGTGCCATTTGGGTGATTTAGATATAATGAATTTCCATAGCCTCCAGTGGAAACCCGAACCCGCCAGACATATCCATCTGCTGCTGCGTAAACAGGTAAACCAATCTGCCCGCCTGTTTTTATATCGATACCTGCATGAAAATGGGAGGAACGCAACTCACCCATGCTTCCAGCTAGAAAATTTTGCTGACCTGGATTTATGGGGAATAGATAATATCCATTCTTGCCAGATTGACTGTGAAGATTGAAGGAGTTTACTATAAGGAAAACTATGAATGCACTACGCACTAACAATGTCGTTTGACCCATTTGGGTAAATATAAGGATGCTGGAATAGACTAAAAATCGATCAGGTTATAAAATGTTTAATGCTTCAAATTGTGCAAATTTTACTGCTTTGAGTGCATTTTAGTCGATAAAGTTTGATTGTGAACTTAAGGTAAGTTCTTATTTAATTTCAAAGTCGAACATCTCCTTGCCTTCAAGATATCCTGTGAGCCTATCACCGATATTTACTGCACTTACACCTTTCGGAGTACCGGTAAAAACGATATCTCCTGTTTTAAGCGTGAAGAATTGAGAAACATATGAAATCAACTCGTTTACAGGCCAGAGCATCATGTTGGTGTTGCCATTTTGTTTGCTTTCGCCGTTGATTTTCAATTCGAAATTGATATTGGTCATATCAAAGCCTTCTTTGGAAATGAACTCTGAAATGGGAGCAGAGCCATTAAAGGCTTTCGCTCTTTCCCAGGGCTGACCTTTTTCTTTGAGTTGATTTTGAATATCTCTGGCAGTAAAATCAATTCCCAATCCAATTTCATCATAATATTTATGGGCAAATTCAGGGGCAATTGATTTACCTTCTTTCTTGATCTTCACCAGTAATTCTACCTCATGATGAATTTCCTTTGAAAAGGTAGGATAATAAAACGGGTCATTATTTCTGATAATGGCTGTATCCGGTTTCATGAAAATCACCGGATTATCTGGTCTTTCATTACCAAGTTCGGCTATGTGTTCCGCGTAATTTCTTCCGATGCAAATGATTTTCATGATTGTTATCTATTGGATGAATTAATGATGTACAAATACTTCCTCGGCTTCCTCTACCAGAACATGCCCATCAGTGTCGATTTCTTTTAATACTACAGTGCGCAATTCATTTATTAACACAGGATCGTACTTGGCTTTGATCCTAACATAATTTTCCGTAAATCCGTGCATGTATCCATTTTCCACATCGTCTTCAAAGAGCACATTGAAAGTTCTTCCCAGATTTTGATTGTAGAAATATCTCTTTTTCTTTTCTGATAGGGTACGCAGCATCGTTGATCGCTTTTGCCGTTCTTCTAAAGGTACTGCTCCATCCATATCAATTGCCTGTGTATTGGCCCTTTCAGAATAGGTAAATACGTGCAAATAGGAGACATTCAATTCATTTAGAAATTGATATGTTTTCAGAAATTCTTCTTCCGTTTCCCCAGGAAATCCTGTGATTACATCTACACCAATACAACAATCGGGCATCAAGGACTTTATAGTTCGAACCCGATCCTCGTACAGATCACTCAAATATCTTCGGTTCATTTTTTTCAAAATCACATCACTTCCTGACTGTAATGGAACGTGAAAATGCGGAACGAATTTATTTGATTTCGATACAAAATGAATGACTTCATTGCTCAATAGATTGGGCTCGATAGAAGAGATCCTAAATCGGTCAATACCTTCCACATCATCAAGCGCCTTGATCAAGTCAATGAATTTCTCTTTTCGCTTTCCGTCCTGAATTCCAAAGTCTCCGATATTCACACCAGTTAAGACCACTTCTTTTACCTCAGATCTTCCTATTTCTTTAGCTTGAGCTATAATATTGGCAATGGTATCAGATCTGCTTTTACCGCGAGCCAATGGAATCGTGCAAAACGCGCAACCATAATTACACCCATCTTGAACTTTCAAAAATGTTCTTGTGCGATCTCCATAAGAATAGGAGGCATTGTAAGTATTGGCTTCCTGAATTTCAGAGGCGTAAACTTGGGGCTTATTATTTGATGTGAAATCTTCCAGATATTCAAACAATCTGAATTTTTCAGCAGCTCCTAAAACCGCATCTACGCCCTTGATTTCACTAATTTCTTTTGGTTTTAGCTGGGCATAGCAGCCCAGAATTGTGACAAAACTTACCGGAGAAATCTTCTTTGCTTCTTTGACGATTTTGCGGCATTTCTTATCTGCATTTTCAGTCACCGAACAAGTGTTAATAATGAAAATATCAGGCTTATCAGTGAAGTCCACTTTAAGGAATCCTTTGTCCTCAAACATCCTGGAAATCGTTGATGTCTCGGAGAAATTCAGTTTACAACCTAAAGTATAAAATGCTACGCGCTTCATAAGTGCGCAAAGATAGGGAGGATTTAGATTTTAGGCTATTTTGAGAGATATTCTAACTCAATCACCAACTAAAATAAATGGTGCCCAATAATATGGACTTGCATATTCATCTGATTGAAGCAAGCTCAATTTAGCCTTTTGCAAATCATTGTTGAATTGATCAGAATTTGGATGCTTGAGATGTTGGGTGTAAAATTCTATCATCAATTGTGCCGTGGAAGCATCTGCAACTTGCCAAAGTGAAACGATAAGATTTTGGGCTCCTGCGTACATCAATGACCGACTTAAACCCACTATTCCTTCTCCTTTAGCAATTTTACCCAAACCGGTTTCACAAGCAGAAAGTGTAACGAGATCGGCGTTGATTTTAAGATTGTATATTTCACCAGAATACAAACTACCATCTTCATCATCAGAAGGACAGAGAAAAACCCTTGAAAGCTCTGGTTTTGATTCATTAACTAAGCCATGGGTTGCAAAATGAATGTATTTGTAATTCACCAAATCTTCAGATTTTAAAAGTGATTCTGTTGCTTTATTTCCTTTGGCAATTGTTGGTTTTTGGTCTGAACCAATGAATAGATATTTGATTTCATTGATTTCCTTTTCAGAATCTGGCAAATTTGGCATGACAAGCTCATTTGCCTCAAATGTTACCGGAGCAGCTAACAAAATTCCTTTGGTAGTATTTGTATTTTTTCTGGTTAGCCTATCCAGAAGCAAGGTGGCTGCATAATCATAAGAAATCGCATAATTCTGAACTAAATAATTAAGGTTAGAATAACCTCCAGCTTGATTTTTAGAATCCGTAGTAAACGCTTCAAAAGGAAGTGTTCCAAGGATTCCATCTGGTAGTATGATCAGATCATTGATGCCGCCGGATATCTTAGGAATTAACTGTTCATAAAGTTGAATAGAGGATTTTTCAAAAACATCAAAAACATCATACTTAATGCTGTTTCTGAAACCATATGCGGTTTGGAAAAAATCAGTTTTCTTATCCACTTCAAACACTTCAAATTTCTTTTTTGAAATACAGAATATAAATATGCTTTGCTTCCCAGTAAAATATGATAATACCATTGACGTACTGCCAATGGCATTTTGTATATCAGAAACTGTCGCGAATTTCTGATTGTATTTTAGATTGAAATAGGAGGGATAATCAACTTCCATCTGGTCAATAAATCCTCTGTAGGCTTGTTCAACTTTAAACAGTTCATCCTTTAATGATTCATTGTTGTCTTTGGTTTGAGCAAGTTTCTGTTTTAGATAACTAATTTCAGTCTTCAAGCTGTCCTCCAATGTGATCAATTCTGATGGTATTCCAGCAAATGATTGAGCTTTGGTTTCTTGTATTGCTTCAAGTAGAATGGCAGATTTGCCTCTTTCACAGAAATCAAACGCTCGATTTTTATAGTAATTCTTCTTAAAAGTTCTATTGCTCAGATAGATGGCTAATCTGATTCCATTTCCGTAAACTTCATTGGAAATCTCACCTAATTTCAACTTATCAGCTTCATTGAGACGAAGTTGCCTCAGTTTAGATATCAAAATGTCACAAGAAACATAGGTGTCAAGTGAAGCAATTAAATCCTTGGGCTTCAAGGTTTTTTCATAATGTAAAGCTTCAAGTGCGCCTGCTTTAGATTGAAGTGAAGAAAGTAGGATATCACCATTATAATAATCTCTTAGCTTTGGCAGATCATAAATAGTACTGTAATCCTGATCATAGCAATTGGCGTAGATTGATGACTGGAAATGTTCTACTGCCAGTTCATATTTTTCCTTTTCTTGATATACCGACCCAATTAAGAAATAAGCATTGGCCACTTCAGGATGCTTTTCTCCATAGATCCTTAAATATTGATGAAGAGCCAATTGTTGGAAATGCAATGCCTCACCCAAATCACCCTTCCTTTGAAGGATTCTACCTCTGTTAGAAAGTGTGAAGGCTTTATTTGGATGATCACCTTGAAACGATGACTCCCAAATGTCCATCACTAAGTCTAGATACTGCAACGCTTCATTGTAGTTGTTTTGATTGCTATTAGCAAATGCCAAATTACTGTAGCAATTGGCTACTTTCGGATGCTGTTCACCAAATGATTTTCTGTAGATCTTTAGTGCCTTATTGAAATAAGTGGATGCCTTTAAAAATTCATCTTCCAAATAAATTAAGCCTAAATTATTGTATGAATCTCCTATAGATGGGTCATTCTCGTCGAGTAAGTCTGTCTTTATCTTCAAAGATCTTTCATGGTAGGAGAGAGCGGTTTCTTTATTTCCGTTGTTCCAATATACGATACCAAGGTGGTTGAAGCATTGTGCCACGATGAGTGAATTTTCATCGTTGTATATTTTTTCTTCTTCGCTCAAGGCTTCTAATGCCAAATCACTTCGACCAACATTTAGATATCCTTCTCCAATTACACTTAAAGTTTCTGCTCGCAATTGGCTATTTTCAGGTAGTACATTATCTATAAACTCTAATGTGCGAGCAGCCAGCTGAACAGTGAGATCAGCCTTTCCTTGAGCTAGGTTACATTTTGCCATTTGAATATGGCAGGATACATACTTGTCATTCTGAGAATTTAACTGAAACTGATCAGCGGCCAATTTGTAATTGGCATAGGCCTTTTCATAAAAGCCATTCGCGAAATCATATTCTGCTTGCAGAAATGAAGAATCCTGAGCGAATAGAAAATAACCAATGAGATTAATGACAATAAACAGGGTGTTTCTTAGCATCAGAATTTATACATATAGCTAAAACTTAATACAGTATGACGTGTCAGTCCGTCAGGGTTCTTTTTGCGGTCCGTGAGTCTGTGTCCGTATATTAGTTTCACACTATTATTTGCTGAAAATGAATAACCAGCTCCTCCCAAAATCGAAAGTGCTAGGCCAGTAGTTCTAGGTACAGTAACTTCTTTCTCAATCCCTGGAGTGAAATCATATCTTCGGTCCTTGGTTATTCTATAAATAGGCAGTGCACCCAATGAAAAGTTATAATTCAAAAATCTGAAATTTCTTTCTGCTCTGAGCATGACGTCCGTACCTCTTTTTAGATTGTTGGCCAGGAAGTATTTCTGCGTATAATTCGTTCCTCCGGGGTATTCTGGCCATTTTCCCCATCTGAAATCATTGTCATTTTTATGAATTACAGGAATTTGAATGCCTGTAGCAAATAACCATTTTTCATTAATGATTGATGCTCCTGCCACAATATCATAAGTACCTAGACTAACTTGATAATACATTGGTAAATCTCCGGGATCAGCGTTGTTTGCACCAAAAGTTGAGGCTTGCCCACTAGCTTTATCACTTCCATAACCGCTTGGTATCTTGCCACCAAGAGTGAGGCCAATAGCATAGTCATTGAAAGTTCCCACCATTCGAGATGCACTGATAGAAATATCACCAAGGCCTTCATTTGAGCCAAAATTTCCCGAAACTGTCTGATATGGTAGTTTTATTTGAACTGAGTTTTTGTCATTAATACCAATTGAAACATCAACTGTATAAGCCTGGATTACTGGGCTAAGCGTTGTTTTGCCTTTATAATAGTTGAGTTCTATGGTACGCAGTTTTAAATCAATCCGGCTTGAATATGACTGATCAGGTCTCATGGCACCCATTGTACAAAATCCCGCATCACTGCAACCTTGGGAATGGCTCTCGGCTATGGATATCAAAATAAAAATCATGAGGGCAAATTGCCTTTTCATAGGTTTTGAATTAGTTGCATAAGTAAAAATAAAGCTGACTGAGACTATTTAATATTAGGAAGTTAAAAAGAATTCTAAAAAAAAAATCAATCATGATTAAACCTTTCCCATTTACACATGTCAAAGAGCCGAATTCAATTAGAAACAAACTTTTAAAACTATGAAAAAAATATCATTATTCTCAACGGCAATCGCGGCTCTATTTTTTACTTCTTGTGAGCAAGGCGAAACAGAAACTATGGACGCAATTACAAACACAGAAACTGTAGCTGCGCTTGATCTATCAACAGAAGAGGCTGTGGCATCAGGGTTTGAAGATCTTGATCTTCTTTCAGAAGCAGGAATGGATTTACTTGATATGAACCTAGATGCAAATGGGCGATTAGATCAAGATAAGAAAAGAGGTAGAAAAAGAAATAGAAGAGATATCGCCTTAGAATGTGCCATCATCGAAAAAGACACGATCAATCAAATTGTAACAATTGATTTTGGTGATGGATGTACAGCAATAAATGGTGTAGTAAGAAAAGGCAAAATCATCATAGAATATAGTGGCGACAGACATACGGCCGGTTCTTACCGAATGGTCACTCTTGAAGATTTTTATCTGGACAGTCTTCATTTGGAAGGATCTAGAAAAATCGAATTAATATCTTCTGATTCATTGAGCAGAGTAGTGAAAACAACAATGACCAATGGAAAAGTAACTTTCCCAGATGAAACTTTTGCAACACGTGAAGCGGAGCATATCAAATCAATGATCCAGGGAGCTGATGAATCTGATGATTACACCCTCATAAGTGGAGAAGCCTCTGGATTAAGAACCGATGGAGTTGCATATTCAATCACAATTCTAGAAGATTTATTGATCAAAAGACTTTGTGGTGTAGCGCGCGTAGTTATTCCAGTATCAGGAATTAAAGAAATTGTTAGTGGGGAAACAACAGCCACTTTGAACTATGGAGATGGTACTTGTGATAATGAAGTGGAGGTGACTGTAGACGGTGTGACAACCACAGAAACGATAGAACCAAAAGGAAGAATCCACAGAAAAGGATAAAAAATAAGCAGTTGGTAGGGCGATTAGGGTCACATCTTTAGGTGTGGCCTTTTTTATGCGGGAACCTGTTAAAAATTACTGAAAGGAAAAGCAATTAGTCACTAAAACCGACTCTTATTGCTCGTTTGTGAAAACGTAAGAAATGATATTTGCGCCCATTTTCAATGCTTTATCTCTTATTTCCTGCGGATCATTGTGAATCGACTTGTCTTCCCAGCCATTTCCCAAGTCACATTCATAGGTATAAAAACAGGCTAATCTACCTTCAATTAAAATCCCAAAACCCTGTGCTGGTTTTCCATCATGTTCATGGATTTTTGGGAGACCATCGGGAAAATCGAATTTTTGATGATAGATGGAGTGGTCAAAAGGTATTTCAACAAATTCTGCATTTGGAAATATTTTTTTTATTTCAACTCTTATGAATGGGTCTAGTCCGTAATTGTCGTCGATATGCAAAAAACCTCCAGCGTTCAAATAATTCCTCAGGTTTTCAGCATCCTCACCACTAAAAACTACATTTCCGTGACCAGTCATGTACACGTAAGGATACAAGAATAAATCAGGACTATTCACTTCAACAATATCCTCTTCTGGTAAAATCTCTGTACCTAATTCCTTATTGCTGAATGAAATTAAATTCGGAAGGGCTGTTTTATTCGCATACCAATCACCACCACCATCATATTTTAATTTGGCGATTCTCAGCCCCTGACTGTGAAGACCAAGACCTAAAAGAATAGATAAAATTGATAAAGTAATTTTCATTTATAAATTCAAAACTGATTTGATATCGGCCAAAGAAAAGCCTTCAAAATTGTCAATTATCAAATCTGCAGATAATTCTTCTCTTTTATGTGAAGTGGCCAATGCAACTACTTTGGCACCTGCAGACTTTCCTGCTTTTATACCAGAAATAGCATCCTCAAATACAATGCAATTCTCGGGTTTTCTATCGATCGCTTCTGCACATTTTTGATAAACTTCAGGATCAGGTTTTCCTTTAGTTACCATCATATCATCCACTACACCAAGAAAGTATTTCCTTAAATCCAGCCCATCTAATGTGAATGTAACATTTGCGTCTGGAGCCGATGTGCCGACAATCATAGGTATTTCCAAATCTTTTGCTAGCTCAAGAAATCGAATCAGACCCTTAGTCACCGCTCGATGATCTTTATAAAGCTCACGATATATTTCTTCCTTTTCCATACCAATTTCACGCGCTTCTTCCTTGCTTATATCCAAACTGAAAACAATTTTCACCAACTCATCAATGGTACGACCATTCATGTTATCACGATAATATTGTTCAGAGATTTCAATTCCACGGGTCGCAGCAAGCTTTTGCCATGCCAAAAAGTGGTATTCATGGTTATCTACAATGACACCATCCATGTCAAAAATGAGTCCTATTTTGTTCATTCGAAAATTTCTATTAGCGGATCACCAACTGAAGCTGATGGGAAAGTAATATTTAATAAAGTGGAAACTGTAGGGGAAATATCAGTAATACTTACATTTCTGACACTATTCCCAGGTTTAATTCCCTTGCCATAAAACATGATTGGAATATGTGTATCATAGGAATAACCTGAAATGTGATCAGTGCCACGTCTACCATAGGAGTCATTCAGGTAGCCTGAATTGAAAATAATAAGCACATCACCTGAAAGTTGCCTATGGTAGCCATTTTGCAGTTTGATAGTCATTGGATCAGTGAAAGTTCTCTTTGCTACTTGGGTGGCTGTAAAAGCTTCTGCAATATATTTTTCTTGCAAGAGAACTGACACCACATCTGTCTGTATTTTTTCTAACTTCAATCCTAATTTACTCACCAAATCACGATTGATATAGATTTGATTGTTAATCACATTTTTCACCCAATCACCATTGCCATAATTTTTATTTAAATGGCTATTAACTAGATTTTTGATATATGTCTTATTGTGATAACCACCGGGCATTTTTTGGCTTACCAAATAGGAGGGGATATCATTTGCACCATGATCTGCTGTAAGGAATACGGTATATTCACCTTTACCAACGTGCTTGTCTAAATACAAAAACAACTCACTTAACTCATGATCAAGTCTTAAATATATGTCTTGAATTTCTTTAGATCTTGGACCATATTTATGCCCCAAATCATCAGTAGCTGAAAAACTAATCGTTAGAAAATCAGGAATTTCATCTGCCCCAAGTTGCTCAGATTTTACAGCCAGTTCTGCAAACTCTCTTAAAAATGGGTTTGAAAAAGGCGAATATTTCAAGGCTGCAGGATTATCTTTCACCTTGCTATAGTCATATGGGAATGCAACACCAAATCCGTCGAGAGCTTCAGCCTCGTATGGGTTATCATCTGACATACTCTCGTTATATCCAGCTTGGTTTTTAAAATAATTCCACGTTTGATTTAGGTAAAAACTGTATCTTTTTTTCTCATTAAAATCTTCAACCCAATCAGGTAAACGATCTGAATAATAGGTACTTGTGATCATATTTCCTGTTTTCAAATCATACCAATAAGCTCCATTCGGATTGTGACCAGAAGGCAAACAAGCTCCGCGATCTTTTATCGAGATTCCAATGACTTTTGAGTTCATGTTGTAAAACAATCTAAGCTCATCTGTCACAGTTGTGGAAAGCAAATTTCGAGGTGAAACATTACCACTATTGAGGTCGCCACCGACTGCCACTTCTGTGGTGTCTTCTACACAATTGATAGTTCTGCCAAGGGAAGGTACAAACCAGTCATTTCCTACTATGCCATGACGTGCTGGTGTTGTTCCTGTATAAACAGAAGCATGTCCAGGACCAGTTTTGGTTGGCACGTAATTGTAATGGGCATTTCTATAGACAAACCCTTCATTAACCAATCTTTTGAAACCACCAGACTCAAAATCTGATTGATATCTCATGATATAGTCATACTTCATTTGATCTACTACAATACCTACCATCAGTTTAGGCGGGTTGTTTTGGGATTGACCACATGATAAAATAAATATCATTACCAGTGATAAAACTGATCTCATCGGATAAATTATTTGATTGACTTCAAAGTTAGAGATTAAGATATTAACTCAACATTAAGTATTGTAATAACGGTGAATCATTTCTGCGACAAGCCCGGTCCAGCCTGTCTGATGAGAGGCGCCAAGTCCCTCACCGGTATCTCCATTGAAATACTCATAAAATAGAATGTAATCCTTGAAATGCGGATCATTTTGAAATTTGAGATTGCCTCCGTAAACCGGACGTTTTCCAAACTCATTGCGCTGGAAAATCCCCATTAATCTTCTGCAAATTCCTCTCGTCACTTCTACGAGATTCAATAATTCATCACCACCTTTAGGGAATTCGACTTTATACTCTTCACTATAATAAGCCGAGTATTTAAGCAATGATTCCATGATGAGATAATTCACAGGAAACCAGATCGGTCCTCGCCAATTTGAATTTCCACCAAAAAAGGATGAGTCAGATTCACCTGGCAAGTAGGATACACTCAAAATCTGATCGTCAATTTCCAGTTTATAAGGATTTTTTTCATGGAATTTAGAAAGGGCACGTATTCCATAGTCAGACAAAAATTCATCAGGATCGAGCATCCTTTCAAGGATTTTTTTCATCCTGAATCCACGAAGAATACTTAATAAACGCCTTTCACCTTTTCCTTGTGACTCCCATCGTGATACCAAGGAAGCCAATCTTGGTCTTTCTTTTAGGAAAAACTCAAGCCTGGCTCGGAACTCATCAAGATGTTTATAGTTTTCGTCACGCAAGATTTCAACAGCATACAAGGGAATCAAACCAACCATTGAGCGTATTTTCATTAGCTGATTTGGTTGATCAGGAGTGTGCATCACATCGTAATAGAAAAAGTCTTCCTCATCCCATAAATCGACATTGGTTTCTTCAATGTTGTTCATGGCTCCAGATATGTAAAGAAAATGCTCAAAGAACTTATTTGCCATATCCTGATAGACAGGATATTCCATCGATAAATCCAAGGCTATTTTCAACATATTCAAGGAAAACATGGCCATCCAGCTGGTGCTATCAGCTTGCTCAAGTTTGGCATCTTCAACTATCGGGTGATTCCTATCGAAAACCCCAATATTATCCAAACCGAGGAATCCGCCTTCAAACACATTATTACCTTCTGCATCTTTTCTATTCACCCACCATGTGAAATTGAGGCTGAGTTTGTGGAAAGCCTTTTGAAGAAATTCAAAATCACCTTTGCCATCATTAAGCTTTCGATCTATTTCGAATACTCTTGTTACTGCCCAGGCATGGACAGGAGGGTTGACATCACTAAAATTAAATTCATAAGCAGGAATCTGCCCATTCGGATGAAGATATCTATCCTTCAATAACAAAAGCAATTGGTCCTTGGCAAAATCCGGATCAATTCTCGCTATAGGAATGCAATGAAAAGCTAAATCCCAGGCGGCATACCAGGGATATTCCCATTTGTCTGGCATGGACAGTATATCATAATTATACATGTGCTGCCAGTTGGCATTTCGCCCGTTTTTCCGGTTTTTGGAAGGTTTCATTCTTCCAGGATCCCCGTGAATCCAGTTTCTTATATTGTAGTAGTAGAATTGTTTGCTCCACATCATCCCTGCCCAGGCCTGACGTTGGATCATTCTTAGATCTGCATCTTCTACTTTATCATGTTTGAAATTGTAAAACTCGTCAGCTTCATTTTTGCGAAGCAAGCAGATCTGATCATAATCATCAAATGGATTATTCAAATCAGCTTTACTAAATCTGACCTTTACCGTTTCTGAAGCGTTTGCTTTGACCTTAATTCGGAAGATTCCAGCTCCTTTAGTTCCAAAAGATTTTGGATTGATACCTTCCTTTACTCCGTCAATGATATAATCATTGATTCCATCTTTGGTGTATTTTGAGGAGTTTTTAGTTCCGTAGAGCCGTTTTCTATTTGTTTCATTATCGCAAAATGCCATTTCAGACATATTGCTGTCAAAATAGATGTTAAAAGATCCCAGTAGGTGGTGATCTATCTTCATTTGACGTTCTGAAACCAAAGAGAGACTCGGTTTAATTTTGTCTCTACCTGAAGACCAAGTATTTCTAAACCAAATGGTAGGTAAAACTACTAGCTCAGCATCTTTATCTCCTCTATTATGAATTTCAGCGGTGAGCAAAAAATCGTCCGGTGAATTTTTGTCGTAATTAAGGAAGATGTCGAAATATTCATCTTTATCAAATACTCCTGTGTCCAACAATTCATATTCCCTCAGATCTTTTGATCTACCTACATTTGTATCCACCAATTTGGCATATGGATATTCATTTTGAGGATATTTATACAGCATCTGCATGTGAGAATGTGTAGGGGTGCTGTCAAGATAGTAATACAACTCTTTGACATCTTCTCCATGATTACCCTCATAGCTTGTGAGGCCAAATAATCGCTCTTTAATTATTGGATCTTTACCATTCCAAAAAGCCCAAGAAAAACAGATTCTTTGATCTTCATTGCAAAAACCGCCTATACCATCTTCACCCCATCTATATGCTTTGCTTCGTGCATGATCATGTATGACACTTTCCCAAACGTTACCAGATTCGGTATAATCTTCTCTTACAGTTGCCCATTGTCTTTCACTCAGGTATGGCCCCCAGTTTTTCCATGGAATACCATCCCTACACTGCTTTAATCTTTCTTCTTCTTGAGTCATTGGTGTAAAATAATGCCGCTAAAAAATGTAATTTTCAACTATTTTCAAATCGAATTGCAAAATCGATTTAGGGTTAAGTTGAATCTGCTAATTTTGCCGCATGACAGATAAAATTCTAATCCTGGATTTTGGATCACAATATACCCAACTTATTGCGAGAAGAGTAAGAGAACTGGATGTTTATTGTGAAATTCATCCTTTTAGCAACTTTCCATTACCAGATTCATCAACAAAGGGCGTAATCCTTAGTGGGAGCCCATGTTCGGTTTTACAGGACGGTGCACCTGATATTGACTTCACTTCTTTTGGATCACTTCCTGTTTTAGGAGTGTGCTATGGCGCCCAACTTTTGGCACATAAACATGGTGGAGTGGTATCTCGATCTGAACATAGGGAATATGGCCGAGCCAATTTGGATCATCTGGACACACATGTGGATTTATTGAAAGAGCTTAGTTATGGAAGCCAGGTTTGGATGTCCCATGGTGATACAATTACCAGTTTGCCTGAAAATTTTAAGTTGATAGCGCATACCCAAAGTATCCCGGTTGCAGCATTCCAAGTTGAAGACAAGCCTATTTATGGCATTCAGTTTCATCCGGAGGTTACTCATTCCACAGAAGGAAAAACCTTGCTTCGCAATTTCGTTGTTCACATTTGTGGCGCAAATCAAGATTGGACACCAGATATCTTTGTAGAAAATACAGTTGCTTCTTTAAAAGCCCAGTTGGGAAATGATAAAGTTGTTTTGGGTCTTTCAGGAGGAGTGGATTCTTCTGTTGCTGCAACTTTAATCCATCATGCTATTGGCAAAAACCTTTATTGCATATTCGTTGACAATGGACTTCTACGCAAAAATGAATTCGAACAAGTTCTCAAATCTTACGAAGGACTTGGGTTGAATGTAAAAGGTGTTGATTCGAAAAATGAGTTTTATTCTGCTCTGGAAGGATTGACTGATCCAGAACAGAAGCGAAAAGCCATAGGCAAAACTTTCATAGAGATTTTTGATCAGGAGGCGCATAAGATTCAGGATGTAAAATGGCTTGGTCAGGGCACCATATATCCTGACGTGATAGAATCTGTATCAGTAAATGGGCCTTCTGTAACAATCAAGTCACATCACAATGTTGGCGGATTACCTGAAAAAATGAATCTTAAGGTCGTTGAACCTTTAAATACTTTATTCAAGGATGAAGTTAGAAATGTCGGACGAGCACTTGAGATTCCTGAGTTTATTTTAGGCAGACATCCATTTCCTGGTCCTGGACTTGGTATTAGAATATTAGGCGATATCACTGCTGAAAAAGTAAGAATCCTACAAGATGTTGACGATATATTCATTTCTTCCTTAAGAGAAGAAGGCCATTATGATGAGGTTTGGCAAGCAGGAGCAATGTTATTACCAGTGCAATCTGTCGGTGTAATGGGGGATGAGCGAACATATGAAAATGTAGTGGCTTTACGCGCCGTTTCAAGTTTGGATGGTATGACGGCAGATTGGTGTCATTTGCCATACGACTTTTTGGGTCGTGTTTCCAATAAAATCATAAATCGTGTCAAAGGTGTAAACAGAGTGGTTTATGATATCAGTTCCAAACCGCCAGCGACAATCGAGTGGGAATAATTTATGTAAATTGATTCTGCAACTAACCTAACTAGATTTGAAACAACTGATTATTACTTCAGCATTAGTTTTATTGAGCAGCTTTTATTCAATCGCACAAAATACTCAAGCCGAGTATTTGGAAGCAAAAAGGCTATTTAATGAAGGTCAGTACTCTAGTGCAAAAGGTGCATTTGGAGCATTGACTGAGGATTCATTTTTTGGTAATTATGCTTCATTCTATTTTGCCATGAGTGCATATAGGCAAGGCGATTTGCGTACTGCAAATGATATGTGGTCTCAATTATTGGTCAAAAGTCCAAAATGGATTGGTAAACAGGAAGTTTTGTTCTGGTTAGCTTATGCCAACTTAAACGATGGTGACTTCAACAAAGGGATCAATTTTGCTGAAGAATTGACAGAGGTCTCAAATTCAGATGAAATTGAAGGCTGGCTGTACGATAAATTTCTTTCAGTGTTAACCATTCAGGAACTTTCAGATTTGTACACTGCACATGAGGATAATAGTCGATTAGCCTTTATCTATTCAAAACAGCTAATCAGTGAACCTTACGAAAAACGAGATTTTGAACGGATCAATCAAATGTATGCGAAATGGAATTTTGCACTACAAGAACAGTCGATAGATGATCTAGATGTGATCAAAAAGGAAAATTACAAGATTGGTGTGCTACTTCCTTTCATGTTTGATATAAATAAACCTGAGTATGTTCTTCAAAACGCCCTTGTAATGGGTCTGTATCAAGGGATGAGTTTGGCAGTTGAAGAATTGGCTAGAGATGGAATTCAACTTGATTTGGTCACTTTAGATACGAAGCGAAATGAAGAAACTACAGCACAGATTTTGAAAACAGTTCCTGAAAATTATCTGGATCTAATAGTGGGGCCATTGTATCCAGGTCCTGTGAAAGTCACGAAGGAATATTCAAAAGCTAATCAAATCAATATGATTAATCCATTGTCATCAAATAGTGATGCAATCGGAGATAATCAATTCAGTTTCCTTTTCAAACCAACTTATGAATCAATGGCTGCAGAGTTGGCCAGACAAGCAAATCGAGAATTTCATAATCGAAATGCAATGATATTTTATGAAAAAAATCAACGTGATTCACTTTTTGCAGCTGTTTATAAAGAAAAGATTGAGGAGTTTGGTTTCAATGTGGTATGGTATCAGGAATTGACTAAAGAAAATGCTAAAAGCGTGTTAGATACGCTAATAGCACAATATGATGTGTATTATACAAAGGAACAAGCCGATTCAATCAATGAAATTTCGAATCGATTTGTAAAGGAAAGAAGAGTCAGAACTGATGAATTGAAGCGACTTGAAAAACATGCCAAAGGGGAATCAGTATGGGATAGCTTATTCTATTTGCCTGTAACGATCAATGAAGACCAGAAAGAAGTTACTTATTATGAAAACTTGTTTTATATCAAATCCGACTCGATTGGACATATTTTAGGAAGCACCAGGAAAAATTATATGGCCAACAATTTGATCAGTGCGGTCGAAACAATGGGAGATAGCACGGTGCTTTACGGATTTGGTGATTGGTTAGACTTTACGATGGTTGCATATAATCAATTGGAGAGGATTGGGGTTTCTATGGTTTATCCTGATTATCTGACTTATGGCGACAGTACCTATGAATTCATTGCGAGAAAATTCATCAAAAAATTCAATTTAGTGCCAAATACCTATCAGCTGCAGGGATATGAATTAATGATGCAGCTTGGTAAAATAATGGATCGAAACGGCATTTATTTTCAGAATGAATTGAGAAAAGGCCAATATTATGAAGGAATCATTTATCAAGGATTGAAATATGGTTCTGCAAATGACAATCAAATAGTACCCATTGTGAAGTTTGAAAATGCTGAACTCAAGATAGTGAACAAGGAAAGATATGAAGATTGAGAAAAGTAAATTACTATTTGACAGGGCAAAAAAATCAATACCTGGTGGGGTGAACTCTCCAGTTCGGGCATTCAAAGCAGTGGGTGGTGATCCATTGTTTTTCAAATCAGCCAAAGGAGCCTATATGTATGATGAAGATGGAAATGCTTTCATCGACATGATCAACTCATGGGGTCCTATGATTTTGGGCCATGCGAATGCAGATGTTGAACAGGCTGTCATTGATGCAGTAAAAAATTCTCCTTCTTTTGGCGCACCAGGAGAACGCGAAGTGCGAATCGCTGAACTTATCGTGAAGATGGTGCCCTCTATTGATAAAGTGAGAATGGTCAATTCTGGAACAGAGGCTACCATGTCTGCAATCAGAGTAGCTAGAGGATACACAGGAAAAGATAAATTCATCAAGTTTGAAGGTTGTTATCATGGACATGGAGATTCATTTTTGATAGCAGCTGGGAGTGGAGCTGTGACCATGGGAACACCAGATAGTCCCGGCGTAACGGAGGGAACAGCGAAAGATACCTTGCTTGCTCCTTACAATGATTTGGAAGCTGTAAAACTTCTTATCGAATCGAATCAAGGTGAAATTGCTGCTATCATAGTTGAGCCTGTTGCAGGAAATATGGGATGTGTTTTACCGGCACCTGGATTTTTGGAAGGATTAAGGCAACTATGTGATTTCCATAAAATAGTTCTGATTTTTGATGAGGTCATGTCTGGTTTCAGACTTGCCAAAGGTGGAGCGCAGGAACTGCTTGGCGTGACACCAGATTTGACAACATTAGGGAAAATAATTGGCGGTGGGCTACCTGTGGGCGCCTATGGTGGAAAAGGTGAAATCATGGATTTTGTTTCCCCACAAGGCCCTGTTTATCAAGCAGGAACACTTTCTGGTAATCCTGTGGCAATGGCAGCAGGATTGTCAATTCTAAATCATCTGGATCAACATCCTGAGATTTATATTCAGCTTGAGGAAACCACAACCAAAATTTGTGATGGATATAGAACGATCTTAGATGAACTTGGCTTAAAGTACTCGATCAATCAGATTGGCAGCATGTTTAGTCTCTTTTTTACGGATCAGAAGGTCATTGATTTTGAATCAGCCAAATCCTGTGATACGACATTGTTTGGTAAGTATTTCAGAAGTATGCTTGAAAATGGAGTATACCTGGCACCTTCTCAGTTTGAAACATTATTTGTTTCGACAGCCATAAGAGAAGATGAAATAAATAAGCTAATTCAGGCGACTAGAAAGAGCCTGTCAGTATTACAAAATTGATTTAAAGAAAATTCAACAATGAAGAAAATATTGATTATTGGGATATTTATTTTGATGTGTTCGCTTTCTTTGTCAGCAGGTCAAAGTGACTCACTAGCATATGATCAAAATACGGAACAAAGTATTCAAGAGACTGAGCCACCACAGTCATCTAAAGTAATTCTCTATTCGATGACCGCCGTTGGTGTGATATTGCTAGCGTTGAGTTTCCGCAACAGTAAATGGGGGCGCAGAAATAGGTAATATTTAGAATTTTACTACTCTTGACGAATCAATTTGGAGCATTTATCAAACTTAGAAGTCCTCATTTCTTCCAAAGATCAACGAGTAAAGTGAGAGGAAAATACCGAATGAATAATGTTTTTAGCCAATCAAGGCTTCCTCTTTACCAAATACAATTTTATCTCCTCGTCGCAGTTTTCGTCTTCTTCTAGTTTCCACAATTTCATTCACCTGCACTTCTCCAAGATCAATTCGTGTTTTTGCTTCTCCACCGCTATTCACCCAGTTGAGTATTTTCATCAGGTTGTTTAGTTCTATGAACTCTTCGTCCGGTCTTAAGTCAAAATTTTCCATAAGCAAAGGTGAGAACTATAGATCAGATGGGAATGAAATGTTAGAGCAATTTTTATTGCAATTCGAATCATATGGCATTGAAATCTCATTGGTATTTCAAAATAATTGATTGTTGAAGCAACTTTTCAATTGTTTCCCACATCTATTGATCAAAACAACCAAAATTATGATCAAACATATACTAATCACCCTAGCCGCAATTTTGATTTGTAGTCTCACCAAAGCACAATCCACATTAGCCGAGTACCATTTTGAAGCCGAAGGAATAACTGAAGTTTTTGTCGATGGTATTTTTTGTGATGTATCGGTAGAAACTGGTAACAAACTGAAATTTGATGGGTTGATAACTGGAAGTGGAAAAGAAGGTGATTATCAGATTACCTCAATTCAAAATGGCAGTACCGTCATTTTTAAAGTAGAAAAAAACACCAATATTTCACGTGCATGGGAGATGGTAAACAAGTCTCGTCTGGATTTGGTTGTCCCTGCTTATGTCAATCTTAACATTGAAAATTCTTCGGGGGATATCAATGTGAAAGGCGTAAAAGGAGAGGATCACTCCATAAAAACCACAAGTGGTGATGTTTTTCTTGAGAATATGGAAGGATCACTCAGTGGGCGTAGTACATCTGGTGATATTCAGATTTATCATTTTGATGGTGATATTCATATGAGTAGTACAAGTGGTGATCAGTTTTATCAAGATATTGATGGTGACATTGAAACTGAATCAACATCAGGAGAAATTAAAATTGATGGTCTGAAAGGAGATTTGATAGCTCAAGCGACCAGTGGTGATATTCAATTGGATGAATTCAAGGGACAATTTCATATCCAAACGACATCAGGTGGGATTGAAGGGCGGTCAATCTATATGCTCGGTGATTCAAAAGCAAGAGCAACTTCGGGTGATATAGAGTTGATTTTCGTTAATGATCTTGAAGATATTGGATTTGACCTTGATGCTTCTTCCGGTGATTTGGAGGTTGGGAACTTCAGCTCTGAGGATAGATTGGTTATTCAGCGCGGAGAAATAGTATATCAAGGTTATACTACCAGTGGCGACCAGTTTTACGGCAATTGATATAAAGTCAAAATAAAAGGAAAGCGGAGGTTCATGTGAATCTCCGCTTTATTTTTTGGTCATTTGGTAAAAACCAAAAATTGCCAAGGATCCAGACTTAAATCCTCATCTCCCAGGTCATAGCTTTTACCTGAGAAATAGTCATCAAGTGAGCCTGATATAGATTTGTCTGTCAGGTTTAGCTTTTGTGTTTTAGGGGAAAGATTAAATATGCCAATCACCTGATTTCCTTCAACTTCCCTTTTTATCGCATAAACATTGCTGTTGTTATTGATTCGAATAGGAAATCCCCCAGAATCTCCAGACCACAAAGCAGGATTTTCTTTTTTCAATTTTACCAAGGATTGATAAAATGGTTCTAATCCTTTAGGATCACTCCAATCAATTTGGTCTTTCTCGAAAAACTCCAAACGCTTATCCAGTCCTACTTCTTGGCCATTATAAATCATTGGAATACCGTAAGAGGTAAAAACAAGAGCGGCAAATGTTTTATGTGCTTTTTTAAGACGTTCGAATACAGTTCCATTCCATGAATTTTTATCATGATTGGTTGTGAAAGTCATCCGGTAAGCCCTACGACCGGATTTGAACATGTCACCTTCAATCCAATCAGCAAGATCATCAGCAGTTTTTGTTTGGTTTACGATTTCGGTCATGATAACTTCCAAATCGCTCGCATAGCTTCCATCAAGGATAAAAGTTTCATGATCACATTCGGCAAGCCAGAACAAATCTTTAATTGGGTCTAAAGCCTTTCTTGCTTCTTCCCATAAATAGAGTGGTATTTTGTCACCACATCCATGATCCAATCGGAAACCATCAATATCTGCTTCTCGCACCCAATAGCTCATAGCATCGATCATAGCTTTTCGTGTATCAGGATTATAATTATCGAGTAGGGCGGTATCCCACCAAACATCTGTCGCACTCATTGATTCATAAGTCACATCACCTTTTTCGTCCCTGATATAATATTCGGGACGTTCCGTTACCCAAGGATGGTCACGACCAGTGTGATTTGGAACCCAATCCAAAATGAGATAAAAACCCATTTCATGCGCCTTATTAACAAGTGATTTCAAGTCAGCAATTGTTCCAAACTCAGGATTTACACCTTTATAATCTTTTGGAGCGTAATAGCTGCCAAGAGTTCCTTTTCGGTTGAGCTCGCTGATTGGATGTATCGGCATGAGCCAAAGTACGTCCACACCAAGTTTTTTCAATCTAGGTAAATGTTCAGCAAAAGCATTAAAAGTACCTTCAGGAGTGAATTGTCTGATATTGATCTCATAGATCGTAGAACCGGCAATTTTATCTGGAAAGCTCGGTTTTTGTGGTTCATTGGATTCTAGTGTGGTGATCTTTGATTCAGGCTGGCATGATGTCAATATCACGAGCCATAGCATCGCTAGAGCTAGATTTTTTTTCATATTGTTCAGGTTAATGCAAAATGTTTAGGGTACCCAAATATGCGAAATTTTTGATAGAAATTGATTTTAGAATTTTAAACCCTCTGGTACTAAATATAAAATTCCAAAAATTAATATGGCCTTTTCAATCCAGGCATCCTGATCTATAAATGCATCAAAATTTCCTCAAGCGGTCTTTTTCTTAATCTTAAAAAATGAGCTTGAAATCGGAATAATGGCTAATCCTGCGACTAGAATGATGAGGAAGCTGTATTTTAATCCGAATAAATGTGACAGATATCCAATCACCGGTGGCCCGATGAGCATCCCTGTAGTTCCGTAAGTTGAAATGATCGCCAACGCTATACCTGCCGAATACTTTTTTGATTCACCCGCCTGTGACAAAGCCATAGGAACAATAGGAGCTACACCAGCTCCAACAAGGGAAAATCCCACAAGTGCTGGATAAAATGTAGGAAATAGCACAGAAATTGAAATACCCGAAGCGATAAGAATGGAAGAAAAAATGAAGGTTTTTTCTAAACCAATGCTGTGAATAGTATAGTCAGAAATCAATCTGGACAAAGTCATGCAGGTCATGAATAATAAAAAGCCATAAGTGAAAATTTCTGCTTTTATGACTTCTTTGAAAAAAATCCCACTCCAGTCAAACATGCCACCTTCACAGATTGAAGCTAGAAAAATGATGATTCCAAGCATCATGATAAATGGATCAGGCTTGCTGAGAATCAACTTGTTTCCAGTCATCGATCGATCATCAGAAACCAGAAATTGATACGTAAATAAGGATAGCGGTATCACTATGGAAACAAATATGATCAAATGATAAACCATGGAGACGTCCATTAAAATCATCAGCGTGGCGAAACCAACACCAGTGATTCCTCCTAAACTCCAAAGCGCATGAAATGAACCATTGATGGATTTTGTGTATTTTTTCTGAATGGTTATTGCTTGGGTGTTAATTGAAACGTTAACGATACGCATGGAAAAGGCTACCATAAACATGGCGGCCAGTAGCATCATCACGCTTTGAGAAAGTCCAATTGCTAATAGTCCAATTGCATAACCCAAATAACCAATGATTATAGGTCCACGGGTAGAAAATTTCGAAACCAAATATCCAGATAATGGGAGGCCGACCAATGAGCCAATGGGCATGATCAAAAGTATCGTTCCCAGTTCGGCATCAGTCAAATTCAATGCAGCTTTGATCGTAGGAATCCGTGAGGTCCAAGTTGCGAAACCAAAACCGGAAAGATAAAAGAATGTGCTTAGCGCGATTCTTTGTTTAGATCTTATATCCATTAAAACTACCTTTTGATAAAGGAATTTGGCTGTGAAAATAAATAATGTTGATCGAGTGGTATTAAATAGGTTCCTGCTGACTCAAACAATGAAAGCTCCCCAAACCCCAAACCAGATCTGTGGAATCAATTCCAATAACTTTTCTATCGGGGAAAAGTCCGGTTAAGATTTCCAATGCATCATGATCGTTCTCTTTATCCCTATATGTTGGCACAGCTACACATTCATTTGCTATATAAAAATTGGCATAGGATGCAGGCAATCGTTGTTCATTGTAGATTACGGGAGCTGGCATAGGTAGCTCAATCACATTAAGTGGAGAACCATCATCAAACCTAAATTGGTGTAACGTTTCCAGATTTTCTGTCAGTGGTTGATGGTTTTCATCTGCTTCATTTTTTTCCACTACTGTGACCACTGTTCTGTCATTCACGAATCGGGTAATATCATCTACATGACCATCGGTATCATCACCAATGATTCCATCACCAATCCACCAGATTTGGTTTGCTCCATAATACTCCTTGAGATAGTTCTCAATTTCGCCCTGAGTTAGATGAGGGTTTCTGTTTGGATTCAATAAGCAAGCAGTTGTAGTAAGAATGACGCCTTCACTATTGAAGTCCACAGAACCTCCTTCCATGACTATTCCAGGGTTGAAAGTCTTTAGACCTAGTTTATCAGCCACCAATCCTGGAATCTGATTATCAAGATTATATGGCGGATATTTTTCACCCCAGGCGTTGTATCCCCAGTTTACAATGGCTTTCTCATTTCCCTTTACGACAAAGGCCGGGCCATGATCCCTGCACCAAGCATCATTGGTCGGATGATGATAAAACTTGATTTTTGAGAGATCTGCATTTACTTCAGTCAGAAGTTTACGCGCTTTGGCTTCCATGTTCGCATCAACTACATTGATGCAAACCAGCTCACCTTTGGCGACTTCCTTAATGAACTCACAATAAGGCTTGTAGATCGTTTCAATTTTGCCTGGCCAGCTATCCTTATTGTGTGGCCAGCTCAGCCATGTTGCCCGGTGTTGATGCCATTCAGCAGGAAAGCGAAAACCTTCCGATTTAGGAGTTGATTCTTTCCCCATTTATTCGTCTATAAATCTTTTTTCAATAGGAGAGTATGCATCTATTCGTCTGTCTCGAAGGAATGGCCAATGAATGCGATAATTGTCCGATTTGTCCATATTGATCGATACAACCTTGGTAACTTCTTCGAGATGTGGCGCTTTATACTCCAACCACCCGAATGCATTGGTGACATATGAGCCACCCCAAAATTGCATTTCTCCTTCTACGCCAGTTCGGTTTACACCAATTACAGGAATACCATTAGCAACTGCATGCGATTGCTGGATCGTTTGCCATGCGTTGTGTTGTTCTTTGTTTGTGTGTTCATCCTGACTTTGATGCCAACCGATAGCCGTGGGATAGAAAAGCATTTCAGCGCCCATGAGTGATGTAATTCTTGCAGCCTCAGGATACCATTGATCCCAGCAAATTAACACGCCAATTTTGGCATATTTCGTTTGAAATACCTTGAAACCAAGATCTCCCGGAGTGAAGTAGAATTTTTCAAAATAACCCGGATCATCTGGAATATGCATTTTTCGGTATTTCCCGAGATATGTACCGTCCGCATCAATTACGGCAGCTGTGTTATGATAAAGTCCTTGAGCTCTTTTTTCAAATAGAGACGCTACAATTACTACGTTTAATTTTTTAGCTAAATCACAAAATAGATCAGTTGTAGGGCCGGGTATGGCAACAGCCAATTTGAAGTTTTCATAATCTTCAACATCACAGAAATAAAGTGAGCCAAACAGTTCTTGCAAACAAATTATCTGAGCTCCTTGTGCGGCCGCTTCTTCAATTCCCTTGATAGCTTTCTGCAGATTTTCATTCAAATCACTGTTACAAGCATTTTGCACCAATCCTACATTTACGATTCTTTCTTTTGCCATAATCCTTTAATCCTATGTGAGGACGAAGTTCGGCAATTGTGTTGGGAAATTAAAAGGCTCTATTCAATTTCAAGTAAATCTCATTCACTCTTCATTCCAAAGATTTCATTTAGCCGGTTTCTTCGGTAATCGAATATCTCGTTAAGTTTACTTTTAATCATCAACCCATTTGAGATCTGCCCCAAAATTCCGAATGGTGGACTATATGTGACTATATCATCCATCAAAATACCTTCCTTGGTTTCTTTCAGGTGATGTTGGTGATGCCACAAAGCATAAGGGCCAATTCGCTGCTCGTCCACAAAAAATTTCTTGTCAATTACATGAGTGATTTCTGTGACCCATTTCACCTTGATTCCTAAAACTGGACTTACATGGTAACTAATTATCATACCAGGATACATCTCTTCGGGCAAATTTTCATTGAGAATGTCAAATCCCATGTAATCTGGAGTGATGGTTTTAAGGTTTTGTGGGGACGAAATAAAATCCCAAACTTCCTCAAGAGAAGCCTTAAGAAGTTGCGTTTGACAGAAGGTATAAACAGCCATTGAATACGTTTTAATTCAAAACTCTTCGAGGCTGGCTATGTTTTAAAAAATAAAAAATTTATGCTTGACTTTGGGAAATGCAGATTTATCTGATCCAGACAGAACTTATTTTATTAAGCCAGCTCTCTCAAATCCACAGGCACCACACGTGAAACTCCTTGCTCAACCATGGTGATACCATAGATCACATCTGTACTCGCCATCGTTCGCTTATTGTGAGTCACGATAATGAATTGAGATTCCTTAGAAAATTTACGAATGATTTCATTGAATTTGTCAATGTTCGCATCATCCAAAGGCGCATCCACTTCATCAAAAATACAGAATGGCGCTGGCTTCAAAAGATAAATAGCAAACAGGAGTGAAGTAGCCGTTAAAGTCTTCTCACCACCTGACAACTGGTTGATAGTCAAAGGTCTTTTGCCTTTTGGCTTTGCCATGATTTCAATGGCAGACTCCAATGGATCACTAGGATCGACAAGTTTTATCTCACAATCGTCTTCATCCGTGAAGAGCGTTCTAAACACCTTAATGAAGTTTTCGCTGATCTTATTGAAGGCTTCAAGAAATGTAACTCGGGCCACTTCATCTATTTCGCCAATAGTTGCCAAAAGCGATTCTTTGGCCTTTACTAAATCCTCTTTCTGACTGATGATAAAATCGTATCTTTCTTTTATTTCCTCATAAGCTTCCATGGCCATAGGGTTTATCGGGCCAATGCTCTCAATTCTATTTTTCAGTCTTTCTACACTTGATCTAAGCTCATCTTCAGTTTTGCTTAGTTCTTCCTCATTGTCAAAAATCTCAACCTGATTAAGATCCACATTAAACTCAACAGATAATCTTTCTTTGACTGAGTTGAGCTTCAATTTGGTTTCGTTGAGCTGATTTTGCCATTCCATTAAAATCTGGTCGGTACTTTCTCTCATGCGTTGAATTTCACGCACCATTTTATCGACCTCATCTATTTTTCCACGACCTTGATAATATTCTTTTTCAGCTTCATTTACAGCCTTTTCGATGTTTTCCTTTTCTTCATACATGGAGATTAGGTCGTCATCGCTTTCCTCAGATTTTTTAACGAGCTCATTGAGATCATTGACAGCATGCTGTAGGTCCGCTTGATTTCTTTGTATCCTTCCAGCACTGCTTGTAGCAGCTTCTTCTTTGTAGCCAATCTCTTGAGTGATACTATTTACTTTGTTTTGTTGCCTATGAAAGAGGACATTTTCTTCATTGAATGCAGCTGATTTTTGCGTCAGCAATTCATTCAATGATTCAAGTTCCAGTCTATGTTCTTCCACAAGTGCTTCCAAATCGCCCAGCATTTCCTGACTTTCGGTGTATTGCGGTCTGATGGCATTTAGCTCGGTAGTCAGTTCCTCGATTTTGAATTCTATGTCCTCTCTTTTGGTTTCGTTGGAAGTGAGTAGGTCGTGGTACTGCTCTTGTTTTGTCTTAACAGAAATGTAAGTTTCATTAATCTGATTCATTTCCTGCTGAATGGTAGCAAGCAATTCAGATTGGCTCGAATCCTTCAGATTAGCCAGTTCATCAATGTTTTCATTTAGGCTAGACTCTGTTACTTCCTGTTTTTTAGTTAGTTCTTTGATCCTTACCGCTAGTTTTTCAAGATTCTTGGCTCGACCAATTCTTTTTCCTTCAAACAACCCAACAGATCCACCCGAAATATTGAATTTCCGATGAATAATTTTTCCGCTTTTCTCCACGAAAATGGCTCCAATCTGAGGTTTTTCAGGAAGGTCATTTTCATAGATATAAACATTCTCAAGCAGGTAGCTGATCAGTTTTTTATATTTTTCGTCATATTCCACTACCTCGGTAGCGGCAAGGCCACTTTCAAGAAGTGGCGCTTCTGACTGGTGGTCTTTGAGCGAATCAAGAATGAAAAAATGAGCTCTGCCTCGTGACGCATCACTGAGCAGATTGACAGCTTTCATGGCGTCATCTCTGGTATTTACCACATAATAATTCATATATGGCTCCAGATAATTTTCAATAGCTACCCGATATTCCTCCGGGCAAGTAATAATATCAGAAAGGAGAGGCGCGTCTTTCCAGTTACTGTTCTTTTTTAGAAACTTAATTGCCTCAGGAAAGCCCTCTAGATTGTCAACCAAAGATTTGGTTAGGTTATATTCATTTTGCTTTGAATCAAGCTCCCTGTTGATTTTCGAAAGTTCATCACGCATCAAGTCGATACGTTTTTGAATTGATTCAACTTTATTTTTAAGTGCTTCTTCTTTGCTTTTGAGTTTTGTGTATTCCTCAGATTTAAGCTCTTTTTCTTTGGTGATTTCGGTAATCTTGGTTTCAAATCCTCGCAGACTTTCAGATTGCATGGTGGAATCTTCACGAGATTGTTTTAACTCATTTTGTAAAGTACTTACCTGAATTTCCTTTATCTCAATGTCTTTATTTAGTCGAAAAACCAGTTCACGCTTGGCCGAATATTGCTGATTATTCTCTGCAAGCACTGCTTGGGCACTTTGAGTTTTTAATTTTTGCTCTTCATGCTCAGCTTTCAAATGATCCAGTCGATGATTGATCTCTGACAAAATCGATTGAGCAGTATCTCTTTCTTTGTCAAGACTTTTCAAAGAAAACAATGCCCGCTCATTGGACTCTTTATCCTGGGCTATTTGCTCCTTAAGAGTATCTATTCGTGCGTTGAGATATCTCTGACGCTCATTTTTTATTTTCTTATCACTTTCATATTGACGGATTTTGCCAACATGTTCATTTAGTGATTTTTGTCTTGATGCAAGCAGTTTTTCCTTCAGAATCAAGTCGGCTTTTGATTTTTCAATTTCCGCCTCTTTTTCGTTGAGCTGAGCAGTGAGCGCTCCTTTTTTATCATGACTTTGCTCCAACTGACTCTCTATGTTTTTCTGAGCTTCAGTTTGAGTTTCGATGGATTTTTTAGCCAGAGCAATACTTTTGATTTTGTATTGTTCCTTTATTTCGTAATAGGTTTTGGCTTGCCTGGCTTGTTTTTCAAGCGATTTCAGGTTTTTTTCTATTTCAAAAAGTAAATCCTCTACACGCGCCAGATCATCATCTGTATCTGTTAGCTTCTTTAAAGTTTCCTTCTTCCTGATCTTAAACTTTGAAACACCAGCAGCTTCTTCAAACAATGCTCTTCTTGAGTTGTCCTTGTCATTGAGTAGGTTATCAACCATTTTTAACTCAATGATGGCATAGGTATTTGAAGCGATTCCCGTGTCCAAAAACAAATTGGTGATATCCTTTAGCCTGCAGGCTACATTGTTGAGTAAATATTCACTTTCTCCGGATCGAAAATATCTCCTTGTGATAGTCACTTGGGAATATTCGGTAGGAATCAGGTTTTTTGTATTGTTGAAGGTTAATGATACTTCTGCAAGCTGGGTTGGTTTACGTGCTTTGGTTCCATTAAAAATCACGTTTTCCATTTTGTCAGAGCGCAACACACGTGTTTTTTGCTCTCCAAGCACCCATCTGATGGAATCAACCACATTTGATTTACCACATCCATTAGGACCAACAATTCCTGTGATCCCTTCATCGAAATTTATTGTAACTTTATCCGCGAAGCTCTTGAATCCTTTTATTTCCAGACGGGTTAATTGCATGAAGTGAAGGTGGTATTTTAATTACATGAACCATCAAATTTAAGGGAATTTTTAACACTAGATTACTATGGATGACATCAAAATTTGGTTGTATTTAGGATTTGGTCTGATATATTTTATTGTAAAGCAAATGGGTAAAAAGAAATCCGCCGAGGATGCTTCACCCGAAGAAGTGCAAGAAATGCAAAGACCGCAGCGCAAACCTGTGACTTTCGATGAATTATTGAGAGAATTCACTCAGGAAAAATCAATGGAAGAAAAGGAAGTTTTGGTGGATGACTATGCTGAAGAACAGCAACAAAAAGCCAAAATCGAGGAAATAAAACCTATTCCTAAATCAGAAGAATTGCAAAGACATTTTGCCGATGAAGAAAGTAGGAAGGTCTATGAAAACTCAATTAAGCAAGCTGAAGGTTTTGACCTGAAGTTTGAAAAGGATGAACATTTCAAATCAAAAATCAAAAGCAAATCAAATGAAGAAGAAGTTGAAAACAGTTTCTTAAATGAGATATTGGAATCATTTCAAGATCCAAATCAAGCAAAGAAAGCAGTTGTAATTAGCGAAATTCTTAATAAAAGATACTGATATAAAAGGTTTAATATCAAGTGTTTAACCATCTCCAGAATTTACCCAACGCAGTTTTTGGTTTGGGTCTATTATCTCTCTCGATAGTTTGTTTAACGGCTTTCTTTTTCTTCTTAGGCTTAGCTGCAGCCACAACTTCGTCTTTGAGTTTGTTTTTATAAAACTTCTCTTTCTGTTCTTTCTTTTTGCGCTCCTCGCGAAGCTTTTGTTTGTGTAATTCCCATTTGGCCTTTTCTTCACGCTGCTTTTTGGCTTTCAGCCTGCGCGTTTCCATTTCCTCTTCAGTAAGTCGTTTTCTGACTTTATGATTTTTCTTGGGAACTTTCGAGTTGTTCGCTGGCGATACCTCATTCGTATCTCCATCTGATGGATTTTCTTGTTCAGGCTCTTTAACTTTTGGAGATGGTAATTCTATTTTGCCGACTACTTTTAGACCTTGTAGTTCTACCTTAGGTGCTTTTATGACATCCACGGAAGATATAAGCATCTCAGATTCATCCTCAAGGATTTCAGCTACAGTTGCTGCTTTTCGGGAAGGTGATTCTGAAGTTTCTGTTATTTCCAAAGTTTCTTCAACGATTGGTTCCTCTGAAAGGGTAGTAGTCTCTATTACTTCTAACTCAACTACAGCTTCCGAGGTATCTAAATCTTTCGCACTCTCAAAAGCCACGTTTTCTTTGGAATCAATTGCTTCATTCTCTACAATCTCCACTTGTGGCTCAATCTCAAATTCAGGTTCAACCTGATCAACCACAATTTCAGGAAGCACATCAAAATGCTCCATAACCAAAGCTTCCACATCATCCTCCAATTTTGAATTGGGATGTGTGTTTATTTCTATTCCTTTTGATTTAGTAAAAGCGATGATTTCCTGTGGGGTGATATCGAATTTTCTAGCTAACTGACCTAGCCTCATGATTGCATTTAAATTTGTACTTGTAAGAATTGCAAAAATAACATCTCAAAGTTGGGGACATAAACTTTCATCTAATTATTTCCCCAGGCATCTTTATCCATAAACCAATTAAGCTCACCATCGATCGGACGAATGTGTGCAGCTGGGTAAAGTTCATAGTTTAAGATTTGGTTAAAGATGGCGTTTATTTTTTCGTTTTTGTTGCTTCCAGTTACCAAGAATGAAACTTCAGCTGCATTGTTAATGGTGTGTCCAGTCAGAGTAATTCGCTGTTGACCTGATTCAGGATGTGTAGCTACTTCACAAATATTTTCTGAATCCATCAGATTCATTTGATGAGGAAATATAGACGCTGTATGTCCATCCGGTCCCATACCGAGAATTATCAGATCGAAAAATGGCAATCCATTTTTTTGAGGAATAATGCTCATGATATCTTTAGCATATCTTTCAGCCTCCAGTTCAGGTTCGTTTTCACCTAATACTCTGTGAATATTAGCTTCAGGAATGTCAATGTGTTTGATCAAATGATTTACGGTCATTTTGAAATTGCTGTCGTCATCAGTAGGAGGAACACAACGTTCGTCCCCCCACCAAAGATGGATTTTACTCCAATCAAATGAGTTAGCATATTTTTCACCGATGATGTCAAACAGAATTTTTGGTGTGGAGCCGCCTGATAAGGCAACATGAAACACCGCTTTTCCTTGAGCTAAATCGCTAAAGTGTTTTGCGAAATGATCTGCAACATCAATGGAATTATCAAAAACAAATTTTTTCATTTCTTAGAATTAAAGCTCGCAATAAGTGCCATCATCTGTTAGATTCTTGCAAGGATTTCTCCACGATAGATTCTTTCCTTCGATCATATTGATCGCTTCTTCAGGACCCCAGGTACCAGCCGGATAACCGTAAACCGGAATGCTCGAATCTTCCTTCCAGGCTTTTAAAATAGGATCAATAAATTCCCAGGCGGCAATAACACTATCTCCTCGAGCGTAGAGCGTTGCATCGCCTTGCATGCAGTCCAGCAAGAGTCTTTCATAAGCTTCAGGAACGTATGCCTCTGTGAGATCATCATAGAGAAAATCCATATTTACGGTTTCCACATTGAATCCCGTTCCGGGAACCTTCAACCCGAATTTTAGTAGAATTCCTTCATTTGGCTGGATTCTGAAAACAAGTATGTTTTGGTTGTTTGCTAATCGTGTACTGCTAAACAGATGATGGTGATTTGGCTTGAAATGAATCACCACTTCTGAAACACGAGTCGGCAATCTTTTCCCGCTTCGGATATAAAACGGTACATCAGCCCATCTCCAGTTGTCAATATAAAATTTGATTGCAGCAAAAGTCTCTGTTCGGGATTCAGGATCTACACCCGTTTCTTCTCGATATCCAGCAAACGGTTCTCCTTTATAGGAAGAAGCCGTGTATTGACCTCTGATTACATTCGTCCTGATATCTTCCTGTGTAAAAGGTCTCAAAGATTGAAAAAGCTTATTTTTTTCATTTCTGATCGCATTTGCTTCCATTTTTACAGGCGGTTCCATTGCTACGAGGGACACGAGTTGCATCAAATGATTTTGAATCATATCCCGCATGGCACCAGATTTATCATAGTAACCGCCACGCTTTTCAACACCTACACTTTCTCCCGAGGTAATTTCAACCCTTTGGATATAATTACGATTCCATAATGGTTCGAAAATGCTATTCGCAAAACGTGTCACTAACAGGTTTTGTACTGTTTCTTTTCCTAGATAATGATCTATTCGGTAAATCTGATTCTCAGTAAAGCAGTCTAGTAATTTGATATTTAGGGCTTTGGCAGATTCCAGGTCATATCCAAAAGGCTTTTCGATGATCAATCTTTTCCATCCATTTTCCTCCTGATTCAATCCAACAATCGCCAGGTTTTTACTTATCACCTCATATAAGCTAGGAGGGGTCGACATGTAAAAAATACAGTTCTGTGAACCTCCATTATTTTCAAATACAATTTGAAGTCTATCTCGCAATGTTTCATATCCAGAAGCTGCCGAGGTGTCTATA
Source organism: uncultured Marinoscillum sp. (assembly GCA_964353015.1). Classification (GTDB taxonomy): domain Bacteria; phylum Bacteroidota; class Bacteroidia; order Cytophagales; family Cyclobacteriaceae; genus JAMZMI01. The sequence continues at coordinate 149,246 of CAYGUA010000001.1, read as the reverse complement.
GACTGATATTTGACATGTTTTGAAAATGACTTCAGATCTTCTGATTTTTCCTTAGAAAGATGTGTGTTTTCAAAAACTGATATTTTCTGAAAGTCCTCGTCACTATATTCGGTACGACTCACTCCCAAAATGACATAATTATCTGGCAGGAAACCTCGCTTAAAAAGGTTGAATACAGCTGGAATAAGTTTTCTCATGGTGAGATCGCCAGATGCACCAAATATGACCAAAACCTGATCTTGAATTTTTACTTTTGACATAATGAAATGCTTAGGGAATTGAGAATTCTACAAATATTTTGATAAATGATCGAATTCGAATGGATTTTCAATAGATAATGTTGAAACTTGGATTTAAATATTTTCTTTGTAACAACATAGGGAATAAAAAAGGTTTATTTCCACAATTTAAATAATACAATGATATGAGCGGAATATTTGATTTTGGTCTGGTTGGTCTGGGCGTGATGGGTAGAAATTTCATTCTTAATGTGGCTGATAATGATTTTTCAGCTTATGGTTTGGATACTGATCCTGAAAAAGTGGAAGCATTAAGGACAGAAGGCAAAGGGAAAAAAGTAGATGGAACAACAGATAAAAAGGAATTCATTAAAAATCTTTCGACACCAAGAAAAATCATGTTACTGGTGCCAGCTGGTGGGCCTGTCGATTCTGTGATCGAAGATTTACTTCCGATGCTGGATAAAGGAGATCTAATTATAGATGGAGGTAATTCATTTTTTACAGATACAGATAGGAGAGCAGCTTATCTACAAGAAAAAGGAATTCATTTTATAGGTTCAGGGGTTTCTGGTGGGGCCAAAGGAGCCAGATTTGGTCCTAGCATCATGCCTGGTGGCGATAAAGAAGCTTACGCCTTGGTGAAACCTATTTTCGAAGCTGTTTCGGCTAAAGTTAATGGTGAGCCATGTGTTGATTATATGGGAGAAAAATCAGCTGGAAACTATGTGAAGATGGTTCATAATGGCATTGAATACGGCCTAATGCAATTGATTTCGGAAGTATATGATGTGCTCAAAACTGGTCTCAATAAAAACAATGATGAGTTAAGGCATATTTTCACCCTTTGGAATCAAGAACGTCTCAAGTCGTTTTTGGTGGAGATTACATCAGAAATATTTGCTAAAAAAGATGATCTGACGAGTCAGGATTTGGTTGATGTCATATTGGATAAAGCCAAACAAAAAGGTACTGGAAAATGGACTTCACAAAATGCCATGGATTTGGGCATTCCAATTCCGACTATCGATGTATCTGTTAGTATGCGTGCTATTTCTTCATTGAAAAAGGAACGAGTTTCTGCAGAAAAGCTTTACACAAAACCTGCTATATCGGCTGATCAACCGACTGTTGCTGAAATTGAGAATGCTCTCTATTTTGCCTTTATTGTGACTTATGCCCAAGGAATGACCCAACTGGTGGCTGCTTCATCGGAATATGGATATGGGCTAAATCTTGAAGTGATCTCCAAGATATGGAGAGGCGGTTGCATAATAAGAGCTGGATTACTGGAAGACATGCGAAAAGCATTCAAAGCAAACAATGAATTGAAAAGTCTTTTGTTGGATGATTATTTTGCATCTGAATTAAACAACGCATCTGTGGCCATGCGAAAAGTAATGGCGTTTGCTATCAATTCGGGTATTCCAGTATCGGGTCTTTCAGCTTCTATAAGCTATTTTGATGCCTATACTACTGGCCGACTTCCTTTGAATCTGATCCAGGCTCAAAGAGATCATTTTGGCTCTCATACTTATGAAAGAGTAGATAGGGAAGGAATCTTCCACACAGAATGGTAAAAATTCATAAATAGAAAACAAAAAAGCTCAGTGTAAAAACACTGAGCTTTTTTTATGGGCCAATGCGAATACTCTCAGAATTTTCTTTTTATCGATTTCAGCAATTTATCTTTTGCTTTATTTGAGGTAGCATATTCTATCAATTCTTTGATCTTTTTGTCTTTCTCATCTACAATTGCCTGATTGATTTCTTCGCGCGGTATTTCTTTGCGCAAAGAAATCGGCACAGGAAGAGTCACATTCGTATTCTTGGTAAGATTCAAATTCAACCAGATTTTTCCTTTTAATACCATATCCTCAGCTACAAATAATTGCTTCAATGGAAATGCCGATGGCAAGGTGATACCTACATTGGTATTGACTGAAGAATTAGGAGGAATAATGGTGTGCTCCAAATGTCTCACATCCACAAGAAAAGAATCATCCAAATATGTCTTCATCTTCAATGAATCCAATGCCACTTCTACATCATTTGGATTGGTTATTTGAATGACTGCATTGAAACTGAGTTTGGATAGATCCAATGAAAAACTTCCTTTCCTGATGTCATCAAGCAGAGTCAATATTTCACTTCCTGGACTGGAAATATCTAGTTTATTGTTGGAATTATCAAAGGAAATTGTAGATCCAAAATCAATAAGATCCAATTGCACTTCTTGAAGCGAATAACCACATTTTTCAAGCATCTTTCGTGCTTTCACGGATTCTTTCATAGAAGAGCAGCTTTGAAAAATCAAGGCTATCGTCAATGATAGAGCAATAATTTGAAATAATTTTTTCATTTATAAATGATGGCTTTCAAGGTTTCTTACTTTTTATCATCACCTTTTTCGGCAATTAAAAAGTCGATTTTCTTGGTCAGTTCTTCAATTTTAGATTCCAGATCATCATTATTGTCTCTGACCATTTCATCAACGAAAATCGCATTGACAATTGACATTCCGAAAATACCACCTGTCAGAACTACAAACACAAAAAACACTCGAGTAAATGGTACACGCCAGGATTCGGGATCCATGTTTGCCACAATGGAAGAAGGTATTTCATTCCAACCTTCGAGCGTGAATACCTGAAAAACTGAATACAATGAAATCAATGGATTTGAGAAATGTTCGGGTGACGCATCTCTGAAAAGATAACTACCAAGTACGGCCAATAAAACATTGTAAATGAATATGGCTACAAACACAAAAACAGAGGCTTTAAAAGCGCGAACAATTCCCGAAATCATCTGGGAAATGTTCGGTATGAAGCGCATAAATCTCAAAATTCTCAGCACGCGTAAAAGTCTGAAAACAAGTAAAAAGGAGATATCCGGAATGTTGACTAATAATTCGAATAAGGAAGGAATAGATATTGCAACAAGGATGAAGTCAAATTTATTCCAGGAGTTGTTAATATAAGTTCTCCAGCCATTGAAGGCCACTTTAACCAGTATTTCAAGGATAAAAAAGAGAGTAAAAAAGTGATCAAGAATCGAGAGAAACGGGTTATCATGAAGCCCTTCAAATCCCATCACAAAAATCAGAATAGAATTCAATAAAATAGCAGCCAGAATGAGCCACTCATTGGTAAATATTTTTATAATTTTTGAAATCATTGACTATTTAGGATTAGCTGTATGAATTTATTGGTTGGCAAATTTGATAAGGTTTCATTATAAATTTTTCAAATCAATATTAAATATTCTATTCTATTGATGATGTTTCTGTATTCATTTTAGTTTTATTTGAAATAAAGTAAGATATAAGCATGCCGTCAAGAATAATTTCGAAATATACTGATAAATACTTATCTGTGGACCCAGATTTAATCGAAATCGCACAGCAATATATTGAAGGTGAGCGTATCGGTAAGGTGCATTATTTTGATCCAAAAGGTGGAGTAGGATTGGCTGATGGTAAACTAACTGGATTGATTAAATCTGAGGATGGCTTGTTTCTAGTTGTAGCAGATGAAAAGGTTCGCTTTGATAAAATCATTACAATTCTTGGACGTCCGGGTGCCGCATACGATGAGTATGACAGATTTGCCAATGTGTGTTTTACTTGTGAGGATCTTGGTCAGTTTGGTGTTTGATTCATGAGTGCACAATTGAAATCAATATTATCCCAATTTTTAGACACGAGAGTATACAATCTGTATTTAAACGTTTCAAAAGAAGAAGGACAACTATTTATAGAGGGTGATAACAGGCGAGTACTTTGTACTTTTCAAAATGGCATCTGCATTCATACATCACTTATGCCTTGGCCAGAAGGTTATTTTATTTTGATCAATCAAAAATTGAAAAGTCAACTTAAGACCGAAATAGGGGATGAGGTAGTTTTTACGTTGGAAAGAGATCAGTCAGAATATGGTATGGAAATGCCGGAGGAATTGTTGGTTTTATTAGATCAGGATGTCGTAGGTTCAACTCATTTTCAGAAACTCACTCCTGGCAAGCAGAGAAACTTGATTTATATCGTCAATTCAGTGAAAAATTTAGATGGCAGAATGAATAAGGCTTTGGCCATAGTGGATCATTTAAAAGAATTTAATGGTAAGTTGGATTTTAAGCAGCTCAACATTAAACTGAAAGAATACAATCAACGTGGCAAGTTGAATCGGTGAAATGCTTATTTATCTTTAATTAAGTTATAGTAATCAAAGACCTGAATCAATTCAGATTCATTTTTAACATTCATGTTGTTCTTGGAGATAAAGCTGTTAATAGCGCTTTCTTTGTCCAACATAAAAGATAAAATTTCCTTCTTTTTCAATTTGAAGTTTACTACGCCTTTTCCTGGTAGCTGTGCGAAGTATTCACTCTTTGGAACATATTTAGGTCGGGTTGCCTCTATGTAACCTTTGGAAGGTTGGCCAGCTACAAAATCGCAAGTAGTTTGTTTGTATAATGTGATTCTATCCCCATCAGATATTTTTTGTAAAAACACCTTCTGGTTATCAATATTCTGAGCTATAAAAATCTGATTACCAATTTGAAACCTCTCAACATCCAAGTCTTTAGAACTATTGTAAACGTTGCTTCCTTTCATGTAAGCGATTACATTTTTATGGATATTTAGATTCAACATTTCAATTTCCATCACCTTACCATCTTTTAAATATACCAGACCAGACTTCCATTCATCATTCAAATAAGGAGAGCCGTCCACTGCCAATGCTTCATTTTTTATATTGGTTTGAATCTCAAAAGTACCTGCGTTCGATGTAGATATATTGGCATATTCACCTTGCGCCTTACATTCATTGTTGTAAACCAATATGCCTAAAAAAAGAGAAATTGACATTGCCTTTAAGATGATAGGGCTTAATAATTGAGCAATCACATATTTTGATTGTGCCACAAAGTTTTGTCGATTGATAGAATTTGTTTTTGAAGTATTCATTGTTTTCATTTCAGCAAATTAAAGATAACAATTCCAGTTTTACTGTCTTATGTCAGTTAAATCAGGTGTTCAGCAGGTTAATAACAATCAGATTGATTTAATCCCTTACTTACATTTTTTGAAATTTTATAGTAGCCAGTTTGGGAAATCATTAATTGCAGTGATATAAAATTTATATTCTCAAAATTTCTAAACACCTCATCTGTATTTTCATTGATAAATTGACGGTAAAAACGATTGTTAGCCAGCCTAAAAAACTGTTTCAAGCAAATAATTTTTGGGTAAAAAGGCTTAACACACAATTAACTTTCAAATAGTCGGTGAGGTCAGATTTCGCAGTTTGAATTATCTAATTTTGAGCCGTGAAAAAATTCTACCTGTGTTAAGAAAAATCCTATTTCTTGTTTCCATCATTTATGCACTTGTATCATTTGGTCAGGAGCAACCACCTTCAAATCTTTCGGGTGCCGAGCTTAGACAATGGCTTAAAACAAATTGGTATTCTGGTAAATTTTCAAATCAGGGCTATGATGGAGCACGTAGTGCCATGTACAGCAATATTGATAAGAGATCAGACGGAAGGGTTTATTGTGTCTATACTGGATTCAACCAAAATTCAGCCAATACCACTTTTCTAAATCCTATTAATGCTGAGCACACGATTCCGCAAAGTTGGTTTTCGGAAAATGAGCCAATGAAGTCAGATATTTTTCATCTTTATCCAACTCATGGCAATGTGAATTCGGCAAGGAGCAACAAACCTTTTGATGAGATTCCGGATAATGAAACAAATACATGGTATACAGGAAATAGCACTGGCATCACTTCTACATCTTCGATTCCATCAACGAATATTGACGATTATTCCGAAAACGATTCCAATAGTTTCGAACCAAGAGAAGATCACAAAGGTGATGTAGCGCGATCTGCATTTTATTTCTTCACCATGTATGACATCTCTTCTACAAGTGGAAAAACCATCAATTCTGTGATAGCAGATGGTGATCTTGAAACTTTATATGAATGGCATATCAATGATCCTGTAGACGCCTGGGAGCAGCAGCGAAATGAACGAATAGCTGCAGTACAAGGGAACAGGAATCCTTTCATTGATTATCCGGAAATTGCATGTCGTGCTTGGGGATTATCATGTTCGTCTGTTCCGAATCCTGCATTAAATCTGCAGCAAGCTTTACAAATGTTTCAACCTACTCTGAAAGGAGAAAAATCAGCCTCACAGAGTTACAATGTGTCAGGTCAGAATTTCGTTGGTGATCTTACCATTTCAGCTTCTAGTCATTTTAAAATCTCATTAGACAATTCCACTTTCGCTTCAAGTCTAACCATTACACCAGTTTCTGGAGAATTAAACCGATCAGTTTATGTAAGATTTGAGCCAACAGGAAATGTACAAGGTTTGATCACAGGAAGTATCAGCCATACTTCCTCTAATCTGACAACAATTAATCTTTCCGTGAGCGGCGAAGTGCAGGAAAATCTCGTACCAAAGATCATACTAACTGAATCACTTACCGACTTTGGTGTAGTATCATTTGGAAATGAAAGTGATTCCCAATCATATCATGTGGATTGTGAAAACTTCAATGAAAACTTGACCATTGATGTTTCGGATCATTTTCAGATCTCAAGGGACGGACAAAATTATAGTCAGCAAATCATCCTTCAACATGCTAATGGTGTAATTGACACAGATATATTCGTGAAATTTGCGCCTATTGAAAACTTGAACACCGCAGTTCCCGGAACAATTACGCATTCTTCTTCGCTAGATGATGTCATCATCAACATAATAGGAGTAGAGCTCAATGAAAATATTCAAGCAGGCATTACGGTAGACGAACAACTCAATGATTTTGGTATGGTATTGCTTGGTGAAAGTTCAGCCATTCAAACATATGTGGTTTCAGGAGGACAACTTACGGATGATTTACATCTGACAGCCAGTGATGGATTTTTGATATCGGTTGATGGAATCAATTTTTCACAAACTCTCACCGTAATTAAAACTGGCGATGTTGTGAATCAGACAGTGATTTCCATAAAGTTTGAGCCCAATTCTGAAGTTTTGGGAGTTTATACTGGAACAATCAACCATACTAGCGTTGGACATGATGCCGTCGAAATTCGTGTCACAGGAACTGCTTATGAAATTGTACCTATCATTCCTGAACTGACTTTTAGAATGGGAGAACTGGAATTGATTGATTACTCATCAGTCACAGTTTATTTAATTGCTGATGAACCATTGACAGAGGATTATAATGTGAATTTGGTGTTGGCCAATGCATCAAATATCAGCTATGGAACCAATGGGTTTACGACTAACCCTCCAATAGAAAACGGATTGTTGAAATTAACTTTTGCTGCGAATCAGGATTCTACTGCAATCACTTTCAATTTTAATTCTAATATGGAACTGTCAAAATCCTTTGAGTTGCAACTCGGTATTTTGGGTGGACAGGCATATACAACAGGTGAGTTTAATCAGATTTCCTTGAAATATGCTCAGGCAGAATTAACCTTCAATACCATTGAAACAATGACATTATTTTATCCTAATCCAGCCAATAATTGGATAAACATACCAGTTGGTGTAGCCATGAACAAGATTAAACTCACGGATGTGGCAGGTAGAAACATGAAATATGAAACAATAGATTCCGATCGGTTGATGGTTTTTCCTAACTTAGAATCTGGAGTTTATTTTATTCAATTTGAAATTGATTCTAACCACCTCATGCAAAGATTGTTAATAAGAAAATAGTCTTTTGATAATATGATATCGACAAGTACCCAAATGATGCACAATAGATTTGTAAAACCTGTAAAAAAAAACAAGTAAGCTTATGAAACGAATTTTATCACAACTATCACTTTCCCTTATTTTTCTGCTGGCGTTGATGCCTAAAGCTCAATCTCAAGGTGTATTCTTCTCTGAATATATAGAAGGTTCAAGTAATAACAAGGCAATTGAAATTTACAATGGAACAAGTGGAACAATTGATTTGAGTAATTATAAAATTGTACAAGGGAATAATGGAAATGCACTTGGAAGTGGAAATGGAACAATTACAGAGCCCTATGAAATTACTTTATCAGGAAATTTAGCAGCAGGTGACGTCTATGTAATTGCAAATGGACAGGCTACTGCTTCTTTCACAGGACCATCCGACTTACTTCTAACTTTTGGTGATACACCAGGTTCTAGAGTTGCGGCGTTTAATGGAGATGATGCAATCGGACTTTACGAAAATGACGTTTTAATAGATTTGTTTGGTGAGCCAGGTGTGGACCCTGGTTCCAATTGGCCTGTAGCAGAAACGGGTGCTACAAGTGAATTTACATTAGTTAGAAAAGGATCAATAACTCAAGGAAATACAACCGCACTTGGATCATTTGGAACCACCGCAGACAATTCAGAATGGATTGTATATCCTCAAAACGAATCTACTTATCTTGGGTATCATACTTTGGATGGACAGACAAATCCTCTAATCCTTACCATTATCGATGGTTTCGTAGGAAACTTCGGTTTAGTAGCTTTTCCTGGCATTTCTGGAGTAGCTTCTTATAAAATTTCAGCAGCAGATCTTACTGCTGATTTAGTAGTAACACCACCAACTGGTTTCGAAATAAGCCTGACATCAGATTTCTCAGGAACAATTTATACTTCAACTAGTGCGCTAACAATTACTCCTGCAAGCGGAGCAATTGCTGAAACCGATATCTACGTGAGATTTAAACCAACCGCCGCTGACGGAGCAACCTACTCAGGGGATATTACGCATACTAGTACAGGAGCAGATGATAAAGTCGTAGCAGTAAGTGGAGCGGAAGGAGCATTGACTAATGATCTATTTATTTCTCAATATATAGAAGGATCAGGAAGTAATAAGGTCGTTGAAATCTTCAATAATTCAGGTGCAGAAGCTGATTTGAGTAACTATACACTCGAAATATATTCGAATGGCTCCACTACTTCTACCGGATCACTGACATTGTCAGATATCAGTGCGACACTTGCAGACGGAGCTGTTATCGCGGTAGCAAACTCAAACTCCATAGCTGATATTCTGGCAATTGCCACTTCGACATCCAGTTCTGTTGTAAATTTTAATGGTGATGATGCTTTGGCAATCACTAAAAATGGGATAATAATAGACGTATTTGGACAAATCGGATCTGACCCTGGAGCATCATGGGAAGTTGGTGGAGCAACTGGCGGTTTTACTGCAAACCAAACCCTTGTAAGAAAATCAACAATACAAATTGGAAATGTGGTTGGGCTTGGCTCTTTCGGAACAACACCTGAAGATTCAGAATGGGATATTCTTGCTATTGATGATCTTGCTGGTTTAGGATCACACGCTATAATCAAGGAAGGTGATCCAGTAATTACAATTGACAAAACTGGTTTTATGGCTTCTTTTGGTCAGGTAATTACTGACGTAACATCTGCGTCAAGCAGCTATTCTATTTCAGCTATTAATTTAACTGCTGACATCACAGTTACAGCGCCTACGGATTTCGCTCTTTCCACAGATGGAACTACTTATGCTTCCACATTGACTATTCCACATGTGGAAGGTGTAGTGGCTGCTACCACCATTCACGTGACCTTTACACCAACAACAGTCGGAAGTTTTTCTGATGTTATCAACCATGAAAGCGGAGATGCCTTACCTCAAACGGTTGCAGTTTCAGGTGTTGGTTTAGATCCAAGCACAATCATTTTTGAAGATTTCACAGATTGTAATGATTTGAATACGTTCACCGCATATTCTGTGACTGGTGATCAGGCTTGGAGCTGTTCTACATCAGGAGAAACAGGATCAGGTGTAAGAATGAGCGGATTTAGCGGAGGTGCCCAAAACAATGAAGACTGGTTGGTTTCATCGGCTATCGACTTATCAGGACTAGATGCAACTGCAATTCTATCATTTGTAACAGATGCTCGATTTGATGGCCCTCCTTTAGAGGTATTTGCATCTACAGATTTTACAACTGACGTTACATCTGCTACTTGGGATAAACTTGATGCATTGATGGATACTGATCCAGATAATTATGATACATGGACCAATTCTGGTGATATATTTCTGGATGATTATTTAGGTGGAAATGTTTATATCGGATTCAAATACACTTCAGAAACAGTTTTGGGTGCAGCAACTTGGACCATTGATAATTTCAGTGTGAATGCTTCACTATTCAGACCATTTTTCAAAGTTAATTTCACCGGATTCAATGGGGATTTTGGTTTAACTGCGGTAGGCACATCATCACAAGCTACTTCGTTCGCTGTTGAAGGCAACCTGCTTACTTCTGATGTTACGGTAACTCCTCCAAGCCAATTTGAAGTTTCAATTTCATCTGATTTTAGTGCTGTCGGTACATCGGCTTCACCTTTAGTGATTACTGCGGTTGAAGGTGCAGTTGATGAGATGGTCTATGTGAGATACGTACCAACTTCTGATAGTGAATCAAGCGGAAATATCATTGTATCAGCCACTGGTTATGATCCTGAAACTGTAGCGGTAAGTGGTACGGGTGAAATCGTACTTGGCATTTCTGACAAAATCTCAATCAATGTTTATCCTAATCCGGTAGTAAACATGTTGGAAATCAATACGAATGAAATCGAATTTTCGGGATCAATTTTAGATTTATCTGGAATCATGGTGAAAAGCTTTAACACTATTGATAAGATAGATTTATCAACTTTAAAAGCTGGTTTATATATTGTCCAAATCAATGATATGAGCGGTTCTTTGATCTTCCAACAGAGAATTATCAAAAGATAAACTTCTAAAATAGATCAAATAAAAAAAGGTTTGCTGACATACAGCAAACCTTTTTTTATTTAAATGTAAAAGAAGCTCTTACAGGTCTATGGTCAGAAACATCATTGAAGTAACGAGACACTTCTTTATCTGCAGTCCATGTTTCCGACTGAATCTCATATTCAAAGAATTCATCTGTAACCAAAATATGATCTAAGTGGCTAGGCCATGAAGGGTAACTCCATAAAGTTGAGGGTCCGTTCTGGATTCCTTCATCTGCGAATAAGAAATTAGTTGGGTCATTTAAAAACACATCAAAAACATCTGCATCGTAGATATCATCATTAAAATCACCCAATAAAATCACATGATCATTGCGGTAGTTTGCTTGAATAAAACTGTGAAGCTTGTTTGCCGCGTCTCTGCGCCTGCTCTCTCCATCATTGCAGCATTTCAAATGGATATTGATGATTCTGTATTGCTCATTGTTCAACTTAAATGAAAGTACCGCAGGCGCTCTTGGAAAAGCTGAACCATCCCCAGTCAGAATTGTAGTAGTCTCAAAAACTGGTATTAAAGCAGATTTAATTAAAAAGGCATAGTCAAGATCAAAGTTTACATCTACAAATACTCCTTTGTAATCAGTAAGTAGATCATCAAGTTGGTTGAATGATGATTGACTATTTATTTCCTGAAAGGCAATTACATCAAGGTTTGAATTTAAAATCAATTCATTCATCAATGGGACAGTCCTGTTTGATCTTGGGAAAAACTCCACATTCCATGTAGCTATAGAAAAGTCTCCAGAAATCTGAGAGCTTGTATCTACGGTTATGATGGTGTCCTTTGGATCTTCTTTTTTAGGTTGCTGTATAGGTGATAATGATTCACTATCATCACAGGAATAAAGGAAAAAGCTAAAAATCAAAAAGTATATTATAGATCTCATTTGCTTCCTAAAACTATAAACACAGGAAAATGATCACTATATCCATTTAAATATTTTCCATATGAAAAGGTGCGAAACGGAGCGCCCTGATCTGGTCCATCTGTCACTTGCATAAAAGGGCGAGCTGCAATGGTGAAAGACTCAGGAATGTAATACAACGTACTACTATTTTCCATGAGCAGCTGCTGAGACACAATAATTTGATCAAACAGGTTGTATGCGCCTTGATAATACAATGATCCATATCCACGCTTAAAAGTAGGATAGGAGGTATTGTATAGTTGGTTTTCATCTTTGATGTTATCAGTAGCGTTTAATATCTTTTTCACGCTTTTGTCTCTTGGATCATCGTTGAAATCTCCAGTGATTATGATCTTGGCTGTTGGGTTTCTAGCCATCAATGAATCAGAAATATTTCTAACAATCTGAGCGGAAATCATCCTTTTGTCTTCACCGCCACCACCTCGTCTGGAGGACCAGTGATTGACAATAAAATGAATGGTGTCCTTGTTAGAAAGAACCCCGCTTGACAATAAAATATCTCTTGTTTTGAAATCCGGATTGGTTTCATCAACAAACGGAAAGGCCTTGGCTGAAAATGGTTTGTAAATAGTAGGTCGGTAAATAATGCCTACATCAACACCTCTAAGATCAGGAGAATCAAAATGAATAATCTGATAACCCATACTTTTGATACTGTTTTGCTGAACCAGATCTTCCAATACTCGTCTATTCTCAATTTCGCTCAGACCTAAAAGATCTGGGTGCATATCCTTGATTACTCTCGCGATATTGTTCAATTTCGACTGGTATCTTTCTTCTGTCCATTCATTTTTTCCATTAGGTAGATATTCCTCATCGTTGATAGTTGGGTCATCTTCAGTGTCAAACAGATTTTCAACATTATAAAAACCCACAATACCGGCTATTTTATGCTCATTGTATTGCGCTCGTGTAAAAGAGTAGGTAAAACATAGAATTGTAATGAAGAATAACTTTTTTTGCGTCATCAGAATAAAATTTTGTTTTGGCTATCAGGCCAGCTTTATTTTGCTTTAAGCCCCAAAGATAATTTTTAGGTAATACGTAATCATTAAAAATTTGATGTTTAGTCAAGAACTTTGCCAACTATTTAACAATCTAATATGAAGAGAATTTTATTTGGTTTCATTTTTTCAATCGGGGTTTGGAGTTCACTTCATGCACAAAGCAAGATTGAAGGCAGAATAATAGATAATGACAGTGGAGAAGGGTTGATTGGAGTAACAATCCTGATAACAGAAACAGGTAAGGGAACAGTTACCGATCTTGAAGGAGGGTTTGTCCTAAAAGGGGTAAACAATGGTAATTACAACATAAGAGTCTCTTATGTTGGGTTTGAGGAAAAACAAATACCTGTCAAAGTTCAGGGTGCAGATATTAAGTTAGAAACTCTTACACTGAAAACGACCACAATTGGTTTGAACGAAGTTGAGATTTTCGCTGATGTGATTGATGATCGAAAAACACCAGTTGCTGTCACCACCATTTCTGCAGAAGAGGTTCGTGAGCGCTTTTCTGGGTTGTCAGTTCCGGAAGTAATTAATTCTACTCCGGGTGTTTATATGAATCAGGGAGCTGGAGGATATGGCGACCAGGAAGTCTACATCAGAGGATTCAGTCAAAACAATGTAGCCTTTATGATCAATGGCATTCCTGTCAATGACATGGAAAATGGAAATATGTTCTGGTCCAACTTTGCCGGAATTAGCGAAGCAACGAGACAAATGCAGGTTCAGAGAGGACTGGGCGCATCTAAGCTTGCTATTTCTTCGATTGGCGGAACGGTAAATATGATTTCACAACCCGCGGACAATGCACAGGGAGGTAAGATTGAATATCAGGCGAGTAATGGTAGCTGGAACAATCGTTACAGATTTACATACAATACAGGCACATTTGGTAATGGTTGGGCAGCCACCTTTCAGGGATCAAGGAGTACCACAACTTCTGGGATTTCAGGGCTTTCGGCTGCAGATCAGGGAGCTATGAGGCCAGGAGCCTTTGTTGATGCCTACTCATATTATCTGGCCATATCCAAAAAAATTAATAGCAAACATCAATTGATGTTTTATGGTTTCGGTGCTCCAGTGAATAGAGGTTCGGCCTGGTACATTGGAGAATCATTGAAAGAAGCTGGTGGATTTCAAGATAACCCAGTCCATTTTAATTACGCTACTGGATTTAAAAATGGTGAATTCTTTAACGCAAGACAAAACAAGGCTCACAAGCCACAATTTTCTCTAAGTCATTACTGGGATATAAATAAAGATACTTATTTGAGTACCTCAGCTTATGTTTCCATAGCCAGGGTGTATTCGGTACAGCCACGAATAACAGCTTCAAATACCAATCGTACGACATTGGCAGTTCGAGATACTGAACTCCGCACTTCTGAGGGTTACATCAACTGGGATTTGATGGAAGCTGAAAATCAAGATGCAGCGAACACTGTAACACTACAAAATCCAAATAGTGATCCATTCGCTCCGGATGTGACGGGGCAATCGGCAGTGAACTTTTTGGAATCAAGACACAATGATCATGAGTGGTTTGGAGTCATTTCTAATTTTAAAACCAGAATCAATCGGGTTAATATCCTGGCAGGGGTGGATTTAAGACATTACAAAGGATCACATTACACCAAGGCTTTTGATTTATTGGGAGCAGATTTTATAGAAAATATTGATCGTGGTGAATACGATAATAACAATGCTTATGACATGGACCTGCTTAGATCTAATGAGGTTATCAAAAAAGGCGACAGGTTTATGTATGATTATGATGGATATGTACTTTGGGGTTCCGGGTTTGCGCAAGCGGAAATGAATTTAAATAAACTGGATTTATTCATGACTTTGTCAGGTACACAAACTCAATATTACCGTGTGGGAAATAACTGGAATGAGGAATTTCGTTACAACTCGCTGGGTGAATCAGAAAAGAAAAACTTCTTCTCATACACAGTAAAAACTGGAGCTAATTACCGATTCAATAATCGTCACAACATATTCGCCAACCTTGGTCATTTTACCAGACCTCCGTTTTTGAGAAATTCATTTCAAGACAGCCGTTTCTCCAATGACTATAATCTAGGTCTCCAAAAAGAAAAAATTTATGGCGCAGAAACTGGTTATCTATTCAGAGCTGGTTTCTTAAAGGCCAGTGTAAATGCCTATTATACATTGTGGCAAGATAGGACCATCAATGCTTCGGCTTCTGGTCAGGTTGATGCAGCAGCAGATCAGCAAGATATTGATCAGCAGTTTTTTAATATCTCAGGACTAGATGCAGTGCATAAAGGAATAGAAGCTGACTTCAAATGGAATGTGCTTTCTACTTTGGAGTTGAATGGATTTGTTTCCCTGGGTGATTGGAAATGGCAAAATAACGTAACCGTGCAAAGTCCATTTGATTCGTCACAGGTAGTTCAAATTTTCGCTAAAGGCCTTCCTACCGGTAATGCAGCTCAACATACTGTCGGTTTGGGTTTTCACTACAAGGGAATTAAAAACATGTACATAGGAAGCCGAATCAATTATTCTGGAAAACTATATGTGCAACACGATCCATCTGATGAGTTTTTAGCTACTCAAAGCCCTGAAAGGCTTGAGAATTACACATTAACTGATGCCTATATGGGTTACTATTTTGACTTTGGTCCTAATATCGATGGACGCCTGAGTTTTAGTGTGAATAACGTTTTTGATAAAACCTATGTGAGATGGGCGACAGAGTTCTTCGGAAGAAACAACGCATATGGATTTAATAGAAATTATTTCATCGGTCTAACATTGACATTTTAAAACTGAGCCATGAAGATAAAATATATACTTATTTCTTTTTTAGCCCTGACTCTCACATTCTCATGTGAAGATTCAGATATTGTAAAAGGTGGTGGAGTTGGTTTCATTGGTTCATTTGGATCAAGCATGAAGCGTGTCAATAATACGCCTGTTGTAGCTACTATAGGTATTTCAAAAAGAGTGGTTGATACACTCATTGTTGAAATAAGCATCAGCAACACGATGGGGATAACCACTTCTCCTGCTTTTAATGATACGACCAGTTTGCTGACTTTAGGATTTGGTCCTGGAGATACAGAACGCTCATTCACAATTGATTATGAAAATGCAGATCTTGATGGAATTGTGGATATCGTTTTTACCATCAAAAATGTGAAAGGTGATTTCTCAGAATCGTTCAATAACAAGTATACCTTAAAAATTGAAGGAAAAGCGCAGGAATTGCCTGTGATACCAGGAGCCATTTCCATCAAAGAAGCAAAGCAAAAACCAGGTGAAACGGTCACTATTGTCGGATATGTCAATACTCCTGATTATGGATTTACCAATGGACAGTATTACATACAAGATGACTCTGCCGGGATCAATATCATCCATTTTGGAAACTTTGGATTGGTTCAGAGAGGTAACATCGTGAGACTGGATGGAACAATTGGTGAATTTGCTGGTCAGGTACAAATCGATGTGGATGCTGTACAAATTCTGAGTCCAACAACAGAAACGCCGCTACCAATTACGATTCCTGCTGGTGAAATTATCGCAGATGGAAAATATCAAGGTATGCTCGTTCAAGTAGGAGGTGTGACAATTTCCAATGCTTCAAGCTGGCCAACGGCACCACAGGCAGGTGGTAGTGGAGTCAATGTAAATGCAACAGCAGGAGGCACATCATTTATCATTCGTATCGATCGAGGCGAATCATTTTATGATGGATCACCTGCACCAACAGGTAGTTTTACTTTGAGTGGAGTTTTGGGAAGATTCAATGCCGATGCTCAAATCTATCCTTTCGTAGAAGGTGATATTTCAACTGGTGGCATTGTAGATCCCAATGAAGATGTATTTGAACTACCGTTTACAGATGATTTTGAAAATTGTACCACAGTAGGGGCATTCAACATACCTGAAAACTGGAAGGAGGTTGTAGTACCTGGATCTAAAACAGATCGTGGCTGGGGTTGTGATACTAATGATGGTGTATCATCCTCCAGTTCAGTGAGAGCAAATTCATTCGGAGGAGCGGCAGGTACGGATAATGCGTGGTTGATTTCTGCTAAAAAAATAGGCTTAGCCAAAGCAACTGCTGCTAATATTAGTTTTGATATCAAATCGGCCTCAAGCGGTTCAGGATCAATCAAAGTATTGTGGTCTGATAGTTATACTTCTGGTGACCCATCTGCGGCTTCATGGACTGAATTAGTTGAACTAGTTCCAAAACTTCCGATACAAGGAACGGCAGTCTATAAAAACATTTCTGCATCGTTAGATGGCGCTTTGGGTAAAAACATTTACCTGGCATTTCAATTCATTGGCGGTACGGAAGCATCATCTGCTTCTTATGATATAGATAATCTGAGTGTGACAGGTACAGTTGGCGGAGGAAATAGTGGCAACACTGATCCATTTACGCTACCATTTACTGATGATTTCGAGAGCTGTGCTACAGTTGGAGATTTTAATATTCCTTCCAATTGGATCGAATTGGTTGCAGCAGGAGCAAAAGACGATAGGGGCTGGGGATGTAGAGCATTTGGACGAGATGGTACGAGCGGACCAAGAGCGAGTACATTTGGTGGTGCTGATGGATTTGATGATGCATGGCTAATTTCTTCCAGACCTTTCGATCTCACTGGTGCGACCAACCCTGAATTAGTATTCTGGCTTGAATCAAGGTTCTCCGGACCGGGAAATTTGAAAGTGTACTGGTCAGCGGACTTTGATGGAAGCACCTTGCTAAGCGGTACTTGGTCTGAACTCACTGACATTCAAAGCCAAATACCAGCAGAAGGCTCACAGGTATTTACGGAAGTCACCAGTGATCTTTCTGTGATCACAGAAAATATCGTGTATCTGGCATTCAGATATTATGAAGGTACATCAGCAGCGTCAGTTGCATTTACGATTGATGATTTGTCAATAGCTGGGGATTAAGATTTAGATAAAATAGAAAAATTCGATGCTTATAAAGAGGCAGTTCCTTTCGGAACTGCCTCTTTTTTTATGTTTCAAAAAATAATCCGGAAAATGTAGGAGATGATTAATTGACGAATTAAAAAATCAATGATTTTCAAAGAATCCATATATAATTCTGAAACACCTGAGAAAATAAAACCCACATTCAATAATATTTTAAATATTAGATAGAAACTACCTGAATCTCTTGAATTTATATATGATCAATTATCAATTCCGTGATATTCGAATGACAATAAAAGACCCAAAAGAACTAACCGTTCACAAAAAAGTAACATTCACGTTACAAATTTTCTAAAGAAAGCACCTATTTTTAAAGTACTTATACTACTCATACTTACTTAACTTAATTAATTCTATTATGAAGAAAAATTTACTTTTTTTGGGAAGTTTTTTAATTGGAATTCTCTCTTATGGACAAATTATAATCACTGAGATTGCAGATCCAAACGATAATGCTTCGGCAAGATTCGTAGAACTGTATAATTTGGGCTCAACTAGTGTGGATTTTTCAACTGGATGGAAAATTAACAGATATACCAATGATACTCCTACTCCTCAAACGGCAGAAGCTCTAACTGGGACAATTGAGCCAGGAGGTTTTTATATAATTTCAAATGGGGCATCTGGTTTTAATAGTGCATATGGATTTGACCCAGATCAAGATATTGGATCAGGTGATGCTGCAGATAGTAATGGTGATGATCAAATTTTCATATTAAATCCTTCAGATGAAATTGTGGATTTTTTTGGTGTTCCTGGGGAAGATGGAACAGGAACGTGTCATGAATTTGAAGATGGAAGAGCAGAAAGAAAAGCTTCAGTAACGCAAGGTGTATCTACTTTTGATGAATCTGAATGGAATATTTGGGCAGACTCTGGTGTTTCAGGTTGCACAAGTCATACAAATGATCCTCAGAATGTAATAGACATGGATCCAGGTTCTTGGATCGGACAACCTGCCACATCCAATCCTGAACCTGCAAATCACGTAATTTCATTTGTTGCAACAGCTTCGGGTCCAGCTCAAATAGATCTAGTGTGGTCAGATAACTCAGGATCACCAGCAACAGAAGGTTTCGTGCTTTTGGCTAGTACTGGCACAATAACCGCTCCGACAGATGGTGTTGAATTATTGGTTGATGGCGATTTGTCTGATGGAAATGCGGTAATAAATCTAAATCTCGGTACTGAATCATATTCATTTACCTCTCTTCTTCCATCTACTGAATACAATTTTAAAATTTACCCTTATAGTAATTTTGGAGCTAATATAGATTATAAAATTGACGGCAATGTGCCATCTCAAATTGTATCAACACCAGCGTCTACATATTCTCCGGGTGATATTGTGATAAGCGAAATTATGTACAACTCCATTTCAAGTGATGAGGAATGGATTGAGTTATATAACGGAAGTGATGGATCAATTACTCTAGATTCAGATTGGGAGATTACTAATG
Source organism: uncultured Marinoscillum sp. (assembly GCA_964353015.1). GTDB lineage: Bacteria > Bacteroidota > Bacteroidia > Cytophagales > Cyclobacteriaceae > JAMZMI01. Next base: position 129,781 of record CAYGUA010000001.1, on the reverse strand, counting down.
CTAACCCTGCTTGGAGTTATACCTTTGATGGAACAATTACCTTATCCAGTGGTACTTATGTCACATTGCAGGTTGGATCATCAGGAAGCTTTCCTTTTACTCCAGATTTAGTGATTAGTAGTTCAAGTAATAAACTTGTCAACTCTAGTTCAACATTAATTCTAGTTGCACAAGGAGTTACAATAGACGAGGTAACCTATACCGATGATATGAAATATCCTGATAATTCGGGTACCACGCTTTCTATATCTCTTTCACTTGGAATTCTTACAGCTGATAATTCAGATATGACCTATTGGATTGGTTCAGCTGCCGATGGAGGTACTCCGGGACTTGTAAATGATGTCAGTGTCTGGACAGCAACCTCAAGCACTGAATGGATGAATGCTGGAAATTGGTCAAATGGAATACCTTCTTCAAGTCTTAGTGCCATATTACCTTCGGGAGGATCAAACCCCACGATTGCTGATGACGTAGCTGTGGCCTCACTCAAAATAGCACAAGGTGTAATTTTATTAGTTAGTTCAGGTACAGCGTCCATCAATGGTGAGTTGGTATTTGACGGCTCGGCAGAAGTAATGTCTGGTGCAGCTCTAGCTATATTTGGTTCAGAAACAGGATCTGGAAATATTACAATCTTTAGAAACACAACCGGAAACGGAGGATATAGCATACTTGGTGCACCAACCGCAGATGCGACTTTGGCAGGTTTATCTGCTGATTACCTTTATGGTTATACTGAAGCTACTTCATCGTTCGTCCCTGCAACAGGTGATATGACAGCTGGTACTGGGTACTTTGTTGGTTTTGATGCCGCAAGTCCTTCAGTCTCATTTACAGGAACTCCCAATACTGGTATGGTGACTTCAGCTATAAGTGCTGATGGAGAAGGTTTCAATCTAGTTGCCAATCCATATGCAGCAGCGATCTCAATGAGCATGTACAGAGCATCAAATTCAACTGATACCGACGGTGTTATTTACTTATGGGATGATGGGGGTACCAATGAAGGAGCTGATAGAGGTGGTGATTACATTACTGTAAGTGCAGCTGGAGCAGTGAGCACCACAGATTTGCCTGGTACAGGTTTGACAGGTGAAGGTCCTGCTGGTAATGGCTTTATTGCTTCGACTCAAGGATTTTTTGTTAAGGCGAGCACGGCTGGTTCGGTGACATTCACTCCTGATATGCAGGTGACTACCGCTGGAGCAAATGCGGATGCCAACCATTATAGACAAGCAGAAGAAAAACAATTAATAAGATTGTCGATCTCTGGAAATGGACTGTATAATGAAATACTTGTTGGATTGATGGAGTCTGCTACTTTCGATGTAGATCGTGGTTTAGATGCATTCAAATTCTCAGGAAATGAATTGATTTCATTCTATTCCATGATCAACGATTCAAAATTTGCCATTCAGGCATTGCCAAATGTATTTGATGAATCAATGGAAATTCAGTTGGGTTTTGATCTGGCTGAGGCTGGTACTTACGTTTTCAACGTGAATGAATTGCAAGGAATTGGGGATGATATGGATGTGACTTTGTTCGACAATGTGACAGGATTATCATACAATCTTTCAGAGGTTGAAAGCATCACTTTCACCAATGCTGCTACTTCATTCAATGATCAGCGTTTCAAATTGGTATTAAGCAAATCTGCAGTTCTTGGATTTGACCTAAACAAATCATCAGATGCATTCAAAGTGTATATGAATGATGGTGGCTTGAATATTGAAACATTGAAAGCATTACAAAACGCTGAAGTGAAGATCTACAGTTTGAGTGGTGCTTTGATCAGCTCGTTCAAACAAGTTGATTTGAGCGCGCAAAAATCAACATTGCCATTCAACAAAAATGGTCTTTTCATCATCACCATCCAGTCAGATGATCAATTAATGGTTAAAAAATTCTTAAACTAAGCAAACATGAATAATCTTATAAAAATATCCGCATTCGCTATCTTATTGTTTGTAACCATTGTTCCTGCTTTGGCTCAGGCTGGTCCGGGAGCACCTCCAGCTACGCCAATAGATGGTGGTTTGTCTCTTTTGCTGGCAGCAGGAGGGATCTATGGTTTGAAAAAATTAAATGATAAAAGAAAAAACTGATCCTGAAATATGATCAGCTGAATGAAAGCCTCTTCGAATATCGGAGAGGCTTTTTTTGATTTGAGGAAAACTATAAAATTCTTCTGTTTTTGATCTCGATGTATTTGTTGATTACATCTGTACTTAGGTTTTCAGGACTGGTGTAAAGAGTCAGAATGCCTGAGTTCCTTAGTTTTTCGTTGATCAGGTTTTTCTCGTTGAGGAGCTGATGAGCCATTACTTTGGTGAAAATACCCTGAGTTGATATGGCTTCTTCTTCGATGACTTTATTTACTTCAGTATTCTTAAAAAACACCACAAGAAGTAGATGCTTTCGATTGAGCAACTTCAAATAGGGTAGTTGTCTCTCCAGACTATGTATCGATTCAAAGTTGGTGTACAACAAAAACAAACTCCTTTGGTGGATTTTCGCACTTGTGAAACTGTAAAGTGTGGTGAAATCCACCTCATTGAATGAAGTTTCTTCACGATGCAGCGCCTCCATGATATGGTGGATTTGACTATGCTGCGTACTGGCTTTGATGAAAGTAGCGGGTTGATCTTCAAAAGTCAACAGTCCAGCCTGATCGCCTTTTTTCAAGGCCACATGTGACAAGACTAAAGAAGCGTTGATGGCATAATCCAACAATGACAATCCTTCGAATGGCATTTTCATCGCTCGGCTCTTATCAATCAGACAATAAAGACTTTGCGACTTTTCGTCTACAAAATGATTAACCTGAAGCGCATTTTTCTTTGCAGTCGCTTTCCAGTTGAGTCGGCGTGGATCGTCACCAAGTACGTATGGTCGGATGCTATCAAACTCCTGACTGTTTCCAACCTTTTGGATGCGCTTTTGTCCTACCATGATGAGCTTATTGGATATGGCCGCAAGCTCAATGTTATTGATATGGATAAATGAAGGATAAACACGTACTTCTTCAGCTTTGGCTGCTTTGATCCTGCGCATAACCAAACCAATCTGACTGATTGTCAAGACATTCGACACACCAAATGAATAACTTCCACGCTCTTTTGGGAAGATGCTATAGCCAAGAGTGAGGGCTTCTCCCGGTTTCAAATTCTTTGAAATACTAAAATCACGGATCTGAAGCTGATCTGGTAATTCTTCCTTTATTTCAATTGAAACTTTGATTCGATAAGTACTTTCAATGGCAAGGGTTATTTTGTTCTCATCTCCATTGGATAGCCGGTCATTCACTTCCCGGCTCACTGTGATTGTTCCACCCGAGAAAAAGAGCATGAAGCTGTCAATTCCAACGAATATCATCAAAACAAAAAAGAGCAAATAGGCAGTAGAATAGACCAAAGAGAAATAGTATCCAGCCACAAACATGACCGTAAGACCAATCGCCAGATAATAGAATCGATTTGTGAGGAAGAATTTCACAATGGTTATTTAGGAACGGCTACTTGTTGAATGATTTGATTGCAAATTTCGTCTAAAGTAATCCCCTGAAGTTCCGACTCTGGAGTTGAAACCATACGATGTGCAACCACCGGTCGAAACAAGTATTGAATATCTTCTGGAGTAACAAATTCCCGCCCATTCAAGGCTGCAAGCGCTTTGGATGAACGCATCAGATCAATGGAGGCTCGGGGAGAAGCTCCCAAATAAAGATTTGGGTGTTGTCTTGTTTGATGTACCAGTTCGGTGATGTATTTCAAGATTTCAGGCTTGATTAATAACGTGTTGATGTATTGCTGAGCCTGCTTGATTTCTTTCGCATCAATGACTGCTTCAATGAAATCTAGTTTCTGGAAATTTGACTTCCCGCTCACTAAATCCAACATTTGTAGTTCTTCTTCAAGCGTTGGATAATCCACCACAATTTTGAAAATGAAACGATCCAGTTGAGCTTCAGGCAGTCTGTAAGTTCCTTCTTGTTCGATAGGATTTTGAGTTGCCAATACCATAAACACATCATCCATTTTATACACTTCGCCATCATTGGTGATTTGTCGCTCTTCCATCACTTCAAATAAAGATGCCTGCGCTTTGGCTGGGGCGCGATTGATCTCATCTATGAGGATCATATTACCAAAAACAGGACCTTTTCGATAGACAAATTCCTGCTTTTTCAAATCAAAAATGGAGGTTCCCAAAATGTCTGACGGCATCAAATCCGGCGTAAATTGGATCCTCTTAAAAGTGGTTTTTGTCATGGATGCAATCAAACGAGCGGTCAATGTTTTAGCCACTCCAGGCACACCTTCGATCAATACGTGACCACCTGCAAACATGGCGGTCAAAATAAGATCAAGCATTTTTTTCTGTCCAACCAGAGCCTTGGCAGACTCCAGTCTGATGGTGTTTATTTTCTCGGAAAAGCTGGTAAGATTGAAATTTTCGTTTGGCATATCTATTTGAAATTGAATGTGTTAAGGTCTTTGTATAATTGCTTTAAAGCTGATTCATCTATCACTTTAATTTGCTGAATGTTTTGTAAGCGTTCAAAGATTTTAATGACCAATGAGCGATCAGTTGCGGTCTTGCTGGCAATGAAGGCGTAATAGGTTTCGCTGAAATCTGGTCGTAAAAAATAGCGTTTTTGAAGATCAGAGAAGAATGAAATGATTAGTTTGTCAGCAGCAAGTTTGAAGTTGCGTTCACGATAAAATAGGGCACCCATAGTTTTGATAAAACTCACAGTAGTGTTTTCCAAAGAAGGAATAACAGGTATTGATTTTTGTTTTCTTTGGCTGCCCACAATTAGGAATATCAATATCAAAAATATGCTCAGATAAAGGGCCCATCGCAAGGATTCTTGAGTGAGAATGTATCTAAAAGGTGAGCTGTTTTGAACCTTGCCCATTTGATAGAACTGCGTCAGATGTATTTTATCTGTGCTCAGTAAATTCAAGGTATATTCCGTAAAATGTTCGTTGCTCACAATTCCATAATTGGTAAACAATAGCGGCATGGTACACAATATCAAATTCCCTTTTCCCCATTGTTTACTGATCAAAACAGGATCCGATAAGCTTGCATGGATCTGCCATGTAGTATCAATGGCACCAAAAGAAGATCTGAAGAATTTCGACTCATAATCAACAAATTGATTTTTCATCCTTAATTTCAGCGTATCGGCTGAAATCTGCTTAAATGGAAATATGTCTGACGAGATCTCCAGCGTATCCATCAATTGCTTTGAGAAATGATGTGAAGCAATAATGGCGGATTGACCTTCGGCGACTTTATTGAGCAAAACCTTCATATCCAATTCGTCCAACTCAAAATATTCCGAAAGTATCAACAATTGGGCAGTGGAATCTTTGAGTTCATATAGACTAAGATTGGATTTTTCTGATTCATCAAAAAAATCCTGCAATCTCTCATTAAGAATATAACCGCCGTAGGGATTCTTGTCTTTTGCATGGAATGTCACAGTCCAATCTAGAGGCTTGGGTGAGTAATACTCTACACCGATATAAAGGAAAAATGTAAATCCCAGTAATACGTATAACCAGCCTTCTTTACGCAAGATTCAATTGTTTAGCGTGAGAGAAAACTGTTTCAAATTCGTCTTGATTTGGTTCATGATCGCCGTACCAGGTCGCTTCAAACAATGAAGTCAACTTTGAAAAATGCACCTTATCCCGTTCTGGCAGTTCGTATAAATAATCGATTGTCGTTTTCCAGATAGACAATTTGATTTTCCCTTGTTTATGTAAGTTCTGAATGGCAAGTAAGTAGAGATATCTGATGCTCAACTTTAGATCATTTTGCGCCTGACTGTCATCAAAAAGTGTGGCATAATCCACTGACTCTGAGGTGTGGACGGCCATATTCAATTGGCTTTTAAACATTGAGTCCGACGTAATCAATCCTCCAAATTTGAGTTTTACGATCATTACAATCCCAAAAATTAATATGGCAATGATGATGATCCTGAATAAGTTGATACCTAATGAAGCATTTGCACTGAAATTGAGGAAATCCGAAATCGCGTACCTCAACCAATAGAATAAGGACTGTAGAAAACTACCACTATCAACATATTCATTTGCATAATTGAAATCAGAACTTGCGCGATATTCTTGCAGTGCATCCTCGTTGAACTTTCGAGAGTCCATCATTTCTTGCCGCGCAAACCCTATTGTACAACTTGCTACCAATAGGAGAATGATGATGAGATTTTTAGCCAATATTTTCGAAGTTATCAATTTGACTTTTCAACCCGGTTGCCTCTATACGCTCACGCAAATTGAAATACTGGAACGACAATGCGATGATCGGAACCATATACGTAATAAATGCGCCAATTAACATGACGCCCATACTGGCTGCAGATTTCCATCCTGTATATATGTTCATTATATCTTCCGGATCCGGGTTGGTATCCATTACTGTAATCATTTCTCCAAAAATCAGAGCATAGAAAGGAATCGCAAATACATAGCTGGAAATAGTAGCAATCATCTGAGCGATAACTAGCAGACCAAATGTGCTCCACCATTTTTCTTTTATTAGTCTGAAAGGCTTGGATATGGCCTCACCAATGCTAATATCTTCGAAAAGATAGGAGGGAATAGCCAACGATAAAACCACGAACAGATAAATCCCAGGAAGCAATAGAAAAACAAACCCAACCAAACTGATACTATATACCAGAACGATCAATAACATCAATCCCCCGAGTTTTTTAAAGGCCTGACTCGCAACATCTGAAAGTGAAATGGTCGCTTCAGGGTTCATCCTGAGCCGCATAAAACCCATCACTCCGGCAAGGCTCAAACTTCCTGCAAGCAAGGATAGTAGCAAGATCAAGATATAGTTGAGTCCCAATGTGCCTAAAAACCCAATGGCCTCAACGTCATTCATATCTGGATTTTGAGCCATGGAGAACATTGATTTAAACATGTTCGACATGAATATCGCTACAACCAACCCCATTGGGGCTGCTATCAGCAATTCGATTTTGATAAGCATTTTAAAGTTATACCTGATAAAATCTATCGTAGCATTGAATTTTTCCCCAAAATCACGGATTTTGTAAAACTCTATGTTTTCCTGAGCCATTGGTTTTTAGATTAGGTAGTATGAAAAGATAAGTGATAACAATGAGTAATGAAATGCTGATGATCACAAGTTTGATTGCAAGTGGCCAATCTGTTTTTCTGGTCACAACAGACTCCAAAAAACCAGCAACAATAAAAAACGGAACAAGACTTAACACAATTTTCAATCCCCGCTTGGCGCCTTGCTTGAAGGAATACAATCTTGGATAGTTTCCGGGAAACAATAGGCTATTGCCCATTGCCAAACCAGCCGCACCGGCTATAATTATTGCTGAAATCTCCAATGTTCCATGGATCCAAATCGTCAAAATGGTTTCATCAAATAAACCCTTCGAAAAAAAGAGCCAATGAAATACGCCTAGCATAATGCCATTTTGAAACAGGATATATGCTGTGCCGACAGAAGCTATAAGTCCAAAGCAAAATGCCATAAATGAAACACGGATATTGTTGATGGTAATCGCAAAAAACATGTCGGCCTCAGACGAACCCTTATAAACGGCCATCGGATCGCCATTTTCAATATTGTCATATGTCATGTTCACATATCCATCACCAAGTATCAATCGTGCAAATTCAGCATCATTCGAAGCTGATAAAGCGCCCAAACAAACGCCGATTGCTGTAATGATGAAGGAATAAATAAGGTTGCGCTGATTGGCTTTAAGGACTTGAGGCAATTCGTCTGTCCAAAAGGTGATCAGCCTGTTTTTACTCTCAGGCTTGTTGCGATAAATATGGTGGTGGGCTTTTAATGTCAGCTCACGAAGGAAGGCATAAACCTGTGAATTCGGATATTTTGATTTGGCATAGGCAACATCTTCCGTCAGATGCACATATATTTCAGTCACCTTATCGGCAGGCAGATTGGACAGATTATTTAAAGCATCGTCATACTCTTTCCATTTTTTTTCATTTTGATTGACAAATACTGCCTGCCTCATCTTATTTTAGCTTATCAGCATGTAAAATATGCAGCCTAACCATTATGACAAAATTTATTACGAATCAAAATATAGAACTTCAACTTGAGCTAGCAAGTTTGGGGGATCGGATTGTTGCTTTCCTGATTGATGCATTGATTATGGGAGCATATATGTTTATGGCTGCCATCATGAGTGGGATATTATCTCAGGGAACTGGTGAGGAGTACTGGATCTTTATAGTGATGTTGCCTATTATGTTTTACAGCCTCCTTTTTGAAACTTTTGGTAACGGACAATCACCGGGTAAAAGATCTCGAAATATTAAAGTGGTAAAGCTTAATGGTGGCTCGCCTGAGTTTGTAAATTATCTACTCAGATGGATCCTCCGACCGCTGGATATTCTTCTTTATGGTGCGGTCGCAATTGTCTCTATTATCATCACTAAAAATGGACAAAGATTGGGTGATTTGGCTGCAGGTACGACTATCGTTAAGGTACAATCCCGAGTTACCTTGGCAGATGTTCAATCTGTGAAAAAGGAAAATCATGAAGTTCAGTTTCCACAGGTAAGGCGCTTAACTGATACTCAAATAGACTTGATGAAAAAGGCGTTGGTTATGCGCAGAGATGGCTTTAATGGAGATGGCGTGGACGAATTAGCAGCCAAACTTTGCAACATGCTTTCCATAACTACAAACATGCCACCTGTCAAGTTTCTACATACGTTGATCGCTGATTACGAATATCTAGCTATAAGCTGATCTGAAAATTTTAAATCGCATTTCTAATAGTACGGACTTGATATCTTCTTTATGGTCTATTTCCATATTTGATAATTAATTAAAGATTTCGGTACCCTGCATTAAAACATTAATTAATTATCAGAAATAAAATGCATATTTGCTAAACTGTGTATATTTAACACAGTTTAAATATGAAGCTGTTTCTTATCGCTATGAGAACACAGCATTTTTCAGCAATTCAAAACGAAAAAACATTATTCAAATATGTCGAATCAATCAAATTATAATGGGAAAGTAGTGACCGTAACAGGTGGTGGTGGTGTACTGTGTGCGGAGATGGCCAGGACATTCGCAGCTCTTGGAGCCAAAGTAGCTATTCTCGATCTTAGGCAAGATGCAGCTGACAAAGTCGCTGAAAGCATAGTTCAGGAAGGTGGTACTGCCATCGGTGTGGCTGCCAATGTATTAGAAAAAGCTTCACTAATTGCGGCTCACGAAATAGTCACAAACAAACTAGGAGCTACGGACATTCTCATCAATGGAGCAGGAGGTAACCACCCAAAAGGAACAACGACAAAAGAATTTTTATTGGAAGAACATCTATCAGATGATTCTTTGACAACATTTTTTGATCTTGATGCTGGAGGTATTGAGTTTGTATTTAATCTCAATTTCATTGGCACATTGTTGCCAACTCAAATTTTCAGCAGGGGAATGATTGGGAAAAAAGATGCTTGTATCATCAATATTTCATCTATGAATGCATTTACCCCATTGACTAAAATTCCGGCGTATAGTGGAGCCAAAGCAGCGGTGAGCAATTTCACTCAATGGCTGGCAGTTCATTTTTCTAAAGTTGGAATTAGGGTAAATGCACTTGCGCCAGGTTTTTTCCTTACCGATCAAAACCGCGCATTGCTTACCAATCCTGATGGTAGTTTGACGTCAAGAGGCAATCAAATCATTTCCCAAACACCTATGGGAAGATTTGGAAAGTCAGAAGATCTGAATAGCACCTTATTGTGGCTTTGCGATCCTGCTTCAGCTTTTGTAACGGGTGTAGTTATCCCAATTGATGGTGGATTCAGTGCTTATAGTGGCGTATAAAATTTGAAAAATAAGATATTAATACAATGACAGGTTTAGAGCAAACATGGAGATGGTATGGCCCAAAGGACCTCATTCCGCTTTCGCATATCAAGATGGCTGGTGCCACCGGAATAGTTACAGCCTTGCATCACATACCGAATGGTAAAGTATGGACTGTAGAGGAAATCAGCAAAAGAAAGGCTGAAATCGAAGCTTCAGGACTCACCTGGTCTGTGGTGGAAAGTATTCCCGTACATGAGGATATCAAAAAGCGTAGCGGGGATTACATCCAATACATTGAAAACTACAAACAAAGTATTCGAAATCTGGGTCAGTGCGGGATAGATATTGTGTGCTACAACTTCATGCCAGTGCTCGATTGGACCAGAACCGATCTTGCATTTGAAATGCCTGACGGTTCCAAGGCCTTAAGGTTTGATAAGGCACAATTTGGTGCGTTTGAATTGTTTTTATTGAAAAGACCTGGAGCTGAAGCGCTTTATTCGGCGGAAGAAATTGCATCTTCAGAGACTGCATTGAAAAAGATGAGTAACCCAGAGCAAGACTTGTTAATCAAAAATATCATTGCTGGATTGCCTGGAGCAGAGGAAGGTTACACGCTCGATCAGTTTCAGACCGTATTAGACACTTACAATCAAATAGGAGATACAGAGCTTCGGAACAATCTTTATGATTTCTTAAAACAAATCATCCCGGTTGCAGAAGAGGTTGGTGTATTGATGGCGATTCATCCTGATGATCCTCCATTTCCGATTCTGGGATTGCCACGCGTGGTGAGTACAGAAAAAGATGCGATACAGCTAATTGAAGCTGTGGATAGTAAATACAATGGGCTTTGTTTCTGCACAGGAAGCTATGGTGTACGAGCGGATAATGATCTTGCTGGTATGGCCTCCAGACTTGGACATAGAATTAATTTCATCCATTTGAGAGCAACAAAACGCGATGCTGCCGGCAACTTCCATGAAGCAGATCATCTCAATGGGGATGTTGATATGTATGCTGTGATGAAGGCATTGGTAGCTGAGCAAAACAAAAGGAGAGAAGCCGGAAGAGTGGATCTTCGCATGCCAATGCGTCCTGATCATGGTCATCAGATGCTGGATGATTTGACTAAAAAAACGAATCCAGGATATTCGGCTATTGGAAGATTAAGGGGTCTTGCTGAGTTAAGAGGATTAGAACTAGGAATCAGGAGATCCGAAAAATAACAACAACCAGCTATAATGCAAAAAGCTCAGGTCAGATAGACCTGAGCTTTTTTGTGCTTATGCAATAGTGTCCTCTATTGCTTAAAAGCAACAAACATCGACATTGCCGGGATTTTTAAATTTCCTGATGCAGCACCCAATCCCTTCTCATTTATTTGATCCCCTTGCACGGCAATTTGCCACATGCCATTCAAATCAATATTTGTCGCCTGGGTTTTGGCATTGTAATAAACCAGAATTTCTTTCCAGCTATCACCATTGGCTGAGTTGCTTATTTTAAAACCAACAAGACCAGGTTCTCCATTTTCGAATGAAAGATTTTCTCGCACCTGATCACCCGTTGGCATGAAAAAGGCCGGATGAGCTTTGCGCAGTGCGATGAGATTTTTATAATATTCAAATACATCATTGTTCGCTATTTTCCAGTTCCAATCGATTTGATTGATGTCATCAGGTTTGTTATAGCTGTTGTGTTCACCGCCTTTTGTTCGCATCAACTCCACACCAGCATGAAGAAACGGAGTTCCCTGTGAAGTAAGGACAATTGCATTGGCTAGTTTGTGCATGGCTTTAATATCCTCAGCAGAAGCTTCTGGTCTAGAGATAGTTAACTTATCATATAAAGTGTGATTATCATGACAAGAAACATAAGAAATCGCTTGCCATGGATCATTGGTCCATGCCGAATCAGAATAATTCACTGCTTTATAATCAATATCATCACGCATGATAGCGCCTACAATACCGAACTTGATGGACTCCTCCGTGTTAGTGGCGCCACTCACAAATCCTGTGCTTTTGTCGTCAAATACTGAGCCTTTGATTCCATCTCGGATGTCATCACTAAATGCGCTGATCAATGGCATTTTATGAGTATTTCGCTTAATTGCTTGCTCGCCAACAGCCAAAGGTGTACTTCCGGCAGTCCAACCTTCACCATAAACAAAAATCGAAGAATCAATCGCTTTCAGTTCTTCCGAAATTTCATTCATGGTGGTGATGTCATGGATACCCATCAGGTCAAATCTGAATCCATCTAGATGGTATTCTTTAGCCCAATGAAGCACAGATTCTTTGATGAATTTTCTGGTCATTGGCCTATCAGAGGAAGTTTCATTTCCACAAGCGGAAGCATCAGACCAGGTGCCATCTTCACGCTGACGGTAATAATAACCGGGTACTTCCAGATTGAAATTTGAGCCATCTGTACGTCCAGTGTGATTGTATACCACATCCAAAATCACGCCTATTCCATTGTCATGAAAAGCTTTTACCATGGACTTAAACTCTTTGATTCTAACCTCAGCATCATACGGATTGCTGGAAAATGAACCTTCAGGCACATTATAATTTTGTGGATCATATCCCCAGTTGAATTGCGCACTGTCTAGATTGGATTCGTCAATGGAATAATGATCGTATGAAGGTAAAAGATGTACATGGGTGATGCCTAATGCTTTAATATGATCAATGGCCGTACTGACACCTTTAGGGCCAACTGTGTTTTCTTCAACCAATCCCATGTATTTTCCTGGAAAGGAAGATCCGGCATTTGGATGAATGGTCATGTCACGCACATGAAGTTCATAGATAATCGCTTCGTTTGGTTTATTTATCACCATTCTTTTGTCTTCAGCCCAACCTTCAGGATTGGTTTCATTCATATCAATGACCATGGCTCTTTTGCCATTAACACCAACTGCACTGGCATAAATTCCAGGAGTCTCATCTAACCAAACCTTATCGATCATTACCTGATAAGTGTAATATTTTCCTTTTAAATCTTTAAGAATAGTTGCGCTCCAAATTGCATCATTGATTGCCTCCAATTGGATTTGATCGATGGCCTGACCATCTGTTCCATTCTCATAAAGATTGAGTTTTACGGCAGAAGCAGTAGGAGACCACACTTTAAATGTCGTCGATTCAGAGCTATAAACCACCCATAGATTCTCATCTACATAAGCGGGATAATCATCAAAGGATTGATAAGTGGTTTTGGTTTGGTCCTTACAGGCCAGCATCGTCAATAGCAACAATAAGGTTAACAGATAGGGGATTTTCATATTTTGTGGATTGGGCGTACAACATCATTTGGGTTTTCAAGGCTGAAAATAGCCAGAAAATCCATAATACATGTGATGATTGACGTGAAAGGTGAAAATTGATTCTAGGCAGTTCGGGCAGATTTGCCAATCAAATAGCCTTTTCGATAGGCGTCTGATAATGCAGCAGGTATTTCAGATTCAGCTTGAATTACCTTGCTTTTAGCCTCTTGAACCTTGGCAATCATTTCTTGCTCAAGAGCCACAGCCATTGCTCTGCGTTTTTCAGCTTTTGCATTTGCTACACTCAAATCAGCCATTGCCTGATCTATTTGCAGTTTAGCGCCGATATTAATCCCAATATTGATATCTGCTATATCAATCGATAGAATCTCATAAGCAGTACCGGAATCCAGTCCATTGGCAAGAACCACTTTAGAAATGGTCTCAGGATTTTCTAAAACTTCAAGATAACTTTTGGCCGCACCAATTCTTGAAATGATTCCTTGTGCTACACGTGCTTTTATGGTTTCTTCACCTGCCCCACCAACTAATTGTTGAATATTCGTTCTGACTGTCACTCTCGCCTCCGCTATAAGCTGAATACCATCTGTGGAAACAGCTGTAATAGACGGAACAACAATGATATAAGGAGTCACAGAAACTTGTATCGCCTGAAGGACATTCCTTCCCGCAAGGTCAATAGCTGTTGCCTGTTTGAAATCTAATTTAAGATTGGCTTTATCAGCGACAATCAAAGCTTTAACTACATTTTCAAGATGTCCATTAGCCAGGAAATGAGTTTCCAATTGTGCGGTGGTTACACCTTTGATTCCTGCTTTGGTAGCTAATATGAGCGATCTCACTATCAATCCTGATGGCACTTTCCTGAATCGCATAAACATCAGATCAAGTAAGTTTACCTGAACACCAGAAAATATGGCCGTGATCCAAAGGTTGATTGGAACGATATAAAGGAATAGCCAAATACCTATAACAATAGCGCCGATGAGGATAAATGGAGATAAAGGCATGGAAATATGCTTGATTTAATGATTGAAGGTGGAAGCTACATCATTTTATTGGTCTTATGGGGAATTGGTTGGGAGTAAATTTTTGAAATAGGATAGAGATAACCGGTATAGCTGAGTGGAATATACATATTTGATAATTATAAACCTGAGTCTTATCACGAGACTAAATGGGATGAAATTATTGGCTAATTTCCCATTTTAAGATAATCTTAAGAATGTATTAAGGATCGATTAATCCTACATGAACCAACTTTGAGATATGAGAATCCTGATTGTAGAAGATGAGCCTGGCATTGCCAATTTCCTGAAACAAGGTTTAGAAGAAGAATCTTATGCCGTGGATGTGGCTGATGAGGGACAGAGTGGTTTGAATATGGCCTTGTCTGGTGAATATGACTTGTTACTTCTAGATTGGATGGTACCCGCAATTAGCGGTATAGAAATTTGCCGTCAATTCAGAAAATCATATAAAGACATTCCGGTCATTTTTCTTACCGCAAAGGATACCGTGGATGAAACCATATTTGGGTTGCAGTCCGGTGCAAATGATTACATCAAAAAACCTTTCCATTTCGAAGAATTACTAGAAAGAATAAAAGTACAACTCCGTCCAAAATCAGGTGAGCATTCATTTTTTACGTTGGGAAGCATCACCTTAAATACCGAAAATCATCAGGTACTTAAAAATGGTGAGGAGATAAATCTCACCCAAAAAGAGTTTGCCTTATTGGAATTTCTGATAAGAAACAAGGATAAAGTTTGCCGAAGATCCCGAATCATTGAAAGTGTTTGGGATATACATTTTGACTACAATACGGGAGTAATAGATGTTTATATCAATGCGCTGCGAAAGAAATTGATGTTGACAGAAAACGAAAATTATATTCAAACAGTGCGAGGTGTAGGTTATATCGCCAAGGAAAAATGAATTTGAATTTTAGAAATAGAATCGCATTCCATTATATGATTGCTACGGCCGTCATCATGGCTGTAATTTTTGGCGTTGTTTACGTGATGGTTCAAAGCACTGTTTATCGGCATCTAGATAATGATTTGTCATACGAAGCAAAAAAGCACACCAAAGAGATTGGTGTAGAGGGTGATAGTATTCGTTTCATTAACAAAGAAGAATGGGAAGAGCGTGAGCATAGGGAAATTCAGGTGAATCCTGTGTTTGTACAGCTGATGGACAAAAAAGGTAGGATCATGGACAAATCTCCCAACCTCAAGGAAGATTTTTTACCTTTTAAGGATGAGCAATTTGGAGGACATTTTGATGCTTCACTCAAAGAGAAATCAATCAGACAAGCTCAGGTTCCCATAGAGCAAGACGGGCAAATCATTGGATATATTTTAGCAGCCATGTCTTCTGAATCATCCGAATCAGTGATCCTCAGATTGAGAAATGTTTTGATCATATCATATCTTGTTGTGCTCGCAGGATTGTATTTTATCTCAAGGTTTTTGGCTGGAAGAAGCATCATACCAATTGAAGATATGACGCTGACTATCAACAGGATTACAAGGAATAATCTCAATGAAAGAGTAAACCTTCCATATCATAAGGATGAACTCTATGATCTATCAACTGGATTCAACCAACTCTTGCAGCGCATCGAAAATGCAATCAACAGGGAAAGACAATTCACAAGTGATGCTTCTCATGAGCTCCGCACACCTTTGGCTGCCTTGAGAGGAACCTTAGAGGTTTTGATTAGAAAGCAACGATCTACGGAAGAGTATGAGACAAAGGTGAAATATTGCCTTTCAGAAATTGATCGCATGTCTACAATTATCGATCAGCTGCTTTTATTGGCAAGACTTGATTCTCAGGCACAAACCATAATTGCAAACAAAATACCCATAGTAACAGTGATTGATGAGAGTTTATCAAGATTCGCGACAGAAATTGATATGAAAAATATCACCATTGAAATGGATACTTCACTGAAAGAAATCGCACTGGTGCCGCAATATTATTCTCATCTGATCTTAGATAATATCATAGGAAATGCGGTGAAATACACTAAAAATTCAACTCAAATCAATATTGACATCAAACAAGATGATCATAAAATTTATTGTACAATTGAAGATCAGGGAATAGGAATCAGAGCCGAAGACCAGAGTCAGCTATTTGATAATTTCTTTAGATCTGAATCATTAAGTCACAAACATATTCCTGGAAATGGCCTTGGATTGTCAATAGCGAAAAAAGCCGCAGATGCCATTCAAGCGCAAATATCAGTGCAAAGTGAGCCGGATTTGGGATCAAAATTTACGATTATATTTTAATCAGCTATTATCTAAGCAACTATAATTAAAATAGCATCGTCCCGTTTTTGAGTCCAAGCCAAATTTGGTTTTGTAAACATTAATAAGTCAGATACAAACTCACATTTCTTATGAAAAGAAAGGAATTTCTCTCCAAACTATCACTAGGTGCTGCTTTTGCACTGACAGCATCTTGCATGGGCGGATGCACGTCAGATCCCACACCTACACCATCTTCAGGTGTAGATTTTGAAGTTGACCTCAGTGATTCTGCCAATGCCGCCTTACTCAATAATGGAGGTTATGTGGTCAAAAACAGAATTGTAGTGGCCAAGGACAATACGGGTGCATACGTGGCAGCAACACAGTTATGTTCTCATGAAAACCTTTACCGCATCGTTTACCAAAATGGGGGCTGGTATTGCAATCAACACGGTGCAAAATATAATCTTAATGGTGAAGGTCTGAATAGTGAAGGAAAACGGGGAATCGCTGTTTATCAGACTGAGCTTAATGGTAATATCCTTCACGTTTTTGCCTAAAAATGTCATTTCATTTATCAAATATCAATTTTAAGGAAATCTTAAGAATCACTTCAGAAAAGCCTTAGGATACCACATCTACATTTGAGTGTAATTAATAAGAAACACGAAAATGTTAGATAGAATCATTCAATACAGTATCCATCACAAACTGATCATCATGCTATTTTCGCTTGGTATCATTGGTTTTGGATTGTATAGTTTATCCAATATTCCTATTGGAGCCGTGCCGGATGTTACAAACAACCAGGTGCAAATTATTACCACATCCAGAAATCTTGCTACAGAGGATGTAGAGAAATTCCTCACTTACCCCGTGGAATTGGAAATGGCCAATTTACCTGGGGTCAAAGAAATCCGCTCCATATCCAAATTTGGGCTTTCTGTAGTGACAGTCGTGTTTAACGATAACATTGGCACTTATTTACCAAGACAGCTCATTGCAGAAAAGATTAAGACTGCCGAAGAGAAAATCCCCGCTGGTTTTGGTAAACCTTTCATGGGACCTATTACTACCGGTCTTGGTGAAATCTATCAATATGTAATTGAGGTAGATTCAGCCCATCGCAATGATTATTCGCTCTCAGATATCCGAACTATTCAAGATTGGATTGTGAAAAGACAATTGTCGGGAATACCGGGTGTCGTTGAAGTAAATACATGGGGCGGTTATCTCAAGCAATACGAAGTTGCAGTAAACCCTGAAAGACTAAGAAGTTTGAATATTTCTGTGACTCAAGTGTATGATGCTTTGGAAAAAAACAACAGCGTGGCTGGTGGTGGATATATCGAAAAAGTAAATCAGGCTTATTTCATTAGGGGTGAAGGATTAGTGAAGAACCTGGATGATATAGCAAATATTGTCATTGACAATCGTGAAGGAACACCGATTTATGTGAGGGACGTTGCTGAAATTGGTTTTGGTCACGCTACGCGATTTGGCGCAATCACTGGAAATGGTGAAGGCGAAAAAGTGCTTGGTCAGGTGATGATGCTAAAAGGTGCAAACTCCAAGGCAGTCATAGATGCAGTAAAAATCAGAGTAGCTGAGATTCAATCTAGCTTGCCTGATGGAATTCGTATTAATGGGTTTTTGGAAAGGAGTGAGCTGATTGGAAAAACCACGTTTACCATTGCTGAGAACCTTATTTTAGGTTGTCTCATTGTGATATTCGTGGTGGTGCTTTTACTGGGTAATTTCCGCTCTGGATTGGTTGTCGCCTCCGTCATCCCAATGACATTGCTGTTTGCTTTGTCGCTGATGTATATCTTCGGCGTGGATGCCAACCTGATGAGTCTTGGAGCTATTGACTTTGGTATCATCATAGATGGGGCCGTGATTATAGTCGAATATATTGCCTATAAAATCACAAGTGAGCGTTCACATCTGCTTTCTCTTCCTAAAGAAGAACAGCAGGGATTTATCGATAAAATTACCCATCAAGGTGCTAGTAAAATGATGCACTCTGCAGTATTTGGACAGTTAATTATCATCATCGTTTTTATTCCTATTTTGTCATTGGTTGGAGTAGAGGGCAAAATGTTTAGGCCGATGGCATTGGTTTTCTGCTTTGCATTGATAGGCGCCATGATACTTTGTTTCACATATGTGCCGGTGATGGCTTCTCTTTTCATCAAGCCATCCGATCCGAATAAAAGAACCATTTCTTCTCGCCTTATCAAATTTCTGGAAGATAAATACGAACCGACAATCGCTTTTGCACTTCAATACAAAAAGCTTGTTTTGAGCCTTGCAGCAGCTTTGCTTATTGGGGTTGCTTTGTTATTTACCCAAATGGGAGGTGAATTCGTACCAACATTGGATGAAGGTGACTTTGTAATCCAGCCAGTATTGAAAACCGGAACATCATTGAGTAATACAGTAATTGCCACAACTAAAATCGAAAGCATTCTTAAAAGATTTCCTGAAGTAGATCAGGTAGTTAGCAGGATTGGTGCAGCTGAGGTGCCAACAGATCCCATGTCAATGGAGGAAAGTGACGTAATCATCAAACTAAGACCAAAAGGAGAGTGGGTTTCTGCTGATAGCAAAGATGAGCTCGCAGACTTAATCAAAGAAGCATTGACCGAAATACCAGGTGTAGAGTTTGAATTTACGCAACCTATAGAGATGAGATTCAACGAATTGATTACCGGTGTTCGAGCGGATTTGGCCATTAAAATTTTCGGAGAAGATCTGGACATTTTATATCGAAAGGCGCTTGAAGTGGAAAAAGCGATCTCTGAAATAGATGGTGCTGCAGATATAATTGTAGAAAAAGTAGCTGGTTTACCTCAGATGTCTGTGATCTATGATCGGAAGAAAATAGCGAAATACGGACTAAACGTTGCTGAATTGAATGACATCATCACTATGGGTTTCGCAGGCAAGCCAGCTGGAACTGTATTCGAAGGTGAAAAGCAATTTGATTTGGTAATGAGATTTGATAAAAAGCACCATGAAGATTTAGAAGACCTTGAAACTGCTTCGATATTGTTACCTAATGGCAACAATTTGCCATTGAGTGAATTTGCTTCGATCAGCTACACAAAGGGTCCGGCGAAAATATCAAGAGACAATACCAAAAGAAGAATAGTAGTCGGCGTAAACGTAAGAAATCGTGACTTGGAATCTGTGGTTAAAGATGTTCAGACTGCCATCAACCAAAATGTAAAACTCCCTGTGGGTTACACAATTGAATATGGCGGACAGTTTGAAAACCTGAGAACGGCTAAGGAACGCTTGATGATTGCTGTGCCAATCGCGTTGTTATTAATCTTTGTGTTGCTGTATTTTGCCTTTGATTCCGTCAAGGAAGCATTGATCATTTACAGTGCCATTCCTCTTTCAGCAGTTGGTGGTGTTTTGTTGCTCTACATCAGGGACTTACCATTCAGTATTTCAGCTGGAGTTGGCTTCATTGCCTTGTTTGGTATCGCCGTGCTAAATGGTATTGTATTGATAGAGGAGTTTAAAGAACTTAAAGCGCACGGCATCACTGATATAAACGAGCGTATTCTCATTGGCACAAGAAAGCGTTTGCGTCCAGTGTTGCTCACTGCAGCGGCAGCAGCCCTTGGGTTTTTACCGATGGCAATTTCTACATCAGCAGGAGCAGAGGTACAGCGACCATTGGCCACTGTTGTCGTTGGTGGATTGATTTCAGCGACAGCACTTACATTGGTGGTATTGCCTGTTTTATATGCGCTTTTTGACAGAAAAGGTCACAGACCTACAAAGGGAATCCCTGCAATGGCGATCATAGCGTTATTGATATTTTTCCCATTGGTAAACAATGCACAAACGAAAGAAATCACTTTAGCCGAAGCAACTCAAATTGCTCTGGATAACAACCTGGGTTTAAGAGCATCTTCACAAGCAAAAGATCAAAGCCAACAATTGGTTGGAAGTGCTTTTGATTTAGGGAAAACTGGAGTTTATTATTCGTATGATCAAAACAATATCGCTCCAAATAATAAACCATTAAAGGTTTGGGGCGTGAGCCAATCGCTGGAGTTTCCAACCGTATATGGAGCCAAGAGAAATGTAATGATCAGTAAATCTGAGTTGGCATCCGATAGATACAAACTAGACCAACGTGCTGTGGTGAAGGAAGTGTCTATGGCTTATTACGAAGTAATCTATTGGCAGCAGCTATCAAAAAACTATGTTTATCTGGATAGTCTCTATTCTCAATTTGCAATTGCCGCAAACCGACGATTTGAGCAAGGAGAGACAAATTATCTTGAAAAATTGACCGCAGAGACCAAACAGAAAGATATCAGTCTACAGCTTAATCAAATCAATGAAAAGATTCAAAAGGCTTATATCAGATTTCATCAATGGCTACAGACCGACAAAGTTTATATCATTTCTCCAGATGATTTCGATGAGTTGACGTTCCAACAATTGGATAGCGCTAACCATCCAGGGATTAACTTCTATGAAAATAGATTGGATCTTTCTCAGCAAAATCTGTCGCTACAAAAACAACAACTTTTGCCAGACCTGCAGTTTTCCGTATTTAGAGGAACGAACACAGGAGTGGGTTCACAGGCTTATACTGGTTTTGAAGCAGGAATTGCCATACCATTATGGTTTGGATCTCAGAAATCTAAAATCAATGCAGCCAAAACGGAAACAGCAATCATGGCTGATGAAGCCGCAAATTACAGAGCTCAATTGTCATCAAATTATGAGGCTTTGCTTTCTGATCTAAAGCAATATCAGGAAGGAATTAATTATTACCAGCTAACAGGAAAAGCACTTTCTGAAGAGTTGATTTTCCATGCAGTAAATGCCTTTCAAAATGGAGAGATCGACTTTCTTCAATATGTGCAGTTACTTGAAAATGCACGATCCATCGAAATGAATTATTTATCCTCACTCTTCCAATACAACATGACTGTGTTGGAGGTCAATTTCATAATGAACTAATCATGAATACTCAAATAAATAAAATGAATGTACGTCATCTAGCTGCAATGATTATTGTGGCAATGTTCCCAATTTTGTCATCATGTACTCCTTCTTCAGAAGCAGATTCTGCTAGTTTAGAAGGATTATCAGATGAAAACGAAAACACATATAAGATTACTAATCAGCAGTTTAGCTCTTCAGGCATGAAGCTGGCTCCTTTGGCTTCCAATGAATTTTATGAAGTAGTAAAAACATATGGAATGTTTGATGTACCGCCACAAAACAGGTCTTCCATAAGCGCATATTTTGGAGGTTACGTAAAGGAAATAAGACTTCTTCCTGGTCAGCGCGTGGAAAAAGGACAAACCTTATTCACCATGGAAAATCCTGAATATGTACAAATGCAACAGGATTTCCTGGAAGCCAAAGGACAGCTAAGTTATTTGAAGTCAGACTTTGAGCGTCAGAAGAATTTGGTTGAAGACAACATCACTTCTCAGAAGAACTTTCTAAAAGCTGAAGCGGATTACACTGTGACTAAAGTTCGGTACGAATCTTTGAAAATTAAGCTTGGTTTGATGAATATCAACACGGACAATTTGGATGTAAATAACATGCGAACTGTGATCAATGTGACTGCACCGATTAGTGGATATGTTACCAGTGTAAATGTGTCTAAGGGAATGTATCTGAATCCATCGGATGTGGCGATTATGATTATTGATACTGAACATCAGCATCTTGAGCTTACGATTTTTGAAAAAGATCTATCTGTTGTGACAGAAGGTCAACCTATAAAATTCAGGATTCAGGATACGGATCAGGTATATGATGCAGAAGTTCATTTGGTCAACAGATCTATTGACCCAGAAAAAAGGACAGTATCTGTTCATGGTCATTTGATTGATGAGAAAAACACCCGCAAATTTAGCCCGGGAATGTACATTGAAGCTGATATTTACACATCATCATATTCAAGAATGGCCTTGCCAAGTGACGCCATTGTCAATATTGAGGATAAATATTTTGTTCTGATAAAGAAGAGCTCCTCGGCAGATTTAATGATCTTTGAGAAACGTCAAGTCGTAGTAGGAGCTTCTTCAGGAGGATTTACAGAAATCCAAAATCATCAGGATTTTGAAGAAGGAACTGAATTCATGACCAGAGGCGCATTCAATCTAATAACGGAATAAATATGAATCTCAAGGAAGCCATTCAGACAGAAGTTGATACGGCATATTTGTATCAAATCATGGTCAATCTGTCTGAAGATGACGAATTAAAGTCATTTTATGGACAGATGGCTGCCATTGAGAAAAAGCATATAGCCAAGTTTCATCAAAAAATTCTTGAAGAATCTCCGAAGTATAAACTAGTTGCACCTTCTCTGAGGGCAAAAATTATCTCCTCATTGGGCCAAAAGTTTGGTGTGAATATCATTCTAACATCACTTTCCAATATTGAGAAAAGCCTGACCTACGCCACAGTTCACAAGAAAAACAAAAACAACGAACCTGTAATTGGGAACGAGGGAAGGCACATTAGCATCCTGAAGTCACTCGAATCAATGAGTGGTGACAATGTGAGTAAAATC
The DNA here is from genome assembly GCA_964353015.1 of uncultured Marinoscillum sp. Classification (GTDB taxonomy): domain Bacteria; phylum Bacteroidota; class Bacteroidia; order Cytophagales; family Cyclobacteriaceae; genus JAMZMI01. The sequence goes on along the minus strand of CAYGUA010000001.1, from coordinate 106,749 downwards.
GAAGGCAGACACAGAACAGTAGGAGGAAATGCCTTGAGAGCCGCAGTGCTAGGAGCCAACGATGGTCTGGTTTCTAACCTCAGCCTCGTGATGGGTGTGGCAGGTGCGACACTTGCTGGTAATGGGGTTTTGATCGCCGGATTAGCAGGATTACTCGCTGGAGCCATATCTATGGCTCTGGGCGAATGGATCTCTGTGAGAAGTTCTCAGGAGCTTTATGAACGCCAGATTGAGCTGGAAGTAGAAGAAATGGAAAACAATCCTGAAGAGGAAAAACAGGAGCTGGTGCTCCTTTACAGGGCGAAAGGATTTTCTAAAGAAGAGGCGAGAAGAGCAGTGGATCAAATTTGGCTAGATCCTGAAAAAGCCAAAGATGTACTTATCTCAGAAGAACTAGGTATCAATCCTGACGAACTCAAGGGATCAGCTTTTGAGGCAGCTTTTGCTTCATTTTTCTTATTCGTGACTGGTGCTATCATCCCAGTGTTTCCATTCTTTTTCACCAATGGAATGCAAGCTGTCTGGTACAGTGTGATTGGAAGTACATTCGGATTGTTTCTGATCGGTGCGGCTATTACATTGATCACTGGTAAATCATTTGTAAAATCAGGTCTCAGACAGGTATTTTTTGGATTGGCTGCTGCCGGTGTGACTTACGGCATTGGTAAAATTATCGGGATTTCAATCATCGGCTAATTTCAAGTCTGTTTCAATATTGATGGAATTTTGTTCCAAAACACTTCTGATCATTTCTCTAAACTAAAATGATTATTTTGCTGGTTGGTAGATTTTTATTGCGCTAACCCATATTCATTTGAACCCCAATTCATTGTTTTGCCTTGGCAAACACAATATTCATGCATTTAGATATTTGATTGTTGCAATCATATTGGGCACAAATCTCATTTGTTCTGCTCAAAATGTCTTGGAATATCGGCTCAATGGATCTGAAACAGGTAAAAACCTTTCCATTGTTCTTGAAGAAATTGAAATCAATCAAAACCCAAGATTTTATTTCCTGAGTGATTGGCTTGACCCAATTGTGATAAACGAGGATTTTTCAGGGCAGACACTTGAAACTTTGCTTCTCTATTATTTCGAGCAAACAGAACTCAGCTATATCCAGCTATATCCGCATTCACTGATTATTGTAAAAGATCCGGAGCAAGCTATCAACCGGAAGAAGGTGCTGAATACTGTCAGAGAAAAAGACCTTGAAGTGAATCAATACAAATTTGGAAACAAGTCTGTAACCAACCCGAAAAAAGTAACCATTAGTGGTAAAGTCATTGACGCAAAAACGGATGAAATCATGCCTTTTGCAAATATTCAGGTCACTGATTCACAATATGCGACTACCTCAGATCAAAACGGAAATTTTCAACTTTCATTGACTCCTGGTCTTCACATCCTAAGCATCAGTTTTGTTGATTTTGAAGCTCAGATTATCGACCTGGAAGCTTATGAAGATGGTGTATTAGAAATTAAACTTGATAAAAAATCACTACTACTCGATGAAATCGTAATTCAGGATAAATACAATCAGGAGATCTCCACAAGCCGCATTGGTCAGACACAGCTGGTTATTCCAGATATGAAGCGTGCACCTGCTTTTTTGGGAGAAACCGATCTAATCAAGCAAATACAGCTTTTACCTGGTGTCACCACAGTTGGGGAAGCAGCATCAGGATTCAACGTTCGAGGTGGCAGTGTGGATCAAAATCTAATCCTATATGATGGCATTCCAGTGTTCAATAGCTCACATGTATTTGGATTCTTTTCCGCCTTCAATGCAGAAGCAGTTCGTGATGTTTCATTCTATGGGGGTGGAATTCCTGCTGAATTCGGCGGGCGAATATCCTCCGTACTAGATATCAAATCAAAAGATGGAGATTATGAAAAATGGCATGGAAAAATAGGAGTAGGTATGATTACAGGAAATGTGATGCTCAATGGACCAATTATCAAGGATAAAACTTCTATCAATGCTTCTTTCAGGTCCACTTATTCGGATTGGTTGATTCATTCGATCCGGTCCAACTATGCTGATCTCAGCCAAAGTTCGGTATCATTTTATGATGGCACGATCAAATTGAGCCATTTGATAAATAAAGACACAAGAATTTCCCTCACCACTTATTCGAGCAAAGATGGATTCAGGTTAGCCGGCGATTCCACCTATAATTGGATCAACTCTCAATTATCAGCCAAGTTGGATCATCAGTTTTCTAAAAAGCTAAGTTCTGAATTTGTATTAGGAGTTAGTGCTTATGGTTATGATGTTCTCAATAGAGATTCATTGACAGCCTCCAAATTGGCATACAAAATTGTGACAACCACAACAAAAGCAGACTTCATTTATCTGGAAGGAAGTCACAAGTTTAATTTCGGCCTACAGCTCGCACATTACCAATTGGAACCTGGTACTTTCAAACCTTCCTCAACTGCCTCCAATGCCAAACAGGTGATTTTGGATAAACAAGTTGCGATTGAAAATGCTATTCATTTGTCGGATGCCTGGGCTGTCAGCGAACAACTTTTTATGGAATTTGGAATCAGGATACCCATGTTTGTGTCGTATGGACCAGCCAATGTTTTCAAATACAACAATTCATTGCCTAGAGAAATATTTACAATCACTGATACTATCCAATATAAAAAAGGCGAGACGATAAAGGCCTATTTTGGATTGGCTCCTAGATTCTCCTTGAGATATATGATTGATCCATCCACTTCAATCAAAATTGGCTACAATCGAATGTATCAATATCTTCATTTGGTTACCAATACTACAGCAGTTACACCTGTTGATATTTGGCAACCAAGTGGATATTACTTCAAGCCTCAAAGAGCAGATCAGGTGTCCTTAGGTTATTTCAAAGAATCTGAAAGAAAAATATATGGAGCTTCCGCTGAAGTTTTCTACAAATCCATGCACAACATTATTGACTTTAAAGATGGTGCAGATTTGGTGTTAAATAACCATTTGGAGACCGATCTCCTGCAGGGAAAAGGGCACGCATACGGACTGGAATCATCTTTTTACAAAAACAAAGGGAAACTCACTGGGACGCTGAACTATACCTATTCCAGATCATTTCGTCAGATTAAAGGAGCCTCCACCGATGAATCTATAAATACAGGAAAACAATATAGAGCCAGTTTTGATCAGCCACATGTCTTGAATCTTTCATGGAAATATCAAATGTCCAGAAGGTATTTTTTCACAGGAAATTTCACTTATCACACTGGCCGACCTGTGACGATTCCTCTTTCAGCATTTAAGCTTGAAAATAGTACCATTGCCTATTATTCAGGGCGCAATCAATATAGAATACCAGATTATCATAGACTTGATCTGGCATTGGTTGTCGAAGGCACAAACAAAAAAGACAAAAAAGCAGAAGGAACCTGGGTTTTTTCTGTCTACAATGTTTACAGTCGCAGGAATCCATATAGTGTGTTTTTCAAGAATTCAAGTGCTGGAATTCCTGTACCATATCAGCTTTCTATTATCGGCACATTATTCCCATCTGTGAGCTATAATCTTGAGTTTTAATGAAATATATAAAGTCTCAAAATATTGCCAGATTAGCGTGGATTGTATCCATTATCACTTTCATAGGATGTGTGGAGCGAATTGACTTTAAAGTGCCACCAGCGAATGAGCTACTGATTGTGGAAGGGATGATCTCAGATGATCTTGGCCCATATACTGTAAAGCTGTCAAAGGCTTTGGATCTCAATGTGGATACAGTAATTCAGATCCCGGTAGAAAACGCGAATATCACCTTATTTGATGATCAAGGTAATGAGGAAGGTTTTTCTGAAACCAAAGCAGGCACTTACAAGACAGAAGGATTAATTCGAGGACAAATCGGACACTCTTATTACATCAGGATAGAAACTGCAGACAACCGCGTGTATGAATCTGATCCTGAAATGATTCATCCAGTAGGCGCAGTAGATTCGATTCGGTTTGAATTTGAAGCCAGAAACATTGAAAAATACTATGGGCTGGTAGCTGCTGACGTTTTTAATATTTATGTGGACGCTCATAACATCCCAAATGATGAAAGCTATGTTCGTTGGCGATTTACGGGCACATACAAAGCAGTAACTTATCCGGAGCTACACATGACTATCTCAACCGTATATTTACCTTACAAATCACCGTTACCATGCAGTGGCTATATCGTGGTAGCTTTTGTTCCTGGTGGAAAATTGGAAAGAGTGGGAGACTGCACCTGCTGTACTTGTTGGGCAAATAATTTCGAATCTTCGCCGAGTTTATCTGATAGCGAATTGGTTTCAGAAGGTGTTTTCAGGAATGTGAAAGTTGGTGAGGTACCTATCAATGTGGCTACATTCTATGACAAATATCTGGTAGAAGTAGAACAGATGAGTATGACAAAATCCGCCTTTGATTTTTTTAAATTGGTTAGAGATCAGAAGCAGCAAGCATCAAGTTTGTTTCAGCCACCCGGAAGTGTACTCATAGGAAACTTACATGGTGTGAACCATGACGCTAAGGTTGTAGGATTATTTTGGGCTACTGCAATTACCAAAAAATCAATGTTCATCCAAAAATCAGATGTGCCATATCCTTTGACTGACATCACTTATGTGACAGATGAGTGCACCAAGTATTATCCAAATTCTTTTAGTGAAAAACCAGACATATGGGATTAAGAAACAAGATTTGGTTGGTAGTCCTTTTGTTGATTTGCACCTCTGAAATCAGGGCACAATCAATTGAAAATGTATTTGCTCAAAAATATGCGGTTTACAATTCTTACTGGCCAGAGCCAAAACTTCATTTGATTTTTAATCAAGAAAAATATGCTCCTGGTGATACTATTTTCTTCAAAGCTTATTTTCTAAACGGAAACCTAACTTCCATACAAGGCAGGCAAACCATAGACTTAAATTTGTTTGATTCACAGGGTGTTATTATTAATCATTTGAAGTTTTCTGTATATAATGGTGTAGGAGCAAATCAACTCGTTTTATCAGATTCTGTGTCAGCAGGATCGTACCTGATCAGCGCCCGACATAGCTGGATGCTCAACTTTCCAACGGATCCTGTTTTCACTAAAAACTTAATTGTTGTAGACAAAAACAGAATAGAAATTGATCCTACAAATGTGATTAGCCTGGCCATTGAAGGCGGAAGTTTGATACATAATGTGAATTCAAAAGTTTGTTTTAAAGCCATGCCAGAAAGCATTATTTCAATTTGGGACAATCAAGGTGTGGAAGTTGGGAATGCCCAGATTGATGCTACAGGTTATGGCTCAGTGGAATTCATTCCAAACCAAAATCTATCCTATACTGCTAAAATTGTGAGCAATTCACAATCTATATCTTTGCTTTCTGTAAATAAAGATGGATGCATTCTTCGCCTAATGTCCGAAAAGGAAGGAGAGCCTCGAATGCTTTTAATCCAATCAGGAACAAATTCTCAATGGTTCGATAAGGATTTGGTTTTGATTTTGGCGTCAAAAGGTCAGGTTTTGGCATCCAAAATGATCAAGTTAGATTCTACTGGCAAATTGGATGTTTTGCTGGCAAATTCATTACCAGCTGGCTTGATTCAGGCCTCATTGCTCAGTTCTGATGGTCAAATATTATCGTTCAGGGAATTTTACCAAAAGGACTCAAAACCCACACAAGTGGAGCTCTCCACCAATAAATCGCAATATGAGATCAGGGAAAAGCTGACTTTAGATATTTCCTTGCGCAATGCTGAGGGAAATCCGATTCAGGGGGAATGCTCTATTAATATGCTTAATGATGCTTTATTTGACCCGAATTCAAAAAATTCATTGGCTGATGAATTGGGTATTTTCAACTTAAGGAAAGAAAAGTTTGAGATTGATCGGTCTCAAAATAATTGGCAGGCTTCTTTGGATAATTATCTGGTGATTCATTCTGATGTAATCGACTGGAATAAAATATTGTCTTCTGATTTAATTAAGCCAAGGTATTCATTCAACAGGATGAGCCAAAAAAATGGCTTTGCCTATTTCACATCATCAGGTGAAGCTGTGCCCGCAGGTTCCAAAATTATGTTTTATCTGCAAAAAAGCAATTGGCGCTTTCAGACAGAAGTAGCGGAAAATGGTAACGTAGGTCTTACCGTACCTGAGATGTATGGTGACGATGAGATTTTCTGGATAGCGCAATCGAAATACGGTGAGAAATTGCCCGAGATAATCATTGATTGGGGGGATAGTCAGCAAAATCAGGAACTCAAAGCGGCTGGTTTTAAGATCTCAGATGAGATCGATCCATATGCCACCTTTTCAAAAAACCATAAATTGATCAATAAATCCTATGGTTTTTTTACTGCGCTGAATGATCCATTTCCTGAACCAAAAAGACAGAATACAAAAGAATTAGAATGGGAGATTGGAGGTGCCGATGTGATAGTGGATGTTCAGAAATACATCACTTTTCCAACCATGGAGGAGCTGATCAAAGAAGTAATCAAGACCCTCTATGTTGGCAGTCGAAAACATAAAAAAATAATCAGGGTGCGTTATTTGACCAATGGAGCCAAGGATGATCCACTGTACATCATTGATGGAATAGCGACGAGCAACACGGATTTTTTCCTTTCTCTAAAGCCAGAAGACGTTCTCAAGGTAAAGCTGATTACAGCCCCTTTAAAGCTGCTTCATTTTGGCATATTAGGAGAAAATGGTATTGTGATTGTTGAAACAAAACCTGGTACGATTAGAGAACCACTTATTGATGAATCCAGACTGATAGAAGGAATCAATGAACCAATCCCCTTCCATTCAATAATCTACAATGAGGTAGGGGACAATCATATTCCTGATTTTCGATCAACTATTTATTGGAATCCTCAAATCATCACGGATGAAAATGGTCAGGCCAAAGTTGAATTTTATTGTTCTGATGATGTAGGAATCATGACAATCCGCATTGATGGATTGACTCAGAATGGGAAAGCATTTACCAAGGAGATAAAAATCAATGTCGGGCTTGAAAAGTCTGAATAAGGTATGACACTCGCGATAAAACTAACTCGGCAAATCAGAATAGCATATTAAACAGGTATCCACTGATGATGATGAAAAAGGTGACCACACCAAAATAGATCAATATCAGTCTCCAACTCATCACCTTTTTTAATAAGGTAGCTTCGGGTAAGGAGAGCCCGACTGTACTCATCATAAAAGCAAGTGAAGTCCCAAGAGGAATTCCCTTGGCAACCAAAACCTGAATAATTGGGATAATGCCAGCAGCATTTGAATAAAGAGGAACAGCAAGAATCACTGCCGCAGGAACAGTCCACCATTCACCTCCGCTCAGATATCGTTGGAAAAAATCATCTGGCACATACCCATGCATCACCGCACCAATTGCGATTCCTACAAGTACATAGACCACTACATTTTTGACAATTTCTTGAGCATTGCTGATTATTCTCCTCAACCGAACTGGGAATTCATCCTTTACCATTCCATAGCTTTCTGATTCCTTTTCTGCACTTAATAGAAGGGATTTAACCCAATCTGACAGAAAATTTTCCAGATGTAGTTTGCCTAAGATCCAGCCTCCAATCGTTCCAAGAAAAATCCCGGACAAGACATAAATCAAGGTAATTTTCCAACCAAAAAGGCCAATAAATAATGCAATCGCAACTTCATTGACTAAAGGTGAAGTAATTAAAAATGAGAAGGTTACGCCTAGAGGAATCCCACCTTGCACAAATCCTATGAACAATGGCACTGATGAACAAGAACAAAAAGGCGTGATGGCACCAAAAGTAGAGGCCAGCACATGCTCCAATCCGTAAAGCTTATTTCTGCTCAGGAAATTCCGTAGCTTTTCTATAGGTAAATAGTCATTGACTATACCCATCAGAAATATGATGACAAAGAGGAGAATAAGGATTTTTACAGAATCGTAAAAAAAGAAATTCAGCGACCCAGCCAATTTACTTGTCGTGTCTAGCGCTAAAAGCTCATAAACCACCCAATCAACTAAATTCTGGAGCCAGTCAAACATCAGTTCAAAATGAGTCTAACCTCATTCATACTCGGAACATGACCTTTCAGTTTGACTATTTCATCCACCACAATAGCAGGAGTAGACATCACATTGTATTTCATAATGGCTTGAATATCTTCTACTTTAATCACTTCAGCCTCGATATTTAACTCTTTTATGGCTGCATTGACTACTTCAATTGTTTGTTGACATTTGGGACATCCCATTCCCAATATTTTAATCGTTTTCATCGTCGTATTGATAAATAATTAATTCATCGTAAAATTACGATATTATAAAAACCTAAAATATGATATATATCAAGTCACTATCATTTTAAGATCAAACATTGGCTATGTCCTTTATATAAAAGTCAAACATGATTAAGATTTTTAAGTCAAAATAGAAACTCGACATCATTAAATTTCATCTTGATATATTTGTTTCAAGACATGAATAGACAATTTTGGAAGTATTTAGTGCTGGTTTTGGGGATCGCCTCCTGTGTGGAGAGAATAGATTCAAAGTACCAGTTCAAAACACTTAATGAAGATCCAGAGGGCTGGAATTGAAATATTTAGAATTTAATTATTCACTTTCAAATCGGTGATATCAACATTAATCAATCCTGCGTGCTTTGTGGCAAACCATACGCCGGAGTGATTTTCCCAAGATTCCCAGCTAAACTCAACTCCGCCGATTGGGATAATCTGTGTCCACAATTTCCATGCTTTAGGTTTCAATTCTTTATCTAGAAGCCATAGATAACTATCACCTGGCGTCACTCCGCCAGATTGATATGTGATCAACAAAGCCTGTCCTTGTTCTGATTCTACGATTTCCCGAATCGTTCCGGGATCAAAAAGCTTGAAAGGTGCAATGAGCCAAAATGAATCATTAGCAAAATAGGCCCAAGCCTTTTGTATGACTTCATCAAGTTCTTTTCCGCCTATCGATGTTCCGTTTTTTGAAGCAATTCCCTGCAAGGTTTCAGGTGAAAAATCAACTTCATAATCATCCCAACGCACGTTTACCTGATTCTCTTTTTTGTTCCAGACAAAGTGATGCCCAGCTTTTTCAAAGGTCCACGATATAAAACCTAGCGAATCATATCCATCTTTATTGATGGCATCAAGCATCATATGAGCAAGTTCATCAGCCTCATCTCCGGATTGGCCGTCAGGCAAAGGTTGATTAACGGAGTAAAAAATAATACTAAAAAAAACCACAAAACCAATGGCAATACCGAAACTGTATTTGATGAATTTCATTGAAACAAGTTTGAAATTTTGAACTATTTGAAAGTAATCAAAGATAAGGACGTATTACTCAATTGGCTAATCGAGCCAACTATACTAAGTAACAATAACAGTAAGTACAAAATATTTATCAAATTTCTTTCGGATTAATCGTACACAAACACATAATAGGTAGTTATAACTAAATGTGATTCAATACCACATCGATGAATCTCTCACCATACACGGCCAGTTTTCTTTGTCCCACGCCATTTATGTGAATAAATTCTGCTGCGTTTCTTGGTTGTTCGTATGCTATTTCTCGTAATGTCGCATCACTAAATACCAAATATGCCGGGATATTTTCTTCCTGAGAAATCTGGTATCTCAATTTTCGCAAACTTTCGAATAAGATATCATTATCAGAAGAAGGTTCTCTTACAACCTGTTTTGAAACAGGTTTAATGGCCAATTCAACTAACTTGGTTAGCTTCACTTTTTCACTTTCAAATAACACTTTCTTTGAAAAATCTGTTAGTCTAAGTGCGCTATGATCTTGATAGGCTATTTCGCAATAACCAAGATTCAATAACTGAATGATGTAATGTTGCCAGTCCTTTTGACTGATCTCCTTGGCTATGCCATAAGTTTTCACCTTGTCATAGCCCTTACTTAATAAGACGGCATTTTGTGACCCACGCAATACATCTATTACCATTCCTATGCCTTCTTTTTCCCTCAGTCTGGCGATGGTGGAAAGTGCTTTTTGTGCGATGATTGTACCATCAAAGAACTGCGGCGGATTGCTGCAAACATCACAAGCGCCACAATTTTCACTGATCAACTCGCCAAAATAATTCAACAGGATCTTTCTTCTGCAAGATGTAGCATCGGCAAACTGCTTCATGCGATCAAGTTTGGCAAGCTGCATTTCAGCATTGGGCGCTTCATCAATAAATCTTTTCAGCTGGATCACATCGGCATAAGTGTGAAATAGCAAGGCATGGGAGGGAAGGCCATCTCTACCGGCTCTTCCTATTTCCTGATAATATCCTTCTATGTTTTTAGGCATATTATGATGAATCACCCAGCGGACATTCGATTTGTCAATGCCCATACCAAATGCAACTGTTGCACAAACGACTTGCACTTTATCATACAAAAAGTCTTCCTGCACCTTACTTCGTTCGGCAAACTCCAAACCAGCATGATAAGGCATTGTCTTGATCTCTTGTGCTTTTAACTTCTCTGCGAGCTGCTCTGTTCCCTTTCTACTCAAACAATATATGATGCCAGATTCATTCGGTCTTTTTTTGATGAATTGAATGATCTGCTTGACGCGCTCATCTGCCGGCCTTACTTCCAGAGTTATATTCTTTCGGTCAAAAGAGGTGATAAACTGTTGTGCTTCAGGTATTTGTAGTTGATCCACAATATCCTGTCTGGTTGCTTTATCCGCTGTGGCTGTAAGCGCAATGATCGGCGTATTGGGTAATTTTCTTTTCATGAAACCCAATTGTTGATAAGACGGTCGGAAGTCATGTCCCCATGATGAAATACAATGCGCTTCATCTATTGCAATGCAGCTTATATATTTTTCGTCCAACAAGTGACTGAAACCTGGCAAACTTTCTGGAGCTATATATAACAATTTGAGTTCCTTATTCAGGATCTTATTCATGGTTACAGCCTGCTCATCTTCTGTCTGACTACTGTTGTAATACGAGGCTGCAATACCATTGGCAATCAACCCATCTACCTGATCCTTCATCAAAGCGATCAATGGTGAGATCACCAAAGTGAGGCCATCAAATAGTAACGCTGGAAGTTGAAAGCATATTGATTTCCCTCCACCTGTGGGCATAATGACTAGACAATCTTTACCGCTAAGCACTGTCTCTATGATGGATTGCTGTTGTGGTCGGAATTGATCATATCCGAAATATTTTTTGAGTGTTTCAAGGATTTGGTCAATGTTTTTTAATGACATTATTTTGGAAAGTGCGATATTATGAGTTATGTGAAATTAATAAAATGCAATGAACATAAACAAAGAAAGTCAAGTTTTGATATCATGCGATCTTAGAATATGATAAAATGACTAAATTGACCGAGACTGTGACCAAAGCAAGTTTGCAAATCAAAACAACAACATTTTGACCATCCAAAGACAAAAGAACACCCCGACAAGCATCCTCATATTATTGATTCTGTTGATTCAATTTCAACCAACGAGTGCACAAGATGTGAATCAAACAAGAACATTTGGTGCGCTGGAATTAACCTCTAGCGATCTTCCCATAGTGATAATCAATTCGACCGGAAATGCTGAAATAACGAGGGAAGAAAAACTGAATGGCGTCCTTAAAATTGTTGATAATGAAGCAGGAGTGCGCAATCTGGCAAGTGGACCTTACAATGGTTACAATGGCAAAATAACAATCAAAGGTAGGGGATCATCTTCGTGGGAGACATTTCCTAAAAAAGGTTACGGATTTGAAACTCAACTGGCCGATGGTTCAAATAACAATGTCTCTATCCTTGGTTTGCCAGAGGAAAATGATTGGGTACTACATGGTCCATATGCTGACAAGACATTGATGAGAAATGCATTTGTGTATAGGATTAGTAATGAAATGGGAATGTATGCACCTAGAACCCGTTTTTGTGAGCTAATTCTCAATGATGAATATGTAGGTGTTTATCTACTTACTGAAAAAGTAAAACGTGATAAAAATCGTGTTGATATTGCAAAATTAGATTCCGATGAGACAAGTGGTGATGATTTAACCGGCGGTTATATCATCAGTGTGGATCGAGCAAATGCGGAATCCTGGTCACCATTGATTGATTTCAATGATGGATTTTCTCAATACAACTACATTTATCCAGATCCTCTTGATGGCATGCCTCAAGTTCAAAAAGATTATATAAAAGATTATGTCACGGATTTTGAAAAGGCTCTAAATTCAGTTTCCTATTCCGATACAGTTAAAGGTTATCGTGCTTATATAAACCTTCCTTCCTTTATTGACTATTTTATCATCAATGAGCTGACTAAAAACATTGATGCCTATCGCTTAAGCACATTCTTGTCAAAGGACAAAGACAGCAAAGGGGGCAAGCTAACAATGGGGCCGGTATGGGATCATAATTTTTCATGCGGAGGTATCAACATTGGATATGGTAATTGGGGAGCAACGGCTGAAAACTGGGTTTATCAGGAATACAATGGCCAGCCATTTTGGTGGCAGACTTTCTTGAAAGATCAGTATTACAATGCATGCCTTAAAAAGAGATGGTTTGATCTTCGTGAGTCGGTACTAAATGAAGAGAACTTTGAAACCATAATTGACGAGTATGCAGCATTATTGGATGAAGCAAAAGAACGAAATTTTCAGATTCACCCATTGAAAGAACCTGTGTGGGGTAATGATCATGAAGGCTTTACCTATGCCCAAGAAATTGATACCCTCAAAGGTTATATGAAACAGCGTATGAAGTGGATGGATTCAAAGATTGGCACTTTCCCTGATACGAACCTTTGTAAAGAATGCTTTTCATGTGACAGGGATGGAACGGTAACTGGAAATACTGAGATTAACGCAAATAGGAACCAGGTTCAGATTTATCCAAATCCATTTAATGATCAAATTTCCATTGAGTTGAATGGTGTAAATGCTTCTACTATTGAAATTTACATATATAATCTATCAGGAATTTTGACATTTTTTGATTCCATTGAAAAGAATCAAACCAATTCTATCTACCAAATTTCACTTGGAGAAAATGGCAAATCTGGAGTCTATCTATATTCGATTTTTAGCGATGGAATTGAAATAAAAAGCGGCCATTTGATCAAATTATAAACCTACCTAACCTACCCAAAAAAAGATGTCAACAACAAAATTAACCCTCAAAGAAAAACTCGGATATAGTGTCGGTGATACGGCTTCTCATTTTGTATGGGATATGGTTGGGTTCTGGATTTTGATTTTCTACACGGATACATATGGAATTTCAGCGGCTGCTGCAGGTACCATCATGTTGATCGCTCGTTTTTGGGACATGGCCAGCGATCCTTTAATGGGAATAATTGCTGACAGAACCAATACCAAATGGGGAAAATTCAGACCATATATCCTTTGGATGGCTGTACCGTATGGCGTCTTGGCTGTAATGACTTTTACCACACCAGATTTTGGAGAAACTGGCAAAATAATCTATGCCGGAGCAACCTACCTTTTGTTGATGACTGTATTCACTGCCATTAATCTTCCTTATTCATCGCTTGGGGCAGTGATGACAGGAGATTCTCTTGAGCGTACCGAATTGAATTCTTATCGATTCGTTTTTGCATTTATTGGTCAATTGATTGTATCCGGAACCGCTTTAACATTGGCCAAATTCTTTGGGAATGGCAATGATGCACAAGGCTATCAGATTACGTTGATCGTGTTTAGTGTGATCAGCTTTGTCTTGTTTATGATTACATTTTTCACAACCAAAGAAAGAGTAGCTCCACCAAAGGCACAGAAAGAGTCTATTAAAGAGGATTTCGTGAATCTATTCAACAACAGACCATGGGTGATCCTGTTTTTGGTAGGTATTGTTTCATTTATCATGTTCGCCTTACAAAACCTGTCAATCGCTTATTATTTCAAATATTATATTGGGATAGAAGAGGATGTTCAGTTATTCAATGTGATTGGAACCATCGCTTTGATCGTGACGATACCTTTGGCCAAACCTTTAGCAAAAAAATTCAGCAAACGAAGCATTTTCCTTACTAGCTCACTTCTCTCTGGATTCTTTTTCATGTTGATGTTCATTCCTGGAAAAGAGAATATTACAGCTATTTTTATCATCAACATTTTAGCTAAAGTAGCCTACGCGCCAGCTGTACCTTTGCTTTGGACCATGCTTGCTGACACAGCTGATTATTCTGAATGGAAAACTGGAAGACGATCAACAGGTCTTGTATTTTCAGCAGCAACTTTTGCCCAAAAAGCAGGCTGGGGAATTGGTGGCGCTTTAGCTGGATGGTTATTGTCTGTCTTTCAATTTGTACCTAATGCCATTCAAACCGAAACGGCTATAAATGGTATCAAATTAATGGTGTCTGTGATTCCCGGATTGCTTTATATGTCATGTGCGGTCTTCCTTTATTTTTATAATATCGACAAAGAAACTGCTACACGGATGCAATTGGAATTGGAAGAAAGACGAACCAACGATCGGGGATGATCAGCTAACGTTTTTTTCATTCAAAATTTCTACCGTAAAATAGGATTGTTATTCTTAGGTGGTAAATGCGTATATGATGATTTGTATTCACCCATACCTTTAGACATACCCCAATTCGGCTTTACTTTCAATTTGGCTCAGTAAATCTGCTATTTTTAGCCCTAATCGTAAATATATCTTTTGAAACATTTAATTTTAATACATTTAATGTATGTACATCTAAATATTATTTTATATAGCTTTGCAAGAAAAAACTCATGACTAAGAAATTTACAAACTCATTCATTTTTGCTATTGCTTTTCTTTTCACCGCATGTGGTGGAAGTAATAAAACAACAGAAACTGCTGCTACTGAGAATACTGCAACAGAAGTAACTTACAAAGTGGATACGGAAAACTCTGTAGTAGCCTGGAAAGGTGAAGTTGCAGGTGTATATGGTCATAATGGTGTGATCAACATCTCAAACGGAACTATCACTGCTAAAGGTGATCAAATCACTGGTGGATCTGTGACTATTGACATGACTACTATCCAGCCTTTAGATTCAGCTTCATATTCTGCTGAGCATCCAGCTTCTGATCTTGTTGGTCATTTATCAACTGGTGATTTCTTTTTGGTAGAAGAGTACCCTACATCAAACTTTGTTATTAAAACATTTGATGGAACAAAGTTAACTGGAGATCTAACTGTAAGAGGTATTACGAAAGAAGTAACAGCTGATGTAACTTCAATTTCTGCAACAGAAACAGGTCTGGAAGCAGCTGCAACTTTAGTATTCAACAGACAAGATTTCAAAGTGAGCTGGGTTCACTATATGAAAGACATGATTTTGTCTGATGATATCACTCTTAACATCAACATCAAAGCAGGTATTTAATTGAACTGAAATTTTAATTCACAAATAAAAAAACCGACACTTGTGTCGGTTTTTTTATGCTTACTTCTGATCTACTGAACACAAAAAGATCACAACTTTACTTTGATTTTTTTGTATACAAGTGTTTGTTTACTTTATTTCCTTCATTATCAGTGTACCATGGAGAATTGCTTTTTCCCTGTGCAAAATCCTTAAAATTCGGATATCCTTCATCAATAGTTTTATTCTCTTTAGGGTAATCCCATTCTATTGGGATTTCTAAAACCCATGGTAAATTATCTTTTGTCTTATAATATTTTTGTCTGGCTGGATCTGTATCATCATATCCATATCCCAGAAAATTTTTATCTATAAGTGAAGTAAAAGGAACCCCAGGTTTATGTAATTCTCGTCCCTCATCTTCATTAATTCTAAGGTATTCATCTACCTTGAAGTCATTCACCTTTACACTACCATCAAAAGTTAGAACTAAGGAAACGGGTACCGGATCAAAGAATGTCGAAGTTGTATCTGTATTTACAAACCCATTCGTGGAGAATAAATCCCTAAATGAGATTAGTCTGATTTCAGCCAGATCATCAACCGCTAATACTTTATGTTTGATATCAACAGGTTTGATCTGATCGAGTTTTAAAACGTGCTCGGGATCAGTAAAGCTGATGCAAAGGTCATTGTTAAATTTCGCCCCAATTGCCCTGATGACTAAATCATATTCCACTTTTGTTACAAAATCATCCGAGTTGGCAAAGACTGTTGCATGATGAGAAACTACCAGGTCATTGAAATCATAATCACCTTTGTACGGCCATAAATCTTCAAATGCAAAAGTAGAGAACTTGTCTTTGGCCGGAATATACCATGCAGATGAAATATTGGGATCTTCAGGGTAAATATCGTATTCATCCGCTATTCCATCCTGATCACGGTCTGCAGACACTTCATAGCATGGATTGGTAAACGTGACTAATTCGGTTCCAACAGATTTTGGTGATGTTTTACAATTGGCATAAACAGTAAATGATTGAACCTGATCGAGGGAATAATTATTGATCGATTCGGAAAATGTCCATTGGTTCTCATCTTTGTTTACTTTCCCAACATCCTTCGTTTCAAATCTTGATACAACGCCATCATTAAAGGTTATATCAACATATAAGAATGACGCACTTGATTTTATGATAATTTCATCTTTTTTGCAGCTAATTTTCGTGGCATTACCAAGAAAAGAGGAGCAATCCGGCGTACCAGCTGATCTGGTATTTGAGTTATCAAAATATTGATCATCAATGATTAAATCATCCGCATTGATCTGAATTTGGGTGCCGTTTAATTCGAAAAATTGAGCATTCCCCTGAAACTTGGTATAGAGTAAGAGTTGTTGGATATGTAAAGGCTTATTAATTGATATATCTAAGCCATTTGCCAATACCACCGAACCAGTTTTCAATCCATTAATATTGTTATCTTGATCGATACCGATCACCGCATATTGAAGTGTTTCACTACCTGAAAGCCGACCATTATTAGCATTGAAATTAACATTGAAATTTTGTTGTTCGTACATAGAGTAATCGAAACCATCGGGAACATTTAACGCCTCCATTCCAACTTTTGGTTCTTGGACATCCTCCATAGCATATTCCTTGACGCAGGATGTTAGTAATGCTATAATTATTAGCGGGATTAATTTTGTTTGGAAGTGTTTCATCTGTCTTGTTTTTTAATGAATACATAAATTTCATTATCAATTTGGAAATGAAGCGGTTCAATTCGATTATAGGTAGGAAACTGACGATGACTGACCGAAAGCCTATATATTAAAGGGGTTAATTGATATAGAGAAGTTCGTTTTCATATTCTTCAAAAGAAAAAATACTTTCATTGCTCAACCCTTGTTAATTATTTGTCAATAATTGATAATTGTATGCGATTGAATTTTACACTTTGTTTTAAAAGGAAAAAGCCATCATATGATTAAAATATGATGGCTTTTTTGATTTAAATAGGTTGGAGCTTATTTCCGACCCATTACCATACCTATGGCACCTCCTGTAATTCCCATCATGACCATACTAACCAGTGGATCAACCAACGTACCTGTAAGATTCATCATGTTTGTAGTGCCATACATCGTCAGATTAAAACCTAACCCTAGGATCAGGCCGATTACAGCACCAGCTTTTAATCCTGCCATGAAGCTCTTTACATTATTCATTTTGTCAAAGACGTAAACAAGGAAATAAGCTTGCAGCACGTTTCCGCCGATAAGAGCCCACCAAACCATTTCTGATTCAGAGCGTGATACGCCGATAGCCGAACCGGCATTACTTGAGAAAAAATCCATGAGCAGCATGCCATAAAGTAGCCAGCCCAATAGGAAAAAGACCACAAAACCTACAAGAGTGGCCATCATTCGAGTTGATGCATTCATATTAATTGGGGTTAAGATTGTGTCAATGAAGTTAATAAAATTTTAAGATAAAAGGGATTTAGTCTTTGTACACAACATTATTAGCATGATTCCTTGATTGCTAAAACCGAAGAAATCAACGTGACGACTTTCCCTTTACCTATTTATGAGTTTCATCTATGATGACTGAATGAAGTGTTAATAGAAGAGGTTATTCACATATTCATCAGAAATGCTATTTAACTTCATTGTTCCATTTTCAAAATGATCCTATGAAAAATATAAGAAAGCAAGATGTCAATCAGGAAGTATTTGACCTATATGATGACTATGCCCACAACCGCATAGAAAGGCGTCAATTTATCGAAAAACTCTCTTTGTATGCTGTGGGGGGTGTTACAATAACTTCGCTACTAAGTTTCATTTCACCTAATTATCAGGATAATATTCAAATTCGGGAGGATGATCCTCGACTCAATACCTCATATATTAATTACGATTCTCCCAAAGGAGGTGGCTCCATCAAAGCCCAATTATCAAAACCGATCGACGTAGTTGGTAAACTGCCAGGTATTGTTGTTGTGCATGAAAATCGTGGTTTGAATCCACATATAGCTGATGTGGGTAGGAGAGCGGCATTAGCAGGATTTATTTCTATTTCACCTGATGCCTTGACGCCTCTTGGCGGTTATCCTGGCAATGATGATGATGGTCGCAAAATGCAAAGCCAGCGTGATCGAAATGAAATGTTGCAGGATTTTATGGCAGCCTTTGAATATCTCAAAAATCATCCTGATTGCACTGGGCAAGTGGGAGTGGTAGGATTTTGTTTTGGTGGATGGATTTCAAATATGATGGCGGTAAATATTCCAGATTTAGCAGCTGCCGTTCCTTTCTATGGTGGACAGCCATCAGCCGAAGAAACCAAAGAAATTTCTGCGCATTTATTATTACATTTTGCAGCACTTGATACACGTGTCAATGAAGGATGGCCAGCTTATGAAGAAGCACTCAAAGCAAATAAAAAGACTTATACTGCCCATATCTATCCAGATGTTAATCATGGTTTTCACAACGATACAACAGGGAGATATGACAAACCTGCTGCCGATTTGGCATGGAATAGAACAGTGGAGTTTTTCAAAGTGAATCTGAAATAGTTGCTTAAGGTCTTGAATATTATGGTTTTAGTAAAGCCAAACACTTTAATGTGGGGTAGTAATAGTTTAATAAATTAAACAAATGTTTAAATCTATTGTTTAAATAATAGTTTATTGTTTTATTTGCATCGAATTAGTTTCCTATGAGCCTAGATAAGTCGACAGAAGAGAAGATAAAATCAGCCGCCCGTATCATATTCATGCAAAAAGGATACGCTGCTACCAAGACGCGGGACATAGCTGATCACGCAGGAATTAATCTGGCGCTGGTCAATTATTATTTTAGAAGTAAGGAAAAGTTGTTTCATGAAATCATGATGGAAAGCATGCAGGGGTTCTTTTCGAATATCCTTAAATCAATGTTCGATGCATCAACTTCATTCGAAACTAAGTTAGATCAGATTGCTTCTGGATATATTGACATGCTCATTGGACAGCCAAATATGCCATTGTTTATTATGAATGAACTCCAGGCTAATCCTGAGAAATTTGTCCACGAATTGGCTGCAAAGTCTCAAATCAAAGATTCAATTTTTTTCTTACAGTTGATAGAAAAAGTGGGTCAGGACAAGATAGAGAAGATTAATCCGCTACATATTTTTATGAATTTGATGAGTTTAATGGTGTTTCCTTTTGTAGCAAAACCAATATTGATGTCATTGACAGGTATCGAACAAGAACATTACAATAACCTCATGCAAGAACGAAAGAAGTTGATCCCAATTTGGATCATGAATATGTTAGGGTAAAAAAATTTGCCTGTATGTTAATCAAATGTTTAAAACAATATTATAAATCAATATGTCAACTACAAAAACAAAAACTAAGAGAGCAGTGCTGCTGCTATTTTTTTCTTTGTACTGCTATGTAGGTGTTGGGCAAGAAATTACGCTCAGTCTGGATAGTTGTTTAGCCATGGCGGATCGCAATTACCCGATCATTCAACAATATCAGTTATTGGACAAAGCCAACGAATATTCACTTGAAAACGCCCAAAAAGGGAAACTCCCCCAGATCACATTATCTGGTCAGGCAAGTTATCAATCAGCTGTAACCGCTTTACCAGGCGGTGCGCCAGGAGTAACTCCACTCAGTAAAGATCAATATAAAATCTATGGGGAGATCATACAACCATTGACAGATCTGGCAGTCATCAATCAACAGAAAAAAATCATTAAAACGAGCAACGAACTCAATCGCTTGGATGTGGAAATGCAGCTTTATAAAATCAAAGAGAGGGTAAGCGATTTGTATTTTGGTGTCCTGCTTCTTCAGGCACAACAGAAACAAACAACCTTAACCAAAAATGATCTGGAAGCAGGTCTGGAACGTATTCAAGCCGCGGTAAAATATGGTATTTCGCTGCAGAGCAATGAAGATGTGCTTATGGCCGAACTCCTTTCATTGGAACAAAAATTAATAGAGCAGCGAGCAGCTATTAAGTCTTACCTAAAAATGCTGAGTATGTTCATCGGCGAAGAAGTGAATGAATCCATTTCTCTGATAACACCGCAATTCCTTAGTCAGACAGCTACTATCAATCGTCCCGAACTTAATTTTTTCAATAGCAGAATCCAATCCCAGCAACTTCAAAGTGAGCTTTTGAGTAAGAGCAACCTACCAAAGTTTAGTTTGTTTCTGCAAAGTGGATTCGGAAGACCCGCGCTCAACTTTTTGAGTAATGACCTTCAGCCTTATTACATTGGTGGCCTGCGCCTGTCCTGGAGATTATCGAATTATTATACAGCCACAAATCAAAAACAAATCTATTCCACCAATCAGGACATGATCAAAGTGGAAAAGGAGGCTTTCCTTTTTAACACCAATTTATCCATGACAATCCTGCTCACAGAGCTCGAAAAAACGGATGATTTAATCATGCAGGATCAAAAAATAATTGACCTGAGAGACCGTATCGTCAATACTTCCAAAGACCAACTGGAAAATGGGGTCATTACTTCCAATGATTATAAATCAGCTGTGATAGCAGCTTCATTAGCAAGAGAGAAAAAGGTTCTCCACGAAATAGAGCGCCTTAAAATTCAAAACAACTATAAACTCACTTCTGGTAACTGATAAATATCTAATAAAATGAACAAGTCCTTATACTTACTTATCATCATCAGCGCGACATTGTTAAACGCTTGCAGTAATACCAATCATTCTTATGATGCCACAGGATCTTTTGAAGCAGATGAAACCATCATCTCTGCGGAAGCCAACGGAACCCTTTTGACCTTTACAGCGGAGGAAGGTCAAATGATAGAACAAGGTGTTCTCGTCGGTACTATCGATACGACGCAATTGCACCTTTCTAAAAAACAGTTGAAAGCGCAGATAGCTGCCGTGCTGAGTCGTAAGCCTGATATTTCCGTACAGCTTTCAGCTTTAAACGAACAACTGAAATCTACTGAAAAAGAGCAGGTTAGAATCAATAATCTATTAAAATCAGATGCTGCAACACCCAAGCAACTAGATGACCTGAACGCACAAATCTCCATTATCAAAGCCAATATCAGAGCAACTAAGTCTACTCTGAATACGAATACTGAAAGTTTGAATCAGGAAATAGGTCCTCTCAAGGTTCAGATAGAGCAGATTGACGATCAGATCAAAAAAAGCCTGTTGATCAATAAAGTGGCGGGCACGATCCTGATGACTTATGTTGAGCCTTTTGAGCAAGTAGCCAGAGGCATGCCGCTTTATAAAGTTGCGGATATGACAAACATGACCCTGAAGGCATATATCACTGGTAATCAGCTGCCACAAATCGAATTGAATCAGCAGGTGAAAGTATCTACGGATGATGGAGATGGCAGCTACAAGGAATCTGAAGGCACCATTTACTGGATCAGCGATAAGGCGGAATTCACTCCGAAAACGGTTCAAACCAAAGATGAACGAGCCAATAAAGTATACGCCATCAAGATCCGTGTGCAGAATGCAGGTGATTATAAGATTGGGATGTATGGCGAAGTGACCTTTTAAAGACACGTTGATGAAAGATGTTATTCTGGAAGGGATTAGTAAGAAGTACGGCAAAGAGGAAAAACCTGCCGTACAGGATATTTCACTGGAAGTAGAAGAAGGAGAGCTTTTTGGCCTGATTGGCCCTGATGGAGCAGGTAAATCCACACTTTTTAGGATTCTCACGACACTATTGCTCGCTGATCAAGGGAAGGCAGTAGTCAATGGCTATGATGTGGTGAAAGACTATAAAACCATCAGAAGCAAAATCGGCTACATGCCGGGTAAGTTTTCATTGTATCAGGACCTTACCGTATTGGAAAACCTGAGTTTTTTCGCCAATATTTTTCACACTTCTATTGAAGCAAACTATGACCTGATCAAGGAAATCTATGTTCAGATTGAGCCATTCAAAAATCGAAGAGCTGGCAAGCTATCGGGTGGAATGAAACAAAAATTGGCGCTGTGCTGTGCACTAATCCACCGACCTACAGTTTTGTTTCTCGATGAACCCACAACAGGAGTGGATGCCGTCTCTAGAAAGGAATTTTGGGAAATGCTTAAACGATTGAAAGCGCAAGGTATAACCATCATGGTATCAACACCTTACATGGATGAAGCAAGTCTGTGTGAAAAGATTGCATTGATTCAGGAGGGTAAAATCCTCTCGGTAAATACACCCGAAAAAATCATCAAAGAATTTCCTAAAAAGCTGTTCGCCGTGAGCGCCAATGATATGGGCCATTTGCTTAAAAAATTACGAGTAAGTGCGTTGGTAGATAGCTCAAATGCATTTGGTAATGTGCACCATTTGACCCTACGGGATGACAATATCAAATTGAAGGAGGAACTCCTCAACAGCTTGTCTATGAATGATGTGACCTTTGAAAGCATCGAGCCCACGATTGAGGACTGTTTCATTAACCTGATGTAGCCATGACCGAAGAAAAAGTAATAATAACGAATAAACTCACGAAGCGATTTGGTGATTTCATCGCCACCAATGAAATCACCTTGGATGTTTACAAAGGGGAAATCTTTGGTTTTTTAGGTGCCAATGGTGCAGGGAAAACGACCGCCATGCGCATGCTCTGCGGATTATCAATTCCTTCTTCAGGCCAAGCCACTGTGGCAGGATTTGATGTATATCGGGAAACAGAAAAGATCAAAGCCAATATTGGCTATATGAGTCAGAAATTCTCCCTTTATGAAGATCTCACTGTGGAAGAAAACGTTCGATTCTTTGGAGGGATTTACGGTATTTCCAGAAAAGATATAAAGGCGCGTACCAAACATTTGCTGGAGAAGTTGCAGCTGGAGAAAGACAAAGACGCTTTGGTGGGAAGTCTTCCCTTGGGCTGGAAACAGAAACTCGCTTTCTCAGTAGCCATCTTTCACAATCCTAAAATCGTCTTTCTCGATGAGCCTACCGGAGGTGTGGATCCGGTTACCAGAAGACAATTCTGGGATTTGATCTATGAAGCATCCGACAATGGAATCACCGTATTTGTGACCACACATTATATGGATGAAGCAGAATATTGCAATCGCATCTCCATGATGGTAGATGGCTATGTCAAGGCGCTGGATACGCCAGCCAATTTGAAGAAAAGCCACAGTGCTACTTCCATGGATGAGGTTTTTTATGAATTAGCCAGAGGCGCACAGCGAAAAGCAGACTGATATGAAACAATTACTCACTTTTATCAAAAAGGAATTTCAACACGTCTTCAGAGACCAAAAAACCTTGTTGTTGCTCTTTGGGTTGCCCATCGCACAAATTTTGCTTTTTGGATTTGCGCTTACCAACGAGATTAAGGATTCCAGAATAGTCATCTGTGATTATTCAAAAGATGCCACGACGCAGCAGATCATTGAAAAATTCAGAGCCAGCGTACATTTCAAAATTGAAGAGTCGCTCATGAGCCATTTGGAAATTGAGTCTGCTTTCAAAAAAGGAAAGGTGAAAATGGCTTTGGTCTTTCCTCAAAATTTTGAGCATGATCTCATGCACCAAAAATATGCACAAGTCCAGTTGATTGCTGATGCTTCTGATCCAAATACGGCCACTGCGCTATCCAATTATGCATCCGCTATTTTATTAGACTTTCAGCAAAGTCAAGGAACTAGCAAACCAAATATGCAGATTGATCTTGTTACCCGAAACATCTACAATCCTGAGCTCAAAGGCACGACGAACTTTGTGCCAGGAGTGATGGCTCTGGTTTTATTACTCATTTGCGTCCTGATGACCTCAGTTTCTATTGTGAAGGAGAAAGAGAATGGTACCATGGAAATCCTATTGGTGTCTCCATTTAGTCCCTATATGGTGATCCTGGCCAAATTGGTGCCTTACCTCATTCTGTCTATTATCAATCTTATTGTCATTTTGTTGCTTAGCGTATTTCTGCTTGATATGCCCATTGTTGGGAGCTTGCCTTTACTTATTGGAGTGAGCATTTTGTTCATCTTCACCGCTCTGTCTTTGGGGCTCTTGATCTCAAATTCCACGGATTCTCAGCAGACGGCTATGCTTATATCTCTGATGGGAATGTTACTTCCCACTATGTTTTTTACAGGCTTTTTATTTCCATTGGAAAACATGCCCATGCCACTTCAGGTCATTGCCAATATCATCCCATCGAAATGGTATTATATCATCGTGAAAGACGTAATGATCAAAGGCTTGGGAATTGGCGCCATCTGGAAAGAAAGTCTGATTCTCTTTGGTATGACCGCTTTTTTACTCACTGTAAGTATCCGACAATTTAAAATTCGTTTGGCATGAACACATTGATATTTCTACTTGAGAAGGAGTTCAAACAGATTTTTCGAAATCCTACACTCTTGCGTATGATCCTCGCCCTGCCAATCGTACAACTCGTGGTACTGCCATTGGCCGCCGACTATGAAATCAAAAACATCAATGTGGCTATCATCGATCATGACCGATCTCCATATTCCACTGAGTTAGTAACTAAGATTGCTTCTTCCGGATATTTTGTGTTGGTTGATTATAGCCACGATTATAAAATAGGAATGGAGCATTTGGAGTCCGATGCGGCGGATGTGGTTGTAGAGATTCCGCAGGGTTTTGAGCGAAACCTGATTAGGGAAAATCATGAAAGCATTTTCCTTGCGATCAATGCGATCAATGGTACCAAAGCTTCAGTCGGTGGTGGATATTTATCTCGTGTAATTAACGATTTCAATCAGGAAATCAGACAGGAGTGGAGTAATAAGCAACAGAAATCGAAAGGAACTATGCTCGATATTGTGACTATCAATCGTTTCAATCCTTTATTGAATTATAAGTTTTTTATGGTGCCGGGCATCCTCGTGATATTGGTCACAATGATTGGTGGCTACATGTGCGCCCTCAATATCGTGAAGGAAAAGGAAGTAGGTACCATCGAGCAGATCAATGTGACGCCTATTAAAAAGCATCTTTTCATTCTTGGAAAGCTGATTCCATTTTGGCTAATCGGCATGTTCGTATTTAGTATTGGACTGTTTATAGTCGCGCGACTTATCTACGGAATCATTCCTTTAGGAAGTATTCTTTTGTTGTATGGATATCTGGCGCTTTACCTAACAGCCATTGTAGGAGTGGGGCTGTTGGTTTCCACTTATTCTCAAACGCAGCAACAAGCCATGTCGCTGGCATTCTTTCTGATGATGATTTTCATTCTGATGAGTGGACTTTTTACCTCCATAGATAGCATGCCCATCTGGGCAAGAGTAATGGCTCAACTCAATCCAGTCACTTATTTCATTGAAGCCATCCGAATGATTGTTATGAAAGGCAGCAGCGTCAGAGATATCACAGTTCAGATTTACGCCATGCTCGGATTTGCTATTTTCTTTAACACATGGGCTGTACTTAATTATAGCAAAACGAGTTAGAAGGAATTGAAATGAATCAAAAAGTTAAAAAATCAATACATCCAATGGCTTGGGTATTTCTAGGAGTTGCAATCGCTTTGATTTGCTTAAAAACAGGAGCTCAATCTGACAAAGAGAACATAGTAGGAAAAAAAGTAATGTATGATTTTAGCTATGACAAAGAAACTGACACATACAAAGGTCTGATCTATTCAATAGCTCGTGAATCGGAACTGGAAGGACAACTTATTTTGGAGAATAAAGATGAACTGAAAGTGGTTGGTAAGAAATATTTTATTATTAGAAATTTTTATTGGACGAAATACAAATAATCATTCTTGCGCGGATAAACTAGGCGACTGGATATTTAATTCAACTAGAGCCTACTACCGATTAAAATGAAAAATCGTGGGACTTACAATATAAATTTTCGCTCTTACAAATAAAGTGTGACCATTTCCACCCAAACCTCATAACGGTTAAAAGAAAGTTAAGAGATCTTTGAAGCTTTGGTGAGGTCGATTAATCTCTTTTAAATTCTTGCAGGAGTTATAATAAAGTGGATATACATTAAAAGGTTATACTTAGATGGAAGTTTACTAGATATTCATGTAAAGTGCCACCACAGCAGTCAAAGTATATACTTTTAAATGATTGAAGGCTTCTCTGAAAAACACTTTCCACTCCAACATTCTTTCTTATTGCTCAAATGAGCGCATAAGTAAGATCAAATGAATACCAGACTTAGATTATTTTATTTTAGCTTGAAATTTTTGACTGAATAGACCCTCAAAATGAGATTACCAAATACCTAGAATTACCTTTTTGAAGAATATCTTGCGAGCGATTTACATTTCAATAATCAGTGAAAAAACTTCTAATTATATCTCTTCTTTCAACATTAGCACAGATGAGCTTTGCTCAGGCTACATTAAGAGGACAGTTGGTTGATAATTCAGAAAAAGCTCCTATAGAATTTGCCAGTGTTGCTCTTTACGATTCTGGCGATAGTTCATTAGTAGCAGGAGTGGTATCTGGAGCGCAAGGATTCTTCGAAATGAACAACCTAAAGTCAGGGTCCTATTATTTGATTGCACAATTTATGGGTTTTGATACCCATATAACTACGAACATTTCCTTATCAAAAAACCAAACACTCGTTATAGAAAGCATCATCATGTCTGCTAATCAAAAACTGTTAGATGATGTGGTAGTGTCTGGTGAGAGGGTAACAGCGATGCACAAGATTGATCGACAAGTCTTTGATGCTACCGCATTTCACGCCAGTCAAGGTGGCACAGCAACTGATGTATTGCGAAATCTCCCGTCAATCACAGTCAATGCCCAGGGTGAAATCTCAGCTCGTGGAGCCACCGGTTTTATGGTTTTACTAAATGGGAAACCTGTCCAATCTGATGCAGCCACCCTTTTAGGACAGATACCTGCAAATTCCATCGAAAACATAGAGGTCATCACTGCCCCGTCAGCCAAATACGATCCTGAAGGAAAGGCAGGGATTATTAATATTACAACAAAAAAAGGTGCTTTAGATGGGTTTTTTGCACAAGTGAATATAAAGGTCGGCGCACCAAGTATTGAGAACTATGACAATGCAGATTATGCTCATAGACATGGTTTAGATTTCACCTTAAATTATCGAAAAGACAAATGGGATCTTTCCGCTGGTGCCAGTTATTTGATCAATGATCTTGCGGGAAGGCGAGTTGGTGATGTGTACACAATCACCAACGACACGACCACACGATTTCCATCAAAGGGTGAACGCAGCTTTGATGAAATCAATTATTCGGGAAGATTTACCCTTGGTTATGCGGCTACTCCGAATGATCAGTTCAGCATGGGATTTTTTGCGGGTAAGAGAAGTAAAGACCGTACGGCGGA
Source organism: uncultured Marinoscillum sp. (assembly GCA_964353015.1). Classification (GTDB taxonomy): domain Bacteria; phylum Bacteroidota; class Bacteroidia; order Cytophagales; family Cyclobacteriaceae; genus JAMZMI01. The sequence goes on along the minus strand of CAYGUA010000001.1, from coordinate 79,037 downwards.
TATCTTATACTATGACAATCACGCTACCTATGGAGGTAATCGCATATACAGTACTGAGTATTTCAATGAAAACCTAAGAATCAGAACCAGTGATTTTGCTCTTGGTAGTTTCGATTATGCTCACAGCTTCTCAGATAAGTCCAAATTGTCAACTTCCTTTCTGTATGAATATACCTTGCTGGGAGGTCCTACCACTAACCTCAACTTGGCATACCCTGAAACAGGAACCTTCCTTCAAGAAGAATATAACACCAATGAAAACCCACTATATGGTATTCGATTTCTGGCTAATTACGAACTGAAGCCCCTTAGTTTTGGTACGGTCGAAGTAGGCTATCAATTTAGAAACCTAAACCACCTTGGTGATTTTGTATATGAAAGAAAAAACAATACAACAGGTGAATTTGAACTGATACCTGATTTTTCCAGTGAAGTTGACTTAAGACGTCAGATACACTCAGGATACGGTATGCTATCTGGGAAAAAGGATCAATGGAGCTACACCGCAGGAATGAGGATAGAATGGATGAATAGGGAAATGGATCTTAAAGATAAAGCAGGATCAATCGATACAACCTATCATTATGAATTCACTAAACTATACCCATCAGCTAATGTACAGTATGCAGTGAATGACAATTTGAAGATCAAGGCAGCTTATAGCAGGAGAGTGGAGCGAACGACCACATTCAAAATGAATCCTTTTCCTGAACGTGAACATTCCGAAACGCTTGAGCAGGGAGACCCTGAGTTGAAGCCGGAATTTATCGATTTGGTTGAATTGGGGATTATCAAAGATTTTAGGGATAATTCTGTGTACGCAACAGCTTATTTTAGAAATGTAAAAAATCTGGTCAATCGCGTCAACACCATCTATAATGACACCATCTTAAACAGAATCTATTCCAATGTAGGTATTGGGAGATCATTTGGCATGGAGTTAGGTGCAGAGCTAAACCCTGCATCATGGTGGAAGATTTTTGCTGGAGGCAACCTCTATCATTTTGATATTGATGGATCATTCGCAGATCGACCTGTGAATACTTCGAGTTGGATCCATTCGATCAACGCAAATACAGTTTTCGACTTGTCGAATAGTTTCAGTGTGCAATGGTCTGTCAATTACATCTCCAGAAAGATCACGGCACAAGGCGCAGACTCCAAATACTTAAGCCCTAATCTTATCTTAAGGAAGACTTTTATGGATGATCGACTCACTACTACAATACAGTGGCTAAACATGGATCTGGGGCTGTTAAAAACCAACGAACAACGGATTACAACATTTCAGACCGGAGAGTTTTATACAACTACCAATTACATATATGAAGTAGATATGATCATGGTCAACATCAGCTACTTGATCAATAAGTCCAACAATAAAGCAAGGTTCATCAAAAGCGAATTTGGGGAGAAGGAGTTTTGATTAAGGGCATATTGAATTTCCCCTTATATCAAAATTCGCACTTATTTGATAAAGAAGCACAAACCGTATTCATGTACTGATTCCAGAGTTTTATACTATAACAAATCTAAAATAGTAAAAAGAAAGGTAGTTATTTCGAACCTTCAGCTGAACCTAAAAACTAGTAGTTATCGAAACTGTCAATCCACTTGAAGCTGGAACAAATCTACAAACCCCGCCTACACAAATGAGCCCACCACGTTGACGACCATAGCTCATTGAAACTCTTGAAGCACTCTTTGAGTAGGCAAAACCAGATTGATAATAGTTTGGCTTTTTAGCGCCACCATAGTTGTATTGATTTGTGTAGAAAAAAGTCCAACTACGGGCAACATTGTATTCCGCGAGAAAACCTAACCAGTTTTTCTTGTCTTGTTGGGTCCAGAGATGTTGCAATTCCAAACGAAGCGATTGACTGTTTGGGATTTTGATGAAAGATTCCAATACAGCTATTTCAGATTTCACATTTTCAACTGGCACACCTTCAACCTTGTTTTTATTGTATTCGATATGGATGTAATTGGCTGTGAGCAATACACTCTTGTTAAATTTTTTCTTTACCTCCACATTAAAATCCCTGTAGTAAGTTGTGTCTCCAAACTCAAAAAGATTGGTATTAAAAGTCTCAAGAGATAGGGCAGGGTTCACTATGTTTTTTAGCGATCTGAAATCCGAATAGTTGATTGCTATATTAGTTCCATATTTCCCACCAAGAGCCGTCTCCTTTTTGATATTGTAATTCACGTTGATTTGGCCACCGATTTCACCCTGACCCTGAGCAGCATATGGGTAGATGTTTGCCAAGGCATATCCATGCTGTCTGGTTTCAGATGGCAAATAATTTATCCAGAGATTGTTTTGATCGGCTGTTCTTTCAGATCTGAAATTCATATTTTCCAGTCGACGGAAAGTGGCATTTATGCCAATTCCTTTTTTGCTGTATCCGGCATTGATCATCAAGCCTCTTCCTTTTCTGATTGTATTATATCCGTTGGCAACATTTGGGTCCACATCTTTTTCAACGTACTCAGCCTTTAAATCAATTTTATCCATTTGAATTCCAGCCCTGAATGAATAAGCATTTATATTTTCATGGTATTCATTTGGGCCAGTATATTCCTCAAACTTACTTACTACAGAAAATCCAAGTTCCATATTAGGAAGTGAATTAAAGTCGAATAAATCATTTAAAAACACATTGCCATCCAGTCCCCGTACAAGTCCATCTCCCTGGGCGAAAAACTTCCGCTGACTTCCGTAAACACCGGTAAGGTTCAGGCCTTTAAGTGGTGAATGCTCTACTTTTATTCCATCGAGGGAATTGTCAATACCCAGTGTGCGCTCCTCATAAGTTCTCAAAACCATGCCTGACCCAAACTGAGCGTAGAAATTACCTGCGGTGATTTTCAGTACATCGTTGGTGAAGGAAGCATAGCGGTTTACAATACCTGTACCATCCAAACCTACGGGATAGCCAAGTAGCGCTGGTAAATAGGCCTCATATCGAACACCCATTTGGAAATTGAGATAAGTGTAATCGACTTTTAAGTAGTTATTGGAAGCAATTTTCTCATCTGGTGCACTGGCATTGATGACTTTATCATTTTTATAAAACTGGATATCACTTTGAAAGCCACCAGTTAATGTACCACGATCGTCAGATGATTGAGCAAATAAAAAACCACATGCCATAAAAAGAATGGCTGCCAGTATATACCTCATATTTGATTTTTAAAGCTTTCGAAGGTTTTCATAAACCATTTCTTCGTCTCCGGGCACATATCCGTTTCGTTCGTAGACTATTTCCTTGTTCGAGTTTATGATCAGCAAATAGGGTACATTGTTGATATTCAGGGCGCGCTTTAAGTCTGAGTTTTTATCTAAAACAACCTCAAAATCCCAACTTTTGCCATTCACAAAGGCTTTCACTTTATTGGAGCTGCGGGAATCATCGATTGAAACAGCAATTATTTTAACATTGGTTTCATCCTGCCAATCATCATAAACATCCTGCATTTCAGAGAGCTCCAATATGCAAGGTTTGCACCAGGTAGCCCAAAAACTAATTACAGTCGGGCCATCCTCATTGATGAGGCTTTTAATGGAAACGGTTTCTCCAGAAAGGTTCTCCACCGAAATATCCGGAAGTTCTTTGGTCGATTGTGCATGAAGCAAAATTGGGAATAAACACACCAATGCCAACAAATGTAGTTTCATATACGGATAGAGTCTATGATTATTTTCCAACGCTGGCTTCACCAACTTTTACCTGTTCAGCATTTAGGATCTTCTTTTTGCCATCCTTTAGAGGATAATGCACAAAAGCAATCACATGTGTATTAACTTCATCATAGCCGGAGATATCCATCTCAAATTGAGGGAAAGAATAGATATTATTCTCTTTGGTTTCACTGCTTGGAATCACTTCTCCATAGATGTCTGTTCCTACTTTTCTGAGTACTTTCTGATGCACAAAATTTGGTAATACTGCTGGTTGGCTGTAATAATATGCACCTTCAAAACCGGCATAATTGGCAAAATAATTTTGTTGAGTCCCACTGATCACATTATTTTCTATCAGATACACAGTTACTCTTAATTCATCACTTATGTTAGAGTAGAAATCAACATTGACATCTACAACTACCTTGTTATTCACAATTGATGAAGTAATATCAACTCCCAATAAAATATCATCAAAATTGATTTCCTGATCCACGAGATCAATTATTACTTGATTCATGGTAGGATCATTAAATCCAATCTGATCCCCCAGGTATGTTCTGCCAACCACACCACTTGGAAAATAATTGATCCCGAATGCTCCACGTAGCAGCGCTTCGTTTTCATAGGCCAAACCATCACCATTGTGTATGGCAGCCGTGAGCACATCACCATCATATTCGTCAATGAGTTGTTCGATATTGTATGCGGCCATAGGGCACCATCCGCACCATTCTCCTGTAAATTCTTCTATAAGGACTTTTCGCGATTTGCGCGGTAGCGCAGTTAAAGTCAAAACATTACTCTCAACATTCTTGTGTTTCGCAATGAATTGGTATTCTCCAAGTTCAGTAGTGATGAACTTATTATTTAGCAATGGCACATCATTGGTGTAGATCGAAACAAAATCGGTGAGGGTATCCTGATCCTCATCCACAATGAAGAACTCAGGACTTATCAGACCATTTGCATCAAAATGATCTCTGGCAGCAAAGAGATTCAGTTCTGTTGGATTCAGCACTGCACTCAAAGTAAATGTGTTACTTTCAACCTCGTAGAATTTGGCTTTAAAATCAAAATTTCCCTCATTGTAAGAAAAGTAGTAATCAGAGTAATAGCGATTCGCACCAAGGTAAATCTTAACCAAAGAAGTAACATCTACACCAAGCTGATTGGTTACTTTGAAGTAACAGGTATCAGTTCCTATTGCTTTGATAGTTAAATTTACCGCTGTAAAGTTAAGTTCAGTGATATTTTCAATCACAGAAACAGTTAATAATGAGCTACTTATGGCATTGTATTCAGCCTTAAATTTCAGATCACCTGTTGCTTCTGGTAAATATTTATTTGCATCAAGCATTATATCACCTACATAGAATACTACCTCATTAGTGATGTCAATCCCATCCTGATTGGTAGCCATGATTATTATTTCATCTCCAAGAAAGACGGGACTTTTTTCAGCGGTAATCTTTATCGATGAGATGTTTAATGATGTTTCATCATCACTGCAACTGATTTGGAAAAGGATGAAAAAAAGGATTAAAATTTGAGAAGATTGTTTCAGGAAAATTTTCAAGGTAGTAGCGATTTAAATAAAACAAGTTGATGTAATAAGGCACATTTTCAATTTTAAATCAAGAAAGCATTGATCAGTTGAGATCATTAAGGGATTAATTTTAAAACGAATATAATCATGTGCTAAATAAAATCACTAAATAAATGATGATCAAGGGAAATACGGTTTGAGCGGAGATAAACTATTTTATCATCCAAAGAATGCTTGATCTCACATTTCTAGTGAATTACAATATCAAATCTTGATTTTTACCATATTTCAATTTTGATTATTTATTGATCAATCCAATAGGAAAATCCTGACCTGTACTGAATCCGGTCGGATATTGTGAGGAACCACCATATTGCTCCGAGAGCGTAGGGACAGCATCTTCCATATATGCCTTTAACTCATTTACTGTAATCTTGCCATCCCGATTTCCGCCATCTGCTTTTCCTTTAATTCCTTCTAGAAGCGCATAAGTAAATACACCATGACCCAACTCATCAAACTCAATGGCATATTGCTGTGTACCACTTGCAGAGAGCAAGACTGTTCCTGAGCTTCGTGCCAGCTGGATGATTGCTTTCTCTTCTGGGGATCCTCGCATGGCGAATAATTCAACGGCACCTCCTGAATGACAGGCATCAAGCAATATCAATTGTTTTTGTGCCGTAATTTCTGACAACTCGGTTCTTAATTCAGCTGCAGAAATACCGCGCTCATTCAGAATTTTTGTATTGCCATAGATTTGTGTGATATCGTAGGGTACCAGGTAGTAGTCAGTGGATGAGCCGTCAAGATCTACGGTTCCATGTCCAGCGTAATAAAAGATAAAAACATCCTGCGGTCGGGACTTGCGCTTTATTTCATCGAAGATCTCAATTATGTTGGGTTTGATGGCTTCTTCGTCATACAAACTGTAAATATGCGTTTTACTGAAAATGCTTGCACTATGCTTCTCTATTGCCTCTCTGAAAGCTTTAGCATCAGGTTGTGCATAGTTCAAATTATAAGAAGGGTTCATGTATTCGTTGATGCCAATGTTCAAAACATATAGATCAGCATTGGCTGCTGCCTCACCTGTATACTTGACACTAATCTCATCGGGTCGGGATTCAATGCCTTGAAAATTTAGGGCAACCACTTTGAAAGCATTCTTACCCGGCATTAGATCAACCTCATATTCTTTAAAGATAGTCTGTTCATGTTCGGGTATATCCTGGTCATTTTTAATGAGTTTGGAGTTTTGATAAAGGAATATTTCCTGTATGCCGGATCCTCCATCAAGGGCTTTGACCGCCATCTTCACTTTCGGGCGATCACTTATATAATTTAGATCCTCTTTTTTCAAATAAAAAGCTCTTGAGGCTTCATCTATACTGAATGGTGATTCGAAAAGGACAGCTGCTGGACGTTGAACTTTATCTAAGGCGAAGATACGTGTGCCATTCGCCTGTAAGATTTCGGTTACAGGCCTACCTGAAATCAGACTTTCTTTGACTTCATCTGGCCTGAATAAAATGGAAAAAAACTGATTACCGGTATAAAATTCGGGGTAGGTAAGATCGCCAGTAGATTTGGCCCATCCAAAATTGGCGGCTCCATTACCTGCAGCGGTGAAGTAACCACCATTGGTCCATAAGATCCATTCATTTGGATTATCAATAAACAAGCTTGCAAATGGTCTAATCTCTTTTTCATCCGATCCTTTCAACCAAAAATTGATAAGATTGTCTTCACCTCCAGTAATAAGGAATTTTTCATTTTCAGTAATAGCTCTTACACCGCCCGAATGACCTTTCAGCAATTGAACCTGATCTGTCTTGGCATAGCTGATCCGTAATGAAAAGTCGCTTCCCACTACCATTGAATCGGTTCCCAATGAATAGTAGGAGAGGATGCGACCATCCGTATTGGGATTATTGGTAAAACTTTTTTTAGGGCCTTTCAGCATATATGGAGATACAAGCTTCAATGAAGCTGATTCTTTCGTATCAATCAATTCCTTGGGGTTGCCCAACACTGCCAAATCCTTAAAATCAAATTTGAATTCGTATTGTCTGGAATTTGCATTTCTACTGATCAACAGATTGCCTTCTTTATCAATGTCCAAATGTTTGATAGTTCTGTTGTTATTCCCTAATCTCATCCATAAACTTCCATTGATGGCATTCCAGATCAGGATTTCATTGGCTGATGCACCTGCAGATGCAACTAGATAATTTCCGTTCTTCGAATCGGGATGGAAAGCACAAGCAAAGGTGGTATTTTTATGTTGATCAAATTGAGCAAGAGGTTGACCATTCGGGATGTTATAACTATAGCCAATCCCTTCATTTTTCGATAATGCCACCAACACTTTGGAGTCATTGGAGAGACTCAGGCTAGTGACCTCACTGTTTATCTGCCCTATTTTTCGTAAGAATTTACCGTTCGATTTGAAGAGATAAATCATTTCATCCTTTCCACCGGAAACCAAATATTTTCCATCTGGAGAAAAAGAAAGGCAATTCACACCTAGATAATGACGAGAAATCAGTAAGCTATTGGATAGTTTTCTTTTACTAAGATCAAATATTCGAATATCCTTATCATCACTCGCCACTGCGATTGTTTTGTTTTGATCCGAGAAACTTAAGTCATTGATCCCAAATGGAATTTCTATTTGATCCAATTTTGTAGGTTTCTTGCGATTGCTGATATCCCAGAGCTGGACATTTCCTTCTTCGTCACCGCTTGCAAGCAGTTCGAGATTGGAGCTAAGTGCTACCGCCCTGATGGCCGATGTATGAACAACTATCGAACTTAAGATTTGTCGACTTTCACTATCAATCAAATAAAGGGAATGTTTTGAAGAACCCGGATTGACGCCAACAACCGCAATGAGTCCCAGATCGTTATTTACTGCCATATCAAGTGGCGTAAAAGCAGCATCTTTTTGTGTGAAAAATTCCTTCTTGCTCAATGTTCCGTCAGACATTTGCCACCAACGGATGCTTTGATCTTCCGACAATGAAATAAGTTGATCACCATTTTTATTAAACGATAATCCCCGAATTTTTCCTGAATGATTCTCAGCGTTGAGCAGCAATTGAGGACCATCCTGACGGCCATCTTGGCATAACGCATTGTATATAAATAAAGATAGAAATACTGAGAAAAGCGGAAGTCTCATGTCAGGTAAGTTTCGATTGGGCAATTTATAATTTGGTTGAATTTAGTAATATTTAAATATATTTAAAGGAAGTACCTATACATTCAACCATCACTACTACTACCAATGTTGCGACCATTAATATTTTTAAACACTCCCATGATGTTCTTTTCAGGATTGTTAAACAATTATATGGCGAAATTGGCTGTAGGAATTCAACTGTTCTATGTCAGCAACCACCGCACGTCTATTCCTTGTTTTCAGTCTATTCCTAAATTTTGAAATTGATGCCCAAGACCTGACAGAATTAGTTTTTAAAGGCATACCCAATATATCTAATGGTGATATTGCATGGGGTGACTATGATGGAGACGGTGATCAGGATTTACTTATAAGTGGATGGGATGGTTCTGGACCATTTACACGACTATATAAGACAGAAGGTGATTATTATCGGGTCATCAAAATAATTAATGATGATTTATGGGATGGCGATATCGGATTTATTGACTTTAATGGTGACGGGTTACTGGATATTTATCTGAGTGGGATAAACCCAATTGGAGAAAAAGCTATTTACCTCCTTAAAGGGATTGGAAATGATAAGTTTGAATCTATTCCTTTGGCTATGGATGGCATCAACAACAGCTATTTTCTATGGAATGATTTCAATCAAGATGGTTTGCTAGATCTTTTAGTTGCTGGAACAATGGACAATGACAAGCCGGTTACCAGAATTTTATATAATGCCAAAAAAAGCTTTGTGAGTTCCGGAATAAAGTTGATTCAAGTAGATTTGGCCGCTGCGCTTATTATCAATGATCAGGGCAACAATAGCCTTTACATTACTGGAAGAGGATCCTCAAAAGAACCAGTAAGTGTTGTCTATTTTATAGGTGAAAACGGCGAGATCACTGAAATAAATGACCCTTTTCAAGGAAAATATCCGATATTAGATTTTTCTTACCCTGTTTCTTTAAAATCCAGAGTTGAGTGGTTTGATTACGATGGGGACGGTGATTTGGATGTCTTGTTTGTTTCAAATGAAAATGGCATCAATAAAACAGAGATCAACGAGAATCTTAACTTTATTTCTTTCCGACCTGTACTTGATCTCCCATTTTCAGGCACAGCAACTGATTTTTTGACTGGAGATATTGACTTGGATGGAAATGTAGATATTATAGAGCTGTCATCATTTCAATCACCTGATCAAAATGAATCATCATATTTTAAGTCGACAGTCTACTCATATATCAATGGTGAATTTATTAAACGCTATGAAATTAGTCATGATTGGGAGGTTCCGGAAATTGCATTATCTTATATGCTTGAAGACCTTAACGGGGATTTATATCCAGATTTAGTTATTTCTCCAAATTCAAATGCTTTTGGAAATGTGAACTTTACCCAAGTTCATTATAATAATGAAGGAATTCTCGGTGCTGAGATAGAACTAAAAGATACTAATAATAAGTGGTCCTACTTGGGAATAATAACAATTGGCGATTTAAATGGAGACGGATATAATGATCTATTGGCAGATCGTTCAATTTTAATAAATCAAATAGACGGTGCAGTGGAAAAAGGAGATTTTCTGGATTTGTACGATGATTTAAATAATTCACCGCTGCTCTATTCTGCACTTTTCCCCAATGGTATTCTCGATTTTAATGGAGATGGACTCAATGATATCATTACGAAAGGTGATAATAATAAATTACTGGCAGTTGAAAATAAAGGTAACAATATTTTTGAGGCTTCTGATATTCATTTTGGTATCAATGATTTAAACATTAGAGAGATTTCCAGTGTGGATTATATTGATCTTAATTCAGATACTTTAAAAGATATAATCGTGAGCGCCTCTTATGAAAATGGTAAGATTCTGAAATTTTACAGAAATACTGGTCAAAACGCATTTACGGAGGTAAATCTTATAAATCCACTGCTTCTCGAAGTGCTTCTGAACGCTGATGATTTAGATTTCAAGTTTATTAATATCAACAATGATGATTTGATTGATCTTCAGGTTATCTATTCTGAAGGCGCAACTGTATTTAATACTTTGCTTATAAATCAAGGAAATTTTAACATGGGTAGCTTTAATGTATATAGTGCCTCCTATGGTGGATACTTTGAAAATGTTCGATTTTCAGATCAGTCGGTTAATAGCATATTGGAAACAGGGAAGTCTAATACTGGCTATATTTTTAGAATTACAAAGGCAAATAATGACGCTTCCCGTGAAGATATCATCTCATTTGACAACACTATTCTAGATGCGAAGATAGAAACTGGTGATATCAATAATGACGGCCATTTAGATATCATTGCTTCTATTTTGTATGAAACCGGGGTTGAAAATAAACTTTTCATATCTGACCTAAATTATAAGTTTGATACAATAAATCTGCCGCTGGATTATTTCGCATCATTAGCTATTACAGATATTAATAATGATGGCTTACTAGATATTTCAGCAGTAAGTAAGGATAATGTCAACCCAAGACTGACTGTTTTAAAAAATAATTCAATAGGCATAAATGATGCCCCAGACCCTCCTGGAAATCTTAATGTTGTGGTTCAACAAAATATCGTCAAACTGAAATGGGACAATGGAGTAGATGACTTGACAGGTGCCAATGAATTGACCTATTCCCACAGGTTATACAAAGATGGGGTGAGTATTGCGGCTGATGGACAGGGCCTAACGACCCTGTTTTTTGATAGAGGTCAATTAAATTATAAAAGAGATATCAGTTTCAATTTGGATTCTGGGTCTTATGAATTTCAAATTCAAAGTGTGGATAATTCCTTTCAGAGGTCGCCTCTGTCCTCAATCCAGTTTCAAATTGAGGCTGTAAAGGAAACAGATTTTTTCACCAAATTAGATTTACCAATCAGTGATAGGACTTCTGGGGGTAGTGTGAAATGGGCAGACTTTAATAATGATGGTCAATTAGATTTTATTACGGCATTAAATGGCATAACATTGTTTATTCAAGATAGAGGAGTTTTTAAAGAAATAAAACTTGACATAAAAGGCACAACTTTCACGAATGCCTCTATTAGATGTGGCGACTTGGATAACGATAATGATATTGATCTTTTGATTGTTGGCGAAAATAAAACTTCAATATTAATGAACGAAGGAAATTTAACCTTCAATAATATTGATATTAGTTACCTATCCATACCGGCATTTGATTTCATAGTTAATGTAGAATTTGCAGATTTCAATGGAGATGACCTACTGGATTTTTATATTTTGGGTTTCGCAGGATTCGGTAAAAACTTTAGCTTTTACTATAATACAGGTGATTCCAAATTTAAAAACGTCGATCTAGGATTCGGGGAATTTTTAGGATACGAATTCCAATTTGTTGATCTGACAAATGATGGGTTATTGGATGTTTATTTGGAAAAATTGGCCAATGACTCATTTAATTATGAAATCTATGAGAATAAAGGCAACCTTGAATTTGAATTATTAACATCAGGTTTAGCAGCTTCTGGTGTGGATTTTGGAGACTATGATATGGATGGAGATGTTGATATTATTGATTCAAACGGAGCAATACTGAGAAATGACAAGGACATTTTTACTTTTCTACCAGATTTGATTACGACAACCTTGACCGTATTTGAAACCAGGTGGAGTCCTAAATTTGTAGATCTGGATTCTGATGGCGATTTGGATGTACATTATAGAACCAGTAAAGGCGTAGCAAAATTTTTCATAAATACTGGAAATGACCAGTTCGAGGAATCTGATATATACATGAATGACCTCCTGTTCACAGATTCAGATTACGGGGATTTTGATCATGACGGTGATCTGGATCTTATAGCAACATCTTACGAAATATTATCTGTCTCCATTCCTGAATTGGTTTTGTATGAAAATAATACAAACCCAACCATCAAACCGATCAAGAAACCCGAGAATTTGATGTTTGAAAAAAGTGATAATGGAGAATCAACTTTTTCCTGGACAGGTGATACAGGATACAGCTACAATATTTTTGTCAAAAGCGGAGATAAATATGTCATTGCACCATCGTCAACAGAGGAAGGTTATCGTATGCTTCCGATTATAGGTAATGCCTTTCATTCAAATTCAAAAACAATTCAGATATTATCAGAAGGTGATATTATTTGGGGCGTTCAGAGCATTAATAATTCAGGTTATGCCAGTGACTTTCAAATTGATACTATCAAAATTAACAACTTTGAGAAAACCTTCTCTATGGCCATAGGATCTATTTCCACATTAGATGTAATTGATATTGACAATGATGCTGATAGAGACATATTCGTTTATGATGATGACTTTGGACATTATATGTTAATTAATGATGGCCAAGGTAATTTTTCACAAAGAAATCTAAATTTAGGAGGGCTATTTATTACTACCTCCGACTGGGGTGATTTTGATAATGACAATGACCTGGATTTGGCGATAACAGGAGGAAAATACAACAATGCCACAGGTCAATATGAAAATAAATTTTTTATCTTTGAAAACCTTGGTAATCTTAATTTAAAAGCTATTGCATTTCAAGGCAAAGGAATCAATCGATTTGTAGATATTTTTAACGGAACTGATATAAGGAAATCCATTCAATGGTTTGATTTTGATAATGACGGGGATTTGGACGTTATTTTAGGTGGTTCAATAGACACCTCCTATAATGGTTTCTTTGATACAGCGTCTGGGGTAACTATTATATATGAAAATTTGGGCGGTGGTAAATTTGAAGAAACGAGTTTAGGTCTCCCATTCAAAAAAGGAGTTAATAATATTTTTTCTTTAGGTGACTTTGATGGAGATGGTAGTGTTGATATCGCTCAATTTTATAGCGGATCTGAAACAGGAGGTGCTATCCTGCATAATAAAGATGGAAAATTTGAGCTGTATGAAAATTTTGGCATAAAAACCTCTGTTGGTCAAATTGGTGTAGAGTGGTTGGATATAGATCTGGATGATGATTTGGACTTATTTTTAAATGGTGAAGTATATGAAAACACCAGTGGAGTGTTGAACTTTTTGTTTAATGATATCAATCTCGGGAAATCAATTGATCTGAATTTGGATAGGCAGATTGATGGTTATTCTGAAATTAATTATATCAATCAAACAACTATCAACACAAACTTTGTAAGCATAAATAGAGGGAATACCAATTTCTATGATATCGACATCATGGAACTATCTCACCCTGAACAATTAAGGATACTAAGCTGTGAGCTCCTGTACAATGAGCGTTTTGCTGATTTAATCACAGTTGATTTAGATTCGCTTTATTTGATGAAAAACACAAACTCAGGACTTGGAAATCTTGACTTAAGTTCCCCTGAGATAATAGGTACTGAATTGGATGGTGATATGGTAATATTGCGTTGGAATCCAGTCCACAATTCAGGCAACACCTTCAATGTTTATATAAGAAATGAGACTGAAACAATTGTAAGTGCTCAATCTTTGGAATCAGGATTCAGGCTTATGAGTTCACAGGGGAACGCCTATATGAATGATTTTTATAAATTGATTAAGGATTTACCAGATGATGAATATTTCTGGTCTGTTCAGTCCATAGGACCGAACTATCAGGGTGGGGTATTTGCTCCTGAAAACAGCTTTGTCATTTGTAAAGAATTTAGCGAAATCACTATTGACTTTCAAGTGCCAAATGCAGGTGTAGGGGCTCAAATAAAGTTTGAGACAGCTCTATTGACAGATGAAGGTCTAAAATATTTATGGAATTTTGGTGATGGGTTGACTTCAGATGAAATAGCTCCAATTCATGTTTATCAATCTGAAGGAGAATTTAGAATAACGTTACAAATTGAGAATTACTTAGGATGTAATAATTCAATCGAAAAATTCATTGAAATTGAAAATGGCCTCCAGGTAAAAATCGCCACTGTAATCACACCCAATAGAGATGGATCCAACGACTTCCTTTATATCGAAAACATAGAAAGGTACCCAGACAATCAGATATGGGTTTACGCACCGTCAGGAAACCTGATTTATCATACCAAAGGCTATAACAACGACTGGTACGGCACATTCAAGCAGAATCCGCTTGATCCTGGCACGTATCTATGCGTTCTAAAAGTCAATCAGTTCGCCACTGAGATCAAACAAACCTTTACCGTAATAAGATGAGGAAATATCTGATACTATCGGGCATTACTATTGGTATGGCGCTGAGCAGCTTAGCACAGAATGTGCCATTGTTTCATCAGAATATCACGGACGGTTTTTTGACTAATCCCGCTTATATCGGGCGTTCGGGAGGGTCGGTATCTTTTTCTCATCGTAGACTCTGGTCTGGTTTGGGCAATACACCCACAGTCAATTACCTCAGCGGTCATTACATGATGCATGGCAGACCATTGGGAATTGGAGCGAACGTGTACACAGAAAATTACAGTGTATTAAGCAATTTCCGGATGTCGACTGGAGCATCTTATGGAATTGATTTTAACTCAGACTTCCAGCTGACTTTTGGATTGCTCGGAGAAGTGTATCAATCACAATTAGATATGGACAAGGTGTTTGTGTTAGATTATGAAGACCCATTGTTAAGCGGTTTTAACAATCATACCAATTTTGATTTGACTTCAGGTTTGGTACTGGCTCATCGCCTGTTTGATGTGGGTTTCGCCTACAACAGAATGGCTACCAGCTGGTCTGGCAGCTCGGGCACGAACATGCCAACTTATCTCACATTAACTGCCAACGGGAGAATCCCTGTCCGCTATGGAAATGACTTATTAGAGCCACGACTTGTGTACTTATCAGTGGACAATGGGAAAGATGTCTATTCTTTATCTACTTATTACACCTATGATAATTTTGTGATGACCGGACTCACGTTGCGCTCTGAATCCGTAGCGGCCTTTAGTCTGGCTTTCAGATTCGAAAACAGATACTTGCTTGGTTATTCCATGGAACGAAGCTTCAGCAGCTCCGGAAGAGATCTGGGTTATGGTCATGAAATCACCCTTCGTGTGGACTTCAACAAGCAATACTTCCGACGAGTCAATCCTTCAGAAGATACGCCGATAAGGAACTCTACCTATAAAAAGAGGAGCGGATAATACCATTTATTACAACTCATAGGGGTGTCCATATGTAATCTTATTGCAAATGTGCATGTGCTCAATTCTAAAAAAAAAACAATTGTCAACTGCGCCTTTGTTGTAGTTATCTCCAACAAGTACTCTGACCAACTTGACTATCAACAAGATCAATTTTAGTTCATGTAAATCCGTGGTTAAGATAATAAGTTTGATGCAGGGATTGTTTCTTAAACAAAATGACTGGGATATGAGCACCTTAAAAAACATACTCTTTTACAGCACAAGGCAATTTAAACGTTGAGGTATATTTTAAAAACGATACTTTTTGACTCACGCAATAGCCATGCAAGAACTTTTTGGTAAAACAAACGGTGCATTAGTGGGCACATACCAAATGAATTTAATGAAGGAGAGTTGGTCAGGGTGTCAACTGTCTGGAGTTTCCGAACTACGGCCAATGATGGCAAAGATTACACTACTTCTTTTTACAACTTTCATCTTTGTTTGAGTTATCTCCAACAAACAAACCGTAGTTGAGTGTTTTTCACTGATTCTTCACATCGCTTCCTATTTAAAAGTATGGGGATTTGCCATAGCGGTCGAAATGGTAATGGTTGCCAGAGATCGCCTAAGCAACAACACAGTTTGTCAGCAGGACTGACCAACAGATCCATCGAAGTAATCACGCTTCACTAACTATCGAGCCTTGATTTAATGCATTGAATGGTGTAATTTCCATTCGATAACAAACCCAACTACCTTATGTTAAGAGATAAAATTATATACTGGCGGCCACTGGCCTGCTGTGTTTCATGATGACCGTTCAGGGATTTATGAGTTTCTATGAAACTCAGCTTATCACAGATCAATACAATTCCCTCGGTTTTCCTTCATCGCTGGTTTATCCGCTTGGCATAGCCAAGCTGCTGGCAGTGGTGGCTATCCTCACCAAAAAAGTGAAACTTTTGAAGACTTTGGCTTATTACGGCTTGGCACTTGATTTTGTGATGGCCATAGGCAGTCATGTAATGGCTGGTGATGGCTTGTGGATGTATGCCTTTGTTGCATTGATCTTGCTGATCTTGTCCTATACCTACGACAGGAAATTGTACCATTGATATGGTTTGTTTTCTCTACAAATAAAAAACCAGATGCTGTTTGTTTCTGGTTTTTTGTGCGGTCTTCAACATGAATTATAAAACAGTTTTGCTAGCACAATTTTATGAATGGAATGACTCAACATGTTACTTTTTATCTCATCAGGAGTGGGAGTAAGGTTGCTGGAAATAAATCCAACAACGGTAAGTTTTCGGACTATGTTTACTCCCCTTATAGAATAAACGGGAATTGAAAAACAGTTAGGCGTTTTACGAAGTTGACACAGGAAATAATGAAGAGTTGACGGCAACCTTCCATATACAAAGTGACCCTCAATTCGATTTTTAAAATAGGAAATCTATTTGATCGAATGCCAGGGACTCTTTCAAAAAACATAGTGCAAAGATTGAAAATCTTTTACCTGAAAAACCCATATGACACAAGAAGCAAAAAGATTACTAGCGCAGAAAACGGGCAAAAAAGACTGGAGAAAATGGGGGCCTTACCTTACAGAACGGCAATGGGGTACCGTGCGTGAAGACTACAGCCCACATGGGAAAGCTTGGGAACATGTAACGCATGATACCGCAAGGAGCAAAGCCTATAGATGGGGAGAGGAAGGAATTGCTGGTATTAGTGATGAAAAGCAACATTTATGTTTTTCTCTGGGGCTGTGGAATAAAAAGGATGCCATTTTAAAAGATAGTTTTAAAAGAATTTTCAAGGTAGTAGCGATTTAAATAAAACAAGATGATCTTATAATGTCCAATTTTAATTTCAAATCAATAAAGCACAAATCAGGTAAGACATTTATGGCATTGATTTTAAGACGAATATAATCATGTGCTAAATAAAATCACTAATTAATTGATGATCAAGAAAAATACTGTTTGAATGGAGATAACCACCTAAGGATTCAAATACATAATTATAAACCCTAGATGGTAAAGAACATTTTAAGTTTCAATTCAGCGATTAAATCAATCAGGATAGTCTCAACTATTCTCCACTTTATCAGATAGAGGATCAAGCCGATGATATCAACAACAATTATTCTAATCCTTAAACTCTTGAATACTTTAATAAGGCATAAATTCCGGCCATGAAAATATTCCAATGTGGTCATTGCCAACATTCACTCTATTTCGAGAATCAAGAATGTATAAACTGTGGTCATCTTACCGGTTATAGGAATGAAGACCGAATGATGCTCACCTTCGATCCTACATTAAATAGATTGATTTCTGATCGGGAGAAAATTGAATACAAATACTGTAAAAACAAAGAATATGAGGTTTGTAACTGGATTATAGAGAAGAATGATCCGGCAGAGTATTGCTCAGCTTGCCAACTGAACAGAACCATTCCTAACCTGAGCAATCAGCTCAATTTTGATAAATGGCGGAATTTAGAAATAGCCAAGCACAGACTTATTTATCAGTTACAGAAGATTGGCCTAACACTTCTTAGCAAAAATCACCTTGATGAAGGATTCTGTTTTGACTTTGTGGCAAGGCAAAATAACCCAGAGCTGATGACAGGTCATGCAGATGGCGTAATCACCATATTACTTAGAGAAGCGGATTCGGCTCACAGGGAGCAAACTAGACTACAACTACTAGAACCATATCGCACGCTGATCGGACACCTCAGACATGAAGTAGGACATTACTTCTGGAATCGTTTGATCATGAATGACAAATCTGCTCTTGCAGAATTTCGTGAACTTTTTGGTGACGAATCCATCGATTATTCCGAATCGCTGAATAAGTACTATAAAGAAGGAGCACCCGCAGATTGGCAAAATATTCATATCAGCAAATACGCAACTTCTCATGCATGGGAAGACTGGGCGGAAACCTGGGCTCATTATCTGCATATCATGGATATGTTAGAAACTGGTTATTTCTTTGGGCTCAATGTAAATCCGAAAGGTACTAAATTGGATAGCGCAGATGTAAACTTTGACCCATATACTGAAGATGATTTTGATGTAATCATCAATACGTGCATGCCATTATCTTTTGCCGTCAACAGCATAACAAGAGCCATGGGCGTTCCTGATGTCTATCCCTTCATTGTTGCTCCGGCAGTCATCCAAAAAATGAAATTCATTCACCGGTTATTGCTACCAAAGAGAAAGTTGATAAATTAGTAATGATCTAAAGCTTTTAAAAAAGACCAATCAACTTCCAGACCGATCTTCACGAATTCTTAGCGATCCATATAATGAATGAATGTGATAATTGTGTGTTTGCTTATATTATTATCACTAACCAAAACCTAAGTTAACATGCCAAAATTTACCTACCTGCTGTTGATCATTGTGTCATTAGCCGCCTGCAATCAAACTCCTGATAAACAATACAATACCATAGATCAGGCACTTGCAGAAGTGAACATTGAAGAATATAAAAATCACCTGGCCTTTCTTTCATCTGATGAACTGGCTGGGCGATTTCCTGGAGAGGCTGGATATGATTCTGCAGCCGCCTATGTAGAGCAAAATGTGCGCAGTATGGGACTGCTTCCTGGCGGTGTAGATGGTACCTATGGACAGCCTATTCAGTTCACCAAAGCGATAATGAAGCCTTCGACCATCACCGTAAAGTTGGATGGTAAAACGTTGGAGCATGAAAAGGATTTTTTAATGCCGCCGGTGATGGAAGATGTTTCGTTTTCTGGCAAAGTAGTTTTTGTAGGCGGTGGGCTAGATACACCTGAACTGAACTATTCAGATCTTGATGGAATCGACTTGGAAGGTAAAGTAGCCATGCATCTATGGAGAACCGTTCCTGATGATTTTGGCATTATCGAAAGGGCCGTACACCTCAACCTATTTAAAAAGAAGTTGATTGAAAAAGGCGCAGTTGGATTTATTTCAATCATTTCCCGTGACGTCATGAATGAACTTGGTAGACCATGGCCATTGTTCAAATGGGCAGTTTCCAGACCTGCTATGACCTACATCAGTCCAGATCCGGAACCCTATCGTTCTGGAATCATTGTGAACTACCAGACTGCAGAAGCCTGGTTTGAGAAGGATGGAAAGAAATTACCTGAGCTGATCGAGCAGATCAAAAGCGGCGTACCAGTTTCATACGAGACCAGCCTGAGCATAGAGGTGGCGTCCTCTTCAGACCGAAAACAAATCACCAGCAGCAATGTGGTGGCCATTTTGGAAGGAAGCGATCCAAAGCTTAAAAATGAATATCTCGTGATATCGGCACATTTGGATCATGATGGCATCTCTAACCCAGTTGAAAATGATTCAATCTATAACGGAACCATTGACAATGCATCTGGATCTGCGGCTTTGCTGGTCCTGGCTGATAAATTTTCACGCATGAAGCCGAAACGTTCCATCATGTTCCTATGGGTAACGGCAGAGGAGCGAGGCTTATTGGGTTCTGAGTATTTTGCCAAATATCCAACCATAGAAGTAAGCCAAATTGTTGCCAACCAAAACATTGATGGCGTGATGAACCTCATAGCAGGTGCAAAAGATATCATTGCCTATGGCTATGAGCATTCCAATCTTGCTGAGTCAGTGAATTATTCCATCGGAAAACTGGGGCTTGATCGGGCAGAGGACCCCAAACCTGAGCAGACCTACTTCGTGCGTAGCGATCAATATTCTTTTGTGAAGGAAGGCATTCCTGCTATTTGGATAGCGGGAGCGTATACTAGTCGCTATGATTCTGTAGACGCGTTGGCATTGCATGATGCCTGGATAAAAAATCGTTACCATAAACCAAGTGACGACATGAGCCAACCACTTGATTTTGAAGCAGCTATGTCAGAGCTCAAGGCCAATCTGCTGATCGCCCATCACATCACCAGCGAATTGGATTCGGTAAGCTGGAATACGGATGGATTTCTGTATAAGACTTTTGCTGAGGAAAAGGATTGAGTGCATGGTATAAATAGCGTATAGGGTAAATTGTATTTCGTGAATAGCCAAAACAACCATCATCGATTTGATGTTTCCAAGTCATGAACGAAAGACCTGTGATCACAAAAGCAATCGTGACGACCGACACCAGTCCCGAAGAAGCCTTTCAAAATACGGTATTGCGACCTATCATAAAGATGAAACATGACTTGCTCATCGCCTATACGAGAAATTACCTGGCGCACAAGAAACACGATTTTGCTTTATTGAATCAAGAGAAGAAAGTCAATTACTTAACCTCCTGCTTCGAACAAGACCAAACGCTTAGAAGCGAACTGCGTGGATTGGTCATTGGTCAATTTTCAGTAGATGAATATGAGCGCTATTGCCAGATCAGCAATGCCACCAACAAGCGGATCATGAATATCATCAAAGAGCGCATGATTGATTATGTTGAGCTTTTTAGTAGATAGTAGTTGGTAGATAGTAGTTAGAAGTTAGTATTTAGGGATGTACAATGTACATTTGTGGTCAACCTTTATCAGGGACGGACACAGAACCAAAAACCCAATTCCCAACACCTAACAACCCAACTTTGATCAGCGCCAATCTCTATCACTTATCTATCAAGCAGCTTGGCCAGCTCGTAAAGCAGCATTTTCCCAATCACGAATATCAATTCAAAAAACATGTCATCCTGCTTAAAGATGGTGATCATAACCCGATTGGAACCATCCGACTGCCGCTACATATTATCCTGAGACCAGACTTGACTATCATTTCTGATGAGGCAAATGTCCTATACCTGAGCATAGAGTCTGGCTATGCAGCTATCAGCGTGATGGAAGGAGAGGAGAACTGCTATCACACCACCTTTGGGGCTTATATGACTCGCAAAAAGCAAGGATTCAGTCAGATCAAATATTTGAACAAAAAAGGGAAATCCCGGGCTGGCTCCAGAGTGAGACTGGCTTCAACCTTCGAGTTTTTTGAAAATATCAACCTCACGCTCACAGAGCTGTTGGAAGAATATGAGATCGACCGCCTGGGGCTCAACTGCAACACCACTTTGATTCCATATTTATACCAATCAAAGGTGAAATGCCCCTTCGAAAAAAACGATTCCAGATTGTATAAAATCCCCTTGCATATCCCACAGTCCAACTTCACCAATCTGGAAGCAGCCATTAAAAAGCTCAAGGCGCCTGTGCTTTTTTATGAAGAAGAGAACGGAGGATTGATGGAGGGTTTGATATCATAGCTAGACTTCCGAAGTTTTGATCCGAAGACTTCTCAAGTTTCCAGAGAGAGACTTCCGAAGTTTCCAAAACTTCGGAAGTCTTCATTCGGCAAGTCGTGGACGGCCAGTCTTAGGAAGTCTCTATGGAAGGAAGTTTCTGAAACACGGATAGCCAGTCTTCGCAAGTCTACTTCAAATACACCTGGATTACCCATGAAGGATGTTATCAGCATTATTCATAAAGAAATTAGGAACCAATGACACTCAATTTGTTTCAACTTGTTAACGTTGCAAAATTACCAGCATGAATAATATAATTTTCTTTGAGAACAAGCTCCACATTTAAAACATGAAGATTAAAAATTTACCGCACGCAACCATTAAAGCGAAATTGATCGGTTTGACCTTGCTATTCTTGATCAATTCATCCAATGTTTTTGCACAAGGGGATTCTCTGATTACGATTTTGAGCAATGAATTAGATAGGGAATTTGCGATTTTGTCCAAGTTAGAAGACCCGGTGTATTACATGGACTATCACATAAGGGATGATAAGAGTTTGTCCGTAACCGCCGACCTTGGGAGCCTTTCCCAATCAGGAAATACTCACTCCAGAGTAGCCAGCGTCAATATTCGAATAGGAGCTTATCAAAAAGACAACACCCACGAGTCTGGCCAGATCATGGATGAATTTGGTGGTATGAACAACGCAATACCCATTCCTCTGGAAAATAACGAAAAAGCAATCGCACAGTCATTGTGGATTCTGACCGATTTGAAATACCGTGAAGCAGAAGATCAATATAGTCAGGTTAAATCCCAGGAAGAGGTTTCTGAGACCGCTGATTTTTCCGAAGAAGAGCCAGAGGTTTTTATAGGCGAAGTGAAAGATATCGACATAGTCAGTGATCAGAAACTGATTGAGGAAAACCTTAAGAGCCTATCAGCACTTTTTCTTGAAAATGAAGATATTGTGAATGGCACAATAAGCCTCAATAGAACACTGGAAACAAAGTATTTTGTATCCTCTGAAGGCTCGCGAATTGTACACCAACTTCGATACAATTTTTTGATCATAAGCGCCACCATCCGTGATTCGGAAGGTGAACTTATCCCATTGTATCAAACTTACTTCGCATTTGATGATGACGGTCTTCCAGAAATAGAAACCCTCAAAAAGGATATTGGCCAGATCATGAGCACTTTGGTTGAACTGCAGTCGGCTCCATTTGCAGAGCCATATACTGGACCCGCCATCCTTCATCCCAGAGCTGCTGGTGTGTTTTTTCATGAAATCTTCGGTCACAGGATAGAAGGCAGCCGACTTAATAGTGATTACGACAGCCAGACTTTTATGGAAAAAGTAGGAGAGCAGGTTTTGCCTAAAAGCATCAGCGTGTACATGGATCCAACAATTGATAAGTTGGCTGGTCAGGATCTTTTGGGCTATTATCTTTTTGATGATGAAGGTGTGCGAGCGCAACGAGTGAAAGTTGTGGAGCATGGCATTCTCCGAAATTTTCTTATGACAAGGACACCTTTGGAACAATTCCCAAACTCCAACGGGCACGCAAGAACCGAAGCAGGTTACAGCCCTGTTTCAAGGCAATCAAACCTCATCGTGGAAGCAGCCAAACAGCTCAGTGAAGAAGATCTTCGCAAGCAGTTGCTCAAGGAATGCAAAAATCAGAAAAAGGAGTACGGCTATTATTTCATGGATGTGCAAGGGGGCTTTACCAATACCGATCGTTTTTCGCCGAATGCCTTCAATATCATGCCTACTTTGGTTTATCGTGTTTTTGTAGACGGACGTCCAGATCAATTGGTGAGAGGCGTTAATTTAATAGGTACGCCGCTATCCATGTTTGCTGAAATTAAAGCAGCAAGTCAGGATCGTGCCACATTCAATGGGTTTTGTGGAGCTGAGTCTGGCAGCATTCCTGTAAGTGCCACAGCACCTGGATTGCTGGTACGCAGGATTGAAACTCAAAAAAAATTCAGAATGACCAGTCCGGAAAACACTCCTCTTTTATCAAGACCTCAAAGTGAGAATTAATATGTTACAAAAGTTCACCATCATACTAGGTCTATCTCTGTCTCTCGGATGGACCGCCACGGCTCAAGACGAGCTAAATACTATAGAAAGAGCCATGAAGGATGAAATGGAGCGGAGTATGCGCGAATTGAAATCTGATAAACTCGAACCACCATTTTTTATCCGCTATCGAATCTTAGACGGCCATCAAATGATGGTTTCCGCATCCTTTGGTGCGCTCCTTCATTCCATGGAAATGCCAACCAGAACCAAAGAAATACGCGTGATGGCTGGGGATTATGATTTTAATGATGAAAGTCTGGATGGTAATGGCGGATTTGACAGCAATCCATATCCTTTTGGATACAGTGCCTTTAGTGTCCCTTTAGGAGATGATTATTTAGGCATCCGCAGATCGCTCTGGCTCACCACAGATGCCATCTACAAAGTGGCCGGCAAAATCTATAAAGGTCACAAAAGTGGTTTGGAAAAAGATGGGAAAAACATCGAAGAGATAGAACATAGACGGTTTGCAAGGGTTCCTCAAGTGCAATACATTGAGCCGATAAAAGAGCCACCTTTTGCCAAAGAAGAGTTGGAAGACTTTGTGAAGAAAGCCTCCGCATTTTTCCTTGACTATGACGATCTTATGGTTTCTAGCGTTCGGATCAATTCTGTATTGAATACAACCTATTTTTTAAACAGCGAAGGCACACGGTTCAGAGCCTCCAGCGCAAATACAAAGATTGTGTTTTCAGCTTCAATCGTTGGGGCAGATAAAGGGGTAAGTTTTGAATCCTTCACCTATGATGTGTTGCCAGGCGATCCATTACCATCATTGGAAGAGGCCAAAAAAATGGTAAGTCAGCTTATGACCGAAATGAAATTAAACGATAGCGCCAAGACATTTGAGGATAGCTATTATGGACCAGTCATGTTTACAGGCAAAATGGTTCCCCAGCTATTCCACAATTACCTGATCAGTCAATTGACTGCATCCACCAACATCGAAAATGAAAACAGCTTTTATAATGGAGGCTACAACAGACGAAATGCTCGACTCGATGATCGGATGGGCAGATCAGTCATATCCAAAGAGCTGAATGTGTCGCTTCATCCGGGTTTAGAAGAATGGGAGGGAATCCCCCTTTCTGGTGCCTATAATATAGATAACGAAGGAGTGATGTCACCCGACACACTTGTGTTGATAGAAAATGGAACCTTGAGAAACCTCATGACCAACAGAACATTGGTGAAAGAAGCACAGATAGCAAACGGTACAGGATCAGGCCCAGGTGTGGTACATATTTCCGCTTCTGAAACTTTAGAATACGATCAATTGAAGCAAAAATTAATTGAGTTGGCAAAGAAAAATGATCAGGAATATGCCATTATCATAAAAGACGCCTTCTCTTTTAATGGTTGGAACAATCTGGATGTTTACAAACTCAATATCAAAACTGGTCAAGAAGAGCTTTTCATTGATGCCAATATTTCAGATTTTTCACTCAACAACCTGAAAAGGATTGCCGGAATATCTTCCAAAAAGACCGTAAACAAAATCTTCCAATCCTCTTATATCTCACCCGATGCGCTGCTACTGGAAGATGTTGGCCTGAGTAGTGGATATCAACCCATGAAAATGAAGGAGCCTTTGGTAGAAAGCCCGCTAGTTAATAATTAAGCCATTAAAACTTCACCAACCTGGAACATCAAAA
This sequence comes from uncultured Marinoscillum sp., assembly GCA_964353015.1. Classification (GTDB taxonomy): domain Bacteria; phylum Bacteroidota; class Bacteroidia; order Cytophagales; family Cyclobacteriaceae; genus JAMZMI01. Next base: position 53,550 of record CAYGUA010000001.1, on the reverse strand, counting down.
AACTCATGACACCTGTGGTTTTTTATAAAGAGGGGATTGGAGGCTTGATGAAGGGTTTGATATCATAGCTAGACTTCCGAAGTTTTGATCCGAAGACTTCCGAAGATTCAAAAACTTCGGAAGTCTTCAAACACGATTAAAATTCGGAAGTCTCAAGAGCGCAAACACAAGCGGGTGTTCCCGGAAAATGGACTGTGGGTTTAGAAGGCATAGTGCAATAAAAGATTTTAACGAAACAAAAATAAAATGGCATTAGATGTAATACGAGCAGCTGAAACGATCAATGCGCTGGAGATTTTCCTGGACAAACGTAGGCCCCCAGAACATATCCGATCTAAACTAGATATCAGCTACAAAATTGAAAATCAAAGCATTATCATTTTTGAGATTCGTCCACATTGGCAAAAGAAAGAAGTGAACATAGAGCGTCCTATAGCCAAAACCACTTGGGTCAACACGCAAAATGTCTGGAAGGTCTATTGGATGCGAGCCGACTTAAAATGGCATAGCTATGAGCCGAAAGCTGATGTAAAGACAATTGAATCATTTTTAACCGCTGTAGATGAAGATGCCTTCGGATGTTTTTGGGGATGACCTAGATCAGACTTCCAAAGACTGGCAGTTTGTGCTTAGAGACTTCCGAAGTTTTTAAAACTTCGGAAGTCTTTACTTGCTAAAACTTCGGAAGTCTGCAAAGTCTTTAAATTATCAATTTTTTAGATCAAAAAATTTAAGGATGCTGCTCATTCTAATTAGCTTAAAAATATAAATGTCCAGTTTATTAGTTAAAAAACTGGACAAATAGGTGTTTTTGAATATCGTTTATAACCATGAAAATCACCAAATACATAGTCAATAGCATAGATCGATTGCCCAAAGGGTATGTATTCACCGATGAGGACTTTATGGGTGAGGTAAAAAGAATGAAGCAGTCATTACAGCACTCAACAGAATGGCTACTTCCGGCAAAAGAAATAGAGACTTCCGAAGAGACTTCCGAAGTTTTAAAACGCGGACGGCCAGTCTTCAGAAGTCTAGACCTGCTAAACCTTCGGAAGTCTGCAAACTTCAGATTATATTAGTAACAATGGAATCAGGATTTTACTATCATATATACAATCGAGGAATCAATCGCGAATCGATTTTCAAAGAAGCCAAAAACTATCCTTATTTTCTTCTGAAATATGACCAGTACCTTTCTCCCTATGTTGATACGTTTTGCTATTGTCTGATGCCAAACCACTTTCATCTTTTTGTGAGGATCAAGGATGATTGTGAAGATGGAACTGTCACTAAAGCCTTCAAAGATTTTTTCATCTCCTATGCAAAGTCTATCAACAAAAGTTATGACAGAACAGGAAGCCTCTTTCAAAGCAAATTCAAGAAAAAGGAGATTGATAGTGATGCTTACTTTTCTATGATCATCGCTTATATACATCTTAATCCTCTAAGAGCTGGTTTGGTTAGTAGGATCGACGATTGGAAATACTCATCCTATCCTGCGATAGTTAGTCACGCAGCAACCAAGGTTTGTAGAAAAGAGGTGTTGGAATGGTTTGGAGGACATGATGCATTTGTTGATTTTCATCAAAGCTTCGATGATTCTAATGAAGCCGAAAATGTACTTTATTAAGACTTCCGAAGTTTCCAAGCGAGACTTCCGAAGTTTTAAAAACTTCGGAAGTCTGAAACTCAGGACATGATTTACAAACAGAAACCAGCCATTTGATCGGTTCTTTTTCTATGCTGTATTTCGTATATCTATTGTGTTGTACCTAGGTGTTATAGACAACCTGTTCATCAATAGACTTCTGTCGAATGAGTTGAAAGTGATAATATCGTCAGTTTTTAGTTAAGTGTTTTACTAGCTGCTGAACGATTTGCTCATTGTAAACTTCTTTGAAATAAGTGATGTAACCATTGACTTGATAGAGGCTGGCTATCTTCACAAAGTCATATTTTTCAGTTGGTTTATAGTTGATCATTAAAACGATATTTCGGATGGAGACTTTTTTAGTCCAGATACCGGTTAAGAATGTAAAAAAACCACCATTAATTTCATCATTTAGATATCGATATAACGCATATCCAGATCTTTTTACCTGATCAATAGGAGAGTAGATGTCGTTTCTTTCCATCGTTGATTGATTCCAGTTTTTGGTTTCGATCAGGAAGATCCCAGTTGGTCCAACCACTATATGGTCAGCTTGTATAGAAAGAATTGTATCCTTTGTTGTTTTATTGTAGTAAGGTTTTTTGAGGTAGAGCTTAAATCCATTGATAACCGTATAAGAGTCAGGTAGATTTTTAAGCACTTCAACTGCTTTATTTTCGCCTATAGCACCATAAAACGAATCATTAAGTTTGTCCAGCGTGTGTTTTATGTTGTTTAGAGATTTTGATTGATCCACTAACCTCTTTTGAATTTCCTCTTCAAAATGGTTCTCATAATACACCAATTTGGACCTTACCTGTTGTAGGCTCTTTTCTCTAGATCGGAAGGGTTTTCTTTTTTCCTTATCATAGTGGTTGGTCAACCTTTTAAGCCTTCTATTCAGCTTAAATCTTAAAAGTGAAAAGTACAGGTGCTTCAAAAAACTCACATCTCTTGTACTATAAAAATCGATCCTTACAGGTAATTCTTCCTTTTCTTTAATCAGAAGAATGTCTCGTTGTTCCAGCAATTCCTGGAGTTCATTGGTCTGGACTTTTAGTTCCTCCTCAAGATGAGTTATTTCATCAGCAACTTTCTCTTTTATTGATAGCTCCAGGGTTTTTATTTTGGAAGGATATGATGCCTTAAAATCAATAATATCCTGAAGGCTTTGAAATTCACTGATCCCATTTTGTTCAAGTGAATTTAGCAGACTTGTAAGTGAGTCGATTTGTCCAATAACTTGAGCCATAGCTTATCAAATTGGATATATAATTATCAATGATAATGATTTTGAATTGCATCCTAATGGATCTTCTAATATACCTCACCATCGAGGGAATGACTGTGGTGGTTAATTGTTCGTGATTCACAATAGTAGAATGACATTGGAGGTTAGTTGTTCGTACCTCAAAATCTTTAGCATCATGAGTTGAAATGCAATGCCTTTTCCTATCCGAAATGATAGATGCCTATCCGGTGCTTCATTCATAGCTATCAATGAAGGGATTCATAGCCATCAATGCGTTCATTCATAGCTATGAATTGAGTGGCTTTAAAAAACCGCTTTTCTGAGCATTCAGAGGGGGTTTTAAAAAGCTGATATTTAGTGGAAAAAAGAGGGGATTTATTCCTTGATTTTAGTTGACTGAGGCTGGAAAAATTGGTAAAATTTAATCGGTCATTTTCCAGTATATGGAACATCATGACGTTTGCTCTGAACCTTTCTTTAAACGGTCACAAAGCACGGGAAGATGCGGTATGAACTGCTTTATTTTCGTCATAAAAAATATATTTATTTTTTCATTTCATAAACTGTTTTGGCATCTAAACTGGAACGGTTATTGTTTTTTCATTTCCATCTTAAGATTCGTCGAAAAGCGCATTCGGCTCCCTTTAAATTTTTCTTAAACCCTTTAAATTTTAATGTCATGTCTGTAATGTATAAGTCCGTGGCTAGAGTCGAACCTGGAGTGTTGGGCGGAGGCCAAAGTAAGTATTACGCAACCATAGTGAGAGAGCGTCCCATTGAGCTCAGAAAGTTTGCCACTGAGATCGCCAATATGAGTACGCTCACTACTACCGATGTATTTGCCGTACTGGAATCGTTTATCGATCGCCTGTACGTGCATCTGGAAGAAGGAAGAATCGTGAAAATGGGTGAATTTGGCAGCTTTTCGCCAAGCATCAATAGCACCGGTGCAGATATTCCTGAGCGAGTCAACCAAAGTTCGATCAAGCGATTCAAAGTCAATTTTAGGCCAAGTGCTTTGCTAAGCGAGCGATTGGCCAATGTGAAATTTGAAAAAGTGATCAATGGTAGTATCGAGCCAATCGAGTAATCGGAGATTATCCCTCAATCCAGTTTAAAGCCTTTCCATATTCGGGAAGGCTTTATTATCTCTAACATCAGATACTCACTACTAAATGAATAAAGTCATGAATTCCCGAAACTTAAAAACTCCTGGTCTTATAGAGACTTCCGAAGTTTCTAAAACTTCGGAAGTCTAAAGTCTAAACCAAAAAACATAAAGCCATGAATTCCCGAAACATGCTCCTAATTACCTGTGCTTTATTGCTCACCATCAGCTATTTCAGCTGGCAATCGTACCGCCAACTTGGACAGGCACAAACCCGGATCCAAGCCTTAGAATCACAACTTGATTCGCTTCGAGTCAGCGTTGCAAAATACCACCAACTACAGCTGGCCTATACTGAGATTCATAGTGCTTTACGTGCTTCTCATGATCAGCTCTCCCAAATCAGCAACGATCTTAATAGTCGCTCATTGAGCCGGAGGAGTGACCTAATGAACATCAAACTGCAGCTGGATAGTATTCGGCTGGCTTATGATACGCTTTTGACCTCTAAAGACTTCCGAAGTTTAGACTTCCATGAAGACTTCCGAATTTTTGAAACGCGGACGGCAGTCTTCGGAAGTCTTGACGATAATCATGACCTATACTTTAAGCCATGAAGACGTTTCTAACCATCTGGATCTTTTGTTGTTGTTTGTCAGCGCATGCTGAGCAGTTGATTCCTTTTCGCTCAGACGATCACAAGCTGAAGGTCTATCACATGGATTCCGTATTGATCCTGGCAGATAGTGCCTATGTAATCAGCGGCGCTCGTGCTCAATTACTCAACGATAAGTTGACAGAACTGCACCGGGCATATGAAACCAACGCCAAATTGATTGACGTCAATGCAGCATTACTAGAGAAGGTATTGGAGATCGAAAAGTTAGTACTTCAACTCATGGAACGCATGCAGGAAGACCAAGAGCTGATATCCCTTAATATCAATGACTTATTAATCGATCTGGACAGCCACATCCTGCAGCTTCAAGCCACCAACACACAGCTCGACGAACAAAATGCCGCTCTCAAAAAGCAGTTGAACGCCATGGAGCAAACCATCAAACGACTCAAACATGTCATCCGCGCATTCTGGTGGCGCAATGCGCTGGAGAAAGTGTTGATTGGGTTATTCGGTTTTGGAATAGGGTGGGCGGTTAGTAGTTAGCAGTGAACAATTAGCAGTTTTCAGCAATCATTCGCAATCAAAACCGAAATCAGAAATTGGATATTCCTTGGCTTTGTAATAGTTATAATGCCACCATTCTGAGGAGATGGCTTTGAACCCTGATGCTTCCATGACGCTTTTGAGTAAATCCCTGTTGGCACGGATCGTGTCGCTGAGTTCAATATAGGCATGGTGTGCTTCTTGTCCGAAATGATCAAATGTGGTTCCCATATCAAGCTCCTGGCCTTCAAGGTTTGTTAATGTAATATCTACTGCTCCACCTCGGTTGTGTATCGAGCCAGTTGCCGGATTGGCGACATAAGTTCTGTTTGGAAAAATAGCCCACATCTTTTTTTGCACTGACAATGGTCGATAGCAGTCAAATAATTTGATACGAAACCTGAGTTCTTTAAATCTTTGATTCGCCCGGATCAGTCCATCTGCTACTTCTTTTCGAATCATGCAATCCGCACATGGATAAACTGCTTCCTTGAGAAAATTATCATGAACAGCATATTTCAAGTCAAATGAAAATCCCTCGGCATATCTCGGTAATGATACAAAGCTCGTATCACTTAGACTGATCGTCATTGGCTGCACAGAAAGGGTGTCTGGTTTTATTTTTTCGTTTATCGTTTGGGTCGAAGGTTTTGTTTTACAGCTAGTTATAAGGAGACTGGAGAGCAAAACAGGGAAAACGGACTTTAGGAGGTTAGGAAAGACTTTGATCTTCCATTCTTTTCTGATATACCATTCTGCAATTAGCAGATTGGGAACCCAACCAAGCCAGGCCACCAGCATGTAAGCGTCCATGGGTTGAGGGCGAAAGGCCAGTACAATGATCCATTTCCAGGCTCTCAACGTGAGGGCAGAGAGGGTAAGTGCATAACTTCGAATCATGTACTGCTGATGTGTATCAAATGCTCTTCGTAATGCAGCACGATAGGCTTTATAAGTAAAAACCATCCAAAATATGCTCAGCATTACAAAGGCGGTTTGTGATGTCAATCCTCCATTCGCATAAATGCCCATGATTAGACCCGAAGGACCGGAAAAAACAAGAATGACTATCACGTAGCACCATCCCATGAGCCGGTGGATTTTAGGTGCTGTTCTGAGAAATTTTTGTGAAAACTGGGTAAAACCTGCAAAAAGACAAATGCAGCTGGTAAACACGTGAATAAAGAATGCGGTCTTCCAAACTTGATTGTGGATGATCCATTGTTTGATCTTCAAAAATGCGGTATGCTCGTCAAGGGAGAAGTAGGGAAGTGTAATATTTACCATCAAGGCAGTGAAAAACGCCAGAGCCAGTAGTCCTAATATTTTGAATATTTCTTTCACGAGTTTTAAATATTGTCGGAATTTATCTATTTTCCATACAACTTAACAGAAACAAAATCAAATGAAGCCAACCTATCTAATCTTGATTGCCCTGGGAATAGTTTTCTTTTCCTGTAGCCCTGGTAACAAACAAAAAAAACCATTACAAGAACCTGAACAAGAAGAGGGGGTAAACAAGGTGGAAATGGTACAAGCCGTTTTAAAACGCGATCCCAGAACGATTGGACCTTCAAAACCAAAGTCGCAATATCAGATTGAAGAAGATATTTATAAAATTAATAACTCCAAGGATCCACTTTATGGGTATTGGGTTGGTGCCTTTGGCAAAAACAAGATCAATATCGCCTTGGCCTATGCTGACAAGGATTCGATTTACGGACACAGCGTGTGCGCAGGGAACTTCCGACCCATCCGGGGTACCATTATGGAAACATCACCGGGTATATATGATATCAATATGCGCGAACCAGGAGACGATCAATATGATGGGGAGTTTAAGTTTGTTATCAATTTGAACGAACGACAATTAACGGGAAGCTGGAGGCCCTATAAAAACACGGTTTCAGCCAAAACCTTTGTATTGGAAAAGAAAAAATTCAGCTACAGTCCTTACGTGGGAGAGTATTCAGAAGCATCCACACGTTATCTTGAAGTGGATGAAGTGGCAAATATGCTACCCGAAAAGATAGAGATGATTCGTAATGAGATTTATGCGCGTCATGGTTACAGCTTTCAAAATCTAAAGATCCGCAGGATTTTTGACGCAAAAGATTGGTATATCCCTATGTCCGTGGATATTCGGGATCAGCTTACTGAATTGGAAGCGCGGAACATAGATATGCTTTATAACTATGAGGATTATTATGAAGAATACTATGATAGTTTTGGACGGTAAGTTCGGCGAATAGAAGCATGATATCTTGAATTATGAGACTTAATATCTTATTGTTTTTCTTGACCTTCTATGTTCAAACTACCAGCGCACAAAATCCTTGCGACCGATTGCAGGTGCCTGGATCATGTAGCCAAATCATCCTTGTCACCACTTCTGGATGGGCCAATCCATCTGGTCTGTTGATTCGATATGAAAAAAAAGAAAATGTCTGGTTGAAAGTAGGTGAACCAGTAAAAGTAATGGTGGGAAGAAATGGTCTTGGATGGGGACGCGGACTTCATCCAGACATTTTAGTTGGTCCAGGAAAAAAGGAGGGAGATGGGAAAGGTCCTGCGGGTATTTTTCAATTGGGCTGTGCATTTGGATATGCTGCAAAAGTTCCAGAAGGGGTAAAAGCAGAATACAGACAGGTGACCGAGTTTGACTTTTTTGTGGATGATGTGCAATCGACAGATTACAATCGATGGATAAGACTTTCTGCTGAATCTAATCAACCGACGGATCGATGGAAATCCTTTGAACGGATGAAACGGAAAGATCATTTGTACAAGTTGGGCATGGTCGTGGAACACAACACCAGTCCGGTGGTGCAAGGCAAGGGCAGTGCTATTTTCTTGCACATTTGGAGAATGGAAGGAGCGCCCACTGCAGGATGTACCTCAATGAGTGAAGAAAATATACTTACCTTATTTCAATGGCTTGATCCTGATAAATCCCCGTTGCTGATTCAGGTCCCGGAAGCCGAACTTGTTCAGCTTCAACGGTAAGTTGGTTCTTAATTTGAGCACAACTGCTCACTGCTCACTGCTCACTGTCCAATTTCCATTGTCCAATGCTCCCTATGTCACTGTTCCCTATTATAGCTTTCGCTGGCTTGATCATTGTCGAGGGATCACAGGTTTCTGAAAAGGCAGTTGGTTTCATCACTTCGGGTATTCTCACTGAGGCTCACACTGATGTTTTGAAAATCGCAATCAAAAAGTACATGATAAAAGGGAGAAGATTTTTATTCAGTTGTGGCATGTGGGCAGAATCTCTCATCCTGACTTTCATGGTGGAGATTTGCCATTAGCACCAAGTGCGATCAATCCGAACGCACAATCTTACACTCCTGAAGGAATGAAAGACACGGTAACGCCAAAGGAAATGAGTAAAGAAGAGATCCAACAAACGATCAATGATTTTGCGCATGCAGCAAAAAATGCTATGGCCGCAGGATTTGATGGAGTAGAGATTCATTCTTCCAATGGTTATCTTTTTCATCAGTTTTTCAGCGCTACTTCCAATCATAGAACGGATGAATATGGAGGAAACAAGCAAAACAGAGCCCGCTTCCTATTTGAAGTATTGGATGCAGTACAAAAGGAAATGCCGATTCAGAAAGTTGGTTTAAGATTGAATCCTTCATTGAATGGCATTTTTGGAATGACCATGGATGAAGAGACCATCCCGACATTCGATTACATTGTAGAGAAGCTCAATGAATATGATTTGGCTTATTTGCATTTGTCAGAGCCATTTACGGATGTATCAGCGATACCTTATGCTGAGACTCATATCGCAAAAAGATACCGCCCAATCTACAAAGGCACCTTGATGATCAATGCTGGTTTCGATCAGGAGAAAGGGAACAAGGTACTTGAAGATGGAAATGCTGATCTGGTTGCTTTCGGGAAACCATTCATTTCTAATCCTGATGTGGTGGAACGTTTCGCTCAAGGCGTGTCCTTATCAGAGTGGGATGGAAGCACCTTTTACACACCTGGCAAGAAGGGCTATACAGATTATGAAGCTAAAACCGAACCTTTGTATCAAGAGGCTTAAACGTTACATGAACCATATTCAAAAGGCAATTGTGAAATTCACTCTTGCCTTTTTTATGAACATGTACACATGGTCAATACTTCCTAAGACCTTTTGCCTTAGGTGTTGGGATGCCAGAGTAGGTGAGGTGATTATAAAGGTAAAAACAATGTGAACTTCATTAAGCAAAAAACCGACATTAGCATTAGTTAATGATGAACTTAGCCGTGTGCACCTCTCCATTTTTCAATAAGGCGCGTAAAATAAATAGCCCAGAGGGCAATTCTGAGAGGTCAATATCATTAACATCAGGTGATGAAAACCTAGTAATTGTTGTTCCGTGGATATCATATATAACCATTTCTTCAATAGCTATAGCGCTTTTAGTCTTTAGAAAGCGATCAGTTGAGTCAACATATACCAGAAATTTTCCATCATTAATTAGGGTAGACACTTCATTAATACCTAAAATCTCAGTCGATGTGTTGTCAATATAAATAGGCAAAGGATAAGAAAGCTCGTCTAATTCCTCGCCGACCAGCCCATTCAGATAGGCCTCTAAATAGGTGTAGCCTTGACTTGTTGTTTTGTTTCTATCATCCACATCAGTGGTATCCAAACCATTAGCCAGCTCCCAGTAGTCAGCCATTCCATCATGGTCAACATCAGCAACAATATGATAAATTTGGTAGTTTGGAAACCCACCAACGACTTCTGGATCATCGATGATTCCCTTGCCTTCTCCAAATTTTCCTGAGCCACTCACATTTCCTGTTTCTACTTCTTTGATTATTCTCAGATCTACCGAATCTCGAGGAAATGCTCCTGCTTTTGCTAAAACACTATTATAAGCGTCTTCCACAGACTCTATTTTCAATGTATAAGGAACTTCAAATGCAGTAGGTGAAAATAACGTAGACTTCTCAATGCCCTTGTCAGTATAAACGCTTAAGTCAATTCCTTCATAATTGTCAGTATTGTTTATTTCATTAGCGGCACCCTCAATAAAGTTTCCTGCCAGATACCATAGTGAAGTTCGTTCTGTGGTGGATCCGATTGCTTGAATGAAATAAGAATAATGACTCCCATCTCTGGCAGGACCAGGCTTGTAGTAATTGTTTATCCAATTGCAGTGTTGCGTTTGACCTACATCCTGCATTTCGCCACCGTATGTAGAGTTTTGTTTCCCCCAATTGAAGTTGACATTGTTTACATAATCCATCAACACATTGATATCATTACTTTTGGCCCCATTTATTCGTGGCGTTCGACTCACATTGTTTGCTAATAGGTTGTGATGATAAGTAGCTGTTTCGCCACCCCATTGACTACCATAACTTCGCGCTCCTTTGGGGTGACCTACGTCATATAGCCCTTCGTGTAAAATACACCATTGCACTGTAAAACTATAGTCATCATAAATGGTCATATTTTCCTCTCCTGACCAGCCGAAAGTGCAATGGTCGATGATAAAATTTCCTCCATTTTCCAGTCCTATAGCGCCACCTTCAATAAAAGTACCATTATCCTTTAGCCCGACTCTAAAGCGTACATGACGGATGATCACATTGAAGCTACCTCCAAGATTCACATTGCCGCCTTTTATACAAATACCATCTCCTGGTGCAGTCTGTCCTGCGATTGTGAGGTTGCTTCGCTTTTTACGTAAATCGTTTCCCTTAAGGTCAATGACCCCTGATACTTTGAATACAATTGTGATTGGCTCACCAGGATATTGATCCAATGCCCAGCTTAGGCCCCCTTCTATAATTTTTCCACGTGCATCCTGATTTTCTGTGGTCGTTATTTCTACTACCTTGCCTCCACGGCCTCCGGTTACCCACATGCCATAACCTTCTGCTGTTGGGAAAGCAGGTGTTTGGGAATAAACTAGAGAAATCGTGAGTATATAAAGAAAGAAAAGTAATAGGTATTGTTTACGGATAGCAATCATTGATCTAATCATAATATTGTTTTGCTGGTCAAGTTATGGCATTGTTGATAACACGAAATAAGTGCAAAGGATCATCTCTAACATGAATCAGCGTTGCAAAAGGTATAATGTGTGGTTCATTAAGTAATTTTTGAATGGATACATTATTTTAGATCACACTGATTGCTAAAATTGTGCGTGATGAAAGCATCTTTAGTATATAGGCCATCTTTCAAATGTCTATTTAATTCTCTTAATATTAGCAGGATTCATATCCTCTTGATCTTATTCCCTTCTTTGGTTTTCAGTAACGGGTTAGATTCCTTATCGTATAATTATGCCTTTCCAACCACATTGGGATTCAGAAACTATACCGTAAACAATGGGCTACCAGGAGGGTACGTACTGTCCATTTCACAGGATCAAAATGGTTTGATGTGGTTCGGCGATGAAGCAGCAGGTTTGGTTTCTTTTGACGGTCAAACATTTGAGGTTTTCAGTCATAATCTGGAAGATTCAAACTCACTGTCCAGCAACAGAGTATTGTGCATTCAATCTGATAAACATAACAATCTGTGGGTAGGTACAGATCATGGACTTAATCAAAAGAAGATAGACCCAGCTAATTATAAGGTTAATAATTTCAAAAAATTCTTCGCTACTACACAAGAATCAGGACTTCCTAATGACAAAATCACTGACCTATTACTGACTGCAAACTCCGATTTACTCATCGGAACAGCTAAAGGTTTGTGCGTTTATAGAGGTGATGATGGTTTCGAACGTGTCAACCTTGGAATATATAATGATTTGGAAATTCGTGCTATTTGTCAGATTCGAACAGGTAATATCTTCATTGGCACAAATAAGGGATTGTTTCTTTTGAAACCAGACTATAGTTTACTATTCCATTGGAATCGGATATCTGAAAACCTTCTTTTAGATGTTTCTGACGTAATTGAAGGTCCTGATAAAAATATCTGGATAAGTACTGGAGAACTTTACATTCTCAATTCCCAAACAAGCACCTTCGAATCAATCAATAACTTTTACAAATCTGACAAACTATTCAATGTAAGAGGAATCAACAACTTAATGCTGGATAATTTGGGTAGAGTCTGGATAGGTACAATATCCACTGGGGCTTTTGTCTGCAGATTAAGAAACTCGAAAATTGAATTTTCAGACTTTCAGGATCTTCTGGCTGGAGGGTTTCAGGGAGACCAGGTACGCGCAATTTTTGAGGATCGTTTGGGTGTCATTTGGGTTGCTGCAAAGAGTAAGGGGTTAAATGTATATGACAGTAAAACAGATGAATTTGAATTGGTTGTCCCCTTCAAAATGCCTCCCAGTCGATCCAGTGACAACAGTATTCTTGCTTTAGATCAAGACGAACAAGGAAATGTATATTTTGGATCAAGGTCGTCAGGTTTGGCTATGTTTGATCCTAAAACAGGAGTTTTCAGCAATTTTGGATCGACAAATGGATCCTCGCTCAACACGGATCGTGTGCAGTACATTAAGGTGGTATCTAATGATAAGATTCTACTGGGAACTGATGAGGGTTTGACTTCATTTCACAAGTCATCTGGTACTTTTATAAATTATAATATACCGCCTGTAAGGTCGCTTGATATTGCTGAAAATGGGCTCATTTGGGCAGGAACTTCAAATGGCTTGATATACCTCGAAGATATAAATGGTGAGGCTAAACTATTCGATAGTGGATTGCGGTCATTTCCAAAGGAAGCACCCATTTCGGTCGTTTACATTGACACTGAGCAAAACTTATGGATTGGAACCGTAGATGATGGTCTTTTAAAACACAATCTTCGAAACGGCCATACAGACTGGATCAATAACCAAAACAGCAAGCAATTTAAAGCCAAACAGATAAGATCGATTAACCAGGACGCTACTGGTAATATTTGGGTAGGGACAAGAGAGAGCGGTCTATACATGTTTAGAAAAGATGAATTCAGTTTTGAGCATTTTCCATACAAAATGTTTCAGGGCAGTATCCGTGGAATTGCTGTGGATAACTTGAATAATGTGTGGTTGGTCACTCCAAAGAATGTTTTTCGTCTTTCTACTGACACTGATAAACTATCAAAGTTTGGAAAGGAATATGGTTTATATGAGATAAATTCAGTTTTGAAAACAAGATCTGGATTGTTACTTTTTGGAGGCGATCACAGCGTTTTATCTTACGATCCTGATAACAAAATACCAAAAAGATTTCAGTCCATAGTCAGCATTAAATCAGTGACTAATCCTTTGTGGGCTTTAGCAAGAGAGAAGTCAGATGAATACTATCAATTTATCTATGACGAACCTTTAACTTTTGAATTTTACATTGATAATTTTTCTTCACCTACCCAAAATAACTACAGTTTTAAGTTAACAGGTGTAGATAAAGATTGGGTGTCCTCAGGTCACAACAGCAGTGTTTCGTATGCCAATCTTAGTCCCGGAGAATACACATTTATGGTTAAAGGAGCAGATGCTACAGGTATCTGGTCAGGGAATATAGCGTCTATTGACTTTGTTGTCTTACCTCCATGGTGGCTTACGCTCTGGGCAAAATTAGTTTATTTCCTCGCAGTGATAACTCTGGGCTATGCGATTTACCATATTCTTGCCTTCAGATCTAGCAAGCGAAAGGAGCTTAAAGCATTAAAATATGAAAAGGAACAATCGGAAATTTTGACTAAACACAAACTGCGGTTTTTCACAAACATCTCCCATGAGCTTAGAACCCCGCTTACCTTGATGATCCCATCAGCTGAAAAGGTATCAGATAATCAGCCTCTGACTCATGAAGAACTTATAAAACATGGTAATATTATCAAACGATCAGCCAACACCCTTTTTTCATTGGTTGATGAATTGATTCAGTTCAAAAGGATAGAAGAAGGTGCTCAACAATTTGCACCTGCCAGAACAAACATTGCAAACCTTTGTTCACGGGTATTTGATGATTTGGAATCCGCTGCTGTGAAAAAAAATATTGACTATAATCTAACCATCAAGAGCAAAGAGGAAGTGCTTTGGGTCGATGAGAAAATACTAGAAAAAGTATTGAGAAATCTGATTTTTAATGCAATTAAATATACCTCCAATTCTGGTCGAGTGGAAGTATGCCTTGATATGGAGAAATCTGTGGTTGTTGGGAATCCTATAATTCTAAGAATTGATGTTATAGATAATGGCATTGGTATATCTGATGAAGACCAAATTCATATTTTTGATCGGTTTTATAGAACAGAAGCAGGTTCTGGCTTTGCTAGTGGTACAGGCATAGGACTTGATCTGGTTCAAAATCTAGTGTCGTTGCATAATGGTACTATTGAGGTGCAAAGCAAAACAGCAGAGGGAAGTCATTTTACAGTAAGACTACCAGTGCAAACGCCAATACATGATCTGGTAGATGAAGAGCCTGAATTGGTTTCAGTTAATACCACTGAAACCAATTTTAGGGAAGGGGAGAAATTAAGAGATCATATTCTCATTGTGGAGGACGATCCTGAATTATTGTTTATGCTTAGGGATTTATTTTCGGATAATCACAATATCAGCATAGCAAAGAATGGCAAGGAAGGAATAGAAAAGGCGCTGGAATATCCACAACCAAACCTCATCATAAGTGATGTACTAATGCCTAAAATGAATGGTTATGAGGTGTGCGCTGAAATCAAAAAGAACTTCAAAACAAGTCATATTCCAATATTATTATTAACAGCCAAAAGTACTATTTCGGATGAATTGGAAGGACTTAAATCAGGTGCCAATGCATTTGTGACCAAACCTTTTTACCCTAAGGTATTGAAAGCCAAAGTGGACAGCCTTCTAAAAAATCAAAAACTTCAAAAAGAGAAGTTTGCAAGGGAGGCTCAATTAAACCCCTCTGAAATTGACATCCCTGACCCTGATAAGCAACTATTGACGGCCTGTGTCAAAATCATTGAGGAAAATATTCAGAATGAACATTTTAGCGTAGAAAATCTAGCAAGAGAAGTGGGTATGAGTAGAACCCAACTTTTTAGAAAATTAAAATACCTTTTGGATGTTTCTGCCTCGGAGCTCATCTATTCCATTCGCCTGAAGCGAGCAGCGGAATTACTGAAATCTGGCAAACTTACAGTTTCTGAAGTAGCTCATATGACAGGTTTTGCAACACCGAGTTCATTTAGCAATACTTTTAAAAAGCATTATAAAATTTCCCCGAAGGATTTTGTTGAAAAAAGGTAGGATGAATCCTGCGTTACAGTTTTAGAAACGTGTGTAAATCTATTTTCGCAAGTAAAATTTCACATTTGCCAAATAACTATTTATGTAAATTGATTTATCCAAATAAGTGGAGCAACTCATTTAATAAAAGGTGCTTTTAAAGAAAATCAAAAAGATAATACAATGACAAAATTGTTTTTTGCACTTCACATACTCATGATCTCTGAAATATATGCTCAACAACTTGCATTTCCTACAGCCGAAGGGTACGGCAAGTTTACCAAAGGTGGTCGAGGTGGAGTGGTTTATGAAGTTACCAATCTGAATGATACTGGCTTTGGTAGCTTGAGGGCCGCTGTAGATGCAAAGGAACCAAGAACAGTCGTATTTCGTGTTTCTGGAAATATAGAACTGGAGAGTCCGATTAAGATCAAAAATCCATATATCACCATTGCTGGGCAAACTGCACCAGGTGATGGCATTTGTCTGAAAAATTACCCATTAAGTATTGATGCAAATCATGTGATTATCCGGTATATCCGAGTTAGGCCGGGAGATGTGTCTGGTAAAGATTATGATGCCGTAGGAGGGAGATACTTTAAGCATGTGATCATAGATCATGTTTCCGCAAGCTGGAGCATTGATGAATGCATGTCGATCTACCAATGTGATAGTATTACTGTTCAATGGAGTATAGTCGCCGAAAGTCTTAGCGGTTCCAATCATGTAAAAGGCTCACATGGGTTTGGTGGTATCTGGGGGTCGAATTATAGTTCTTACCACCACAATTTACTGGCGCATCACACCAGTCGCAATCCACGAATGGCATCAGGTTCCGGATATACTGATTACAGAAATAATGTAATCTACAATTGGGGATATAATAGTTGTTATGGAGGCGAGGCGCTCCAAAATGGAAGACCCGATCGTAATTTTTCCACTTTCAACATAGTGGCAAACTATTATAAACCCGGTCCCGCTACCGAACCTGGAGAGGTTTCTTACCGGATTGCCAATCCATCTTTTAGAGATGAAGAGGACTTTGGTCGATGGTATATCGCTGATAATTTCATGGTCGGAAATCCTGAGGTTTCAAAAAACAACTGGGATGGTGGAGTTCAGACTGATATTTCTTTCGAAAAAATCCGATTAAATCAGCCCTGGGAATCCATGCCCATACAGGAACAATCTGCCGAAGAAGCCTACAAGTTCGTACTTGAGAGCGCCGGAGCTATCTTGCCAAAGAGAGATGCTATTGACAGTAGAATAATAAAAGAAAGTCGTGATGGCTTTGCGACTTATGAAGGAGAAAGCTACAAAACACGCGTCAAGGTAGCCAATCCTGAAAAAGTATCAGGCATTATTGACTCCCAAAACGACGCAGGAGGGTGGCCTGAATTGAAATCCGTTCAAGCCCCTATAGATTCTGATCATGATGGAATGCCAGATCAATGGGAAGAAGCAAATGGTCTTGACAAGAAAGATCCATCAGACAGGAACATACTCGGAAAAGAGGGATACACCATGTTAGAAAACTACCTGAATAGTATTAAATAATGATCTTGCAAAAGAAAATGAATACAGATTTATCAATTATTCTGATACTGATGATGCTATTCTCATCATCATGTAAGCAAAAAATTGAAAAAGGCGATATAAAACCCAGGATATTAATCAGTACTGATATTGGTGGTACAGACCCTGATGACAACCAGTCCATGATCCATTTGCTGATGTATGCAAATATGTTTCAGATAGAAGGCCTGATTTCCTCACCTTCATACGGTAATGGAAATAAAGAGGAGATTTTAAGGACCATTTCTCTTTATGAGCAAGACCTACCAAAGCTAATAGCTCATAGAGATGGTTTTCCCAATCCTGAAGCATTACGCGCTCTAACCAAGCAAGGATGCAAAACTGCTGCTCCCTATAAGGGATTTACGACTTCTACTGAAGGTTCAAAGTGGATTGTAAAATGTGCTAAAAAAGAAAGCGAGCAGCCACTTTGGGTGTTGGTCTGGGGAGGATTAGATGATCTTGCTCAGGCATTGCATGATGCTCCCGATATTGGAGACAAGATAAAGGTATACTGGATAGGTGGCCCCAATAAGAAATGGAGTGTGAATAGCTATTCCTACATCGTAGAAAACTTTCCAGATTTATGGTTTATTGAGGTGAATGCATCCTATTATGGCTTCTTTTCTAAGCGTGTTGCACCAGATAGTTTGAAGAATGAGAACTATTACCACACGTTTATCAAGGAAGCAGGGTATCTGGGTAAAGATTTTAAAAATCACTATAAAGGACATATAAAAATGGGAGATACACCATCGCTTCTATATGTGATGAATGGCAACCCCAATGATCCAACAGGAAAAAGCTGGGGTGGGAGTTTTGAGTCTTTCGATTATAGTGCCCGAACCATCTTTAATAGAAATACAACCATAAATGATACAGTAACTTTATGCTCCGTTTTAGAATTTCATTTCAAAGGTCCTGAGATGATTATACCCTCAGATTCAGCATGTTTTACCATGATTGTTCAAGCTGGGATAGGAGAACAGAAATGGGATGGTTTTTATTTGGGAAATGATGACTATGCTGTGAAATATGTACCTAAAAAATCTGAAAGACTTAGCTACAGAATTACATCAGGAATTCTCGGTTTTACAGAACAAGATGGAGAGTTTTTTGTCGATAACAAATGGCCGGGCAAACCTCGCTCAACTGATTACCAACTCGGTTCCAATTGGTACACAGACCGTTTAGAACCTGAACTTTATGATGGTGATAGACAAGGAGGAAAAACTGTGCTTAGTGGGCGGAATGAAGCATTATTGGATTGGGGTGAGCGATGGAAATGGCTTCAGGATTAAAGGATAATCAAGATGAATCATTTATAAACAACTAATATTCATGAATATTCCAGTTTCATTTCTTTTGGCTCTATTATCAATATACAGTTTGTCTAATTGTTCTGATTCTCTGCCTCAAGCTGAAAATGATCTAAAACCACGGATCATTGTGACATCAGATGGAGAGATTGATGATGAATGCTCCATGGTTCGCTTCCTGCTTTATACAAATGAATGGGAAGTGGAGGGAATCATTACTTCCAGTTCTCAATACCATTGGCATGGTCATAAATGGGCGGGGGACGATTGGCTAGACCCATATTTAGAAGCCTATTCTGAAGTTTATCCTAATCTTTTAAAACATGACAACAATTATCCCACGCCAGATTACCTGAAATCAATAACACTAATTGGAAATGTAGAAACAGAGGGGGAGATGGACTCGATTACTCCAGGATCACAGCACATCGTGAAAGTCCTTTTAGATACAACAGATGACAATCCAATCTGGATTCATGCCTGGGGTGGAACGAATACGATAGCCCGAGCTTTGAAAACTATAGAGGAAAATCATCCAGAACAGATGGAATATGTAGCCGGCAAAATGCGATTCTTTTTTATCTGGGAACAGGATTCTACCTATCAGTCATATATACGTCCACATTGGGGCCAATACAATATTCCCACCATCATTAGTGATCAGTTCTGGGCCATTGCTTATCAGTGGAACAAGATTTTACCTGAAGATAAGCAAGCTTATTTCAAAGGAGATTGGATGATATCCAATATTCTGCAAGATCATGGTTCATTATGTTCGCTGTACAAAGCGCATGTGTCCGGCAGCCACGGTTTGACTGGAGACACGGATTTTAAAGAAGGAGATTTTCGATCAGAAGGAGATTCTCCGGCTTTTCTTTATAATATATTGACGGGGCTTAGAAATATGGAATCTCCGGAATTTGGAGGCTGGGGTGGTCGTTATGTGAAAATTCGCGAAAACACATGGTTGGATCCAGTTCCTCTTCAGGACTATGATTATCCTAATGGTAGATGGTATACAGGTTCGGCCTGGGGCAGAAAATACATGAGAAATGCATATCCACATGATCAGGATCAAATGAAAGAATATTTTAAACCATTGACAAGATGGATTGATGTGATTCAAAATGACTTTGCTTCCCGTGCGGATTGGTGTGTAAAATCCTTCGAGCAGTCCAACCATCCACCAGTGGTCAAACTTTTAAACCCTCTTAATCTATCAGTTAAATCAGGTGATAAGATAAATTTGAATGCCAAAGGGACTTTTGACCCAGATGGTGACAACTTATCATATAGTTGGTGGCAATATCAGGATGCGGATACCTACCCAGGTAACATAATAATCGCGCAGGCTGAAAATCAAGAAATCTCACTAATCATACCCAAAGACGCAGCTATTGGACAGACCATTCACATAATCTGTGAAGTGAATGATGGGGGAATACCTAATCTGACCCGCTACCAAAGAGTAATTATAACTGTAGTAGAATAATCTAGGGAAAAATGCATTTAAACCAATTGATTTATTCAATCAAGGTAAGTGCTTAATTCAAATTCAAACGACTTTTCCAGTTGGCATCATCAAGAATGACGCTGAGAAAGTTCTTCTTTTCGAAAGTGGTCTTGTAGCTGTGGTCCTGATGTAGTTCAGCATATTTCATTTCTGATTCGTCTACCAGATAGCTTGCATCCGGTTCCAGTTGTTCCCTGAAAGTGGAGTACTCTTTTCTATTATAAAGTAGGTTTTTCGCATCTACGATACCGGCCTCCAAGGCAACAGTGACCTTTTTGTGACATCTGCAAGGATTGGCTTTATCAATCAAACCACATTTATGCTGCATGAATTGGTGTAAATCCTTTCTAGCCTTACTCAACTTCATTCGAAAGTTGTCTTTGCTCATTTCCATCATCTCCGAACCTACGGTATGGTCTGCTCCAAAGATCTCACCGATGATATAGATCAAGCGTTGTTCTTTATTGAGACAAAGCAGCATACCAGAAAGGCAAGTCAAGCGCACTTCACGAATGGCCTCTTTTTTTTCTTCCTTTTCATCGGCGCTTAATTCAATACTTGGAGCGGCATCTAATGCTTGTCCCATATCCTCAAAGTTGGGAGGGAAGTGAGTTTGAAGTTTCTTCTGATCATTGAGAAAATGATTCATCACGATACGATACGCCCAGGTCCGGAATGAACTCTTGAAATTGAACGTTCCTAAATTGGATACAATCTTGATTAAAGCTTCCTGACTAAGATCCGCTGCATCCATCGGGTTACCCACCATCTTCCATGCGATATTGTAGATATAAGGCTGGTGTCACTCAATGAATTGGTTCAAGGCTTTTTTATTTCCTTCAAGTGTTTGTTCGATAAGTTCTTTGTCAGAAGCATCTGAAGGATAGGCATTTGATAATGGATTCATGCTATTGATTTTTGTGTAATTGATCTGGTCTTATAAAGATATAACTATGGACTAAAAGTCTTCCGATTAGACTTCCGAAGACTACCCGTCCGGGTTTAAAAACTTCGGAAGTCTTTCTTACCGTCCGCATTTTAAAATCTTCGGAAGTCTTTATTTGGATAGCTGAAAAGCCTTTATCCCAAATACTCCCGAAGCTATAGCAACACCAATTCTGATCCAATGGAAAACCACCCAACCTTGTAGTTTGTTTGTGGCTTCAGCTGCAGTATAATTCAACTCCATAAAATTTAAATTCATAGGGAGGTGATAAACTACGGTTTGGATGTTCACAATGAGCAAACCCACAAGTGCATAAAGCCAATAACGTCTTGCTTGTTTGTTGTCTTTACTGATCAAAAACAGCCAAATAGTGGCAATAAAAGCCGGCATCAATGCAGCGGTTGTTGGACCAAGCAAAAGCGGAAAATCAACCTTAAAGGATTCCATAAAAGCAATCGGATCTAATGACTGCCAATGAATGGCATAGCTAAGTCCGATATTAATCATGTTACCAACAAAGGCACCAGTACCGATAATGGAAATGTAGGGTAGGACCTTTTTCATATCAACTCTTTCTTAAGTTTTTAATCAACTTGATGAAAATATAGATGTGACTTAAAAAGGTCATCAAACCGTAAGTGACAAACATCAACCAGATAAAGCCTAAGTCGTGATCGTAAAGTTTGAGGCCGAAAAACTGTGGAAACGCAGTAATAAGATTTGAAAAGCCAACGATGTTAAATACCCATACCAGAGGAATAGCAAAGCTCCATTTGTTCTTTAGTGCAATGGCTGCAAAGATGGCGAGAATCGCTGTGATCATATCCCAAATACCCACGGTATTGAGGAATTCCGCAGGGAATCCATCATAAAATTGTTCCTTAGCCATGAAGGATAATCCGAGGTATCGGAACGTGTTTAAGAATACTAAAGGCAGCAATGCATCATGAATTGATAGCTTGGCTAGCCGAGGCTGAATCCACCATTTGAATCCGATGATAATACTGATGGTACCTATGATCGCCTGTAAATTGATAATAATAAAATTGTCCATGTTCAGAACGTTAGTTTGGTTTTGAGGCTTAGACAAGGGTATTATCAATGTGTAAAGACTTTTGGAAAGAAATATTGAAATTGTTCTGAAAGTGGCCAATATTTTATCCTTGGTTGTTTAAAACCATCAGGATTTGTTGCCATAAATAATCTCTCTAAAATGGATCTTGGAGGTTTAAGGGGTGAAATCGTCTTATTGATGCAAAGGCAACCCTGAAATAGCAGCTCCTAAAAACCTTATTTCCAGTTCAAACATTTACATTCCTGATTCTGCTAATTTGAATTCGAGTCCTTCAAAACCTTCTTCACCAAAGGGCCAATGCTCAACCCCTGAACGATTATGGAGAATACGACAATTACGTAAGTGATGGTAAGAAAAAGCTCCCGCTCCATTTGAGGCGCCAGTGATAAAGCCAAAGCAATGGAAATACCGCCTCGGATTCCGCCCCAGGTCATAATTAGGTTTGTCTTAGGGATGAAGTCCAGCCTGGTTTTAAAAATCGCTACCGGGCCTGAAAGCGCAAGGTATCTTGACAACAGAGCCAGTGGTATGGCAATCAAACCAAATAAGAGATATTTTCCATCCATTGAAATAACCAATAATTCAAGCCCGATCAACACAAAAAGAACAGCATTGAGCAAGACATCAATGAGTTCCCAAAATTTATCTACGTATTTATGCGTGTTTTCGGACCATGCAATATTTGGAGCTTTGTTTCCCAGAAAAATCCCTGCCACTACTACAGCGAGCGGTCCGGATACATGTAAGTAGTGTGCCAAAGCAGAAATGCCCATTACAAGTGCCAAAGTTATGATGACCTCTGTTTCATAATTGTCTATGACTTTCATCAATCGAAAAGCACCCCAACCTGCTAATAAACCAAGTATCAGACCACCTGCAACTTCTGTCGCGAATAGCAAAACCACATCACCGAAACCCATAGAATCCAGTCCTTGTTCAGCAATTTTGAAAAGTACAATGAAAACCACCACACCCACACCATCATTGAACAGCGACTCACCAACGATTTTAGTTTCCAGTTTTTTTGGAGCATTGGCTTCTTTCAAAATACCCAGCACCGCAATGGGATCAGTAGGAGAGATCAGCGCTCCAAAAAGAAAGCAGTAGATGTAATCGATCGGGTAACTAAAAGCCATGAATAGGTAATACATCATGGTGCCAATGAGAAACGTAGAAAGCACAATTCCTATGGTAGCAAACAAGGCGATTGGCCCTTTTTGTCTTTTGAGTGCGTCCAGTTTGGTATGCAATGCACCAGCAAAAAGCAGAAAACTCAGCATTACATCAAGCAATGCCGTTTCAAAATCTACCGACTGGATCAGTAGTTTGGCTTCATCAAGTACGTAATGATTAAAACTACCAAGTATGATGATGCCGATAGTGAAAACGATGGCAATGATCATCAAACCTATGGTGAAAGGGAGTTTTAGGAATCTGGTATTGATAAATGCAAAAGCAGCTGAAAGGATAATTAGGATGGTGATAATATTGAAAATGCCCATTTAAACTTTACGAGGTTAAGGAAAACTGAAGTAAGTCGGAATTGAGAAAGTCATTGAATCTCAAATTCATTTAGCATCGCTAAAAGTAAGAATAGATTGCAACATTGACCTAATAAATTTAAAATCCATTGGTGGTGTTAATAGCAGTCTTATCTTGAAATAGCTTTACATATTCAGTAAAGTAAGATTGATAGTAATAATCATTAACCTTTGTGAAATGAAGCAGGATCAGCTGATAGGCGCTGAAGATAATAATAGAGACAGGATCTCGATGCAAGATGAAATTGCAACATTGAAGTGCGAATTGGATGATTTATCCAGTAAAATAAATGCCTTTGAGACGCTGTTAAGATCGCAGCTTACTCATGAGTTGATAGAAGCTCAGGAGCTATCTGTGTTATATAAAGCGCAAAAGCAAGAGAAAAAATCTAAACGACTGGCACAAAAGAAAAAGGGGAAGAATTATGTGGAGCCAGTAGGGTTGAAGACGCAAAAGCAAGTTCAAGTATCCACTGTTTCCAACGAAGTGGATAATAAAGAGAAAAAGCGATTATATCGTGAAGCTATGCTGTTTGTACATCCTGATAAATTCTCCATGAATGATGACAAAATAGATCTTGCTACTGCATTGACAACACGATTGGTGGAAATTTATAAAAATGAAGACCTTGCTACTTTAAAAGCTTATCATGCTCACCTGTTCAGTCAGACTGAGCTCACAAAGAATACGGCTCATTCGTTTGACAAAGTCGAGCTGACAGCATCGCCTGATGCCTATCTGATCAAGGAAAAAGTGCAACTTGAAAAAGACATTGAAGCACTTAAAAGCCGCCACACTTATTTGGTTTTAACCACGTACAAAGACCCTTCAACTTTTATAGATGAACTAAGAGCCTATTATCAGGATCGAATCAATAAGTTGAGGAGACGTACCCGAACATAAACCAGAGCGAAATAAAAAATGCAGATGCTTATTTATACAAAAGACAGGAATATTTGCTCGCTACAGAATGCCAAATAAGATAGCTCAGGGGCATAATAATACTAATTCTAAGATTAGAAATTAGCCTCCTGAATGTCCCCAACTATTTGAAATATAGACAGTTCTGCGATCTTCGCGTTGAATCTGGCCTCTATTAAGTTGATCTCTGCTTGAAGTAAATTTTGTTGTGCGGTACGAAAGTCCAGTGAAGTAATCTGACCAAGGCGAAACTTCTCGGAGGCTCTTTCAAAATTGTCTTTGTTCGCTGCAAGATTGTTTTCCTGCGCACTCACCACAAATAACCTGTTTTGATAATCAGACCAGGCATTTTCAAATGTAAGTACGGCTTGTTGCCTGGCTTCTTTTAAGGTAGTTTCCTCTATTAATTGATTGATTTTGGCATTCTGCACAGCTGTTGTAGTAGCTCCTCCATCAAATAGATTCCATCGCAACGTAGCACCATAGGAAAGGCCTTTGCTTGTGCTAGCCGCCAGAAATGATGCACTGTTATTGTTACCCAACCTGTAGTTATAATTACCATCAACTGAAAGCGTAGGAAGATATCTGCTTGAGTTAATCCGTGTGTTGTAGGAGCTCACAGATAAGCCTGCCTGAGATAATAATATTTGCGTATTGTTGCTCATCAGCTTAGACTCGAACACTTCTTTTTCTTCCAGCATGGTAAAGGTGATCGTAGTATCTACCTCAAAGGGTAAATTGGCGTCACGTGCCAAAAGAAAATTAAGGTTTCGGCGTGCATTGGCAAGACTTTGACGTGCATTGAGCAGGTTGATGCTGTCGGTATTGACATCTACCTGAGCATTGGTGATGTCAAGCTTGGTGTTCTGACCATAATCAAATCCATAAGAAGCCCGCAGCAATCTATCCTTTGATATTTCGAGGGTTGATTGCAAACTCCTCACAGTTTTTTGAGTCCTTGCCACCTCATAATAGGAATTGAATAAATCGAGTAAGACCACTTCGAGTGTTGCACGTGCATTAAGCTGACTTACTGAGTAGCTCGCTTGATTTCGGCTCATAGAAAAAGATCTATTGAACCCGTCAAAAAGGATCCAATTGACATTGAGACCGGCGGATCGACTATCTGACTTTGCTCCATTCAGCGTTCGCTCAGTACCATCTTGAAATTCAGCAGTAATATCGTCTACATTATAATTGATATTGGCAGTACCACTTACAGTAGGTAAGTAGCCAGAATTCAAAATGCTTTGATTGTTTTCTTGAATCAAAACCGTTTGGTTGGCTCTCACGATATCAAAGTTTGATTCGATTGCCAAGGCTATAGCATCTTGTTTCCCTAGAAGCTCCTGACTATAAGTGGGCAATACAGCAAGCAAAAGAAGTATGGAAAAGAAAATCGTTTTATTTTTCATCTAATTCTGTTTCAAGTTCAATCACTGCAGGTTCTACCTCTTCACGTGTCACTTTTTTCCCGGATATTAGCCATTTCATTCTTACTTTGAATGAATTACTTAGTGATAGGTAAACTGGCAGTATTACAAGCGTAAGTATTGTTGCTATTGCTATTCCATAGGCGATAGAAATAGCCATTGGAATTAAAAACTGAGCTTGCCTGCTCTTTTCAAAAATCAATGGCGCGAGACCGGCCATGGTGGTAAGTGAGGTTAGGAATATTGCTCGAAACCTTGATTTTGATGCTTCATACAGTGCGATATCATATTTCATTCCTTCTTTGAGGTAATTATTGAATTTACCAATAAGAACCAATCCATCATTGACCATAATTCCGATCAAGGCGATGATACCCAACCATGAAAGTATGTTAATTGGGAACCCATGGATCCAATGTCCCCAGGCCACACCTACTAAGCTAAGAGGTATGAGAAGTAATAGTAGAAGTGGCTGATCATAAGATCTGAAAGTGAACGCAATCGTCAGGTATATTAAGAAAATGATGATTGGGATAATGGTATTGGCTGAATCGACCAATTTATTTTGCTCCCGCTTCTGACCATCATACAATGCAGTCACAGATGGATATCTGTCAAGTATTGGAGGAATTACGTTGTTTTTCAAGTCGTTAAGGATATCAGGAGCACTCTCAGTAGGATCAGATAGGTCAGCCAATATTTGGACTTCACGTCTTCCATCGAGATGATTGATAGAGATTTCACCACGTTCTATTGTGTAGTTGGCAATTTCCTTGAAAGGAACAAGTGATCCATCAGGAGCTGAGATTTTCATTTCATCCAGCCTGTTGATACTTGATCGATTTTCTTCATCATACCTTACCCATACTTTGATTTCATCCTGTCCTCGCTGGAATCGCTGAGCCTGAAAACCAAAGAAACCATTACGAACCTGACTCATGACTCCCTGAGTATTTAATCCAAGTAGATAAGCCTTATCTTTTAGCTTGATATTGATTTCCTTGATACCGCGCGGGTCATTATCAGTAATGTCTTTGAGTAGCGCATTGCTCTCCATTTTTTGTTTTAATTCCGTTTTTGCAGCTTTAAGCTCCTCGGTATTATTGCCTAATAGTGAAATGGAAACAGGACTACCTCCGAAATTTCCACCACCTCCATAAGTCAATGATTCTACACCATATACGGGTCCCATCTTTGTACGAATAGCATTACCTATTTCTGTAGAAGGAAAATCCCGAAGTTCTCCTGGCAAAAGGTTGATTCTGAGAGAACCATTGGCTGATCCAGGGCCAATTTGCTTGATTACATTTTCTACCACCTGACTATTGCCTGTCTGTCTTTTCGTAAAATCTTCATTGATTTCCCATGCTTTGGCTTCAATTGCCGTCAAGATAGAATCAGTAATCGCTACATTGGTTCCTTCAGGCATTTTAAGACTGACGCTTACTTGATCGCTGGTAATCTGCGGAAAGAAAGTTGTGCGTATAATGCCACCGCCAATTGATCCGAATGTGAGTATCAACAAAGAAAAAGCAATTGCAAGCGCAAGAAATCGGTTTTCTAAACAAAACCTCAACACTTTCGCATAAGTCTTATCCCTGAGAATTTCGATGATCTTGTCACCGATTTTATTGATTTGTCTCATCTTGGCGAAAACCAAAGCAAGCCCTCTTTTTTTGGTGTCATCCTGCTTCCTCAATAATGCTTTTGAATGAGCAATGTGAGCAGGAAGAATAATTAATGCCTCAACCAGGGAAATTGAAAGTGTCAATATTACAACCAGAGAAACCTCACCAAAGAAATCTCCGATTCGTCCATCTAAGAAAAGAAATGTGCCAAATGCCAATAACGTGGTTAAAATCGCAGAGACAATAGGAGGG
This sequence comes from uncultured Marinoscillum sp., assembly GCA_964353015.1. Lineage (GTDB taxonomy): Bacteria > Bacteroidota > Bacteroidia > Cytophagales > Cyclobacteriaceae > JAMZMI01. The sequence goes on along the minus strand of CAYGUA010000001.1, from coordinate 25,962 downwards.
ATCACTTCCATGGTTCCATCTATGGCAGCCTGAACACGACTTTTTCCTTTTTCGTAATGATGATAGATGTTTTCAGCTATTACGATACCATCATCAACTAGAATACCGATTACAATAATCATCGCAAATAAGGAAAGTACATTGATGGTAATCCCAATACTTGAAGCAAATATGAACATTCCAAGGAAGGCAATCGGTAAACCCAAAGCCACCCAGAAGGCAAGTCGTGTATTTAAGAACAAGGAAAGAAAAACCAAAACCAACACTATTCCTATCGCAGCATTCTCAGCCAACAGGGCTGTTCTCTGATTCAAAGTGATAGAAGCATCATTTACCACATCCAGGTCAAGATCCGGATACTTTTGATTGAAGTCAGAGATGTATTCGCGCACTTTTGCAGCTGATGAGATCAGGTCTTCGTCATTGGTATTACTTACAGTAAGGTTTACTGAAACTTCTCCATTATAATAGCTAGCATTAGGCGTCTCTGAAAACCTGTCTCGAACATCTGCAACATCCCTGAGTCGGATCACATTCCCATTCAATCCCGCTCTCACAACAAGGAAATCTAACTCCCGTGCCATATAAGTTCTCCCATTTGCTCTGATCAAATATTCTTCAGTATCGGTTTTAATATTTCCGCCAGAAGTAATAATGTTTTCTCTGGATACGGCTCTGGCTACTTCCTCAAAGGATAAATTAAAAGCCAGTAGATCCTTCTCTCTAACAGCTATCTCTATTTCCTCATCAGGAAACCCAGATATATCAACTTGAGAGATGCCTTCCATCGCTCTCAAATCATTTTCTATACCTCTCGCAATTTCCTTGAGTGTCTTTAAGCTAACGTCTTTCCCACTTAGTGCAAAGGAGATGGTTGAGCGTATATTTTCTTGCTTGCTGACTACTATAGGTTCCATACCAGTAGGAAAGGAGGGAACCCGATCTACGGCATTTTTAACGTCTTGAATGATCAGATCTATATTCTGACCTTTCTCTATTTCAACTCTGACTGACCCGGCATTTTCATTGCTTGTAGACAATACCCGGTCTATGCCTTCAATGCCTTTCAGGTTATCTTCCAATTTCAAGATGATACCTTGCTCTATCTCAAAAGGAGAAGCTCCAGGATAGGTTACGGCAATGTTGATGACTTTTGAATCGACTAAGGGAAAGAAGGATGACTTCATTTTTGACATCCCTATGAGACCAAAAATGGCAACTGATATCATCAAAACATTTACCGCTACGGGATATTTGATGAAGTATGAGATAATTTGCCTCATAGTCTATTGGTTAATAATTGAAAGGTCAGTATCCATTTTTACAGGCATACCTGCATACCCACCTGCCACTGGTCTTACGATCATGTTCGTTCCATTCTCCAAACCTTTAATTATCACTGTATTTCGGGTGTAGTGAACCGGGGTGATTTCTTTGACAACCAATTCATCATTTTCCACAATAAATATCTCCTTTTCATTGAGCATCAAATTACGTGAGATTTCCACGGCGTTACTCTGAGGAACGGCTGCAATCTTTGCTTCCATATACATTCCTTCAATCAATCCTTCTCCGCTTACCTCAATGTAGATGTTGACCGTTTGTGTTTCTTGATCGATCCGACCATTGACTCTTTTTACAGTCCCAGTCCATTCCTTGCTGTTGTTTAAGTCATTGAGCGTCACTTGTTTGCCGACTTTAATGATTTCAAGATATTCCGCATTCACAGCTACTTCAAGTTCGAAGTTCTGGAGAGAAATAAATTCACCGAGCATTTGACCTGGACGAATTAATGTTCCGGCATTTACGAGTGATTCAGCCAATACACCATCAAATGGAGCGCGAATCACATGCTTTTCATAGCGCTCCTCAAGGTTTTTAACATTGTAGTAGGTAGTGATGATCTGTTTTCCTGTCACAAAAAATCTTTCTTTGTCAGTCTTAAGCTCAGGTAGGGGTTTGATGTTCTGATTTATATCAAACATTTTGAGGTAAGCATTCCATCGATCGAATGCTTCAGGATAATCAAATTTCAGGTCGGGCATCATGGCCGCTATTCGATCATAAAGCGCACTTCTTTGAGCTAGAAGACTTGTGTAAAACTCCTGACTATTTATTCTGAGAAGCACATCACCTTGATTAAAGGACTGCCCTGATTTGAAAGGTTTATTAGTTTCCAATAATATTCCCTGTACTTCAGAGTATAGTTCAACTCTCCTGGAGGAGACTAAATTTCCATTCGTATTGACTTTGATAGGAACTTCTCCATTTAGAACAGACTGAACAAACACTGTTTTGATAACTTGAGGAATTTGGCGACTTGGATGTTGATTAGAATCAATTAATGACTTTGCCACATAAAAGGCTGTAAAAAGTAAACAAATACCTAATACAATGCCTATAATTTTTCTTACCATGATTTTTATTTGAACCCTGTATTTAAAGCGCAAAATTGCTTTAAATGTTCACTATTACACAGGATATCCTGATTGTTTTACATGGATGGTCTGATTGAAAGGGTTAAATACCTACAGAACTTTAATACCTGTAAGTCGGCATATAAATGCTTTAGGCAGTGATTTAATTGCAGTCACAAGAATTCTTTTGAAATTCGCGACAACTAAAAGGACATTTGTATCAAAACCTGATAAGATTGAAATTTTCTCAAGTTGAAAGCAAAGGGATGGATCATTTTCTTTATTCTGTATGAAAAGGACAGTCCGGAAATGATTAAATCTGAGATTTTTATTGCCTCTTTGCGCTTGATATCATGACATGAATACAAGGATAAAAAAGGGGAGAAAGTACAGCATTCGTAAAATCCTCATCGCTGTTGGGATCTTGGTATTGACTATATTTTTTATGGTTAAAATAGTTACAATGCTGATTCCATCGCCAAAAGGAAAAACTGAAGACATGGTTCCTGTCCCGGTGCTAACCAAAGATGAAAACAATGCGCTGCGGCGCTATATCAACGATCAGCATCTGGAAGTAGCCAAAGCAAAAGGCCTCAAAGCACCTGTGAAATCAAAAGCCGAACATCAATCAAATGCCAAAGCTTTCAGTAGTAGATATAATCTGGAGGAGATTGTCGACAATAAATATTATGAAATACCTCATTTGACTAATTCACTGCCTTATTTGCAGCCGGCAGCAAAAGACTTTTTAGAACAATTAGGTGAGAATTTTTGTGATCGACTTAAGGAACTGGGTATGAGAGAATATCGCTTTTCAGTTACCTCGATATTACGAACCATCGAAGACCAAAAATCGCTGCGCAAAAACAATGTAAACGCTACTACAAACAACTCATCGCATTACTACGGGCGCACCTTTGATATTGCCCAGACACGCTTCTTTGAGCGGGGCAACAGTACACCTGTTTATTCCTATCGCCTTAGAAATCTATTGCACGAGAACTGATCAAAATGCAGGCCGAAGGTAAATGTTATGTCCTGCTCGAAAGTCAAACAAAATGCCTTCATGTTACTGTGAGGTGAGTTTTATATTAAAAATCCGAAGTTTCAGATTCGTTTACAGCATCCTGCCAGATTGTCAAATTCACTTTTTATTGATATTTTTTATTTGGTTAAAGGAGAAATCCAATGGCTAATGTATTTTAGTCATATAAAATACTGAACGTCTTTTGCTATTTAAGAATAAATTCATCTTTATAACCATTTTGATTTCCATTACTGGCGTAAGCAAAAGTCAGGAATTGAAGCATTTTTCTGCCAAGGATCTGGAGCTTATCCAACTGGTTGGAGAAACCATAAAAATCAATCATATTGACTTTGAGCAGGTGCAGCCAAAACTTACTCAAAGGTTTTGCACCATGCTACTTCAGCAATTAGACCCCAGGGGCTTGTATCTGATTAGTAGTGATACCGGCAATATAAATGCGATTTTTGACACCAGTGATTTTAGCATGCAGCCCGCATACTTCCGTTCCAAACTAGAAGAATTGAGATCACTTTATCGTGATAGACTGATGATAGCAGATAACTTACTAGAGCAATTGCCAAATTTGAATTTCTTTGAGCAAGACACAGCTTATCTAACTAAAATTATTGGAGGTGATCCTTCCTGGGCAATTGATGAAGTAACTTTAATTGAAAAATGGCAACAGCACATAAAACTAAATGTCCTTTATAGATATCACACTGACACTACACTTGATGGCGCTAGTACTTTAATAATAAATACGCAACTAAATGAAGGTGTTGCATTTGATATCAAATCAGAAAGATGCCGAATAGAATCATTGCTCAATGAAGAAAATCTTAGTCAGTTCATCCTAAATGCCTGTCTCAAAGCCTATTGTTTAAGTTTTGATCCACATAGTGACTATCTGACTATTGAAGAGGAAACCATGTTTCTGAATAGTCTATCGAGTGAATATTACGGTACTGGTATCACTTACCAACGAAGAGGCAACCAATATATAGTGGGGCAGGTGAGCCCGTTCAGTTCAGCCGGGGAATTTGTGCACTTACGCAAAGGGGACGAAATTATGAGCATCATAGTTGATGGCGAACCAATCAGTTTATCATGTATCAGTCAGGAAAAATTGGATGATTATTTTTATGGTCACGAGGATAAAACTCTCCATCTGGAGCTGAAGTCAAAACAAGACCAAAAATTTCGACGATTTATGCTCGTGAAGAGCTGGGTCAACAACAATGAGAATCACACCTATTCATTTATGCTGAAAGATTCACTTACCCAAGTGGGTTATGTTAGTTTCCCGGCTTTTTATTCTCCGATGATTGTGGGTGCCAGAAGTAGCGCTGAGGATATGGCTTTGATTTTATTGGAGCTTCGAAAACATACTTTGGATGGATTAATAATAGACCTCAGATACAATGGCGGGGGTTCACTGGATGAAGCAAATGATCTGATAGGCTATTTTACAGATTACGGTCCAATATTTACCACTAAGACGAAAGAAAATTCGGATGGTTTACTCTATAAGGATTCAAAAAGAGGAAGTTTAATATCTGGAAAGATGGTTTTTTTGGTAAATGGTTTATCTGCATCAGCGTCTGAGCTGGTCGTGGCAGCCATGCAATTCTATCCAAATTCACTAGTGGTAGGAGCACCCACTTTTGGTAAAGCAACGGGTCAAACTGTGATTCCAATCCAACCCAAATACACCAAAACGCCACATGGCTCAGTCATTGTTACCAATCTCAAAGCCTATCGAATCGATGGATCAACTTATCAGGGTGAAGGGGTCTTACCCGATATTGTGTTACCCTCTTTATTCACAAAAGAGTTGATAAGTGAATCCTTGTTTCAATATCCACTGATTAATGAAACATTATCAAAGCGTTTTAGTCCAACCCAGCAAAGAAACGAACCGATAGATAGTCTGCTTCTGAGAGTAGAGCGCAGAAATTCCCTCACGCTTATGGACTCTCTAGGTCGTCGTTTAAATCAATATTGGCAAGACTCAACCGGGGTTTCGCTTCATTTTAATTCTTTTAGAAATCTATTTGGAGAGATAGTTGATTACGATTTTGATATGACTGATGAATTTGAAATGATTCCTTTGGAGACTGATGAAGCTTTTCTGAAGGAAAGTAAACAAATAAGCGATCTAAAATTGAGAGACCCGATTTTGGCAGAAACATTTAGAATTGTCAAAGACTGGGCATTTTTAACCAACCAATAAACATAAATATGAGAACCACTTTATCCGTTATTCTTGTCCTGATGATAACTCTTGCCATAGCACAAGACAACCCGGGAGACTATATGACTGAACTTGCTTCGAACTACGATCAGATAAATAAAGACACCTGGGATTATGTTCGGCAAACTTCGAGAGACCGAGGGGCAAACCGAGTAGAAAAAAAACGAACAGAGTTGGCTCAGACTTTGCGAACAGCCAAATACGAAGCAGGGAAAGTGAAGTCTTATTTGGGGGACAATTCGTTGAAATTGGCTTATGTGAACTACTTAAATCTGACTTATCTGCTGATCAATGATAATTACAAACAGATCGTGGATATGGAACGGATTGCGGAAGAATCCTATGATGATATGGAGGCCTATCTGCAAATGAAAGAGCAGGTAAACGCAAAAATGGATTCTGCAAGTGAGGTGCTGAATAGAGCCCAGACAGAGTTTGCAAATAAATATGCTATTCGACTGACAAGTGACGATTCACGTATTTCTAAAAAATTGAATGCTTATGGAAGGTTAAATAGTTATTACAACAAAGTCTACCTACTGTTTTACAAAAGCTACTTTTATGAAGGCAAAATGTTGAATGCCATTGCATTGGATAATATTGGTGATATGGAGCAATATCGGCAAACACTTGAAATCACAAGTAAGGAGGGAATGGAAGCAATGGTAAAAATTGCTGCATTTAATGGAAATGAAGACTTTAAAAATGCTTGTTATAAAATGCTTGAATTCTATTACGGTGAAGCAGTGCGTTATATGCCTGGTCAAATTGAATTTTTTAGTACAAAAGACCGCATGGATACCATGGCGAAGAATTTTCAGTCAAAAAAGAAGCCTAGCCAGCAGGAAGTAAAAGAATACAATGATATGATTGTGGAATACAACAGCAGCATTGCCGGCTTCAATGAAACCAACGAATACCTTAATAAGTACCGTAGTAAACGCCATGAAGCACTAAACAAAGCCATCGAAGATTTTTATAATGCCAATCTATGATCATTCATTAAGAACATTATTTCCCTACTCAAGAAATTTCTCTAATGTCCCATGTATGTTGATTTGAGACTTCTAGTGACAACTTTATCACGCTAAACACTTTAACACTCCAACACTTTTTAAAACCCTGCAATCCTATACATCAACACAGCTGCTCGCTTGGCTTGCACACTAAGCATGTTCAGATTGCCTGTTTCATTGATCGTGTGGTCATCTGCTCCACTGAGTCCCATGCCGTCAATGGCCATGTCTACATAACCTGAAGTAAAAGACACATCGGCAGCACCTGCATTTCTGGGATTCACTGCTTCTACCGGTCCAAAGCCCAAGTCAAGGCTGACCTGATTGTATTTTTTCAACAGCTCATAATTGCCTGCGCTGGGAGCCAATGGAGGATAGCCGCCTGCACCAAAAATGATTTCCGCCGAGCTGCCCGGATAGTTATTGCTCACAATCTCCTGCATGATGCCTTTCGCTTTTACCAATTGCTCCAAAGAAACTGCCCTGATATCACCATTTACGGTTACTTCTTGTGCTACCACATTGCTTTTTCCAAAAGCCGTTCCACCACTATCATTTGCTTTAAAGTTTGTTGAGGTGCCACCCAGAATTACCCCGGGGTTATAGGTTAGATTTTCTTCGTTCGACAGTTGTAAATAGAAATCATTGAGAATGCGTGAGGCTTCATAGATGGCGCCAACACCTACCTTTTCGGTAAATACCTGCGAAGAATGCGCTGCATTTGCTTTTACCTGAAGGGTCCAGCCTGAAGAGCTTCTTCTGGAAACCACGATGGTCTTGGGATCACCATCTGCATTTTCAAATGCCAGGGCGATATCTGCCCATTTTGCGCCTTCCATGAGCGCTTGCTTAGAAAGGTCAAGGGGTTTTCCGCTCTTTTCTTCATCGCCAGTCATCACCACCTGAATCTGCATCTTGTCCAGTAACTTGGCTTCTTTCAAGGCTTTGAGCGCCAGCAGAATAATCACATCGCCACCTTTCATATCAGCTACTCCTGGGCCTTTCATGATGCTGTCGTTCAGCATCTGATAGGTTTGAAACGGGCTATCTGGTTCGAATACGGTATCTAAATGACCAATCAAAAGGAAATTAGGCCCCTTAGCTTTATTACTGCTTTTGGTTCTGGCGACCAGATGTCCCGCACGATTAAATGCTGTACCATCCACCCACTGTGTTTCCATACCAAGCGCATCAAACTCGGTTCTTAATGCCTGACCCACCGCTTTTACGCCTTCAAAATTCATTGTGCCGCTATTCATATTCACCAGCTTCTTGAGTAGCTCCGTGTGATAAGCGTTATTCTGATTGATGGAAGTAACAAGGGCTTTTTCTGTTTTATTGGTCTGCGCCGTGAGGTGAGAACTGCTTAAGCAAATAAGCAAAATGGAGGTCAGTAATTTATGCATTCACCAAACTTAGGAAATTTTAGGGGAGGGTGGCAGGAATCACTGGGTGTAGTTTGCAACTGCACCTTTCTATTTTTTATTAATATAAAGTAGGCTTTTCTATCTTTAAGTAAAAAATCTGTTTCTAGGAATACTATTATGAAGGGAAGCTAAAGGTTAGCGTTAAGCAAAGGATACGACAATGAATAATAATATATATATACTCACATTGGTTCTATTGTGTCTATGTTCGACCGCTCAAGCCCAGAGAATAATTTTTTTTGGGGTGGATAGTACCATGAACAATTATAGAAAATCTGTTCAAACGACTACCGGTTTTGAATACTCGACAAGTGAAGAAACCGACCGAAACATTACACTTGCATTTTTAAACACCGAAACCTCTTATTATGTATTGAATCGATTATCAGTAGGGGGGGATTTATTTCTAATGCTGCCTAGAGGAGAAAGAATCGTCGATGGGCAAACATTCGAAGTAAACGCATTTGGAGGAGGCTTTGCCGGATCCCTTAGATGGGAATTTGTTCAGTTAATCAATCATACTCTATTCTTTGAAAATAGCATTGGAATGGTGTTTACTACCAAACCATTTCCTCCTCAGGGTACTGCCTATAATTTTATAATAAAACGCGGCATGGGTGCAAATGTAAAGCTATCCAATACAACCCAAATGACTTTTGGTTACCGTTGGACTCATGTTTCTAATGGCACTGGACTTGTTCCCACCAACCCATCCTATAATGGAAACGGGATTTATATCGGATTTAATTTTCAAATTCCGAAGGAATAAAACTTCAAAAAATAGCCAATATTATTTTTCTAAGTTTATTCATTTAAGGCTGTGTTTACCTCTGTTTATTGCTTTATCCGGATATTTTTTTGAACATTTGGGAACTGTCGTGGAAAGCCCGATTACGATCCAGATTTGCATAATTTCAGCAATCATTAGCGGCTGCCTCGCCAATGTATCAAAGGTCTCATTGCCCGACAAAACGACCTTTGGATCCAAATTCAACGGTAGCAAGGCTGGATGGATAAAAGGTTCCTGTTGAATAAACACTTTGGCCTCTTCCTTTCCCGAATAGACGAAAATCACTGTTTCTCGAGAAAATTCATTGGTGTTTTCATCAATCGAAATTGTGATTTTTCCTTTGCCAGTTATTTGATCACCTATTGCAGTGCACCAATTAGAAGTATCCACCACTGCCCACAGTATATCGCTTGTGACATCAAGTTCCAGAACTCCTCCTTGTGTACCAATTGACAATGAATCAGCAGACAAGGAAAATATTGACTTTTTCTCCACTTCGGCTTTCTCACTGCATGAAAAATAAAGGGCAGAAAACACCAATAATTGTATCAAAAATCTCATAATCAAATTCAATCAAATGTATATGGGTAAAAATAGTTCGGTTCGTATTTCACTTGCGGTAATACATGTCTGCAATAGGGGATTGATTTGAATGAATTCAATCTTATAATGACGTTAACGGGAAATTTGATTCGTCAAAAGTAGTTGCACTGACAGGAGCGAGCTGCTTACGTAAAAAAGCAATAGAGAGGTAAATAGTTTATGCATTTGCCAAACTTGGGAAATTTTAGGGGAGGGTCAATTAAAATACTTTCATATCACTGTGTAGTTATTTTAATACTTAAGAAATTTTGAAACTTCTGTAAGTTTTCAATAGTACAGGCAGGCGGGGTTTTGTGGACTCTTTGGGCATTAAACCAGACCGTAGCTTTAGCAAAGGTGGTTTTGGTTGAGGGCTCTAGTAGGAATAGAAAAAGTGAGGGATGATAAGATAAGTTATTTATAATATTATATATTACCATATAAAGTAGTTACATATTAATATGATAGTTGGCTTCAAAAACCTGAGAGCTTTAGAGGATACTGGTGATATCCATATTAAACCACTCACTGTACTTTTAGGTACCAATAGTTCTGGTAAAAGCACATTTCTAAGAACATTTCCTCTACTTAAACAAAGCATTGAAACGAGAACCACAGGTCCAATTTTATGGTACGGTAGATTTGTAGATTTTGGAGACTTTTCAAATGCACTAAATGACAGGAATAAAGATGACTTCATTGAGTTTATTTATCATGTTGATTTTAGTAATTCAGAGAGATATTATGCTAGAAGATATTACCGTCGCAGGTTTCTAAAATTCCAACCCAACAAATCATGCAGAATTGCGATGCAAGTAAGGGGTGATAAAGAAAATAGGACTTATGCCTCACACCTGGAAATCAAGATATCAGATTTTAATATACAAATAGACATTGCGAAATCAGGCCAAATTAATGAGGTTAAGATTGATGATTATGTTTTGAGTCTTAATGACCTATATGCTATTAATTTAGGTAATAGTTTCTTGCCACAAATCTTATCAAAGAATCCCGTAGAAAAACATTACTCAATAAATTCCTATAGGTTCTTTGAGCAGGAGCTCTCGAATATGGTAAATGAAATTGCTGGACGTAACTTGGCTGAGCGAACTGTTGCCGAAATTGTTGATCAGTTTAATCCAATGTCAAATGCAGATCTTTTCGAGTCTCTAAAAAGGACTAATATCAAAACCTTTAAGAACAAGGTGGAAAATTGGTCAATTGACAGCCAAAAATATAGAAAGTTAAAATCCATTATTTTGATGAGTTTATTGCCTCATTATCTAGAGTGGGCAGACCATTACATTGCTGATTTAGCCAAAAACACAAGTTATATTGCTCCATTACGCGCCACAGCAGAGAGGTACTATAGGCCACAAGATTTAAGTGTAGATGAAGTGGATTTTCAGGGTAAAAACTTAGCCCTTGTTTTAAGAAATTTTTCTCTACGTGAAAAAAATGAATTTGAAAAATGGTGTTTTCAATTCTTTAAGTTCTTTCCTAAGGCCAAAACTCTGGGAGGCAATATTACGGTAAATGTCAAATTTGAATACGATGATTCGGAACATAATATTGCTGATTTGGGATTTGGATTTTCCCAAATTCTTCCAATCATAACTCAAATTTGGATCGGTAGTAGGCATTCAAGAAATGTATCTAGCACTCAGAGATATAGAGATGAAGGTTTTATCAAAATTTATGCAATCGAGCAACCAGAACTCCATTTACATCCAAAGATACAAGCAAAACTAATTGATGCCATTGTTCAAGTTATTAAATACTATCAGGAACACCCAGCTGACAAAATTTACTTCATATTAGAAACACATAGTGAGACAATTGTTAACTCGATAGGTAAAAGGGTTTACAAGGGACTAATTAATGCAGATTCGGTTAATGTTTTAATGTTTGAAAAGAATATTGAAAATTCAAGTTCAAAAGTGACTCAAACTTCATTTAATGATGAAGGAATTCTAAAAGATTGGCCATTTGGGTTTTTCGAGGAAGACAACCTATAAATAGAATTTCAAATATGGTTATTTACTTAAAAAAAGAACTAATTGAGTTTTGTAAACTTGATACCACTGAACCAAGTCATATTGAAGTATTTGAAAACTTAGCTGAAATAAGAGTTAGGGGATTCCATTTTGTGGTTCCAGATAGAGTTTTATTAGATTCTCTTATTGTAAATGACAAGCTAAGTGATCGAGCAAAAAATATTTATAGATTACTTCATAGCAAGTACACAAGCCAGTCAGCTATCTTAAACTCGGTAACAAAAATCATCTCAGTAGGTAAGTCTGACACTCCTAAGAATAATGAAAATTCATTAGAAATTCCTATTACATATTTTAGTGATAATTGCTTTCTTGGTAAAAATCGATTACTCTTAGAAAACTCGTCAGACGCTCATGTGTATAATCTGATAGTTAATTTTTATCGTGAGTACAAGGGATTCCAAGAAGTAAATTGTAAATGGGATACTAGCAACGGTGGTGGTGCCAGTACTCTGGCAGAATACATTCGAATAACAAGTGAAAAAAGTAACTATACTTTTTGTTTAATTGACTCAGATAAGTATGGTCCAACAGCTCCACTAGGGTCAACCGCCCAAGCATTCAAAGACTCTGATTACAAGACATTCTTTGGAGAATATTTAATTCTTCCTGTACATGAAATGGAAAATCTCCTACCTTTTGAGCTAATTAATGGTTTTGTTCATGGTGATTCAAGGTTCAGTAATAATTGTAAACCATGCAATAAAATTAAGGTGAAAAAGTCATCGGAATTGCCTAAGTATATTGATTTTAAAAATGGTTTGAACCAATATAAGCTTAGTAAAATGGATGTAGATACAAGGTCATTCTGGGAGGAAGAGTTGGTGAAACATAATATAAAGTTCATTCCATGCGGATGTACTAACAACAGTTGTAGTCACTTTATTTTCCACCCACTTGGCAAAGCAATTGGAAAGTTGTTGATCGAATTTGCAGAAAAGATTAAAGTATCTATTGATGGTCTTCTAGATGATATCTATAGACTCATTTGGATTGAAATAGGACAGGTTTTATTCGATAGATTCTGTAGTCCTGATATAATAAGAATATCAATGTAAAATTAAGTGAAATTTGACCGGTTTCATTTACTTCCTTTGTCCAAGTTTGATCAGCGAGTTGATCGCAACCGTCCTAAGCTGTATTATGAAAAATATAGTTATAATTTGGTGTCTTTTAAATTGTCATCTTTTAACCCCATTCAGTCTTTGTTTGCGACTGAGTCGCGTAGATGAGAATTCCAACATTATCACTCAAAACCAATTCCAACTTTCACCGTTACCAAAACCCGCGTTTGTGACTTTGAACTAAATTCTAAAAACCAAAAATCCTAATAGCATATCTTTGCCATCTGATACCAAAGAGATGCAACGAGAGAACAACCCCTTAGGCTTGAGACAGGTCAATACCACGTGCTATGTGACGCCATTGCGTGAAGGTGGTTCTATGCCCGCCATTGTGGAGGCGGACGATGGTTTTTTGTATGTGCTCAAGTTTCGAAGTGCCGGTCAGGGTACCAAAGCGTTAATCGCAGAGCTGATCGGAGGGGAGATCGCTCGAGTGCTGGGCTTTAAGGTGCCGGAATTGGTTTTTGTACAGCTTGCGGATGGGTTCGGTAGGATGGAAGGCGATGAAGAAATTCAGGATTTGCTGAAAGGAAGTGTGGGGCTGAACCTTGGGCTGCATTATTTGTCAGGCTCCATCACATTTGATCCTGTAGCAACGGATATTGATCCCTTGCTCGCTTCACAAATTGTCTGGCTAGATGCGCTCCTTATGAATATGGACCGCACGATGCGCAATACCAATCTACTTTGGTGGAACCGTGAGCTTTGGCTTATCGATCACGGTGCGGCACTATATTGGCAACACAGCTGGAACAATACTGCAGGTACACAAGCTTTTCCGCTGATCAAGAATCATGTGTTGATAAGTAAGGCTACTGAGTTGCAGAAAGTGGATCAGGCTTTTAGTCAGATGATCACGACAGAAGTCATAGCTAAGATCGTCGCGACGATCCCGAAGGATTGGTTGGATGATCGTGGTTTTGAAGGTCCGGAAGACCAACGCAAAGTGTACCAGCAGTTTTTGGAAACGCGTGTAAGACAATCTCTATTATTTTTAAAAGAAGCCGAAGATGCAAGGATATCACTTATTTGAGTATGCCACCATCCGGCTCATACCCAAGGTGGAGCGTGGTGAGTTTATGAACATTGGCTCGATCCTGTATTGCTCTGGTGAGCGCTTTCTTCAATGTGTTTTCAATTGGGACGAAGCGCGCATGCTGGCTTTATTTCCAAATGTAGACATTGCGCTGGTTAAAGATTATGCCCGATCCTTTGAGTTGATTTGTGAAGGTTCCAAAGCCGGAGGCGGCATTGCTGAGTTTACAATGGCTGAGCGGTTTCGCTGGCTGACAGCTACCAGAAGTACCATCATTCAAGGATCACCTGTCCATACAGGATATACCAAAGATGCTCGTGCTACACTAGAGAAGATGCATGCGGATTTGGTGAAGATGACATAGAAAGTGAAGACTTCCGAAGACTAGCCGTCCGCGTTTTAAAACGCGGACGGCCAGTCCCGGACGGGCAGTCTTCGGAAGTCTCATTTCCTAAACTTCGGAAGTCTGAAACACCCGACCGCCCAAAATTCCGCCAACAGTAATACCTTTAAGACATCAATTTTTCAAATCCCAAAACCCAACCACCTAATACCTAAAACCGACATAAAAATGGCATCAGGATTTTTTGCATTACTCGATGATATAGCCGTACTCATGGATGACATGGCGCTGATGAGCAAAGTAGCAGCCAAGAAAACAGCCGGCATACTTGGCGATGACTTAGCAGTAAATGCTGAAAAAGCTTCGGGTTTTATTTCCCAAAGAGAAATTCCAGTTTTGTGGGCGATTACAAAAGGATCGTTGCTCAATAAACTCATCATCCTTCCATTTGCATTTTTACTCAGCGCATTTTTTCCTACAGCTATTACCGTCATTCTTGTTCTCGGTGGACTCTATCTGGCTTACGAAGGAGCCGAAAAGATCTATGAATATTTTGTGCCGCATCACCATGTACAAGTAGTAGCGTTAGCCAAAGACCTGTCCAGGGAAGAAATATTGAAATTGGAAAAGGAGAAAGTGAAAGCCGCTATTGTGACTGACTTTATCTTATCGGTGGAGATTATCATCATTGCCTTGGGAACTGTCGTGGAAAGCCCGATTACGATCCAGATTGCTGTGGTGTCGCTGATTGCAGTTTTAGCTACAGTGGGTGTATATGGCATAGTGGCGCTAATCGTCCGCATGGATGACTTTGGCTATCAGCTTATCAACATCAACGAACAAGAAAACAGTTTCTCTGATAAAATAGGAAGGGTGCTTGTTTCAGCGCTTCCCAAGGTGATCAAGAGTTTAGGAATCATAGGTACCATTGCTTTAATTACTGTGTCAGGAGGCATATTTGTACACAACATCGAGTTCTTCCACCATTTATTTCCGACACTTCCCGCTATCGTACGAGAGATTCTGGTTGGTCTAGTAATGGGATTTCTTGTTTTGGTGATTTTCTTACTATTTAAAAAACTTAAGGCTGTAAAAAAGGCATAGCTACCAACTCAGACCATTCCAATATGAAATAATGATTTGATTTACATTTCAAAACCTTGAGATAAACTTCCCGCTTAAGTGACTTTTGTCGTGTAGATATTTAATCAAAAGAAGTTAAATTCTATTTCAAAATACGATGGGATGGGAGAACTCAAGGTAAAAGTCATTTCTACACAAAAACAGCTCAACGATTTTACGAGGTATTTATTGAAGGATATTCACGCATTAGAGCGCATGCTTGATGAAGATTGGTTTAACAAAGAACCATTGCACATTGGCGCAGAACAAGAGATTTGTATAGTAGATAATCATTATAAGCCAGTACCAAAATCACTTGGATTATTGGAAAATCTAGACAATTCATTCACAACAGAGCTGGCGCAATTCAACATTGAAGCCAATTTGGATCCCTTGCCATATACTGGGCATTGTTTTTCTCAACTGGAAACTGACCTCAATAACAAGATGAATACCCTGCGAGCCTTAGGAGATAAAGAAAGGCTTGATTTTGTACTTACAGGCATTTTACCAACAATCCGCAAGTTTGATCTTGAGATTGAAAACCTGACTCCACTGGAAAGATACCGTGCGCTACTTAAGGCCATAGCTAAGATGCGTGGAAGTAATTATGAGTTGCGCATCAATGGGCTTGACGAACTCAACCTCAAGCATGATTCTGCAATGCTGGAATCGTGCAATACCTCTTTTCAGGTTCACCTTCAAGTCAAGCCAGAGAACTTCGTACATAAATACAACATCGCACAAGTTTTAGCGGCTCCAGTTTTGGCGATAAGCTGTAACTCTCCACTATTACTGGGCAAACGATTATGGGCAGAGACAAGAGTAGCTCTTTTTCAGCAGTCAGTTGATACACGCATTACAGGTGAGCATATCAGAGACAGAAGTCCGCGTGTAACTTTCGGAAATGATTGGTTGAGAAACTCAATTGTAGATATGTATAAGGATGACATTGTGAGGTACCGGGTGATGTTAATGGCAGATGCGGAAAATGATGTCATGAATCTGATAGATCAAGGGATCACTCCGAAGCTTAGTGCATTAATGATTCATAATTCAACTGTATATCGTTGGAATAGAGCTTGTTATGGAGTAAGCCCTAACGGAAAACCGCACTTAAGAATCGAAAATCGAGTACTCCCGTCTGGTCCATCCACCCTCGATGAAGTAGCTAATGCTGCTTTTTGGATTGGACTGATGAGCGGGTTTGGAGAGGAATACCCTGATATTACAAACATGATTGAATTTGATCATGCTAAAGATAATTTTTTATCAGCGGCTCATGATGGCATGAATACTGACTTTGCCTGGATGAGGGGTAAAAAGGTAGACGTCAGAAATCTAATAAAGGAGGAGCTTTTGCCCATTGCAAGAAAAGGGCTTGAGATTAATAAAATTGCAAAGAAAGACATAGATAGGTATCTGGAAGTGATTGAAGAAAGAAATGAGACAAGACAAACGGGTACCCAGTGGATAATTGATTCACATGCCAAACTATCAAAACTAACTAGCCGTGAAGAAGTACTCGCTGGCCTTACCTGCAACATGATTGAAAACCAAAGAAAGGGATTGCCTGTTCACAAATGGGAATTGGCCAATTTGGATTCACTGAACAACTGGACACCTTATTCCATGTTAGTAGAAGAGTTTATGACTACTGACCTCTTCACCGTCCAAGCCAATGATATTCCTGAGCTTGTTGCAGATATCATTAATTGGCGAAAAATCAAACATGTTCCTGTAGAGGATGATAAAGGAAGAATTAAAGGGATGATCAACTACAGGGTCCTGCTAAAATATTATAGTAAAAAAATGCATGTAAGCCCCGGGGAGGATGTCATGGTAAAAGATTTAATGGATGCTAATCCAACCACGATTCACCCGGAAGCCTCCATAGGAGAAGCACTTGCTTTGATGAAATCCAAATCTACTGATTGCTTGCCGGTTGTTAAGAATGGCAAACTCGTGGGCATAATCACTGAAGGAAATTTTCTCAATATCACAGCCAGCATATTGAAAAACCTATCTTCCCGTGATTAAATAATGGAAATTGAATCTAAAAAGACAAATGGAGAGACTTTTAGGTAGAATAGAAGGAAAGGAAAAGGGACCTCTTATTATATGTGTGGGAGGAATACATGGTAATGAACAAATCGGTGTACATGCATTCAGAAACGTCTTTTCAGCAATCCAAAATCATAACATAAAGATCAAAGGAAAACTGGTGGGCTTATGTGGCAATCTTCCTGCTTTCCTTACTAAACGACGATTCATTGACCGTGATATGAATAGGGTTTGGTCTCCAGATATAATTGAGGAAATTATCAAAGGTGGTACTCCTATAGGTGCTGAAAGTCAACAAGTTGCGGAACTTTATAATGCCATTGAATCAGAATTAGTAGGCGATTACACTGATTTGATTTTGGCTGATCTACACGCCACCTCTGCTGATAACGGTAACTTTATAGTTGTGCCAGAGGATGAAGGAAATCATCCGGTAATCAAATCTTTGCAGCTTCCAATTGTGCTTGAGATTAATAAATACCTTGTGGGGACCTTGATGTCATATTATCATCAAAGGGGCTTTGTAAGCTTTGCATTCGAGGGAGGCATGATTGGAACAGATCATGCCTATCAACTACATACTTCAGGATTGTGGGAGATTCTGGATAAGTCGGGTATGATCACTTCTCATGATCATGAGGTTGAGGATCATTACTCTAAGCTCCTTAGGGCCACATCCTCTGGTTTACCAAAGAAAGTAGCTGTACTTTATCACCATAAAGTGTCACCAACTGACGAATTTAGAATGCTGCCAGGGTACAAAAATTTTCAACAAGTAAGAATGGGCGAACTCCTTGCGATGGATGCAGAAGGACATATCTATTCTCCCAATTCTGGAATGATCTTTTTACCACTTTATCAGCCAGAAGGAGAAGATGGATTCTTCATCGTTGAGGAAGTGAACCTTTAGAACAGTTCTTTTTCAATTGGAAAGTACAGAGTAATACCATGACTGTTAATGCAATTATGAGATATGTTTATGCAGGCTACTATTAGATAACTGAAATTGTCCCTACATTCTAATCCGCACAGCAGCCGGAAAAAGCCAATGCGATCGATAAAACCATCCTTAGAAGTACTAGTTTTTTGTTAAAACCGATAAACAGGGTGTTTAGGGTGATGTCGGGGGTTTCCACCCGCCATTGTTCTGAATCGTCAGGTACAAACACCTGATGACACGAAAAGAAGTGAGGCACCTGCTATCAGAATTGATCGATTCTCCATTTTTTGATTCAATACTTTATGAAAAATGTTTCTCTTTGAGTATGTATAAAGGCGTTTTAACAAAAATGCGAACGGAGTACGGTTCGCCCATCCAATACTTTCTTCAATTAGGGAAGGATGAATTTCACCTCAATGAACTGCTCGGTAAGCAGATGAAAATGACTTTTGCTGGCTATCAATGTCTGAATTGTGGGAGTGAGCAAAAGATTTACCGCATGGGCCATTGTTATGATTGCTTTTATAAAATCCCTCAAACAGCCGATTGGATCATCAGACCAGAGCTGTCCAAAGCTCATTTGGGTGAAGAAGATCGGGACTTAGCATTTGAGGCACAAGTGCAGTTAACACCGCACATTGTTTATTTGGCTTTATCAAGCAATGTGAAAGTTGGGGTAACGAGAAAAAGCCAGGTACCTACACGTTGGATCGATCAAGGTGCAACTGCTGCACTCGAAATCATTGAGGCACCCAATCGCTATTTGGCCGGAATTGCGGAAGTGGCGTTGAAGGAGTTTGTAGCGGACAAAACCAACTGGAGGAAAATGCTCAAAAATGAAGTAGAACAAGCAGACTTGTTTGAATTTCGCGATAAGCTCATGCAATATATCCCGGAAGAAGTGAAGCCATATTTCTTGTCCGAAAGTAAAGAACAATGGGCTTTAGATTTCCCTGTGTTTCAATATCCTAACAAAATCAAAAGTCTGAATTTGACTAAAACACCTTTGTTTGAAGAACGACTGGTAGGCATCAAAGGACAATATTTACTTTTTGAGGATGATACCGTTTTCAATGTTCGCGGCAATGAAGGTTTCGTGGTGGAACTATCATTTGCGAAAGCGGCTTTTTGACAGCCTCTCTAAATCCAGGTGTTTCTATGGAATACTTCCGAAGTTTCGGAACCCCCGGACAGGTAGTCCCGGACAGGTAGTCCCGGACTGGCAGTCTTCAGAAGTCTGGAGGTTTATGAAACGGCCCCATTGGAGGGCGTTTTTTTCATGTCATTAAATCCAATAAGATTCAGTGCTAAGGCACAAAAGGATAATTCTGCAGCACTCTTACTTTGCTGAAGTAGATACTTCTTGGATTAAGTATGAAGTTGAATGAATCGCGATCACATACCGATGGCACTTTCAATCCTAATGTGGCCGGATTTTGCAACAGAGCATCACCCAATTCCTGCGTACTTCGGCTGGGTGGGTCTTCTGGCCAGTCATCAGGTAGTGGCGCTATTGATGGATAATCCTGATCAGGAACCTCGATCTTATAAATACTGAATCCGTCAGGAACGCTTTCAAGGTTGACATGCCTGGCCAGCTCACTTCGGGCAAGAGCAAGAGAGGAAGCAGTGTAAACGGCATAGGTACCTTTAGAATTCCATCGGCCTCCTTTTCTAAAGGCTCCCATCCCATCCATAGGATGATGATCTGGTGGATACGTTTGGCAAATCCGGTATACAATCACGCAAAAATGCCATGTTGGATCCTGCCAAGCTCATCAGAGATCATAGCAATGCCATGATGAGTATCAAGCCATTCTTTTGGTGCAGTATCACCCAGAGCCGGGATCTTGGCATTCAGCCACTTCAAAAACTTCTCGCTGGAGCCAAACAGTGCTATACCCTCATGATAGAGCTCCGCCAATTCCAAAAGCCGATCAGATTGAAGGCCACTAAACATCCTGCCGGACTGGAGATGCCTCTCCAAAGTTTTGGTAGAAATATTAGCCAACTGCGAGATCTCTTGCTTGCTAAACTTATAGGATGCCATGAGATCCAATACAAAATGAGTGGAGAGGCCACTCCGTGAGAGGAGAATTTTTTTTACGGGTGTATCATAGGCCATTGCCGCTTCTTCTACCTTTGAAGGGGAGGAAGATGGGATTGCATAGGGCTTGATGGATTTTTTCATTTCGGACAAATGTCAAATATATTTACCCAAATGTACAAATTATTTATTGCTTAAAAAAAACTTCTCTATATTTTTCTGCCTTGAATTTGCGATCAGGTATCAATGTGGTTTGGTTAAACATGCATGTAATTTTGACCACCAGCCAGCCTTGGCTGCCAGAGGTGTGCCAGCCATATTAATAAGGGCTTATCTCTTGTTGATCGTTGGCACCATTTGCGGACTTAAAAAATTTCGAGATATAGGCGGTTAACACAGCGCGCTCAAGCTGTTTCGTTGAAATGAGTGAAATATCGAACGGCATTAAAAAGAGGGTCGCTTTTTCATTTCGAAAATTAAATATAGATTTACCAATATTTTATAGAATTATATAGTGATGGCTATGATCTCTCGTCAAATAATCACACCTGCGTTGTTTCTTTTTTTCCTGACGACCAGAATTTCCGCCCAGTCCATATTGATGTTTGTGTCTCACGAGGACACTTATTATTCAGAGTACATTGTGATGAAGGAGGCACTTGAGGCTTCAGGCTACAATGTCGATGTTAGAAGTGCCAACTCACAGGACTTTTCCATTTATATGATTCCAATGGGAACCGATATTGAAGCGACAGCCAATTCGTTGGGAGGAAGTAGCTACGCACAATTTCAACAGCAATTTGCAGGACTTTTTGGATCGGATTGGGATGGGAATCTCAACACTACACCGTCTTCACTGTCAGTTGCAGGATCTCTTTTGGACGTGTCGAGCATTTCAGGTTATGCTGGTTTGGTGGTGGTTGGTGGCACTGGGGCATTGGATTATAGGTTGGATGGCGATTATTCCAGTCAGGGTACTGCGGATCGATTGATTTCTGCGCAGGTGGTTGAAGATATTGCTCAGAAACTGAATGATTTGGCAGTTGAGGCCCTGGTAGCAGGCAAGCCAGTGATGGCGCAATGTCATGGCGCGAGTATTCCTGTATTTTGGCGAGTGCCTGGAACATCGGGAACAGGTGTTGAAACATTGGGAATAAGCTTGCTAAAGGATGGCGAGGCTACTGGCTTTCCAGAACCAGAGACTCCAACGACATTAGCTGATTTTGGGGTTACTCACCGGACCAATGATCGGGTGACCGTATCCACGCCCAATTCAGCATTGGATGATAATGGGGCAGGCAATTATAAAATCATTACGACCAGAGATTGGTATCCACAAACTGTCGCCCATGCTGCTCGAACTTTCATCAACATCATGGAAACATATCCTTCAACTGCAAATCAGATCCTGGAAACATCGGTGTTGGTAGTTCATGGTGGTGCTTTAAATGAAAGTGATTGTCTATATACCAATCGGTCCAATGATGTGCCTTGTAACCATGGTGGTGGCACTGATCTTCCTGCTGATTACCAAGATTTGATGATGGTGTTAGAAGCCAATGACGCTTTCGATAACTTTGATATTAACCCTTCCCAAATAGACATTACAGGGTCATTGTCTTTTGACAAAAATGATTTGGCATCTTCATTGTCTTTTCTGGAGCAATTTGATGTGGTCATCTTTTATAAACATTGGTCGACAGGATTGACAGATCAATTTTTACAGGCTATTTACGATTATGCTGATAATGGAGGAGGAGTTATCGGATTACATCATGCGCTATACAATGATGTGGAAGGATCGCAGAACAAAGATATCCTGATCTCTCTTTTTGGGGCTCAGTCCTCCGCATCAGGATGGTCTGCCAGCTTGGCGAATTATACCATGCACAGCACCAACTACGGACACTTTATTTCCACGTTTGGAGTGGAACATGGTTCGGCTGATGTTGATCCCTCACCATGGATTGGTAATGCTTTGCCAATTGCAGCTAATTCACCTTATTCCTATTTGCCAGTGATTGCTATCTACGATGAGATTTACAACAACATGACTTTTGAAGAAGGGGTCACGCTGGGAAGGGGAGTCAATGAAATTACACCACTATTTTCTAATGATCAAACTCCAGCGGGACAGGTTCACACCAATGCCTTTACCAGGTTGGTGGATTTTGATCTAAATGATGAGGTTGGTCGTATTTTTTATATCCAGGTTGGTGAACGTACAGAAAACTACGCTTCCACCAGTGAGTATTATCGGATGATTCGCAATGCAACCGTTTGGGTGGCTGCCAAGGAGTCCGTGGTTGCCAATTCAACAACCTGGAACGGATCCTCCTGGGACAATGGAGTGCCCGATGAATTAAAAAATGCGACTATCTCAGGTAGTTATTCGGATAAGGGATTTAGCTGTGCAAATTTGATTATAACATCACTCACATCCCTTACCATAACTACAGGGACATTAGACATAAAAGGAACAGTGACCAATGAAGGCTCTGTAATCATCCTATCTGGAGCTTCTTTTTTGACCTACCAAGGCCAGAGTTATGTCGGTAATGACATCACAATTCAGCGAAATACCAGATATTCTGATGGAAAATATAGCTTTGTCGGATCACCAGTTGAGCAGAGTGCCACTGCTATAGCTTTGGGCTTAGGGAGCTACGTTTATACCTACGACGAATCACAATCAGCTGACCTGATGAGCCTATCAAGGTGGATAGCAACAAACGAAACTGATCAACTCATTCCCGCAAAAGGCTATACCCAAGCCAGTCAAAAGCTCATTGAATTTGTAGGAAAACCAAACATCGGCACAATTACTTACTCTGGTAGTTTTGCCTATGACGGCTGGCATTTGGTAAGCAACCCCTATGCTGCGGCAATAGCTATTACACCATTTCTGGATGCTAATCTCAATACCACGGAAACTATTTATATCTGGGATGACAATGAATCCCATACAGGCAGAGGAAGTAATGACGATTACATAGTAGCTAATAGAACAGCCGTCACTGATGATCTTAGTGGCCCGGATAGTGATGGCCGTTGGAATGGGCACATTGGATCAGCACAGGGCTTTTTTGTGAAATTAAGTAGTACTTCAGGTTTGGTCACATTTACAGAAAATATGAGAGTGACAGGAAACAACTTGGATGATAATTTTTTCCGAAAGGAAGAAAATAAAATTCCAATAGTTAGACTCAATTTGACTAGCTCAGATGGATTGATCAAACAAACAATTGTAGGCTGGAATGAGTCAGTTTCTGACGATAAACTAGTGAATGGCTATGACGCACCGGTCTTCAATCTGGAGGCTGACTATGCGATTTATACAAAGAAGGCTGGTAAGTATCTCACTATCCAGACGATCACGAGTGAGAAGTTAGAAATCTCGGTTGGATACAACGTGGCAGTAGCAGGCAAATACACCTTGATTTTTGGGTTAGAAAACTTGTACAGTGAATACTACTTATACGACAGGTTACTTGATAAGAAGGTTGATATAACTTCTGGAGGATATAGTTTCAACACTCAGGCAGGCCAGTTCCAAGATAGGTTCGCGCTTATCAGCAATGCAGAAGTGCTGAATCTTGATGATCATAAAACCAACATCTACGTTTTCGACAAAACACTTCATATCGAAACTACAGGATTCCAAACAGCCCAATATCAAATTTATAATTTATCAGGTGTGAGTGTATTAAATCGTTTGGTCAATGGATCTGCAAAGATCAATTTGGGTCACCTGAGTAACGGTATTTACATTGTATCAGATGGCATTGAAACCAAGAAAATCATATTGAATTAAATGTGAAGTGCTAAGCACCCTTTATTAGGCACAAATGCCTAAATTCTTGTAAAACACGATCATAAAAACCACAAGCTTTTCAACCCTTTTGTTAATCTCTTGTCTTCCTTTAATGGAGTAGGGAGCACCACCAGCTACACCAATAGATGGAGGGCTGAGTTTGCTGCTTGCAGCTGGAGGGGTTGATGGGTTGAAGAAGTTGAGAGAAAGGCTGAAATAATTCAACAAGCGAGTCTTGTCTGTTTCATAGCAGCAGGGCGATTTATAGGGTGGCTTCCGATAGGAAGTCACCTTTTTCCTGTTTTCCGCACCGTTAATTCAAAACGGCTTATACGCTAAAAATTAGGCGATTTTAGGGTTGATTTGGATGAAGGTTTTTACAGTTTAGAAAACAGTTTATCTATTACCAATTTGAGCGGGAAAATGATCTTCCATAGTGAAAATGTAAGCATGAATAAGCTCCGAAATATTGAACTACCAAGTAGTTCAAAAGGAATTTATATCGTAAAGTTTGCAGCCAATAATAAGGAGTGGACTACTAAACTAATCATCGAATAACCTTTCATCCATTTCATATTAAAACATTCATTTTTTGATCTATCAGTTTAAATACTGAACGACATAAAGAAGGCGTCTAAGCTTGAGATACTAATCAAACTTAGACGCTATGTTTTGTTTAGGTAGCCAAATTTTCCTTTAATCTAAAACTTACAATTATAAATTGGAGCTGCCCAAACAATTTTGCCAATTGCAGTGAACTTGATCACATATCTTAATGGTGGATAAGGAGAAAATGAAATGAGTAAATCTGAGGAATCATTGTCAAGGTTTTTAAACATTAATAAAAACCCAGCTTCTTCAGTCAATCATCATACTTTTCCATCAATGAAAATCCTGAGAATGACCTACTTTGATGCTTACACGAATTCTAGTTTAGTTACTTCAAACAGGAAAATTCAGTCGGGTCTCTGACCAGTTAAAATAACATTGCCAACAATTATTTTGGTTATACTACTTCTGGTACTCTATTTTTAGAATTTTCCATACAAAGTCACCGATTTTGGTACTAACTACAACTTCATCACCAACAGTTTTATCAAGAAGCGCCTTAGCCATCGGGGAGTCCATGGATATATAATTTTTATTACCAATGAGCTCTTCGTATCCTACAATTCTTAATCGATTTTGGAGACCCTTTGCTTCGTTTTTGATTTCTACCCAAGCCCCAAACATCACTTTGCCTTCTTGGTTGGGATGGTAATTAATCACTTTTAAATCGTCAATACACTTACATAAATATCGAATGCGATTATCAATTTCCCGAAGACGCTTTTTGTTGTAGTGGTAATCTGCATTTTCTGATCGATCTCCCAAACTTGCGGCCCATGTAACCTTAGCTGTAACGTCCGGACGTTCAACTCGGCAAAGGTGATCATGTTCATCCCTTAATTTCTGTAAGCCTTCGGCAGTAATCATTTGCGTGCGGATTATTTTTGGTAGTGTGGATTCAGGGATTTTTCGCCTCATAATCAATGATCTTGTTTTGAAAACTTTCGCAAGATAATAGAATGATGGATAGATTGTTTGGGCGGCACGGGATAGCACGAGCTTTGCGCTAGTCTATCGAACACGCTTTTCCCATCAAGACTTGAGTAGGGGATTGAGTGGATGACAAATGTGAGTGGTTATTGAGTTTGAATTTGTTGTCGTTTTAATAACGTCTCAAAAAAAAATCAATTTCCTTGTCTTATATCTTAATCCTATTAAAAAAAACAAGGCAATAGCTAAATGACTAACTCCAATTTGTAATTAAGTCACCTTTCGCAAATTGCATTTCTGGTTTTACTGCTGACCTAGCATTTATTTTTTTTTTTTTTTTTAAAAAAAGTGAAAATTAAAATT